>VRUL01000003.1 GCA_019456145.1 Planctomycetota bacterium
ATAGGGCCCGGATACTGGACGGCATCATTGACCTCAACGATCTGCCAGGAGTAAGTCGTGCTTGCGATAAGGTCTCCGGGAGGATTATACTCCGCTGGGAATATCGTAAGTAAATTTGCAACAAGAGGCAGAGCTCCCGGATCAGTGCCGAAGTAAACCTGGTCACTATCGGCCCCGTCTCCGCGCGTCCAGGTGACATTCGCATCTACGGGCACGTCCACGGCAAGATGCGCGGGGTTCGGTCCGGAGGCCTTACTAGTCTCAAATGAGATATCCCCGCCGAAGCTGTCGAATGTGGCCGTGACCAGATTGCCTGTGCTGTGCGATGTAACGGCAAAGCCGATGTAAACCGGGTCGGTCAGAGTGAGATTATGCGTGCCTCTCGATTGCCAGGTGATACCGTCCTCCGAATTAAAGGCTGTAAACACATTGCCGGTTCGCGTTAATCGGATATACTCAGGTTCCGTTACGCCGGGAGCGTCCGCTCCCGTCCAATTACTGCCACCGTCTTGGGTGTCGCGCCACTGCATTGCAGCGCCGCCGCCGTCAGTGCCTGTGACTACCATCATGCACTGCTGAGAACCGTCCGTTAGATTCTGGCGAACCATTACGCCCGCCTTCTGCCAGCCGCTGGGTCCCCCGGGGAAGCTGACGACACGCGCGATTAGATCGCAGTCGCCCGTCGTCCATGGCATGTAGACATAGTGGAAATCGTCTTGGTTGTCCCAGATGTCGTGGCCTTGGCCTGTTACGGCAAGCGACGGTGTCGCTGGGTTGTAATCAGCACTGCCAGGTGGAACCACGTCACCGCCGATATCCTGGTTCGCCCACGCCCCCGGAACGGCATCCGCGCCGGCGCTGCCGGCTATCGCCAGCACCAAAACAAAAGACATAAATAATAAAAACAATTTGTTACACATAACAAGTTCCTCCTTCAAAAACTAAAAAAATCTTCTTTGGCTGCATGCCAAAGCTTCGTGCTGTATTCAACAGGCATGAAAACGAAAGAATTCCATTTTGTCCGTCATGGGCGGTCCGCAAAATAAATCCTAAAGCTTCACGCCTCGCACCCCTTCCGGCTTCCTCAGGAAAGCCGCCGGGGTTAAACAATGCCTGTGTGAACACAACTTCAACAAAACAAGCAATAAAATACCTTCACTAAACTTCGTACTTATTTATGAAACAACTCTGATTCGGCTAATACCTCCTTTCATAAGCTCTCATTAGAGCTGTTATTTGAAATGTACACACCTTAACTCCTAAGAACATACCTCTCACTCCGGAACTAAACCTCACTCCATAACTCTCTCAGCTAATTGTAGCTGACGACCTATAAAAATGCATCAACCACAAAATACACACACCTTTACACTCTCTTTCTTATACCACATAAAACACTGTTTCGTCAAGAAAAATTTTTCAACATCGAACAACAGTTTATGCATATTTTTTTGAAAAAGTTTTGTAGAATCGCCTAACTGCTTTATTAACAGGTCGTTACGTAGATTTCAACAGAGCGGGATTCATAGAAAAACTGCGTTTCAATAACTTTTTTTTGATTTTTAGAACAGCCGACTTTACCGCGATATAAAGATACGCACCAAAGGCAGGTCCAACCTCCAATCAGCGGTTTGCGGCCCCGACGGCCTCGCTCGTTGTAACTCCTTGATTACAAGAAACTTACATAAAATTAGAATCAATGTGCTTTGCTTTGGCTGATTCGGTAAAGATGCACGTCCCAGGGCTTGAATCTATCTTTGAAAACGCCATTTTTCGAGGGGATTGTTCGGTTTTCGCCGAGGACTTCGACGTTTTTCTCGCCCATCGGACCGCCCAAACTAAACGTCGCGGTTGTACTGCCGTTTCGCATCGCCACGGCAAAAAGATATGTCGCACCCTTGTATTTCTTTATCATAAATGTGACTGGTACTTCTTTATTATCGAATGATACCTTCACTCCATCCTTTACGGCCGGACTGTTCAATACCGGCGCAAGACCAATAATCTGACGGTTGATTTCCGTAACCGCCGTGAGCATCTCCGGGTCGCTCAGAAGCGCCGATTCGTTGAACCTCGGCTTCCATTCGTGGACGAAGTAAATCAGCCCCTTCGAGCCGTGGATAATGGACATCCAGACCTCACACCGGACCTGATGCGGCGTGGCTTTGTTCGTGGGATTGTTAATGCGGGTGCATTCAATACAGTTCCATACGGCTTTATCCCCTCTGGTCCATTTCACCAGGCGCTCCACACCTTTAGGCACGTACCAGAGTTTGCCTGATACCTGCGGATTCGTGTGAGCAACCGGATAGATGTCGAACGAGGCAATATCGCAGCCTTTGACGTATTCGTTATAATCCTCGGGATGGTTGGTGCGTACGCCTCGTCCGTGCCAGCGGTCCCAGGCGACAGCCTGGCCGAGATTCAGAAGCACCGGACGCGTTGGATCGGCACTGCGAATTTTCAGGTAGTCGTCGATAATCTTTTTGGGCCGAATCGGTGGTCCGTAGCCCTTGCCATTTGACAGCGGCTGGGCGTTGTCCGGCTCATCACCGTGCATCCAGCCGATAATCGTCGCGTCGTCAACATGCTTGAGGCTTACTTTGTTTTGGTGGCAGATGACTTTCATCCCGGCCTTGTTCAATTCCGAAAGCTGCTTTTCTGTCGGCCCTTTCCAGAGACCCACATAAGTATTGAAACCGGCGTCCTTGTACATCCCGGCCTTAGAGGGATTTTGCAGCCAGACGGCGATTGGAAAAAAACCGGCGTCGTGCGATGGCCCATTTGTCCATTTCGCGTATGGGCTTGCGCCCACAGGCTTACCCCAGGCACTGAGAGCGTATACAAAAAGTATCACACACGCAGCAGGAATATTACTTCGTTTCATGAAAGTACCCTCTCTAAAAACTTTAACGAGTCTAAACACTATAAACTACACACATTGAACCGTTAAGAAGCCCGGTGCCGATCGGCCTGGCTTTCACTTTCGTTTAAGAACTGAAGCCACATGGTCCAGGCCTTTTTGTAAATCTCACTCGAGACTAAAAAGCCATCGTTATGGCTGCCCGAAATCTCGACGAATTTCTTCGGCTCATTCGCCGCTTCGTACAACTCCAAACCAAACTCGAACGGGATAATATCATCATTTCTGCTGTGAATTATCATAACAGGATAACGAACGTCCTTGACATAATCGATGGTCCTGTAGCTAAACCTTGAAAACCAGCGAACGGGCATATAAGGGTAAAATTTCCTGCCGATGTCAACAAAGGATGTAAACGTGCTCTCAATAATCAAGGCCCGAGCCTCGACCCTGGCTGCCAGTTGTGCCGCGATGCTTCCGCCAAGCGACCTGCCGAAGATAATAATATCATCCGGCGATATCTTCTTTTCTTTGGTTAGCCATTCGTAGGCAGCAGTAACATCGAGATACGTCCCCTCTTCGCCGGGTGTGCCTTCGCTGCTGCCGTAGCCGCGATAGTCGAAAATAAAGCAATTCAATCCGAGTTTGTAAAATATATTGATACTGTCCAAACGGTGCGTCATATTGCCGCCGTTACCGTGGCAGAAAAGGACCGTAAGTGGCACGGCCATCTTGGCCGTGTTTTTCACGGGCTGGAAGCCCGTGCCACGTGAATCACCAAGCTGGACCAACGCAGCCCCTGGAGAGGCAAGTTTGTCGGCTCGGAGGCGGGGAGTCCGGGCTTCTAACGGGGCCGGTATATACCAGCCGCTCAACTGCATGCCGTCGTCACTCTTGAAAACCACACTTTCAAAATCCATGCCGAGTTCGTCCGGCGTATAAAGTATTTCTCGCACAGGACAGTACAAAAAGGTCGGCTGCATAATATAAAGTATGATACCAAGGCCCAAATAGGCGACAAATAGCACCGTAAAAATCGATATCAACATCGAGCCCATAATTCGTGCCTCGTACCCCGTGCCCCCCGGCTCGAACGACGAGCAACGGGACACAAGCGGCGTTTTCATGTTTGACTGTATTTTAATTTGCTCACCAATCTAAAACAAGCTACAATTTTAATATGATTAGAAGAAAAAAAACGAAATCCGTCAAGGTCGGCCACGTCATCATCGGGTCATCGGCTCCGGTTGTCATCCAGTCGATGACAAAGGTGCCGACCGTCGAGATTGACAGGTGTGTAAGGCAGGTAAATCGGCTTGTCCGGGCAGGCTGCCGATTAGTGAGAATAGCTGTCCCCACACGTGCCGATACCGCCGCCTTTGCAAAAATCGTCCCGAAAGTAAATGTGCCCCTAATCGCCGACGTTCACTTCAGCCCCGAACGGGCTATCGAAGCGATCGAAGCCGGTGCCGCTAAACTT
Organism: Planctomycetota bacterium; assembly: GCA_019456145.1. Classification (GTDB taxonomy): domain Bacteria; phylum Planctomycetota; class Phycisphaerae; order Sedimentisphaerales; family Anaerobacaceae; genus CS2-K091. Next base: position 4,344 of record VRUL01000003.1, read on the forward strand.
CGGCTTAATCCCGGCAATATAAAAAATCCAAAAAGCATCCTGCGAATAATCGACGCAGCTAAGATACACAATACCGCCGTCCGCATCGGCGTAAACGAAGCAAGCATCAGAGACCTCAAAAAGCAAGATGTCCCCATCAAAAAACGCACCGCTTTAATGCTGATGGAAATGAAAAAATATGTTCGACTCTTCGAAAAAAGCAATTTTGACCAACTGGTTCTCAGTGCAAAAAGCAGCGATGTATCGCGGACCATCGAGATTAACCGCAAGATTGCTGAAACCTTTGACTATCCAATCCACCTTGGCCTGACCCACGCCGGGCTGCCCGAAGATGCGCAGATACCCTCCGCCGTCGCCCTGGGGACACTGCTTGCAGAAGGGATCGGTGACACCATTAGGGTAAGTGCCGCAGGCAACCCCGTCATAGAAACACAAATTGCAAAACAGATTCTAATCGCCCTTGGTCTTTACAAACGGACAAAACCGGAGCTGATAGTCTGCCCGACGTGCGCCCGCGCACAGATTGATATAACCAGGCTGGCCAAACAGGTTGAAAAAGCCCTGCTTTCCATTGATAAAGCGGTGCGCGTCGCTGTGATGGGCTGTGTGGTCAACGGCCCCGGCGAGGCCGCCGACGCCGACCTGGCTGTCTGCGCCGCAAAGAATAAAGGATACATCTACCGAAAAGGCAGAAAAATCTCGACAGTACCGGAAAGCAAAATCATCCCGGCACTGATGAAAGAATTGAAAAAATTATAACACTATGTCCACAGAAGAGAAATTACTAAACGTGTCAGCAGAGCCCCTGAAAACAACTATGACGCGTTTTGTCATCGCTGTCATCTTCAGCATCGCGTTTGCATACATTGAATCCGCTGTGGTCGTGTACCTTCGAGTTATCTTTCACCCCGATGGTTTCATATTCCCGTTAAGTAACGTCGATACCATACTGCAGCACAAGGCCCTTCTATTAACCGAGATAGGCAGAGAGGCCGCTACAATGGTCTTGATCCTTACCTTCGCCTGGCTGTCCGGGCGAAATCTTCAGCAGCGCTTCGCTTATTTTTTAACAATCTTCGCGGTCTGGGACATCTTCTACTACGTCTGGCTCAAGGTCTTCAGTGCCGGGCTCCAGGCCATCCCTGACTGGCCCGTCTCGATTATGGATTGGGACATATTATTTCTAATACCAATCACATGGGCCAGCCCTGTTCTTGCACCGGTGCTCTCCTCAATTGTAATGCTGGTTTTTGCCATGATAATACTGTATCGCGACTGCTGTGGCAAGCCCATCAAGGCAGGCCGGATAGAATGGATTGGCTTTATCGCTGCCGCTGTCATTGTCGTTATCTCTTTTTGCCTCCCCGGCCCCCACATCGCCGAGCCGAACTATCAATCATACTTCTATTGGCCCGTATTTGTCGCAGGTCTATTAGCCGCAATCGCTCTGTTCGTAAGATGCATGCTGAAGTCAAAATAGATCTCTTGAGAACACAATTAAGAAAAAAGACCCAAACACTTGTTTAGTGCGTGTTGGGCCTTGTTTACTTTTAGTTCTTATGGCTATTTGAGACATCACATCGGCGGTCTTCAATGATTTCTGCTATTTGATGTCGCCTTTTTTGCCGCGTATTTTTCGAACTTACCGAAAATCATCTTCCCGGCCGAAGTCTGAAGCGAGCTGGTTATGCTAATGGTCAAATCCCGACCAATCTTGTTTCGAGCACCCTCGACAACAACCATCGTCCCGTCGGGCAGATACCCGATACCCTGGTCGGACTCTTCTCCGGGCTTGATGATTTTAACTTCCATAGTCTCACCAGGCAAAGCTACCGTCTTCAGCGAGCTGGCCAAATCATTGATATTGACCACATCGACCTCACGCACGTGTGCGACCTTGGTGAGGTTATAGTCCGTCGTTGCAACGCGCCCGTCGCAGCTCTTGGCAAACATCATCAGTTTCTGGTCGACGCCTTTGACCTCCTCGACCTCCGGGATGATAGTATCATCAATCTCCACGTCGATTACAGTGCTTGACTGCATCTCATGAAGAATATCAAGACCCCGTCTGCCGCGGGTGCGCTTGAGTTTGTCTGCCGAATCGGCTATCAGTTGCAGCTCATTGAGAACAAAGCGCGGAACAACTACCGGGGCGTCGAACAATTTACTCTCACACAGGTCCGCAACCCGCCCGTCGATGATTGCCGACGTATCCAGAATCAGGGGCCTGGCACCTTTGGACTGCTTGGCAAATTCGACATAGGGAATTACAAAACGCACATCGTCCTTCGTTCGCATGACAATACTGATAGTAAGATAACATATACAGATGCTCATCAACCATTTGATTGCCCTAATCGACTCTGGAATTAAGTCTAAGCCGTATGAATCATTTATCATAGTTACCGCATACCCCAGTGCCATACTGAGGAGCATTCCTACCAACAGACCAAAAAAAACACCTGCCAGGGCACTGAGTTTTTTCTTCGGCGTAATAATATCGAGGAAAAGGACAAACATCGCCATCCCCAACGCGCTGTAGATTACCGCCCAAAAGTTGGTCTTATCCTCAGCCCCAGCAATCTTATCGGAACTGACATTGGCAAGCAAAACCGCCAGAAGAACAACAGAAAAAATAGCTCTAAAAACCCAAAGTAACATAGTTATAAACCTCCAAAAAATTATGATATAGTTTTGTTATTTATGACATTGGCCATTATATCCCGTATCCGACACATCATCAATCAATACATACGTTATTAGCTGCGTTATGTTTGCGAGCCCCTGTTAGAAATACTCTCTTGCTGCACACCACAGTCTTTTGTGCCTTTCTAACGGGGCGAGCATCTTTTCGTCTGTTATAGATATCGGCTGATTTAACCCGCCCCCATTAGCCCGGCTTCAACCCGGCATTATATTATTATTTAACCGCCCGGCTGTTAATCTGATTCTGTTTCCAATTCGAGATTGTCTGTTTCAAAACCACGGGGCCGCTCACGGCGAATTCGAAAATCCCCTGCTCGATGCAAAAGGTTCCCCTGCGGCAAATTCGATATTTGAAATTCAATCTTTACCGCCTGTGCTCTATAGTAAGTTGCCCTGTAAATCCTGCCCCCCACCAATCTCAACACCTGTCATCCCGAGCACAGTCGAGGGATCTATTAAAAAATGTCATTGCGAGGAGCGAAGCGACGCGGCAATCTCCAACATTAATCAATAATCAATCATCATTAATCATTTATATGGCAGGGATCCACCGTTTCTCACTTCTCCATTCTAAATTCCCGCCCCGCCTGCCCGAATCCCGAATCCCTGCATGCAGTAGCTTGCCCCTACCTGATTGGGGGGGCAGGGATCCAGACGTTTTTCTTCTTTCAACTTTTTTTCCTTTTCACTTGTCACTTTTCCCTTTTTTTGCTATTCTTTCCCGCCACTTGTTAGCGGGGTTGCCTTTATATATAGCCCTCAGGTGTAGGGTGTGCAAAATTCGTTTTTGCATACGCGGCAAATCTTAATCAAAGGACTCATTAAGTGAGTTTACACTGAGCTTGCCGAAGTGAGACCTGCTCGGAAAGCTTCTAATGTTGAGCTATCAGCAGGGCTCGAACAATACAACAACGTTGACATTGTATCTCCGGCAGACTGTTAGCCCCGCCGCTGCCAGGGTATTTACTCCCCGGAATTTATCGCGCGGGTTCTCCAAACATGCTCAACCGTCTTCCTCGCCCCCCTCTTCTTCGCTAATCACTGGCTTGTATTGAAAACTGAATCGTGCAACCCAATCTGCCCACCGGACAAAGGGCTCCAACGAGTCCTTTACTCCCAATTCCCCTATCTTTTCTTTAAGGATGTTGCTTAACCTATACCAAACAGCTCGATCCGCTTCTAAGATACCTTTTCTCACTCCATTGCTGTAACGCACCGGATCCGAATTAGTCTTATTTTCTGTTTTTAGCTTACTCATGAAATCCAAAATCCCGTTGCACTTCCCGCCCCCATTCGCCAAAGTCGTTAGTATGTCTGCGCCCTGTCTGGGAAACCCAGTAAGTATTGCCAACATCAAAAGTACTGCCTGATAGTCACCCGGCCTATTCTTTGTGCCCCTGAGTTCATCCAGTTTTCCTCGATCATCCACGCTTGCAAGTGTCAACCTGTAGATGTTCACAAACCGCTTCGCGGCCCGAGGCGACGGTATCAAGTCCCCCATTGCCTTCATGAATTCAGCTTCTTGCTTGCTAAGATTTGCAGATGGCGGTTTCATCTCAATCGTCGGCTCAAACTCCTCCATCGTGTGCTTCATTTGCATAGATTGTGGTGGCGTAGACCCTGGCTGTGTAGGTTCGGGTGGCGTAGGTGTAGGTTCTGGCGTTGTAGGTACTACTACTTTTCTTTCTTTCTCTTCTGTCAATTTCTCTACCAGCTTTTTGTACCCAGTATCTCCCATCGGACGAAGAGCAAACGGTATCTGGAATATCTTCTCCACGTAATTCTGTGGCGTCGTTAACCATCTCCTGCCAAGCCTCACAGTAGCGTCATCAATACCACCAAAAGCAGAGTATTCTTCACGAAGTGCATGTAAAATCCATCGCGAATCCACAGCAACCACTACCACAAAAAGCTTGAACCCCAAGATCAAGTGAACTGCCTGAAGAACTTCCACCACACGTTGTGACGTACACCTGTCCAAATCATCAACGTAAAGAACAATCCGGTCTATCCGAGGAAGTTCACCACTTGTTACTTGCTCTGAACTCTCAGAAACCAGATTCTTAAGATCCTCGAAGTCCTTGCGAATAACAGCAATGATACCAAGTTTATCTAAGTATTCACTTTTGCTGCTTCCTTCTTCGATCAGTCTCTGCAGCCGTCGCCCTGTTCGAATCTCATCAAGCTCTTCTTTAGCTCTCTGTACACCCTTTTCAGCATCCTCAACCTCTTGGCGTGCCTTATTCTCTTGCTCTTTTAGAGCTTTAATCTCTTCACGCAGTTCAATCTCGGCTCTCGTTGTTTCATTGCCGATGTTTAGTATCTGCTCCTGAGCCTTTTCCCACTGGGCCAATCCTTTATTAATCCCCGCCAGTCTCGGCTTAAGAGCTTTCATGTGACCTGTTATAAAAGATCCTATTATCCCAATTACCCCGGTCAACTGTGCAGCAAACGCAGAATCAGAGACCCACCACGCTACCAACCCAACAAAAATAGGCAATCCCAGAATCAGCCCAATCAACCCAAGCAATTTGATCTTTCCTTTTCTTCTGGAACTTATAGTCCTCCAAACAAGCATTACTCGTCCAAAGACTTTGTTTGCCTCCCTTACAATATCTCGTATATTCTCCACCTCTGCCCCTATCTCAGCTAACCCAAATTTCTCCGCAACCTGTCGGCACTGCTCTTTTATTCTCGCGTCGTCCTTTGCCAGAGCAATAACATCCCTTGCCGTGATGTGTTTCAACTCTTTCTCTGCATCAGCCCTCTCCTCTTCAACCTTTGTTAATTTCGATTCGGCACTCTCTCTTAGATCAGCCGCTTTTTTCTCATGTTCTTCCGCTTCATCCTTCAGTTTCTTTGCCGACTCCAAGTTCTCAAAAAGTACTTTTCTCGTCTCTTCAACGTCGGCTTTCCCTCTACTGCTAACCTCCTTCGCAAGCTCATCGAAAATATGCGTAACCAGACTCGCCCACAGGTTCGAATCCATGTAATGCCACGCGTTGAATCTTATCTGGACCACATTCCTGCAATAATCTGACTTATTTCCAGCTTCGACCCATCTGTCGGACTCCCCCGATATTTTCTTTATCCGATCATACATCATCTCCATAAAGAAGCTCTTACCGCTCCCCCAGTCTCCGAACAGCCCTATAGATAGAGGCCACTTAATATCACGCGCCGCAATCAACGAACTCATCGCGTTCACCTCAGGCTCAATATCCAACTGGTCAACAAGCCTACCTTCAGCGTCACGAACTCCGTCGCCACTAAATACCGCTATCGGCGCATGATACTCACCCTCATCCTCAATTACCTCCAACATCTTTTCTTTTGCCAGACCTACCAACTTCATCACTTCTTCTAACACTTCCTTTAACACACTGGCATCAAATCTTTCCATCGAATCGACAACATAAACACTTGCAGGGCATATTTGCCGCCCCATATTTCCATTAAGCCAGGCTCGTTCCCCTGCTATATTAGATTGATACCCGCTAAGCTCAGTGTTTTCCCCAAGTTTCATATGCTCTGATTTTGGCTTGTGGTACTCTTGACTATAACCTGCCAATGCCAGTCCAATTTTATTTTGTGAAGTTCCATACTTGTGTATCTGAGCGGCAACGTTCTTAGTTCCTCTTCTCAAGTTTATATAGCTCCCATCGCCACTGAACTCAGTATTCAAGCCCAAGGATGCAGTCCTCCCCAAAACCATTTGTGTCAGAATACTACAAAAGAATGAAAGTCCACATATAAACTTCGCTAATTCAAATGTTGGAAAGTACCTATACGGCAACTCATGTGTACCTCCACCATCTCCATACTCAAACATTGCAAATGATATTTTAGGATCTTCGTTTGCAAAAATAACATAGTTCGGAACTCCACTTATCCCCCGCTTCTTTTTGAATTCCATAATGCCTTCAAAGGCTTTGTCTGCTCCAATCCTGTCAAGACAAAAAGCTATTAATGCCAACACCTTGTTACGCTCATTGTCCAGAATCTGCGTAACAGCATACTCATCTCCATACTGTTCTGTTGAGTAATTTTTGGAAGTATAACCTTTCTCATTCACTATATACTTCTCAAAAGCTATTCTCAAATCTTCATCTGTATCAAAAACCTCCTGAACTACTTCACCCTCACCACGCCCCTCTAACGTCTCCCGCAAATATGCCAACACCGCCTCCGTCCCCCGCTCAACTACCTCCGCTGGCGGCGATTCCAAAGGATTTCCACTCAATTCCAAGCTCCGAAGCTTTTTCAACTTCCCCAACTCCGCAGGTATTCTCGTAAGATGATTGTCCGAAACATAAAGCTCCTGCAAATTTGCCAACCGCCCCAGTTCTCTAGGCAACTCAGTTAGTTTATTCCTCGAAACTTCAAGTCGCTCTAGCTTTGCCAAATTGCCAATCTCCGCAGGCAGAGCCCTCAATTGATTATCCCCGAGCAGCAGTTCTCTCAGGTTGCTGAGATTCCCGATCTCTGCAGGTAGCGACTCAATCTCCCAGTGCCTCAGGTTCAGCATCTCCCTTTCATCACTCGCTGCCTCTTTGATTACCTTACGAACTAACGTCTCTCCCTCCTCAGGATTAGCCCCAAGCATTTGATACACCTCCTGACGCACATCCTTGAGATTGAGACCTATTTTCATCAAAATCTGTGCCGCCGTCCCTTCCGCTTCCCATATCAGACCAAGAAGTATATGTTCCGTACCCACATAATTATGGTTGAGTTTCCTGGCCTCCAAAAGAGCATTTTCAATGACCTTCTTTGCCCGTGGGGTCTGGGGCAACTTCCCCATCACGACTATGTCCGGCCCGGGCTCGATCAATTTCTCCACCTCGACGCGTAACTTTTTTAAGTCCACATCAAGGTTCTGAAGGATCGTAGCACCAACACCACTCCCCTCTCTAACCAGTCCTAGAAGAATGTGTACATCTTCTATGTATTCGTGATGGAACCGCTGTGCCTCCTGATTGGCTAGAGCTATTACCATTCTAGCTCGATCGGTAAATCTCTCGAACATACCTTGTCTCCCAATCGCATCTGTCCTCGAAAACTAAGACAAAATTCAAGCCAATGCGACCTGGTTTCTCTTTATCTCATAACTTCAATGAAACCGCCCGTCCCGGCTGCATTCGTCAAAGTGACCATAAAATACCCTAAATTCCAAATCTCGTCAATATAAAGACTTCCGGCATTATCCCCACTTCCGCTGGTTTTTGCCAATTTTTTAATAAAAATGTTTGAATTATATTGAACATTCCAAACATGTTTGGTATAATACAAACAGCAATTGAGAATTATGAATGTAAAATTGGGAAGTTAAAAGTAAGGAATCAGGCCTTTTTAGCCTCAACTGGCTATATACTAAATACTAAATACTAAATACTAAATGCTAAATGCTAAATGCTAAATGCTATACACTATACGAACTTCTGCCATCTGTCGTCTATCGTCAGTCCTAAAGGGTGTATAAATGGACAATAAAACACTTTTTTGGTCATTTTATGCTAACTTTTGCACACTTTGTGCATTTTCGTGGCCAAAAAGAACCGTTCTTAGCTGGCTTCTGAAAAAGGCCATTTTGATGGCCTTGTGGACGAAGGCAAGTCTATGCGTCAAAAGCTCGCTTTTAGAGCAGAGTTTGCCAAGAACACCAAGCCGGCTAAAAACCTCCGCGATCTCTGTGGCAAAAAATCTGTGCAATCTGTGGTTAATTTTTCGTGCCTTTTTGTGGCTAAAAAATCCATTTAATCAGCGTAATCCGCGATTAATAAACTACTTATATGCCTTCGGCATCTTTACAACTGTAGAGAATCCTCTACAAATCAGCCTTTTTATGCAAAACAAACCCAATTTCCCAAAAAGTCAAATGAACGTAAATGCAATTATAACAAAGAGATATGAAAAATGGACACTTGGTGGGGCGGGAAGAAACGAACCCAAAACGAACCCAAACGAACCCAATTCAAAGCCAATCAAAGCCAATTTAATGCCAAAACAAACCCAATACGAACCCAAACAAACCCAATTCTTGCCCGCCATCAGTGTGGCGGATCAAAGGCAAAAAAATACCCGGCCAAACAGAGCTAACCAAAAACATCTCAAACATCAGCCCTTAACAAGTTTGCCTTCCTGTGAAATTTCCAACAGTGTTCAGGTCAACTATTTGCTATCGGCTTGGTCTCTTTCTCCGGACTGCTGTCACCACCGGCTTCGCTCTCGGAATCTGAACTTTCACTGTCTTGAGGTTGCTCGCTTTGGTCCTGTTCAGGCTCTTCTGAAACCTCCGCCTCTACCGCATCGTCGGCTTCGGTTTGTTCAGATCCTGCCGATACTTCCAGCTCTCCAGTATCACCGGCCTCGACATCGGTTTGTTCTCCGGAAGGAGTCTCAGGGACAGGCTCCGGCGAACTTAAAGCTTCTCCGGCATCATCGGCTTGAGCCTCAACCGCTTCGGCTTCATCGGCTTCGGCATCGGTTTGGTCAGACTCTGGCGATACCTGGGGCTCTCCGGCTTCTCCGGCAACTTCATCACTGGCTTCGGTTTCGGTTTGTTCAGATCCTGCCGGCTCTCCAGTATCACCGGCGCCTTCATCACTGGCTCCAGCCTCAACGGCTTCGGCTTTGGTTTGTTCAGATCCTGCCGATACTTCCGGCTCTCCGGTATCACCGGCTTCGGCCTCTTGAGCAGCCGGCTCAGATTCCGTGGCTTCGTCCTTCGGTTTTACAATCTGGTCCATATCGGCATCAGAAACAACCGTCTCAACACCTATCGGCCTTGTACGCTCTCCTTGGGGCTCCTTCCGGAGGTCGGCCTTGGCTGCCTGTTCTTCCGCGGCCCACTGGACCCTTCGCAAACTCAATCCGATTTTACGGGCATCGTTATCCACCCTGAGAATCTTAACTTCAACTTCGTCGCCCTGGTTAACAATATCTTGAGGCTTATCAATCTTATGGTCAGCAAGTTCGGAAATATGCAACAGACCCTCAAGGTCAGGTTCAAGTTCAACAAATGCGCCAAAGTTAGTGACCTTTGCTATTTTACCTTTAATAATGTGTCCCGGAATATATTTTTCCGGAATAGCACGGGCCCAGGGGTCTTCGGTCATCTGCTTTATGCCAAGGCTAATCCTTCGTTTTTCTTCATTGACTTCAAGAACAACACATTTTATATCCTGTCCCTTTTGTAGTGCCTCGCCGGGATGGTTATATTTCTTAGTCCAACTTAAATCCGAGATGTGTATCATTCCATCAAGGCCAGGCTCCATCTCGACAAACGCACCGAAATTGGTCAAACTCCGCACCTGGGCCGTAACAACCGTACCGGGAGGATACTTCTGAGAAGCTATCGTCCAGGGATTGATTTCCGTCTGCTTGATGCCAAGCGATATCTCCTGTTTTTCCTTGTTAACATTCAAAACAACCACGTCTATTTCATCATCGAGATTAAGCATCTCACTCGGATGGGCCAGTCGTCTGGTCCAGCTCATCTCGCTGATATGCACCAGTCCTTCGATCCCATCTTCAAGCCGTATAAAAACGCCATAGTTCATCACATTTACGACCTTACCTTTAACTCTGGCTTCGACAGGATACCGCTCTTCGACATTTTCCCATGGGCTGGCGGTTTTCTGCTTCAGCCCCAGCGAAATTTTCTCGTGCTCTTTATTGACCCCTATAACAACACATTCGATCTCCTGGTCAAGCTCAACAACTTCCGATGGATGTGATATTCTTCCCCAGGTCAAATCGGATATATGCAGCAGGCCGTCGAGTCCTCCCAAATCGACGAACACACCAAAGTCGGCGATGTTTTTGATAACGCCTTTTCGCAATTGACCGACCTCGATTTCGTCCAGAATCTTTTCCTTACTGCTCTGGCGTTCCTCTTCGATAAGCTTGCGCCTCGATATGACAATGTTCCTGCCTTCGACGTCAATCTTAAGAATTTTGCACTCCACTTCCTTGCCGATGAATCTACTGATATCGCCCGGCTTTCTGATATCGACCTGAGAGGCCGGCAGAAAAACAGGAACACCGATATCGACAAGCAAGCCACCCTTGATACGCCTTATAACCTTGCCCGTAACAACATCCCCTTTATTTTTCGTATTGATAATCGTTTCCCAGCCCCTGATGCGGTCGGCCTTGAGCTTCGAGAGCAGGACAAGACCGCCTTCAGAGTCGGTATCTTCCAGAAGAACTTCGATGTCTGTACCCGGGCTTATCTCGTCTTCAAATTCGGCTGCATCGACAATACCTTCGCTTTTCAGGCCCACCTCCACGATAACATCATTACCTATCTGCGCAACGATTGTCCCTTGAAGAATAGTACCCGGCAGACTTGAATCCACCTTGGAACGGAGAACTTCTTCCAAAAATTCATTTTCTTTGTCACTGAACAACTCGCTGACCTGCTGGTCAAGCTTCTCTTCTGACAAATCCAATTTGTAAACTATATTTCTATCTACCATAAAACCAAAATCCTGCTGTGGAGTCTGTATTTTTGCCCGTTCCTAATTTTACAATCCGCCAAGAGCGGCCGAAATGGGAACTTCAACCTCTCAGCGCCCCACATTTACGCCAATAGGCTCTTGTGCAACAGTGCACACAATTAAAAATTCCGGCTAACCTATAAAAACGCATTTGCCCACGCAGCAAATGCAAATTACCCTAAGATGCTAACTTAAAAACGCTTATATTAAAACTAAAAATCAAAATGTAAAGCTATTTTTTCCCTTTTTAAGTATTCTCTGCAGTTAATTTCTATCCTCTGCGGTGTTAAAAGCTTCCAGATTTTCTACAAATTCAGCAATTATCCATTCAGGTGTCGAGGCCCCTGCCGTAACGCCAGCTATATTTTTGCCGAAAAGTATCTCTTTATCGAGTCCATCCCAGTTTTGCAAATGAAACGTTTCGCTGTTTTCTTTTTTGCAAAGGTCCGCCAGTCTGCGAGTATTGGCGCTTTCCAGACCACCGAGGACGAACATTATGTCCACTTCTTTACACAATTGCACAGCGGACTGCTGTCTTTTTATCGCCTCTTCACACAACGTATTGATTACCTTCAATTCCCTGAAGCTGCCCCGCCCTACCGCACCAAGCATCCTGCCAAAGTGGTCCGGGCTTTGTGTGGTTTGACAGACAATCCCCAATCTGGCTTTTTCGGGCAGCTTATGCAAATCCGACTCGTCAGCTATGACAACGGCATCTTTGACGCAGCCCACAACCGCCTGGACCTCAGGATGATTTTCGTCCCCGATAATTACGACTTTATAACCGTCCTTCTCGAACTCCTCGGCTATATGCTGGACCCTTTTAACCAGTATGCAAGTGGCATCGACAATATTAACGCCTTTTTCTTTAAGCCTGGCTATCTGTTCGGGGGCGGCTCCGTGAGAACGGATAAGAACAGTCCCCGACTGAATCTCGTCCACTTTATTTACAGTTTTCAGCCCGGCTCTTGACAGCCGCTCCACAGCATCCTTGTTATGAATGATAGGGCCGAGACTGTAAACCTCATCTTCCTGTGCCAATATTTTCTCAGCAATACTGATAGCGTTTCGAACGCCGTGACAAAAACCGCATTTTTCCGCAACTATTACTTTCATAAAATCTAATTTAAATAAACAGTGGTTTCACGTAAACTCTCTCATTTCTTCTTTGGCAGCAGCATTTCGATGTCCCTGAACATCACGTGCATTTCCTGTCCGCCGTGCAGTTGAAGCCCAAGATGGCCTTTCAGACGGCCCTTATCATTCTTCAATTCCGCAGTCTTGCGGCCATTGACATGCACTACGACCCGCCGGCCGTGCGCAGATACCGTCATCTGATTCCACTCCTGCGGTTTAAACCACGTGGCTACGTCTTCTGCGCTGGGCTGGACCACCCACGCCCTGCCGCCTGTTTCGTAGAGCCCCCCTACATCCTTGCTCGCATCGATCTCAGCCTGAAAGCCGTGAACTCCAACCCCACTGCCCACCTCGTCGGCGCGAAAGTAAAATCCGCTGTTGCCCTTTATTGCCTTAAATTTCAATCGGATGGTGAAATCGCCAAAGCTCTTGTCACTTACCAACAGGCCGTGTCGGCTCTCGCTGCTGGCACTGGTACCAACAATGGCGCCATCGCTGACCTGCCACTTACCTCCGGGAAGGGCATGCCAGCCTGTAAGTGTCTTTCCATTGAAGAGCAGCTTCCAGACATGCCGGCCAAGGTTTTTAATGCGGATGTTCCGCCAGCGCACCTCCAAAGGTTTGTCACTCCTGACGCTATGCACCTGCAGGCCGATGAAACCGGACTGGTCGACCGGGTCTCTCAAATCAGTACACGCCACACCATTCACCCACGTCTTAATAGAATCACCCCGGCATTCAATACGATACTTGTTCCACTGATTATTTTTGAAGGCCTTGCTGGCTTTGCCATCCTTCTTCACATCATACAACCACATGCCTTTTCGCGCTTCGTCATAGATACCCCCGGAGCTTCCGGTCCGCTCGCTGGATATCTCGACCTGGTATCCGTAAACGTGCCCCGCCTTGCGGACTACTTTCCTCTTCTGTCCGCGTCTCCACATTTCGAGCGTCTTATCCTTCTTATAAACATGGCTGCGAATCTGCACGCCGGAATTGAGCCGAGGATCGCACTTTACTTCGAATTCGAGGAAAAAATCACCATATTGCTTTTTGGTACACAGGAATGTATTAGGACTTCCATCAACGGTCGTGCCAACAATCTCGCCGTTCTCGGCGTGGTACTTGGCGAACCCACCGCGGACCGCCCACCCATCGAGCGTCTTGCCATCGAAGAGACTCTTCCAGCCACCCTCGCTTTTGACTTTCGCACTTGCGCTCGTACAGCTAACGGCAGCAAGAAGCAATACTCCAATCACCAAAGCAATCACCCTTTTTGAAAAGCTGTTCATCGTTCACCTTCCTTTCTAAAATTATTCTTCGATAACTTCATTAAGACCAGAATCTTATACGAAAACCCAGCGAGAATCCAGCAAAACCTTTTCGCTGGCTTCAAAGAAGTGCCCCTCCGATGCGCAGGCGTTAACCAACAGCGCAGAAACATCCTACTATTCTGTAACATCTAATTTGATGGGTGGCAGCCTCAAGTGAGTCCCGAAAAATCGGGACGAGCTTGGGGATGGCTCGGGTCAAGAATCTCAATAGCACAATTCTAAATTCTACTTACTATCCGCTATCACCAGCGCCATTCCGAGCGAAGCCGAGGAATCTATTCTAAAATTCGTCATTGCGAGTCCGCCTATGGCGGACGAAGCAATCTCGTTTTGAGCATTTAGTATTTTGGATTTCGAATTTGTTTCGGATTTCGTGCTTCGTATTTCGTATTTATCTTTTGTATATCCGTCCTTCACCCTCGTCCATCGTCTCTCCTCTGTCGTCCGTCATCCGCTATTCTCCTTAACATCACCGCACCCTCGTCCCGTTAGAAGTCCGTACAAATCCCCGCGCTTTACTTCTAACGGGGCAAGCCAAGCCGATTGGGGTTTTGAATAATCAATTACTAAAAACAGTGACCAAAGCCATTACTGAACTAATAAAGGCAAATAATGCCGCGGCTGCTGCGCACATACATGCTAATAACATTATTTTCGTTTGCAGCCATGTGTGGATACCATTGATACGGTAGAATAATTCTTTTTGCCCAGTTCTCAAAGGTAAAACCAACTTCAAGTCTCGTTGCAAATCAATTACTTGCTTTCCCTGTTTTTCAAAATCATCCTGCTGAATCTTGCTTAGTTTTCGCTCAACTTTCCAAATTTTTATCATTGTTCTTATCATTTTTGATATTTACCTTGCTCTTTCGCTTTCTTTCCAGAATCGATTCTTTCTCAAAAGCACTGCACCCAAGCCGAGCAGTAAGGGGATAACAAATTCGGGAATAAAGAAGGACTTCCTTCCGGTCACTCTCGTGCTATTTTCCCATTTTCCGCTTTGACTTAGCTAAAATGTACTTTCCTATACCTACTATTGCACTCATGGCCAAGACGAACAAAAGTATTTTCCCAAAACCCATTAGAAATGACGTTAGCCAACTCTCTTCCGGCTTAGTAATGTGAAAATTTGGACTCTGATAATCAGAATCAAAATGGAGTGATGCAATTGATTCTTTTAATATCGATTCTACTTTTGGATATATCTCTGGGTTCGCAGAGCCAGACACAATGAACAGGTTTTCTTTTCGAGGTATATTATAGGTTAAAAATGTTTTATCTATAACCTGCGGCATTTTCATGCGATATTTATGCCAAACAGAGTATTCCCCATTTATATAAGTCAAGCCAGAATCTAACAACGCCATTCTTATGCCCCGCCCAGTAAACTGACGTTTCACTAACTCAAATACCTCTTCGGGTGAAGTATTCCGAAAAGAATGACCTTCACCTTCAGCTAATCTTTGCGCATTAATGGTAATCATCGCAACTTTACCCGACTCATCTCTGTATACAGCATTTACTATCGTTCCAGAAGCAACTCCATCTTTAATTGTCCAGCCGTTCGGAAATTGTATTGTGAACCTGTACTTTTCGTTTGTGTAGGTGTTAGTGCGGATGCCCGTGATCTGTGGACTGACCTGTTGTGTGGGGAGTATCTTGGTACTGCTGGCGATAACGACTCGGAACCCAATTGTCCCCCCCGAGTACTCAGGGTCAAACTTCGACCGCGTGGCCGATCGGCAGTCATTCGGGTAGCGAAAGAAGCTCCCTCCTCGTGCCACTCGGAACTTTCCTGTCAGTGGCCCAGAAGGATCTTGGAGACGGTCTGGCCTATATGGGGCATACCAGTCGACACACCACTCGAGCGCATTTCCATGCATATCGTACAGGCCCCATGGATTTGCCTTCTTGGTGCCAATTGGTTTCGGCTCATCGCCACTGTTCTTACCGCACCAATCATTCAGTAGGAGCGACGCTCTTGAATCGCCAAACCAGTAGCGTGATATGCTTCCAGCCCTGCAAGCATATTCCCATTCAGCCTCAGTAGGAAGTCGACATGGTCTGCCTGTTATTTTGGATAGTTGCTTGCAGAAATCTTGGGTTTGCTTCCAAGTCATTCCCAGCGCAGGTCCTCCAGATCCTCGTGGTATCGGTGGCTTCCTTCCCGTAACTGCTTCGAACTGTTCCTCTGTGACTTCATACGCTCCGATGTAGAATGCACTTGTTATTTTAACAGGGTGCACTGGCTCCTCGTCCCTTTTATGTCCCTCTTCATCCTTTGGTGACCCCATGAGAAATTCACCGCGAGGTATTCTCACGAACTGCATGGTCATTTTGTTGGGCAGGTGAAGGGACAAGAGGTGGTGCTGTTCTTGCCTAACCTCCATAGTTTGCGCAGCTGCATGAACAGCAACAATGCAAACTCCGATGACTACAAAACGATTCCTCATCGTCTACCCACCGAAAATACCGTTATAAGACAGTTTTCGATATCAAAATAATAAATTGAAACAATAAAAGTAACAATAAACATCAAGTCGATAATCGGCGGCGCAACAAAAAGGCACCGCTTCTGCAAAGGTATTTTAACTATACCTCCCGTCTGGTTAGAAATCAAGCAAAAACAAATTAAATCATTGCCATTTAGCCCGTTTAGGGATAAAATACCGGCTATGGAAAAGGCCGAAATCAAGGGCATTGGGAGATAAATAATGGAAGATGAAAATTTTATTTTGCGGATTTTTTCAGCTGTGTTAGGTGTAGGTATTGCTGCTGTAATATTGGGCTTGTTAATAGCAGGTATTAAATTTATCCGAGGAATAGGGAAAATAAGTAGACATTATTACAAACACAAGGATACGGGGAAAATTGTTATAATCGAAGAGACTTGGAAAGGGGATATAGTCGCGAGCTTCGTACCCGAAGAATTTGAAATTGAGCCGGTAAAAGCAGCTTTACCTCATTTTGAACTTACCAATGTAAAGAACGCTGAACTCGAATCTATCAGGGATAAACTTGTGGAAGTTGAGGCTAAGTAATTGGATGCTTAATAATCACTATTGCAAGCAGCGGTTGGCTGTGCGGAATTGAAACAAGAATGGCAAACAAGAAAGAAAAACTTGGAACCTAATTTATGAGCAACAACAAAAGACAGGCAAATAACCACAATCCTTCTAAGTCTCAGGGTGAGAAATCGGTCGAAGAGCTGGTTCGTCTGGTGGGAGAGGAACTCAAGGATTTGAGGATTAGAGACAGTCTGAGAGAACTACAGCCGCTATGGAAACACGTCAAGCCTAAGCGATTGAGTGAAGCAACTGAGGCCGAGCGGAAAGCCTATGAAAAAGAGCAAGCTGAGCTTCAGCGAGAACATGAACGGGAGCAAAGGTTGCTCAGAGTTAAGCGGTTTCTGCAATCAATCATAAAGGCTAAGAGCGATGAACCAAACTCAAAACTATTCACAACGGCAGAAGAGCTATTGGATTTCGTTGTCCGATACGAGAGCAATCCTTCGTCAGTGAGCAACTATGAATGGAACAGGTTCGAGACAATTCTCCTCACAAGGTGCGAAGCACTGCTAAAAGCTGAACTGAATCGTCAAATAAAAGAAAAGCCAACAGAAACAGGGCGGAATACTACTCCCGCTAAAGGGGAGAAAGAGAAGGCCAATCTCAACATAAACATATCGGGAGGGATTCAAGCCGAGAATGTGCAGATTGGAAACCATGCATCAATTCATAAGGAGGCGAAAGCAGACCCAGCCAAAAAGGCAGCAGAAACAGGGCAGAAGGAAATTGTTGAAGTAAAACCAGGCGTGTTTGGCATAACCGTTAATATCAAGGAAATCGCCAAACGCATTTGGAAGTGTGTTTGTTCTCGCAGCAAGGATTAGTTTCGACGACGATTTTCCTGGGGTGGCTCAAGCCAAATTAAGGCAGTTATTGAAAAAATCGTGTGGCCTGAGTGAAAAAGCGTTTTGTTTGTTGTTAGGTTAATGAGTAGATTGCTTCGCTTCGACCCTGAATACACAATGGAAGACACACTAAAAACGGCGTAAGCTAAAGGACGCGCAGAACCCCGGCAGGAATCCAGCTTTTCTCTCTGTTCTCTGTGACCTCTGTGGCAAAACAATCCTGTTATCCTGTCTAAAAATTCTCTGATTCCGCCGTGGTTAAACAACCTACGAACTATGAACAATGAACTATGAACTCGCAGGATAGCTTCCCCATCCTGCGCAGATTAACAAAATGTTAAAATAGAAATGGGTAATATTTTTGAAAATTTCTGACAATAAATGAAACTTTTTGAACATTTTTACGAATTTCTGCAAATTTCTGCACTTTTTTGCACCCTTTTTTACGTGTTTTTTTCGACCATTTTTTGATTTTGACCGATATTTTACCTATCTTCACAGAAAATGGCCCTGTTTCATAAATCACCCCTTAAGCTGGGTGATATACAGAAAATAGGTAAAGGCACTCTCCCGCAAAAACCAAAAAATCCGAAATTTCCCCGATTCCGCTCAATTTCACTTTTTAGCCATGTTAAACTGCGAAATCTGCAGAATCGCCATTTCAACCGACAAATCTCTTCAGTAACCGTCGGTTTCGCCGGACTTGGAATTACTCTTTTTGCTCGTCTTGACTGACCTGCGTAGGACGTTCCCGCTCACCGACCTTCTTGAAGTGTGACAATGCACTTTCATGATCGGCGAAGTCTTTTATGGTGAACAGCAGACCTATCCCGCCGATGGTAATATAGTCGCCGTCGTTCAAAGGAGTTTCTTCATCGATTTTAACGTCATTGATGAACACTCCGTGCCTGCTGTGCATATCAGCCGCATAATACCGCTCGTTGTCTGCGTCGAAACCGATCCTCAAATGTTTGCGTGAGATCCGGTCATCCAGTATCTGTATTGGAAGGGCCTCATCACGGCCAATTACATTTGTCCGCCGACCGAGTGGGTAATAGTCGCCTTTTTGCTTTCCCGTCATTACAAATATAGAAGCCATTTTTCAACTCCCTAAATATTGCCGAAAAGGTATCCATACTGAACATAATCGCCGAGCCGCCAAACACACTACTTTGCGTTTGGTTTTCCCGTCGGTATAGTACGGGCCGGGTGCAACCGAATCAAGCCTTTTTTATAAAACACAATTTATGCACGACTGGGCGCAGCAAGCCCCTTTTGACGTCAGAGACATCCGGTCTCCAGCCAATATTTGACAAAGGCCAGAAGGTCCCGTGTATCGATGAAGGCATCGGCTGGTTCGCTGATGTTGCAGTAGGAATTCCAATCAGAGTCTCCAAGCTCGGTCAACCAGGCCAATGAAAGTACACCAAAATCGGTAAAGGTCACATCGCCATCACCATCTAAGTCTGCCCCGCCGCATTTAACAGGCCTGGTCCATACAATCGACATCGGCAGCGCCAGGTCGTGGGAATTGGGGTCGTAAATGGATACTGCCCGAACTGCCTGAACGGCGTTGCTGTCATAGGGGACCTCTGCCAGAGACGGACGATAAAACGGCGCCTTGGTTGGGTCGGGCCATTCCGGGAAGCTCTCCATATTAAAGCCGGCAATCCACAGAACCCCAGACGCTGGCTCCTCTGTAATGCCCGAGACATGCTGCATGCCGCCGATTGTGATAGTCCGCTCAAGGGTCAGGTTCTCCAAAGATATCCCGTACACAACAGTTGAGTTGACATCCGCCGGATTGTACTGACCGGATGCCAGGTAGAGCATCTCTGTAGTGTTCGATACACACAATCCCAACGGGTCAGGTATGTAGACGGCACCGCCTGAATTACCCAAATTCAAAGACTGTATCACTGTCCCGTTTGGCTCGTATTTCCATAAGGTGTCGCATTCATTGAGACTGTGCGCATTAACGACATACACATTGCCGGCAGCGTCGAGTTCAATTTCCCGCAGATTATTGCGGTATGGTTTGTCATTTTCGGAAGGAGTGTCGTCATACAGTTGTACGAGCCGATAAGGCGGACTTTCCTCCGGCAGCAACTGGAGTTTGGCTGCTGCGGCATAAGGTTCTGCATTAGGATCGTTGGGTTCTACAACAACCGGGACGACATAAACATAATTTACATCGAAGGCGGCATCAAAAATCGGGCGGCCTACCGCATTCTCACCTGTACCCTTAAGACCAACATAAACCTTAGCAGGCTTGCCATAGCGCGGCTCATTGACGTCGGCAATCTCGCCCGGCGGAATGATTACATCGTTAGTGTCAAGCCGAATCACACCATCTCCGGAGTTGAGCTGGTAAAGGTTACCTTCAAGGTCCCGGACAAGCCTGATGTTTCGACGGTCCGACTCAGGCGCCGACCACCCCATACACACGTTATTATTATCAAAAACATAAAGACGGTCTTTTGACTTTAACTCGTAGGGATCACCGCTGGTACTTCTTTTGCCGACTATCAGCAGGTCATCAAGAGAATCGGGAAGGCTTACCTGGGAAGCTGATCCGGCTGAACCTCCGATACTACCGGAAGCGGCACCGGACGTCTCGCTACTTTCACCAAGCGGCACCCCGCAATATAAAGGGAAAGTATCTCCGGAGTCGACGGCCCAGTCCCAGGAAACAACGTCAAGCGTATCAATGAATCCGTCACTGCTAAAGAAGCCATCGAGGCAAACCAGGCTGTCAGTTCCATTCGGATCCAGTGCGGCAGGGAGCCCACAGGCAGCTATAACCGTCAAAAAGTCCTCCTCGCTGACGAGAGTGTCCCAGTTTACGTCCATACAAATCCCGTCACAGTGTACCTCGACCCCCCAATCATCGAGCAATGCGGCTGCCCCCCCATTTGACATTTCGAATCCCATACCGGCAGCTTCAAATAACTGGGTATCGGGCCCAATCAGTTCCACTTCAAGCCACATACCCTCTGTGAAATTCAACTCCCCGGTTGAGACGGTCATTTGAAAGACTCCGAATCGGCCGCTTCCCGCTGAGCCGGGCCGGCCGGAGGGCGGGGCCGGAATATCCGCAATCTTAATGTAATGCTGCGTCCTCTCAGGGTCATCATTAGCCAGTAAATCAGGTATGTCCGACAGATAGACCGCTAATTCAGCGTTCGGGTCAGAAGTTTCGAATAAATACTTGAACCGAATCAGAATTTCATCCTCATTGGACTTGGCAAGCAGAGTCTTTGCACGAGCGTTGATTTCCCGGAGGTAATTTGGAGAGCAGGGGTCAAGGTCCGGCAGGTTGCGCATCTTCACCATGCCAGTGGGGTCGGGCCCGAGACCTTCAACACGCTCGACGGACATCCTGGGAACCGGTCCATACACATTATTGTTTGTTACGCGTGTTAGAAACTCCACTTCTCCGTCAAGATCCATCCCGTCCAGAAAGAAACCCATCGGCGGTATGTCCCTGATAACTGCGCTTGGGTGGATCTCTAACGTCTCATAGTACACGCGATTGAAGCCAATATTGAAAAACGAATTCGGACCGAGAATAAGGTCCTTTACATAAAGCGCTTCTTCATTTCCGTTGGCGCCATAGGGAGGCTGAAAGTCAAACCTGTTTGTCAAAGTAACTTTTGCGTTCTCGAGTAGTTCCCACCGCTCGATTGTCCACGTGTTCGGATCGAAATCCGGTATTTCCCCTAACTGATATAGGCCGGGCGGGCAGGGCAGCACGTTACAGAAGATGTCTTTGCCGCGAAGGTCAAACAGGGCAGGCGGTGTGTTGTTGATACCTTCTGTAATCGTAACAAGGATGCGGTTGTTCAGAATCACGCCATCAAATTGCGACGGATCCACGTCGATGTAGCGGTCACCGCTGGTCTGAAAAACATTTTCGACGATTACAGCCGTGTCCCTGGCAGCAATCTGACCATACGGAGTCTCCGTGCTCGTAGTTATTACGTTTTCAGAGATGACCGCGCTGCCTTCGAAACTGGCCCGTACGACGTTGAGATTGGAGAGCGTCACATTAGCATAATCCTTTACCCGCAGCATGCCGTCGCATTGGACCGTACCTGTTGCATTCGAACCGCTAATATCGCTGAGGTCAACAACAGCAAAATCCTCGATAACACACTCCCTGCCTGCAGGCACCTGCACCGTTCCCAAGCCTGTTACGTTACAGCTTATCCCGGAATCAACTATCTTGAGGGTGGCGTTGGGGAATATCTGGAAGATCCCGGCGCCTTTGAGGTTGTTCGAGATAATCTCAACAGTGCCGAGGACCTGAGCCTTGCTCATCGTGTCCATAAAAACGCCATCAGGATTGTTATCGCCGATTATGCAGTCACGGATAGTCGGCATGCTGTTAGAGCCGCAGTACATACCACCGCCTTCCAGGGATGCGGTGTTGTCGGTAATGACACAATTAGTAAATGTCGGATCACAATCGTAGCCACAGTATATCCCCGCGCCGTTCAAAGACGAATTACGACGAATCGTACAACCGCCAATCGATGGATTGCTGTAATTAAAACAAAGGACGGCTCCGACTTGCCCTAACATGTTGTCCTGAACAATGCAGTTGCGGATTGTCGGGCTGCTCCCATCACAGAGTATTGCCGCTCCAAAGCCATTTATACCGATATCGATGTTAATAATCTTAAAGCCATCAAGTACAGAATCATCCCTTTCTTCGAGAGAAAAATAAAAACCACCAACATCACCACCCTGAGCGTCGATAATGCAATTGTCCGGTCCGTTCTGACTGCGGACTGTAATCGGCTTGCCCATAAAACTGATATCGTTATTACCTGTGCCCGCGTATGTTCCGTCAAGCACAATCACGATGTCGCCGGGTAAAGCGGCCAGGATTGCCTCCTGTATAGCATCATAAGGATGGTCCTCGCTGCCGTCTTCCTCCTCGTCGCTGAGGTCGGGATCGCCAGGCCCGGGGTCAGAGGGCGCATCATCATCTACGTAAAAAGTGGAAGGGCTCAGGAAGAAGTTTCCGGCCCCGTCGTTATAGAGCCATGCAATCTGGCTGCGACTCAAGGCGTAATCCCAGATTGCGACCTCGTCGATGAGGCCGTAGAATCCGCGTTCCGGTCTTTCTGAGTTCCCGCCAATCCAGACCTCATCGGTACTGGTGGTTATCCCTCCGGTATAGGCCACGGGACTGCTTGGGTCCTCCACGCCGTCCACATATAACCGGATATTTGCTCCATCATACGTTCCACAGACGTAGTGCCACTGGCCAGGGGAAACTTCAGTGTTTCCATTGACCCAATTTGCACCCATTGCCGGAGAGGTAACGGCAAAATGGAACTTTCTTTGGTTCTCGAAGGTAGAAAACCTCCAGGAAGAATCGCCGTGAGTGACTATGCCCGCCCAATACACGGGAACAGTAGCGATATTTACCCAGGCCGCGACCGTAATCTCATCGGCCAGGTCAAAGACCGGAGCATTTCCGCAGTTCACATAGCTGCCGCTGCCGTTGAAGAAAAGCGCACGGCTCATCTTACCGGGCTGCCAGATCGGGCGGGCATTACTACTGAGTGTTCCGTTGTGTAATCCACCGGGGGCACTATCTTGGGCAATGATTCCACTCCCTTCGTCAAGCTTCCAGTGGGCAACCGGGTCAAAAGGTGGTGAGGTGTTGAAATTGGCCAGATCGCTTATTTCGGCAGCGCTCAAGGCCTGGTTGTAAATGCGAGCATCGTCTATCAGTCCGTCCCACACACGCCTTATACTTTCCGCGTTTTCGCCGAGCATAACCGGGAAGGCATTTGTATTGATGGCTCCCGAAGCGGCTTGATTTGCATCCGGCACACCATCCACATATAGATAAATCTGTGAGCCGTCATACACTCCGGCCGCGTGATGCCAGGCACCGTCATTCACATTTATGGTTCCATCGGCCCGCAAAATACCACCCCCCTGGCGAGTACAGTGAAACGCGAGGTAGTTATTATTCCAATTCCTGTGCAGTCTGTAAGCGCTGTCACCTTTTGTGAGAATCGCCTGCCAATCCCTTGTGAAGTCGTTTACCTTTATCCATGCGCTGACCGTAATCGCACTGGTGATGTCGAAATCAGGGCTGCTTCCACAGTGTACATATCCGCCGTTATTATCGAACAGTAATGCTCGGCCGATCTGGCCGAAATCCCAGGCCGGCAGTGTGTATGTAATCAGTGTGCCATCGTTACCGTTACCGGAACTGTCGGTAGCAGTCATACCGCCGGTCTCATCCAGCTCCCAGAGCGCCAGCAGGTCGGGGTCAGATACGAACGACGCACCGCCCAGGCCCACCAGTTGTGCAATCTCAAAGGAACCCAAGGCGCGATTAAGAATGGCTACATCGTCAATGAGGCCGTCCCATACCTGGCCGGTGTCTTTCGTGCCCTTACCTATAATTAATTTAGTGGCACCGGTAATAACACCAAATGTCGCAGGGTCATTATATGATGGAGCGTGTAGTGTGCCGTTAATGTACAAGGCAAGTTGATTACCACTGCTCCATGTAAGGATTATATGCTGCCATTCGGTTGTTTGCACGTCGCTTGAGCTTTCTAATTGCTGCTCGCCGCCGGTAGATGTTATTCCGGCTTTTATGAGATTATAACCACCTCCGGAAGCCCCCACGGCATCATATCGAATAGTAAGAACATTATCGTTACCATCAGGGTCTTTTGCTATAATGAAACCCTTGTCGGTATAGGTAAGATTTGATTTAATCCAAAGAGCTACGGTAAAAGCTGTCAGGCCGTTGATGTAATTCTCTCCATCCTCATCCTCCACATAACCCCCACCAACTCCATTAAAGCTCAATGCCCCGCCAAACGGGCCTCCCGTAGGCAGCCATAAGGGGACGGCAGGCGTACTGATTGTACCGTCGTTGTCGTAAACCCAGCCGTCATTTGTGGTTAGGCCGTATCCCTCATCCATCGCCCAGTAGCCAATTAGCCCTTCGGTTATATTCGGCTCACTCTCGGTCGTTGCCGAAGCCCACTTCATCGGATTAGACGTTGGTGGTACTATGTCCGGAGGTGGCCCCATTACCATGATTTGTACAGAATCTATAAACGCCCCAACACTATCAGTAATAGTCAGATCTATACCGGCGTGGATCAGCGGGGCCAAAAACAAAACCGCCAACACAAATGTCCCCCATACGATTAAACGCGCGTTCCTTGTCATCTGTCACCACTCTTTCCCTTGTCCTGCCAAGTTAAAATAACTCAACGAAGGTGGTTGTGTTCATCCTTAAAGTAACAGTTACTGTAAACGGCCAGTTTTCCTCCGATTTGATCATACACAGTAATATCCAAAAGTATCATCTGATGCCAGTCAAGTAATCATTGTACCAATCGCTACAATAAAACTCAACAAATTTAAGGCGCCGGCTCCTGTATCTGGTAAGCCAGGCCGAAAAGCTCCTTAAACGGCAGCACGCAGTATTCACTGGTTACCCAGAATCCCTTGCGGATATTGAGAAACTTAACGTGGCCGTCGAGAAAGGCCAGATTATGACAATCCACCCGGGCGTGCCATTCGGCTAATTCTTTCCATTCGGCCCTGGCGTACGGTCTTGGTTTCCATTGATTAATCCAGCCGTAATCACCAATCAACAGCAACCGGGAGGGATTAGCCACCTCATCGACACTGACATCCGGCACACGTTCGTTGATTTTTTGGCCCAGTAGCGTAACCTCCGGGGTAATCAAAGCAGGTGGATAAAACAAGTTGAAACTGAAGCCAACCGGACCAATCAGAAAGAGATTAGTGATGTAGCTGGTTCCACTGGCATGATAAACCTTCTCGTACAACATACGGCCGGGCATTCCACCACGGTCGGCAGGACAGCGAAAAATCTTTGCGTCATTCTCGTTTTCTTCAATCGACGGTAGGCTGAAATAACTATTGAGTGGACGATTGGGATCGCCCATCATTGTGAAAGTACCTTTCCAACCACCATAGAGGAGGTTAGCATTTAGTCCCTGATAGAAGGCACCTTCATTGTCGTCCAGGTACGCATTCCATGCAAGTGCGATTTGCCTTAGGTTACTTTGGCAAACTACGCGCCTTGCAACTGCGCGGGCCATTCGCAGCGAGGGAACAAGGAGGGCCAGGAGCACAGCGATTACCGCTATCACCACAAGCAGCTCTACCAGGGTAAAACCCTTTAGAAATCTTCTCTTTTTATCGCACATTGTTCAAACAGCTCTTAGTTTTCGGTTTCCCCTTCTGGCTTATCAGCAGTACCCAACTCGCCAAGCCTGGCCCGGAGTTGTGTGGCCAACCACACACCAACGTGCTTCTGATTACTCTCCGGCAATTGCCGGATAGCTGTATAGCAGCGTTGATAGGTCTCAAGGGCCTCTTCCATGTTACCATTCTTATAATGATACTCACCGACAATGAAATCTGCAAGCCATGCATATTCATCCGAAAGGGACCGGCGAAAATCAGCTTCTTTCTCAGCTAATGAGGTTGGACTAAGCAGGAACTCGGCTACTTTTTTTTCTTTACAATCCTCGACAAGAAAATCAGCTACCTTTTTAGCCTCAATGTCCCGGCCCTGTTGCCATTCCCTCAGGAAAAAAGTAAACACTGTTTGCCGAATGCGCGCAAGGCTTTGGGCGGCTTCGGCCGAAGCCCATTGCTTTGTGTTATCCTGCCCCTGCTGGGCCCCTTTCTTCGAGATATATAAGTCAAAGCTAACGTATGCAAAGCCCAGTATAATCGACAGCAGCAGGACCGCAACTGTAGTTGTATAGCGGTGCCGGGTGATGATTTTGCGCAGCACGTACATAGTGCTGATGGACCTGACGCGAATGGGACGTCCCTGGAGCCAGTTCTCAATATCGGCCTGGAGGTCAGCGGTAGACTGGTAACGCTGGGAACGCTCCCCAGCCAGGGCCGTGAGCAAAATGGCCTCAACATCAGAATCGAATTTCCGGATGATTTGCCTTGGTCTGATGGGCTCTGCCTTTTGAATATTCTGCAAAACTTCCAGAGTTGGGCCGGTTACATCATACGGGTACTGACCCGTCAACATATTGTAGAGTATAACGCCCAGGGAGTAGACATCCGTACGCACGTCTATTAAATCGGGCTTGCCCGCCGCCTGTTCCGGTGACATAGTGGAAAGAGAGCCGGCCCATTGTCCGGTCATCGTAACAACGGCATTATCACTGGACTGCTCGCTCAAACCAACCGCCTTTGCCAGTCCAAAATCGAGTATGTGCGGCTCACCACGTTTGTCCACGATAATGTTGGCAAATTTGAGGTCACGATGGATAATTCCCTGCTGATGGGCATAAGTTACTGCGGCACAAATCTTATCGAAGAGTTCCACCCGCTGCCGGAAAGACAGCTTCTGCGAGCGCACGTACCGGTTCAGCGGCTGGCCCGGGATATACTGCATGATAAAGTAGTACTGGCCGTGGATAATCCCGCTGTCACGTATGCTGACAATGTTAGGGTGGTCGAGGCTTGCGATAAGCTCGGCCTCCCTCTCGAAATAGTAGCGCGCCCTGGCCGAAGCCAACAATGTGGGCAACAATACCTTGATTGCAACATTAGTGTTTGTGGCTGTGTGAACGGCTTTATACACCACCGCCTGGCCGCCGCGAGGCAGCTCCTCAACAATCTTGTAACCTTCTATCAACGATTCCATCGACGCAGTCAAAGCATCTGCGCCGTAAGGGAGCGTTAGCTCATCTGACATCGATTTGGTTGGGCTTTCGCTTTGCTCTATGGTGGCATCTTCAGTAACGCTATCAGCGGGATCTTTATCAGCACCGGCCAAATCTGCCCCAGCAGAAGCAGTCATATTTGAGTGTGTGGACTCTACCAGCTCCCGGCAGAGTCGGCAATCGGTCAGATGTGTTTCTACCGCTCGCTTATCATCGGCTGAACAATCCCCCTTTACATAGCGTTCAACCAGCTCTTGATTTGGACAAACGCTCATTTTTTTGCATCCTCAGACAGACCTTTGCAAACTGAGCAATGTATTTAGAAAACCAGAACTGCTCTTATAAGCTCTTACCTGCGTCCATTCTACGATTTGCCGAGACAAAGAAGCGTAATATCATCGTGCTGAGGCAGAGTTTGTCGAAAATCGGCCACGGCCTTAGTGACCGAATCTATTATTTTCGCGGCCGAATGGTCGCCGGTAGATTTTAATATATGTATCAGGCGTTCGGCGCCAAACTTTTCATCGCCAGGCGACTGGGCTTTAGTGACGCCGTCAGAAAAAATTAACAACCGCTCATTTTTATTGATGCTGTGTTTCTTTGTCTGAAAAACCGTGTCCCGAACCCCGAGCACAGAATCATTGGGTTGACCAAGGGGCCCCACGACCGCCTGCGTCTGAACGATAAGAGGCTGCAGGTGGCCGGCGTTAACGTACTCAAGAGTTCCTGTTGACGGATCAAACAATCCCAGGAACAAAGTTACAGATGTCTCTTTAGGTAAATCCTGAATCAGATGCGAATTGACGTGCTTCATAGCCTGGGACGGCTCATCACAGAAAGATAGCGTAGTCCGCAAGAGTATCCGAAGACTGGAGAGCACGACGGCCGCCGGCAGACCCATATCAGAAACGTCCCCGAGTGCAAACGCCAAACGGCCATCCTTGAGAGACCACAGATCGCAATAGTCACCTCCGACCCACATGACCGGCTTGTAGTGGACCGCCAGATCAACACCAGATAAATTCTGCGGCGCCGCTGGGGCCAGTTTCGACTGAATCTTCTGGGCCAACGATAACTCATGGTCAAAGAGGCTTCTTTCGGCTTTTGCCTGCATAAGGATTAGACTCTTTCGTGAGTAGATAATCTGTCTGGAGACAGCGCGTACAAATTCGAATATCTGCTCCGGAGATGTCTGTTGAGTTTCATCGATTGGGATATCAAAATAAAGCAAATCGCCAATCTTCGAGATGTCCCCGAGCGGCGCACAGATTATGGCCCTGGGACTGTGTGCGTCAACGGCCGTCCATGTTACATCGGTATCCGCGGTGTAGACAGTCTTTACCATCACGGCGTCAGCCGTAGAGCGGACTGCATCCAGAACATGACTGGATATACGAAGAGCAAGTCTCGGCGGAATAAAGGCGCCCGTCTCCTGGGCTGCGGCATCGTCTTGAGTATCGCCAAAATGGCACGCAAGGATGTCGGGACGTTCTGGGGTTGGCCCAGCCTTTTCCGGCAGCCTCAGGATCGATGCAACTGCCTTTGGCCCCTGTGCCAGAGATCTACACACTTCCGGGTACAAGGCGGACGAACTTGTCAATTCCGACAAGTGGTCGATGATTTCATTTAGCCGATCGAGAAAAGGTCCGGATAAAGCCTCAGCCTTCCTGTCTTTGACAGAGATAATTTCTGCCTCGAAGCCATCTGTTGTAATGTTGGCGGTTATCTTGACAGACTCATCCGGCCTGATTTGCCGGTCCAGAGAAGGTGTTATCGATAGAGAGAATGAACCAATAACCGCCGGTTCACCAGGCAAAATAACAGATGCATCTACCCGCTTACCGTTTATCAATATCCCATTGCTGCTTCCGAGGTCCTCAACAATCCAGCGACCAAACGGGTCTTGAAAGATTCTGGCATGTTCCCGTGAGACGTCTCTGCTTTCGATAACAACATCGCATCGGGGACTGCGTCCGATTATGGTGCTCTTCGCGTTCGGTTCGACCTGTTGTGTTTTCCCTCGTCCGGTTATTTTCAACATTTCCGTTGCCATATTCGGTTCCTCACCTTTTTGCACTATGTACACATTATCGGTCTGTCGCGAGCTTGCCCATCTTGTATTCATTTTGCCGTGGGCCACTCCACGACTTAATACCGATTGAATGCGGCATTTCCGCGTTTTGAGCGGGTTTAATCCTACAACAAAAATGGTAAGAGTCAACTAAAAAACGCGGGGCTTTGCTATCTTCATTATGCGGCGGATTATACAGGGCCTTTTCAATCAGACATATTCATCTTCATCGCGGATTTCCCGGGTAATTTGAGACAATCGGCCCTGCTCGAAAACGGGACCCGGGATGCAGGACGATGGTCGTGATATGTCAAAATAACAGAGAATACCGGTTTTTGGCGTGAACACTCGGCTTTTTCGGCTCCTTATATCTGCTTTCTCTTAATACAAAAACCCTTTCCTATCTTGCTGATTTTTGTTTGAATCTTGCTGTGGTTTTGGTACAATTGTCTATATATATCTGACAGAGGTTCAGCGACAGGAGTCTGTTTTTCGATTCCCAACTGACATACAGTGTCTCATTGGAGGGGCGTAATGTAATAAATAGATGTTAAAGGTAATTTATACATGGGGAAAACTCGCAAAAAGCCAAAGCGCCGGACCAAGAGGCGTCAGACTCCACAAAAAAAGCAAAGCAAGTCTTCTTCGAGTTCACTCAAATGGATATCGATCTTTTCCGCTATTGCCGTCGTGTGCATATTGTCTATTTGGGGTGCAAAAAGTCTTTTTCGCCGTTTCCAGAGTAGTCAGCAGGCCAAGCCGTCCGCCTCTCCGGCAAGGCCGGTTGAGGATTCTGCGGTGCCGTCGAAATTAACTGCCGAGCGTGAAACTACCGTATTGAAGAAAGCAGAGACAGAGCTTATTGAAGCGGTGATGAAGGATTTCCCCAACAATGAATCCGCCCTTAAATTGATAGGTGATTTTCACAGCAGGCACGGCAGGAGGACCGAGGCGGTGAAGTTCTGGCAGCAATGCCTGGATATTAACCCCAGGCGGACAGACGTTTACGGCAACCTGGGTGACGCCGCCATGGATAAGGGCGAGTTTGAACTGGCAATCGAGCAATTAAGCAAAGCCATTGAGATCGACCCCAAGGCACACGGTATACGCGATAAAAAAGGGCAGGCTCTGGTTGAACTGGGGCGATATGACGAGGCAATCAAGGAGCTTGAGGAAGCAAGGCTTGTTTCGCCCAAGTCCACCATGGCACATTTTCTGCTTGGACAGGCATATTTAAAGCAGAAACAGTACGAAAAAGCCCGAGACTACTACCTAACGGCTTTAGAAATTGACCCTGAGTATGAAAATGCGTACTACGGCCTGACCAGGGTCTATGCCGCTCTGAAACAGCAGGCCAAAGCCAAAGAGTACCTACAAAAATTCAGGAAACTTGAAAATATCATGACCAAGAAAGACAGAGCCAGGAGTACCGGAGCGAGTTTATACACTCGTGATTTTGCTTCTCTTCGAAACGCTGTAGCTCAAACACATCTTGATGCCGAACAGCTCTACCTGGCTAAGAGAAATATTGGAAAAGCCGAAGAACTTCTCAAAAAGGCAATAGAGTTAGATCCTAAAAACACTACCTGTTATGAGAGACTGGGAGCACTCTACAATATGACAAACCGGCTCGATGAGGCCATTCGTCAATTCCAACGAATCAGCGAGATAGAACCATCCAATATCTACCCCTATTTGAATATTGGCAGAATCTCAATCATGCTAAAGAAGTATGACGCTGCTGAAGCGGCCTATGGAAAGGTTATCACAGTTGCACCCCAACAGGCGGTTGGTTATCGTGAACTTTCACGTTTGCATCTTATTTCGAACAGGAGACTCATCGAGGCGAGGAAACTCGCCGAAAAGGCCTTGAATCTTGAACCATCAGCAGAAAGCTTCTTTTTGCTGGCCTGGGCGTATGATCTCAATGGGGACCGAAACAGAGCATTGAAGGCAATTCAAGAGGCCATAAAATTAGATCCGAACAACTCTAAATACAAGCAGATATATGAGCGAATCAAGAGCGCAAAATAAGAAGACAAATCTCCTGCGGAACCTGAGAATCGCCCGGTACGCGATCATGCTGCTCACATTCTTGTGCAGTACAAGTATTACTTCGTCGGCCGGTGCGGGTATCATCTTAAGTGACGTTACCAGGCAGACAGGCATCAAGTTCAAACACACCGACGGCAGTAGCGGAAAACTCTATTTAGTGGAGACCGTAACCGCGGGCCTGGCACTGTTTGACTACGACAACGACGGTGATGTGGATATCTATTTCCTCAACGGTTCGCCCCTTAAGGGGACAAGATTCAGGAAAAAACCGACGAATGCTCTTTATCGAAACGACGGGGGCTGGAAATTCACTGACGTGACCAGGCAGGCCGGCGTCGGGGACACAGGATATGGCCTCGGGGTTGCGGTGGCAGATTATGACAACGATGGAGATCAGGACATCTACTTAAACAATCATGGGCCAAATGTCCTGTACCGGAACAACGGCGACGGGACTTTTTCAGATGTAACCAAGCAGGCAGGAGTGGGCAACGGCTCACAGATGGCCGGCGGTGCATGTTTTCTCGATATGGACAAGGACGGCGACCTGGACCTCTATGTCTCGAACTACGTCGTTTTTTCTTATGACACGCACGTTACCATGAGAATGGACGGTTTTAAGACATACGTCGGGCCCAAGTCCTATCCTGCAACAACTGACAATATTTATCGCAATAATGGTGACGGCACGTTCACTGATGTAAGTAAAGAATCGGGCATGAGCGAACACACAGGAGCGGGCATGGGAACAGTTTGCAGCGACTTCGATAATGACGGGGACACGGACATCTTTGTTGCCAACGATATCTCTGCGGGGAATTTTCTTTTCGAGAATGACGGGACCGGCAAATTCCAGGAGATCGCTTTGATGGCCGGTGTGGCGTATGATTTACACGGGGATGAGCAAGGGAGCATGGGCGTTGATGCCGGCGATTACGATAACGACGGACTATTAGATCTGTATGTGACTTCATACCAGGGTCAGTCTGCCACGCTTTACAGGAATCTCGGCAATAATATGTTTGAAGACGTCAGCAGGACAACCAGTGCCGGCGCTGGGACCGTCTCGAGTGTGACATGGGGAACTGGTTTTGTCGATTTTGATAATGACGGTGACCATGACATCTTTGTTGCGTGCGGCCACCTATTGGATAATATCGAGCTTTTTGACGACAGGTCCACATATTTGCAGACAAATGTGCTTTTGATGAACGACGGGAACGGCAAGTTTACCGACGTCTCTCAAATGAGCGGCGATGGTATGAAGGTCAGGCTAAGCAGCCGAAGCGCCGGTTTCGACGATCTGGATAACGACGGCGACGTGGACGTTGTTATTTTAAACCCTCGACGAGGGCCTACTGTTTTAAGAAATGATTCAGAATCCAAAGGACATTGGCTTCAGCTTCGCCTGCGGGGAGTCAAAACAAATAAGGGTGGAGTTGGAGCACGCGTCAAGGTCGTAGCAGGCGATTTAATTCTTATCGACGAAGTCCACAGTGGACGCGGTTATCAGAGCCATTTCGGCGACCGACTTCACTTTGGACTGGGCAAACGTGAACGAGTCGATCGTGTCGAAGTTCAATGGATAGGCGGCGGTCTCGATGTTCTCACGAACGTACCAATTGATAAGTTTTTGACGATTACTGAAGGAACCGGCACTGCGCAGTGAACCGGAGACCGCTATACCCTAAGGTCATCGCTGCGTTTCCTGAAGGGCCCCCTATTCCGGCTCTTGTCTTTGTCGTAAGGAATTGTACTATGGAACAATAGTGTTTTCGCCGACATCCAAATACAGCTTTCCCCCGATTTACAAAAATCGACCATTTAGTTATAATAATTGAGGGAAAAAACAAAGCAATATTAAGGAGGAGCCAATGAGAAGCTTGCGTTATTAATTATTCCTGCGGTGTGAATATTTGATTTCGCAGGTATAGTCTAAGCGACGACTCATGATGTCTCATGGATGGTTGGTGATTCAGATGTATTCCCGCTAAATACAGGCAGATATATGAGCGTATCAACAGTGCAAATTGAGAAAAAAAATCCCGTGCGGTACCTGAGAATCGCCCGGTACGCGGTCATGCTGCTCGCCTTTTTGTGCAGTACAAGTATCACTGCGCCGGCCGGTGCCGGTATCATCTTTAGTGACGTTACCAGGCAGACAGGTATCAAGTTCAAACACACAGACGGCAGCAGCGGACATTTCTACATAATGGAGACCGTAAGCGCGGGCCTGGCACTGTTTGACTATGATAACGACGGTAACATAGACAT
Source organism: Planctomycetota bacterium (assembly GCA_019456145.1). Lineage (GTDB taxonomy): Bacteria > Planctomycetota > Phycisphaerae > Sedimentisphaerales > Anaerobacaceae > CS2-K091. The sequence goes on from VRUL01000003.1 coordinate 38,057, forward strand.
TTATTTTCTAAACGGGGCAGCTCTAAAAGGAACAAAGTTTAACGTAACGCCTAAAAATGCGTTGTATCGAAACCAAGGAAATTGGAAATTTGTTGATGTAACCCAGGAAAGCGGCCTTGGCGATACAGGTTTTGGTTTAGGCGTGGCTGTTGGGGATTATGACAATGACGGGGACCCGGACATATACCTGAACAATTACGGGCCGAACGTGCTGTATCGAAATAACGGTAACGGGACATTTACCGACGTCACAGAATTAGCGGGTGTGGACAACGGTTCCAAGGTAGGAGCCGGCACATGCTTTCTCGATATGGACAAGGACGGTGATCTGGATTTGTATGTCTCGAACTACATTGAGTTTTCTCACGAGGCGCATTCGATCAGAATGGCCGATGGCGTCAAGGCATATCTGGGACCACTGCACTATCCGCCAACGAGCGACAACCTATATCGCAATAACGGTGACGGCACATTCACTGATGTCAGCAGCGAATCAGGTATAAGCCAACATTTCGGAACCGGCATGGGAATCATTTGCAGTGACTATGACAATGACGGGGATACGGACATTTATGTGGGGAATGATGCCATGAGAAATTTTCTTTTCGAGAATGACGGGACCGGCAAATTCGAAGAGAACGCTCTGGTGGCCGGTGTGGCGTATGATTTACACGGGGATGAGCAGGGGAGCATGGGCGTTGAGGCCGGCGATTATGATAATGACGGACTATTCGATCTGTATGTGACTTCATACCAGCGTGAGTTCGCCACGCTTTACAGAAATCAGGGTGATTCACTGTTTGAAGACATAAGCAGGTCGACCGGCGCCGGGAAAGAAACATTTATTGGTGTGACATGGGGGGTGGGGCTTGTGGATTTTGATAATGACGGTGACCGTGACATTTTTGTTGCGTCCGGTCACAATTCGCGTAATATCGGGCTTATTGACGACAGTTCAACATATTATCAATCCAATGTGCTTTTGATGAACAACGGAGATGGCAAGTTTGTCAACGTCTCTCAAATGAGCGGTGATGGTATGAAGGTCAAGCTAAGCAGCCGGGGCGCCGCTTTCGACGATCTGGATAACGATGGCGATGTGGACGTTGTTATTTTAAACTCTCGACGAGAGCCTACTGTTTTAAGAAATGATTCAGAATCCAAAGGACATTGGCTTCAGATTCGCCTCAAGGGAGTTAAAACAAATAAGGGGGGAATTGGAGCGCGCGTCAAGATCGTAGCGGGCGATTTGATTCTTATCGACGAAGTCCATAGTGGACGCGGTTACCAGAGCCATTACGGCGACCGACTTCACTTTGGATTGGGCAAGCGCGAACGAGTCGATCGTATTGAAGTTAAATGGATAGGCGGCAGTGTCGATGTTCTAACGAACGTACCAATTGATAAGTTCTTGACGATTACCGAGGGAACCGGCACTGCACAGTGAAGCCGGGACACAGGTCTTCTTTGCATAATGATCGGCAGAACCATCATCGTCGACAGTAATCATTTGGGCTTGGGAAGAAAACAGCGAGCAGCAGCCAACTTAAAGAATAGAATTGCCTTTTTCATTTCCCTTACAGTTTCTCTCATTCCTGACTGTTGGGTGACATTCAGGAAAACCAAATCGTATCGTCCGATATTATAATTGACAGTGGGCTATAATGTCAGTATAATATACTCAAAGGTTAACCGATGGTAGAGGTGGGCCTCTATTGGCAAAGATGACATTTTTCTGTCGCAGGTGGCTTGAGTGACTAATGTTTATAACGACTTTAAGGTCTTTAACTCCAGTGAAATCAAAAAGGAGCAGGAATTACAATTTTTTTGAGCGGAAGGGCTGAGGATTTATGGGACAAACAACGGTTTAAACGGCTTTAACTGGACTGTAAATACACCGTAGCGGCAAAACGGCAACAATGAAGACGAAAAAATCTTTCGAAAACAGGGATTTTTGGGTGAATTTTTCACTTAGAAATACTTGTAAGGGCAGTTATATAAAGCAGTTATGCCTTTAAGTACAATTGAGAAAAATTTCTGCTATTTGCCGATATTTTTCTTGCTTAAAAAATTTGTAAAACCGTATAATATTTTACTTGACGAGAAGATAGGTAATTTGGTAATTTGGAAAAATAGGCTTAATGCGATTTATCGACTTTGGCTTTCTAACTTGTGAATTATCATGTTTTTTGTAGAGTGAGGGGCTCTTGAGCAGGGTGTAAAGCTATCTCGGAGAATGTGTGCTTCGGGCTGATCAGTTCTGTCACCTTGACCAAAAGCTCTGATTAGGCCTCTGAAAGGAGGAGTGCTGAACATATCTAAATATATTCGGAGGAGTATGAATCATGCCCTAAATTTATTAGTATTAATTTTTTTTAGAGGCAAGCACAGGGTTTGGTGAAGGTCTTTGCTTGTTTGCTTCAAGTTGTTTGAGACACGCACAGAATTTATTGAACACGCTTCGTACTCGTTGTACGAAGGTATTGTGTTTTTTAGTGCCTGTCAAAAACAACAAAGTGTTTATTGGCTTGTAGCCATGGAAGGTAATATTAAGTTGTACAGTTATTTAAAGGAGGAATGTTATGTGTAGAAAATTTAGTTTTTTTGTTTCCTTTGTTTTGGTGCTTAGCTTGGTTAGCAGCGCATCTGCGGTGGAATTCGCCAGCCAGGATGTCGGCGGTCCCGCTATCCCCGGCGGCTCTTCAGAAGCTGCGGGCGTCTGGACCGTTTCAGGCAGCGGTAATGACATCTGGGCCAACGCGGACCAATTCCACTACGTGTTCCGGCCTGTGTCAGGTGATGTCGATTTCGAGGTCACTCTCAACACTATGACCAATGTCCATGACTGGATGAAGGTCGGTGTGATGATTCGCGAGACGACCGCTGCAGGTTCCAAGCACGCCACAATGGCGTTGACGGGAGCTAATGGATGGCAGTTCCTTTATCGTGATTCGACAGACGGAGGCAGCTCAGCTCCTCCTACAGGGATCCCTTACATATTTCCAGAGAAGATGAGGATAAAGCGCATCGTAGGAGGCGGTGGCCCAGGCAAGGACAAGCTTGAAGGCTGGTATTGGCGGGTAGTCATCGCCGGAGTCTTTGAATTCTGGGAAAGATTAGGGGACGTAAACATGCCTGCCATGGCCGATGATGTTTACATTGGCCTGGCTGTCACCTCGCACGATAACGGTGTGTTAGCCACGGCTGAGTTCAGTGGCGTGGGTTGGCCTGCAGCGCCTTTCAATAAGGCCTGGAACCTACAACCGGAAGATGGTACGACAAAAGTACCCTTAACGCCGACTCTTAGCTGGATGGCAGGAGACACTGCCGCTTCGCACGACGTGTATCTTGGCACCGACGCGGGAGCTCTGCCCCTTGTTGCTTCACAGGCATTGGGAAATGAGAGCTTTACTCCCGCGGCACCGCTTGACGAAGCCACCGACTACTACTGGCAGATCGTTGAGCAGCCTGGTAACCATGCAAGTGCTGTCATGAACTTCAAGACCACACGCACTGGCACGGGTACTATCGATATTTGTGTCTGGGATAACATGGGCGGTGGACTCGTTTCTGACCTGACTAACAATGCCCGCTACCCCGATAGCCCGACATGGTGCGGTGAACTGACGGTCTTCGACACCACGCAGTCCCTTGGCGACACAACTGGCATCTGGGACAACTACGGCCTCCGGATTCAAGGCTTCCTTGTTCCTGAGATCAGCGGAACCTATACGTTCTGGATCACCAGTGACGATGCATCCCAGTTGTTTTTGAGCTCCAGCGAAAAGGGTTGTAATGCTCAATTGATCGCGCGAGAGAACGGCTGGGCTGGCTACCACGACTATGATGGGAACGCTTCGCGAAAGTCCGCTCCGGTTTCTCTTGTGGGCGGTCAGAAGTACTTCATCCGCGCACTGATGAAAGAAGGCACCGGCGGCGACCACTGTTCAGTGGCCTGGGAAGGTCCTGACTCGCCAAGCCGGACCGAAATTGACGGCTTTTACCTGACGGGCGGCTTTGTGGACCGTTGGGCCAGTAACCCGAGCGTGAGCGGCCTAGTAACGCCGTTAGAGGCAGAGACCCTCAGCTTCCAGGCAGCACCTGGAGCCACAGCACACGATGTTTACTTCGGTGAGGCCGGCTCCATGGCACTGATTGCAACGCTGCCTGCAGGAGTGACCTCTGTGGACGTAATGGTTGAGGACGGCAAGTCCTACGAATGGCAGGTCAATGAGGTCTTCGGCGCCGAAGTCGAAGAAGGCTGCCCGTGGACCTTCTCGGTCCAACTATGGATCAGCCGCGATATCGGCCGTGCCAACCCCAACCCGGCTGGTAGTGCTTCGTTCGACGCAGGTACCGGCATTTACACGCTGCAATCCGGCGGTAGTGAGCTATGGACTCCAAGTGACGAATTCCACTACTTCTATACGACGATGAAGTTGACCAGAGACACTGGTTCAATCCAGGCACAAATCCTCTCGAATTCAAATAACAGTAGCTGGACGAGGGCCGGAGTGATGTTCCGTGGATCGCCGGCTGCTAATGCCCAAAAAATCATGTCGCATAACACGGGACATGATAATACCAGGATGCAATGGCGCAACAATCCCGGCGATGGTACTGGTAATAGTGGGGATAATTGGGGCCTTGGTCGTCCGATCTGGGTTCGCTTAGACCGCGATGGCGACCGGTATGAAGGTTACCGTTCTAAGGACGGTGTGAATTGGACTTCTTTGGGCGTCCATAACGTCTCGATGGGGGGCAATTTCGCTTACGTCGGCTTGGCTCTCTGTCATCACCTCAACCTGCCCCAAGACCAATTGACCACAGCTACGTTCGACAATCTCAGCATCACGACTCCAGACCCACTACAGGCCTGGGGCCTTGACCCGGAAAACGGAGCAACAGCCGTAGATATCCATGCGACTCTCAGATGGAATCCCGGTGAAGGCGTCAATGAACACCACGTGTACTTCAGCGATGATGAAGATGCTGTAGTGAACCGCACAGTGGCTCCGACAATCCTTCCGGCTGAGACTACCGAGCTTGCTGTTGGACCGCTCGACCTGACCAAGAATTATTATTGGGCAGTCGACGAAGCAATAAATCCGGTAACACTTGGTGAAGTCCATAGCTTCACGGCTGAAAACTATCGTACCATAGATGATTTTGAAGCTTACGATATTGAGCCTGAAGCAATTCCACCGCAGGTGTTCATTCCGGGTGAAATCCTTGTTGCGTCAACACCACCTCCGGACCAATCCGAGACCGAAGCTGGCTTTACTGTTATGGCAGAAGCGCTTCCGGCACAGGAATTGATTCCAGGGGAGGTTGTTAATGAGGATGCGGTCACATGTACCGATCCCGATAGAGGCCTGGTGTTGTGCCTTGACGGTGACGGCGACTATGTTAACTGCGGCAATCCCGCTGCCCTTAACTTCGGCACCGGTGATTGGACCCTATCTGCCTGGGTCAGAAATACCATGACCGGGACAGGCGATGATAACAAGGGTGGAATTATCACCAACGGTGGTGATGGTGGCGGTGGACACCGCTATGGCTTGGTCCTCAGCGAACAAGAGGAAGGCGAAGTCACCTTAGTTGTCGATGATAATGTTACTAAGGCTCAGGCCAGAGGTGATACCACCCAAGTCAACGATGGTGCCTGGCACCATGTACTTGGCTTGCGTGAAGGCGCTGAGATCAGGATCTATATCGATGGCATGCTCGAAGGAACAGCCGGACTACCCGCTGGATACGACCTTTCAGGGGCAGTCCAAAGTGACGTTCTTATCGGGGCCATGTCGCGAGCATCAGACCTCAGTATCTACAAGAATTACGCTGGTAAGGTTGACGAGGCCAGGATTTACGGTTATGCTCTGACGACAGACAACATAGCGTTCCTGCTCGGTATAGGTGGAACGGCACCTGCCAGTGGTCCACTGGGGCACTGGGCGTTTGAAGGTGACTTCACCGATTCGTCAGGCAGCGGCTTCCACGGCACACCGAAAGGTTTCTTGGAAACAGCGGATTCCTTTGGTCCACTGATGTTGCACTATGAGTTTGAGGACGACGCCACAGACAGCTCCGGTAACAGCCGCGACGGTACAGAAGATGCCGGCGACGGCTCGTTGCCGACCTATGAGGCTGGTATGGTTGGCCAGGCTATCAGGTTCACTGATAATGGCGACCATGTGTTCGACGACGATTCCGAACTCTACATGAATGGTTTGGATGAGCTGACGATCTCGTGCTGGATAAAGTCTGACAAGACCGACAGGGACGAAGGCTGGATCCATTTCTCAACCAATTTTAACGACCAGAGGAGTTTTCGCTATGACAAGGATGGCGCGAGCAGCAGAACGCTCCAGCAAGTCATGAAGTACGGCGTCGCAACCAACGAAGGTAGTGAACAGGATGAGAGCTCCGATAATGTCCAGACTACAGAGTGGCAACACGTTGCCATGACCTGGCAGAGTGGAGTCGGTATAAAGCTGTATATCGACGGTCTCCTTGATCAACCTGGTTGGGACGCTGGTGCCAAGGGCGGCACTACGAGCGGCTACTCAATTCTGTTCGTTGGCAGGGGCAGCAAAGATAATTCGAGCGGCGAGTCCTGGGCTGGACTGGTCGACGATGTTCGGATTTACAGCGCTGCTCTGTCCTATGGCCAAATCCGAACCTTAGCCGACAAGACGGCTGATTTAGCTGTCCCGCCGGCCTATGGACCGATGATTGCCGGATATGACTTTGAAGGCAACGCCGATGACAGCTCCGGCAACAACTTCCACGGTACGCTCTTAGGTGACGCAAGTCTCGTAGGAGGCGAGCTGATCTTAGACGGTAGCGGCGACACTGTCGACCTCGGCAATGACAACAGGTTCAACCCGGGAGCAGGCCCCTTCACTGTCTCTGCATGGTTCAAGATGAACTCATGGGGAGGAAGCTGGGGCAACATTATTGTCGGCAAACGCGGCGAAAACGGCAGAGGCTGGCAGCTGCGCAGACGCGGCGGCGATCAGAGGCTTGTTTTCACGACCCGCGGTGCCGGCAACGATGATCCCGGAGGCAGCATAGATCCTTCGCTTGGCGAATGGCACCATGTTGCAGGCGTACGTGATGGCACAAGTAAGAGATTGTACATCGATAACCAGTTAGATAATGATGCTGGTATCAACGGTAACCCAATCACAATGGCCGGGCACAATGCTTATATTGGAGCCAGAGCCAACCGGAACAACACTGGTCCAGAAGGTTACTTCGATGGTGATATCGACAACGTGAAGTTGTACAACCTTGCTATCACGGAAAATGAGCTCAGAAGTCTTGCTGGTCTGGACGATTTGAAACTGCCGGATCAGTATAGTCCGCTGATACTCCACTACGAGTTTGAGGGCAACTTAGACGACAGCACTGACAACAACCGCACAGGCACGGCTTTTGGTGCCATCGGCTTCGAAACCGACCCCGAAATGGGTGAGGTTCTGAGCCTTCCGGGCGGCGAAAACCAGTATGTCGCAGCCCCCAAAGTTGGCAACCTCGGTAACGATCAGGTAACGATCGCCTGCTGGGCAAAGGCCGACAACACGAACATCCCCAACTGGACCCTTATCTTTGGTTTCACCGGGAATGCTGGTGGTGGTGGCGGATGCGGCAGTCACTTCAACATCGGCAGCATAGGCGGGCCCGGCGGTGTCGGCGCCCATACCTGGTGCTGGGAAAGGACAATCTTCACTGATACCGAAGCTCTGGATTGGCGCCATTATGCCATGACGTTTGATGGCGGAACAATAAGGTACTTCGGAGACGGCATCCAGATCGGGGCTGACGGGTTTAATCTTGGAGCCCGCGCTGACCGCGTTCATATTGGAAGCCGTGTCACGCAGGGAAGTTCCTTCCCAGGCAAAGTTGACGATGCTCGCATCTACGACTTTGCTCTGTCTCTGGCTCAGATTCGGACCGTTTCCCGCTTTGTTCCCGAAAATGCGCTGCCGGACACTTGGTCCGGAAGGGCAGCTGCGGCACCGGCACTCGAATACAACCAAGCCCACGAGGGCGCGCAGTGTATGAGAGTTGAGTACACCGGAAACGGCGCAGTTTCGCGTCTCGAGCCATTCGGTGACGGAAAACATCCGAAGGGTTGGAACGGTGACTTTAGTTTAGGTCAAGCTCAGGCATTGTCGTTGTGGTTCAAAGGCCGTCCCGATAACGCTCCAGGGACGTTGTTCGCTCAGTTGACAACTGTTGTCCCGAGCGGACACACCCAAAGAGTGTTATACAGCGGTGACCCCGAAGACCTGTTGAGTGGTGAGTGGAAGGAATGGAATATCACCCTTAAAGCACTCTCAACGGGTAAACCTGCCACTGAAATCGAGGAAATGGGCCTGCCCATTACTAAGATCAAGGATGTCGGTATCGGCATTATCGGCGCAGGCAGCGGTGTTATACTCATTGACGATGTGCGTCTGTATCCCGAAAGATGCGTTCCCGAGTTCGGCCCAGAAGCCGACTTCTCAGGCAATTGCATTGTGGACAGGCCAGACGTTGGAATACTCTTAAACGAGTGGATGGTCAAGACAGACACTCCGCAGGAGTGGGACCGCGTTGCCTATTATGATGGCCGATATCCAACGGGTTGGGCTGACAATGACGTGGCCGTAGCCGTGCGAGACTATCTCGCCTCTGTCGGCTACACTGTTGTCAATGCAGACGAGCTCAAGACGTGGATGGATGCCCGCATCGCCGACAACGCGTTGAGCGTGGTCGTAATGGCTCAGGACATCGCACCGGACACCGTTGTAGAGACAATTGATGCTTCTTGCACCCTTAGGAAATATCTGGATGCAGGTGGCAAGATTGTGCACTACGCGGATATTCCTTTCTACTACGTCGGGCACGCGGATGGTTCACAAACCACCCACGCTGTTGGCGGATCGATCGGAGTATTGGGATTCAATGCCGCTAGCGCGGGGTGGGGCAGTAACAACACTGTCACTATTACCCCTGCCGGGGCCGATTGGGGACTGACCCAAACGTGGAATTCGAACCGACCGGCACTTGCTAGTGATGTTGATATTGTCCTGGCTACAGATGACGACGGAGACGCCGCCGCATGGGCCAAGCGTTATACGCCGAGCAATAGCAAAGGATTTGTTCGGGTTGCTGACTTTGACGTGAATACAGGCAGCCCACAAGCTATTCTCACTGACCTTGTCAAGATAGCAGAACACATTGCTGATCTTCAGGCAGATCTGAATGACGATGGCACGATTAACTTCCTTGACTACGCTGATTTGCTTAACCAGCTTGGTCAGGAATTACTGTGGCCACCGATAGCAGACCAGTTGTGATTTTAACCGGCGCAGGCAGCCGTAAGGCTAAGCGCTGACAACTGAATTTGTACCAATCCGGGGCCTATACTTTGGTATAGGCCCCGGTTGTTTTTTGTATTGCGCGGTGCGTATTTCAGATGGCAGAAAGAGGTATATCACAGTAGCAGCTTATCGAGATTCCCGCCCATATCATGGGGCTGTCATTAGCAGCAGTTGCATCTGCGCTGGATGACAGAAGAAATGGCTGAACAAGGTTTTCTACTAAGAGTAGCGTTTGAGATATCATAGAAAAAGCTCCAGGAAGACCGCCTGGGCCGTAGATATGTGCCCTTGGTGAGAAAGACCCGGGTTAAAACAACCTGGAAGCGTGCATTTTGACCGAACTCTGGTATTATGAGATGGCTAATGACGACTAATGTAAGAAAAACGAAAACATAAGGAAAATTCCCGGGAAAAACAGATTTCTCAAGGATTTTTTTCACTGGCTCCGAGAAAGAATTAGACAAGGTAGTCTGTGATGAAACAGTATAAAAAAACTCGTCAACGGAGAAAAACATACAGGAAAACCGGTCAACGTAAAACAAAAAGTACCGGAAATTCACAGCCATCTTCGGTGTCTGCCACCAAAAGAGTCAAATGGGCGTTCGTCGCTGCGGTGATCGTATTTGCGGCCACTGTCGGCTTTTTCTCCCTAAGATTTCTGTTGCGTACAGACCAGAAACCACAACAAACAAAGCACCCCTCGAATCAGGCCCAGGAACAGGTGCTGCTGCCTGTCAGGGAGCCGCCCCGCACCGAGCAGGAATTTGCCGCACTGAAAAACCAGGAGTATGAACTCGCTGAAAATCTAATGAGAGACTTTCCGGACAACCAGAACTCTCTGATGATAATGGGCAACATATTTCACAGGCAGGGCAATGCCATTGAAGCTCTTAAATTCTATAACAGGGTTTTGAAGATAAATCCAAAGCGGGCCGATGTATACGCAGTGATGGGCCAGTTGTCCCTTGATGAGGGTAAGCTTGCCGAAGCAGTGGGACACTGGCGAAAAGCGTTGGATATCCAACCACGTCTTCCCAATGCTCACAGTAATATTGGCCACGCGCTTATGATGCTTGGCAGGGGCGATGAAGCAATCGAGGCATTTGAAAAGGAAATTCGAATATCTCCAAATTCCAGCCTTGCTTACTTTTTGCTTGGCCAGACATATCTGATGCAGGAAGAACACGGAAAGGCCAGGGAAAACTACGAGCTGGCCATAAAGATCAATCCGGGGTATACGAACGCTTACTATGGCCTTGCCACCGTCTGCGCCAAACTCGGTAATAGTGATAAGGCAAAGGAGTACACCGAGAAGTTCCAAAAGCTCAAGGCCGACGAGCGCAAGGACCTTACAGGCCGCAAGGCCCGGTACGATGATACTGACCAGACGCTGAAAAACACAGCCTTGACGTATATCGAGGCCGCGCAAATGTACCGGGGCGCCGGGAAGCTGGACAAAGCCGAAGAGCTTCTGAAACAGGCCGCAGGGCTTGACCCGGAAAATGTTGCATGCCTTCTGGAGCTGGCATCTTTATATGAAAAAAACGGCCGGCTATCGAAAGCCCTTCAGATGTATAAAAAGATCCGTGAAATTGAGCCGGGAAATGCCCTCTGTCACTTCTCAATCGGGATTTTATCAACTCAATTGAATAAGTTTGACGACGCAGAAAAGGCCTTTGGCAAAGTAATTACGCTGGAGCCACAGAGGTCCAATGGGTACCGCGAGCTTGCGCTGCTGTATATCAAGACTGGGCAAAAAATACCACAAGCCATGCAGCTTGCCGAAAAAGCCGTTGCGTTGGAGGCGACGGCGTTAAACTATTTTGCATTAGGCTGGGCCTGTTATAAGAACGGAGATAACGCTAAAGCGTTACCAGCTATGAAACGGGCTGTCGAGTTAGAGCCCGGCAATCCGGAATACCGACGTTTTTATGATCTAATCCGGCAAAGGAATTTAAGGAAATGAGCGTTATGGGTAGTCGAGTCTTTGGAATGAGTATCGGACGGCTTATTGTCGTGGTGCCGCTGTTGCTGAGTATCTTGGCCTGCTTACGTACCGAAGGGGCCATCGTACTTCACGATGTCACCAAGGAAACGGGAATAACTTTCACGCACACCGACGGCAGCAGCGGGCGAAGATATCTCGTCGAATCCGTAAGCTCGGGGTTGGCGCTTTTTGATTACGATAACGACGGCGATGTAGACATCTATTTTCTCAACGGCGCACCGCTGAAAGGGACCAGGGTCGATACGCCTCCAAAAAACGCGCTCTATCGCAACGACGGCAACTTCAAGTTCACCGATGTCACCGACAAGGCCGGCGCAGGCGATACGGGATTCGGCCTGGGCGTTGCCGCAGGTGACTACGATAACGACGGCGACCTCGACATCTATGTGAATAACTACGGCCCGAATGTCTTGTACCGTAACAACGGCGACGGCACTTTTACCGACGTAACGGCAAAGGCCGGCCTGGCCAACGGCAACAAGGTTGGGGCAGCAGCTCACTTCCTCGATATGGACAAAGACGGCGACCTCGATCTGTTCGTTGCCAACTATATTGACTTTACATACCAGAACCACCTGGTGCGGACCTCAAAAGGAATCCCCAAATACGCGGGTCCCATGGATTTCCCTCCGATGCCCAACGACCTGTTTCGCAACAACGGGGACGGGACATTTACCAACGTCAGCATCGCCTCAGGAATCGCAAAGCATAAAGGATGGGGTATGGGCGGAATTTGCGCCGATTATGATAACGACGGCGATACAGATATCCATATCGTCAACGACGTTTATGCCAACTTCCTATTCAAAAATGACGGAACGGGCAAATTCGAAGAAGTAGCCCTGATAACCGGGCTGGCCTACGACATACACGGCGATGATCAGGGAAGCATGGGGGTGGATTGCGCCGACTATGACAACAACGGCTGGCTCGATTTCTACCAAACCTCATACGCAAAGGAGCTGGCCACACTCTACAGAAATTCGGGCACCGGAATGTTCGAAGACGTCACGATGGTCACAGGCGCCGGCCAAGGAACGTTCGCTTATGTCGGCTGGGGTACGGGCTTTGTGGATTTCGATAATGACGGCGATCGCGACATCTTCGTTGCCTGCGGTCACCTGGAGGATAATGTCGAACTTTACGATAGTACCGCCACTTCTTCTGCCCGAAACATACTCCTGATGAACACCGGCGACGGGAAATTCACCGACGTATCGGATCAAAGTGGTGATGGTATGAAAGTAGAATTGCGCAGCCGGGCCGCCGGCTTCGATGATTTGGATAACGACGGCGATGTGGATGTGGTGATTCTAAACTCCCGGCGGGAACCCACAATTCTAAGAAACGACTCACGCAATGCAAACCACTGGATTCAAATTTCTCTTCGGGGCGCCAAAACCAACCGCGACGGCGTCGGGGCCAGAGTAAAAGTCACCGCAGGCGATTTGGTACAGATCGACGAAGTGCACAGCGGCCGCGGCTATCAGAGCCACTACGGCATGCGGCTGCAATTCGGACTGGGAAAACGCAACCTCATCGACCGCATCGAGGTCCGATGGATCGGCGGCGGAGTTGATGTTGTCGAAAATATTACAGTAGACCAGCTTGTAATAATTACTGAAGGCAGCTCCAAAGCAAGCCCGAGGTGAGTTAAACAAATCAGTGAGCCTCTAAAGGAGCCCGACGACCGATATGTGATAATGGTCTTAACAGAACAGTTCGCATTGTATTTTTTTTAATACAACTTTGCTTTATCGCTCACTCAATAACTTCAAGATTCTCTCAGCAACAGCCTTTGAGTTTACTTTGCAGACAATCTTTCCTTAAGATTCCCACGCAAAATCGCTAAAACAGCATTATAAAGCCCTATGGGTCGATAATACACATAAAACAAGAAAATTTCCATTGGTGTAAACCCGGGGGCATATTTGACCGATATATCACATAGATTCGTTGTGAGTGAGGGCCCTGTGAGTGAGGGCCCTATCGCCCAACAGATAAGTTAGGTCAATTTGCCCATACGGCCAAAGTCGAAAGACCTCGGCTGGGCGGGAGTTAATCATAGCGTTTGACGCCACCATAAAAGATTATCTAAAAGAGATAGATGAAGCATCACTGCTGACAATGGAGCAGGAGCACTCTTTAGGCAAACTTATTGTCGAAGAAAACGATCCGCAAGCCAGGGACCGATTGATTCGAAGCAATCTCAGGCTGGTTGTCAATATCGCAAAGAAATACGGCAGCCGAGGTATGAGCCTTGGAGACTTGATCGAGGAGGGTAATCTCGGTCTTCTAAAAGCAGTAGATTACTTTGACCCAGACCGGGGCACTCGTTTCAGCACTTACGCGGCCTGGTGGATAAAGCAAAGTATCAAGCGTGCACTGCTGGAAAATATTCAGCCGGTGCATATTCCCACTTATATGGTTACATTGATAAACCACTGGCGGCATATGTCGACAGAACTGGAAAGCCGACTCGGCAGGATACCGAACATCGAAGAGATGGCTGATATAATGAAAGTGCCGCTCAAGAAGGCAAAAATCATTAATCGTATAGTCAAGATTCTTAGCTCATCAACCGACAGCATCGATGACGATGATTCAGGCGAAGAAATGATGTTCGACGCGGCTCTGGAGGACCAAAGTGCCGGCAAGCCGGAGGATACATTGGTCGCGGACGAAGAAAAAGCAAAGGTCTTGAAATCGCTCGACGAAATCGAACCCAGAGAAGCCAGGATATTGATGATGCATTACGGTCTGGACGGAAAGAATCCGATGACACTGAGAGAAATCGGTGAAAAGTTAGGCCTGACCCGCGAGAGGATTCGACAGCTTCAACGCGGCGCACTTACCAAGCTCTATGAATATATGATCGAAGATTAGGGCCAATCAAATCAACAAATCAATAAAACTTCAATAAAACTTGCATTTCGCCCGCAATATGCTAAAAATAGACATCGGCAGCCGATTCGCAGCCTGTCATGATTGAGCCTGTGACTTGTCATTCTGAACAAAGTGAAGAATCTCAAACTGGAAGCAGTTATGTAGTTATATTGCTGAGGCCGGATGCTCGGCGAAGCATGGCAGCTTAGCTGCGTTACTAACAAAAGCAAATTTGGTAGCCGATTAGCCTGTTCGTTCAAGTAATTGTAATTTTGATAAGATACCACCGAGGGCAGAGAAATGGCGGCGGAAGTCATCGACCTTCAAAAATACATTCGCAGCATACCCGACTGGCCGAAAAAAGGGATACTGTTTCGCGATATCACGCCCTTGTTAGCCGATCCAAAAGCGCTTGCGGCAGCGATAAATGCTTTGTGTGCCGGTTTTACTGGTTCGGGCGTCGAATATGTCGCTGCCGTGGAAGCAAGAGGTTTTATATTCGGCTCGGCGGTTGCGGAGAAACTCGAAGCCGGCTTTATACCCATACGCAAGAAAGGCAAGCTCCCTTTCAAAACCGAAAGCGTCACCTACGACCTGGAATACGGCACCGACACTGTGGAAATGCACAGCGATGCTATAAGTAAAGGGGCGAAGGTTTTAATGGTTGATGATCTGTTGGCAACCGGCGGTACAATGGCCGCTGCGTGTAAGCTCATAGAAAAAAAAGGAGGCCAAATTGTGGGGATAACATTTCTCATCGAGCTTTGCGACCTGCCCGGGCGAAGCAAACTCGAAGGATATAATATCAGCACTGTGATATCTTATTGATTCCCTCGATTTTTCTATGCAATCTCACGCTTGTCATTCTGAGCGCAGCGAAGAATCTCCTCTACAATAATCATTAATCATTTATTCTGTCATTCCGCACTCGATGCGGAATCCATTTCCTTGTCATTCCGAGCGCAGCCGAGGAATCTATTCAAATAATCCCGCGAAGCGGCTCCTCATTTTGAAGTCAGGTTTTGTTAGAGCCTCTTAGTTAATGTGCTATTCTATGTCATTGCGAGGCCTTCGAAGATGGCCGTGGCAATCTCAACTTCATCATTCGTTATTCCTTGTTCTCCACAGGACACCTTGCGGTGGATATTGGATATTCCCGATTCCGACAGGTGGCAGTACCGTAGGGTGTGCAAAATTTGTTTTTGCACACGCCGAAACTTTAGCATACACTGTTGGCACTATGAAAAAAGCGGAGATTAACAAAATCAATATTTTTCTCTCGTACATATACGAGGGCCGTGTAGGGTGGGGCTTGCCCCACCATTATTATTCACCGAATCCATCTTGTTGTCATTCTGAGCGCAACGAAGTGAAGCGAAGAATCTCAATCGTACCAATCTCAGCTGAGAGCCTTCCAGGGAGTATCGTAGGGTGTGCAAAATTTGTTTTTGCACACGCCGAAACTAAGGTGACAAATACAAATGGCAAATGAGGATAAAGGTTCGAAGCCCAGGCAAGAGCATCCAGTTCATCTGAGAGTTCCCCCGCATCAACTCGGTATTTTTTTTAATCTTGCAAAATCAACATTCCTGTTGGATAATATCTCTAAATAATGAAAGGGGATAGTAATGGATCCGAACACTACATATATGGTATTGACGAGATTCTCATTCTTGTCGAGTGTGATCATTCCTTTGGCATCTGCATTAATAGGCGCGATAGTTGTAGGCATCTTTACTTGTAGAGCCACAGTACGTGGAGTATGTCTGAATCATGAAACGGATTTACAGAGGCAAAAACAAGCGATGAAGACGCTTCTGCAGGGCTTTTATCGAGCTATTCTAACCGAGATTGAAACACTCTGGACCCGTTATCAAGAGACTGCGGGGCATGTAGTGGAGTCTTTGGCTAATAACAAACCCATCACTTACTATTACCAAGTAACACAGGACTATTTTGTTGTATACAAGAGCAATGCCACCCTGGTCGGTCATATCCCCGACCGCAGACTTCGTGAAATCCTTGTAAAAACATACGTTGAGATCCAAGCCCTCATCGACTCGTACAACTTGAACAGCCAGATGGTCAAGCGATACGGTCAATTGGAGGACCTTTTCACGGAGACAAATAATCCATTCTATCAGCAAAAGCTCTCCCTTCTACAAAGCTCATTATCGGATTATGCTGGCAAAATCCAGAAAACGCATTATCAACTAAAGGGTGACGTGGCAAAACTTATCGATGCTCTAAAAGACAACATAAAGCCGGAATGACAATTAACCATTCCCTCAGACTGAGAAAGGGATTAATCATGAACGTATTTATAAGCTGGTCTGGTAAAATGAGTGGGGAGCTTGCAAAAGTTCTTCGCGATTGGCTTCCAAGTGTCATTCAGGCAGCAAAACCATACTTCTCTACTGACGACATCGAAAAAGGGACGAGAGGTAATACTATGCTTGCAAAAGAACTTGAGGAAGCTGGCATCGGCATTCTATGCCTCACGAGGGAAAATCTGGAAGCTTCGTGGATAATGTTTGAAGCAGGAGCGCTTTCGAAAAGCCTCGATAAATCACGGGTCTGTCCCATACTGTTTGGTAGCCTTGGAACAACCGACCTACAAGGTCCGCTGACCAATTTTCAGGCCGCTAAGTTCAACAAAGAAGAAATGCATAAAGTGATATCGACAATAAATACTCAGTTAGGCGATGCGGCCTTGGGCCCAAAGACACTCGATACTGTTTTTGAAAAGTGGTGGCCTGACCTTGACGAAAAAGTTAAGGATGTTCTATCCAAAGCCCCCAAGGACACCAAAGAAAAGGTTCGTGGCGACAGAGAACTACTTGAGGAAATCCTGACGCTCGCGAGGCAAATCCCTGCTCTGGGAAGGAGTTATCATGACTCACAAGTCGGAGGTACGTTAACATATAACGTTGACGCGTTAGAGATGGCCAGTGCCTTACTTCTTGTTATGACTGTGGACAAAGCGCATGATATTGTAAAAGATTTCTATGGAATTGACGATTCTCTTACAAGTATTGTCATTAAACAGGCTCAGCTCCAAGAGCTTTGGAAACTGACATCGCCTAAAGATAAAGGAGAGGAGATAACATCAGAAGTCAAGAAGTTGGCCAAAACAGAAGCAAAAAAGAAATAACCAAGAAATCACACCAACAGCGTGAAAACCATGACACACACATATTAACTTATCAAAGAGCAAATATCAAATAGCGTCCAGGACGAGGACGTCGGTCGTTTTATTATAACTGTTTTTAATAAACCGGTCGGGGCATCGGGAGAAACGTGGACTTCTAACTTAACTTCCCCAAGCGTGCCAACGTGGGATTTGCCGGGCTGATGGTAACAATAGCAAGCACAGGAGATACTTCGTGAATTTCCCTCATTCAAACTATAACACTAGAATTTCTGCCATTTAAAGTGTAAATTACCGTGTTGATTGTAACTTGTGTGTGTTCTTATGCGTATAAAGAGGGTGAGGCGCCGAGGGAAAAGTCAGATAAACCCAATCCTGCTAGAATGCCCCGAAAAATACATATTATCTGCTGTTTATAAAACCTTGATAACTCTAACAATTCAGCAGGAATCTGTAAAAATAAAAATTTCTTAAAAGAGTTTGTTTTTTATTGAACATATATGTAATGTTTGGTATATTATAAACAGTAATATAGAATTGAGAATTAAGAATGTAGAATTGAGCAATCAGAAGTCTTCAGTCTGTAGTCTTGAATCTTGAGTCTATAGTCTGAATTTAGCGGAGAACCGCACGAATCGGGCAAGCCGCCCAAGTCTTAGTATCAGCAGATGCACGCAAAAAAGCATTATTTTGCATCATAATTGCCAATGTTTTAAACATTTGGGTGTATTAATGGATAAAAAACACTTATTTCGCTGGCTACAAATAAAAGTCTGCCCGAAGGGCCTCCACAAATCCCTGACACCTGATCCCTGGCCCCTGACCCCTGCTCTCTCTACAACTGTAGAGGAATCTTTACAAATCAGCCCCTTTATTATGCAAAACGAACCCAATTTCTCAGAGGGTCAAATGAACGTAAGTAATTTTATAACAAAGGATTATGAAGATAAAACCAATTGGACACTTGGTGAAAACGAACCCAAAACGAACCCAATTAAAGCCAATACAAACCCAATTTATCGCGGCGTAGCCTCTGGCAAAGCCGGATCAAAGCCAATTTCAAGTGTAAAAATACACCGATTTCAGGCAAAAAACCTAAAAAGCTCCGTAGAGAGTCTTTTTTGGAAAAAATTGTAAATTATTTAGGAATTTGCTTACATTACTGTGCATATTGTATCATATTGTTACATATTAGTGAGGATAATGTCCTATGCAATTGATGTCAATAGAAGATTTGGCTGTTTATCTTGGCGATTCGAAACGCACGATTTACAAATACATCGCCAACGGCGATTGTCCGCCGTATATCCGAATAAGCGCCAAGAACATCAAATTCGACCGTGCCGACGTCGATGCCTGGCTGGAATCAAAAAAGGTCTTTCCGGGACCGGGAGGTAAAAAAATGAGTAATCTTACAACGTTGCCCTGGACGCCCCGTGCACAGCGGGTAATGAAGGCCTCTGAAAAAGCTGCTCGGCTGTATAAGGCCGGCTATGCAGGAACAGGACAAATTCTGCTAAGTATCGTAGAAGTTAAGGAATGTCTCGGCGCAGTGATACTGAGAAACCTCAAGATCGATAAGGAAAAGATTCGAGAGGTTTATGAGCAACTGCAAAAGGACCCGAACGTAAAAGTTGAAGATAAGACGGCCAGTGACAAACAAAACTTAACCGATAGTGCGCAAAAAACAATTCAGTGTGCATCTGACGAAGCGCTCCGATTAGGGCATGAGTACGTTGGCGCCGAACACTTACTGGCGGGGATATTGCTCGTCGGTGATGGCTGGGGCCATCGGATTTTGACAGAGCTTGGCGTAACTCTTGAACAGGTACTCAGCGAAACCGCAAAACTGATTGTTAGCCGACCGGTCCAAGTAGAATAATTGTTGGGTTGTTCAGTGCAATAACACTGACACCTAAAACGCAAGGAAAGGAAAAAGAAATGATAGACACTATTCTGGCTGCGACAGAATCCGTCAAAACTTTCACACGGGTATCTATTTTTGGCATACTCGTATTTCTTTGCTTTGGATTTATTGTCGCGCTGGTTATCATTGGCCTGGTTCGATTGGTCAAGTTTTTGGGCACTGCAAACAAAGAGATGAAGCTGACCCGTATGGAGATGGGCAAGCTTGCTGAAGAAGTTCAAATTATCCGCCGAAAGCTCGAAAATCACACTAAAAATGACGGGGCGGCCGAGCCATAAAGTAGCAAATTGAAAACGCAAAGAAAGGTGTAAAGATGATTAGTAACCTTTTCATCCTGGCAGAGAGCGCAAAAGACACGTTGTTTTCAGACAGCCCCGCAGTGTTACTTCTCATCTACGCATTTGTCATAGTTCTAATCATCATAGCGGTATTTATTTTTATACGATTCCTGAACAGCGGAATCAGAGAGATGAAACTGATGCGTATGGAAGTAGGGAAATTGGCCGAGGAACTTCGGCTGCTACGTAATGATTTAAAAGGCAACAGGCGGAATAGTTCATCAATACAGTAAAGACAGATTTTTGTTGTGTACAGGTATCAAAAATGAAAATGAAGAAATACGAGAAAGGGAAAAGAAATGATAAGTGATATATTAGCGTTTTTCACACCGGGGCCGCTTGAATTGCTCATTATTCTATTTTTTCTGGCCATTCCAGTTGTTTTGATTATCCTGGTTGTTATATACGTTTTGCGAGGTAGTAAGGAGAGGCAGAAACTGCATCAGAAAATGGACGAACTTGCCGATGAACTAAAGCGTACTCAAGAGCAACTGCAAAACCAGAAGAAAAATAAACCGCCGGCCCAGTCATAATGATTTTCTTAACGCGGTTACGATACGGTCGTTGTCGTGAAAATCTTTTTCGATTTTGATTTCGACGAAAGTTTCGGCTTTTTCGAGCAGGTCCTTAATCGCCGGACCTTGTGCATAGCCTATCTCCAATATCAGCGCACCGTCGGGCTTCAGGAACCGGTCGGCTTTATCAATAATTCTTCGGTATACATCCAGGCCGTCAACTCCTGCGAAAAGGGCCAACCTCGGTTCGTAATCTTTCACGTTTTTGTCGAGCTTTTCAAATTCAGCGGCACTTACATAAGGCGGATTGCAAACAATCAAGTCGAATTTTTCCACGTCCAGTTGCGGGACAATTGGTTCGAATAAATCGCCGCATATCAGCTTAATCCGGTCCTTTAGCCGGTGCTTTTCGATGTTATTAGCGGCAACATTCAGGGCGGCATCGCAGATATCTGTTGCGATTATTTTTGCATCCGGGGAATTCTTTGCGATTGCAACGGCGATACAGGCGCAGCCGGTACACAAATCGCAGACGAATTGTGTGCCTGCGCGAGTCCGCAAAAATTCGATTGCGCGTTCGACGAGTAATTCGGTCTCCGGCCGAGGGATCATACAATCAGGGCTGACTTCTAATTGTAAAGAATAGAATTCAGTCCTTCCGGTCAGATAGCAAATCGGTTCATGTTGGCCGGCCCGTTTTACTAAATCGTGCAATCTGTCCAATTGCTCTTTGTCAACTGGTTTGTCGAATTGCGTGTACAATTCGATGCGCTCCATTGCCAGGACGTGGCTGAGCAGCAATTCAGCACTTAGACGAGGCGCGTCAATGCCCTTTTCGGCAAAGTATTCGGTCGTCCAGTTCAAGAGCTTTTGTATCGTCCAGTTCTGCATGGGAAGATTATACTTAGGGCAAAGAAAAGTGGAAAACAAAAAGAACTCACAGAGAGTGCACTTGGTTTGAAATTGGGTTTGTTTGGGTTCGTATTGGGTTTGTTTTGGCATTATATTGGCCTTTATTGGGTTTGTATTGGCTTTGATTGGGTTCGTTTTGGGTTCGTTTTTTCCTGGTCCGCTAAGTGTCTTATTTTTATAATCCATTGTTAATACTTTCTTTATGTTCATTTGGTCATCCGGGAAATTGGGTTCGTTTTGCATAAAAATACTTCGATCGTCGCTCGTATTTAGTTGGTAGTTCTTAGTTCGTAGGTCATAATTGGCTGGCAAATTAGGCTGGATAGGCGGCTTGCGTAGCTTATAGTAGGTAGTTCATAATTCATTGTTAGTTCGTAGTTCATAGTAGGTAGTTATTCACCATTCAATAAGGAAAAAATTTGACTTGGCCTGCTGGCCCTAAGACCTTGCCACTCGGTGGCTTACGACATGCAAACTGAAATGTCATCTTCGCCTACTGGCGTCGTATGTTTACCTGCTGGTAAACATACAGGTATTTTAGCAGATTTCCAAACAATAGACAAGGAAAAAATAAAAAAAAAGGACTTTTTTTGGCCGGGGATTTTTGTTGTAAATCACGTTAGATAACGCTTCGCTATTCTGGGTCCCTGCCTACTGCATGCAGGGATTCGGGCAAACAGCACGGAAAAGAACTGGGGATTCTTAAATAACACTATTTTCTCCGGCTACTTACCCTATTCTCGATAAATTCCGCAGTCAGGAGACCAGAAACATCAATGCTGTTCGGATTGAACTATGCTACTTCTCAACTGGCTCAAGTGTTCGGGTAGCTGCTTTATATCGATATTCCTTGTTCAATATTTCATCAATAAAAATATCCCCCTCTTTAAGCTTCAAATTTGTATATTCGAACGTTTCCGGTGAGATTGTTTGATTTAGTTTATTATTGACATAAGTGCTTTCCTTTTCTAAAGCAACTTCTCCACTTGAACCATAATGTTTTGTTACTACTCTTTTAGGCAAAAAGACCCCATTAATTAATTCATATTCCCAGGTAAATTTCTGAAGCGGTATACCACCTCCAGTAGTAACTTCCCAATATATCATATTAAAGCCACACTGGCTGGAAAATATTTTTGCTATTATTATATAGTGGTTTGGATCACTTCTCTCCAGAGATACAACCGAGGGTTCTATGATTTTGTATTCGATAATTTCGCCTTTTATGCGTTCTTCCATCTGGAGAGTGTAGCCATCAAATTCTATCTTTCCATATCTATTAATTTTCTTTATTAAAATACCAAGATGATCCCAAGTATATCCTCCGCCGGGCATAAACATTCTTCTGGGGTCAGAAATAATACCTTCATATAATCCTGTTCGTGATTCTTTCCGTGGTGAAGGCCTCTTGACCGCTTTCCTACGGATAATTCTATTTTCTTTTCTGTCGAGACTTTGTGGTGTTACTTTAAGGAGAAAATCTGGCCTGGCAGTTATGGTTGACCAATATGGATGGGATCCACTATTGCCCAGGTCAGTTCCAGTGATATAGTTAAAATATCTACTGGGTTTTTCTCGGAAGTTGTCAATATAGACAAAGTTTTTATTTGCATCAAAAGCAAAAGTAATCTTTTCTTCTACTTTTTGTAAAATAGCTTCGGGTGTTTCTCCTTGGCCATCCGTAAATATAAACACCTCTTCCGCTGCGACTCCGGTATATACCTTGTTTAGTTTAACGTCAATTTCTCCCGACCACGTAATTATTCGCTCGTAATTATTACGTACTTGGTTCCCTATTAAATCTAAAACTATCGGCATTTCGTCGTTGGGAATGATTCTTAGGGCGTTCCCGGAAGGGTTGTCTGCTAATGCTTCATAAGAATGACCTGTTATCAAAAAAGCCCATAATGAAACATAAACAAGAATCTTACCTATATAGTATCGTTTATAAAACTTCATTTTCTTTCCCTTTCATAATGAATATCTGTTAATTGCACTGACATGTCTCTTCATAAACGGTATCAGAGACTATCTCAACTGCGGTGCATTGGAAACACGTAAAAACTATATCGCAAGCTACTTGCGTTACACATTCACCTATAGTTTTACACTCGGACGGTTCGCCAAATTCCACTACTGGAAAACAAGACTTCTCCCCTTCGCATTCCATGCACAAACTATCTGCTTCAAACATACCGAAACAGTTCTTCACTTCATAACATATCTCATTCGAAGTATTATGGTCAAATTGTGGACAACCATCATAGCACGTTGATATTTCCAGGCCTGAATAATCCCGGGATGTAGAAGGTGAACATGTTGGTCCAACTACTTGCTTGCAGCCAGTACACTTGTAAAAATCTTCATTGTCTTCGCTGCAAATTGTAGGGTCGGTGACTTCATCCGTGCATGGTGGATTACAATAATATACAAAACCACCCATTCCATCGTCAGACCAACAGCATACTTCATCCGCATCACAGCATAGCTCATTCCAGGACGGATCTCCACAGCAATAATTAGGGGCTCCACAACAACCCTCAGTACCACAACACGGATAATCACAGCACACACTATCGCAGCACCATTGTCCCGAGCTGCAACACACACTGTCGTGACAATAGTTGGTACAAATACTTGCAAGACCAGGCACATCCAAGCAACAGGGGAAAGAGCCACTACATACAGTACCATATCCGTCGCCGCAGCAGGTTTCCGTAGCAGGATCATAACACGTTATACCGTCACAGCAGTTTTCACCAGAAGCGCAACAGGTGTCATTACAACAGGACTGGGTAGGGCTGCAATCCGATTCGCAAGAGCAGCTGTTACAACTCACACATTCACCAGTACAGCCCGAACAGGCCCCACATTCTGCTCCTGTGTTTAGTTCGCAATAGCCGTCATCTGGTTCTTCGCCGGTAGAGACCCAATGACAACAATCGCCGCAGTCGGGCGGTGGACAGGCTATCGCCGGCAAGGCGAAACAGGATAATAAAAAGAAAATAATCAGATGAAAGGGTCTTGATTTTATCCTCATTGCACCTCTCCTTTCAATTTTTCAAGGTGGGTTTCTACGCTTGTTATACGAGGATCATTCGGGCGTGCCGTTGTTAAGAATAGTACGAAGTATTGAACAGCCTCAACCTTCTGACCTCTTTTTAGATTCAGATGGCCCAATTTTAGAGATGCAGTTGGAACCATTGCACAATCCGGATATCCTTCAACGACGGCCTTATAAGCTTGCTCCATCTTTAGGCTCGCTTCTGATTCCGGCAAACTGCCAAAGTCTTTCAATTTCTCATAACAATTGCCTATCAAGTATTGGGCGCTCCAGACGTATTGATAATCAGGCCAATTATCAACTACTTGTTGATAGTACGTGATGGCCTTTTCGTATTGACCAAGTCGACGATAACAAACCGCCGAGAAATATTGAGCATGCTTGAGTCCGATGGATTTCGACTCCGGCCATTGTGCTGCAATCCTTTCCCAGATATCTTTGGCCTTGTAGAGATTCTCTTGAGATTTGACCTTTCTACACTTGTTAGGGTCCTCAAAAGCCTTATAATAATATTGTTCGCCAATCACAAATACCGCTTCGGGCAAATCCGGATGGTCATTGAAATCGGCGATCAAGATATCAATAGCTTCCTGAGCCGCCGTATCGTTTCCGGACTCGATAAGGGACAACGCATTTACCTTTGCGGCGCCTATTTGCGACAGTATGGCATGCTCGGCCTGAGGGTAATCGTCTATAACGTGCTGATAAAGCTGGCCGGCCTTTTCGTATTTCTTTAAGCCCAGATAGAGACGTGCTGTGTCCCAGACGGCCCTGGCTATAAGTGGACTGTCATTAAAATCGGCAAGTAATTTATCAACGGCAGCTTCAGCGTTGGGGTCATCTCCGAGCGCAAGATATGACTTTATCAGGTCCGCCTGTGCCCACATCGCGTGTTCGGGCTTAGGCCAGTTTTCCACCACGTGCTGATAAAGCCGGTTGGCTTTGTCGTATTTCTTTAAGCTGCGGTAGAGCTGTGCTGTGTCCCAGACGGCCCTGGCTATAAGCGGGCTGTCATTAAAATCAGCAAGCAATTTATCAGCGGCAGCTTGAGCGTTCGGGTCGTCTCCGAGCGCAAGATATGACTTTATCAGGTCGGCTTGTGACCACATTGCGTGCTCAGCCTTGGGCCAGTTCTCTATAACGTACAGATAAAGCTGGCTGGCCTTTTCGTATTTCTTTAAGTCGCGGTAGAGCTGTGCTGTGTCCCAAATGACCCTTGCTATGAGTGGATTGTCAGTAAAATTGGCGAGTAATTTATCAACGGCATCTTCAGCGTTGGGGTCATCTCCGAGCGCAAGATATGATTTTATCAGGTCCGCTTGTGACCACAAAGCATGTTCAGCCTCAGGCCAGTTGTCTATGACGTACTGATAAAGCTGGTTAGCCTTTCCGTATTTGCCTGACCAGCGATAATGTTGTGCTACGTCGTGAACGGCTCTTGCTATAAGCGGACTATTAGAGAAACTGGCAAGTAATTTATCAAAAGCAGATTCGGCATTGGGGGCGTCACCCTGGTCAACATAATACTTTGCCAGGTCCATTTGTCCCAGCACGGCGTAGTCGCTCACAGGCCAGTTGTCTACCACATATTGATCAATCTGGTTGGCCTTTTCGTATTTCTTTAACAGGCGATACTGATATGCTATGTCGTGAACAGCCTGTGCTATGTCCTTATGGGCGGAGAAGTTGACAAGCAATTCCTGCAAAGCTGCGTCCGACTGTGGCTGTCTGTCGGTGGCAATATAAATAAGGGTGAGTTGTTTTTGAGCTTTGAGGGCATCGTTAGAGTCCGGGAAATCTGTTACGATTTGCTGATAAATCGCCTCGGCCTGCTCGTATTGTTTATTCTGTTTGTAGCCGTCAGCCTGCTTAAACTGAGTCGATGCGTCCGCAAAACATTGTACCGCTGCCACAGAAAGCAAGAGACCAAACAGAACTGATGATATGAGAAGAGTTTTCGTAGACATATCGCTTACCTCCTTTAAATGAATACTAATTCACCGCGACGATGCTCTTCTTAGTTGTTCTTCCACTGTTGTTGTTTTTCTTTGGTACAATAACAAATTACAGTATATTTTTCACGGCGTCAAAAAAATAATTGAAAAAAGTCAGATATTTTTTGCCGCTTGGGTGAAAGAACCGATTTCTGGCTCTGGATAGGTGTTTTTACCCTTGTAATTTGTTAATCTTGTCCTGACACATCTTTAGTTGGCCGGGATTTAAGATCTATGAGCCGGGGGCGGAGATGGTTTTGGCGAGGGCGTATCTGGCGTTAAAGGATTTTGAGCAGGCGGAAAGCAAAGCAAAATCGGCATACGAAAAGGCCGTAGGTATGAAGTACCGGTGGGCGGAGGGGAATGCGGCGGATTTGTTGGGTGAGATATACTCGGTCAGGGGTGATAAGGCGAATGGGCGGAAGTGGCTTAAAAAGGCGGTTGGGTGCAGGAAGGAGATTTTGGATCCGAAGGTTAAAGAGTCGGAGTGGAAATTAAAGAAAATCAAAGATTAAAATGTGAAAATCAAAAATGGATTCCTGCCTGCGCAGGAATGACAGAAAAGATTGCCACGGGCACATTCGTGAAGCGTGAATCGTGAAACGTATCTCGCCTGTTGAGGCCGGGACGGCCAGCGTTGCTTTTAATAGATCCCTCCGCTGCGCCCCGCACCTATTGAGCATAGGCTCTTGCCTAATTGGTGCGGGACTCCGGTCGGGATGACAAGGATTGAGATTGCTTCGGCGGAGGAAGGAAACCCGCGCAATAAATTGCGGTGGGTAAATCCCCCCACCACAGGGGTGGGGGCTATATAAAATGATTTAAATCTTATCGTCCGAAGAATGGGAAGAGTTTTTTTAGATCGTCGGCTGAGGGTCGGCGGCCATATTCACAGAGCTCGAATGCCTCGGCGTACTTTACCTTTTTTCCCTTCTTTCGGCCGTAAAGCTCCATCAATTCCTCCCTGTATTTATTCGCGACGTTTTCCCATCGGGGTTCAAATCGTCTGCTAAGCTGTCGGCGACGTTCTTTGCGGCCGGCCTGGTCCTTCGGGACAGGGACTACCTTCTCGAAGTTACCTGTGGTCCAGAACGATTCTATCTGAGATTCGAGAACCCAAAGTGCGTCAATCTTCTTTTCAAACACATCGTCAATTGAAACAACGATGCTCGGTTCAAAAGGACTGGGTTTTTTAAAGTTATCCGAGAGATACAGGAATACAGGATTTTTTGATAATTGCGGCACATCGGGACAGAAGGAGGAAACCGTGACCATAAAGGCGGCATCCTGCATTAGTATCCCCGTGTAGCGATGGTCGGGATGGTAGTCGTTGGGACGGTGGGCCATTACGATGTCGGCCTTCCATTGCCTTATGAGGCGCACGAACGTCTTGCGGTTCTCCAGCGTCGGCATAAGCTCTCCATCATGAATGTCCAGGACCTGCGTTTGGTCAATACCCAATATCTTGGCGCACTCTTTGACCTCTTCGGTTCGCCGCTTGGCCAGTTGTCCTCCAGCCATTACGGCGTGGCCGATATCACCATTAGTTACCGATACGAATTTGACGTGATGGCCCTGGGCAGCCCACATGGCCGCTACCCCCCCTGCTCTGTGTTCGCAATCGTCGGGGTGGGCGCCGAAGACGATGATACGCAGCTTTCCGTCATCTGAGTCGCGCTGAGCGGCCGAGACCAAGCCGGGCAAGCCAAATACCAGTGCCAACATCAGCAATGCCAGAATTAGGGTGAAAATGTTCTTTTTCATAATTGACCTCCGAATGAGAAAACCACAAACCAATTACCTGCTCTTTCACGAGAAAGTAAGACTATCAAGCAGATTCTGTCACCGCAGTACTAAAAACTTGTCGAAATGTCAATATATTTGTTAAGTATAAGAGGCGACAAAGCGTTCAAATGTATAAACAAGTCGCATTTGGAATCATGCTTACTCACACTTTACCGGCCGACATAAAGTAAAAAACAGTGGCCGTGACACCATCGGAGGTCCATACGGGCCTTGCTCCCAGTGCTTGCAGCTCGGTCGCGATTTTTGTCCATAACGGTGTTGGAGGGCCATCTTGCGCCCCTATGGATTGGGGGCAACAATATGGATGTTTAATATATCGAGCAGCATCGTCAATAATCAGCATGCCTCCTGGCTTTAAAAGCTGCAATGCTAATTCCGTACATTGGTCCCTGAGCCGGCCATCAACCAAGACGAAGTCAAGACTTGCTTTGGGTTGTTGGGCGGCAAGGCGGACGTATTCTGGTTGGTCTGTATTCTTTGGCTCCAATGGAGCATAAAGTAATTCAACATTCTCAATACCCTTATCACACAGTGTCTTGTTAATCCGCTTATACCAATAGTCATTATGCTCGATGCTGGTTAAATGCGATACCCTTTTGGCAAACCAGACGGTACTTCTGCCTGCCCCCCATTCAAGGCCGACATCACCGGGCTTTAGCCTATCACCGAGGATTTCTACGGCTTGGTGTGTCAGCCAGGGTACATGGGGATGCATCCTTATCCAGATTTGTCGTCGCAGGAGGGCATAAAGGCATCGAGGACTCAAATAACTCAAGATGAGCTTGAAAGTCAGTTCCACGAAAAGAGCCTCCCTTGTTGCTTACGCGGGCCGTTCGTACTGGGGGACCTTCAGATGCTCACCTTTCTTCAGGGCCGAGTTGTGCGCGACGATACCGGGCACCGTGTAGGCCAGCGATTCATATACGTCAATAGCCGGCCTGCGATTGTGAACCAGGGCATCAACGAATTCGTGGGTAAGGAAAGTGTGCGAGCCTTCGTGGCCGCTGTTGTGACGCAAGGGCTTGGGGAGCATGTCCGTTTGCCACCAGTGAGGCTGTTTGTATTGCTCGAAGTTCGGGGCCTTACGAAGGAAGCCGGCGTCGTCCTTTTCCATTTGCCGGCCTGAGCGGATGATGACCGGGCCCAGACCGTTAGGATGAGGCGCGAAGAAGCTCATCTTGTCACCTATCCACTGCGCCCTTTCGCAGCCGCGATGCGCACCCTTCCACCAGATATTGACGCGAAAGGCATTGCCGCGATTTGTTCTGAACATGGCGGACTCGTTCCAGAACGGATTGCCATACGCGTTGTCCTTTAGTATGGGGCTGTCGTCGCCCCAGCCGTGGCATACTACTTCGGTGAGCCTCTCGCCGGTGACACCGACGAGGTGGCTGGTGCAATGAGTAGGGTAATGCATGGGTGCAATACCATGCCGCCATGTTCGCTTGCCATTGAAGAAATAGAGGCCTTCGAGGCCGGCGTGCTGATACTCGGCTTCGGTGTAGTAGAGGGAACCGAATTTGCCCTGCTTGTAAAACTTGCGTGCTGAGATTGTGAATTGCTGGTAATGGCCGGTCTCAGCCATCATATAGGTCAGGCCGTATTTTTTGACGGTGTCCAGTAAGAGTTCGGCTTGCTCGATTGTCGCCCATGCGGCGGGGACCGCTGATATTACGTGCTTGCCGTTCTTCATCGCCTCTACGGTGTGCTGAACGTGGAGAGGGCCGTCGGTGAAGATGGCCACGGCGTCAATGTCCTTTGCAAGCACTAACTCCTCAAGCGAGTTATATGCCTTCTTGCAACTGTACACCTTCATCAACCGGTTGCGCCTGTCTTCCCTGAGGTCGCTTACCGCCTGTACGACGCAATCGGGATGCTCGTGCCATTGAAAGGAACAGCCAAAGCCGCCGCCGACAACGCCTATGCGGACTTTGCGTGGAGCTGTGTTTACGGCAATGGAGGGGTGCGAAGACAGTAGCGTGCCGGCCAGGGCAAAGCCGCTGCACTTGATCAAATCGCGGCGAGAGAAAACCTCCGATTTATTGCAGGGGCTGTTGTCGGCTGAATTTGAGTTTTTATTACGTTCTCTTGTCATCATTGCTCTCCTTGGATTGAATAGATTTGATATATTGCTCTTTCAGGTATGCATACAATGCTGATATTAATGTTGGCAATCCGGAAAGTCAAGCAATTTAATGAGCTAATATGGGATGCAACGCACAAATTAGATATAAACCTTGTCCATCATTCTTGGGAACGGGATGCACTGGCGGATGTGCCTTTCGCCGGTTATCCATGCGACGGTCCTTTCGAGTCCGAGCCCGAATCCGGCGTGGGGCACCGAGCCGTACTTTCGCAAATCCAGATACCAACTGTAGTCTTCGATTTTCAGACCGAATTCGACTATTCTCGCAGCCAGCAGGTCGTAATCATCCTCTCTGGCCGAGCCGCCGAGTATTTCGCCAAAACCGTCGGGAACAAGCAAATCGAAATTCAAGACAACCTTGTCATTGCTCCTGTCGGTCTTCATATAAAAGGCCTTGGCCGCTTTGGGGTAGTGCGTGACAAAGATGGGCTTGTCGTGCATTTGGGAAATGATGGTCTCGTCGGAGCCGCCGAGGTCCTTGCCCCATACAAACTCGGCAGCGAGCTTTGCGTGTTTGGGATTGTTTTCTATCTTGGTGTCGACCTCGTTGAGCTCGGAACGAAGCTCGACCAGCTCGGCGGTGTTTTTATCGCGTTTCCACTGCTTGATCTGACCTTTCTGCTGTCCTTCGAGTTCGGTGATTCTGTTTTCGATTTGCTGTTTTTGGCTTTTAAGGTCTTGCAATTGGCCAGCGAGAAAGGTTTTTGCTTTTTGGCCGTTGAGGATGTCCACGGTGTCGGTGTAAGTGAGCCTGTAGAAAGGCGGTTTGATATTTTCGAGGGCTTGTAAATCGGCTCCGAGGGTTTCGAGCTGGCTGCTGTTATTTTGCAGGACCTGTGCGACTATAAAAGATACGAAATTTTCAGCTAATTCGAGGATTCCATCAAGGTCGATAAAAGCGACTTCCGGCTCGACCATCCAGAACTCGGTGAGGTGTCGGCGTGTTTTGCTTTTTTCCGCTCTGAAAGTCGGTCCGAAACAATAGACCTTGCCGAAACTCATCGCTGCCGATTCGACGTGTAACTGGCCGGTCTGTGTCAGGTGCAGGGGAGAACCGAAATAGTCGACTTCGAAAAGCGACTGCTTGTCCTCTCCGACCATTGATGTCAGAATCGGGGTGTCTATAAGTATATAGCCGTTGTCGTTAAAATACCTGCGGATGGCGTCGATGACAGTGTGGCGGATTTTGCCGATGCACCACTGGCGCTGCGAGCGAAAGTGCAGGTGACGGTTTTTGAGGAGAAAATCGACGCCGTGCGACTTGGGCGTAATCGGATAATCGGCCGCGGGCGAGACGACTTCTGCGCCGGTTACCGCTAATTCGAATCCGCCGACGCTTCGGGCTTCCTGGCGGACGGCGCCGGTTATGGTCAGTGACGATTCCCGGCCGAGGTGCTTTAGCTGATCGAATAGTTCATCCGGCACCTTGCCTTTTTCAACGATGCACTGACACAGGCCGGTGCCATCGCGGATTATTAGAAATTGAATCTTACCGCTTGCCCGGCTGTTATAAAGCCAGCCTGAAAGCGTAACCTCTTTTCCCACGTTGTCTTTCAATTGCGATATGTAAACTTTACTGTTGTTCGGCATCTGCTTTTTCCTTTTTAGTTTTACGACTTTTTGGCGGCCAGATTAGCCAGTCATCCTCTTCTGTTTTTAGCCATTCCAAGCTGTTCGGGTCAAACGTAATCTTGCGTATTCCATCTTCATCAATATTATTTTTGCCTTTGCTGTAGAGAGTGTAATTATCTTCGGTCAATTTGTAAACGAAAGAACCGCCGTTAATCGGGTCAACAAGGATTTCTGCGGGGACAAGGTCTTTGATACCATCGAGAGTTTCCGGCCACCGGCCGTTTTTGTTCCTGTAGCGCCTTAGAGCAATAAGGATTCGACTTCCACGGCGATCCGCAAGTAATCGCAGGTAAATTTCCCGGGTTCGGTCAAAAATGTCTTCGACTCTCATATCCTGCCATGCGAATTTTAAGCGGTCAAAGAGGCCGACGTTCTTTCTATCGAACAGCGTTTCGAATTCGATAATCTTCGATGAAACTTCGGCCCAATTGTCTTTTGTCTGTGGAATAGCTGCCTCAATAGTCTTTAGATGTTTTTCTGAAACGTCGCCTTCTAAAATAAAAGTTTTCATCCTGCTCAGGGCAAGAGCCTCAAAAGCAATACCGACCATATAGTTGATCAATACTGGCTGTTGACACAGGTGATTTCCCATTTGAATAATGCAGTGACATTTTTGGATGCCGGCATCAATTCTACCTTCTGCGATATCATTATTGGCCGCGCGGCTGAGCAAAAAAACCCATCTGCGCATCGCACTTAGATATTCCGTCTGGTCGGTCATTTGTTGAACATCGATGATTAATGGAAATCGGCATTTTTCCATTTTAGAGGCCAGCAGCAGTGTGGATATTATGTCCTGCTGGTCTTTGAGCCATTCTGCGAGTTCAGGATAATCTTTGCTCAGCCAAGGTTGGCGTTTGCTTAAATAGTCAACTTCACTGCTTAGGAAGCCGGGCGAAAACACACTCTCATCGTAATCTTCCAGCAATTGATAGTAGATTATCGCAGCGTTTTCGGCATCAGGGATTGCGCGGGCAGCTTCGATTGCGGCAAGTTGTTCATCTACGGTTTCGAAATCCAACAGGTCGGTCTTCAACAAAAAATAACAGCCAATCACCACAATCAATATAGCAATCGCAACATACCTAATCCACTTGGCCATGCGTTGGCCACTTTTCGACTTTTTCTTTTTGGCTTTTTCTTCGACCATTACTTTACTACGTCTTTTTGTGTATTCGATTTTTTGGGTATCTGATTTTACTTCTTAAGTTTTTAATTTCCTCTCGACCAGATTGGCCAGTCGTCGGCACCAGAGTCACTACTGCGCTCGCCGGCTTCGTCGATATTATTTTTGCCTTTGCTATAGAGCGTGAAATTTTCTTCGGTCAACTTGTAAACAAAAGAACCGCCGTTAATCGGATCGACAAGGATTTGTTCGGGGACAAGGTTTTTGATACCATCGAGGGTTTGGGGCCACCGGCCATTTGTGTTCCTGTAGCGTCTTAGAGCAATAAAGATTCGGTTGCTACGGCGGTCCGCAAGTTGTCGCAGGTACCTGTCCTGGATTAGCTCAACAGTGTCTTCGAGTCTTATGCCCTGCCACGCGAATTTTAAGCGGTCAAAGAGACCCTGGTTTTTTCTTCCGTACAGTGTTTCGAATTCGATAATCCTCGATGAAATTTCGGCCCAATTGTCTTTTGTATGTGGCAGGGCTGCTTCGATAGTCCTCAGGTGTTCTTGTGTTAAATTGCCTTCTACTATAAGACTCCTCATCCCGTCCAGAGCGCTTGAATCGACAAGGGTACCAAACAGAAAGTCTAATGTGACCGGTTGTTGACACAGATGATTTGCCATTTGAATAAGGCAGTGATATTTTTGAATGAAGGCGTCGACTCGGTCTTCTGCGATATCATTATTGGCTGCGTGGCTGAGTAAAGTAGACAATCTGCTCATCGCCCTTACCTGTTCCATCCGGAAGGGCATTTGTTGAACATCGGTGATTATTGGAAAGCGGCATTCTTCCTTTTTAGAAGCCAGCAGCAGTGTGGATATTGTTTCCTGCCGGCCATCAAGCCACTCCGCGAGTTCAGGATAATCTTTGCTCGACCAGGGTTCAAGTCCGGTCACGTAATCGAGTTCATCCATGAAGTCAGGCACAAGAGAGCTTTCATGGTAATTCTCCAGTAACTGATTGTAGATAATCGCGGCGTTTTCTTCATCAGGTATTGCGCGGGCAGCTTCGATTGCGGCAAGTTGTTCATCTACGGTTTCGAAATCCAACAGGTCGGTCTTCGACAAAAAATAGCAGCCAATCGCCACAATCAATATAGCAATCGCAACATACCTAATCCACTTGGCCATGCGTTGGCTACTTCCCGAATTATTCTTTTTGGCTTTTTCTTCGGCCATTACTTTACCACTTCTTTTGGCGTATTCGATTGTTGGGTATCAGCTTTTTCGTTTTTGGTTTTGCGGCTAACCGGCGGCCAGATTGTCCAGTCATCTTCGTATTCGTCTTCGTCGATATTATTTTTGCCTTTGCTGTAAAGCTTAAAACTGTCGCTGGTGAGCTTGTAAACGAAAGAACCATTATTGAACGGGTCTACGAAGATTTCTGCTTGAAGAGAGGATTGGATTATATCAAGACTTTCAGGCCAACGGCCGCTTTTATTCCTGTAGCGCCTTAGAGCAATAAGGATTCTATTTCCGCGGCATCTCCAAAGTTGTCGTCGCAGGTGCCCGTCCTGCATTCGCTCAATGTTGTCTTCGACTCTCATACCCTGCCATCCTAATTTTAAGCGGTCAAAAAGGTTGTAGTTCTTTCTTTCGAACAACGATTCGAATTCGATAATCTTAGATGAGACTTCGGCCCAATTGTCTTTTGACTGTGGAATAGCTGCCTCAATAGCCTTCAGATGTTCTTCCGAAACGTCGCCTTCCAAAATAAGAGTTTTCATACTTCCCAAGGCAAGATCCTCAACAGCAAAACCGACCAGATAGTCAAGCAATACTGGCTGTTGACACAGGTGATTTCCCATTCTAATAATGCATTTATATTTTTGTATGCCGGCATCAATTCTACCTTCTGCGATATCATTATTGACGGCACTGATGAGCAAACGAGCCCATCTACGCATTGCACGATCTTCCATCTGGCCGGACATTTGTTGAACATCGGTGATTATCGGGAAGCGGCATTTTTCTTTTTTAGAGGCTTCGAGCAGTGTGGATATTATGTCCTGTATGTCCTTAAGCCACTCTGCACCCTCAGGATAATCTTTGCTCAACCATGGTTGGCGTCTAACTTCGATGCTGAGAGAGTCGGGCGGAAACTCACTTTCATCGTAATTTTCCAGCAGTTGATTGTAGATTATGGCGGCGTTTTCGGCGTCCGGTATTGCGTGGGCAGCTTGGATTGCGGCAAGTTGTTCATCTACGGTTTGGGAATTCAACAGGTCGGTCTTCGACAAAAAATAGCAGCCTATCGCTAAAGCTAATATAGCAATCGCAACAAACCAAATCCACTTGGCCATGCGTTGGCCACTTCCAGGCTTTTCCTTTTCAGTCTGCTGATTCTTTTTAACCATCTCTTATGCGCTCCGACTCTCTATCAAATATATACGCTCAGATGGGTGGTTTTATTCAAGGCTTTTGGGCGCAGTTAAGTCAAAGGTCCAATTTTTCCCGCAGGTGGCTGAGCAATTGGTCTGTTGAAATTCTAATCTGCTCCATCGAATCCCGCTGGCGTACGGTGACGGTGTTGTCTTCTTTAGTCTGGCCATCAACGGTCAGGCAGAAGGGAGTGCCGGCTTCATCCTGTCTGCGGTAACGGCGGCCGACCGCGCCTTTCTGGTCATAGAAACAGTTGAAATATTTTTTGAGGTCATTGTAGATATTCTGCGCTATTTCGGGCATGCCATCTTTTTTGACCAATGGGAAGACTGCGGCTTTTATCGGGGCAAGGGCATGGTGGAACCGCAAAAGGTTTCTCTTTTGGCCGCGGACTTCTTCTTCGTCATAGGCGTCGACCAAAAAGGCCAGGGCGCTTCTGTCGATGCCGGCACTTGGCTCAATTACATAAGGGATGTAGCGCCTCTTCTGCTCATCATCGAAATACGAGAGCGGGCCTGACTGGTAATCTTCGGCCTCTTCGGATAGCTGGATTTTTGTCAGGTCGCGGTCATTTTCGAACCATTTATTGAGCGTTCTCATTCCCCGCTGATGCTGTCTGAGGTCGAAGTCGGTGCGGTTGGCGACGCCTTCGAGCTCCTGCCAATCGCCGGAGCCGAAGGGGAACCTGTATTCAACGTCGACGCAGGCCTTGGCATAGTGGGCCAGCTCGTCGGGGTCGTGTACTCGGAAGCGCAGGTTTTCTTTTTTAAGGCCCAAATCCGTATACCAGTTGAACCGAGCTTCTTTCCAGTGCTCGTACCACTTCTCATCGGTGCCCGGCTCGCAGAAGAATTCCAGTTCGGCCTGCTCAAATTCGCGCGTTCGGAAGATAAAGGCCTTGGTTGTCACCTCGTTGCGGAAGCTTTTTCCTATCTGTGCGATACCGAAGGGAATCTTGACCCTTGTGGTATCGAGGACGTTTCTGAAATTGGCGAAGATTCCCTGGGCCGTCTCAGGGCGAAGATAGAGAGTCATAGAATCGTCGACGTTAGCGCCCATCTGCGTCTCGAACATCAGATTAAAGGGCATCGGCTCGGTAAACCGCCCTACCGTACCACAATTGGGACAAACTTTATTGCTCAAATCCTGAGCTTTTGCCAAAGCGGCATCGATTGCGATATGCTCTGTGTGTTCCTGGGCCTGCTCTGCGGCTTTTTCCTGCAGGTGGTCGACCCTGGTTCTGGTATTGCACTTTTTGCATTCTGCGACGAGGTCGGCGAACTGGTCTGTGTGGCCGGACGCCTTCCATACCAAAGGGTGCATAAGGATGCTGCAGTCCAGGCCGACAACGTCGTCTCGCATCTGGACGACCGCTTTCCACCAGGCCTTTCTGACGTTGCTCTTTAGTTCGACGCCGAGCGGGCCGTAGTCGTAGCAGCTTGCCAGCCCGCCGTAGATTTCGCTGGACTGAAATATAAAACCCCTTCGCTTACACAGCGATACGATGTCGTCAAGTTTGGTAATCTTATCCATATTTTGCACTCCGAAAAATATAACCGGACGTATTATACAGCCGAGGGGACGAATTACAAGGATTGGAAAGAAAGACGCTATCAGATGAAGGCCAATACGGGGTAAACCGCGGCGAAAAAGCCGATATGAGGACGGACGGTCAGAGAGAATCGTTTACGATATTTATGATCTTTTGAACAAGCTCAATGTGTCGCTGCTCATCTTCGGCGATTTTCCCAAATGTGTTTTTTATACGCTGGTTTTCGATACCCGGGTCTGAGGAAATCTTGATGTATAAATCCCGGGTGGACGCTTCAAACGACTTCATCGTCTCGAACTCGCCGATTATCTTGTCTTTATCGTGCTGTTTTATCTTTGCCATACTGCTCTATCAATCCGCTGATTGTTTTTCTGTGCCTTCGGGTATCCTCGATGAGTATTATCAGGTGCTTTCGGATTTCCTGAAATACGTTTAGGTCCATTCCGGCCGGCCAGTTGTCCGGGTCCATATAGTCCTTATATACACTATTACTAATCTCGTCCTCCATATCAAGCGCAGATGCGAGGAAGCCGGCTAAGGTATCAGGCTTTTGCCCTGCAGGTCTTTCGGTATCATTGTTGGCCGCATTTTCATTCATAATTTCAAAGTACGAGATTTTCCGGCCTCTGTCAATATTTTTAATGTTCTTGCCGGGCCCTAATACGTACTGTCTCCTGACTAAATATGCCTGGCGAATCACGAATTGGGCGAGCCTTATGAGAAGATTTGGGCTTGACGAGTGGTGGGATTGAAGATATCATAAAACCTGAATCATACGTAGCATAGCTTTATTCTGTATTACTGGTCAGAAGAGATTTATGAATAAAAAGTTGGTTTTAAATAAAGAGAAAATCGCAGATTTTTGCGAGCGTCATCACATTCACCGGTTGGCGATTTTTGGTTCGGCCCTGCGTGGTGATTTTGGGCCGGGAAGCGATGTGGATGTGTTAGTAGATTTTATGCCCGGACATACTCCGGGTTTCTTTCGGTTATTCGATATGGAAGAAGAATTATCCAGCTTATTCGGTGACTATAAGGTGGATATGCGAACACCAGAGGACCTGAGCCGATATTTCCGTGATGAGGTTGTTGCCACAGCGGAGGTGCAGTATGTTCAAGAATGACAGTGTTCGTATTCGCCATATTCTCGATTCTGCCCGAGAAGCGATTAGCTTTGCAGATAATCGCAGCCGGACGGATCTGGATACCGATCGCAAGCTGAACTTGTCTCTGGTTCGACTGCTCGAAATCATTGGGGAGGCAGCACGTGGTATTTCGGAGGACTTTCGACAAAATCATCCTGATTTACCGTGGAACAAAATGGTTGGAATGCGGGATCGCCTTATCCACGGATATTTTGATGTCAATCTTGATGTAGTGTGGGAGACAATCACTGAGGACCTACCGGATCTTGTTGCCCAATTGGAAAAGATGGTGGGCGATTAAGGCCTGATCTGACCGCAGATTACAAGGCTTTCGCGGAGATTTTTCACGAGATACACTTCACCAGGTACGAATCACGAATTGTCAGGACCTTTTGACGGGATTTTATTTTTCGTCAATTTCGTTTTTTATTTCGTTCAGTAAATTAATCGCTTCTATCGGTGTTAGGTTATTAATATCTGTTGAGGCGAGTTTGTCTAAAACGGATTTGTGTTTTTGGACGAAGAGGGAATCTTTGTCGGGTTCTTTTGTTTTGTGGCGGGAGAGGTGTTCGCCGGTGGCTTCCTTTTGGAAGGTGCTCTCTAATTCTTCGAGGATTTCTTTTGATCTATCCAAGATAGACTTTGGGACGCCAGCCAGCTTTGCAACGTGGATGCCGTAGCTTTTGTCGGTTCCGCCGGGCAGAATCTTGTGTAAAAATACGACCTCGTCCATCCATTCGCGGACGGCAACGTTGCAGTTCTTAACATTCGTAAACAGTTCGGCCAATTCGGTCAGCTCGTGATAATGGGTCGCAAAAAGCGTACGACATTTAATTTTGTTTGCGATATGCTCTGTAATCGCCCAGGCAAGGGACAAGCCATCGTAAGTGCTCGTGCCGCGGCCGACCTCATCGAGTATTACAAGGGATTTTTCGGTTGCGTTGTTTATGATGTTTGCGGTTTCGGTCATTTCGACCATAAAGGTCGACTGGCCTCGGACAAGCTCATCTGAAGCACCAACGCGAGTGAAGATTCTATCGACCAGGCCGATAGTCGCGTCTTTAGCGGGGATGAAAGAGCCGGTCTGTGCCATCAGGACAAGCAAAGCTACCTGCCTTATATAAGTGCTCTTTCCGCTCATATTCGGGCCTGTTACAAGTATAACATCGCCGGCTTTTTCGCCCAACTCGATGTCGTTAGGTACAAACTCGGAGCCGAGCGTTTCAGCCACGACGGGATGTTTGCCTTCGTTTATAAGTAACTCGCCACCATCGGTCATTCTTGGGCGGATGTAGCCGCGTCGCTTGGAAAGGTACGCAAGTGCTGCAAGACAATCGCACTGTGCGATAGTATCGGCAAGGGCCTGCAATCGGCTGACATACTGGACGGCCTGTCGGCGGACGTCTTCGAAGAGCTGCTGCTCCAATTCGAGGGCCTCTTCGGCGGCGCTGAGTGCCTTGGTTTCGTATTGCTTTAGCTCGTCAGTGATGTATCGCTCTGCGTTTTTGATTGTTTGCTTGCGGACATAATCGTCCGGCACCTTATCG
Source organism: Planctomycetota bacterium (assembly GCA_019456145.1). Lineage (GTDB taxonomy): Bacteria > Planctomycetota > Phycisphaerae > Sedimentisphaerales > Anaerobacaceae > CS2-K091. The sequence continues at coordinate 77,606 of VRUL01000003.1, forward strand.
GCTGCGGAACGACTAATCTCGATGTAGTAGCCGAAGACCTTGTTGTAGCCGATCCTCAGATTTCGTATGCCGGTCCGCTCGATTTGCTGCTTCTGATAATTGCGGAGCCAGCTTTGGCCGTCTTTTGAAATTGATCTGAGGCGGTCAAGCTCTTCGGAAAATCCTGCCCTTATGACGCCGCCATCTCGAAGATGCGATGGACATTGCGGCTCGATTGCAACCTCAAGCAGATCTGCTAATTCGTCCATACTGTCGCACTTACCGGCTAAACTCGTAAGCAAATCTGCTCTGAATTGTCGGAGAGTATCCCGCAGCAACGGTATCCGGCGAAGTGTTGCCGTAAGGGCCACCAAGTCCCTTGGGCTTGCCCTGAATGTGCTGATGCGTGCTGCGATTCGCTCCGGGTCGGCCAATGCTGAAAGCAATTTGCGAATGTCGGCCAGCTTTGTATCTGTGTCTTTTAATTCTTCGACGGCGTCCTGACGCAGCTCTATTGATGAAAGGTCACAGAGCGGCATACAGAGCCAGGACCTGAACTTGCGAGCACCCACGCCTGTAAGCGTTTCATCGAGGCAGTCGAGCAGCGTACCCCTTTGGGTTTCGGTGCGAATGGTTCGAAGGACTTCCAAGCTTCGCAGTGTGGCAGGGTCAATTTGCAGGAATTCTTTGCGATTGATTTTTTTCAGACTCCGGATGTGGCCCAGAGTGGTCTTTTGCGTTTCGTTGAGGTATTCAATGATGGCGCCGGCAGGAGTAATGAGACCATCATCATTGTCACTGATGCCGAAACCTTCGAGGGTAGCGGTGCCGAAATGCTTCAGCAGGCGCTGTCTTGCCTGATATGGGTCGAAATACCAGGCGGGGCGCTCGGTTACGATGGCGCGGGTGAGCTGCTCGACATCTTTGGCGAGCTTTCTGGTCTCGGCTTCAAATAGTTCGCCTCGTCTATCGGGCAGCAGACACTCTGCGGGGGAGAGGCGCAGCAGCTCATCGAGCAGTTTTTCTTCGGGCAGGTCCTGGATGAAGAAGTGGCCGGTTGAGATGTCGACCCAGCTTACAGCGGCCCGATGTTTTGTGCCGAGACCTACGGCGCAGAGGAAATTGTCCTCTTTTGCATCGAGCATGGTATCGTCGGTGATAGTACCGGGCGTGACGATTCGGACAACGTCACGTTTGACGACGCCCTTTGCGGTTTTAGGGTCTTCGACCTGCTCACAGACGGCGACCCTGTAGCCGGCCTGCAACATTTTTTTCAGGTATCCGTCGACGGCGTGATAGGGTACGCCGGCCAGTGGGATGGGATTGCTGCCTTTGCTTCGGCTGGTGAGCGTCAGGCCGCAGACGCGAGAGCAGGTTTTGGCATCCTCGTAGAAGGTCTCGTAGAAATCGCCCATGCGAAAAAACAGTATGCAATCGGGGTATTTTTGCTTGAACTTTGCGAACTGCTTCATCGCAGGCGTTAGTTTTCCATCTGTGGCGGCCATAGTGCAAGATTATACATGAAGCCGACCGTTTAACAACTCTGTTATGATTGAGGCGGCCTGTTCTTTGGATTTGACGTTTTTGAGTTGCTTTAGCAGGTTCTCCTGCCGGAGAGTGAAACAGACAGTAGTATGCAAGTCAAAATCGGCTACGCCTGTAAGCTTTTGGATTTTTCCTGTGAGGTCTTCGATACCGGTCTGGAATTTTGCACTTATCTGAACTGTGTTTGCTAAAATCCCTGGCAATTTGCCTGTATCGAACCTGGCGGGCAGGTCGGATTTGTTCAAGACCGTCAAGACTTTCCCTTTTGGTTTGCTCAGGGCAAGTTTGTCAGCGATTTTTTCAAGGAGCCGGTCGTCAATGTGTTCTACAGGCCGGCTGATATCCAAAACGAGCAAAACCAAATCTGCGTCTTCTAAAATCTGAGCGGTTTTTTGCTGAGATGCTTTTTCAACAACACGTTCAGACGCTGCTGCAAGCTCCTGACCCATTCCTGCGGTATCAATCAGTTCAACCGAAAGCGGACCGATTTTGCACCGGGCTGAGACCCAATCCCGGGTTGTGCCTTTAATGTCGGTCACTATTGCCTTCTGTCGGCCTGCAAGGCAGTTTAACAGTGTGCTTTTGCCGGTGTTCGGCGGGCCTGCAATGACGGCCTTGCAGCCGGTGATAATCAGTTTCGCCGGCTGGCTGTTTTTAAGTATGCGTCCAGCATCATTTTTGATTTGTCCAATAGATTCTACGCTTATGTTCTCCAGCCATTCCGCTATCTTTTCGCTTAGGCCGGCATGGATTTGGTTTGCGATTAATTTTGTGCCCTGGATTGTTTTGACTCTGGGTTGGATGAGTTTGGCTTCGAGTTCGATTGTATTGATGTGTTTTTGTTCCGACATGGTTTTGGTTAGAAGCTGGTCTGCGGTCAGGAGTTTGACGCCCTGCCGCCGGAGCAATTGCATTATCATCTCTACAATGAGGGGGTTACCGTGACAGTTTATGGCGAAAGTATCGGGCCCCTCGCAACCGATTGTAACATGGTCGATGGTCTCTTCTGTATCGACGATTGTGCCGAGCAGTATTTTGCCGGGTTGAAGGGTTGCCTGCTCTTTGCCAGCAGGTTTGAATATTTTTTTTATAACGGCTTCGGCTGTGTCACCGAAGAGCTGGATGGTTGATATTGCGCCGGTTCCTTTGCCGGTCATTACTGCAGCGAAAGCAGTCATAGGTTAGATGACCTGCTCCATTTTTTCTTCGATATATTTTTTGTAGGTCAGGACGATGCCTTTTACGACGAGGTCGGGCACATAGGAATCAATATAATCGCAGTCATCCTTTATAATTCCTGCGGCTGAGCCAGTAAGTACGGTGTGCGGCCATTTGCCGAGATTCTCTGCGTAACGCCTGATAACTTCCTGCAGAGTTGCGACAGCCGAATAATACAGGCCGCAATTTATTGCCTCGGTTGTATCTTTTCCATAGGGCGCCTTGGGCCTGGTGACTTTTACTTTTGGCAGTTGGGCGGTATGTTCTTTAAGTGCTAGCGCACTGATTTCAAGCCCCGGGCAGATGACGCCGCCAAGAAAAACGCCTTTTTGGTCAACGAGGTCGATGGTGACAGCGGTGCCGAAATCCGCGACGACTACCGCATCTTTTACGACAGCGTAAGCTGCTGCGGCTGAGACTACTCTGTCGATGCCGATTTTTTCCGGCTCATCGATCCATAAGGACATCGGCAGGGGTATATCTTTACCTATGATGTACAGATTTTCGTCGAGATTGTCCTTTACTATTTCCCGAATGAGTTTTGTCCAGGCGGGTTTTACGCTGCAAACGACTATTACGCCATCGCGTTTTCGGTCTTTCGAGCTTTTGGCAACGGGGATCTTCTCCCAGGCGGATTTGAAAAGGTCAGTCAACTTCGCGCGGGACCGGCCTGAGACGGATTTGATAAATTGCTCTTCCTCCTCCAAATAAAGGGCTACTGTAATATTCGTATTACCGATATCTACTGCAATTATGTTCATTGTTTATTGCTCTTTTTGATTTTTTTAACTTTTTTCCACAACAACTCGCTCAGCTCTTTGATACCGGCGCCGGTAACCGCTGAGATTGGGTAAATCTTTCTATTCAATTTCTTCTTCAGGTCCTTTACAATTTTCCCATCGGGGTCGAGATCTATCTTATTGGCCACGATAACTTCCGGTTTTTGAGCAAGGGCATGGCTGTACTGCTTCAATTCGCTGCGTATAGCCTTGTAATTTTCTACGGGGCCGGAGCCAACTGTGGGCATTATATCAAGAATGTGGACGATAATAGTAGTTCTTTCTATATGTCTGAGGAATCCGAATCCGAGGCCTACTCCATTATGGGCGCCTTCGATCAGGCCTGGTATGTCGGCTACAACGTACCTTCGGAAGTCGCTTAGCTCGACGATGCCGAGTACCGGCTCGATTGTCGTGAATGGATAATCGGCGATTTTGGGCCTTGCGGCCGAGCAGCGGGAGATGAGCGTGCTTTTGCCGGCATTGGGTAAACCGACGAGGCCGACATCGGCGATGAGCTTTAATTCGAGCCTTATATTCCTCTCCTGGCCCTTTTTGCCGGTCTCGATTTGCCTTGGGGCCTGATTCGTTGAGGTTGCGAAGGCCTTATTACCTCTTCCGCCTTTTCCGCCGCGGCAGATACAGACTTTCAAACCGACATCATCGAGGTCCTTTAGGAGCAGGTCGAAATCGGTATCGTAGATGAGCGTTCCCGGCGGGACAGGGATAACAAGGTCCCGCCCATTTGCTCCATATTTGTTTGCCCCCGAGCCGGGTTGTCCATTTTGAGCTTTCCAGTGATGCTTACCGGCGAAATCTAATAAGGTATCGAGGTTTTCGGCCGCCTGAAAATAGACGTTTCCCCCCCTACCGCCGTCCCCGCCATCGGGGCCGCCCCTGGGAACATATTTTTCGCGTCGGAAGCTCAGACAGCCATTGCCGCCATCGCCAGCCTTGACCCAGATTTTTGCCTCGTCGATAAACATAACGCCCGTATATCGTACCTCATCTTTGATAATAAAAAAAGGATGGTACAAAACCATCCTTTTTTTACATTGTATTTTTTGATTTCACTCAATCGACGTGGACTTTTCGGCCCTGGAACCGTATTTTCCCCTCTGAAGTGGCGAATAAGGTGTAGTCCCTGCCCATACCGACATTATTGCCGGCGAAGAATTTTGTTCCGCACTGCCGGACGATGATGGAGCCCGCCTTTACAGACTGCCCGCCGAACAACTTGACACTCCTGTACTGCGGGTTGCTGTCCCGGCCGTTCCTCGTAGAGCCTTGTCCCTTTTTATGTGCCATAGCAAATTGCCTTTCTTTTTAATGTCAGACCAAAATTAAATATCTTTATAATTATAATTGCCTGCCGGGTAGTTGTCCAGAAAATTGTTAAGGTCTTTTACCGAAAACTTATCCGCTTTTCGGCCATTCAGCCTGTAATATGGCCTTGATTGTATCCAATGACAACACACCAAGGGTAGCAAGCTTTATTTTACCCTCGGGATCGACAAAAAAACTGCATGGAATACCATTTATCTGGCTGTAAGGCTCTGAAATATCACTTCTATCAACAGGAATAGCCGTATAGTTGATTTTTCGTTTTTCCACCATGCTCTTGATCATTTCAGGGGTGTTAGGGGGCATTGTGGTTATATAAGAAATAGCCAGCATTGCCAGTTTGTCCTGGCCGGTCGTCTTTCGCAATTCGATTAGATCCGGCATCTCCATTAAGCAGGGGCCACACCAGGTTGCCCAGAAGACAAGCATGACATCTTTGCCACGATAATCGCTTAATCTGTGCTGTTTTCCGGTAATATCAGTCAAATTGAAGTCCGGCGCCATTTTGCCATACCAGGAAGTGAAAGCAGTGTCCCAGGTCCTTCTGAGCCTGACGACGTCGTTTAGATTCAGGCTCGTTTTTTGCTGTTGTTGCTGCTGAGGCTGAGGCTCGGTATTGGTCTGCCCAGCGGGCGGTTTTTTACATCCTGTCGAGAATATCACCACAGCAAGTATGACTGCGGCAACGAGTGTCACCGGCCAAAGGCACGTTTTTGTTCTATGTTGTCCTGACATCTTATTTATCCTCCTGAAAACATCAGTTATCGAGAATACTATACCACAATTGTACTGATAGTTGAAGCCAAAGTTCACATATTTTTTAATCCCGTCGGCGAATACACGCAATATCGGATACTTTCTGTTTGCACTTTTGTCATTTGCTGTTTATGATTTGTTTCCTGAGTGCCTGATTAATGACACTTTGATTTTGGAAGAAGATCAGGATTTGGACGGACGGGCCGGAAAAAGCCCCATTTTATTCACTTATTTTGCATATTAAGGAGTTGAAGGATGAATTGTAAGAAAATCAGCTTTATTAGGCCGGTTGTTTTTGTTCTTTGTTTTGTTTTGTCGGCGGTAAATGCAGGGTTAGTTTTCGCTGACGTTAAACTGCCGGCAGTAATAGGCGACAATATGGTTCTACAGAAGGGCAAGGCGACACACATCTGGGGCTGGGCCGAGCCGGGCGAAGAGATTATGGTCAGTGTTAGCTGGCGAACTATGGGGTGGGGGATTACAGGAGACAAGGTAGGCAAATGGTCTTTTGAAATGAGTCCGCCAAGTACGGCAGGTCCTCACGAAATGACCATCAGCGGTAAAAATACGATAACAATTAAAAATATTCTTGTCGGCGAAGTCTGGGTATGCTCGGGCCAATCGAATATGCAGATGTCGGTGAGGTCTTCAGCTAACGCTGAGCAGGAGATTGCCGGGGCCGATTATCCAAAAGTTCGGTTGTTTACGGTTAAGAGGAAGGTAGCGGATGAACCGCAGACCGACTGCGTGGGCAGATGGACAATGTGCAGCCCGGAGACAGTTCCAAATTTTTCGGCGGTGGGATACTTTTTTGGCAGAGAGCTGCACAAAGAACTCAACGTGCCGATTGGCTTAATTCATACATCCTGGGGCGGGACTCCCGCTGAGGCCTGGACGCGGAGGGGTGCTCTCGAATCAGTGCCGGATTGCGTGCCGATCCTGGAGAGATTTGACGAAGCAATGGCCAAATATCCTGAAGCAAAGAAGAAATATGAAGAGGATGTCAACAAATGGAAGGAAGCTGTGGAGAAAGCTAAAGCTGAAGGCAAGAATCCACCGAGGAGGCCACGTCCGCCGTTCGGGCCGGGAAATCCTCATTCGCCGGCGGGTTTGTATAACGCAATGATTGCTCCGCTGATCCCTTACAGTATTGGAGGTGGGATATGGTACCAGGGCGAATCGAACGCAAGCCGGGCATATCAATATCGCAAGCTTTTTCCCGCAATGATTACAAACTGGCGCCAGGACTGGGGGCAGGGGAATTTCCCGTTCCTTTTCGTGCAGTTAGCTAATTTTATGGCTGTCAATTCTGAGCCGGTCGACAGCGCCTGGGCGGAGTTGCGAGAAGCACAGTTGATGACGCTGGCTTTGCCAAATACGGGGATGGCTGTAATCATAGACATCGGCGAGGCCCGCGATATACATCCAAAGAATAAGCAGGATGTCGGCAAGCGTCTGGCGTTATGGGCTTTGGGCAAAAGCTATGATAAAAAGGTGGTTTATTCCGGGCCCATTTATCAATCGAAGAGAACCGAAGGTAATAAGGTTACACTGGTTTTTGAACATGTAGGCGGGGGCCTTATTGCCAACGGGGGCGAGCCATTGAAAGGATTCGCCGTTGCCGGGGTGGACCGTAAATTTGTCTGGGCCGATGCAAAGATAGACGGCGAAACGGTCATTATCAGCAGCAATGACGTCTCCGAGCCCACTGCTGTGCGCTATGGCTGGGCAAACAACCCTGTATGCAATCTCTACAATAAAGAGGATTTGCCGGCAACGCCATTCCGCACGGACGACTGGCCAGGTATTACAGTCGACAAAAAGTAAGAAAATCCAATCGGTTTTTCCTGACGATATTTCCTCCGGCTTTATAGCCTACGGAGAAGGTCCGGCGTTTTCCAACCCTCAAACAAGCGAAAATCGTTTGACAAAACGATTTTTGGCATTAGCATAGATTTTTTATAGATTAGCGGTAATACGCATCTTATTTAATTGTTAATATGCTTTTCCCAGCTAAACAATATCTTCTTATGTTTTATAGGGCACGAAAGTGACGGAATTATTCGAGAACATACTGGCTCAGGGTACTGAACATCTCAATCTTATTTTGCTGATGGGTCTTGCCATCTTTTTCGGAACAGCAGGTGCCGGCATCCTTCAAAAATTTCGTATCCCAAAGGTAGTCGCGTATGTGGTCATTGGTCTGATCATAGGAGAGTCCGGTTTGAACCTTATCGGCCGTGATACCGTGGAGACTCTTTCATCGTTTAATATGTTCGCCCTGGGTATCATCGGTTTTATGATAGGCGGGGAGTTGACACGTGATGTTTTTAAAAAGTACGGCAGGCAATTCCTGATTATTCTGTGCTCAGAAGGAATAGCCGCTTTTGTTATCGTTGCTTTTCTTTCGGGGTTTACGTGCTGGTTCTTCACCAAAGACGTTCAAACTTCAGTTGCTATGGCTCTTGTTCTCGGTGCAATTTCTTCGGCGACAGCACCGGCGGCAACTGCAACCGTGCTGTGGGAATATAAGACAAGGGGGCCACTGACAACTACAGTTCTTGCAATAGTGGCTCTCGACGATGCGCTGTCGCTATTGCTTTACGGCTTTGCATCAAGTATCGCTGCCGCCATAATCGGCGAAACTCACGGTTCAATGTGGATGGCAATCCTGACAGCAATGTTTGAAATCGTCGGGGCAGTAGTGTTAGGCGTGCTTGCCGGGTTTTTGCTAAGCTTTATCCTCAAGTTGATCAAAGATCCGGACAAAGCCTTAGCTTTTACAGTTTCGTCTGTGTTACTTGTCATCGGTCTGTCAATAGCACTAAACGTCGGTTCAATCCTCGCTGCGATGGCACTGGGAGTTACAATGACCAACCTCGGCACGCGGCGAAGGCAAAACTCATTTGAGCTCATAGAAAAATTCGCCCCGCCCATTTATGTTTTGTTTTTTGTTTTAGCCGGTGCCCACCTTGTGCTTAGCGAAATAACAGGCTGGATGGCCGTGATGGTCGTGGTCTATCTTTTTGGCAGAACAAGCGGCAAGATACTCGGCTCCTGGTTCGGGGCCCGATTGTCGCAAGCATCGGATGTCGTTCGCCGATACCTCGGTATTTGCCTGTTAAGTCAGGCAGGTGTGGCGATAGGGCTTGCAATCATATCAGGCCAATTGTTCACGGGGCAGCTTGCTCACACAATTATCGTTATAGTGATGACAACGACCTTTATTGTTGAAGTAATCGGTCCAATGTTTGTTAAGCTGGGTGTGAAAAAAGCCGGTGAGATAGGGCTTAACATTACCGAAGAAGACCTTATCGAAACTTACAAGGTTGGTGATGTGATGGACACAAAGGTGGCGGTTATTTCTTCGGGCACGGCCCTGAGCGAAGTTCTCAAAGTTGTGAGTAACACCGACAGTTTTTATTATCCTGTTGTTGACAAAGATAACCAGCTTTTAGGCGCCATTACACTTGATGATATCAGAAATACTTTTGCAACGCAGGAATTAAACGATTGGCTGGTGGCCCTTGATGTTATGGAGCCTATTATTGCCAAGGTGATACCAGATATAGCACTGTCAGAGGCATTTGAGAAAACCAGAGACCTTGATATAGAGCACCTGCCGGTAGTAGTTTCCGATGAGGACAACAAATTCGCCGGCGTCTTGAATTGCCGCGGAGTTCGGCGGTCACTGAGTGCAGAGGTGTTGTCACGGCAGCAAAAAGCCGATAATATACCTAGGGTCCCGGTATCATAGAAAGACAGGAAAGACGGGGCCATTATAGCGTTCGATACGCACAATTTGGTCATAATTTTGAAACTGGATTGACATGTTTTATTCATCAGTTAGTGCGAGCGCTGATATATCCGGCCATTTGAATTTGGCCTTGTTATTCGGGCTTGTTATTTTGGGCGGTACGTTTGGAGCGCGTCTTTTTCAAAAGTTCCATATTCCACAGGTTGTCGGCTGTATTATGGTGGGGATACTCCTGGGCGATGTTTTCAACTTGATAACTCCCGAAAGAATTGAAACTCTCAAGCCCTTTACAATGTTTGCTCTGGGCGTTATAGGGTTTATGATTGGCGCTGAACTTCGGGCTGAGGTATTTAAAAAGTACGGCAAGCAATTTTTTATCATTCTCTTTTCACAAGGAATAGGAGCCTTCCTGCTGGTAACGGTTGGCGTATCAGTCATCGCATGGCTCGCACTCCCTTCCATAGTTGAAGACATCGACGCAGCGAACAGACTGTACACTTCACTTGCAATGGGACTGGTGCTGGGTGCTATTGCCTCGGCTACGGCGCCAGCGGCGACTGTAAATGTTTTGTGGGAGTACAAGACCAGGGGACCTCTTACGGCGGCAGTACTGGCTATAGTGGCACTGGATGACGCTTTGGCGCTGCTGCTTTACCGCGGCGCAGCAACAGGAGCAAAGGCCCTTTGCGGCACAAGTCAGGGCTCAGTCTTAGCTACTATACTTGTGCTGCTTGGTGAAATTATCGGCGCAATGCTACTGGGATTTTTGGCGGCGGTAGTTCTGTATTTTCTGTTAAAATTTGTCAGAGACGACGACAAAGTCTTAGCGTTTTCGATTAGCTGTCTGTTGCTCGTTGTCGGCGTTTCAATGATACCAGATATCGACCCTATTTTGCCGGCTATGGTACTGGGTATAACCATAGCCAACTTGTCCCCGCGGGAAAGCAAGAACACATTCGAGCTTGTCAAAAAATTCTCTCCGCCCATTTATACTGCGTTTTTTGTTCTTGCGGGTGCACACATGCAGTTCGGCAACTTAGGTTTCTGGCTGATTGTCATGATAGCCATGTATACGGCTTGCAGAGTAGCCGGCAAGATGTTCGGCTCCTGGTTCGGTGCCAAGTATTCCGGTGCACCAGCAGCAGTTCGTAAATACCTTGGAATTTGTCTGTTACCTCAAGCCGGTGTGGCCATCGGCCTTGCTATTTTGGCCGGTCGTCAGTTTAACGCAGAACTCGGCCATGCTATTATTATGGTCGTAATGACAGCGACGTTTTTGATGGAAATAGTCGGACCAATGCTGGTTAAGGTGGGCGTAAAAAAGGCAGGTGAAGTGGGTCTTAATATTACCGAAGAAGACTTGATAAAAACCTATAAAGTTTCTGATATTATGGATACTAAGCCAACAAGTATTCCACAAGACCTGCTGCTGCAAGAGATTCTCGATGTGTTCAGCACTTCTGAGAGTGTGTATTATCCGGTCATTGATGGTCAGTCCCGGCTTATAGGGATAATCACTATTCCTGATATTAAGGAGATGTTTGCGAACCGGGAATTTGCCAACTGGCTGCTGGCCTGTGATGTTGCCGAGCCGGTACGGGATACAACGACTCCGAACAAGCCGCTTGAGGAGGCGATGGAGTGGATGAGACGATATAATCTGGAAAATATTCCAGTAGTAGCAGATGGCGAGAGTAACGAGCTTGTTGGTGTTCTGGACTATCGCAAGACCCTGCGTAAAATAAGTACCGAGGTTTTGCACAGACGCAGGACGGCTGACGAAATGGCTCCGGCAACAGGTTAGGGCGAATATTTCACATCCTTTTTGCCGGCTCTTTTCGGCCGAGTATTTTTTTGCCTCTGATCCGCCACACTGATGGCGGACAAGCCCGCCACACAGATGGCGGGCAAGAATTGGGTTTGTTTTTATTAGTTCATTGTTCATAGTTAGTTGTTCGTAGTTCTTTGTTAAACAACAAGTTACGTTCATTTTGGCCTCTGATCCGCCACACTGATGGCGGACAAGAATTGGGTTCGTTTGGGTTCGTTTTGGGTTCGTTTTGCATATTTATACTGATACTTTCGTACGTAATAATTCGTACATGTCAAGGGCCAAGGATCAGGTGTCAGGGGCCAGTAAAAAAGTAAAATATAGACAGTTGGCTGTATCATCATATTGGGTAAGGAATTATCTGATAGTTTGAAATCCTAAATACTAATATCTAAATCCTAAACAAATCCAAATTACCAAAATATAAATGTTCAAAACACTGGCTTTTTTGCCAGAAAATGTGTTTTTGGGTGTATCTGCTGATACTAAGACTTGCGGTTCTCCACTAAATTCAGACTATAGACTCAAGATTCAAGATTCAAGATTCAAGACTACAGACTTCTGATTGCTCAATTCTAATTCACTGTTTGTATTATACCAAACTTGTCCGGAATGTTCAATGAAAATCTAACTATTTTATAAAAAAAGTGTTTTTTTTGACTGGGGATTTTTGTTTTAAACCTCGTTAGATAACGCTTCGCTATTCTGGGTCCCTGCCCCCTGCCTAAGACTTGCTGGAGCAAGCTACTGCATGCAGGGATTCGGGCAAGCAGCACGGAAAAGAACTGGGGATCCTTTAAGTAAGACTATTCACTGCGGCTGTGTACCTTTTTGCTATCTGCTTTAAGGACCCGCAATCCGCCATCTCTAAAAAGGTTACAACTCTTATCTTATGCAACTCATCGAATTTACTTCTCTACTGTGTTCCCACTTTTTTCGATATTTTCCGTATTTAAAGGTTCGTTCCCTTTTTCATCGCTACCTTTTTGGCCGCCCCATTCATCACAGAAAACAGTTCTTTCGCTTACCACTTTGCCGTCGGAAACAATCTGTATTACCACCGCTCTTTTGAAGATTATTGTTGGAGAATGTGGCACCTTCTTACGAGGAAGATTTAACCATGTGGATTTAATTTCAGCGTAACTTGGGTGACCAGGGCTAATAATGTGCCACCTCTTCCCTTCCGGAGTTTCCTGTTTTTCTAATAACAAATCCATAATCTTATGATCCGGTAGTACTTTAACCTTTCCGGTAGATGGGTTTCTTAGTTTGACGGAAAGAATAGGTACCACAACCCGTGTAGCTTCATCAAAAGTTTCATTTTCTCTTATTTCTACAGGCCCTATCTTCCTTTCCAACGGCTGATGACGCTCAAAACGGAATCTCTTCGCTAACTCAATTGTCTTCTTTTTGCCAGGTCTTTTACCCTTAGCAGACCAGTCAGCGTAAAAAGAAAAAACCTCTTCAATTCTGTCCATAAAATCATATGTTATGCAATTCACTGCTATCTGATGGGGTGGGTATATGCGAGGTTTCTTAGCAATTGCCAAAACAAGGAACACAAAAACTGCCAAGACAAGAACACCCAACACATATAGCCACAAGTTCCGCAAAATTGCGCCCCTGACACCCGTTACTGTTTTTGCTTTGTCCTTCGTTCTCTCATTCATATGAAATCACCTTACAGTTTTTCTTTTAGTCTCTTTTTTAAACTTTTTAACACTTCCAACCTTCTGTTTCAACATTTATCTAATCATCGAGACACCTACAAGGGCAACCGGCATCTGTCAAACACTGACAAAAATTCATAAGATCTACCTGACAATATCCGAAAGCCGGTGAGGGCCCATCCATCTTACACTCACAACAGCAATCCTCACAAAATCCCGAACCACATTCATCACAATCTTGTTTATTGCCACATTGTGGACTCGACGACGAGTACTGGACCGGACAGTAATCATCGCAATAGCAAGGATACTGGCGACAATCAGATTTTGATTCAGGTGGAGCTGGTATTCCTCCACAACTTGTCTTACCTCCGCAAGGCTCATATGTTCCAGTTTCTTTCCCACAACGAGTAACGCACGCGCCGCTGGGGCATCCACACTCGCACTCATCAGGCACTCCCCCACATTGATTTGTGCCATTGGAACACCCTTCGCATGGCCCCTCGCCGGGACAATCGCCACTGGGATCGTTGCATGAGCTACCGTCGCTGCCGCAACTGCTTTCACCATCACACGGCGTGGTATGACCGGGTCCTGTCAACGCGGAACAATGTTCATCAGGACATGCCGTGGTAGTGCAGCCAGTAGTAGCGTTACAGTGCTGTGTCGGGCTGCTGCAGGTATGTTTGTTCCCACCACAGTCAGAGCCACCGGTGGCGGTGGAACACCTCTTACAATTCGCGCCACCCGGACAGTCACCTGCGCCGGCACAGTCAGCGGGGGTGCATAACTTCGGAGCACCACAATTAGGTGGGAGGTCAAGCGAGCACCACTTACAAGTTCCATCGCCTGGACAGGGTGCGTCGCAGTCGGCACATGCATTTGAGACGCCCGAGCAATCCGGATCACTTCTCGAACAGTAGTCTGCACATGAACAAGGATTGCCGATGCCAAGACACTCACAATCTTCAGGTTCGCACCCCGGATAGGTCGATGTGCCAGGGCATTGGGCGCAGGCGAGCGGTCCGGGACAATTATCACCCGGGCACGTACAATTCAACTCTCCACCACAGGGCTCGACATCGGCGGGATCGGTGTCTAGAGAACAATGCGCATCACACACACTAGTACCGTTGCAGCTATAACCGCCACATGGGCAATCATCACCAATCCCGCCGCAGTCAGGAGAACCTTCCGTATCCCCAACGCACCATTCGCAGACAATTCCGCCAGTACCAGGACAATCTTGTGCCGGATCGAAGGGATCGATACATGTGATGGCACAAATAGTTGGGGGGGCCCCGCCACAATCGCAAGACGAAGAGGAGCACCCTAAACAAGTACAGTGCCCTCCCTTTAATTGCTTCATTTGCTCATCAGTGAGGATTGCTGCGGCAGAGGACAGCCGGGATGGATTAACTTTGGCGATAGGGCCCGTTGAGCCTGAGCTTTGCGGAGAAGATGTTTTATCCCCAGATGCAGCGGCCGGTTTGGCTGCCCCCTGGCACCCGCCACAAACAGCTTTTTTCGTCGACTTGCCCGCATTTTGGCACGAAGGACAAACAAAGCCCGGCTTCTGTGGGGATGAGGTTTTACCACCAGATGCAGCAGCCGGTTTAGCTGCCCCCTGGCACCCACCACAACCAGCTTTTTTCGCCTTTGAAGAAGAAGGTTTGCTGCCGCAGCCGCCCGCTGGCTTACCTGCTTTTAGACACGAAGAGCAAACAAAGCCTGCCTTCAGTGGGGCAGATGTTTTATCACCAGATGCAAATGCCGGCTGGGCTGACCCCTGGCACCCACCACAACCAGCTTTTTTCGTCTGTGAAGAAGAAGGTTCGCTGCAACAGTCGCCCGCCGACTTGCCCGCATTTTGGCACGAAGGACAAACAAAGCCTGCCTTCTGTGGGGATGATGTTTTACCACCAGATGCAAATGCCGGCTTGGCTGACCCCTGGCTCCCACCACAACCAGCTTTTTTCGCCGAAGAAGATGGTTCGCCGCAACAGCCGCCCGCTGAGTTGTCCGCTTGTTTACTCGCAATCAGAGCAACTACACCCTTCTGCTGGGCAGATGTTGTACTACCAGATGCAAATGCCGGCTTGGCTGACCCCTGGCACCCACCACAACCAGCTTGTTTCGCCGAAGAAGAAGACGGTTTGCCGCAACAGCCGCCCGCCGAGTTGCTTGCCTGTTTACTCGCTCCGCAAGCAACTACTTCCATCTGCGGGGATGATGTTTTACCACCAGATGCAAATGCTGGTTCTGCTAATCCCTGGCTCCCGCCACAACCAGCTTTTTTCGTCGGCGAAGAAGAGGATTTGCCGCAACAGCCGCCTTCCGAGTTGCCCGTTTGTTTACTCGCAACCAGGGCAACTACTTTCTTCTGCGGGGCAGATGTTTTACTACCAGATGCAAATGCCGGCTTTGCTGATCCCTGGCACCCGCCACAAGCAGCTTTTTTCACCGAAGAAGAAGGTTCGCCGCAACAGCCGCCCGCCGACTTGCCCGCTTGTTTACTCGCACCGCAAGCAAGGCCTTGCTTGACCTGCGACGATGCTTTGGCTGTTAGCTTAACTCCAGCAGGATGGGGACGTACATCCTCGGCGGAATGGCCGCCCTGCCAGCAAAAGGCCAGAAGGATAGCCAAGCAGGCAGTGATTAGTAGGATTTTGGTCTTTTTAGTGAAGGGAACTGAAATTATATGGCCATAGTTTTTCATGAAAGACTCCTCTACCTTATCTATCTTAATCAACTATACTTACAGGAGCATACAATTTGTCACGCTTGTTTCTCCACATCCAGGATATATCCTTTCCAACTCTGCCGGAAATCGTCTTCTGACATCACTGGCTTGCCAAGCTTGCTTAAGCAACCGCCATGGGTGGCTGTCCATGGCTTCTGACGCTAAATTTTGTCTGCGAGTTCTCTGGCTTGCTCTTTTGCCTTTTCCCGCCACTGCGCACATTCTTTCTCAGGATAGAGAGCAGTTACATTGTTATATGCCCTTAGAGTTGCTTCCTTTGCTTTTTCTTCTGTTCCAAATATCTCTTTACCGTGAACGCGGTATGCTTCCGCTATGAAGAACTGCGCTTCAGCCATAAAAAAACGACATGGATTTTCACGATTAGCAAGAACCTTTTGGTAGTGTTGTACCGCTTCCGACCACTTCCCCTGATTTCTATATGCCTTGGCGATTTCCAAGTAAGCCCTGCATCTCAAAGCGGGATCTTTCTTCTTAGCGACAGCTTCTGCATCAATAAACTTTTGGAAGCTCTTCCTCGCATTCTCCCAATCCCCAAGAGTAGAATAAGAGGATCCAATGCAACAGCAGAGATCATGCCGATTTGGATGCTTTCCAAGAAGTTCTTTCCCTTTTGCGACGGCACACCGAGCACTGCAAAAAGCCTCGGTTTCAAGACCCTGTCTACTGTAGCATTCACAAAGCCAAGCGTACACGCCCATAACATCTACACTGTCCGAATATTCTGCAGCAATCTTACTCAGCTCTATAGAAGCCGTGTTGTACTGCTTTTGCTTCACTAGGCAAGCTATGTATCTAATTTTCTCCTCTGGAATTTTACGCTCTTGCGATTTTTGACTCGTAACTATTCCATGTCGTATTATGACCAGGGCTGCGCACGCTAATGCTACTAGAATCAAAAACAGGATATTCCTTTTCATTTTCTGTGCCCTTTCATTCCTTGCTATAGACCACAGTGTCCTCTGCTCCCTCCACGTCACATGCCAAGAGGGGCATTAAATAATCGGGGTTGCCAGCTTTATCCCTGCTGCAATACATAGGATGGCCATAGCTGCTCTGCCAGCAGAAGGCCAGAAGGATAGCTAAGCAGGCAGTGATTCGTAGGATTTTGCTCTTTTTAGTGAACGGAACTGAAATTATACGGCTGTAGTTTTTCATGAAAGACTCCTCTACCTTATCTAATTTAATCAACTATACTTACAGGAGTATACCATTTGTCAAGCTTGTTTCTCCACATCCAGGATGTATCCTTCCCAGTTCTGCTGGAAATCGTCCCTGGACATACCTGTCTCGCCTGTATCTTTATCGGTTACGACCACACCTCCGTCATTGATTTCCTTAATCACTATGAAGTGGCCTCCGCGAACAAAGGCAATCACCGGTTTATCGAGCTTGCTCAGGTCCTCAAAACTCAACTTCATCCCCGTTGCCTTCAATCCTTTGGCCCTGGCTGCGCATGCCAAACCGTACATACTGGTTACACCCTGTTCATCCGTCTCGGCCAAGGCAGCTATCTCTGTCGCGTTCAGGTCTACGCCCAGCAGATGGCCCAGAGTAACCAGGGCCAAAGGACCACACCCGTGGGAACCTTCCCCGGCTTTTGATTGCCCCTCTGCAGGGGCGGATGATGATGTTTTTAGCCTGCGCTGAAGTAAGGCTATTCTCTTTTTGCAGGCACCAACTTTTTTATCGTCCGGATACTTCTCGACAACTTTCTGGTACCCAGCCAATGCCTGCTCATAGTCGCCTTTCCTATAATAGGACTGGGCCACCCAGTATTGGCTGTGGGCGGTCCATTTATTTTCAGGATAGTTCTGAACAACCTTGCCCCACTCTATTATTGCCTGGTCATATAAACGCCGTACATAATAAGTCCATCCTATGGCCCCCTGGACATCGGCTGCCAGTTCGCTGTTGGGAACAATCTCTATGACCTTCCGATAAGCGGCTACAGCATGGTCATATTTTTTAAACTCTTGATACGTGTCTCCAATACGATGGAGCACTGTCGGCAACCTCGGATGGTCATTAAAATCGGCAATTAAAATATCAATCGTTGTTTGCATCGTGGCCTCATTTCCCAAGGCCATATCTGACTTTGCCATATCCATTTTTGCCCACATCGTCTGCTCATCCTCAGGCCACTTGTTTATCACGTATTGGTCAAGCTCATCAGCCTTTTCGTATCTCTGTAACTTGCGGTACTCGTACGCCGTGTCGTGAATGGCTCTTGCTATAAGCGGGCTGTCATTAAAATCAGTAAGCAATTTATCAACGGCAGCTTCGGCGTTCGTCTCGTCTGCGAGCGCAAGATATGACTTTATCAGGTCCGCCTGTGCCCACAAAGCGTGCTCGCTGTCAGGCCATTTCCTTACAATGTGCTGATAAAGCTGGTTGGCCATTTCGTATTTCTTTAAGTTGCGATAGTGCTGCCCGGTGTCCCAAACGGTTCTTGCTATAAGCGGATTGTCAGTAAAATTGGCGAGTAACTTATCAACGGCAGCTTCAGCGTTCGGGTCGTCTCCGAGGGCAAGATACGACTTTATCAGGTCTGCCTGTGCCCACAATGCATGCTCAGTGTCAGGCCAATTGTCTGTAACGTGCTGATAAAGCAGGTTGGCCATTTCATACTTCTTTAAGCCCTGATAGAGATGTGCTGTGTCCCAGACGGCCCTGGCTATAAGTGGATTGTCGATAAAATTGGCAAGCAATCTATTAACAGCGCCTTCAGCGGTCGTTTCGTCTCCGTGGGAAAGATGTGACTTTATCAGGTCTGCCTGTGACCACAAAGCATGCTCGGCCTCAGGCCAGTTGTCTATGACGTATTGATAAAGCTGGTTGGCTTTTGCGTATTTGCCTGACCCGCGATAGTGTTGTGCTACGTCGTGAACGGCCCTTGCTATAAGCGGACTGTTAGAGAAATCAGCAAGTAATTTATCAAAAGCAGCTTTGGCATTGGGGTCGTCACTCCGGTCAACATAATACTTTGCCAGATCCATTTGTCCCAGCACGGCATAGTCGCTTAAAGGCCAGTTGTTTACCACGTATTGATCAATCTGGTTGGACTTTTCGTATTTCTTTAAAAGGCGATACTGATACGCTATGTCGTGAACAGCCTGTGCTATGTCCTTATGGGCGGAGAAGCTGACAAGCAATTCCTGCAAAGCTGCGTCCGCCTGCTGTTGGCTGTCGGTGACAATATAAATAAGGGTGAGTTGTTTTTGGGCTTCGAGGGCATCGTTAGAGTCCGGGAAATCTGTTACGATTTGCTGATAAATCGCCTCGGCCTGCTCGTATTGTTTATTCTTTTTGTAGTCGTCAGCCTGCTTAAACTGGGCCGAGGCATTTGCATAACACTCGCTTGCTGCCACAGAAAACAAGAAACAGAACAGAACTGATGATATGAGAAGTGTTTTCGTAGACATATCGCTTACCTCCTTTAAAATGAATACTAATTTCCCGCGACGATGCTCTTCTTAGTTGTTCTTCCACTGTTGTTGTTTTTCTTTATCGCAATAACAAATTAAAGTATATTTTTCAAGGCGTCAACAAAATAATGAAAAACAATCAGATTTTTTTTGCTGAAATTTTATCGCTTTTACGTGTTTTTGTGGATTAAATCGGATTTTGGGCATAAAATCTGATTTTAAATAAGTTTATCTCGAAGCCGGTAAAATACCGTGAAATATTCGGTTTAGCGGCCGGCAATTTAAAATTTATGGTGTAACTTTGAAGCAGTTCTCTTTTCCTAAAATTAAGAGACTCGTTCGTAATGGTCAGTTCAAAGACGTTTTGGACCGCGGCCTGCGCATCAGTAATGGAGTGCTCACGCTGTATATGGCCAAAAATGACCGAGATTATCGGCGGTTGGGTGTCTCTGTTGGCAAATTCTGGGGCAATGCAGTTGTGCGTAATCGATTAAAACGGCTATTGAGGGAAGCGTTTCGGCAAAGTCAGAACCAGATTCCTGCTGGCTTTGATTATTTGCTCATGATTTCGCGTAAGTGTGGAAAATTAGACAAATCAGGCCCCAAAGAGGCCGTCAGGGAACTGACCTTCGAGCAGATAAGGGCATCACTGCTGGCTCTTGTAAGTCAGGCCAGACGGTCAGATAGCGGGACGGTGAAAGATTGAGTAAGAAAAAATTGATGCCAATAGGTACGGCGGCAAAAAAAGCTGGCATTTCCCGGCAGTCTTTGCAATACTACCTCATGGTCGGTTTGCTCGATCCGACAGAAGTTACACCGACCGGCAGACGGCTGTTTGACGAGAAAATTATCGAGCGAATTAAGTTGATAAAGAAACTTAACAAAAGCGGCTATCCTTTGCGTGCCATAAGGGAATTGTTTCTTGAAGGCCGGACTAATTTGAAAGGAAGCAAAAAGTGAGTGATTATGAAACCGCTGAGAGAAAGCGTAATATCATAGTAGGCATTTTTGTAGTGGGTTCGATAGGTGCTCTTCTATGGCTGATATTTCAGTTCCGCGATTTGCCCGGCGCCTGGACCAAATTCAATTCATTTCAGGTCTTCGTTCGTTTCCCCACCGCGCCCGGAGTACAAAAGGACACTCCCGTGCAATTTTGCGGGTATCAAATCGGCAGAGTGGCAAACGTCATGTATCCGGAGCCACGCCGAGATTTGAATACCGGCCTGAAGTATCATCAGACATTGGTTGTTCTTAGTATTGATAAAAAACACGTTAATATTCCCTCGAATGTCGAGGTGAAATTGATGACGCGTGGTTTGGGCAGCAGTTATATCGACCTTAAGGTCGACCCGATAGGTCTGCCTGCGCCACCACTTGATCCGAATCGACCGGAAACACAATTTCTGGTCGACGAAATGCATCTTCAGGGCTCAACGGGTATAACCAGTGAATTTTTCCCGGAGGAAAGTCAGAAAAAACTTGAGCTGCTGGTTGATAAACTATCTACTCTGTCGCAGAACCTTAACGAGGTTGTTGGTGACCCCAACAGCAAACATAACTTCAAGTCGATTCTGGCGAACCTGTCTGTCGCATCCAGGAAAGCATCAAATATGTTCGAAGAATTCCGGACATTCTCTGTTACCGGCACTACGGTTTTGAAAAGCCTTGAGAAGAACACAGATAAGTTCGTTACTTCCATCGTTGCAACGAGTGAAGAATTAGGCAAAACGTTAGCCGAGATGCGGGTAACTTTAGAGAAAGTAAACAGCGGCCAGGGCTCCGTCGGTAAGTTGGTAAATGATGCGCAATTGTACGAAAGCCTGGTTGAGACCTCCGAGGAAATGCGAAAGGTGCTGGAAGAGCTAAGAACGTTCCTGGCTAATGCTAACGAGAAAGGTTCTGTACCTATTAAGTTAAAGTAAGGCTTGTTCCGTATTCCGTGCAGCCGCAGGTGCTGCTGATTTTTCCTATTTTTAACAGGCCCCGGCCGGTATTTGTGAATCTAAACTCACAGCTATTTTTTGTACCCTGGCCGACATCGCCTAAATCGCAAACCGTTTTCTCAAAAGAAACCCTCGGTAAGAGTTTCTCGGTTGCCGAAGCCGATTGCTGCAAGCCAATTGACAATGAAAGAATAAGACTCACTAAGACAAATCCAAGAAATAGATGTTTTCCTTTCATACGCATATCTATCGGTTGTCGTTATGTTAATAAGTTTTAATCGCGCCTGCCAAAGAATCGACTTATACCAATTGTAATTAAATGTTGCGCTCTGTGTAAATGTCAGTAAGCCATCCCCAAGCTGCGTTTGAGGCTGCCACCCATCTATGCAAAATTCGCGAATCGCAATGATTTAAAACAATCGGTATTACTTCATCCTTCTGTTTAGTGCATCGCAAGTTAATTGAGCACCGACCGCACTATTTCGTTCTCGTGGCTATACTAATGATTTCGTTTTCATAGTCATATCCTATCTCGGCTTGATTGTTTCTGTCGTTGGGATTGAACTCCCATTTGCATCATCTGTTGTCAGCAAAGCCATATTTTTAATCTCCCAGAAAACTCTTCTGTGCTTCAAATTGATAAAGGCTCCGGAAAGAGAAATGAGTCCCTCAGAAAACATACCCAGACAAATACGACAAAAATCGTCTTCTGTCAGTTCCATGAATTCTTTTGCTCTTAAGTCTATAAAAACAATGCCAAAGTCATACTTGCTCGCAAAAAGACCGAAAGTCTCCTCGGCTCCACGACATGGCACTTTATGATAAAATGCTAACAGTGAGCGATCATGATTGAACTTCAATTCATTGCCTGTTCCTTCTTTTCCTCCCCTTACTCTTCGCGTCGCCGAGTAAACGGTTTCTACCTTGCCACCATCGGGTTTGCACCTTGATATATGCGTACTCCCTCGTATGAAGTATATATATCCATCACACCCCCACTGGGCTTGAGCGCCCCATGTGATGTCGACTTCCGCGTCATTAGAGGTATCTATCTTCAAGATTCTATCTTCTTTCCCACTGGCAATCGCGCCCGACAGAAGCAGGCCCTTATTTTGAACAAAATCGCAAAAGGTGCCCTTATTTTGCCAGGCTTTCTCTAAAAATTTATTAGTGTCTAAATTTAAAATACCGCATTTGACTCCGACCAAAAAAATGCGATTCTCTACAGGGTCAGCGATCCACATAAACACTCCATCGCCGGGGGCAAGTAATCTTGTGCTGGGGTGCTTATCTGTCTGCCATTCAATAATTTGCTCACCAACTGACAACCATAGTCGGTCATTTGCAGCCTGGATCATCTCTCCAAATCTACCATCTGTTGTGAGTTTGAATTCATCTATCAATATCCGGCGTAAGAGAGTCCCACTGGTATCAAATTCACCCAGTTCATCGTTTGCACAAACAAACACTCGCATCCCATCAGGAGTGGTTGCAATAGTAGCCTGGTGATAAACGTTGGTTGCGCGAGCCGATGCGTTACCTAACTTGACTGATTCAGATATTTCTTTATGCCACGAGCCTTTGTTCTTCGATATATTTGAAAGTAATACTTTCTTTTCATCAAAGACACTCACAAAAACCACTTCGCGGCTAAGACCACTTACTTTGCTAAATGGGAGAATCATACGAGGATTACTAGTATAATAGAAGAAATAGAGCAGTACCGCGCCGACTGCTACTGCCACTATTACGTGTTTACGTCGCTTCCACACACTTATTCTTCTTGATGTTAGCGCTACTCACATTGTGAGAATCGAGTATATCGAGTCTTCGGCCGATAAACAAGTACGGATTGCCACAGTCAGATTGCCGTGGGAATCGAGGCTGTTTTTGTGAGTATTTTTTTATTGCCGGCAATTCTGCAGGGCGTATTTCAGGGCCCAGTCGATAAACATCGCGTGATTATTATTTTTATAGGTTTCATCAGGGTTCTTACATCTTGCCTGAGCTTGCTTTATCTGCTCGGTAATTGGCCGTGCTTTATTACCGATGCTTTGTATTTCGCGTGCGGCGTGTAGAACAACCGTTTCCCGCGGGTCTTCCAGGCCTTTGGCCAATACAGGCAAGGCTTTTTCACACAGGTCTAGTTTACATAATGTGCCGGCAGCAGCAAATCGGACATTGGGGCTCGAATCTTCAAGTAACCCGGTTAATTTTTCCGCGGCAGGAGCAGCCTGAGAATTCAGGGCACTTATGGCAACGACGGCCCAATACCTAACCGCAGGCTGGGGCACATTTAGTAACTTGAGCATATTGGGAAGCGCTTCCGGAGATTTTCCGACCATGTCAGCAGCCAATAATACACACGACAGACGATATTTTTTGGTTGACGGCTGGGCAATTTCATAGGGCGTGGAGCCTTCGGCGAGAATGTGCATTTGGGCCTCCGGCATCAGGCCTGTGTCACGCGTCTCGAACATCCATTTACGGTGCACTTTGCGCATACGTTTTAGAACGCGGCGATGTTGATCTGAATCAGCCAGGTTATCTATCTCGTGCGGGTCAGCCTGCGTATCATAAAGCTCCTCTAAAGGTTTGACAGGTTGCCAGAACAATTTCTGCGTTTCAGTAAGGGCGCCTTCTTTGACTACCCTGTGAAGTTCCTTCATAATGTCGGCCCTGTCCGGATATTCGCTCGGCTGGACATACGGCAGATGCGGCATATAGTTGCGGATATACTTGTATCGCTTATCTCGGACGCAGCGGGACATCTCATAGACCTCGTCCACCCGGCTGGCCGCCCCAAAGACATATTCCCGTGGTTGGTCCGCCTTGTCGCCCAGGAACGCCCTCCCCTGCATGTGGCTTGGGATTGGCAATCCGGCCAGGCTCAAAACCGTCGGGGCAAAATCGACAAAACTGACAAGCCTGTCTGTTTTTCGACCCGGCTTTAACGGTGCGAGGTTCTGATACCGTGCGGGGAAGCGAATAATCAGCGGGACATGCAGACCTGAATCGTACATCGTTCTTTTATGTCGAGGAACACCTAAACCGTGGTCTGAAAAAAAGAACACGATTGTATTATCAGCCAGTCCGTCATCTTTGAGCCGGCCGAGCAAATCTCCGACCTGCTTGTCCATAAAGGTAATCAAGTCGTAGTAGCGGGTCCAGATTTTACGCACGATGGGAGTATCGGGATAGTATGGCGGCAATGGGACTTTGGCCGGGTCATGAAGTTCTTCGGGCTTGAGCTTTGAGCGATACATGGTGAAAAAGTCTTCGTCGGATCCATTAATCTGTCCCTGGTGCGTGGAGTTGAAATTGAACACACTAAAAAACGGCTGGCCGGGCTTGCGCTTTCGCCAGTGGGCTGTCTTACCTGACTCATCCCAGACGTTTATATCGGTAAAGTTGTAATCTTTTTTGTAATTGTTCGAACAGTAGTAGCCGGCTGACCGCAAATATTGAGGAAAACACCTGACCTGCTCAGGTAATTTCACGTCAGAGCGCAAATGCTGGGTACCGAGAGAGGTAGCATACATGCCGGTGACCAGACATGAGCGTGCCGGTGCGCAAACCGGGGCAGTCGCATAAGCATTTGTGTATAAGAGGCCCTCTGCGGCGAATTTATCCAGATTCGGCGTAATAGTATAGGTATCTCCGTAACAGCCGAGGTATGGATTAATGTCTTCGCAGGTAATCCAAAGAATATTAGGCCTTTCTCGGGATGGTTCATCAGCCGGTCGCCTGACAGCGTTTATGCAGCCTGGAATGGCAAAGATGGAGGCATGTAATCCTGCGGCTTTTAGAAAATCGCGGCGTGTATAATTGAGT
Source organism: Planctomycetota bacterium (assembly GCA_019456145.1). GTDB lineage: Bacteria > Planctomycetota > Phycisphaerae > Sedimentisphaerales > Anaerobacaceae > CS2-K091. Next base: position 102,451 of record VRUL01000003.1, read on the forward strand.
ATGCTCATGTTTTCCCTTTCCTTGCAATTTGTCCGCTCAGTTCTTCGGTGATTTGCCGCCCGGCTGATAAGATGGATTGGTCTTTGGCAGCCTGGCGCCGGTGGCCCGCAGCCATTTGCTCAATTTAGCATCGAGTTCTTTGACCTTTTCCGGCAATTTCTGCGAGAGGTCGTTTTTCTCTGAGAGGTCGGCCTTTAGATTAAAAAGTTCGAAAGTTTTGCCTTCATACCTTTTGATGAGCTTCCAATGGCCTGCCCGGATTATGCTGTAGGGCGCGATGCCCCCTCGATAATGCGGAAAGTGCCAGAAGATTGCATCCCGGGAAAGCTTACCGGCGCCATTTGATTTCAAATGCTCTACAAGCGAAACGCCATCGATAGCACGACCGCCAGGCAGCGGAACACCGGCGGTCCTGCAAATAGTCGGGAAGTAATCGACGCTGGTGACCGGTTCGTGGCTGACCGTACCCGGCTTTATTACACCGGGCCATCGAATAATCACGGGTACGCGAATACCGCCTTCATAGGGAAAGCCCTTGCCGGCACGCAGAGGCGCGTTGTTGGTAACGCCTGAAAGTCCGCCATTGTCGCTGGTGAAGATGACGAACGTGTTTTTGGTGAGATTAAGTTCGTCGAGCGTCGAACATATCGCGCCCACTGCGTCATCTACGCTCTCAATCATTGCCGCATAGGCCGGGTTCTTCTGGCCGTACCGAGGTTTGTCGCGGTATTTCTCGGTCAGGTCCTCTTTGGCCTGGATTGGGGTGTGGACTGCATAATGGGCCATATAGAGGAAGAATGGCTTGTCTTTGTGCTGCCGGATAAAGCTGACGGCTTCATCACTTTCGCGATCGGTAAGGTACTCGCCCTTGCGGCGTGGCTTCAGCGTCGGGATTTGGCCTTGTCCCTTTCGAAAATACGGGTCAAAGTAAGTCGGTGGTTGACCATAATCACAGCCGCCGACGTTGAAATCAAAACCCTGTTTGTCCGGGTACCAGTCGTCTGCGCCCAGGTGCCACTTTCCGATGTGACAGGATGTATATCCGACTGATTCGAGGGATTCGGCAATTGTAAGCTCTTCGAGCTCCATCCACAGCGCATTTGGGGGGCAGAGAAGTTTTTTGTTTTTGCCGCCGACATATTCTGTGGGATTCTTCTTATCTACCGGTATTTTACCGCCCTGGAAGCGGGAACGTATCCAGTCGGTGACGCCGAGGCGGGCCGGGTAGCGGCCCGTCATCACCGCCGCCCGGGTTGGCGAGCAAACCGCACATGCGGCATAGCCGTCTGTGAATCGCATACCATCATCAGCGAGCTTATCGATATTCGGCGTCTCGTAGAATCCGCCGGAGGCCGGACCATAACAACCGACGTCCCGCCACCCCAGGTCATCGACGAGAATTAAAACAAAATTTGGTTTTTTCCGGGACGACCCGCTCAACAACTGTTGAGCCCCGTTCACACATCCCGGCATGACCAGTGATGCCGCGCCTAAACTTACGGCCTTTAGAAAGTCACGCCTGGCGTACTCTTGTTTGCCCATATTAACTTCTCCCGGCTTCCTGCAGATGGTCAGGCTTACGCCACACACAGATATTAGAAACTATCTCTTCATCCATCGCAATGTTACTTCCTTCACATTCGATTACGTATGTTGGGTATCTTTGATGTAATGTAACAACTGCTCCCGGTCTTATACAAAGACTGTCTATCTTATGAAGCTGCTGGTCGCTTTTGCAATTAATATAGGCAACTCTCGCGGACTGCCCTACCTCTAATTCGACCAACGGAACAACAGAACTCTGCGCTGTCCTTGCAGAACGTCTGCAGCATTGACCCTGTGGTATAGGCATTCCATGGGGACATGCCCTGGGATGGCCGAGTAAAATACAGATACTATCCACCAGCTCTGCCGTTACCGTATGCTCAAACTCACAGGCGGCTGATTCATAGTCTCCGCCAAGAACATCGTAAAGTAACCTTTCAGCAAGCCTGTGGGCACGGATTAAATGTCTGGCGTAATCTTCACCTTTCTTTGTAAGGGCGATTTTACTCCCCTGTTCTGTTAATTCCACCATATCTTCAGATGACAATTTATCAATTATAGCGGCATCGAAGTTCTCGTTCAGGGCTGTCTTTATAGCATCTATGGAGTTCTTTCCCCCCTCTTTCATATACCACAACTGCTCGATATGTTCATCTGTCTCTCTCTTGTTCATTAGACCCATCTCCCAATAGTGAAAATTAATATCCAATTTAAAATGCCGGCCAGAATGAATGATGAGGTATTTATAGCCAAAGCCATGGTCAGCCCGGTCTTTATTCCCATCTGCTTACACATTGCTACAACATTGGCAAAACATGGAACAAACATGGTGGTGATAACCACAGTTACTATACACTGGATATAATTAAGCGCTCCTGCATCGACCATTTTTAACGTCAAGCCGGCAGCCACTTCATGCCTTGCAATTGCAAGGATAAGCACATCCACTATATCAAGGGGCAAACCGAGCCAGGATACTACAATCGGACCCATTAACGTTTTTATCAAATCGAGGACACCTGTCTTATCAAGTAAAAACAAGACTACTGCTGCAATAATAAAAACAGGGATGGCCTCCTTCAAAAACCAATATAACCGGTAATATGTTTTGATGGCTATGGCTTTTGGGCTCGGAACCCTCATGGCGGGCAGTTCTTGAATAAAATCGGTTCTCTTTTCCTCCTTTATAATCTTATTAAGGGCCACCCCGGCAGATAACTCAATAAATGCCAGCGCTCCATAACCGATTATAAAGGCCTTGATCCCAATCCTTCCAAATATAGCCATGTCAATTCCCATTTGGGCAGAGCACGGGATAGCAAAGGCGATCAGGTAGACGGCTATAAACTTCTCTTTTCTTGACCGCAATCTCGTTGTGGTAAGTGTTGCCATGGTCTTACATCCAAAGCCAAGAACCAAGGGCATGATGGCACTGCCACTCAAGCCAATCTTATCAAAAATCCTTTTTGTCAAAACACATAGATTTGGGATGTATCCGATATCCTCAAGAATGTTGAATGCAATAAAAAAGACTGTTAATATCGGTAGAATCGTCAAAAAAGCATTAGCCAAACCCAATGATAAAACACCATAATCGCCTATTAAAAAATCGTTCCAGATTCCTTCAGGTACAAGGTTATTTATTTTACTTTCGACAGGGAGCCATAGAATTTTGTCCATCCAGCCTGCGATTACATTTGCGACGTTCACAACGAGAAGGTAGATAGTAAGAACTACTGAGAGCAAAATCGGGACCCCGAATACCGGATGTCGGCACAACCGGCCAAAGGTCCTGGAGAACTCTCCCGGGGTTGTCTTCTGCTTTCTGGTTATCTTTTCAGCGATATCGTCCACCCAACGACTGCGTTTGTCGTTTATTACGCGGCCGAAGTTTCCTTTGAACTGCCGCCTGACTTTATTTACCTGGTTCTTTAACTGAGTAACTTTTTCCCGGCCGTATTGCTCAGTTAAGTAATCAGTCAGGAACGGATCAGCGAGCAACAGCAGAACCGCTGCTTTTCGCTTAAAATTCATCTCCTCCGGCAGTTCAGAGACAATAGCCGATATCCCGTCATCAACGATTTCGCCATACTGCAAAGTCCACTTGCCTCTGCGTGCCCTGCTTAAGGTGTCTTTGAGTTCTGTTGTACCGAAGCCGTCTATGGATATCGACTCCACGACAGGGACACCTAAAAGACGAGATAATCCACCCGAATCTATCCATACCCCCCTTCTTGCGGTCTCATCTATGGCATTGAGCGATACGACCATTGGTATCCCCAATTCCAGGAGATCCGCAGTAAGGTTTAGTGATTGTTTCAACTGGTTGGCATCAATACACTGGATGATGATATCCGGGACCTCTTTGAATATCATATCACGGACTATGAGTTCCTCTTCGGAGTGAATATAAAGACAATGAAGACCGGGGGTATCAATGACCTCGTATGGTTCGCCGCCAATCTCACATCTGGTTCTTTTCATCTCAACAGTGGTTAGCGGATAGTTGGAAACTAACGTATACTCACCAGTCAGATTATTGAATACCTGGCTCTTACCAGTGTTCGGCAGCCCGACAATGGCGATTTTTTTAACCTGGCTGGAACTGCTCGAATTGTCTCTTTTTATCTTATGTTTTTTGCTCAACAGGCTCTCCAGGAACAGTTGACCATGATTTACAACCTCATTTCAGGAAATGAGACAACAGACCAGAGGCCTTGTCAATAGTTTTTCATATGTTTCCCGTCATCAGAAACGGCACAGGTAAAGGCATTTGGTTATAGGATAACAGTGAAACCCGCCCCCTTTCCTCAGATTCCTCTGAAGCATCCTGGTGCTGAGGCTACTCCTCCACAATTCTTTTGCAAATTGAAAAAGTTGTCCTGAACTTCAAGTATTACAAGTTACAATCGTAAACTCTCCATCCTCAAAAAGGACATCCTTGACGTGAACATCTCTAAAATTCTTTTCTATGAGCAGTTTATCAACGTCAACTAAAAGTTTCGGATAATCAAGCTTTATATATGGAGGTAATCTGAGTTTCAGTGCCTGATTAAGCCAACTCATAGCTTTGCTTAGATGGCCGCTGACAAGATTGAGTTCAAATATCGCGTTACTATCGTTGAAACTTAAGAACCTTAACGAGGCAGGGATAAACGGCAAAATGAATGAATTAGTCCTTATCACGAAATGGATTCTTTCATCTTTCACTCTTAGGCGTATTATCTCCGGAGGTAAAAGTTTGTTGGAAATCAGGATTTCTATAAGTTCCTTAATATTGAAAGTTATTTTTGCCATAGTTAGTTTTTACCGTATTTTCTTGATAGGATTAAGCATATAATAAGAGAAAGTATTGGCCTTGGGCAAGGATATTTTGGTTCTTCCGGTCTGAGGCAGGCTTGTAGAAAGTTTTCCGGCAGAGACGGACAGGCTGGTAAGGTCAGGAGATTATGGCTGGGTATTTCGAAATCCTGGAGGTAGTTGATAATGAAATATCACTTGAAAAGTTCGAAAACAAATTCAGTGGTTGGTGTTCACCCTGATGGAAAAATCGTCATCAGAGATGCATTTGTAGTTGGGTTATTAATAATATTGATATTCTGCGGGTCTCAATTACAGGGCCGGGACCTGTCAAACAGCGCCTGCATAAGACCATATAGTGAGAATCGGCACTATTGGCAATACAAAGGCGCCCCGGTGCTCTTATTGGGAGGCAGCAAGACAGACCACATATTTCTTCTGGAAGATCTTAAAGAGCATCTGGATGAGATAGCCGGTGTCGGCGGCAATTACGTCAGAAACACAATGAGTCAACGAGAAGGGCTTGATCTCAAGCCCCATAAGCGGCTTTCCAATGGAAAGTTCGACCTGGACCGGTGGAACAGTGTTTACTGGAGCAGATTTTCAAATTGTCTCAAATGGTGTAAAGAGCGCGACATAATCATTCAAATAGAAGTATGGGACAGATTTGATTACTCACAAGACCAATGGAAGAACAGTCCCTGGTGTCCCGCTAATAATATCAATTATACATCTGAACAAACCGGTTTAGCTAACAACTATCCAGCCCCCCCCTGGAGGGACAGGCAGCCTTTCTTCCATACCGTTGCCGGGATGTCCCGTTACAGGAGACAATATGATATTATTCGGCAATACCAGGAAAGATTTGTTGCCAAAATGCTTTCCTACAGTCTGGGATATGGGAACGTGCTTTACTGTATGAACAACGAAACATCCACTCCTGTGAAATGGGGGCAATACTGGATGAAGTTTATAAAAGAGGCGGCAGTGGAGAAGGGTGTCGAAATATATGTGACGGACATGTTCGATGATGTTTGGAAACCACAATCGTCGGGTAAGTTGAAGCAGGCGTTTGGTAATCCTCAAATATATCCCTTTATTGATGTATCGCAGGTCAACAGTAGAAGTTTCAACCAGGGCCATTGGGTTAATATAATGTGGATCATGAGCCAGGGGACCAAGCATCCCCGTCCACTGAATAACACAAAGATTTACTCGGGTGGCGAGACGACCTGGGGTTCTGGAACTCCCAAAGATGGTATTGAGCGTTTTTGGAGAAACCTTATAGCCGGCTCTGCCTCCTGTCGTTTCCATCGTCCCGGTGCCGGTATAGGTTTGAATGACACAGCTAAATCCTGTATCAAGGCGGCCCGGAAGGTCGAAAGTCTTATTAAATTTTGGGATATTGAGCCTCGTATGGAACTTCTGAGCAATCGTGAAACCGATGAAGCATACCTGGCTGCCCAGCCGGGAAAGAGATATGTTCTTTATTTCACAGATGGCGGCTCAGTTGCCCTGAATCTCAAGCCCTACAAAAGCAAATTCAAACTTCGCTGGGTAGATGTCCGGTCAGGGGACTGGGGAGACAGAACAGCCATCATCGGTGGAAAAACGGTGACGATTGCAGCTCCGAAGAAAGGGCCCTGGGTTGGAGTGATAATCAAGGAATAAATCAAGTTAGATTCTTATACACAAAAACCACAGTAAACAAAATCCGGTCAGAGATGGATAGGCCGACGGGAAATCCCACCTAATCCCTTATTTGCGGTGCCGATTAGTACTTGTACCTATTTACCTGCCTTTGTGATTTTTTACCCACATCAAATTTCGTTGAAAATCAAGGACTATCACGGTATCCTGAAAGTATTGCATTCCCAGTAGCCCGTCACAATCCTGAACAAGCGGGCTGTCGTTCGGGAAAATTGAAATCTTCGCATTTTTCACCGTCCTGTCGCCAACCTTAAGTTTTGGAATAACGCCCCGCTTACAAACCAGTGACCCGATGTATGGGTATAAGTCTCTATCTTTCCTCAGCTTCAGGTCGGGAATTCTTTCACGTATTTCTTCCCACAGGTATTCGGAGATTGCGAGCCCTCTTCCACTGCCGGTATCAAGTTGCAGCACAGTTGCCTTTCCGGCGATAGGAATCCTTACAAAAAGGAACGTATTACCGTGAAAGTCTTCTTCAATTACAAAGTAGTATTTCTCCCATAGCTGCGGCTGTCCGATCTCAAAGAGTTCATTACGCGAAAACTCCACTTCATTCCTAACGCTGTCAAACACAATATATTTGAATTGCCTCAACGCCGGCAGTCCTACGATAACAGGATTGTCTTTAAAATCGTCTTTTGCAATTGATAATCCAAAAAACTTAAGCTTAACATTCCGTTCCAGATAAAAACACGGTTGGTTAACTAACGCAGCACTACCTATCTTCAGCTTAGGAAGGTGACAAAGCATCAGATGGTGACCATTCAAATCAAGTTTGACAGATTCCATTGGGTAAATTTGGAGGTTGTTTTCCAGGACATGGTTTTCTTTCACGAAAACAGCTTGTGACGCTCCTGTATCCAGGACGACAGGATACCTGTTCCCTGCATTTCCAATAGTGCCCTCCACGACCATAAACCGGTTTGTGGAATACAGGCGGTGGTATTTAACTCGACAGGTTTCTACCTGCTCTATCCGACTATCTATTTCCCACCGGTAATCGCTGCTTCCATCCCTTCTTTGTATGACTTGTATTGAATATGGTCCATCAGTGGTGTATTCGAGACTCTGGTTATTTACCGCCACCATGGAACATCCCGCCTGGAAACACAAAAACAGACGTAATATCGAACTGTAAATCACCCTTCTCATCCTATGGCCTCCCCGAAAAAATTCTTCGCTGCGAATTGTCTTCAGCTAATTTATTGTGCTGTTCTCTGCAGTTTTATGTGCCTGGCGCTGGTATTTTGCCTGTTTCCTGATTTCGTAGGCACAGTCTCTTATTACGCCAAAAAGTATGCGGCAAGCATCGTCACTGCTGGCGGCCTCCCCCTTTTCTGCGGTGTCAATTAGTACTTCACTTATTTTCAAAGCCTTTACAATGTTGTTGTGACAAGCATGATTCATTTCTATTTCCCCTTTTTTTCTTTTGAATCCACTAAGACTTAGAGCAATGGGTATGCCAGATTATAAAGCGGGGCTAAGAATTAATCGTAACTCCAGTATTTAGCGTGGTTTGCGTTAATGAATTTAAATAAGGGTCTTACACGATTGTCTCATTTTAAGGTCGTTAACAGGACATCAAATGAGAGGATTGCACGGACGGGACGAGACGTATTTGCAGAAAAGGCCTTGTAAGGTCTTGTGTATCAAACAGTTATGAACAGTTGTGCATTGCCCGATAAGATTGTGGTGTGTCATTTAAACTAAATGAGACACTCAGGGGCATGTGAGACATTTGATGAGATAGTGATGATTCTTCCTCGATATTATAGGAACAAATAATCCGGAGATAAATTACAAAAACCGTGATGGGATTATCCTCAAAACAATCTGCTGAACAATAAAATGGTTGCCAAAAGAATTAGTAAAAGAGGTAGAATATGACTGCCATGAAAATTGGTGGGTTTCTGTGAACCCAAAGATTACGTAAAAGCGTGTCACTGTGAAAAAGTGATTTACTTTCAGAAAGGAAGTCTTTTTATGAAATTAAGAGATAGCTACAGAACTATCATGTTTGTTTTTATAGTTATTGTTTTTGGAGTCTGCATAAATTCATGTTCATCCGAAGGAGTAAATAATCAGGCAGGAGAAATGAGCTTCGGCCTTTCGGCAGTTCAGGAGGCCGTGAGCGGTAATGCTGTGGATAATAAACTCGCCCTTACTCCACCGATGGGATGGAACAGTTGGAATATCTTCGAAGCCGATATAGATGAAAAGAAAATCAGACAAACGGCAGATGCAATGGTCGATTCCGGAATGAGGGATGCGGGTTATATCTACCTCGTACTGGATGACGGCTGGATGGCAAAAAGTCGCGACAGTGACGGGTATTTAGTCGCAGATCCCAATAAATTTCCAAGCGGTATGAAAGCTATCGGAGATTATATTCACAGTAAGGGATTGAAGTTCGGCATTTATGAAGACCGTGGGCATTTGACCTGTCAACAGCTTCCGGGCAGTTTTAAGCATGAACAGGCGGACATGAATACGTTTGCTCGCTGGGGGGTGGATTACATAAAAATGGACAGTTGTTTTGCTGAAAACAACGGCAGATTAAGTACGGAGGATTATGCAATCTATAGGAAATATATTACAAAGGCCGGCAGGCCAATGGTTTTGAGTATATCCGACTTTGGCAATGGAGCATGGGCGTGGGGCGGAGAAGATATGGCCCAGTTATGGCGGACATCCGGTGATATATATCCGTGGATGGATTCGGTGTACCATTGTGCCGACACCTCAGGCGGCGACCGTTCTATACACCCTGCCTTTAACGGTTTATGGCAGTTTGCCGGTCCCGGTCACTGGAATGATCCTGATATGTTACAGGTAGGCAACCTGAAGAATGGTATTGGAAACAAGGCCCATTTTAGTCTGTGGTGTATTTTAGCAGCCCCCTTAATGGCAGGTAATGATCTAAGATCCCTGTCCGATAGTGTAAGAAAAATATTAACCGCTCCAGAGGTCATTCAAGTGAATCAGGATCCGAGAGGCATCCAGGGGTACAAGGTATACGACAGCGGCGACCATGAGGTGTACAACAAACCATTACAAGACGGAACTACTGCTGTTTTGTTACTCAACAAAGGTCCGAAGCCAGTTGATATTACCATTGACTGGGACAAAATTGGACTTTCAGGCAGGCAAAAGGTGAGAGATTTATGGGCACAGAAAGACTTAGGTTACTATACCGACTCCTATACAGCCGGGGATCTCACCCGGCATGGTCTTATGCTGATAAAGGTAGGCTCGCCAGGTCCTTTGCTTGCCGGGCCAGCACCTATGTCACCAGATAAGTATATGGTCACAAAGAACGGTACAACATATCTTAGCGATCTTTATTATATCTGGAAACACGGTAATGCTCCCAAGAGTGATAAAAATTTTAATAATAATCCAATCACTATTAACGGCATAACATATAACAAGGGCCTGGGCTGCAAGAGTAACTCCAAAATAATGTATAAACTAAATAATAAAGCGGACCGTTTTAAGGCTGTTGTCGGACTGGATGATTCATATAGCGGCAGCGGTCAAGGCAGATTTCGTGTTTATAATGAAGATCTTTTTGGCAATAGAGTTCTTTTTGATAGCGGCCGTATGTCGAAAGGTTCTTCAGTAAAGAATGTTGACCTGGATGTAAAAGGAGTAAAGTGCCTGTTATTAGTATTTGAAGGCAAAAATGTGTTTGGAAACTGGGCCAATGCTCATGCCATTGCAAAAGATTAAACTTTGATCATGCCGGCCCACTTGTATCTGCTGAAAACTCATCCTGTCCCTGGTAGCCGTCTTATTCACTACATCGGCCAGAAGCACATTCGCTATTCGCTGGTATCGAGGATTGTCATAAATGCTTCCTGCGGTATCTGAACGTTACCAACGCTTTTCATGCGTCTTTTACCTTCTTTTTGTTTTTTGAGGAGCTTCATCTTGCGGGTTACATCTCCGCCGTAGAGCTTTTGCGTTACGTCTTTGCGAAAGCCTTTGATTGTTTCTCTTGCGATGATCTTTCCGCCTATAGCGACCTGTAGAGGAATTTCAAACTGGTGCCTTGGAATCGCTCTTCGCAGCTTTATTATCAGCTTACGTCCTCGAGCCTCTGCTTTACTGCGATGGACAATCAAACTCAAGGCATCGACAGCGACCTTATTTACAAGGATATCAATCTTAACAAGGTCACCGGTCTGGAAGCCGGTAAACTCATAATCCATCGTTGCATAACCTCGACTTATGCCTTTGAGAAGGTCATAAAAATCATATACGATTTCGGCAAGCGGCGCTTTATACTCAAGCATTACCCTTGTGGTACTGAGATAATCGGTATTTACGAGCTTGCATCGCCTGGACTCAGCCAGTTTCATAATCCCGCCAATTGTATCGGCGGCGGTTATTATCTCAAGTCGAACAAAAGGCTCACGAAGCTCTTCGATGTAGTTGGGAAGAGGCAATTGGCCTGGGGATTCTATCCTTTTAACATCACCTTTTTTTGTCAGGACTTCATAACTGACTGTCGGGGCGGTCTGGATAACCTCTATATCATTTTCACGTTCGAGTCGTTCCTGGACTATCTCCATATGCAACAGGCCCAGAAATCCGCATCGAAAGCCAAATCCAAGTGCAGGAGAATTCTGCGGACTGAATGAGAAGCTGGCATCATTAAGTGTAAGCTTATCAAAGGCGTCTCTCAGCCTTGAATAATCGGTATTATTGCCGGGATAAAAATCTGAAAAAACCATCTGCATCGGCGCTTTATAGCCCGGCAAAGGTTTCGATACAGGCTGGGCCTGGTCTGTAATTGTGTCCCCTATCGTGACATCAGCCAGCTCGCGAATATTGGCGATTACATAACCGACCTCCCCGGTGCCGAGCCTGTCAACAGCAGTCATCTCCGGTTTGAATTTTCCCAGTTCGGTAATTGTATAAGTTCTGCCGCTTCGCATAAAGCTGACCTTTTGCTTTATATTCATGCAGCCGGAGAATACTCTGACATAACATATCACACCCCTGTACTGATCGCAGTGACTATCAAAAATTAACGCCGCGGTCGGCAGGTCACTATTATCCTGCGGTGCAGGAAGAAATGTCACGATTGCCTCAAGAAGTTCTTCAACTCCCTTACCACTTTTTGCGCTTATCTTGAAAGACTCATTAGCAGGGATCCCGATAACATGATCAATCTCTTCGGCAACCCGGGCAATATCTGCCGCAGGCAAGTCGATTTTATTGATTACGCTTAATAGTTCAACATCGTTTTCAGTCGCCAGATAAGCGTTAGCCACGGTTTGCGCCTCAACACCCTGGCTGGCATCAACCACGAGTAACGCACCTTCACAAGCGGCCAATGCGCGTGAAACCTCATAATGAAAATCCACATGCCCCGGTGTATCAATCAGGTTCAGCATATATGTCTTGCCCTGGTGTTGGTAGTTCATCGTTACCGCTGAGGCCTTTATTGTTATTCCTCGTTCACGCTCGAGATCCATATTGTCAAGAAGCTGTTCGACCTTATGACGGCCGGAAATCGTACCGGTCAACTCGAGCATACGGTCGGCCAGAGTGCTCTTGCCGTGGTCAATATGCGCTATAATCGAAAAATTTCTTATATATTCGGTAGTCATCGTGTATGTTTTTTAAGAATTAACAAAACCCGAACCTATTGTAACACAATAAGTTACGTAAGCCAATATATTACGTTCATAATTTGCGTCCCTGATGCCGTCGATGAGTTTTTCTTGAGCTTGTTTTTCGTCCTCGGCCGAATCGGGGTCGTCTATATTTGGGCGTTGAGATATTATTGAGTTGGGGGGGCTCAGAGAGCCAGACGGGTTCGATATTGTTATTTTTTATAATACTTTTTAATGTGTGCAAATCATGATTGCTGAAGAATGTGACGGCGAAGCCTTTCCTTCCCATTCTTGCGGTTCGGCCGGTCCTATGCGTGTATGCCAGCGGGCTGTCCGGGAAATCATAATTAATCACGTGTGTTACATGGCTGAAATCAAGACCTCTGCTTGCGATGCCGGTGGCGACAACCATTTTGAGCTGCTTTTTCTTAAATCGATTGAAAAGTGAGGTCCGCTTTGACTGTTCCATGCCTCCGTGTATGATATCAATCGAATCAAGTTCCTTTTTTAATTTATCAAACAGATTTTCGCAATTCCTTCGTGAATTACAAAATATTAATGCCTGGGTTGGCTTTGTGTCCTTTATGTATTGAAGCAGTGAGGCAAGTTTCTTGCGTCCGGTGGTCTGCTGAAACTGGTGGCAGAGACTTTGGGGTGCTATCTGATCGATATTGAGTTCAAGAGTGACAGGGTCCTTGAGGTATTTTTTTGCCAGGTGTTTAATTTCTCTGGGCATTGTCGCGGAAAAGAGCAGCGTCTGATGGTCATGTATCAGGCATGAAATAATAAATTCGATATCGGAGATAAAGCCCATATTCAGCATTTCGTCCGCTTCGTCAAGTATGAAGGTCTGGACCTGCGAGAGGTTCAAAGGGCTGTTACGGAGAAGATCGATGAGTCGGCCGGGAGTGGCAATCAGGATATTAACGCCGTGGGAGAGCTTTGCTTTCTGGATGTCGATTGAAAATCCGCCGTAGACGGCAAACGGTGTGATATGAGTGAACTTTGCGACATCCGAGATAGCAGAAACGTATTGCAGGGCAAGCTCACGCGTGGGCACCATGACTAAGGCCTGTACCTGTTTTTTCGCGGGATCAACGGATTGTACGATTGGTATTCCACATGCTGCGGTCTTTCCGGAGCCGGTTTCCGCCTGGGCTATCATGTCTCTGCCCGCGATAATATGTGGAAATGTAACTTCCTGTATGGGTGTCAATTCCCTGTATCCGAGTTGCTTAAGGGCTTTTAATATCTGGGGCTTTAATTTAAGTTCGGTGAATTTCATTTATAAAAGCAATTACTTTCCATTTTCAGATTGTCTAAGTGAGCAATTTCGGCATTATACACGAAAAGTCGTTATCACCGAAACATAAATTAAAACTGTTGACAGGGCATCGGCCGCTTTGGAGTTGACAAAAGATCGGTCCCAACGTAAAAAAATCAGGTGAATATAAAAGAGCGTAAAAATATATTAGTTACCTGCGGGCCGGGGCTGAAAGATTATCTGCTCGCCGAACTCGAAGGATTAGGCTTTGAGATAGTGAGCAGTCATGCGGGAGGTGTTGTCACACGCGGCTCCTTTATCGATTGTATGAAGCTGAATTTCTGCCTTAGGACCGCTTATAACGTACTTTATCTCCTGAAAGAGTTTCGTTGCGGCAGCAGCGAGGCCCTATACAGGCAGGTCAACATACTGCCGTGGGAAAATATCATCGCCCCGGAAGAATATCTATGCGTTCTCTCGCGGGTCGATACATGGTCGATCAATAACAGCATGTATCCGAGCCTGAAGGTCAAAGACGCTATCGTCGACCGTATCAACAAAAAGACGGGTTCGCGGCCTGACAGCGGCCCCGACAGGACCAAAGCCGTCGTGAATCTTTTCTGGAAGGAGCACAGGGCATGGATTTATCTTAATACATCGGGGATAAAACTTTCTGATCGTAACTATCGCAAAATGCCTCATATAGCCCCTCTACGCGAATCTCTGGCAGCCGGGATTATCATGGCGACAGGGTATGACGGTTCACAGGATATCGTGCTGCCGATGTGCGGCAGCGGAACGCTTGCCATCGAATCAGCTTTTATAGGTATGAACAAGCCGGCCGGCATCCTGCGGAGCAATTTTGGTTTTAAACATTTCAAAGTTTTTGATAAGCAGATATGGGAAGAAATACGAAATGATGCTCGCAAGAGTATCGACGCCGGCGCGCTGCGAAAACGTATAATCGCCACCGATATTGATAAGCAGGCCATCGAAGCGGCTAAGCAAAACGCGCGAACGGCTGGGGTCGAACATTTGATAGAATTTAATGTTTGTGATTTTGCCGATACCGAGGTCCCGGAAGGTGCGGGGATCGTGGTGATTAATCCGGAATACGGTGAGCGATTAGGCGAACTCGAACCACTCGAAAAAGAGTATAAACGCATCGGTGACTTTTTCAAAAAGAAATGCGCCGGCTACACGGGCTATTTATTAACAGGCAACCTACAACTTGCGAAAAAAGTCGGACTCAAGGCCTGCCGCCGTATGATATTCTACAACGGCAAAATAGAATGCCGCCTGCTGAAATATGAACTTTACAAAGGAACAAGGCAAACACCTGACAACCCCGGTTAGCCCTCAGGCCTGCCTGAGGGTTATTTAACCTGCGGACAGACCTGTCCTGATTGCACACGTCCTGAAATATATCGTTGTGGTTTTATTAGTAATGGATATAATACCACTATGAACTGCCTTTATGTAGACTGCCTTATAGGCAGATAAGTAGATTGTAAAGGGGACAGCCAAAGAGATGAAAGATTCGTTAGCACATTTACCTCAATAGGAAATAATAAATTGAAGATGGTTTAAACGTATAAAACAGGAAAATTTCCATGCTCTACTGTTCGCCTATCTACTGTTCTACTGTCTCAGGCCAAAGGCCTGTTGCCCCCTGCATAACAAAACTGCACTAGCTGACTGAGAAGATTTGTAAAGAGAAGATAGAAAGCTTTGTTTAGCCACAGAGGGCACAGAGATTCACAGAGCACCCTTTAGCCGGATAAACAGTTGTAAGCCTGCACCTTCCGGGTATAATGACAGCATATTACACATTATATAACATTGGATAGCATGATGCAGCAATACGAAGAACGATATGTAGTCTTTATTGATATTTTGGGTTTCAAAAAATTGGTGGAACGCGCCGAAGAAGACGCCAAACTGCTTGAAAGATTAGCGTCTATCTTAGAAGAACGGAATAAGGATAAAAACATAGGGGAACACTTTGACGCTGCAAGTAAAATTGACTCTTCAGACTATTATTATAACATGTTTAGAATATCAACTTTTTCAGACAGCATTGTGATTTCTACGAAAATCGATCTAGCCGGGCTTCAACTTATTATAATGCAAAGCGCTCAAATTTGCAATAGGCTTTTACATCAAGGTGTCTTTGCTCGCGGAGCCATTTCTAAGGGCAAATTGATACATACAAACACAATCGTTCTAGGTAACGGACTCATCAGTGCATATAATCTGGAGAAGTCTGCGGCTATCTATCCAAGAATCCTGTTAGATAAAAGCATTGTTAAAGATATGGGTGCATTACCAATCCAAAGCGGGCTTCCAGATCTCCGCCGTCAAGATTTTGATGGTCTATGGCACTTGCACATATTGCATCCATCGATAATGAATACGAATTCTCACGATTTAAAATCAAAACATGATGCTCTAAACAATTTCGATTACATGGCACTTGGTCGAGAAGAAATAAAGAAAGCTTTTCAGTCTAGTGACGATCTTGCAGTTAAGGCAAAGATCGGTTGGTTAGCGAGGTATTTTAACGAATATGCAGTCAGTTTTGACTTACCGAAAATTCAGGTCATGGAGTAGAACTTTGCCTAACAAATGATAAAAGCCGCAGAGGCTGCGCAACTTGCATACGCGGAATCATTTAATACAAGAGATTGGACCCTCCTTCGTCCCTTAGGGACTACGGGGGACAGGCGAGTCCGCCCCCATAAGGGGTAAACACCGGCGGATAAATATTGAAGAACCAACCGTGCTGCGCCAGGCTCCGCCCTGACGAGCGGGAACTTATTATACAGACTGTTTAATCATTGTTAGGTGGAATAATGATAATACTGAAAAGGATTGCAGCATTTCTTAAAGGATTGCTGATACAAGCGTCCCCCTCGCTGGGATTCAAGGGAATGATAGACACCCAGATCAATGTATATAGGCGTCTTAAGCTAAAATTCACGGATGCTTCTGAAAACGATCTATTGAATTCTCTCATCATGAACCGGATCGATGCACCCTGCAGTCCATCTACCACTGCGGAGGAACATGCTCACTACGACGCCCTCCTCCAAAACCCCAACAAGACACTCAAGGATGTAATCTGGGCAATTGTGGAGTATGAATGCTTGTTGAGTCGCGGAGAAGAACTCCATCATCAATTGGCTGAGATTGGTGCTGAGCCCTCAGCGGTAGCCGAAGAGTTGGAAAAATGGATAGAATATCTCAATGAACGAGTCAAGGAATTCACCTAACAAGGCGTTACACTCCGGCGGATAAATATTGAAGAAGCAACGGGAACTTGTTATACAGACGGTATAATTATTGCTGGGTGTTGATGACTCAAAAGAAAGGAAACTATCCTAATGGCAAATAAGGGATCCACCAAACAAACTGTCGAAAACGTTGGTGCAATATTCATAGGAATACTAATTTTCTTCTATTTCATTATCTGGCCTGAGGTACTCCCATCTCATATAGGAAGCTACCCTACTCAAAAACAGCTAGACCAAAGCCTCATGCCACTCAACAGAACCGTCTATAAAGTCAATCCATTATTACATACGATTATCTATTGGATGCCCGGAATCTATGAAACGCCCCACAAACTTGTCAATTGTGTGGTGCGCGACAAAAAAAATTGGGTAGGACATTATCTTGACGGTTCTGGTTCTGTTGAAATGCATAAAGGCAAAATAACCACAGAAGATCCAAATGAAGTTTATATTGGAAAGTATCATTGGTGGCTACTGCATTTCAAGGTAATATAAAACCGGCCTCCTTTTCAATAATTGATGAGTTTTTTGCACACGAGAATTAAAGGTGTCCGGTACATTTTCCAAGTCTTCGGAATCATTTAATAAAAGGGTAATTAAAGGTGTCCGGTACATTTTCCAAGTCCTCGGAATCATTTAATAAAAGAGATTGGACGAGTCCGCCATAGGCGGATAAATATTGAAGAAACAACGGGAACTTCTTGAAAAGAATAGATAATTATTAGGGAATAAACTAACGGATAAGAGAGGACGTGCAATAATGAAATCACTTTGTGTTTTTAAATACCTTTACTTGATTCTTACAATACTAGTATCAGGTTGTCTGACTCAAACCATTAATCTTAATGATAAGCCAAAGTTGCCCTCCAGTCAAATGGCAACTTTATCGTTCCATCTATCAGTCCGCGTTAAGATTGACGGCAAAGATGTGGAAATTAAACGAGGAGCCTTTGTAACCGGCATACAGATCAAAATGCCGCCAGATACTTATAATATTCAGTGGGAACGATCTGGCATCAACTATACTTTCGTATACAAGGGAAGCGGAACCTTAAAAGTCGAGCCAGGCCAGAAATATGAGATCAAATTTGACATACAATTGGGACGCACTAGCTTAGTCGGCACATCTATTAGTTCTAGATACACCAAATCTGCAGTTCTTGATTACTCAACCTGGATAGAGAACACAAACACTAAAGAAATACTTGTTGGAAGAAAGCTCCACAACTTGAGTCCTAAAACAAGGAATTATGTAAATACTCTTTATCAGTTGGCAGAATTTTCTAATGATGAGGGAGACTTTAAGTCTGTGATTGAATTTTACCGTCAAGCATTAGAGCTTAAGCCGGATTCTTTTATAGCTTTAAATGGTCTGGCTTGGACACTGGCAACATGCAAAGATGAAAGCTTCAGGGATCCTGTTTTGGCTGTTGAATATGCCAAAAAAGGTTGTGAACTCTCCTATTATTCAGTGCCGGCGATACTAGACACTTTAGCAACCGCTTATGCGGCTAATGGTAATTTTATCGAAGCTCAGGGAACCGCTCGAAAAGCTCTCGATATCGCAAAAACTCGTAATAACCAGGAAGAACTAAAAATGCTGCAAAACCACCTTGAATTATTTGAATCCAGCAGGCCGTATATTGAAGATGACTAAAAATTCACCCTCGCATTCACTACTGAGACAAAAAAATGAATTTTATTTAATACTATGGACGTATGGATAAGTCACTCGAATTAAAACTCTCCGGCCATAAAATATTTTGTCCCCGCGTAGCGGAATACAGCCCATACAGCGTTTGAGAATTAAAGGGAGAATTAAAGGTGTCCGGTACATTTTCCAAGTCTTCGGAATCATTTAATAAAAGAGATTGGACAAGTCCGCCCCCATAAGGTGTAAGTACCTGGGGCACAAGCTCCGGCGGATAAATATTGAAGAAGCAACGGGAACTTGTTAAACAGAAAGAAACTTCTCTGTCTTTCCCGTTTTATACGGGCTGTATAAGCATTGTTAAACCGAGGAATCAGCAATGAGATTAGCTATGCCTTACCGAAATGACAAAGTGAGCGATGTCATGGCTGTCTTAACAGTCATGAGGAACAAGGTCAAAATAACGCCTAACTGTCGTTATTTTACTGAATTACGTAGAGAAGCCGTGAAAGATGTCGCTGAAACCGAACTAAGCGCAAAAAGGTATAAGAATCAGGATTCTGCTCGGAAGACCATTCATGATGCTTGTGCACGTCGTCTGAAGCCTGACATAGGCAACATTAGAGATTTCGATGGGCTTACTGAACTGTGGTTACGCCAGAACTCAATGCAACTGAAAGATATCCTATTGAGACACTCTAAAAGTCCTTCGCAATGTGCTGACGTAACTACATTTTTTGAGGGGAATTAAAGGTGTCCGAGAATTAAAGGTGTCCGGTACATTTTCCAAGTCTTCGGAATCATTTAATAAAAGAGATTGGACGAGTCCGCCATCCCGCCAAACGAATGGCGGGTAAAAGGCAGATAAATATTGAAGAAGCAACGGGAACTTGTTTGCACAGGTGTTTTTTTTGTCATTTCGACCAAAGTGGAGAAATCTGTTTAAATAGACCTCTCGACTGTGTTCGAGGTGACAATGGGGGGCAATAATTAATTTGACTTGGTCTTACTGATGCTTTTTGCGTCCCTGGCGCCGGCGGTCGGTTTCTTTTAACAGCCTTTTGCGGATTCTAATCGAAGACGGGCAAATCTCAACAAGCTCGTCTTCCTGAATATACTCCATCGCCGCCTCAAGACTCATCTTTCTGGCAGGTCTCACACGGGCCGCATCATCTTTGCTCGAGGCCCGAACGTTGGTTTGCTGCTTAATTCTCACGACGTTGACAGGTATGTCTTTTTCCTTGCAGTGCTCCCCTACTACTTGTCCCTGGTATACATTTTCCCCGGTTTCAACAAAAAAGACGCCTCTGTCGTATAAAGCATCGAGTGCATAAGCTGTCACCTGTCCCGTAGCTGTCGCAATCATAACGCCTGCCTTGCGCTGGGGTATCGCTCCGCGCATCAGCTCATATCTTTCAAACGTATGATGCATGACCGCTCTTCCCTGAGTCGCATTCATCATTTTGGAGTGAAGGCCGAACAGACCCCGCGATGGTATCATAAATTCCATGTGAATAAAACCGCTTGCTCCGCTCTTTGCATCTATTTTGATTATTTCACTTCGCCGGTCGCCCAGAAGGCTCATCACGGAATTCTGGCAATCCGATGGGCAGTCCACTGCAAGCGTTTCTATCGGCTCATGACGCCTGCCGTCGATGATTCTCAGGATTACATTGGGCTTGCCCACACAAATCTCATAATCTTCACGCCGCATATTTTCCAGCAAAATTCCGAGATGCATCAGCCCTCTGCCCGAGACATTGAATTCTTCGGGACTCTGCCCGGCTTCGACACGCAAAGCAACATTCTGCTGAAGCTCTTTTTGCAGTCTATCTCCAATCTGCCTGCCTGTTACGTATTTGCCGTCCCTGCCTGTAAAAGGCCCGTCGTTAACTCGGAATGTCATTTTCATGGTCGGCTCATCTACAGAGATAACAGCAAGCCTCGAAGGTTTATCGGCACAGGCAATAGTATCACCAATATCAACAGGGTCCAGCCCAGATATCGCACATATATCACCAGCGCGGACGCCTGAAACCTGCTTTCGGCCAAGGCCGTGAAACTGATGAATCTGCATAACTTTTTGCTGTGTATGCAGGCCCTCGGAGTCAATGACAGTAACTCTTTGGCCCTCACTCATCTGTCCCGAAAAAACCCTGCCTATCGCTATCTTTCCTACGTAATCCGAATATTCCTGGTTGGTCACAAGCATTTGCAGCGGAGCATCAAGTTTGACCTGCGGCGAGGGAACATAGTTTATGATAGCATCAAAGACAGGCTGTATATTCCCGCCTCTCTTGGCAATATCCATCGTAGCCCACCCCTCTCGCGCTGATGCGTAAATAAGAGGAAAATCGAGCGCCTCGTCTTCGGCGCCGAGCTGAACAAGCAAATCGAACACTTCATTTACTACATCATCCGGCCTGCTGTTTGCGCGGTCTACCTTGTTGATCACGACTATTGGTCTTAGCTTATGCTCAAGGGCCTTGGTTAATACGAATCTTGTCTGCGGCATAGGTCCTTCGAAGGCATCAACCAAAAGCAGCACGCCATCGGCCATTTTCAATACACGTTCAACCTCTCCGCCAAAATCAGCATGCCCGGGTGTGTCGATTATATTAATTTTATATTCAGTGCCGTGGGAATCCGTGTAGTCAATGGCACAGTTTTTACTGAGAATTGTAATACCCCGTTCCCGCTCCAGGGGATTCGAGTCCATAATCAATCCATGCTCACCGCCGGCCAGCTTATCAAGCTCGGCCTGGCGAAACATCCCCGACTGATACAGAAGCTGGTCTACCAGCGTCGTCTTGCCGTGGTCAACGTGGGCAATTATCGCCACATTACGAATATAATCTGAATACATAATCAAATCTCAAAAAGGGATAAGCTCTAAGGATTTGGTCTAATCCTTGTCGTTCGAAAACGCTAATCTACATTATTTTCTTATGAATGTCAATAAAGAACCGTGTATTTGGGATTTCTTCAGGGTCGTTGAGACAGGCCATATTGTGCCAAAGCCTACAACAATCAGGGCGGTTGTGAGTCTTCGTCTCCCCGCCCGGCAAACACCTCTTAATAATTTCAATACGAAAGTTAGTTTCCTTCTGTGCTATCAAATATGCCGACAGGATATCTTATTGAATCTTCAAATCAGGATGATCGCGGATCCGGAGATAGTTTCAATCGGCATTTGCTAAATTCAACCTTTGCTGCCAGAACTGCTTTGCTTTACGGTGATATTTGAGCACTTCGGCGAGCTTCTTTGGGTCTTTGAGATTTATTTGTCCGATCCTGGCGTCAACCCAGTCTTTGAAAAAACGAATAGATTTTCTACTCAGATAGTGTTTTTCATCGCCAATCTCAACGTAGTATGGCGCAGTTGAGGCAAACCTGAATGTATGTTTCACATCGGCTATTACACGGATGATAAACCAGCCGCTTTTTGTAAAGCTCAGAGTTCCAAACTTAACGTCTGTGCCCAATTCTGAACCGGTAACAGTTCTCTCGATGGAGCCATTTTTGATTATCTCGATACACCGAACAGGGTCATTGCCGGCCAGGTGTAAGTTTATGTCAAGCTCAAGCGTCCGGCCTTTGTCGGCTTTAAAAACATGGCCCGGTTTGTGACCTGAAACATTCGGCAAAATCAAAGGCCCATTAGTAACAAAGGATATCCCTTTTCGCAGATTCTCCCACCACCGGCTGTATTCGAGGTTTTTTCCACCCGTATAAACATAAACACGATTGTATCCTACGGGATTACCCAATACTCCCGATGCACTTCCGGCTGACGGGGCTATGCGAATGCCGCTGTTGAGAATATGATAATAAATATGCTGCGACCAGAAACCATTACCCAGCGGAGAAGGAAACTCCTGCTTGTTCCTTGGTTTTCCCCATGCCTCGCTATCGAGCATCTGGGACCTCCAGCAATGGTTATTCAGCAATCCAATCGAATCGCCATATCCGTGCGCCAGTGCAACAGGAACATCCCACCAAAACGGTTTTTCAATGTCTATCCAGGCACCGGACTGCTGCCTTGCCAGCTCAATAAAATGTAATGGAGATGGGTACTCTCGCTGGGCCCGAGTAATTTCCAAAGGCGCCTCCATATTGAAGTACATGAAAGCACCACCATTACGTTCATCCTCACCGCCTAACAGCTCGTAAAAGCGATTGTTATCAAAACCCACTACTGTTTTTTTGGGGATTTGTGAATTCTTCCATTTATTTGTACGGTTCCACCAGGTGATGACAGGGGCAATATGAAGGTCTTCGGCCCGCATAAGCAGCTCGATATCTTTAATAGGTCTGTGCACATGCAATTCACCACTCCAGAAGCCTTTTGAGGCCATATCGATTATCCGGGTTAGTTTTTTCTTTATTTCAGTGAGAGAACCTCTTCTGATTTCAAAAGAGCCTTTCGATCTTTGGTATTCCGGGCCCCGCTCGATGACGTAAGTGTATCTTCCGGCGGGCAAAGTCAGTGTTACCCGGCCATCGCAACAAAAATGGTCACGGTAAGAGGGAAGATGGTCGAAAAGCTGCGGCTCGCCTTTGGCATTGACTAAATGTATCCTGCAGGCGATTGTTTTGTTGGTAGCCGTGTCCAGAATTGTAAGGCCCAATTTCCCCGAATTTGGTTTTACATCAGAGGAGCGTTCTATCGCGAGGCCTGCATCAGAAAAAGCAAGCACAACGATCCAGGTCAGGAGCCTCAAGTTTTTCATCATATTGGCTTTTCCTTTAATTGGCAGCGATCATTATAACGACATTCTCCATTTTGGCTATATGAAACAGTCTCTTGCCTGGTTTTCTGACCCATTCTGGAAGCAGCAGCATTTTTTTGGGTTTGTCCCGCCACACAGATGGCGGGCAAGAATTGGGTTTGTATTTCGTATGTTGTATGTGGGATGTCGTATGTCGTCTTGTGCGCGGGGGAAATTGGGTTTGAATTGGCTTTGATTGGGTTCGTTTTGGGTTCGTTTTTCCCATGTTCACCAAGTGTCTTATTTTCATAATCCCTTGTTAATACCTTATTTATGTTCATTTGACTTTTTTGGAAATTGGGTTCGTTTTGCATAATTAAGGTAATAATTGGTTGGCAAATTGGGCTGGATAGGCGGTTTGCGCAGCTCATATCTCGTATTGCGTATAGCGTCTCAAATAGCGTACAGCGTGCAGCGTAGAGCGGATAGAACATATACAAAACACCTTTACGAATGATTAAAATTGGTTGGGCTGGCTGGCCCTAAGACCGTACCACGCTGTGGCTTACGACTTGCGGTTCTCCGCTTTAGATCAAGCCACAGAGACCACAGAGTTCACAGAGAAGTCTTATGGCTAAAAACAACGAACCAACAATTAGAGACTAAACATGTCTACATGTTGTAATTATACCAAACTCCCCCGGAATGTTCAATATAAATCTAACTATTTTGAAAAATATTTAGCCACGAAAATGCACAAAAGACAACAAAAAGATGACAAAAATAGTGCTTTTTTGGTCACTCTGAGCACGGTCAAACGAGACAAACCACTGATTTTGTTCTGCCATTAAAAAAAAGTACCGGACACCTTTAATTCCGGACACCTTTAATTCCCCCCCGCACCACTTTGACAAAAATAAATCTTTTATATTTTATCCACAAACTCGTATAATCTGCAAAAGAAAAAATCGATAGTTTTTAATGTTTAACCACATGTGTAAAATATTGCGATTAGTAAAGAACGTTTTGATGAAAGCCACAAAGACCGATGAACTTCTTGATCTCCTTGAAATCATACACAAAACCTGTATCAATAAGGAACCAACACACTTAACTTGCGACAGTGAAGACATACAAGCCCCTTATATGTTTGGCCTGTATTCCATTGTGGTTGAACTTACCGGCGACTCCTATCATGCAATAAAATCTCGTAAGGAGTTGGCGTCTCATGTACTGACAAGGGCTTTGCTTGAGGCCGTTGTTGTTCTGTGCAATGTGATTAATGATCCCAATTATGTAAAAATTCATTTCCAGAAGTCACTGGCCAAAGGCAAAAAACCGCTTGAATACCTACGGGACAACCCTGATTTGATTGATAAAAAAAGGCATACTGTTAAGGATATACAAGATCTGCTTGACAAAGGCGCGAAACTACGTGATCAAGAACCAACCAAATCTTACATCGTAGACGATTTCAAAAATGCTGACATGGAAAAATACTATTATACCAGATACGCCTTCTTGTGTAATTACTCCCACCATAACGCTAAAGTAATAATCAATCGCCCCCTTGGATTAAATGTACGTCCCCTTGACGAAAAGAGCACACAGAGACTAGCCCACTGGATAATTGACTTAATATTGAAGGCGTCAATAGCCGTTCATGAATTCCTAAAAACTGGCCAAAGCAATATTTTCGAAGATTTACAACAAAAATGGCAAGCTACATTTTGCGGTACTCCCTTTGAGTAGAATTAAATCTGTATGGCAAATAAGAATAGAAAAAAGTGCAAGTACCTTTTTTGGTAACCTTTTCCCATAATCTCTTTTTTCTTTCCGGCCATACAATATCAAAAACGTAATCCGTCAAATCAACTTTTGAATTTTGCACTTGGGCTTTCCAATTTAATCTTTTAGTTTCCACGCAATACGAAACTTATTCTCTATGTTTTCTTCTCAACATCACTGCACCCAAACAAAGCAAGAACATGGCAGTTGTATTCTCCCTGAAAGTTTACCTTTACTTAGAGCTACAGGTTCGTAACTATTCTTGCATCAACTCTGTTCCATTTTTCAAGGATTCGAGCCACTACTTTCTTTTGGTTGTGAGTTTGTTATGGAATTCACTCGCCTTTTTTTGTCCCTCGGCTATCTGTTCTTTTGTCATTTCTTCTTTTAGCTTATCTCTGAACCTAATGTTGAGGTCATCACCACGCATCGCTGCAAGATTAGCCCATTTATAGGCCTCAACATAATCCTGAACTATGCCTTCTCCTTTATAGTACATGTTTGCAAGAGAGTATTGGGCCAATTTATGTCCTTGCTCCGCAGCTTTTGTATACCACTCTGCTGCTGCTCCATAGCTTTTCGTAGTGCCTTCTCCTCTATAATACATACGGCCCAGACAGTAATGGGCTGAACTGCCCCTGATTCCTTGTTGTGCAGCAGCTTTTTTATACCACTTAAACGCGTTTTCATAACTCTGGCCCACACCTTGCCCACGTTCGTACATACCGCCAAGCATCAATTGAGCTTGAGAATCACCCTTTTTTGAGGCTATTTCAAACCACTTGAATGCCTTTTTATAATCCTGAGTAATGTGTTTTCCCCAATAATATTCCTGACCGACAGCACAGATGTGTCTAATGTAATCTTCTTGCCAAAGGAATTCCCCCATGTAGTATTCCCGACCGACAGCCGAAGACATTTCGGCATCAATATTCCATTGTTCAAGACCTTTTGCACACCATTTGACGGCTTCATTATAGTCCTGGACTGCTTCATTATACATGTAAGTACTAACAAGTTCATTCAGGGCTCCCCTATGGCCTCGTTCTGCGGCTTCTTTATACCACCTGATTGCTTCGGCATCATTATGGAAAGCTTTTATCTCATCACCATGTACGGGCGCCCATTTTCCACTATTAAGTATTTGAGCCAGCCGAAATTGAGCCCCAACATCTCCTTGCTGTGCAGCCTGTCTATACCATGTGATGGCCTTAGAATAGTCTTTCTTTTCTTTATAGTAAGAGGCCAGTTCATGTTGTGCTTGAAAATGTCCCTGATTTGCGGCCTTTTCTAACCACTTAATCGCCTCAGCATAATCTTTTTTTCTAAACCTATAATGGGAACCGAGTCTGTACTGCGTGATAGGGTCACCTTGATCGGCGGCTTTCTTATACCATTTTATCTTTTCAATCTCATTTTTTTGGAATGAATATATTTCCCCTAATATACGTTGAGCTTTGATACTTCCGTGTTCAGCGGCCTTTTTGTTATTTTCTATCGCTTTCAGGCGCCATTCAGAAGCTTTATCTTTATCTTTAATATCAGGCAACATACCCGTGTACATTCTTGAGAGGATATATTGAGCCTCTGCGTCTCCTTCCATCGCCAAATGCTTAATCTTGGGGTATGCCAACCTCTGCGACTCTCGGCCATCTGCTTCTATCCTTTTGAACTCTTTTTCCAGACGTGCCGCTGCATCTGGTTGTTCCTCGTAGACGTTTTGCAATCTCATACCTAAGGCAATGTCTGTAAGTGCTACTATCCCAAGGTAAAACTGCGCCTTGGCAAAACCCTTTTCTGAAGCTTTCTTGAACCAATAAGCGGCCTTTGTCGGATTTTTTGGAAGCCCTAAACCTTCACGGTATATGTGTCCGAGTTCATATTGAGCCTGGGCATCTCCTTGTTCTGCTGCCTTCTTCAGCCTATTGGCGACATTAGTAAGATTCGAGTTTGGTTCAAGCTGATCGGTTTTTCTTTCAGCGAGGCCATACGGTGCATTCGGCTTGCTTTTGTCAGTTATGCTAATTTCGAGATTTTGAGTAGGAGAAGTTGGTTGGCTTCGTCTTGTCATGTCGTCTAATTCATCTTTTGCGGTTCTTATGTGCTGTCCTTCACTATGCTCATAAGGAACACGCATGGTCGTATCAAGACTATTATGGCAACCAGTGAAAATAAGAAGCACTACAGTATAAAACTTTGTCACTTTCATAATTATCTCATTCCATAGGTTTTGAATTGTTTTATTGGTCAGCCTCTGCTACCAAATTGTTATTGTTTACCGGCACACTAAAAAAGGCACCGCTATATCTTGCCCGGTCGAGGCCGGCCAAGGCGGCTTTTTTAAGCGAAATCCCCAGTTATCAATCAAGCCATTAGGGACAGAGAATAGCATAAGAGAATTGAAAAGGGAAAGAAAAAAGGAAAAATGCTGAGAGGGGCGACCACATGGGGTCGCCCGTACGTGATAAGGGAGAATGGGTGCCATTGGCAAATGATTATTGATTATTGAGATTGCCGCGCTGCGCTCGCAATGACAAGAAACCCCTTGCCGTGCAAGGGGCTAACAACCCCACCCAGAGGACGGAGGGAATATGCAATATCGAACAAGGAATGCCGAATGACGAAGTGAGAAACACTTTTCGCTCGTCCTGGTAACGATCCGGTTATTCGGATAAGCTCTTAATCACGATGTTTGAGGCTTATTTTTCCCGATGCGCCCATTTTTTCTCTTGTATTTCATTGTTCTAATGCTTAAAATTGCTGTTTTCGGTTTCACAATAAACAACTTAAGTCCCAACAATAGGAGAAGAAAATGATGAAGACCAAAATCATTCAACGACGCCAGTTTCTGAAATCCACCGCGGCGGCCGGGATCGGACTGGTTATTTTACCCAGCGGTACGCTCTCCGGCGCCAATGCGCCCAGTAACAAGCTCAATATCGCCATGATCGGTACATGGGGTCGGGCAGACGCGCATTTCGGCGCTGTCTCAAAGGAGAACGTCGTGGCCCTTTGCGACGTGGATGAGAAACACATTGCCCACGCCGCCAAGAGGTTCCCGAAGGCCAAAACATATGTCGACTGGCGAAAATGTCTCGAACAAAAAGACATCGATGCCGTGATTTGTTGTACCACGGACCAAACTCACGCTTTCATCGCCAACTGGGCGTTGAACCGTGATATGCATGTCTATTGCGAAAAGCCGGTGGCCAACACTGTGGAAGAAGCACGCGTTGTCCGCGCGAACTATCTCAAGAAGAAACATAAGCTGGCTACGCAGGTCGGTACCCAGCGTCACGCCAAGCCGAACTTCGAGCGTGTGCGTGAGCTGGTCAAAGACGGAGCGATTGGTGAACTGACGGATGCTTATGCCTGGGGTAATCGCCAGATTCGCAGGGCCGGCTATCCGGCGGCCAAAGGCACACCTCCGAAACACCTGCACTACGACCTGTGGATAGGGCCGGCTCCGTGGCATCCTTATAATCCTGAGTACTTTGCCGGCGGCCCGGGTATGAATTGCCTGAGCTGGAACATGTACTGGGACTACGGCACCGGGCAGGTCGGCGACATGGGCAGCCATACAATCGACCTGGTGTGGAACGCCATCGACGCGGGTCGTCCAACTACGGCAGAAGGCGAAGGCCAGAAATTCAATCCTGAAGTCACTCCCGTCGAATTGCACACATCTTTCGATATCCCGAAAAACGACTGGCGCGGCCCTATCAAGGTCCACTGGTATCAGGGAGGCATGATGCCGAGATCGCCCAAGGGCTATGTCGACTTGAACAAAATCGGACACGGCGCGATGTTCAAGGGCACCAAGGGCTATGTTGTCTGCGATTACGATTCGCGGATATTGCTGCCGTTCGGCAATGATGCGGACCTGACGTATTACAATAGACGGGACAAGGACGATGTGATTCCGCCGTTGGGTCACTTCCAGGAGGAATGGACCAGGGCCTGTAAGGGTAGCTTAAAGACGCATTGTGATTTCGACTACGGCGGAACGGTGATCGAGATGATGCTCCTGGGTCTTGTGGCCTACCGCGTCGGTAAGAAACTCGATTACGACGGCAAAAACGGTCGCGTTACCAACAGCGCCGAGGCCAACGAGCTGCTTAGCAAAAAGTACCGCCCCGGCTGGACGCTCAACGGATAAGGCCACGACAGGACGAAATCTGAATCAGGATAAGCTGTATGGGATTTGCCTGCGCGCCAGCGCTTTGTCGGGCCGGACAGAAGGGGGATATGTCTCCAAAGCAGCGTAGAAATTGCCGGAGGTGTTAATCGAAAAAATTCTTGATGCAGCTGGAGGCAAGTCGAGATAACAAACAAATAGTGCGGTCGGTATTTTCTTGTTTGAAGAGAATTATTGGTATTGACAGACATTGATGGCGTGGGGCTGAGAAGCGTCGATAATTGACCGGGGCGAGAGTGTATGTTAAACTCGGTTTTATGATATACGGGAATTTAAGGAATCCGGTTTCAGCCACAGTGCTTTACGCAGCCATTTTCTATTTGGCGCTATCACCCCAGGTGAGTTCGGCGGGGTCTCTGGCCGGTACGCTGCGCAATACTACCACCGGTGCAGGGGTTAGGCGTGTGATGGTGCGTGCTTACGCGCATGGACGGAGCACAGCATTTACCGCCATGACCGAGAATGATGGTTCGTATGTCTTTCGAGAACTTCCGGCCGGCAGCTATGCCGTTTGCGTCCCGGCATCGAAGGACTATCGTCCTGTTTGCGTTCCCCTTGTGGAAATAGACCGGAACACCGAGACAAGTCTTGGCCTGAAGGCCGGGCAATCCTTCGCAATCAATGGGGATTCGTGGCTTCAGGGACGACTTTCATTTGGCCAGTCGTACCGCGCGACGGGACTGGGTCTGACAATGGTTCAAATCAAGGCCTTTGGGCCGGCTCGCCGAGTGCATGTTCAGCTGCTCGGTGGCCAGGGGACAAGCGGCAAGTCCATCGGCCCGTCGAGAACAACAGATAAAGTCGGTAATGAAGGCAGTGTCGCCGCAGCATGGTCCGGGGCGGAAAGCCCGACGGTGCCGGGTCAAATCTATACGATTAAGATGTTTGCTGATGCCGAAGAAACCTGGATACCGGCTGTGGCAGGCCGTGGTGATGTTTACAGCTCCGGTTCAGCATATTTCCGCGGGACACACAGGGCCTACAGCGATCTTGGCATAACCGTCTGCGAAGACAATGACTCGCTGCGAACAGATTATTATTTAGCCGGTACAGGGCGGATGCACCGGGCCGTGTCGGTCGGACAGAGTTTCGTGGCTCTAAGCGAGAATATTACTTTCGCCTCGGCTTCCCTGAAGGGAATAGACAGTTCGCCGGGCTATGTACGGTTCAGCATTCACCGGGGCGGCCCGGGCGGCAGACAGATAGGTCCGAGCAAAGCAGTGGCCCCGGGCAGTGGCGCCGCGGTTGCCTGGGGTCCGCAGGAGGTGGCTGTGCGGCCGGGACAGAAATATTACCTGCATATCGAAAGTCTTTCAGGAAAGAATTTTCTGGCAGCGTATAAAAACGACACCTATGCTTTGGGAAGCGCAGCTTTCAACGGGCGCAAGTCAGCCGATAAGGATATCGTCGCAGCAGTTGCAGGCCTGATCACCGAGCAGGATTTCGACCGACTGATGAGGCATCCGGAAAATATCGAGGCAATCCCGTTAAGAAATCCCTCTTTTGAGAACGGCCTTGGGCGGTGGCGCCGCGACGGCAGGCATGGAGGCATTGTCGGGTGCGACTTCGGGATTGTCCCGTGCTGGGGGACAAGAATGTTCGGCTGGACAAACCAGCGGAAAGGCCAGGAGACAAGGGAAGTTATCTATCAGCAGGTGAAAGTGAAAAAGAATCAATGGTACTGTTTCAGCGGGTGGGTTTATACAGACCAGCTCGGCGGGCGAAGCAGCGATGTTAAGATTCGACTGCTTGCACTTGCCGGGGGCGGAACGGCCGTGCGGGACAACAAGTTGATCGGGACCTCGCAATGGTACGCCACAGAGGGCCAATGGTGCCGCGGTTCGGTCCTGTTCAGGGCCGAGGCTGAGATTGTTACGGTCGGTTTCGATCTGGAGCAACGATTCAGTCTCGAATCCAACAGTTTGTACGTCGATGGTGCACATCTACAGCGTATCGGAGCACAATAGATGTTGAGATCTCATTTTGTAATCGTGGCGTTAGGGTGCGTAGCCGTGTGGCACCTGGCAGGTGTGCCGTGCCGGGCAGGTGGCAAGATTAAAGGAACAGCGGGCGGAATTGAGCGGGGCGCCTCCCTTTTTGCACGGGATGGCTCTCTGCGGGCCTGGACAGTGACCGGACCAAGTGGTTTGTATGAATTCGGTGGAATCGAGCAGGGACAATATTTCATGCTGCTCAACGGCAGAATTGTTCCTTATGTATCTGTTGAGAACAACAAGACCACCATAGTCGATCAAGCTTCGCAGCCAAAGCTGGACCTCGAAAAGGAAGTTTGGGGACCCGGACGTGTCCGTTTTGCACAGAGTTTTATCGCTACGGGCACCGCCGTGACCGGCTTTAGTTTGTGGCGGGCCTCCGGGGACAGTAAACTGCTTGTTTCTTTGTTTGAGGATTCACCTTCGGGCAGACGTATTGCAGGGCCCTTCCAGACAGAAAAGCGGATGGTCTGGATATGCGGCAGCGGTCTGCCTGCCGAGTTGTTCCGGACGATACGGGGCAGGAAATATGCCCTTGAGCTTGCCGCCGCGGACGGCAAGCGATGGAACCACGGGATGCCGCGAAAGAGCGACGTCTATCCCGGAGGAGTGGCGTACTATGACGGAGTTGAGCATCCGGAAAGTGACCTTGGTATTGAGATCAACCAGGCGCAGCCGGGCCTGAAACAGTTCGCCTCTGCCCGAGAAGATTTACACTTCATCGCGGAAGGCCCGGGCTCCGGTGTGTGCAGAGTCGCCGGTCAAACATTTATCGCAACGACACCAAATGTGATACAGGCATTCGCCAACTGCGGGGGCTGGGGCGGCGGCGCGGCCGAATTCATTTTCTCCATCCATGAAAACGGTCCGGGGGGCAGTCAGATTGGGCCTGCGTGTCACGTGAAGATGGTTTGCAATTGGGGCGCCGACGTGGTGTGGTTTGACGATGCGGTTCGGCTCAGAATCGGGGAGCAATACTACCTGCAATATCGTCGCGCCGACAACGAGCCCTTCTTTTCTTATCTTTCCAAAGACCGTTACGGGCGGGGCAGGGCTTTTCGCGACGGCAAGGAATTGCCTGAGCAGTTCGACCAATTGTTCTACATTCGGGGCGAGCAGGAGCCCGGGAGCGTCATCTATCCGTACAATGTCTCTGTGACAGGGATTACGGCCACCGGCGCTACCGTTATTTGGCAGACCGGGACAGCCGGTGACAGCCTTATCCATTATGGAACGGACCACTACGTGAGCAGTCAGGCAGGCTCCAAAGAAGATCGCGACAAAACTCACAAAGTGGTCTTATCCAGCCTCAAACCTGCGACTGTATACCTGTATCGTGTCTCATCGGATACTCACAAGGAATCGTCAC
This sequence comes from Planctomycetota bacterium, assembly GCA_019456145.1. Classification (GTDB taxonomy): domain Bacteria; phylum Planctomycetota; class Phycisphaerae; order Sedimentisphaerales; family Anaerobacaceae; genus CS2-K091. Next base: position 134,905 of record VRUL01000003.1, read on the forward strand.
GGCGCACGTATTCGCGGATATACAGTTTTATGACCACGCCCCGGGGCAGGGACGAGCCTCGCTTTGACAAGCCGAGGGTTACGCCTCCAGTGGCCGGCTGTAAAGACTGCATAGCGATCGACAATCCCGGTTTCGAGGATGGCACAAAAGGCTGGAGGCGCATAGCCCGTTTAGGCCGGGCCAAGGAACCGCAGAGATACGTGCCTGATGCCGAGCCGTTTGGCGCAGCCGGTGCCAGCGTTGACGGATATGAGCCCCACGGCGGTTCGCGGCTGTACGGATGGTCCTATTTTGGCTCAGAGGACCCAAACTGGCAGGAGCCACGGGAAGACTGGAAGCGGGAGGTGATATTTCAGCGAGTGGCGGTTGAGGCGGGCAGGACGTATCTGTTGACCGCGTGGCTGCTTACAGGGGACATCGGCAGCGGATGGGGACGCGACTGCCGAATACGCCTTTTAGTCGATGAAAACGACGCAGGTCTGTTGGAGCGGTTCGACACCGTCGAACAGGCAAACGTAACTCAATGGTTTGCCACTCAACACCGGTGGATGCCTGTTACACTCCGGTTCAAGGCAAAGGGCGACTACGCGGCAGTCGGTGCGGAGTTCCTCCAATGGTGGGCGCTGAAAGCCAGCCACCTGTACATCGACGATTTCTCCATCAGACCGCAAGAGCCATGAGGGCTGTCCCGGGGCCGCTTTGCGGAACACTATAAATACCGGTCGTTTCATAGCGCAAGTTCATAAAAATTGCCTTTTGGGCCGAATACCGCAGAAACCACGACATGAAACGATAATTAATCCCAAATTCCTTGCATCACAGTTAGGCAGCGGGTAAAATTGACATAGAAGATTGCAGCAAGGGACAACATTCGCATCTAAAGAGTACATGTTGGTTTGGGCCTTCTTGAAAGAAGGGAAAGCGTCATGCACAGAAGAAAGGCATTTACATTAGTTGAGCTTTTGGTGGTGATTGGTATTATTGCTCTGCTGATGGCTATGTTGCTGCCTGCCCTGGAACGGGCGAGAAACCAGGCATATACGATTAAATGTCAATCTAACCTGCATGAATGGAGCCTTATATTACAGATGTACGCGGACGACAACGAGGGCTATTTCCCCCATGCGCATAAGCAGCCAATGGATGGAAGATGTTGGTGGGATTGGAACTGGATAGACGATTACTCTAACATAGGTGCCGAGGACATACTTTGTTGCCCTATGGCGACGGAACTGCCCGAGCAAAGCTCAACGGGTGTATATAAATTTTTGGCTTGGGTTTCGAGTTATCCTCCTTACCATGTCAGCAGCTATGGTATGAATCTTTTTTGTATTAATTGGAATAAGTGTGATATTATCTCCCCGTTTTCTGGCTCACAGGTTTCTGACTCACAGCAATGGAAACACATCGATCATAAAGGCGGAAATAACATACCAGTGTTGTTGGATTGTGTTTTTCCTTTTGCCGGTCCGGTTTTAACTATCGAGCCTCCTATATATGAGGAAGTGGCACTCACTCCCGGTAAGGGTTTTCACGCTTTCTGTATAAATCGGCATGATGGTTATATAAACGGTCTATTCATGGATTGGTCTGTCAGGAAGGTTGGCTTTAAGGAGTTGTGGACGTTGAAGTGGCACCGACAGTTCAACACGTCAAATGAGTGGACCATTGCAGGCGGCGTTAAACCCTCCGACTGGCCGGAGTGGATGCGAAAGTTTAAAGACTATTGATGCGGGAAACAGGGTCATATAAATCGATTAATTCCACATAGAATTGTAAGGCACAAAAGTGTTTCAAACGGCGTTAAATGGAAAATACCAAATATACATGCGGAGGTAACCAAATAGCTAATAAACTGTTCACCAATAGTACACGCACCATCAGTATATCCCTTCTGGTCTTGGTCTCCACGGTTTTGGCCGGCTGCATGAGTATTCATACGGCCGCCCGTGCGGGAAATCTGGGCGAGGTGAAAAGGCAACTGGCCTGGGGCGTAAACCCAAACACAAGAACCTTCTGGTACTTAAACACGCCTTTACATGGGGCCTCCGCCTATGGGCGCATAAGAGTGGTCAAACTGCTTTTGGCCAAAGGAGCTGATGTAAATAAAGGCAACGAAGGTAGCAAAAGGCCACTACATTATGCAGCCCGCCATGGCCATACTAAAGTAATGAAGATACTCTTAGAACATGGTGCCAAAGTAACGGCCAAAGACAAGAGTGGGTGGATAACACCAGGTTGGAAAACTCCGTTAAAATCCGCAGCGGGAAACGGCCAAATTGAAGCGGCCAAGCTACTTCTGGCCTATGGGGCAGATATTAACGAGCCATCTGGTGGAACACGAGACACTCCTCTATACTCGGCGGTTTTTTACAATCAGATTGAAATGGTAATATTCCTATTAGCTAATGGGGCTAATGTCAATATTAAAAGTCAAGGCTGTACCGCGCTTCATCTATCGTATCAGAAGAAGTATGAGGAAATCGCTCGAGTCTTATTAGAACATGGAGCTGATCCTAATATTGAGTGCCGGGGTTATAAAATACCACAATCTTTTCTTAGGCAACTTCACAAGTGATGGGTTGAATATCCATATATATCTAATAAGAACTGTCAACACTATGCAACCAGGTATTGACCAATAATGCAGGAAAATACCGGTTTTTTCGGTGTTCGCCGATTGCAGGGCCCGTTCAGTACGTTTTCCCTGAGCACCATAATTTTGGAGTAAAATGCTTGCATTACGGAAATGGGGCAGGTAAAATTGACATAGAAGATTGCAGCAAGGGAAAACATTCGCATCTAAAGAGTAAATGTTGGTTTGGGCCTTCTTGAAGATAGAAGGGAAAGCGTCATGCACAGAAGAAAGGCATTTACGCTAATTGAGCTTTTGGTGGTGATTGGGAATATTCGGTTTCAACGCCCCGGTTGTACAGCCGGATGATCTTACAGTAATTACTCGAATGAGTTGTCATTGCTTATCAGGTTTTTTTGTCAGCAGCTTTTCGACTTCTTTGAGTAAGGTGTCCGGTTCTATCGGCTTCTCGTGGAATTCATCTACGGGACACCATGTCGGATCGCCGGCAGTAGCTTTGAAGTCTATTCCGGTTTTATTCTTGATCCCTGTGAGCATCAGAATAGGTATATTTTGGTACTCGTTGTTTTTCTTCAGGTCTCTTGCCATGTCAAAACCATCTGTCCATGAATCCATCATAACATCTAATATGATTAAATCCGGTTTCTCAGCCCTGATTTTCTCCATAGCTTCTGTTACACCGGGAGCTGTAGCAACATTATACCGGCTGTGTTCCAAAATAACCTTCAATGAATCTCTAATGTCCCGGTCATCATCCACAATCAAAATCTTTGCATTTTCCATAATTTGCCTTGTAAGAATTAACCGAATATTTCCGGTTATACGATTTTATTTGCTTTCCTTCCAGCGCAAAAATTCACTCTCATAATGCTACAAATACAGGGAGGTTACGTCAAGGAATATCTGCCGTATGAGACCGGTGGCAATTGTTTGTGATCTACGCAAAAACCTGGTGCACTTTAGTGCACCGCCTGTTCCCGGGGCAGAAGTGATTGACAAGGCTGGGAAGAAGTCATTCTATTATAACAAATTAAAACTAAAACGCCCGTAGCTCAGTTGGACAGAGCACGGATTTCTAATTTGTTTTGCTGGTTTATAACCTCTTATCTCACCACACCTTACAACGGCAAAGATGGCTTTATGCAGTGAAATAGTAGTCTGGCCGTAGGTGAGTAGTAGTTCAATAGAACATTGTTGGTACGCATAAATAGTTTTTAGCAGAAACCATTCAGACTGCACTGGCCTGGAATGAACGTCAACAAAGAGAAATGGATGAATTGACGAGGAAAGGCTTTGCAAAGTTTCCTTCCTGGGATGACACTGTCGATAAAACTGCTAACGAACTCAAGCTTGCTGTTGAGAGAAGTAATCTCAAAGAAACTGGCGCCGGTGACTGACTCAGCCGGCAATAAACACCGTACAGCTCAATCACAACACTTCATAAATAATTAACCTGTATTTTCTCCTCCGCTTATCAACCCATAACACCCGCTTTTTTTGCACAATTCTTCCGACTTTCAATTTCTCATTTTTATTCTTCAGAAAGCTCACAATATAGTCGAACCCTTCGGAAGCATTCTCACTCTCACTGACTGTGTCTCGTTCCGCATAAAAACCTATTCGACCATCCGGCACAGCGATTAAGTCTTCGTTAGTAGTGTTCTCCTCTAACCACTTGGCAGCATCCCTGTAACTTTGCTTTTTCATACGTATAGGTCTTATCAATTTAGGCAAACAAATGGCCCCGCCAATTGTCAACAAGATAAAAAACCATCGCCGTGAATTTAGAGCAGCTTCTGAGCGGCTCTGTGAATTTCTGCTTCCCAGCCAGTTGCCCAGCACTTCCAAACCGGTCACAACATAGAAAATCAGAAGCACAACAAGCGGCATACAATTTCTCCTGTCTATGTATCCATAGCTGCAATATAGTAGAATCATGATAATAACATTAAATACTATAAAAGCAGGCACAAAAAACCTCTCTATGTCTGTTGACCCGGATCGTTTGCGGAAACGGCAATAAATGCCAAGCAGCAGTGCCGGCACAAAAAAGTGCATCAAATTATCACTAATTTTTTCGATGAGCTCGCCGATCGCTTTTGTTATGTTTCCGAGTGAACTCATAATGATATAAATACGGTTGTGACTCTCAACGTCTTTTTCCGATTGAATCTGAAAAAAAGAAGTGACATATTCTTTAGAAAAATCGATAAGCTCTTCCAATTTAGGCGGGGTGATTCTTTCTGCTTCTATTACATAGAGGATTGTGGGAAGAACAAATCCAATTAGAAGAACGAATAACGCGCAGAGTAGTCTGGATCTGTTCATTTTACATTTTGGCTTGAGAAATCTAACCAATAGCCATAGAACTCCATAAATAATCAATTGCGCACATTCAGGCCGAATTATAAATCCAAGCCCTGCAAGCAGACCGACCATTCCAAAAGTCCACCATTTGCCTTGTTCGGCACCCCAAAGCAAAAACAGAAAACCCGCGGCCAAAAACAGAATATGCGGCCAATCTCTCAATGCGTCACTTCCATACTGTGCAGGATAAGGGAGTATTATCAGGATAAGAATTGCCCAGAAGCTTTTCCTGCTCCCAACTAAAAGCTTTCCCAGAAAATATAAAGGAATTAGAGCGATTAATCTGCATAACAACGTTACGCTTTGAGCAGTATATATCCAAGTAAACACTGATGAGCTGTTAGTGAATAACATGGCAAATTTATGGGCTAAAAAAATAAGATATGGATAGCCCGGAGGGTGTAACTTCACAATACTGCCTGGATCACTTGAAAGTTTTTGTGCCCGCTCAATATAATAAACACCGTCTTCGGCGATAAGGACAGTTGTGGCAATTAAGTAAACTCCGAGCACAGATGCGATAAAGATGAGAATAAGTATGTTGACGATATCGTCTTTATGTTCTTCAGATTTGGCTTCTAATCCGGCAGCCATCAAATCTCATCCGTGATAATTCAGAAAACAGTTTGTATAAATGATATAGATAAGCCCTGACAGTCTCAAGATAACCCGCAACCTTCTAACTTGCAACAAATTTTTGTGGTAGTTGCGATTGTGAAAAATTGTAATTCTTAACGACAGTTATTTTTTACAATACCTAAGATTATAAGCTTAGGGACAGCGGGTAGCTTTTGCTATGTATCTTTCTGGCAAAGACTTATCGATCTTCCTTACATCACAAATCGCTTTCAAACTAAGCCAGACTATCATTCCAGACAAATTTCACTTGACTATTGGCCTCTTATAGGCAAAAATCCTTTGGAATCTATGGAGTGAAAAATGAACAGGATTTTTGGGCTAATAATCCAGTCGGTGTCGAATGGAGTCGCTCCCCGGGAGGGGATTCTCGTCATAAGCAAGTTATGTAAAAAACATGGAGAATTGTTCCAGACAGGGCCTACGTACTTTTTTACATCATAAGGATGCTTAGAGTGTTTTTTTCAAGGATGGAAAGCCGACGAATGGATGACATACAAGTCGAAAAATCGGGGGCAACCATCCATCACAAATACCATCAGTCAGTAAGAATGTTCGCTCTGCGAGACTACCATTTATCTGAGAAGGTATCTGAAAATATAATGAGTAATACAGCGAGGGGGCATGGAAGATGATAAACTGCGGATTCTTGTGAGGTTTCTCAAACCAGAGTTCCACAAACTTGAAGAACTGTACGTGTTTGATATGACTATGAAATTATAAAAGAACTCAATCCGGCGGGTGTAATAAAGGCCCTGATTGGCAGACTTTGAGAGAGGTTGGATGTAAAGAAGGATCTGAGTAGAAAAACAAGTGGATTGGGAGTTGTTCTTTGTATCTTATTGGGCTTTTCTTAGCTGCCTGATAACAAAACTATTTTTTTATTCAAAGGGTTATATTGCAACCCACGGGGACGGAGTTTGTTCATATAACAGCGAGAACTATATGCCAGAGAGCAAGATGATTTCAACTACTGACAGCACAGGTTAGTTTTAGGGATTCATAAATGCTTATAAGACAAAAGAGCAGTTAGTGCCTTAGAGCCTATAACAAAATGAATCTGTATTCAAGCGGCTTGTTTTTCGTCCTGACGGCGTCAGGCTGCATCGACAATGCTTTGGTATTGCCTGTTTCGCCTTCCTTGCAGGACGAAAAAACGCTCGCTTTCGGTACAACGATTCATTTTGTTAGAGACTCTTAGGAATTCTGGAATAGAGTTAATGAAGAAAAGTTCATGTTTTACCCTCGGTCTTATTCCGGCAAGAGGTGGGTCTAAAGGGATAAGAAGGAAAAATACAAGATACCTATCAGGAAAACCTTTGATAGCTTATTCTATTGAGTGCGGATTAGCCTGTCCATCTATAGACAAGGTGGTGGTTTCTACAGACAACCGGGAAATTGCAGAAATCTCAAGGGATTTGGGCGCTGAGGTACCTTTTATGAGGCCGTCAGAACTGGCGCAGGATGAAACACCGATGCTGCAAGTAATGCAACATGCTTTAGAGACTGCTGAAAATATTTATCATAAAAAAGTCGATACTTTAGTATTATTACAACCAACCAGTCCACTCAGGAAAGTATCTGATATAGAAGAGTCTCTATTAATATATCTACAAGACAAAGATTGCCAGGCAGTAATATCAGGACGTACAGCTCATTTCAATCCTTATTTTAATATGGCATGTTTGGAAGAGGGGTATGTTCAATTAGCGATTCCTCCAAGTGAAGATATAGGCAGTCGTCAAAAATGTCCTGTTGTATATGATCTGGATGGTACGGTGTGGATATATTCAAGAGAGGCACTGATGGATATAAAAAAAAGAATCCCTCCTCGTACTCGACTTTTTGAGGTCCCTGAGGAAAGGGTAATCGAAATAGATACGGAGTTGGATTTTAAAATTGCTGAAATTTTAATGTCGCAGGATTTTTGACATAATAATGAAATTCTGTTTTATAAATCCTCCCTGGTTTTTTAAAGAAGAGATTGAGTTTATATCTCACAATCTTGGTCTTGGGTACATCATTTCATTACTTGAAGCAAACGGCCATGAGGTCCAATTTATCGATGCTCTGGCTGAGGGAATTGACAATAAAGTATGTGTGGACACCAAGTACCAAAAGGTCAATCGCTATGGACTATCCTATAAGGAAATTTCCGAAAAAATCGAAAGTGATGCTGACTATATCGGGATAACAGGTCCTTTTACCGATTCCGCCATGATTCTAAGGGAGCTGATAAGTGTAATTAAGGAAAAGTGTCCTGAAAAACCTGTCATCGCAGGTGGTGTTTATCCGTCGACACTGCCCCGACGTGCATTGGATTTGGGTGCTGACATTGTTGTTAGGGGGGAGGGGGAGCTTGCAATGCTGCATCTGGCGAGAGGAGATAAACCTGAAGATATAAAAGGGCTTGTTTTCTATCGAGATGGACAAATCGTCAACAATGGCACAGCGGAGCTAATTAAGGACTTAGATGCGATTCCTTTGCCGTCTTATAGTAAAAGGCCGGTTGATTTTTATTTCAGCTGGTCTCCGAGAGGAGACAGGGAAAACCAGACTGCATCTATGATAACTTCCAGAGGATGTCCTTTTAGCTGCAGTTTTTGTTCAATCCATCCGGTATATGGACAGAACTGGAGAGCGAGGACACCTGAAAACGTTCTGGGAGAAATAAAGTTGTTAGTAGAAGAATATGGTATAAACCATATTGAGTTTGAAGATGATAATTTTACTCTCCAACCTGAAAGAGTTGAGGCGATTCTTAATGGCATAATCGAAATTAACAGAGGTAAGAGTGGTAGTGACAGGTTAGTCTGGTCCGCCCCTAACGGGATACGCCTGGATACGCTGACGGAGAGTCTGGTGTTAAAGATGAAGGAGTCTTCGTGTAAGGCCGTATGCATAGCAGTAGAATCCGGCGACCCTGATATCCTTAAGCGTATGAATAAGAGATTGGACTTAAGTAAAGCGGAAGAAGTTGTTAAGCTTTTTACTAAACATGGGATTAACAGTAATGCGTTTTTTATCATAGGTTATCCCGGCGAGAATGAAGCAAGATTTTTAAACTCGGTTGCTTTTGCCAAAAAATTGAAGAAGCAGGGACTTACTTCCATCTCGCCTTTAGTAGCGACGCCCTATCCTGGTACGCCTCTTTTCTCTGAGTGCCAGGAAAAGGGGTATCTGAGATATCCTGATGTGGAGAATGTTTTATATCTCGCTCAATATTCTTCGTATAACAGTGATTTTGTTCAGATAGAAACACCTGATTTTTCGGTTAATGATGTAATGCGCAGATACAAATATTTTCAGGATGAATTCGGAGGGGATGGTATAAAATATAATGTTTATTAAGAGCGTCTAACAAAATGCCTTTGCATTCGAACGGCTTGTTCCTTCGCCCGGCGGCGTTGTCAGGGGCGAATCGGTCCTCGACGATGCTCTTACATCGCCTGCGGTGATTCGACCCTTCCGCCTTGCCGGTCGAAGAGAAGAACCGCTCGTTCTCGATGCGACAATTCATTTTGTTAGAAGCTCTAACTCAAGCTATGAATTGGAAGACTATTTTCGTTTGAACTGTAGTGAATGGATATTAATAAGTATGACACAATCTGAATGGACAGGTTCTCAATGAAAACGTTCAAAATCGGAACAAGGATAATAAGTTCTGGTGTTGCACCTTTTATTATTGCAGATGCAGGGATTAATCACGATGGTGATTTCAACAAAGCTATTCAGTTAGTAGATGCTGCCAAGGAGGCTGGGGCTGACTGCATTAAATTTCAGTGTCACATAACAGAAGCTGAGCTTATTTATACAGATATAAAACCGGGATATATATCCGAAGAGTCTCTTTGGGACATAACGAAACGTATTGAACTCACTGAGGATGAAGATAGACGAATTAAACGATACTGTGAGGAGAAAGGGATAATATACTTAAGTACGCCATTTTCTAAGGAGGCGGCTGACCGGCTTGAATCCATGAATGTAGGAGCCTTCAAGATTGGTTCCGGAGAGTGTAATAATCTTCCTTTGCTCGGGCATATTGCCAAAATAGGAAAACCAATGATATTATCAACCGGGATGAACGATATTGAATCTATAAAGAAATCCGTAGCGGTTATTCAGAGCCATAATTGCCCTTTGATGCTGATGCACTGCACATCTATATATCCAACTGCCTATGACAAAGTCCGTTTAGGGGCTATTACGGAATTACAAGAGGTATTTGGCTTACCAGTTGGATTGAGCGACCACTCTATGGGCATATATACGAGCTTAGGTGCTGTAGCCCTCGGAGTGTGCGTTCTCGAGAAGCACTTTACAATTAGCCGCAACTGGCCTGGACCTGATGTGCCTATTTCCATAGAACCGGATGAGCTTGTCGAATTAATTAAAGGCTCAAGAGCTATTTTTTCGGCTCTGGGCGGCCATAAAACGGTCTTGCCCGAAGAACAGCCTGTAATGGAATTTGCCTTTGCAAGTGTTGTATCTACAAAAGATATTAAGAAAGGCAGTATTTTAAACGTTGACAATATATGGGTAAAAAAGCCGGGAACGGGTGAAATAAGCGCAGAGAAACTTAACTCAATTATTGGTAATACTGCAAGAGAGGATATCAAAAAAGGTCAACAGTTAACCTGGATGATGATTAATGATTAAAAAGAAAAAATTAGTTTTTTTAACGGGGACACGGGCGGAATTCGGGAAGTTAAAACCCCTAATCAGATGTCTCAACGACACTGACCAATGCGAGGTGCATTTATTTGTAACGGGGATGCATTTGCTTGAGAAGTATGGAGGTACAGCCCGTGAAGTATTAAGAGAGTTTCCCAATGTATATTTATATAACAACCAGGCTTTCGGTTCACGAATGGACATAACTCTGTCTAATACTATCTACGGCTTTGGTTATTACATCAGTGAAATTTCGCCCGACCTGATAATCGTTCATGGTGACAGAGTTGAGACGCTGGCCGGTGCAATCGTGGGGGCATTAAATAATATTTTGGTCGCTCATATCGAGGGTGGGGAGTTGTCTGGAACAATTGACGAATTGATGAGGCATTCGGTTACAAAATTAGCCCACATTCATTTTGTCGCAAATGAACAGGCAAAAAAACGAATAATTCAACTTGGAGAAATCGAGGAAAATATAATTATAATAGGGTCTCCCGATATCGATGTTATGTCTTCTGAAGATCTTCCTGCTTTAGAGAATGTTTGCAAGCACTATAATATTGATTTCGATGAACATGCGATTTTACTATATCATCCAGTGACAAGTGAGCTTAAAAAATTGAAAAGAAGCGTAAAAGAACTCATTGATGCTGTTATCGAATCCGGCTTGAACTATGTTGTCATTTATCCGAATAACGACCCTGGATGTAAGATATTAATTGAGGAATATTCAAAACTTGATGGTTTGCCGAACTTCAAATTATTCCCTTCAATTCAATTTGAGAGTTTTCTTGTATTATTAAAAAACGCTAAATTCATCATAGGAAATTCAAGTGCCGGCATTCGAGAAGCTCCCATGTATGCTATACCCACGATAAATCTTGGAAGCAGACAGCATAATCGATTTCGGCATGACTCGATCTTCGATGTGAAAGAGAAAGGTAAGATGATACTGAAGGCCATTACTGATATCAGTAATAATTCGTATAAGTTCGAACCATGCTATTTTTTTGGAAATGGCGGCAGTGCTCTTAAATTCAAGGAAGCTCTGAATAAAAAAGGATTTTGGGATACAAAAACGCAAAAACAATTTCTTGATCTTTATGACATCTAATTAGTTTTGAACAGTTTGGTGCGTTCGGAAAGATTTTAAACTGTGAGGTGGAATGAAAGAGGAATACTTTGAATATATCCCCTGCCCTGTTTGCAATGGGGAGCAATTGGAGGGATTTTTCAAGATCGCTTATGGCAAGCTGAAACAGAAGCGGAGCCTGGATTATTCGTGTTTGGGTATAAATAAGGATACGCTTCTGGAGACCCGTCGGTGCAAAGAGTGTAAGTTTGTGTTTGTAAATCCGCGTGTTCGGTCAAAGTACGCTCACCTGATTTACAATCAGAGCAAGGAGGGCAAGTATGCCGGTAACAAGAGATACACAATCGACACCGCTGAGAACAGGGATATGACGCGACAAAGGAAACTTGCTTACTTTTCGATATTTCCAAAGATGCTTAATTATGTAAATCTAAGTGATTCTTTACGTTTACTTGATGTTGGATGTGGCTTTGGTCATGTTTTATCTTTGGCTGGTGAGCTTGGTATAGAAGGTATTGGGGTTGACATAGATGAGTTTCGGCTGGAGTACTGCAGAGGGCTTGGGTTGAAAGTTTTTTCTCCGAGCGAGTTTAAAGCCGATTACGAGGGGGAGTCCTTTGATTTGATTGTCTGCCAGAGCGTGATAGAACACGTGATTGACTTAAATGAGTTTCTATCGTTTATTGATTCGATATCCAAAGAGAACACGATTTTGTATCTCAACGGTATCAGTCCTCATTTGATAAGTAAAGAGAGCAAAAAAGGGAGGTTTGTCAAAGCACATTTTGTGGAACATATTAATTACTTTTACGATTCGACGCTGGATTTATTCATGGGCCAGGCTGGTTTTGCGCCTGCAAGTCATGAGATTATTATTTTAAATTCTCGAAAGATACGGATTCCGCTGAAACTGGCGAGAGTGATAAGACCAAAGACGGGATTTTTTGAAAAGATATATATCAAAGAATCATGTATAGGTGAAATAGCGAAGAGACTCAGGGGGAGCAAGGTTGTGGAATATATTATCAGTTGATTTTGAGAATTTAGTGCAATATAGAGACACTTTAAATTCTCTTTTTCGAAGAACAAAAATCCAGAGAAAGGTTTATTGGTAGATGGAGAAATAACACGTGAATGTAGTTTTTGTTACGCATGGCGATTACGCATTTTTTTACTTGGATTTGCTCACGTTAATCAATCAAAAATTCCCTTTAAAACAAATAGGCTTTTATGTAACTGACAGGCTCAACTATCCAAAGTATCTCAGAAAAGCAAAACATACAAATCTTGACATTGAGTTTTTGAAGGAGTGGGAAATAACGTCTTTTCATGAGGAAGGTGTAGACTATGATGTTTTGGAAAGACTCGAGAAGGAATTTGGAGATCCGTTCTTGTGGAATGCTTTGGTGGTAGACAGAAGAGTATACAATGGTGTCTTAACAAAATGCAAACAGGACTACAAACCAAGATTCATTCACGAGAAGATGCTATCTATTCTTCAGAATGGTTTTAAAGATATTTTACAATTTATTGAGAGCATTAAGCCGGATATTATTATTGGTGGTTTTACGCCTGTGACGTTTGGTGGATATATCTTCTATCTCTGTGCCAAGGCCAGAGGCATTAAATATATTAATCTTAATCCCACGAAGATTCTCAATTATGTTACCTTTTCAGAGGAGGTGTACAGACAGTTTCCACATATTCAAAAAACGTACGAACAGTATTTGGACGAGAATAAAGAAGATGTTTTTCTTGACCAAAGTAAACAATATTTACGAACTGAAGATATGAAGTATGATGGGGCGATAATTGCTTTTCCCAGATTTCCATATAAAAAATGGTGTACGAGTCTGCTGAAATGGCCGGCTGTGATGGGTAACTACTATTTTAAGAGGGCATATTTGGATAATCAGGTTAAAGGGTATCACTGGGGATATTTTTTTAGCAATATATATAATCCCCTGAAGGATAAAGTTGTACAAAGATCTCTCCCGTACTTGCCGATGGAAAAATTGAGTCAGGTTGAATATGTATATTATCCATTGCACACAGAGCCGGAGATAGCCCTTTCTATCTTTGGGAGAGAATATCTCAATCAAATAGAACTGGTCAGGAATATTTCCCGGTCCATTCCCGTGACCTGGAAATTAATTGTTAAGGACCATCCTGCCGGCGTAGGCAGAAGGAATATCCGGTATTACAAAAAGCTTCTGGAAATCCCCAATGTCATTTTAATAAATCATCACATAGCGTCGAAACATATCATCGAAAAAGCAAAGATGGTTTTTACTGTATCCGGCTTTTCGGGGTTTGAGGCGATTCTCAAAAGAAGGCCTGTTGTCACATTCGGAAAAACGTTCTATAACATTCTTCCCGATTGTATGGTGCAAAATGTCCAATCCTTACAGGGCCTGCCGCTTGTGGTGAAACGACTTTTGGAAAATTACCGATACAGTGAGAACGAAATTATTTGTCTTATCGCGGCAATTATAAAAAACTCAGTTCCATTGAACCTATATACACAGGTCTTAAAGAAGAAGGGGCGAGTAGCAATAGATACAGGGGTATTAGATGTTCAAAAAGAGAAATTCGTAGATTTTCTGGCATCTCATGTACAAGCGGCCAGATAGAGAAGAAACGTTTTGTCACAAACAAAAGAAGGAACTATCGGGAACGCTCCATTTGACTATGACTCGCAGCCAAAAGAGGAGGTGCGGTTCTGCAACGTATGTGGTTCATCGTCCTTCGCTGATGTTGCCAAGAGAGACCGCTATGGCCTTAATGTTTCGTCGCATCTCTGTCTTCAATGTGGGCTTGTATTCATATCGCCCCGATTGAAACGAGAAGGATATGCTTTATTCTATCAAGAGTTCTACAGACCCATGGTCAGCCATTATCTCCAAAAAAAGGTCGACAGAACCACAATACAGGACGAGCAGAAAGAGTATGCGCAGGAAGTGTTCACGTGGCTCGCCCCTTACTTAACAAACTATTGTGATGTATTGCGAATATTGGATGTTGGTGGATCGACAGGTATTGTCGCAGATACATTCAAAAGGAACCTGACTGAAATGAATATCAAGGCAAATACCACCGTGATAGACCCTTCTCCCTGTGAATTGGCGATTGCAAAGGAACTGGGTCTTAAGACCATAGAAGGGTTTGCGGAAGATCTGGATGTCGGGGAAAATTGCTGGGATATCGTTTTATTGTGTCAAACAATAGACCATCTTTTAGATGCTCACAAGGCTGTTTCAGCTATAAGGGATGCTTTGGTTGAAAACGGTTTGTTTTTTGTAGATATCGTTGACTGGGAATATGTTGTCAACAAAAAGGGCGTCGAAGATTCCATAAAAATAGACCATCCTCTTAATTTCACGAAACAGACGGTTATTCCTTTTCTGGGATGCATAGGGTTTGAGATCGTATCTGAATCAGTATTGACGGATGGTCATTTGACAGGATTTCTCTGTCGAAAAGCGAGTCCATGTAAGCAAGTGTTCTCAAGAAAGCATGCAGAATCTCTACTTTCTTTGGTAGAGAAGAAGCAGACCATTGAGTAATGAATCGTAATTCCGTAATTTGCGGAGAGTATTTCACATCGAATGAAATTGTATCTGGGCAATTGTCTGGCGCGGTATTTCTATTATAAAGACAGGGATCCGAACAAGCGGTATAAGTGGTGTTCGAACTATCGCTATCTTTCTAATCCGCCAGAAAGCTATAGTGCCCTCGAACACGAAAAGGTTCTGTTCAACATAAACCGTTATACTAATCTGATCGACAGTAAAGCATATAACTTTATTATTTTGCCGATGTCGCAGTTCCTGGTAAGAGAGCACTATGTATGTAAGGGCGATATTTATGCCGAGCTTGAGCAATTTGATGGCGGTGGGTGGAAGAACTGTCCGTCAAAATCGGAGACATCATATACGGAATACTTCCTGGATTGCGTCCGTCTAATCAGTCGACTCTGCCCACAGGCGATAATTGTCACCCTTATAAAGTTAGTGCCGGACACCGAGATGGGACATGTACAATACGGCGATTATTTCGATCAGTTTAACAAGGAGACTCTTGACAGGTCTCTTTTCCACGACTTAACATCCATTCCAAATGTAAAGATCGTTGATCAGGGCCTTATTGCCAATAATCTTGTTTCCGTACGTGATGATATTGACGTTCTGTTTCCGTGGTTTCACTATGACATGCGCGAAAAGGTTTTCGTGCGGGACTTACTTCATTACTCGGAATACTTTAATGATGCCATATTCGAATATGTCTGTGAAGTCATAGAAACAGGTCATGATCATTCGGATGGTTTTTGCACTTTTTCCGGTCGTCTTGCTCTTGACAATGGTGCTACAAACCATGAACCACTCTATAAGAAGGTTTTTGTGAACAGTATTGATGCTCTCGGGGCGATGATAATGCGAACCGGCTCCTTAGAGCAGCTTCATTCGTTGTTGAACCGTCACAATGAAACGATCGACGACATCATGGAAAAAGCCACCAATGAACATGTCGGCCCCAAGGGAAAACAAGATTACTTTTTGACACTGAACGTTACGGGATACCAGAGTATTGCCGGTAACCTGTGTGCGAAAATGGTCAGCTTGGGTGCGATGAACGACCCTATCCTGGCAAGGCTGCAGGATTTTTTCTCAAAATGCCTTTCTAAGGTTTCTTCAAATTCTCCATTGAGCAGGTTCCATACACTTTATTTGAATATGCTCGATGATGTCATGTCTGGTAAAACGCTAACGCTTTTATAGTGATTCTATCATGGGTGATTACGGGAAGCACGAAAACAGGATTCTTGGTATCATACCCGCCAGAGGAGGTTCGCAAGGTGTGTCCGGTAAGAACATCAAAGAACTCTGTGGCCTGCCGCTGATTGGTCATATCTTCAAGTCCGCTTGTGAAAGTAAAATGCTAACAGATATAATACTCTCAACTAATGATAAAAGGATCGCGGATGTGGGCAGAAGTTTGGGGATGAACGTGCCCTTTTTGCGGCCGGAGGAGTACGCTACGAGCACTGCCAAAAGTATCGATGTTGTAAAACATGCGATAGGTGAGATGGAAAGACAAAACGGTTGTGTATATGATTTTGGAGTTTTGCTTCAACCCACTTGTCCCCTTACGCAAACACATCATATTGATGAGTCGGTGCGGCTCTTAAGATACGATGGATACAATTCAGTAGTTTCTTTGACCCGGGTTGACCACTACCATCCGTATTTCATGATGAGAAAACAAGGTGATAGCTATGAGAGATTGCTTCAAAACACAGAGGAATATACTAATCGCCAGCATTTGCCGGAGGTGTATGTTCGCTGCGGTAACGTTTATTCCTTTGAGAGAAACCTGGTTATGGAGCATGATAAGCTGTTTGACTACAAGAGCGGTCATATCATCATAGAAAAGAGGTTTAATATAAATATTGACGACCAAATAGACTGGCTAATTGCAGAGGCATTGGTTTCCCACTATGGAAAACAAAAGATAAAAGAATGCTCGTCGCCATGAATTAGTGTTGAGATCAGGGCTAAAGAAGGATTAAAATGAGTGACCCGAAAAAAACTATAGCTCTTGTAAATGTAATCAATCCAAGTTCTGAGGAAAAGCTGAGAATACCTGTCGGCCTGATATACCTTGGAAGCGCATTACAAAAACACGGATATAATGTTAAATTATATCAGCCTATACAAAAGCAGAAAGAGATACAGGAGGTAGAACACAAAATCATTGAGGCAAATCCTTTGTTTGTTGGATTTTCCGTTTTCATGGGGCCAGGCAGTGTGGAGGGCCTGGATATGTCTGAAAGAATAAAAAATGCTTTAGGGACAAAAATAGTCTGGGGAGGCAAATTCCCTACGTCCATTTCCGAGCAGGCAATCAAGGAAGATTGTATTGACGTTGTTTGCCTGGGGGAAGGAGAGAGAACCATCGTTGAACTTGCGAAAGCTTTTGAGGACGGCAGTGGCCTGGAAGAAGTAAAAGGTATCTGCTATGAGGCAGACGGTCAGGCGGTTTATACCGAACCGAGGGAATTGATCGATGATTTGGATACCCTTGATTACGATCTTAATCTGATACAAGATTGGGACAGGTATATAACAAAACTAAACGGACGACCAGCGTTGCTTGATGTAATCGAGTCTCAGCGTGGGTGCCCATTCCACTGCAGGTTTTGTTACCAGAGCAGGAAAGGGTATCATAAAGACAGCAAAAAAGTTGTAAGAGCCCATTCAGTTGAGTGGGTGTTTGAAAAAGCGAAGCAGTTGAAAGAGATGATCGGCGTGGATTACACTTCCTTCTGTGATGACGAATTCTGGATAAAGCGAGAGAGGTCTTTTGAAATTATAGAGAAGTTATATAAAATCGGTCTTAAGTTTTTTAAACTCCGAATGCGATTTAGCAGCTTGAAGGATGAAGAAATGATCGAAAGACTGATCGCAAATGAAATATATACGTTGAACTTCGGGTTAGAGTCCGGTGTAGACCGAATCCTGAAATTGATGGATAAGCGACAGACGACAGAACAGATATTAGAGAAAATGCGCCTCTTAGCAAAATATCCGCAAATAACGGCGGGGGCACCTGTAATTATCGGCAGTCCAACCGAAACCAAGGAAGAGGTACTGGAAAGTATAAGGTTTGCATTAAGACTATGCGAGGTAAACCCAAATTTTGATTTTGGTATCAATCTTTATAAACCGCTTCCGGGGACGGACTTTTTTGATATGGCGGTTGATTTAGGCTTTGATCCTCCTAAGGATATCAGGAGTTGGTCAAGCGTTGAACACAAGCTTGTCTATAAGCTCGCCAAAAGTTGGCTGCCCTGGTTTGATAAGCGGGAAGAGCTTAATTATAACAGAGTATTTGACTATTTGAGGATTCTTTATCATGTAAGGAAGCACGATAGACTAAATTCTAAGAGACGAGGTTTTGGGAAATTGAATCCCATAAATATTCTAAGAAATATCTTTGGAATTATAGCTTATAAAAGAATATATCATTGGTTTTTCCTCTTTCCAATTGAGATATACTTTTCAGGAATTTATAAATACTTCAAGCGTTTTCGATCTTAACGGAGGAGATGATTCAACAGACTTATTCAAAACTGTTCAAAAAATCATCAAAAAACAAGACATGAAACTTATTAAAGATTTTTCCGGTGCATCGGTCGGCGATTTTAGCGTTGACGGAAATGAGATATACGCAGGCATTTTCGAAGAGCCTTCGGTGAAGGTTGACGGAATAGTACATGATTACGGCCTTCATTTCTGTTTCGGTGTATCGAATGACAGTGGAAAAGGTGTTTCTGCGGATATTTATATCAATACAGACAAGAGTCGTGGTGATTTAATTCATGATGTAAAGATATACATGGCAAAGAATCCGGGGGAGGAGTTTGCGTATGGTATTATCGGTAAAACCGACCGCAAAAAAAGTTATTCGTTTTTGTTGTCGCTGGGAGCGAATGAAACGGTATATGTTGCAAATGCATACGTGAGGCAGTACGAAAGGGTATCGGCCATATTCAAAGAACTGGCATGTCAGGGCCACGGAGAGAAAATCATATACGGTAGGAGCGTCGAAGGGCGGGAGCTTTCGGCATACAGATACGGCAGTGAAATCGGGCAAGACGATAAGCCTGAAGTTTTTATTGTTTCCGGCTGGCATCCTCCCGAAGGTGATACATTCGGCACGGAAGGAATTGCTGAGATTCTCTCAGATGACAGGGAAAGGGAGGAGTTACTCAAGTCTGTCAACATCACAATTATTCCGATAGGCAATCCTGATGGTTTCGTTCATGGTTTCAATGGTTGTAACTTGAAACTTAGAAACGTTTACTGGGACTTTGATATAAACAACAAAGACGAGATGCCGGAAACGTATTTTGCATGGAAACTGATGGGAAAGATAAAGCCGGATATTTATTTTGATTTTCACGGTTACACTTTTCAGGGCGAGAGTAAATTTTTGTCTTCCTACATTAAACCGTTATTATTTTATAGCAGCAGGCGAAGGATGTTTGCAGAGAATCTAAACAGAAGAATCATCGAACGGTGTGGTGGCAAGTGTGTAAAGGGGTATTCTACATTTGCTCCATCGACCCCAGGCTGCCGGTTAACGTCAAAATTTGATACGATAACTTATGCGAAATTTCATTTCCACATTGATGATGGGATCTCTGGAATTAAAAAAATGGCATGTGACTTGTTGAAGATAACCATCGGCGAAATTAAAAAAACAAACAGCAGCGTTTTTCATAATAATACTGCAAGCTTTCTTTCTTTGCACACAATATGCTGTAAATTTTATACATATATTATTGGCTATTGCAAAATTAAGGTAAATCAATTCGTCAAGAGCATATTGAAATCGCTTAGACAACAAGAAAAAAGCAATGCCTGACAATACGATGGAACAAATTGATATCTTGAACTTGTTAAAAATAGCAGCAGAAGCAGGTGATGCTGTTATGGAAGTGTACAATACAAGCTTTACTTATAAGCACAAAGAAGATTGTTCGCCCCTGACATTGGCGGATAAACGTTCAAATGAAATAATTACGCAAAGATTGCAAGAAGCCTACCCTGATATTCCAATAATTTCGGAAGAATCAAAAAGTATTCCCTATGAAACAAGAAGTCGGTGGGAAGAGTTCTGGCTTGTTGATCCTCTCGACGGCACAAAGGAATTTATCAAGAGGAACGGGGAGTTTACAGTAAATATTGCTTTGATTGATAATAATGTTCCGGTTGCCGGTGTTGTTTATGTACCTGTAACTAAAACATTTTACTTTGCCAGGAAAGACTTCGGGTCATACAAGTTTGTTGATGACGGCAAAGTTCAAGCAGCGAAAGATATTCAAGAGATAACAGCAAGTGCCTGTCGTCTTCCCGAAGGACCAGAGGGGCGGGCATTTACAGTGGTAACAAGCCGCTCTCACATATCAAAGGAAACAATGGAATACACCAATGAATTGCGACAGAAACATGGGACCGTTGAAGTTATTGCCTGTGGAAGTTCTTTGAAATTGTGCATGGTCGCTGAGGGTAAAGCAGATATTTATCCACGTCTTGGACCGACATCAGAGTGGGACATTGCCGCCGCCCATGCTGTGGTGAAGGAAGCAGGCCGAGGGGTATACAGTTACCACAGCGGTGAAGAATTCACATATAACAAGGAAAGTCTGCGTAATGAGTGGTTTATCGTCAGTTGAGCAAGATATTCCCTGCTTTAGAAGTACTGAAACATGAAGAGTGTTAATATTTTTAAGGTTATTGATATTGCCCAGGCTCATGACGGCAGTCTTGGAGTACTTCATTCATACATAGATGCTGTAGCACCTACGGGAATTGATGCGATCAAGTTTCAGGTTCATATAGCTGAGGCTGAAAGCAGTCCTTATGAAAAATTTCGGGTTAAATTCGGTTATGAAGATGTCACACGATATGATTATTGGAAGAGGATGGAGTTTACAGAACACCAGTGGTTAGAGATTAAAAAGCACTGTGAAGATGTGGGTATGGAATTTATGGCCACGCCTTTTTCTGTCAAGGCAGTAGAGCTTCTTGAGCAAGTAGGAGTCAAACGATATAAAGTTGGTTCCGGTGATGTGCAGAATTTTCTTTTGCTTGAAAATATAGCAAGGACGGCCAAGCCAATCATCCTGTCCACAGGGATGAGTTCGCTGGATGAAATTGACGAGGCGATTAGGTTTTTAAAACCTTTCGGCAATGAAGTATCAGTGCTTCAATGTACAACAAAGTATCCTTTGGGTCCGGAAGAGGTCGGACTAAATGTAATAGCAGAGCTGAAGCAGAGGTTTAATCTACCAACAGGGTTGTCCGACCACTCCGGGATGATATTTCCGTCTCTGGCGGCGGTTGCATTTGGAGCATCGATAATCGAAGTTCACGTTATTTTTGACAAATCGACGTTTGGTCCTGATTCTTCTTCTTCACTTACGATCGATGAGTTGAAGCTGCTGGTTGATGGAATCGGGTTTTTCGAAAAGATGCTGAACAACCCGGTGGATAAAGCCAAGAATCCGGAGATATTTTCTGAGGAGCGTGAGATTTTTGGGAGGAGTTTGTCATACAGGCGTGATTTACGGGCCGGTGAGAGGGTCAGCTTTGAAATGTTAGAGTCCAAAAAGCCTGCTGGGTACGGATTATCACCCAAGCGTTTCAGAGAAATCTTAGGTAAAAGGCTCAAGCGAGATGTTAAAGAAGGGGATTTTGTGAAAGAGGAAGACCTGTTATGAAAAAAATAGGAATTGTCGTAACATCAAGAGCCAGTTATGCGCGGATAAAAACAGTCCTCAAAGCCATCCGGAACTCCTCTGATCTGGAGTTGTTTCTGGTTGGTTCAGCATCACTGCTTTTATATAAGTACGGCAACGCATATCAAATAATCGAAAAGGACGGGTTTGTTATTGATGAAAAAGTGTACATGTTGGTTGAAGGCGAGAATCCCGCTACAATGGCCAAGAGCGTAGGGATCGGGATAATGGAACTGTCCACAATCTTCGATAATCATAAACCAGATATTGTAATTTCCATAGCGGACAGATTTGAGACCATATGTACGGCTATTGCTGCTTCGTATCTGAATATTCCCGTTGCACATATCCAAGGCGGAGAACTAACCGGTTCTATTGACGGGAAAGTAAGGCACGCAGTAACCAAGTTTTCATCGCTTCATTTTGTTGCGAATGAAGAGGCAAAGCAAAGGGTACGAATGATGGGTGAGCCGGAAGAGTCCATATTCGTAACGGGCTGTCCTTCTGTTGACCTGGCAAATGAAGTCAAAAACGGCAATAGCTTTATGAATACTAAATATCTTTATTCCAAATACGGAGGCACAGGTGCATTTGTTGACATTGATAAGGATTTTCTGATTGTTATGCAACACCCAGTTACGACAGAATTCGAAGAAAGTCATAAACATGCCCGAGAGACCTTATCGGCCGTGAGGGAGACAGGAATTCCTGCTATTGTGATGTGGCCTAATGTTGACGCCGGCAGTGATTTGATCTCAAAAGCAATAAGAGATTTCAGAGAGGAGTTCAAGCCAGACAATGTTCACTTTTTCAGGAATTTTGAGCCGGAAGACTTTTTTGCGCTTCTCTTAAAATCAAAGTGCATTGTAGGAAACTCTTCTGTGGGGATACGGGAATGTTCGTTCCTGGGTGTACCTGCCGTCAATATTGGAACTCGCCAGGAAGACCGTAAACGTGGCAAGAATGTAATTGATGTATCGTATTCGAAGAATGAAATAAAGAAAGCCATTACAAAACACTGCCGGGACAACAGCAGATATCCTTCGGTGCAATTATATGGAGACGGAGCGGCCGGAGAAAGAATAGGGAGAATTCTGACTGAAGTGAATCCGAGCAGCAAAAAGAGGTTTGCCGAATGGAAAGTATCTTAATTGGATATCCATTGGACAAATACAGCGAATTTGCACCATTGCTGGACAGGTTAGGGCAGAAGTATGTATTAGAGTGCAGGGATTACGATTACAATTGGCTTTCGGCAAATATCGAAAAGTTTGAGCATTTTGTCCCAAGCATAAAAGTTAAGATAGACGACGATATTATAAATAAAGCTGTTAAACTCAAAACAGTTTTTTCCCCTGCCACTGGGAATGACCATCTTGGTTTTGCCCGTCCTGAGAAGATTAAAGTGGTAACGCTGGCAGATTTCAAGGAGGAAATAAGGGATATCAGTTCCACGGCGGAACTGGCTTTTTGTTTTATTCTGTCATTATCAAGAAAAGTTGTTTTGGCCTGCGGTGATGTTTTGACTAAAGGCGTGTGGGACAGAAACAAGTTTTTGGGAGAGGAACTCAAAGGAAAGGTTGTCGGCATCGTAGGGATGGGCAGGGTCGGCAGAAAGATAAGCAGCTACGCCGAAGCGTTTGGCATGAAAATAAACTACTGGGACAAAAAGGCGGTTGATGGCAGATGGCAGAGGATAGAGAAGCTTGAAAAACTGTTATCTACTTGTGATTATATTGTATGCTCTATAAGTTTGACCGAAGAGACGCAGTATCTTTTGGATAAATCTTGTCTGAAACATTTCAAGGGCGGCAGTTACTTTATAAATATAAGCAGGGGAAAGGTGGTTGAGGAATCCATGCTGGTCGAAGGCATGGAGAGGGATATATTTAACGGGGTGGCAACCGATGTTTTGGAGAGTGAGCTGGAAGATGTAGGGGCTTCTATTCTATATAATTATGCAAGACGTAATCCCGGGAAGAATATAATTATTACTCCTCATGTTGGTGGCGCTACTTTACAGGCATGGGAGAAAGTCTTTGGCCTGATTTTGAAAGTGATAAATTGATGGTTACAAAGAAACCTCAAGAGGAAAAACGCGAATCGCAGCAGACAGTTTTTATCTCCGCGTATCGAAGCGTTTCAGTCAGATACATACTTTATTCCGACATTTTCAAGAGGCTGCGGGAGAAAAAGGGCCTGAGGATAGTGGTTTTTTTGAAGGCCAATGACATAGAGTATTATCGCAAGAAACTTGGCGGTGACAACATACTTTTCGAGTCAGTACTCTTTGATAAGGCATACAGTCTTTTGCGGCATAATATTTTAAGTGTATTTTTTGTTCTTGTCCGCAGATGCCTGTCCGGAAGGAGAAAGGGATATGATAACACCACGGACAAAGTGCTTCAGTATCGGTATAAAGAGGATCTGTCGGGAAGTTTGAAATGGCGTATGTTTTTTCAAGCTGTTCGCATGGTTGCGGCCATAGGGAGTAGAACATCTTTTATTCGAAAAACCATCCTTGCATCCGAAACTTTTTTGTTTCCCGGCAGGATGTATGACGGTTATTTTAAAAAGTACAGACCTGATATGCTTGTAACATCTTCCATTGGAAATATGATCGACTCTTATTTTATGCGAGCAGCGAAGCGAAGCCGCTGCAAGGTAGTATCTGTTGTTCACAGCTGGGATAATACGTCCACTCGAAATTATCGCGGCGCGGACCCTGACGTTGTGATTGCCTGGAACGACATCATGAAACGTGAGGTGAATATTTTTCACGATGTTCCCGAAGAAAAAATATGGGTGGGAGGAATAGCTCACTGGGATTTTTATTTTGATGACAGTTTCAGGCCCCGCAGCAAGAAAGAGTTTCTCCGTTTTTGTGGTCTTTCTGAGGGAAAGCAGATTATCTTTTACGGAACATCGAGCCCTAAGGCGTTCAGGAATACGTTCGACGTTGTAGAACAATTGCTGTGTGAAATGGAAAAAGACCCGTTCCTCTCTGGAGCCCAACTCCTTGTGCGGCTTCACCCGTCTTATCTCAACAGGCAAAAAGGAAATGAAGGTCTTGTTCTCGACCGTTATAAGGAGAGGATGGACGGACTTAAAAGAATACACGGTGACAGAATCGCTTTTAATCTTCCGGAGGTTGTAGTTCTAAATGACGATTTAGACATGACATTGGAAGACATGTATATTCTTGCCGAGATATTAAAGTATTCTGATGTAATGCTGACGGAGTATTCCACGCTTATGATTGAGGGGAGCATTTTTGATTTACCAGTTATTAATATTGGCCTTTATAATTTCATAGATACAGCCAAGCCCGCAAGTTATTTCGAAGAGATGACACATATCAAGCGAATTATAGAAACAGGTGCGACCAAGAATGCTTATACAATTGAACAAGTTTGTGAATATATCAAGTGGTATCTTGAAGACCCTTGTCGCGATCGAGAACTAAGAAAGAAGGTTGTTGACCGGGAAGTCGATACAAACCCCGGACATGCAGGGGAGCAAATTGCCGAATATATATATGAGCTTCTGCATGAAAGAATGAAGGTTAACAGTTGACAGTCTCATTAAGGACGTCGATAAGATGGGTATAAAAAACTCGCTCCGCACTCTTTTTTTGCGGATATTAAAATCTGTAGACGATAAAGCCAGGCAGGACATTTTGCTTGAAGCCACTTCCGAGATGACGAAACGTTTTTTGTCACAATCCGATGACATTGAACGCATGCGACAGATACTTGACTCACAAAGATTCGGGCGTATTGTCAAGCCGATATCGGTAGATATGCCTGATGCAAATAATATTCTGATATTTGCACCGCATCAAGACGATGAAACTATCGGGGCGGCAGGTACAATACTGCGTTGTGTATCATACGGGAAACGTGTACAGGTAATTTATGTTACAGATGGTGCCGCTGCGACAAAGCCATCCAACCAGAAGGACTTAGCCGTTACCCGCAAAGAAGAGGCAAAGAAAGCCTGGTCTTTCATCAACGGCACAGAACCTGTATTCCTGGATTTGCACTGTCGGAATATTCCATTGACTATGGAAAATGCAGAAAAGATGCGGAGACAGATTTCTGACTTTCAGCCGGATTGTATCTTTATTCCGTTCTTTTTAGAGCCGCCGCTGGACCATCGTGCAGTAAATCAACTCCTGTTAATGGCTCATAAAATCGAGCCTTTATCTGAGTCGTTACAAATCTGGGCGTACCAGGTAAGTGCGATGGTCAGTGCTAACGTTGTGGTTGATATTACAGATTTGATTGATAAGAAAGACGCTGTCAACAGTTTGTGGAAGTCCCAGAATGTTAATTTTAATTATGCGCATTTCGCAAGGGGAATGGCAGCATACAATTCGATATTTCTTAAAAAAGAGTTTACCCCGTGTCCCAAAAAATGTTACGCAGAAATTTTCTTTGTTTCAGATGCTGCTGAGTATATCAGTTTAATTGACACTTACTTTGGAGCTAAAAAGGACACCTCCGGATGAATATTTTTTAGAAAGCTAAACGATGAGAAATATAAACAGGTTTTTTATCAAGTTTTCGCCTTTTTTCGAGAAGCAGAGAGACCGTTGCGTCAGAGATTATCTTGGCAAAAATGAATCTTTAAGAGAAATCATTGACCGTTGCGACAAGACCTCAAAATCGTGCGGTGTTTCATTGAGTGACTATGTTGCTTTATATGAGATAGTAAGGCACAGAAAACCTCGATTCGTACTTGAATGTGGTACTGGCAAATCAACTATGATCATAGCGCAGGCCATGCTTGACAATAGAGAGAAGGACGGTATTGACGATATTAAACTGGTATCTATGGACCATAATAAAGAGTGGCAGGAGCATGCTGTCTCCATATTTCCTGAAAAATTTAAAAGTTTTGTTGAGATACTTTACTCACCGCTAAAGATTTACGGTTGTTCTCTTATAAGGGGAACGATCTATGAAGAGGTTCCGAACCATCCTTATGAATTCGTATTTGTAGATGGGCCGTCTCAGGAAGGTATGTGTAATATGCAGTTTGTAAAGGTGGTGGAAAATTCGGACATTCCGGTCAGTGCGGTTACAGACAATCGCAAGAACTCGGTGCTGGCATATACTTTGCTATTTGGCCCCGACAAGGTCAGCTATTATGTGCCATGGAGTCTTGGGATCGTCGACGAAGTAACGAGTAACGACTTTGTTTTCAAAGACCCGTTAAAAATGAAAACAACCATATTTGACCATGTGGTGCCATTCAGATTTGGAAACCCCATTGGAAAATAGAGACAGCTTAAAGACTGTTTCTTGCAGACACGATTTCAAAAAAATACCATAATATGAAATTTGTTTTTGGAACAAAGACAGAAACACTTGAACGTATAGCTCCTTTGCTTTCGTTTTCACATGTCCCTGAACTTTGCCATTTTACGGTAGACCAGTGGAAAGTAAGCAGGGATTCTGTTCTGCAAGAAATACAATCCCGGTTCGAACACGGCAAGATTATTGTTCGTTCCAGTGCTCTTACAGAAGATGGTGCATCTTTTGCTATGGCGGGAATGTATGATTCTATTCCAGATATTCAGGTTGATGATGTCGATTCTTTGAGTAATGCAATTAATACTGTTATCTCCAGTTACGAAAAATCACATCACGATAACAGCGATCAGCATCAGGTACTTGTTCAGCCTATGATTAAAGACGTTTCAATGAGCGGAGTATTATTCACACAGGACTTGAATACGGGGGCTCCATATTATGTGATAAACTATGACGATGAAAGCGGGCAGACAGATACTGTTACTTCGGGAAAAGAAAACAGCAACAGAACACTGCTCGTACATCGTGAATCTGTTGCTAATCTTTGTTCCGAACGTTTTAAAGCGGTCCTAAAATCAATACAGGAAATAGAAAAACTTATCAGCAGTGATTCTCTTGATGTCGAATTTGCCTTAGACAAGAACAATAAAGTGTATCTTTTTCAGGTTCGTCAGATCACTACAAAACCCAACTGGAACCGTGGCATTACTATTCAAGTCAATGATGCGATTAAACGCATTGGGGAATTTATAAAGGGTGCTCTGGTTCCTCGACAAGGATTATCCGGCAAAACAACACTTTTTGGGAGAATGCCGGACTGGAATCCCGCTGAGATGATAGGCACCGCTCCGCGTCCTTTAGCATTATCGCTTTACCAGCGTCTTATCACAGATTGTGTCTGGCGCCAAGCTCGAAGTCACATGGGGTATTTTGAACCGCAAGGAAGCCGTCTGATGGTCTCTCTGTCCGGTCAGCCTTATATCGACGTGCGTTTAAGTTTCAACTCTTTTCTTCCTGCAAACCTTGACACCTCAATAAGAGATAAACTGGTGGACGCATGGTTAAAGAGATTATCAGAACATAAGGAGTTGCACGATAAAGTTGAGTTCGATGTTGCCATAACTGCTTTGACGTTTGATTTTGACACTTCTATTGAAGAACAAATGCCCGGCATTCTAACTGAGCACGAAAAGTCTGTTTTCCAGAAGAGTCTTTTTATACTCACGAATAATTTGCTTACAGGCAAAACTGCTCCAATCGAAGAGCAATTGGATAAAATTGAGTTATTACAGCAGCGTCGTGGAGATATGATTAGTAAGTGTCAGTGCCCTGATTTAGCAGTTGTGGCCGGACTGCTGGAAGATTGTATTTCTTTGGGGACGATACCTTTTAGTATATTAGCGCGACATGCATTCATTGCAAAAAGTTTTCTTCGCTCATTCCTTCGATGCGGTCTGGCGGATGAGTCGGCGATAACATCTTTTCAAAAATCGACAAAGACGGTAGCAGGTGAAGTGGTGAATGACCTCGACAACCTTATGCTTGGTGATATCAGTCCGGAAGAGTTTATGGATAAATACGGGCACCTGAGACCGGGCACATATGATATCTTATCCAAAAGATATGACCAACGAGAAGATTTGATTAATGGAAATGTCGCAAAGCCGGTGCAAAGAGAAACAGCCAAAGATTTTTCGTTTTCATCAGGGCAATTAAATAAAATCACCAAGTTATTGAAGCAGTTCGGATTTACTTTAGATGCACATGAATTGATTAGTTATATATCTGAGGCTGTTATTGCCCGCGAATATGCAAAGTTTGTATTTACAAGAAATATCAGTGATGCTTTGGAAATTATTGCTGCCTGGGGCGAAAATATCGGTTTGAGTCGGGAAGAGCTTTCATATTTACGTATAGATGACATTTTGGATACGATAAACATATCGCGTGGCAGGACATTGGAACAGCATTTGCGCAATATATCGCTCGATGAAAAGAAAAAGCATGAAATCACACTTGCCCTTCGTTTGCCGTATCTTATTGAGACACCTGAAGACGTTGCTATTGTTCCTTTACTGTTTCACAAGCCGAATTTTATCACACAAAAGACAGTCAGGGGTAGTTATGTGTTTCTTGACGGTGAAAATGAAAATATACCGGAAATTGCAGGCCAAGTAGTTTTAATAGAGGGCGCAGATCCTGGTTTTGATTGGATTTTTTCACGTCCAATACTGGGTCTTATTACCAAATTTGGCGGTGCAAATTCTCACATGGCAATCCGCTGCGCCGAATTCGGTCTTCCTGCCGCTATCGGCTGTGGCGAACAGATATTTGACCGTATATTACGTTCACGATTTCTGGAACTGAATTGTTCCGAGGGTAGAATTGAATCAATCGAGGCATAAACCATGTCTATGCGTATAGGTATAACAATGCGCGTAACAGAAAATGCGAGTTACCCTGAACGGCGTGATTCAGTGAGTCAGGAGTGGGGCGCTTATATAGCTAAGGTTTTGCCGGAAGCGGTACTTGTTCCTCTATTAAACCGTCCGGACGATGTGATAAGGTGCATGGAGGAGTTGAATATTGAAGGTGTTATTCTTTCCGGCGGGAACGACTGGGACGAGGCCGCAGAGAGAGATGAAACAGAAAAACGTCTTGTCGATCACTGTATGCGAGAGGAAATCGCTGTTCTTGGTGTATGCAGAGGCATGGAGGTGCTAAACGTATTGTTCGGGGGACAGTTGGAGGATGATATTTATAAGGCAAGTGAGGAAGGACACGTAAATGTTAACCACACGGTCAAGATTCAACGTTGCCGGTTTGCAAACTGGGATGAGGGTGAGATATTAACAAACAGTTTTCACAGTCAGGGAATTATAGTCTCGGGTATGTCTGATGAGTTCAAGGTGTTTGCCCAGACAGCTTTGGGTGTGGTTGAAGGATTTTATCATCCCAACAAGCCTGTTGTTGGTATTCAATGGCATCCGGAGCGCGACAATCCAGCGGAGGCGTTTGATAAACAGCTGATAAGAACGTTGTTTTACAGTGGTGTGTTTAGCGGCAGTGAGAGAAACGAGCAAAGATGAAAGCGATAATTCTGGCTGCGGGTCGCGGAAGTCGTCTTAAGGGTATCACGGATGACCGTCCCAAATGTTTAAGTATTGTCAGGGGTATGACTATGCTTGAAAGTCAGTTGTCCGTGTTGAAAACTGGGGGGGTCGATGAGATTATAATCGTGACCGGATACAAAAATCAGGTGCTCGAGATGTTTGGCTGTCGAACAGTACATAATTTACAGTGGGAAGAAACAAATATGGTCGTAAGTCTGTTGTGTGCATCAGAGGAGTTCGCGCATGGGGCAATAGTGAGTTATTCTGATATTATCTACGGTAAAGATATTGTGTCTCAGCTGGCAAAGCGGACGGAGGACATTGTGATCGTATATGACCGGGATTGGAAAAGGTTATGGGAACTCCGATTCGAAGACCCTTTGCAGGATGCCGAAAGCTTTGTTATCGATTCAGATGGCAGGATTCGTGATATAGGTCGAAAGGTTCAAAGCCTTGAAGATGTTCAAGGCCAGTATACCGGACTTATGCGTTTTTCGAAAAAAGCCTTCGAATGGATCGAGGATTTTTGCGATAGGCAGCCTGAGAAGGTTTTACATAAAATGGACATGACAACTATGCTGCGTTCACTCATAAAAGAGAGGTATCCTGTTTATGGTATGGCTATCGATGGTGGTTGGTGCGAAATAGACACAGAGACCGACCTTGCACTGGCAAACAGGCTTTGCGCTGAAGGCCGACTCGATTTTTGTGGTTGAGGGTGATGCCATGCGAAAAATGATGAGATATGAGGATAATCTGAAGTACTGGGACCGTCGCTGGTCTGAAGCGGAGTGTGACGCCGATTCTTTCGAGAATTTGGATATTTACCCAATAAAATATGCTGAGATGGTGGTGGGAAACAATAACGGGCGGGTTGCCGAGTTTGGCTGTGGCCTGGGGCGGGTTGTAAAACATTATCATGCCAGAGGAGTAGAAATTACCGGAATTGAGCGTAGCGAGATTGCTGTACAAAAAATCAAAGAGGAAAGCAGCGATTTGAAAGTTCTTGTCGGTGATGTAAGCAAACTTTCTTTTCCCGATGGGTATTTTGATACGATTCTTGCATTTGGTTTGTATCACAATATCGAAGATGGGATGGTGGATGCGATAAAGGAAACATTGCGATGTCTCAAAGGGAGCGGGGGTTTCTGTGTTTCGATTCGTCCTGACAATCTTGAGATGAGGTTAAACGAGTGGTATTGGAATTTCAAGGCCCGAAAAAAATACGGGAAAAGCCGGCCTGGTTATTTCCATAAGTGGGCAGTCAAAGAAGATGAATTCAGGGCCATTCTTAAGGATTTGGGCTGTAAGATAGAAAAGGTTTTTTATGCGAGGAATGTGTCTATCCTGTGGCGTGTGCCTTTTCTGAGGAAGTACCGCAATCTTAAAAATGTAAGTGAAAAGGAGCTGAGGTCCTGCGGGTATCAGCTAAATACCGTGGGAGAGCTTCTGGACAGACTGCTCCGGTTAGCACCAAGGTCTTTTAGCAATGTAATGGTTTTTATTGGTAAGAAACTTTAGCAGAAGAGAAACGGTTATGGTTATCTGGGTAATCGGGTTATCCGCTTCAGGCAAGACTACGCTGGGCAGGCATATTTATGAGGAGTTGAAAAAAGTAAAAACCAACACTGTGTTTATCGATGGTGATGAAATACGGCAGATTTTTAAACATGACCAAGGCAACAGCCCTTATACACTTGAAGGACGCCGGATTAACGCTGACCGCATTTGTGAAATGTGTGCCTGGCTTGACCGACAGGACATTAATGTGGTGTGCTGCATTTTGTCGGTTTTCGAAGAATCCCGTCAATGGAACAGAAAGACTTACTCAAGTTATTTTGAAGTTTACATAGATGTACCTATGGAAATATTGAAAACACGAGAAACCAAGGGACTCTATGCGGCAGCGCATCGTGGAGAAATAAAAAATGTAGTAGGAGTCGATATTACTTTTACTGCCCCTAAAAATCCTGACTATATCTTTGACAACAGTAAAGACAATGTTGATTTTAAAAAGGCGGCCCAAGATATTCTTACGAAAGCTATGCAGGAGAGCTGATGAAGTTGTACCCTTACGCTGAAGGCGATTTATTAACCGAACGTAACACATATTTCTATACGCCGTATGAAGGACGTAAGTTTATTGAGGCATGGAAGGAAAGTCGCGATTCGATTGTCGAGACAATTGGTGAAGAAGTTTGCCCTCCTTTGGCTGAAGAATTAATATCGTTGGAAGATATGTCCAAGAAAGCTGCAGATGGAGACCTTATCGAGGCCTCTGTCTGGCTGGATTCTTTGTATGTACCTATGGCAACCAAAGGCGTCGAAATCTGGAAGGACATTGCTGTTTATGTTGATGTCCTTGTAAAAAGATTTGAAATCACTAAAAGAATACACAAAGCTTACGTCAAGGGTTTTCGGGCCCACGACAAGGATGCATGCAGAGATTTATCGTTATACATCCGCGCCGCTGAGGTTTTTGAAGTTGCGTATGATTTGAGTAAAGCTTTGCCGTACCTGAATGTATTGTTGAAATGTCTCGATACTTTGTGTGCATACAGCAGTAATCTAAATGAGTCAGAAAGTGGGCGACTGGGAAGGCTTATTGGTTTAGAGAGAAAGCATATTACCGAATTGGCAGAATCGCGGGGGGTGTCTATATGAAACTTGATAAGGTGTTGTTCCTTGGGAGCTATACAAGCCGGTCGCAGTCATACGCACAGGCTTTAAGTAATGCCGGTTTGCATCCGAAGCATGTTTTACTTTTCGGGACAGAAGGTGGTTCGTTGCCCGGACAGGGCCAGGCAAAGGGTTTTACAAACGGCATGAAAGATTTATTTATACCGGATTTTTCAGAGCCGCTGGAGGAAACGGTTTCGCGATGGGGATGCGGTGTAGATAAGATTTGCGAGCAATCAATTAATTCTGCGTTGATTTACGAGTGTATCAAGAAGATAGGGCCTCGCATGATAATTTACTCAGGATATGGAGGGCAAATAGTAGGTGGCAAGCTTTTAGGTATAGGTATTCCTTTTTTACACATGCATAGCGGCTGGCTGCCTGATTATAAGGGGAGCACGACGCTTTATTACAGTTGGCTGAAGGAGGATTATTGTGCTGTTTCGGCAATCATCCTGGCAGAAAAGATTGATGCCGGTCCTATTGTGGCAAAAAAGAGATATCCACCACCCAGGGGAGTTGATCCTGATTACATGTATGATAATGCAATCAGAGCTGATTTATTGGTTTCGGTTTTAAAGGACTACAGTGCCTCCGGGAGGTTTGCCAACCCAGAACCACAGACCAATAAAGGAACATACTATTACGTTATTCACCCTGTTTTGAAACATCTTGCCCGGCTTCAAGGCAATTGAAATTAGATTCATAAAGATATGTCTGAAATCAAGAATCATTCTTCAGCAGAACAAGGTGTCGGGGATAGTCGGCCCAGATATATTTTTATTGCCGGCACACCACGTTCCGGTGGTAGTGTTACTTTAGCCTCTTTAGACGATCATCCAGATCTTCTTGCTTGGCCTAATGAGTTTCTGTATTTTCCATTTTTTTACCAGGTTGCAAAAGGTCGTCAAGAGGTACCTGTTTGTGAATTAAATCAGAAACTATTAAATGTATCTTTTGCCGCATTTAGGAAAAGATTACAAAATGTAAACGGCATTTATGTCCAAGACAGTTTGAGTTCAACACATAGTGAAAGTTACAATATAGGTGACTTTGATTACCAGGTCTTCCTTGAAAATCTGGAATCTGTTTCAGATGAACATTTTACTGCCGTTGGGTATTTGGATTTTTTGTTCGAATGTCTCAAAAAAGCAAACAGAAAATACAGGGACAAGCAGGTCAAATATAATGTTCTTCTGACCGGAGCACGTGGTTTTGACTGGAACAATAATAATCTATTAGAAACATCCATGTTTCTTTTCTCATACAGAGAAGCGGAAGATTCTTATGCTTCACTACGTGAAAGACGATTGAGAAAAGCTGGTCTAAATATGCTTTTCTCTCCAGCCGGGAAAAAATCATTATTATACTGGGTTGAAACTTACAGACGGATTTCAGACTACGCCAAAGACCACATAGATCACGGCAACTTTCTCGTTGTGCCATTGAAAAACTTACAGGCAGATAGCGATGAGTTTCTGAGAAAAATCTGTGCTTTCCTTAGTATCAAACCATATCCGAGCATTTATGATTTGTCAGTTTGTGGTGCCCCTTACAAAGGTAATGCCAGTGAAGGCAATTTAAACCGGGGCAAAATTGCCAAGCGAACAAGTAAGCCCCGGACACCACTTTGCAGTTTTGAAAAAAGGGCTTTTGCTTTAGTTGATTTATTCGATTTTTCCGAAGGCAAACCGAGAAAAATGCCTCCTTTTGGACTTGTCGAGATGATCCAAAAAGCTTTTTCAAGTGCATTTTCTGAGATACCAGCTGAAAATATCACAAAAAGAATCAGCCTTCCGGTTGGTATATTCTTCGAGAGGGTGTTGATGTTTTTTAAGTTGTGTTTGATATACCCGGGACTCAAGAATACATGGCTGAAGATGAAGTTTATTAAAAAGAGTAATCTGCATGTAATAAATAACCCTTTTTGGACTCGAATCAAATGATACTGTTTTTTATAAGAAGATTTAACGATATAGATCACATAACACCCATTGTGTATAGAATGGTAAAGGACGGCTATAAGCAGATGGCGGTACTGGCTTTGAATTCGAAGATCGATCTGGAAAACGATTTTCGGCTGAATTTTTTGAAGAACGAATGTGGTGTACAGATAGACCATGTTTGCAGGTTCTATGCACCCAGGGCAATTCAGAAATTTGCCGCCAGGTTTTTATGCCGTCCTGCAAACAGTAAGAAGCAAAACATATTCATTAAAGCCATACGGTTTTTCTGGTACAAATACTGCCACTCATTCTGGCTGAAGAAAGTTGTCTTTAAGTATATTTTTGGAGAGAAGTGGGCTTATGGTTTTTTGAAAGATAATGATGTCAGGCTTTTAGTTTTTGACTGGCAATGGGTCAAAAAACCAACGATATGTGCATTGATATATGCTGCCAAAAAATCTAACACCCCAGCTATTGCAGTTCCTCACGGAATATCGCTTTATACAAACACTAAGTGGACGGTTTCTTCTTTTAATCAAGATACTGAACTTGCGTTTAAGGAAAGGCTGAAAGATTATGACAAAGTCCTCGTCCAACACGAGAGGTACAAACAGACTATTGTAAATCATGGTGTACCAAAGGACAAAGTCCATGTCCTCGGGAGTACCCGGTTTTGCCGTGAATGGGAAGAAATTTACTGGCAACTTATACCTGATTCGCCGGAGTATCCAGCAGGCAGTGAAAACGGCAGAGTAAAAGTTGTTTTTATGGACCACAGCCAGAATTACCGCATTGACTCGGACAAGGTTATTGATACGGTTAAGAAACTTTCGCGGTTGGATTTCGTTGATCTGGTGATCAAGCCTTCGACCGCTTCAGAAAAATCCCTTTCTTCTTTGGAACTCTATAATCTGGCAAGGGTCGATACTGATACATCTTCTGTTCAGTTGATACGATGGGCAGATGTTGTTATGGGTACAACCAGTAGTATCTTGCTTGAGCCGTTACTAATGGATAAGATCTTTGTTTATCCCAGGTATCTTCATGAAAATGATATGCTCTGGGATGAAATGGAAGCCTGTTGGACTGTAAAGAATTATGATGAACTGGAAAGTGCTTTAAAAAAGATATCAGAAAAACCCGGTTACAAGCCATATTCCAATGATAATGTAAATAATTTCATTGACGAAGTGGTTTATGGAGGTGTAAAAGACAGAGATGTTTTAGGAGATTACAAGGATTTTATCTTGTCACTAATATGACAGCCACAAAAAAAGATTGAATATCCACTTTTCATGGAGATAAAATGCCTTTTGCAGAAAAAACAAAGGTAAAAAAGAAGCAAGATCATACTACGGTGGCATTTACTAAACTAAATACAAAACAATATAGAGTCTTTGTTTCTACTCAACCTTTTGGTTCCATAAATTCTGAGCCTTTGGATATTCTGGCCCGGTACAATGCAGAGGTTGAGCTGAACCCATACGGCAGAAAAATGGAGCCGGAAGAATTTAAAAAACATATAGCGGACAAAGATATTCTGATTGCAGGTACTGACAGGGTCGATAAAGCCGTGCTTGATCGCGCACCGGGTCTGAAACTTATAGCACGCGTTGGGATCGGGATTGACAATATTGATTTTGCGGAAGTTAAAAAACGTGGAATAATTCTAACGTATACACCTAATGCCGTTTCACAAGCAGTTGCGGAATTAACTGTTGCAAATATGCTTAATGCAGCCAGGATGATCCCACAAATCTATTTGGCGATGAAGAAGCGTCACTGGAACCGACAGATCGGTTTTGAAATATCAGGTAAAGCAATCGGGCTGATAGGTTTCGGGCGTGTAGGCCAGCGTGTAGCCAAAATGCTCCAGGGCTTTTCGTGTCGAATTCTTGTCAATGATATTGCTCCCGACCAGGAAACGGGCAGTCGGTATAATGTTGTCTGGGCCACTAAAGAAGAAATTTACTCTCAGGCTGATATAATATCACTGCATGTGCCACATACTCCATTAACATATAACATGATAGACACAACCGAAATAGAAATGATGAAACCGCATGTATGTATCATTAATACTTCCCGTGGAGGAATAATCAACGAAGATGCTCTGTATCATGCTCTGAAAACAGGAAAGATCGGTACAGCGGCAATTGATGTCTATGAGAACGAACCATATACTGGACAGCTATGTGAGCTTGATAATATTATTCTTACCGCCCACAGCGGTTCATGTTCCAAAGAAGCACGCTATTTGATGGAACTTGGAGCGGCACAAGAAGTAGTTCAGTTTGTTACCGGCAAACCTCCTATCGAGCCTGTACCTGATGATGTTATCAAAATGGAATGTTCCACTCACGCCGGGAAGGTCAAATTCGAGTGGCATGAGATACTGAATCAAAGCCAGGAACGTGACGACCAGCGTTACATGATTTATCGAAAGCACTGGAATCAGTACCCGACGCATAGAATCGTTGGGCCGTATCCTCTTAATCTCGACTTAGAGTTGGTTCATAATCCTTTGGAAGGATATGAACGGGGCAGGATGCTGGATTATTTCATGTCGCCTCTTCATCCTCGCGCAAAATTCATGGAGATGGCTC
Organism: Planctomycetota bacterium; assembly: GCA_019456145.1. Taxonomy (GTDB): domain Bacteria; phylum Planctomycetota; class Phycisphaerae; order Sedimentisphaerales; family Anaerobacaceae; genus CS2-K091. The sequence goes on from VRUL01000003.1 coordinate 172,248, forward strand.
TTTTTGAGAAAGTCATCAACGAAATCGATAAAATGACCGAGCCGATGGCCATCAAGCTTGGGGTGCGCGGCTGTCCAACATACCATCCTCATTTGGAGCAGATACTGCGGATGCTTAAAGAGGCCAACTGCGTAGAGACGATAATTTCTGTATGTCTTAGTCAGCTGGTAGGCATTCGAAAATCCATATTTGATACTATGGTTGAGTGTGGACTTGGAGTGCTCAATATATTTGTGGATACGCCTGCAAAAGACGATGCCATATTGGACATACTTGCTGGGATAAAAAAGAAAAGATCCGTACACAAAAAAGCCAGTCTCAAATTGCGGATTATCGGCAATAGTAAATGGGAGGACTCACAAGAAGTGGGAATATTTGAAGATTTCTGGAGTCACTGGGCCGATGTCATTGCTTTAGTCGACCCTCGGGATTATCAACGCAAGATTTCCGATAGGGATTGGGACTGTTTGAGATTGTGGCAGCGACTGACGATTTCAGCTGAGGGAAAGATTCTGGCTTGTAATTATGATATAAGCGAAGAATTTTGTCTCGGCCAATTTCCTGGATGTTCCATTCAGGATGCATGGCGAGGAGAGAAAATGAAGCGTCTTCGTGATGTACATGTATCGACTCGAGAAACCTGTTCAATATGTAACATCAAAAGAAACTCCCTGTTGCAGAACTGGAACAATATTAAATAATAATTTAGATAAGAATATGATGCTATTACTGTTAGTATCTATACACCTTATCAGGGAACAGTTCTGCGTGAGCAGGCGATAGATGCCGGGTGGCTCGATCCTGAAGCGTTAACTGTACACACAACAGCCGGTTCTATGCTCAATATGCCCGAGTTTACTCCAAAACAAATAGACGGTCTGATGCGGACATTTCTGTTATATCTTGGATTTGATGAATCTGAATGGCCGGAAATAGAGAAGGCCGAGCGATTCGATTCTGAGGGAGATGAGATATTTTCCAGGTATTCAAAAACATATCGTGAACAAATGTGGAAAGAAGAACAGGAGAAAGTATGAGATTTTTGCAGAATGCCATAAAACAAAAGCTTCATAATAACGACGTTGTGATTGGTTCATGGTTAAATCTTCCCTCGTTGGAAGTTACGGAGATTATGGCACGCAGCGGCTTTGAGTTTTTAGTTATTGATATTGAACATGGCCCTGCTGATCTTGAAACTATTCAGAAAATGATTATGGTTGCTGAGGGCTATGATTGTATCCCTATTGTACGTGTGGAGGAAAACAATCCGGTTTGCATAAAAAAAGTGCTCGATATGGGCTGTTACGGTGTTGTAGTCCCGATGGTTAATAGCGTTGAAGATGCACAAAAAGCCATAAAGAGTACTTACTATCCTCTTGAAGGATTTCGTGGAGTCGGATTATCTCGCGCACAAGGTTATGGAATGGAGTTCGAAAAATACTGCCAATGGCATAGAGAAAACCTGGTGATAATCGCCCAGATCGAGCATATAGATGCCATTCATAATCTGCAGGAGATTCTGTCGCTTGAGGGTATAGATGCTTCGATCATTGGTCCCTATGATCTGTCGGCTTCGTTAGGCTTTCCCGGTGATTTTGCCAGGAAAGAGGTAAAGGATGCGTTAACAGCATATGAGCGTGTTTCCAAAAAGTGCGGCAAGCCTTACGGGTATCACATAGTCCAGGTGGATGACAAACTATTTTCAGAAAAGGTTGGGAAGGGTTATACGTTCATAGCATATGGAGTTGACGAGATTTTTTTGGCAGAGAAATGTGCAGACGAGATTGGCTGCATTAAAAATCTTTTGAATGAGAAGAAATAAGTGGGTCAATCGCAGAAAAAATCCAGGATGAATATTATAGGAATTATTCCGGCCCGGATGGGTAGCAGCAGATTTCCGGGCAAGCCGCTGGCTGATATTTTCGGAAAAGCGATGATATATCATGTTTACCATCGGAGTAAGATGTCAAATGCAGTAGATGATGTATATATCGCAACACCCGATAAGGTGATAAAAGATTATTGCAAGGCTCACGATATGAATGTGGTCATGACCAGTATACGTCATCAGCGTGCTTCCGACAGGGCTGCTGAAGCGATGCTTAAGATCGAAAAGAATCTCAAGAAAAGACTCGACATTGTGGTTATGATTCAAGGTGATGAACCTTTGGTTTGTCCGGAGATGATAAGCATGGCTGTCCGGCCGCTGATTAGAAACAAGGAAATTTTGGTTTTAAATCTCATGTCACCATTAAGAAATGCCAGAGAATTTGAGGACCCCAACGAAGTCAAGGTGGTTGCTGATAAGAACAATTTTGCTCTTTATTTTTCGAGAGAACCTGTTCCTTCCCGCAAGAAAATCGCTGCAAAAGTACAAATGATGAAACAGGTGTGCATTATACCGTTTAAGCGAGACTTTTTGCTGAAATTCAATCGCTTGAAACAGAGGCCTTTGGAAGTTGCAGAATCTATCGATATGCTGCGTTGTCTTGAACACGGCTATAAAGTCAAGTTAATATCATGTGATTTCGATACGTACAGCGTTGATACTAAAGAGGATTTGGCGAAGGTAAGAAAAATAATGAAGAAAGACCGTCTTTTGGGTTCATACTAAACAAAAAAACAAATTTTAAGCCATCTTTTTTATGGCTTAAATAAACAATTTCTACAAACTCAGTTACAGTGTGTTACACAACAGATATCCGGGAGTTAAAATTTCCGTGATAAATGCCGTCGTAAGGGGCTATATTTCCTTTCAGGAACTTTTATATTATCTAACCTATGTTAACAGGTTTCAGCCTGACATCATCGTATCTTTTAATGGCTTTAACGATGCACAAGATTCATTGTATGAAGCTGTATTTAAAGGAGATGACAAACAACCATTAAAAACTCATCGTTACCGCGAAATCGAGAGTATTGTTAACGATATGATGAGAAAAGAAAACAACGCTCAAATTATTCCCGTACTTGTAAATAAGTTTAGGGATTTGAACACTGTGAAATTAATAGAAGCGGTCATTGCAAAACTAAAACTGCGTAAAGACAACGGAGCAGGAGTATTGGCTGCCATTGACTATGAAAACATACCTGAATTGGATCAGGTAAGCTTTTTAGCTCTACATTTTTTCAAGATTTTTCTCCATGTAAGGAGCCTGCGTTGAGCAAAATCAAGGTGATGTTTATAAATCCAAACCCGAGAACAATGTCATTAGTATCCCCAACGGTTTCGATATTTTACAGCATATTTCGGGCTAATAGTATTGAGATGATGTATTTTGATACAACTTTTTATGATGTGTCAGATAAATACGTCAACCCTGATCAGTGTAGACAGGCAATCCTCGGGGTAAAAAATTTCTCACGTAACCTGACAAGTGATGATATGAGTAAAGGTGACATGAATCAGCTCCTCGCGGATTTCAGAGAACTGGTTTCAACCTGGGAACCTGATGTGATTATGGCCTCGGTAATGGAGAGTACTTTTCTTTTCACTTTGGAGATTCTCGGGTCTGTAAGGGACTTAGGAATTCCTCATGTCCTTGGCGGTGTATTCCCAACTTTCGCGCCGGAATTATCAATTAAGTATGACGAAGTAGATATCCTCTGCATCGGCGAAGGTGAAAAAATTATTGTTCCTTTATGTCAGAAATTAAAATCCTGTGAAAGCTTAGAAGGCATTCCCAACTTATGGGTCAAAAATAAAGACCAATCCATCTCCAAGGCCAAACTTACAGCACCTGTAGACTTAAATAAAAATCCGTCTTTCGACGCATCCATTTTTGACCAACAACGTTTCTACCGTGCCATGGCGGGCAACATATATAAAATGTTTCCTGTTGAGACCCATCGGGGATGTTCAAATAAATGTACTTTCTGCAACTCACCCCTTCAATCGGAAAAATATAAAAAGGAAACAGGGAAAAAGTATCTCAGAAAAAAAAGCATAGCCAATGTGATTAAGGATGTTTTGTATTTTAGTGAACGCTGCCAGGCGGAATACCTTTTTTTCTGGGCCGACAATTTTTTATTATACTCAAGAGATGAAATAGACGAGTTCTGCAGAGCATATTCTGAAATCATACTTCCCTTTTATGTTCAAACTTACCCTACAACAATAGATGAGTATAAAATAATAAAGTTATGCCAGGTAGGCCTACATAGAGTTGGAATGGGCGTTGAACACGGCAACGAAAAATTTAGAAGAGAAATAGTAAAACGAAATTATTCAAATAAGTCTGCCATAGATGGGGCAGAAATACTAAAGAAACATAATGTCCAATATAGTTGTAACAATATCGTAGGCTTTCCAACGGAAACCCCCGAACTTCACATGGATACTGTCCGGCTTAACAGATTATTACAGCCAAACACGGCAAGTTGTTCCATATTTACTCCGTTTTACGGTACTCCGTTAAGGGAATTGTCGCTTAAATTGGGATATTTAAAAGATCCTGATATCCTCGCTCCTACAAACGATGAGTCAAGCATCTTGGATATGCCTCAATTTACTAAAGACCAGATTGCGGGCAAAAGCCGAACATTTAATCTTTACTTAAAATTCCCTGAGAACAGGTGGGATCAAATTGAACAGGCTGAACAAATGACGCCTGAAGGCGAAAGAATCTGGCTGGAACTTAAGGAAGAATATGCTGAAAAATACGAAAATATGAGCACCGCAGATTCCAGATGAGAAATAAATCGAAGAAACAAATTTTATTTTATGAAATAAAACAGACTTTTGCAGCAAAAAAGCTTCGCTGGATATTTGCCTTTTTCGCAATGCAATTGATCCCTCTTCTGGAGGTTATATTTATTTCGTGTATCTATCTTATCCTTAACAAGGAAAAGCAGGAATTACTATTGTCTAAAATCGATTCTCTTTCCTTGGCTAATTTTGACTTTTCGGGATTATCTGAAGTTGCTGTAAGTTCAATTGTTTTTGTAATAGCATTAGTGCTTTTGTTTTTTAATATTGCATTACGTTACATAAACGAGATGAACTTGATTACTTTAAAATATTTCTTTTATGTGCGGGATTCACAGCGTCTTATCAGTAGCTTTTTATATAGTAGTACCTCGTCGGCTCACCGCATTGGAAAAGAAACGATCACCGATAGTATCATCCGTGACTGTGGAACACTGTCAAATAATACTCATCTGTTTATGGGGATTTTTGGTGCAGCTTGTTCGATACTGTTATACATTGCAGGAGGTGTACTGCTTTCATGGAAAATATTGCTTGTGGCGATGATGCTGTACGTATTCCCGCTATGGGCAAACAGAAAAGTATATAGTAAAATGCAAAATATAGGCCAATTAAAGGTACGAACACATGAACGTGTACTTAAATTCTTTACAGACATCCTAAGCGGCTATAAGCGTTCGAAACTTGATGGCCTTGAATCATCTCTTGAAGACAAATCAGGGAAAATTCTGAAAAAAAGTCAGAACTGGCGTATCAAGAAAAGAAAAACACAGGCACGTTTTTTAATCACCATGGATGGACTATCCCTGCTGAGTTTATTGATCATCCTTTTTGTTGGCATCTCCTTTATTAGCTTAAGCCTCTCAACTTTGATGATTGTCTTTGTTATTTTCAACCGTATGAAAGCATATGTTACTACGATTACAAATTCCATGATTAAGGTCAGAGAGCAAATCCCTAATATTTATAGGTATTTTGACCTTCTGGAATCATTGAAAACCAAGGGACCTTCTTTTAACCAGATAACGCCTATTAATGAAACATCCTTTTCTAAGATTGAAATGAAAAACGTTGATTTTGGATACGATGATGAATTCGTATTAAATAATATAAATTTTATGGCGCAGGCTGGAGATAGGATTCTTATCCAGGGCCCTTCAGGCCAGGGAAAGTCTACTTTCCTCGAGATTTTATGCGGTATTCTGCCTCCTTCAAGAGGGACTGTTTTATTCGACGATAACCCGCTTAATGAAACACTTTTTTATAAGATCAGGCCCTTTATTGTATATGCCTCACCCACTGTATATTTGTTTGAAGATACCCTTCTGGCAAACCTGACGATGGGTTCTTCGTTTACGGAAAAAAATCTCAACGAAGCAATAACACTTTCAGGATTACAAGAGGTTGTATCAGAATTGCCAAACGGCCTTGACAGTTATATAGGAAGCAATGGTGACACACTGTCTTTAGGGCAACGGCAGCGGGTTATCTTGGCACGATTATACCTTAAGAAACCGAAATTGATACTATTAGACGAAGCTACCGCAAATCTCGACACGAAAATGGAAAATCAAATTATCAAAAACCTCCTGTCGTTTGTAAGTGCAAACTCAATCTTGATAATGGTAGCTCATAAGGAGCCCAAGGGAATGGATTTTAATAAGCGTTTTATTATGAAGAACGGGCAATTATCCACAGCAGCAATCAAAGTTTAAATTTTAAGCAGTAAGTTGGACTATTTTATGGATATGCAGGAATTATTTCAGGACAAAATGATTATCATCGGCGGGCTGCCAAGAAGCGGGAAGAGCTTGCTAAGAAATTTGATCGGTTCACATAGCCAAATTACAATCCTTCCTTCAGGATTCTCTTTTTTCCATTATTTTAGCGAGAAGAAATTTTCTGAACGGGGATGCTATCAGGACAATCTCGACTTCTTTTTTGAGTCTTACAGAAAAAACAAAAAATATAAAATTACTAAAGAGACAATGGTCGGCAAGGGTAACAATCGGCGAGATTTGTTTATTAATATAATTGAAAGCTATCGAAGGGCGCATTACCCGCACAAAAAATACGCCGGTGTATATAATCATGTTGTTGAAGAATATTTCGATACTCTTATTGAATGGTTCGGTTTTGAAGGATTAAAATTTATCCAGATAGTTAGAAATCCTTATGACAACTATGCCAGTTGCGTTGTAGCAAAAAAAGTATCTCTGCGCGAAAGACAAGCCAGAAACCCCCACGCCTTTATTCACCGCTTTTGTAATATGTGGTCACAATCGGCAGTTATGGGCATATCTCGCGCCTTATAGGTATCCTGCAACATATCGAACACTGTTTTTTGAGCAGTTTAAGGAAAATCCAGAGGTTTCATTACATGCGCTTTGTGAGTGGCTTCAAGTTCCTTATGAACCGGAAAATATGTTTGAGATGGTTGATTATGAACAAAAGCAACCCTCTGCTTTTAAGAGCGACCCCAGAGAAGGAGAGGGCGTCGGCTTTGTCCGCAAGGATAAAATAGATCGACGAGAGATTCTTACGAGGTATGAGTTAGAAACAATCAGAACAATGTATTGCCCTAATCTTTTATGCGCAACGGATTACGATAAGTCTTATATAAAAGTAAACTATAAATATGGGAAGGCCGTAAAAGTAAAAGATTATGCGGACACGCTTCCTATGATAATCAGATCTTTTTTATCCCCCCTGCCCTTTAGTAAAGTTATTCTTATTTATTTACGACAGATAATAATATTTATAAAAGAAATTTTTGTTGGTTTGTGGCGTAAACTTGAAAAGAGAATTAAGAAGGGGTAGAAAAATGAAAAGAACGATTAATGCGATACTGGCTAAGTTGACTGGGTTACGGATCGCAAAAGCAATTAATATCAAAGAGATGCCTTACCCTCTGCTCCCCTTCGTTGTGAAAAGAACTGTGTATTTTTACGACCTGTTACAGAAGATAAAAGGAATCAAAGGCGAAATTGTTGAATGTGGTGTCGGGTGGGGCCGAAGCCTGTTTTTACTTTCTGCCTTGTCAGGATTGTACGATACACAAAGACATATATACGGTTTTGATTCTTTCCAGGGATTTCCAGAACCGACTATAGAAGATGAGCCTGAGCGATATAATATCAAGAAAGGCCGTTACACAACAACAAAAGAAGGAACAATTAGATACTTATTCAATAGCGGTATTGATCATGATTTCATAGATAATAATATCACTCTGGTCGAGGGGTTTTTCTCAGAAAGCCTAACCAGATACAGGGGTGGTAATATTGCGCTATTACATCTTGATGTTGACTTATACCAGTCCTACAAGGAAACACTCAAATTCTTTTACCCCAAAGTAGTAAAAGGCGGCATAATCGCATTTGATGAATACCATAAAGTAGAGAAATTTTCAGGGGCAAAAATAGCTATCGACGAATTCTTCTTAGGAAAAGAAAAAATTCTAAAATCAAGTATAATTAATCGCTATTATGTAATTAAACAGTAAGTAATATATCTTCAGGGTTATAACGCAAAATGAAAGTTGTCGCAATTATACCAGCTCGCGGTGGTTCAAAATCTATCCCGTTAAAAAACATCAAGTCGTTCTGTGGCAAGCCTCTTTTGGTTCACAGTATCGAGACGGCTCTCGGGTGTTCTACCATTGACCGGACGATTGTAAGTACGGATTCGGAACAGATAGCAACAGTAGCCAAAGAAGCTTGTGCTGAAGTTCCTTTTCTTCGGCCTGCTGAATTTGCGCAAGATGATGCACTCGATCTTCCGGTATTTCTTCATTGTCTGGATTGGCTGAAGGCAAATGAAGGGTATGAGCCTGACATCATTGTTCATTTAAGACCCACATCACCATTAAGAACTGTAGTTATGGTCGAAAAAGCTATTCATAAGCTTATAGAAAATCCACGTGCAGATTCCGTTCGCTCTGTATGCACACCAAGCCAAAATCCTTTTAAAATGTGGAGTATTGATAAGGATGGCTTTTTGTCACCATTGATTAAAATTGATATATATGAACAATGGAATCAACCAAGACAAAAACTGCCAAAAGTCTATTGGCAGAACGGGTATGTAGACGTTACCCGAAGAACCACCTTGATTAAAAAGCATTCTATGACTGGGGACAAAATATTATCCTTGGTCATCGAGGATACGCATATCATTGACATCGATAACCAAGTAACCTTTGAACTGGCAGAAAAAATTTATCAAAAGAACTGTCTGAAATTATGAAGGCACTAATTGTTGGATTAGGTTCAATAGGAACCAGACATCTTAATAATTTGAGCCGATTAGGTGTTGACAATCTGTCAGCATTTCGTTCGAGAAAACTGCCGCCGCCTACTGAGATACTTGATAAAAATACTCGCATCTTTGAAGATTATAACAAGGCTTTGGAAGATAACCCTGATATGGTAATTATTGCAAACCCCACTTCATATCACGTGCCTTTTGCAATAAAAGCTCTTGAAGCAAACTGCCATGTGTATCTGGAAAAGCCAGTCTCAAACTCACTGGATGGTGTCGATCGCTTGATAGAGCTTGCGCAGAAAAGAAAACGTGTGGTGATGGTCGGATGCCAGCTTCGTTTCCATCCTAATATTGAGGCTATAAAGCAATGGATACAGGCAAAAGTAATAGGTCGTATTTTTTCTGTATATGTTGATACGGGAGAATCTCTTCCCTCGTGGCATCCCTGGGAGGATTATCAACAAAGCTATGCTGCGCAAACCAAGCTGGGCGGCGGTGTTATCCTGACCTTGATTCACGAACTGGATTATTTGTACTGGCTCCTGGGGCCGATGAAGGAAGTTTACGCGATTGGGGGGCATTTAACGCCTTTAAAAATAGATGTTGAAGATACCGCTCTGATATCGTTATGGTCGCAGCAAAAAGTGCCTATTCAGTTGCGTATGGATTATTGGCGCAAACCTCCTGCCAGGAAGATGCATGTAGTGGGGGAAAAGGGGCAGATTTTCTGGGATTATTATTCGGGACAGGCAAGTGTCGTTCAGGAAGATGGTTCTGTGATAGAACAATCAAACCTTTCAGAAAATTGGGAACGCAATGACCTGTTTATTGCTATTATGAAAAATTTCCTGGATACTGTTAAAAATCGAGCTTCTGTTCGAGTTCCTTTGACAGATGGTGTAAATGTGCTTAAAATAGCTTTGGCAGCAAAAGCTTCGTTGTCGCAAAAGGAGGTCATACATTTGTGAAAAAAGAACCTGGCCCATATTCGGGAACGCCTTTCGATTTAACGGGCAAAACTGCACTCGTCAGCGGTGGTGCGGGCTTATTAGGTGCCGAATTCTGTAAGGCCTTAGCCTCAGCAGGAGCAAACATAGTGTTAGCTGACAACGACAAAAAAAAGATGAAAAATACTACCAAAGAGATTCAAAGGACTCTGCCGGAAATCAGCATCATTGCCCGGTATACTGATGTCACCGACCAAAGCTCGATAGATGAATGTATTGACCTTATCAAAAGTAGATATGGGCAGCTTGACATTCTGGTCAACAGTGCTGCTGTTGACCCAAAATTTGAAAAAAACTCTGATATTTCAAAGTTTTCCAGCTTCCCTAACTTTCCTAAGGAACTTTGGCAGTATTCCATAGATGTAAACCTCACAGGAACGTTCCTTCTTACTCAAAAAGTCTGTAAACTTATGGAAAAAAAGAAGAGAGGTTCGATAATCAATCTTGGTTCCAATTATGGACTCGTTGGCCCGGACCAGCGTATTTACAAAAAGAAAAATCAATCGCAACAAACGTATAAGCCAGTGGTTTACTCGGTCTGCAAAGCAGGTATCATCGGCTTTACGAAGTATTTAGCGACATATTATGCAGGAACGAAGATCAGGGTAAATCTCTTAACGCCCGGCGGCGTTTATAATAATCACGACAAAGATTTTGCTGATAACTATGCTCAACGTACTGTACTTAGACGTATGTCAGACAAAAAAGAGTTTTGGGGAGGAGTAATATTTCTTGCTTCTGATGCCTCATCATATATGACTGGTGGAAACTTGGTTATTGATGGCGGATGGACAGCACTGTAAAAGGAGAACAGGCTTATGGAAAACCCAACAGTTATTGCAGAAATAGGATGCAATCACAAAGGAGATATTAATTTAGCAAAAGAATTTATAGATACTGCAAAAAACTTTTGTAAGGTTAATGTAGTAAAATTCCAAAAGCGCGATCCCAAAGAAATTTTAACACCAGAGGAATACAACTTGCCGCATCCGGTGCCGATGCATTCTTACGGTGATACATATGGCCAGCACAGAGAGTTCCTTGAGTTTACTATTGAACAACATCGTGAGTTAAAAAACTATTGTGAAGAGCGGGAAATGACATATGGATGCTCTGTATACGACATGACTTCGCTCAAGGATATCATGTCATTAAATCCCGATTTTATCAAAGTGCCCTCTGCAATTAATACCAACTCTGAGCTGACAGAATATTTGTGTAGGAATTATTCCGGAATGATACACCTTTCTTTGGGTATGACCACAAGGGAGGAAGAACATCAGATTGTCAACATTTTTCAAAAATGCAATCGTCTGTGTCATCTAATACTTTATGCCTGTACATCCGGATATCCGGTAGCAGCGGAAGATGTCTGTTTGCTGGAAATCAAGAGACTTATCAAAACATATGGAAATGATGTATATGCTATTGGTTTTTCCGGTCATCATAATGGAATTTCAATTGATCTCGGAGCATATATGCTTGGTGCAACTTATATTGAAAGGCACTTTACCATCGACCGTACCTGGAAGGGAACAGACCACGCGGCTTCTCTGGAACCCGATGGCCTGCGCAAATTGAACCGTAATCTCCAAAATGTGAAAAAAGCCTCGTCGTATAAGCACCAGGAAATACTTAACGTCGAAATGCCACAGCGAAAAAAGCTTAAATGGGACCGGAATCTTAACCCACTTCCTGAGAAAAAAATACTTTATAAGCTTCCAAAAAAGGCTGATACGCATAACATTAAGCTTTTTCTCACGGATGTTGATGGTGTCCTTACTGACGCAGGAATGTATTATTCATATGCCGGTGAAGTTTCGAAAAAATTTAATACTCGTGATGGGCAGGCTATCGCCTTGCTTAAAGATGCTGGGATAAAAACCGGCATGATTACAAGAGAGGACACAAAAATTGTCTCCTGTAGAGCTGAAAAGACAGGTGTTGATTTTCTATACCAGGGCGTAACGGATAAGTTGGAAATTGTAAAGTCATTGGCCAAAAAGCTAAAACTTGTGCCTTCGGAAATCTGCTATATCGGCGACGACATTCATGATATTGAGACACTTGACTATGTCGGCCTGGCAGCTGTACCGAAGGATGCAATCCGTCAGTGCAAAGCTAAAGCAGATTATATATGTTCGGCCAAAGGAGGAGACGGATGTGTCCGCGAAGTTGCTGATTTTATTTTGAGTAAGAGAGCAAAGATAAAAGTAACCGAGTATCAACCAGTTAAAAGGAAAAAGAATGAAGTTAAAGACTTTTCTTATACCGATTAATCAGGGTTTTGTGGCCCGTTATTTCTTACAAACAGATATATTCAAGACACTGCAAGCTTCGGGCAATCGTATCATTGTCCTGGTCCCAAATCCGGATGATAATTTTTATGAACCTTTTAACCAATATGACAATGTTATCTTCGAACGTTATAATATAGATAAGTGTCAAGAGTATATGCGCAAGACCCCCCTGGAACGCTGGCTGAAGTTAGTTCGCTTTTACGTCTTAAATGGTCGTTACGATATTCAAACAGCGAAAGACCATTATCAGATTTTCTTAGATGATTACACAAAAGTTTTCACCAGTGTATTAGGGAGAATCAGGTTATTTGTACTCCACTGCCAGGTAATGCTGTCCAGACGGTCGAAAGTCCTTAGAAAACTTATTTTGTGGATAGAGCGCGTTTTTTTCTCGCCATCTCTTCATAAAGATATTTTTGAAAAATATCAACCTGATTTATTAATAACATCCAGCATGGGGATTTTAGATTATGACCAGTTTCTGCTGCGTGAAGCCTGCCGATATAATATAAAAACGGTTGCAGTGATATTGAGTTGGGACAATACCACAACGAAAGGAATGCCAGGGTATATTCCGGATCACGTAGTCGCTTGGACTGAAAATATGAAAAAGGAGCTTATTGAGTTAAATGATGTTCCTGCGAATAAAATATTTGTCGGAGGTGTTGCGCATTACGATCACTATTGTCGTGCTGAATCTTTTATGGAAAAGGATATTTTTTGTAAGCATATGGGCCTTGAAAAAAACAAAAAATTGCTTTTCTTTGTTGCAAAATCACCAAATGGATATCCTTATAATATGGATATCTGCCGTATTATCATGGAGGCAATTAGAGAGAAAAAGTTTAGTGCTCCGGCCCAACTTCTTGTTCGCCTACATCCCGTTTACTTTCGAAAAACCAATGGGATGTTTGTATTCCAAAACTTCATTGACCAGTTTTACGATTTAAAGAAGAAATATTCCGAACTTATTTTAAATGAACCTGATATCCATTCACAGGGTCTTAAGTACTCTATGCCTCAGGAAGAGATCAAAGTATTGGCTTCTATCTTGAAGTATAGTGACGTAGTGATCAATATGTTCTCCTCGGTCAATGTTGAAGCCAGCGTATTTGACAGGCCAATTGTCAATGTGTGTTTTGAGGGCGACTCTTACAAAGCTCCGAAGAAAGCACGTTATAATATTTCAATCGATGAAGCACAAACACATAATCAAAGAATCCTGCGAACCAAAGGTGTTCAAGTTGCATATAATCCTCGGGAATTGATAGATTATATCGATCAATATCTTATAAACCCAGAAAAAGACAGACAGGGACGGCTTCAGATTCGCACCAATGAAGCCGGGCCGAATCTCGGCCAAGCCGGCAAAACCATTGCAGAACATATACTGTCGCTATAAAAAGACATATAGAGTTAAAGCTTTTACATATATACATTTCAGTCCTACGCAATAACTTAACACCATCTTTCTTATCGGGAGAATTGTATATTGCAAAAACTTGTGTATTTATCAACTGCGATCATACCCTCAACACAAGCCAACAGCATCCAAATAATGAAAATGTGCAACGCACTATGCAGGTTTAATTTTGATGTAACGTTGTTGGCTGGTGAACCCTACGACAAAAATATCAACGTTTTTGAGTATTACGGCCTTGAAAACACCTTTTCAATCATTACAAAAAAGACTGGTTACCATAGAGGCTCAACCTTCCTTCTTTCTGTACGGTATTACCCTCTTCTAAAAAAACTGGCTAAAAGTGACGAAGATATACTTTTCTATGGAAGGGACGTTATAGCCCTTTATATTCTGGCCCGAGTGGGAAGGCAGGTCATATATGAAGTCCATGATATCTTCAGGAAAGGGCCAAGAAAATGGGCTGAAGAGCGGTTAATAAAAAGCCAAAATCTTCATAAAATCGTATTTATCTCTGACGAACTCAAAAAGGAGTATCTTAAAAAGTATGATAAGCTTTTGGCGGATAATCAAATGATTGTCGCATCGGACGCTGCTGACAGACAGCCTAATTTTACTGAAGCCATAAAGCTAAATGGCAACTTTGATTTCAATGCCTGTTATATTGGTAGCTTTCGCAGCGGTAGTGGAGTCGAGATGATTCTAGAAATTGCCAAGAAAATACCTGTTGTGGGTTTTCATCTTTTTGGAGGTAATGATAAACAGATTTATAGATTTAAACAAAAAGATTCATCGAATGTTCATTTCTATGGACATCTACCTCCAACTCAAACCTACAGGATTAGAAATGCTGCTGACGTTTTGCTAATACCATATCAGAAAAAAGTGATAGTGTCTCGAAACACTGCTGCTGAAACATCTCAATGGATGTCTCCGATGAAAATGTTTGAATATATGTCCAGCAAAAAACCCATCATCAGTTCAAATCATAAAGTGTTACAGGAAGTGCTAAGACCTAACTATAATTGTCTGCTATGTGAACCTGAAAATGTTCAACAGTGGATTCAGGCCATCAGAAAACTTAAAGAGGACACAGAACTTTGCAATACTATCAGCGAAAACGCTTACAAGGATTTTCTTAGTCATTACACGTGGAATAAGAGAATTGATAATATTTTCTTTGAAAAGCTAAACACTCAATAAGGTAATAACTTATTATGCCAGAGCTTGTTATGACAAAACACGATGTTCTAACTGAAGAAGAGATGTCTACTTTCTCAATGAACCAGAGAATATTGAGATTGATTGAATATTATCGACATAAAATGAATTTAGATAAAAGCCAGATGAATATTTTAGATTGGGGATGTGGAAGAGGCCGGACAGTAGCATGGTTAAGGCGGCACGGATATAGCGCTTTCGGGATTGATATTGACTCCGAGCCTGTTAATAATTGCAAAGACTTATTTAGACAGCGTGGATATGACCCCGAAGCTATTCTTTCTTTGCTGGAAAATGGCAAAGAAACAAAATTTCCGGATAACTACTTTCACTTTAGTTTCTCAAATGGTGTGTTTGAGCATATCCAGGACTTGGAGGCGGTTGCAGAAAACCTTAAAAGGTTAACTGCTCCAGGTGGTGTTGGCGTGCACTTTTTCCCCGCCCATAAACACTTTGTGGAAATTCATCTTCGTTTACCATTTGTCCATTGGCTGCCCAAAAACATATTATGTAAAGTGTATATTTTCCTTTTTGTACTTTTTGGTAAAGGTCCCAAATGGAAGGAACTGCAGGCCAAAAGTCCACTTCAAAAAACTAATGGTTATTATGACTATATTATACATAAAACATATTACAGGTCTTATCGCACTATAGAAACAATTTTTGAACAAAATAATTTCAAAGTGGCTTTTGTTCCTCTTCACGAATATGGATTGGAGAAACATCCATTGCTTGATAAATTGGTGAGATTTAAATCATTGCGTCCTTTCCTTAATTGGTGCATGAACAACTTCGGACAGGTTGGACTGATAATAACAAGAGAAGCAAACTAATCTTGCTGTAGAACATGTTTAGAAAATCTAATGTGCCATAGTAGAACCTCAAGAATCAATCTTTGTTACCTGGTTAGCAGGCTGCGCCGGCATGGGCCTATTTTCCAACTTTATAATATCATTAAACACTTTGACCGCCGATTGTTCAGCCCTTTGATAATAACTCTTTCGCCCGAAGCACCTGATTCCTTACTGTCCCTTTTCACAGAAAATGATGTGAAAATCATCTCTATTGGTTTATCACGAATGAGTAGTATGTTCCTGGGCCCAAAGAAAATAAAAAGAATATTAGATAAAAACTCTATTAACTTAATTCACACTTTCGATTATCGCTCTGTTATGCTGTGTTCAAACCATTTCCATGAGATACCTCACGTCACTACTTGTCGCCAAGCTTATAACCATATTTTCGGCCCAATTCTGGGTCGCATGATGATGAAAACGTTTTTAATGGCCTGCAAAAAAAGTGAAGCTGTCGTTGCTGTTTCGAATACTATCCGGAATTTTGTGCAAAACCAAAATTCCAGACGTATAAATGTTATATATAATGGTGTCGACCAGACAATATTCAAACCTGTCAGCCGAAAGGAAAAGGCTGTCATACGAGAACAATTGAATTTACCTCAAAACAAACGTATCTTTTTGAGTGTGGGTTTTCTTTCGAAAACCAAGGATCCGTTCACTGTAATAAAAGGATTTTTAAAAAGTGAGTTTAGTCAGAACAGTGTCCTCGTATTAGTTGGAAGTGGTTCGTTACGGCAAAAATGTGTTCAATTGGCTGCAGGTAACAACAATGTCTGTATAATAGGCTTTGTTGAAAACGTTAAAGATTATTTTGGAGCAGCGGATATATTTGTATCTGGCTCGTTAACTGAAGGATGTCCTAATGCCGTAATGGAAGCAATGGCTTGTGGTCTACCTGTGATTCTATCAGATATACCCGCTCATCAGGAGCTACTAAACTTCAACAAAGAGGCTGGCGTTGTATTCAGTCTCAGCAATGCTGAATCATTATCACAAATGCTTACTAAGATTGATAGTCTGCACTATTCGGTGCGCTCACAGGCTGCTTTAAATATCATTAACGAACACGGAAATGCCCAAAAAATGTCTTTAAATTACCAGCAACTATACAAACAACTCTCTGGATAACAGAAACCAACTGTTGAGGAACACTAAGTACTTATGAAAATTCTTTTCGTTAGTGCAATTAATTCACATGTCGAAATTGAAGTCAGATACCCCCAATTGGGCTTAGGGTATCTGGCAGGTTATATTAGAAAAAAACTTGGGAAAAATACACATGAAGTTAAAGTCATAAATAACAATGTCGAAACTGTTCTTAAAACTTTCAAGCCGGATATAGTTGGTATCAGCTGTCTTTCGCCAAATTATAGTATCGCTAAAAGGTATGCTGCGCTTTGCAAAAAACAAAATTTACCCGTTATCGTTGGAGGTATGCACATTTCCTTAATGCCTGAATCCATTTCAAGAGATATGGATGTAGGAGTTATGTTTGAAGGCGAAGAAACTATAGCTGAATTAGTACAGTCATATGATAGAGCTGGGATATTTGATGCTGACAATCTTTCGTCAATCAAAGGAATTTGTTATCGAAGTAATGGGCAGCCGGTATTTACTCAATCACGTCCGTTAATCGATAATCTCGATGATATTCCGAGGCCTGCGAGGGAATTGCTCAATATTAAAGGCTCTCATCTTTCGATGTTCACTTCGAGAGGGTGCCCTTACCGCTGTGTCTTCTGTGCCTCAAGCCGCTTTTGGGCCTCTACAAGATTTGCTTCTGCCCATTACATAGCAGAAGAAATCAAGGAACTTTATTATAACTATGGTGCAAAACTCATTAGTTTTTACGACGATCTATTCATCGTCCAAAAACAACGATTAAAGGATTTGACGGATATCCTTTCCAAAGAAGGCATCCTGGGAAAAGTCCGCTTCTCATGTTCAGCAAGATCCAACCTTATTGACAATGTTATGGTAAAACTTATGAAAGAACTTGGTATTGTCTCGGTCGCTCTCGGACTGGAATCCGGCCATCCCCGTATCCTGGAATACTTAAAAGGCAAAAGTGTGACAGTGCAGGATAACATTACAGCCGTCAATGCCCTCGCTAAAAAAGGTATAACTCCAAATGCCGCCTTCGTTATCGGCTCATCAATCGAAACCAAAGAAGAAATAATGACAACATATAAGTTTATAAAATCCGTGCCTCTCCGAAATTTCAACGTCTACGTTATGACACCATTACCTGGCACTCCAGTCTGGTCTGAAGCTGTAGAAAGAGGATTGATTAGCAAACATTTTGATAATTGGTCTGTCTTGGATGCTGTTCATTTTGCTAAACATTATAAAAAGGCGATAATTCTTTCCCGCCACTTGTCCCGAGAACAACTATATAAGATATACAAGAAGTTTCAATTGCTAAGATACTGGATATTCTTCAAAAATGCTTACCTTCATCCATTTGTCAAAGATATACCAAAAATGTTTTGGAATCTAACAAAGGAAAAAATCGCCGGACTCATACGAACATGAAAATACTTCTGATTGACCCCCCTTTTTATAGGATTTTCGGGTTCTATAATCGTTATTTCCCGTTTGGAATAACCTCCCTTGCTACTCTTCTAAAAAAGCAGGGACATCATGTTTTGGTATATGACGCAGATTGCAATGATAAACCGGAGAATTTTGATTACACACGGCTACCAAAATACTACAACACTTATTTGGAATCATTTAAAAACAGCCATCATTCTGTTTGGGAAGAAGTCAAACAAAACATCAAAGATTTCAAACCCGATGTTGTCGGAATCACAATATGGACAACTTACGCTGCTTCAGCTTTTCACGTGGCAAAAATCTGCAAAGAACTTAATAGCGCCTGCCCGGTGATTATGGGTGGCCCCCATGCCACAGTCAAAGCTGAAGAAATACTGAATATTTCTCCTCATATAGATTACGTTGTGAGAGGAGAAGGGGAATTCACAACCTCCGAACTCATAAATGCTCTTGAATCCGCCAAAAAAGGATTAACATCAATTACCGGCCTATCATTTAGGCAACAAGGCCAGATTATCCACAATCCCAATAGGGAACCTATTAAAAACCTTGATATACTCCCTTTTCCTGATAGAGCTTTATTGCTAAATGAAAATAAGTACTCCTCGGAAGATATGGGATTGATTATGACGAGCAGAGGATGTCCTTATTCATGTTCATATTGTGCTACTCATACAAAACGAGTAAGTTACAGAACCGCAAATCACATAATAGATGAAATCAAGTTTGTGAAAAATAGATATAACACTACACAATTTACTTTCAAGGACGACTCTTTTACTGTAAACCAAAAAAGAGTTTCGCAACTGTGTGATGAAATAATAAAAGAGAAACTTAAAATTAATTGGGAATGCAACACAAGAGTTGATCTTGTAAACGAAGACCTTTTAAGAAAAGTAAAAAAAGCCGGCTGCAACAGTATAAAGGTCGGCGTTGAATCGGGAAATCCCGGGATTTTACAGCAAATAAACAAGGGTATCACACATGAACAAATAAGAAATGCTTCTAAACTATTTAATAAAGTGGGTATTTACTGGACAGGTTATTTTCTGATGGGTATTCCCGGAGAAACGGTTGAGAATATATATGAAACTCTGAATTTAATGTACGAAATAAAACCGGATTTTGCTTCAATTGGAGTTTATGAACCCTTCCCAGGCACTTTGATGTTTGCCGTTGGAAAAGAAAAAGGGTTGGTAAAACCCGAAATGACTTTAGATGATTTCTATAAAGTGCTGCCAAATCATTATTATAAAGTTGACTCTACTCGACAGGTAAACACAATCGAACCGGAACAATTCAACATTCTTGAAAAAGAAATTAAAAACCGATTTCATGATTACAATAAAAATTTCAGAAGATTATTGAAACGAGCCGCTTCCAGAATTCAATTGTACTCCACACAACCTCATGCCTTATTCGGAGACTTCAAAAAATATCTAAACTGGAAGTAATAAAGACAGACATATGTTATCAATAGTAATTGTAAACTACAACGCAGGAGAATTTTTAAAAGCCTGCATCGAGTCTGTATATAAAGAAACAAAGGACGTTTCTTTTGATATTTGGGTTGTAGAGAATAATTCTTTCGATAATAGCATAAAGACAATTAAAAACTGTTTCCCGGATGTTCATATAATTGAAAACACTCGAAATGTCGGTTTTGCAAAAGCAAATAACATGGCAATATCAAAAACCAGCGCTGATTACATTCTTATGTTAAATCCGGACACTCTTATTAAACGGAATGCTATTGGAAAGACAGTAAAATTCATGGAAGAAAATCCTAAAATTGGCATAGCTGGATGTAAAGTCCTGAATGAAGATGGAACTCTACAGCTCGCATGTAGAAGAAGCATTCCAACCCCGAAAATCGCCTTTTGGCGGCTTACAGGATTAAGTTTCTTGTTCCCCAAAAGCGAGGCTATGGCAAGGTATAATTTAACATATTTGGACCCCGACAAACCTCACGAAGTAGATGCTGTTTCTGGCGCTTTCTTAATGATTCGCAAAGAAGTTATTGATGATATCGGTGTCCTTGATGAAAATTTCTTTATGTACGGGGAAGAATTAGACTGGTGTTTTAGAGCAACAAAAGCTGGGTGGTTGGTGATGTATTATCCAAGTGCAAAGATAATCCACTATAAAGGTGGGTGCAGCAAATTTAATAGTAGAAAAGCCACTCTGGAATTTTATCGTGCAATGTATTTGTTTCACAAAAAGCATTTTGCAAAGCGTCATTCTACAATCATAAACTACATTATTTACACAGGAATTTTTCTAAAAGCAATCGGTTCCTGGAAAAGCTTGTTATTCTTCACTAAGGTCGGTTCAAAAAAATAGTCTTCTTATATTAGAAGCTACCTTCACCTATATACTTACAATGGATTTATTGCCATTCAAAAGAAACTGATAACAGAAGGCGCAAAGGCTCTCTGTGGTAATATTATGGTTGCCTTACTTGAGTTTCCTGGGATAGTCGGTTTCTGAACTCAGGTAAATAGGCGTAGTAGAGGAATTGCCTGTGAATACAAAAAGAAAGAGCATTTTCGAAAAAAACCGCAAAAAAACCATTGCAATCATAATATTAATATTTGTGTTTCTATCAATAGCCTTGCTTGAATTTCTCCTCCAGGTATTTATGGGATTAGGCCATCCGGTTCTTTATGATTCCAACCCACTGTACGGATATAGACCGCTACCCAACAGGGAGTATTCCCGCTTTTATGGCTCAAAAATAAAATTCAACAATTTATCTCTTAGGGCCGAAAACGACTGGAATGATAAAACAGAAAATAAAATTTTATTCCTTGGCGATTCAGTGACTTACGGCGGTTCCTATATCAGCAACAAAGAATTATTTTCATGTTTGGCGGCAAAAGATCTTGGAGATTATGAAAGTGGAAACGCCGGCGTAAACGGCTGGGGCATTGAGAACATATATGGCTTGGTTGTTGAAACAGGCTTTCTCCCCGCTGATATTTATGTCACAACAGTTCCAGAAGACGATTTCTACAGGGGAATCACAAAGTTGCAAGGTTTGCCGTTTTTTAATAACTCACCCAAATTTGCTCTTGCTGAGCTATGGCTTTTCTTTTGCTGTAACCAGAATAACAAAAGATATAAACCATGGCAGAGTTTTGCTACTGAAAAACAAATCGATTACGTAGCCGAACGAGCTGTCAAAAAACTTAAGGAATTAGATGTATTCATAAGGGAAAAAGGATTTAGACATTTAATTTTTATTACACCATCGAGAGATTACGTACTCAAAGACAACCCGAAGCCACTTTCAATCCAAAAACTGCTGGCAAAATATAGTTTGAAACCCGTGTATATCTCAGATGAATTACAAAAATATACCTTGTCAAGAGATGAGATGAAAAGCTTATACCATGACAGAGGCCATCTCACAAGCGAGGGCCACCAAACCTGGGCAAAAATCATCAGAGATGAATTGACCAAACTCATTGATGACTAATGCTTCTGTATACGAGTTTACAACAAAGATATTGTTGATAGTTCTATGTTAATACTGTCTCCATTCCAAAAAAGACTCCTGAACGAAGGTGGCTGGTCTACCTTTGGAAAAGTCTTTGCTGCTCTTGGCACACTCGTTGGCATAAGATTAATCACCGAATGTGTATCCAAAGATATTTACGGAAAGGTTATCTTGTTGATTGGCATCATAACTCTCGGCGGTAACCTTTTTGCCTCACCCCTGATATCGGCTGCCCAAAGATTTCATCCTGAAGCTGTTTTGTCGCAAAGACTCCCACAACTTCGTTGTACGGTGTCACGGATGCTAAAACGGAATACCGGTACTCTTGCATGCCTTTTCCTGATTGGTGGTGCTATTTACGCTCGATTGAATGGTATTTCTTTCCTTGTTTTTCTCGCGATGACGGCATTTCTCCTCGTTCAGATAACTCAGAGTTTTGAGATTAGCCTTTTGACTGCCGCACGACGACAGCGAGAAATTGCCATCTGGCTCTCACTGGAAGCATGGCTAAAGCCAATACTTGCTATCGCCCTGGTCTTCCTGTTCGGAGACGCTACCCAACACGTACTTTGGGGGTATTTCATTGCTGTCGCAGTCATTCTGCTTCGTTTTTACTTATCGCCCGCAAAACCAGAGGGCACAAATGGTTCAAGTAAAACCTTCATCACTGACAGAAAGCTCATCAGTGATATTCGGCGTTATGCAATGCCACTTGTTCCACTGGCATTGGTTGCATGGATCAGCACGCTGAGCGACCGCTATATAATCGCAGGTATGCTGGGTTCTGCGAGTGTAGGGATTTATGCAGCCTGTTATGGTCTGCTTGGTATGCCGTTTTTGATGGCAGGCGGTATCATTGGTCAGACCTTACGGCCTCCTTATTACCAGGCTGTATCTGCCGGAAATATTAACCTGGCAAAAAAACTTCTCAAAACCCAACTGACTATAACTGCTTTAGTCTGTGGTGTTGGTGTCGTAGCTGTCTTTTTCCTCCGCAATATAATTGCAGCATTATTGCTCGCCAAAGAATACCGAAGTGCTGTATCCCTTATGACACTGATCGCCGCTGGAATTACTTTTCAAGTTATTACACAGATTTTTGAGAGCATCCTGATTGCTTATAAACGTACCGGCTTTCTACTCATAATTCACTCCTTTGGAGCAGTCGTATGTGTTCTCTCAGTTTACTTTCTCATTCGCCGGTTCAATTTGATTGGAGCTGCAATGGCATGCCCCGTCTATTACCTGAGTATGTTGATACTCAGCATGATAATGGCCGCAATCACACTAAAAAAACCAAAAACCGTTACGAAATAGTATTCAAACAAAACCAATAAAATATTGATAAACCTGGAAATAACAATTTGATCAAGACAATTGCCAAATCCCTCCTGCTGAACGTGCTCTGGCACGCATTAGGCCGAAGAAATCTTGTCAGGCTCGCACGTTTCCTTAATAATGAGTCCCGCCTGGATGTAAATAATAATCCAGCGACTAATGGCGAGATGATGGTACGGTCAACTGTCCTTGAAAAACTGAAACACAACGAAAGTATTTGTATATTTGATGTTGGTGCCAATATTGGAACCTGGACACATTCTTTATTTGAGCAAACCAGCAACACCGCCTCTCTTATCGTCCACACTTTTGAACCCTGTGCCGACACCTATTCCACATTGGCAAACAATTTGCATGCCTGGAACCTAAGCGGCAGCATAAAATCGAACAAGCTTGCCTTATCATCTTCTATAGACGAGCGCCCTTTTTTTTCTCTCGGACCAAATATCGGGGCAAACAGCCTATCCCCTCCAACCGACTCTACGAAACATACCGTTGAGCAAGTTCAGACAGAAACAATTGATAATTATTGTTTAAGGAATAATATCTCACATATAGACCTTGTTAAAATCGACACGGAAGGCCATGATATGGAAGTAATTTATGGTGGCAATAACATGCTTGCTTCGGGAGCGATTGACATTCTTCAGTTTGAATACAACTATAAATGGATTGACAGCCGCCATTTTCTACGTGATGCATTTGAATTTTTGTTACCACTTGGTTTTATCATTGGCAAGATTACTCCCAGAGGCATAGAGTTTTATCCTCGTTGGGACCATGAATTAGAAACTTTCATAGAGGCAAACTACTTAGCCGTAAAACAATCGTTGAGAAATATCTTTCCGCAGATTAAATGGTGGAAGGAATCATAAGCCTAAACAATCTCCCTAATCCCGAAAACTTCATCTCATAAGCCTATGACCGACAAACTCAAAACTTTCTACGATAAGCAATATACTACCGGATGCTATTCTACTGCAGAAAAACCCGAAGACCATTCTTTCTATCCCATACTGAAAGCATTTGTCGACGAATTTGAACTCCATGACAAAAAGTGCCTTGAAGTCGGATGCGGCCGTGGAGCGTTTCAGGATGTGGTTACGGATTACACAGGCGTCGATATTTCCGAGGTCGTCGCGAACTTATTTCATAAACCTTTTTTCCAATGTCATGCAACAGAGTTACCTTTTGAAAACAGCTCATTTGATACTATATGGAGTTATGCTGTCCTTGAACATATTCCAGAACCCGAAAAGGCCCTGAAAGAAATGCACCGCGTGTTAAAAAATCAAGGATTTTTGCTGTTAGCACCAGCCTGGCAATGCAGGCCCTGGGCGGCTATGGGTTATTCTGTTCGCTCCTATCGTGACTTCGACTTCAAAGGCAAAATTGTTAAACTGTCAATACCCCTGCGCAATTCCGTGCTCTTTCGTTCTATGTATGTTTTCCCAAGGCGTTTACTCCGAGCCGTTCAGTTTTTCTTCAGGAATAAACCTGTTCCTTTCAAATATAGAAAACTGAAACCAAATTACGACAATTATTGGGTATCTGATTCTGACGCCCTTAATTCTATGGATCCCTACGATGCAATTTTATGGTTTATGTCCCGCAGTGATATTTGCATTTCATATCCCCGGTGGTTCTCTCGATTTTTCGTCAGAACAGGCCCTATCATATTTCAGAAAAACGAACGACCTCATGGTAAAAAATGACCACTAACAAACCAAACTACAGACAGCGAATATACAAAGAATACACGTCCTATTCTCAGAATCTGAAAGCACCACTTAACTCTCGCACAATAAAACGCTGGGAACAGGGCTATGATTCATATCTGAAAGGTTGGCTGCCGCAGAGAAAAGATGCATCCATACTAGAGGTTGCATGTGGCAGCGGTAGATTGCTGCATTTCTTCAAAGCAAGGAAATATACCAACGTTACAGGAGTTGATATCAGTCCCGAACAGGTGCAATTGGCAAAAAAGGTTGTAGAAGCTGTAGTTCAAGCCGACATACTCGATTTCCTGGAAAAAGTTGACAAAACATATGATTTGATAATCGGATTAGATATTGTTGAACATCTTCAAAAGGATGAGGTATTGCGTTTTCTTGATGCTTGTTACAAGGCACTTAAGCCGCATGGTCGTCTTATTTTACAATTGCCAAATGGCGAAAGCATTTTTGGAGCGGCGGTGTTTTCCGGGGATTTCACACATGAAGTACATTTTGCACCCGTGGGTTTACAACGTCTTTTGAATCTGTGTCATTTTTGTAACATTGAAATAAGGGAAACAGGACCGGTTATTCACGGTCTTGTCTCAGCAATGCGCCTTGTGGCATGGCAGGTAGTACGGCTGTTAATAAAGGCATGGAACCTTATAGAAACAGGTGGTTGTGGAACCAGTGTTTTTACGAGGGTTTTTCTGATATCGGCCAACAGATTATGAACACGCGCTTAGCTGTTTTTGCAACCCATCCCATTCAATATCAGGTACCAATCTGGAGAGCGCTTGCTGAAACACCATGGCTTGATGTCATCGTTTATTACTTTAGTGACCATAGTGTAAGAGGTGGTCTTGATGAAGATTTTGGAGTGCCGGTTGCTTGGGATATACCTTTGCTTGATGGTTATAAGAGTGTATTTATTGCAAGAAATACTAAGTTCAGACAACACACTAATATTAAAATACGTAATGTAAAAAGTTTATTAAGGGAAGGGAGGTATCATTACGTGTTTTTGCAGGGCTACACACACGTTTTTGAGCGACAGGTACTCTCTGCATCCAGAAGTCTTGGTATCAAAGTCATTATGAGGGGGGAATTCTCGACTATGAAAAAAAATAGAGGTTTATTAAAAACATACCTTCGCCGGCAATATCTAAAATGGTTTTATTCCCACGTAGATGCCTTCTGTTATATTGGAACTGATGCAAAGCAGCATTTGGAGGCATTCGATATTCCAGAAGAAAAACTTTTCTTTTCACCTTACTGCGTAGATACAGCACGTTTTTTAGCACAGAGTAGTGGATATAACCGAGCTTCAACTCGGCAGCTACTTGGATTGGCGGATAATCATTTTACTTTTCTTTTTTCAGGGAAACTAATCCCACGCAAAGAAATATTACTGCTTTTAGATGCCTTGGAACAGCTACCTTGTAACGATAACGTAGCCTTGATAGTGCTGGGAGATGGACCACTAAAGTCGCAGGTAATAAAACGAGGGGTCAATCTTTTAGGTTCACGCTTTTTATTTAAGGGTTTTGTGAACCAAACAAAACTTGGGCAATACTTTCTTGCGTCAGACGTCTTTGTTCTACCATCATATTATGAGACATGGGGTCTTGTCGTCAATGAAGCGATGCAGTTTGGTTTGCCGGTCATTGTCAGTGATATGGTTGGGTGTTACCCTGATTTGGTCCCGGATGGTATTACAGGTTTTGTTTTTCCATCGGGTAACAGCCGTGCACTTGCCTCTTGCATGCAGCGATTGATTCAGAATCCCGAATTATCTAAACAACTTGGTGCCCAGGCTCTCCGCCGGATATCCGGATTTACAGTGCAATCAGCAATCGATGGCATTTTGGAGACGATTGGAACCAGGGCACAAGAAAGCTGCAAATCAGCTGCAACAGCGAACTAACATTTGTCGTGTTAGTCGAGAAAATACAATGTCGAATATGAAATTTCTCTATGTCGGGACTCTCTACGAAGGAGAAACATGTTATGACCGTATGTGTGCCATGCGAGATATTGGTCTTAATGTTTTGCCATTTGATACCTCATCGTACATCGAGGCTGGCACGAGAATTACAAGATCTTTACGTCATCGGTTAAAGATGGGGATCAATGTCAGGAAGCTGAATCAGGATTTGCTGGAAACTGCAGCTAAACAAAACGGCATAACGCATATCTGGTTTGATAAAGCTACCTTGATTTGGCCAACAACATTGAAAAAACTGAAGGAAATTACTTCTGCTTTTTTAATCCATTATACTCCTGATCCTCAAATAATGCTTCACAGGTCGAGACATTATATAAAAAGCATTCCGCTTTATGATATGATTTTTACAACTAAGGCTTTTGAAGTCGGTCTTCACGGGAATCTTGGTGCAAGGTCTGTTCATCTAACTCATCAGTCTTACAATAAAAATCGTTTTTGTCCCAGACAACTAACAAAAGAAGATGTTCTGAAATACAAAACAGACGTTGCCTTTGTAGGTCATTATGAAAGATATCGTGCGAAATGTATCAAAGCCATAGTAGATATGGGTAGCGGCGTAAAAATCTGGGGAGGTTATTGGTCACGATATGCATACCGGCATCTTTGGGCTAAGAAAATTATTATGGGCAACGGTGTTTTGGGTGAGGAATATTGCAAAGCACTTTCTTCTGCGTCTATATGTCTTGGTTTCCTCTCAAAGCTTATTCCTGAAACTACGACGACTCGGTCTTTTGAAATTCCCGCTTCCGGTTCATTTATGTTGGCCGAACGCACAAAAGAACATATGCAATTGTTTGAAGAAGGCAAAGAGGCTGAGTTTTTTTCTTCCATTGAAGAACTTGTTGAAAAAGTCAGGTATTACCTTGATAACCCACAGAAACGCCAGGAAATCGCTGACGCGGGCAGACAGCGGTGCTTGAAAAGTGGATACAGCTACCAGGACCGTCTGAAAGAAATACTGGAAAAAATTGAGGGCATCAGAAATTAGAAAATTGAACCAGTCCGGGATTAATACAACAGTTACAATAGAAACCTGCAATGGCAGACAAAAACGCTTCAATCTGACTTCCCCACCAATGCTGAGCTTTTGGGCAAGTTGTCTGTGTATTTTGGCAGGGTATTTATTGCTGACAGGTATTGAACGAGGGAACTATATTCTCCGTACTGTCAGCCTTGGTACGCTGGTACTGTTGGCATTGTCTTTGCATTTGCTGACACGAAATGTGTTGCGTGACCCTTTTCATCCCGATATCTTACTAACCGTTGGCCATCTCGCACAATTCGTAATTCCCAGCCTGATTTTCGGCACAGGTTTCTTCGATGACATTCTGTATTTTCACACAAAGCAAGTACGCAGCTTTTTCCCTGAAATGCTTTTGGCAGTTTTAATCGCCCAAACTGCCTTCAACCTGCCCTTTTCTATTAAACCGCCGAGAGAACGAGGTCTTTCAACCAATAACTGTCGAAAATTACCTCTTTTTATTGTTCTTCTGTCACTCTGTGTCTGGTTTTCAAGAGCAGTCATACTGGCTACAAACTCATATTATTACCACGCCTCAAATTTTATGAAATACTCATCATTTTTTTCCCCTGTAGCGGTACTATCTTTTCTCGGAAGAATAATCACTGCATACGCGTCGCTCAGGTTTTTCGAAGGAAAAAGGGTCCGTAATAAAATCCTGCCTGCTATTTACTTGATTCTCGAGATCGGCTGGCACTTGTCCTCCGGAAAACGTGAGGGTTTGCTAATTACCCTGTTATGTATAATATTCGTGTATTTCTTCGTTCGAAAAAAAATCCCAATAGGTTACGTGCTTTGTTTCTTATTTGTTTTGTTTGTTGGTTCGGTGTTCATGAATTATTACCGTGACGTATTCCTAACAGCATCTTCTGTGGATAAAGTTTCGGTCATTGATGCTTCAAAAAAAGCTTTACATGAGCAAAAAAAAATAAGTACTAAACAAGCCCTTAATATAGTACTTGACCGGTTACATGATGGTCAATTTGCTGCTGGCTGTTTTATATCTGCCCCCAAATACGTCCCTTTTCAAAATGGCAAGACATACAAAATGATACTATGGATACCTGTCCCAAGCTTTTTATACCATAAGCGCCCAAAATTCATGATCAACTATAACGAGTTAATCAGCAAAGAATCCGTTCCGCCTGATACAGATAATCCAAGGGATAAAGAAGTTCTCGAATATTCACCAATCACCAGACATCCAGGCCAAGAAGGTTCCGCCCCTATTACAACAGTTGGAGAAGCATATATCAATTTTGGCTGGCTTGGGATTGCACCTGTCTTTTTGGTGCTTGGGTTTATATACAGGTTAGTGGATCAATTATTTACACTGCATCTTTCTCGCGTGAATGCAGCAATATTGATCTTTTTCTGCCTGCTTATAGTCCGTATCCAGGTAGATCCTGCAGTTTCCCATTTATCGTGGATACTTAAAATACTTATTATACTTGTAATATCGCATTTTTTTGAGTCATGGATCGGCAGGAAAACAAGACAAACTTCGAGTCTCAAATCTATTTACTAATCTATCAACGAACCACGAGCATAGTTCTTGATATTATTACTGACCACATGAAAACCTGTCATTATATTCAGATAGTAATATGAATTACCTTTGTGCTGTTGACAGTCATTTTTATGATTATCCGGGTGGAACTGCAAGAGTTGCATGGGACATTTCCCTGATGATGCGAGAACAAGGTCATGATGTTACCATGTTCTGCAAAAAACCTGAAAACGGGGCTATTCAAACACATCAATCGGAAAAAGAAGGAATACGGATACTCTATTATCAAGTCCCAAAATCATCAAGATGGAATATCTTCTCAGGTGCCCATCAGATCAAAGCAGCTTTTCAGGCTGCGAACGAATGGTTGACAGAGACCTTTTGGGATGTCGTTCATATACATTCCTTATTCACGGGTACAGCTGTCATGAAGGCTTTGACAAATATTCGGAGCTGTGTATACACTGTTCACTCACCCGTTGTACCTGAACAAAAAATCAATTGGGCCCATCAAGGACTTATTGGTCGGATAAAGCTGTGTTTCGGATTAAATATACTCTGGCGATTTGAAAATAGACTTTTGCAAAAAGCTTCTGCTGTTCACACTTTGTCTGAATTTACCGAATCGCAAGTTCATAAGTTTCATGGCTTTGAAAACAAGACAACAGTTATCCCCCACTGGGTTCGACCGGAATATAAAAGAAGTAAAACAAAACAGCAGGCCCGCCAAGTGTTACAATGGCCTCAAGACATTCCAGTCCTCTTTACTCTGCGTAACTGCATTCCTCGCACTGGACTTGACATTGCTCTTAAGGCTGTTATTCCTTTGGCACTTCAAAACAAATGCCTTTTTGTAATTGCCGGAGATGGCCCCTTGAGAAGAAAGTTACAGCAACAAGCAGAAAAAGCCGGTGCTAATCCTGCTCAAATATTATTTACCGGACGATTGTCCGATGAAAAACTCATGTTAGCTTATCAGGCGGCCGACTTATTTGTTTTGCCGACGGTTGGGCTGGAATGTTTTGGATTAATTATCCAGGAATCTCTTGCGATGGATTGCCCCGTTGTTGCAACGGATATCGGAGCGATTCCGGAGATCCTCAAGCAAATATTGCCGGAATTTATTGTACCAGCCAACAACGCAACAATACTAAGAACAAAGATACAAGATTACCTTCAAGGAAAACTTAAAGTCCCATCTCAAAACAGTCTCAGTGAATATGTTCAGCGAAGATATGCAAAAAAAATAATCTATCCAAAAATAGTAAACTTACTTACAGCTCACAACAAACAGTAAAGTAAAGATAAGGCAAATAACATAATATGTGTGGTATTGCAGGCATTCTCGGTCATGGTGCTATAGAACATGAAAATGCAGTACACAAAATGATCGATGCGATGGCTCATCGTGGACCTGATGGACAGGGTATTTATGTCTCTGACTCCGGAACCTGTGTATTGGGTCATCGGCGTCTGGCCATCCTGGACCTCTCCGAGGCTGCTTCCCAGCCTATGATTTCCAGGGATGGAAATTTCGTTCTTGTTTATAATGGTGAGTGCTACAATTTTCGCGAGCTTCGTGACCGACTCAGCAACGACGGCCTTGGCTTCGTTTCCAGCGGAGATACCGAAGTCGTATTGAAACTGCTTCAAAAGGAAGGTGTCGACGCCCTGCCAAAACTAAATGCTATGTTCGCATTGGCACTATGGGATGAGCGAAAACAAACGCTGTTGATAGCTCACGACCGCTACGGCCAAAAGCCGCTCTATTTCACCCGCATCGGTAAATTGCTTCTTTTCGCATCAGAAGTCCGGACCTTATTAGCTTCCGGCCTTGTACCCCGTAAGGCCGATTTAGCAGCTATTCACAGCTATTTAGCCTACGGTGCCGTCCAGGAGCCAAACACTATTGTTTCAGGTGTTTCGGTTCTTAAACCTGCCGGTTATATGCTTTGTAAGCCGGATGGAACCAAGAGTTATGATATTTACTGGAGATATTCTAAAAGAGAAAAAAAATTGTCGTCACAGGAACTAAGAGACTCTTTTCTCTCTGCGGTACACAGACATCTCATCAGCGATGCTCCACTCGGTTTGTTCCTATCTGGAGGTATAGATTCTTCATCAATAGTGGCTGCAGCCACTCGGCGGTCTAACACCAGGATTAAAACACTTAGTGTCATATTTCCCGAACAGCCGGACGAGTCAGAAGCAGAGTATGCCGGGAAAATGGCTGAATGGGCCGGAACAGAACACTTTCAAATACCTGTCACCGGGCAGCAAATGTTACAGATGCTGCCTGAGGCCCTTGATGCGATGGACCAGCCTACGGGAGATGCAATTAATACATACCTGATTTCTCAGGCAGCCAGTCAGACCGGACTGAAAGCAGTTCTCTCCGGGGTGGGTGGAGATGAATTGTTTGGAGGTTACCACTTATTTCGTGATGTCCCCAAGATGCTTGCTATGCGCCGATTTCTATCCTTGATTCGCAAACCGGCAGCGCACCTGCTGGGCAAGTGCAATCTTTTTGCACTCAAACCAGCCAAATTAGCCGACTTTTTTGATGCTCCGGCAAATATATTAAATTATTACCTGGTTCGACGGCGAATCTTTTCGTGGCGACAGATAAGAGAAATAGCGCCCGAATTAGTCAAACCAGAATGGGACAGTGCTCTGGACAGCGAATACTTTCAGGATTTGCTGACCTTGATCGATGGAAGCAAAATTCACGATGCTGTGGGACGACTGGAAATGCGTGCCTATATGGGACAGACGCTGCTTCGCGACTCGGATGTTATGGGAATGGCCCACGGACTTGAAATAAGATTACCGTTCCTTGATTCTGAGTTCTCTATAGGTTCGCTGAACCTTGAACCCGAATCACGAATTCCACAAAATACACCCAAAGCAAGATTCGTCGAAGCTATGGGAAACTGGCTCCCGGAAGGTATCGCAAATCGCTCCAAACAAGGCTTTACACTGCCACTGAAAAACTGGATGCAGCAAGAGTTGAAAAATGAAATTACCGAAGGTATTAGTTCACTTCAACGTAACTGCAATGTGATGAAGAAAAATGTGCTTCTTGACCTGTGGGAGCAGTTCTGTTCCCGGCCCGAAAGAATAGGATGGTTTAGGCCGTGGAGCCTGTTTGTCCTTGGCAGGTATTTGCAGACACATAAATTAGGGCTATGATTTATCGACAAAAACTACCGAAGTCAAATATCAATAGCCAATTCTTTCCGACAGAATAAATCTCAAAGGCTACCTAAGATATATTCCAAACACTATTGTTAAATATGCTCAAATATTACCTTTATATATATGCGGCAAAGGACTTTACCTGAATTTATGGGCAAAAAAATAAATGATAGCCAGATTAAAAGATTGCCTGAAAATGCAAAATCACAAGTATCTGTCATAATTCTTACATTCAATGAGCAATTGAACCTTTCGTATGCGCTTGCCAGCGTCAAGGGATGGTCCGACGACATCCATATCGTAGATTCCGGAAGTACAGATCAAACACTTGATATTGTAAGGGAGTTTGATGTTCACATTCACTCCAATCCATGGAAAAACTGGGCAGAACAACGGAACTGGGCCTTGGATAATTGCCTGTTAAAACATCAATGGGTACTTTTTCTCGATGCTGATGAACAGTTAACTCCAGCCGGTGCTGTAGAGATTGCACATCGAACTCAAAATGCCCCGGAACATTGTCTGAGTTTTTACCTCAGCTTTGACTTTTATTTTTTCGGTAGACTTGTTCAAAATGCAATGTATCCTCATCTAAGGCTTGTAAGGAAGGAAAAGATTAGGTGGCAGTCCTATGGTGCTCGTGAATTCTGCTCTGCTCCTGTTAATTCCCCTTTAATCCGGGCAAAACTTATACATCACGACCATCGTGGAATAGGTTATTGGTTAAAAAAACAAATTCAAAACGCTGAGATTGAAGCCGCTGAATTATACAATAAAAAAGGGCATAAACACGATGACCCGAAAACAGGAACTAACGATAATGAATTTCCTCCAGTTAAACAAAAGTTCCGCCACAATGCCAGGGAAATGCTGAATTCCTTTTGCCCTCCTTTGGTCAGGCCCATATTCTTTTTTGCCCATCATATTATATTCAAAACAAAACTTTTTGATGGAAGGGCAGCTGTTGCGTACGCATTGTTATTTGGGCTCTGGTATCCAATTATGATCGATGTAAAGTACTTAAAATTGTGTTTAACAAAAGCCAATAAATGAATTTGCTCTTTACGACAACACATCTTCCGCCTGACAACCATTTTGGAGGTGTCGTTCAATCTGGCCAGGCTTTGCTAATGAGCTTAAAAAAACTTATCTCAAATATTACTACCTGCTGCGTCAGTGCCAACCCAAAACAAGTGATAGAAAATAATATCCACCATCCTGTTTGCACAAAAACTTTTATCTGCCATCGATGGGGCTTCTCCCCTGGCTTCGCTCCACGTTTCAAAGATTTGGCTCAAAAAGCAGACATAGTAGTCATTAATGGTATCATGACATACCCTATGACTACAGCTGGAATAATATCCAAAAATCTTAATAAACCTTATGTCGTATCATTAAGAGGAGGACTTCTTCCTCGCCATATGGCCATGAAACCAAAGAGAAAAAAGGCCTTTTTAAAGTTGTTCGTCCGTCCTATCTTGAACAACGCCGCTGCTATTCATGCAACGTGCGAAGCAGAGTACAACTGTGCTATTAAGCTTGGCTTAAAAGCACCGGCAATAATTGTGCCAAACGGTACAAACCTGCCTCCTGAGAACTTGGAAAATCCCGATGGGGATCTTTCGAAAAAACTAAAATCCCTCTCTAAACAACGGCTGGTCTTATTTATGGGGCGAATCGAACCCATAAAGGGATTGGACATCCTGCTGCAATCATGGGCAGATTTGACCAGCGAAGATCATTATAAAAATGTTAATTTGATGATTGCTGGCCCGGATGAGCGAAACTACACCAGAAAACTAAAATCAATGACCTCCAAACTTGGAATAGATGATAAGGTATTTTTCTATGGAATGGTCGATAATAATTCAAAGTGGCTGCTTTACAAACAAGCCGACATATTTATTCTTCCTTCTTATTCGGAAAACTTCGGCCTTGTTGTTGCTGAAGCGCTCGCCAGTGGAACACCTGTCATCACTACAACCTCTACACCATGGGAAAATTTAGAGACATATAATGCCGGAAAATGGGTATCACCTGAAAAACAATCGTTAGCCAATGCCCTAAGACAACTACTCGACATGTCAGGTGAAAAGCTCAGGACTATGGGAAAAGAGGGCCAAAAGATGGTACGGGAAAATTACTCATGGGATAGAATCGCCGGAAAATTAGTCTCAGTTTATCAATATGTTCTTGAAAAAAAAGACATCTCTGTGTACCCTGGAAAAAATAGAATCTAAATATTCTTTTTTACTTACTAAAACATGGCATTAAAAGTTAGCATTATAACTCCGGTACTCAATGGAGAAAGCGCCATCGCGAACGCCATCGAAAGCGTAATACAACAAGACTATGATAATATTGAACATATTATTATTGATGGAAATTCAACCGACGAAACTTCCTCAATCGTCAAGAAATATACCAACCATATTGATATTTTTGTATCTGAACCGGATGAAGGTGTATATGATGCTATGAACAAGGGCATTAAATTAGCAACCGGAGACATTATAGCAACACTGAACAGCGATGACACCTATGCAAGTCGGTACACTGTCAGAAATATGGTAGAGTTCATTGAAATTCACGGCTTGGATGCGGCATATGGAGATTTGATGTACGTAAGTTGCAATAACACTGAAAAAATCGTACGATTTTGGAAAGCTGGAGAATATCGAAAAAGTGCATTTTGTTATGGTTGGGTTCTGCCACACCCAACTTTCTTCTGCAAAAAAGAAATTTTTGAAAAGTATGGCTATTACAACCCCAACCTCAGAGTAGCATCAGACTTTGATTTATTACTGCGCTTTATCGAAAAAAAACACATAAAAATTGGCTATCAGCCACAAGTAATTGTAAATATGCGCACTGGAGGCAAGGCATATGGCTTGACAGGAATTATTTGTGGTAATTTAGAAATAATTAGTGCTTTCCGATTGAATGATATCAGTTTATCGCCATGGTTCTTCATACGAAAACCAATATTGAAATTATCTCAGTATTTTAGAAGGCCGAAACTCTATAGTCAAATGAGAGCAAGTAAACAAATTTAATTTCTTTTGACCCGGCCCCCAAAAACTATACCATTGTGAATTTGAGGGTATCCGATAAAATTAGTTGGTTTTTAAGGAAAGGATACTCTTATGAAAAGGTGTTTCATTCAGTGAAAGAGACGAAGGTTCTTGTGGAGCGGTGGAGATTGGAATATAATAATCACCGTCCGCATAGTGGATTGGATTATATGAACCCAGC
Source organism: Planctomycetota bacterium (assembly GCA_019456145.1). GTDB lineage: Bacteria > Planctomycetota > Phycisphaerae > Sedimentisphaerales > Anaerobacaceae > CS2-K091. The sequence goes on from VRUL01000003.1 coordinate 208,133, forward strand.
GGCCTTTGCAGGACGAATAACGTGGATAGCTCTCTAATCAAGGATGATAAATAAATCGGAGTTTTAGATCACACATACGTGTTATCTTTTTATATATGGCCGCTCAACTGATTTTACTTGTAGCAAACGCTGTTCTGATCAATCTTGGTTTCCTAATTTCCTTCTTGATTAGATACGGTTCGTTCCCTGAAAATATTTTCCTGCCGTACAGGAAAAGCTTTGTATTTCTCACCCTGATAAACATAACAGCATTGTTTTTTTTCAGGGTTTATAAAAGCAGGTTCAAGTCTTCGTGGGACTTGTTCAAAAGAGTATTTTTAGGATTGTTTTTCGGGACATTATTAAGTATTGCTTTTGTTTATGTCTTCAGGACCAGATGGAGTGCTTTCCCGACGGGCATTTTTGTTCTTTCTTCTTTGATAAACCTTCTCCTGATTTTTAAAGTGAACCAGTATATCTTAAAAGCTAAGAAAAAAATCATAAGGAAGGTCATAGTAATCGGTGAAGATGACATAGATGACATTGTAGGAAGAAAGGCTCTCGTAAAAAGACTCGGAATCGATGAGATTAGACAGTTGGCAAAACATACCGACATTGATGAAGTTGTTATTTGCGAGAGAACTCATAATGAAAAGGACCTAAACCTTTTGATCTATCTTATACAAAAGTTCCAAATAGATGTTGTTTTTAATCCTTCTATTTATGTAGAACTTTTGTCTGGAAGAATTAATGGTGAAAGTTCATTCGGATTTCTCAGCACTTTCGTTGGAAAGAAACGGGATGTGGAGGAGTTCTTAATGAGGAGCCTTGATATAGTGGGCGGCATTCTTATTTTGCTCATTTCTGCGCCTGTGACTATCTTGATCTCTCTGCTTATCAAATTTTCATCTCCTGGAACGGTTTTTTACAAGCAGCAAAGAGTAGGTAAAGATGGCAAAGTCTTTACCTTATACAAATTCAGAACTATGGTCAAAGATGCGGAGAAGGAAATTGGTCCCGTCTTGGCAAGCCGAGATGACCTAAGGGTTACGAAATTCGGAAAGATTTTACGAGAGGCACGATTGGATGAGCTTCCACAGTTATTCAATGTACTACGAGGGGATATGAGCCTGGTTGGGCCCAGGCCGGAACGCCCACACTTTGTCAAGCAACACAAAGCTTTGCATGAATTAAGATTGGCGGTAAAACCGGGCCTGACCGGACTTGCTCAGATTCGAAGCTTTTATGATTTGAAACCACGACATAAAATTAAATATGACTATCTGTATATTCAGAAAAGGTCACTGTCGCTAAATGTCTATGTCTTACTCAGGACTATACCGGTCATGTTCTCAAAAAGGGGTATGTAAAACAATTCTTCTTCTGCCATATACAGTCAGCACAGCATTTCTCTAAAATACTGAATAGTTTTCATCAATCCTTCATCCAAATTTGTCTTTGGTTGCCATTTCAGGGTTTTCTTTGCCAGTCCACGATCTAAGAAGAACAGCGATTTGCGATTGGTTTGTGCAGGGAATGACGGAATATGACGTTATGAAACTTGCCGGGCACTCAGAATTCAGCTCCACTCACAAATATTACATAACTGTGAGGGATGATTTGATTGACAGAACAAGGCTGGCTACAGCTCGCGGTTTATGCAAGAAATTGGTGCACTTTGGTGCACCGCCTGTTTCCGGAGCAAAACCGATTGACAACGTATATGAGAAATCGTTATATTACCAAGACTTAAGTAAGAAGCGCCCGTAGCTCAGTTGGACAGAGCAACGGATTTCTAATCCGTAGGTCGCAGGTTCGAGTCCTGCCGGGCGTGTTTATGATTATTGACAAAGGAAGGACTTACGACTTCTCGTTTTTTGCCATTTTCCTCGAAAACACCTACTGACCAGATTGTTCCACTTAGAGTGGATTCGCTTCCATGGACGCTGGATCAGAGGGTGGAACGCTGACCTCTCGTCCGATACGATTTGCCGGCAAGTACCTCTTCGTCAATATTAACGCTCCCCAAGGCAGACCTCGTGTGGAAGTGCTCGACAAGTCGGGCCGTGTGATCGATCCCTATAACCGCGATAACTGTATACCGGTTAGCTGCGATTCCACCATCAAAGCAGTTACATGGAAGGGAGTCAATGACTTGTCTCAACTGGCCGCTTGTTTATTATCTAAGCAGTGTCAGTGCCATCTGAGACATTGAGTTTGCCGAAGTAGATTGACACGGAAGAGGATTCGTAATTTCCCTTTTATCCGTTGCAGGGGTGTATATACGGGGTTTATTCATTGCGTATATCCTTGAATGGTCTAATTGTGCCATCTTTATTGCGCTTAATAATACCAATAACGACCGCATTTCCACTCCGGAACGGGTATCCATACTTTGCTTCACGAACATCACTCCATCCGACTTCTATCCACCTATTGCTATAATGTGAGATTCTTTGTAGATAGTAAGTTTCTGTAAAACGTAGTTTATTTTCTTTAAATAACTTATCCATTTCCGTGTTATGACCCAAAGGGAAAGTGATGACCAGTTCACCTCCAGGGGCAAGGCACCTGATCATGCTCTCAAGAGCAATCAAAGTTTTTTTGCCATCCTTTGGCGTTTCGTCCCAACCAACATGTTCCAAAGTTGAGATACTCACGATTAAATCATAGGGTTCAGTCGTGCTAAAATCGACCACGTCCTGATTGATCACACCATCTGTTTTATCATGCTTGTCAAGAGTGTCATGTTGGAAGGAAAAAAAGTTGGAAAGACTATTACCTACTTCAAGAATTCTTCTCCCAGCATATAATTGCACCTTTTGCCAAATGATGGGTACTTCAATAGCCCGTTCAATCAGGAAAGTCAAACCATACCAATGATAGAAGTAGTGGTAGCTTCGCTCTTGAAAGGTAAATGTTCCTGGTCTTTCGAGGTAAATTCGATATACACCTAGCAAGTAATATAGAGGCCTTAGTATTGGCCAATAAATAAGATATACAAAGATGAAATGCTTTATTCGCTTGTACCATTTTCTTTCATTCACCCTTTTATGATATTCCTTAACCTCACATTTCCCATTTGACTTCATAAACGACATTTCTGCACGCTTTCACACTTTTGCTGATGCACTCCTATGAAATTCACACCCTATAATAACAAAACTACACTATCATTTCAACGAATTTCTTGAGAACCCGCCAGCCTACACGCCATTGAACACAAAAAGGGCCGTCTGTTTGCGTCTATTATACGCTTATTTCTTCCAAAGTTCCCGCTGGAGCAAGCTGCGTTTTCAGGTCTTCCAAGAGAGCGTCAAACTCTTCCGGGCTTTCCGCACCTTCCCCTACGGTAATAACAGCCTCTTTAGCAAGTAAGCCGTGTTTAAGAGCGTTAACCGCGATAACTGTATACCGGTTAGCTGCGATTCCACCATCAAAGCAGTTACATGGAAGGGAGTCAATGACTTGTCTCAACTAGCCGGTACCCCGGTTGTAGTTGCGCCATGCTTAGAAAACTGAGAAATAGGGACTACAAAGTATCCGTAAGCGAGAGAGTTATAGTACATCAACTCGATTCTACAATTGATTGAAATATTGATAAATCAATCAAAAACGTTCTACACCTATTCCAATTCAAACCGCAATCTGGTTGGCTCAAGATATAAACCAAATGCTGATTCACCATTAGCATTTATATTGGTTCGTTGGCAAGGAGATGCCACATGGCCGAACCGTCTTGGGGACCTGAGTATTCAATCATTCCATCTTTACCGATTATAAAAATTTCAGGTACTTTTCTGACACCATATTTCCTTTTCGTGATTCCATAGGTGTCGATTAATACGTCGAATTTTATGTTCCTGTCTGTTATATATTTTTCAGCACTCTCTGGAGTAGCGCCCATTGCAACGAAAATAACCTTGAAGCCACTATCGGCTGAATTGCCGTCAAGCTGGTTTAAAAGAGGAATCTTGGCCGTACAATGCGGACAGATAGTATTACCGAATACAAGGAGTATCTCCTTACCTCGTTGTTCGCTGAGGGTCACTAAGTGGTCTTTCGTGTCAGGTAGTGTAAATTCAGGTGCCGATTGGCCCGGAAGGGGAACAGGTTCAATTATAAGTTGCTCCTGAATTTCTCTGACATTCGCCCGGAAATTGTGGGCATCAATGGCAGCAGCTTCACGCATTTTCATATTATTAGCGAAGGCTTCATTATAGTTAGTCATGGCACTGGCGGCGCTGGAGTCTCCGATAATAAGCCTTAATCCATCCACGTTACTCCAAATCCAATAACCTCGCCATGAGTAGATGTAGTCATCATCCCCCGGGATAGTCATATAGTTACTACCATTAGAGTCATAATAATAAATGGTTATATCAATCCATCCGGCTGTCTGCGCATCTGGTAATGATAATGTTTCAACGCCGTTAGTGACATTGACATCTTCGAAGTAAAGCGAATTGTCTGACAAAGAGCCGGCTGCGCCAGGCAGCGTCAAAGTCAAGTTGGCTGCATCGGCATACAGCCAATATGCCTTGTTCGTTCTAAGAGCATCGTCGTCACCGGGAACAAATTTGGACACCTGTTTAAAACTGTCAAAATAATATACTGTACTCTGGAGCCATCCGGCTTGTTGTGCTTCGCCGATGGTTTTTGTTACTGCTCCCTGATGAACTAATGCGTCTGCCCAAAGGAATGGTTTGGGACTTGAATAGCCTAAAATATTCCATCCTGTCTGCAATGGTATATTTGGCTCTGTGTTTGCATCAATGGGATCTAGTTGAACTACGAGAATGCAGATAAATATTGATAACAAGTTGAATAACTTCAAAATACCACCTGTAAATTGGACAACAAGTTGTGTTGGTAATTTATCATGGGTAACAATCAAACAGCCGTGTTTCGACAACAATCGCTAAATCATTTCGGTTAACTTTGTCATCTCCGTCCGTATCTCCAATTATACTTGCTCCGTTTTCTGCCCAGTGTTCTGCAAGGAATGCCAAATCTATGAAGTTCACACGTCCCAGGCCGTCAATGTTTGCTGCAAGGCATTTATCTTTGATAATCAGTTCCATAGTGGCATATGTACCCTGAGCTTGGATGACCGACCATTCGATTGAGTAGTTATTAGGGTATCTTAGGTCGTATCGTTCCACAAATACACCGTTGGCGTCATATCTTCTCAAGTAAGCCATTGAGTCCGCTGGTACTCCGCTGAGTTCTTCTGGGTTTGTCAACCTGAATCGGCTTGTTCCTGTAAGGCCAATATCATTGACATCATATGCAATAAGGTCGATTGGATAATACAGATCAGGCGCATTAGAATCAAACGGCCTATAATCTTTTATTAGGGTAAGCCCGGTATCTAATGTAGCGGCATAAACATAATCCCCAGGAGGACCAGGTGGCTGACGAAGATCTCTTAAATCAAAACCTTCCGTTACATTTGGATCCTCAGAGCCAAGTGCGTAAAATATTTCAGCCGTAACTCCTCCGGAACCATCATCTATGGTTAAAGAAAAACGTAAATCCAGCGCATTTGATTGTGCAATATAAGCAATTGTAACGATTAAAAATGAAGTGAATAATAAAGTCCTGACCTTTATCATCAAGCCTCCTGGCGAGAGTAGCAACCAAATTCCAGGCTCTGTTGCTTAACTCATAGTAAATGATCGAACAGTCTTGTCTTAAGTATATTGTTGTTAAATATCATACAAAATAACTGACAAAAATCAAGGTGATTCTAATCTAATTCTTTGTGAAGCTTTGAACAGGATTTTGCTTTGGATTGAATTAAGGATAGTGTTAATATCCCATTTCCCTCGCAATCCATGGATTCGGAACAAAATTGCTCTGAGATATCAGCCTTGTCGGAGCTTACCAAAGCTGCAACTGTGAAAAGTTGCAAAGGACATTGAAACCTATGCCAAGCTTTGACTATCTCATAATCCCTTGACAATAAAGAGCTTATGAAGTGGGTATTTTTGCGGAATCGGGAGATAATGGGCTTTCGGGTTGTAGTGCAGTTGTAGGCCGTGTACGGTCTGCGATAGAGACCTGCGGTCAATGGTCGGGACCACGCATATCAGAATGGTAAAGAATGCGCGTGCCCCTACAAAGCAGAATTGGTATTATGGGATCAGAAACATTGTTGTTGCGGCATTTAAAGAATCCAGCGTAGCGTACGGTAAGCACTTTTACTTGGATGCAATAGACCATATTCTAAGATGTAGAAAAAAGGAATCACTCATGATTATCAAAATGAAAGGACTGTTCATCGTTATATTACTGTTTCCATGTTGGCAGACTTTACGAGGAAATGGTTGGCATCAGTTTCGTGCCGATGCCGCGAGAAGTGGCTATACACCGGAGTCATTGTCCCCCAATCTCTCGTTGCAGTGGGTATACAAGCCGGCTCACCGGCCTCAACCAGCCTGGCAAGGAGAAGATACACGTATGCCCTTCGACTACGCCTATCACGCGGTCATTGCCGAAGGTTTGGTTTTCTTCGGTAGTTCGGCAAATAACAAGGTGTATGCCCTGGATGTTGTCAGCGGTAGAGAACGATGGGCGTTTTTCGCCGACAGTCCCATCCGTTTTGCCCCGGCTTTCTGGCGAGGTCTGTTGTATGTCTCCAGCGATGACGGATATCTGTATTGTCTTCGGGCCAGGACTGGAAAACTCATCTGGCGCAAGCGTGGAGGACCGGCGGGAGATATGGTGCTTGGAAACGGGCGTATGATTTCGCGATGGCCTACGAGAGCCGCTGCCACTATTATAGACGACATCGTCTATTTTTGTGCCGGCATTTGGCCTTCAGAAGGAATTTATCTCTATGCACTCGAGCCAAAGACAGGCAAGGTTCTTTGGCTGAACGACTCGTCCGGCGATATATTCATGAACCAGCCCCATCCAGGGGCACAAGCCAGGAGCGGAGTTTCAGCACAAGGTTACATAGCGGCTGCCGGTGACACATTGCTGTTACCCACAGGTCGAGCGATACCCGCTGCCTTCAATAGAAGCGACGGCACATTCCGGTACTTTCACCTCCAGAGGCACGGTAATGTACGGCCGGGGCCGTTCACTGTCCTTATGGGCGGCTTCATGTTTAGCAGGAATGAACTATTTCGCTCCGAAAGTGGCAAGTTATTGCTCAAGGGAACGCCCGGCTCAGCCATCGCTGTTTTCCCGGAACATGTCGTTTTTGCTCAGGGAAACAGGATTAAAGGCATTAATCGGTCAAAGATTCTTGGTGAACAGCAGATAAAAGATTCGAATGGAAAACTCAAGAAACGAACCGTTCTGAGTTCTCCATCCTGGTCTATCCTCTGCCCAGAACCGGTGGGGGTCTCTCTCATAGGTGCCGGCAAAACAATCGTCGTAGGAACGAAGAACCACAAGGTCATCACTGCGAATGTGGAAACCCAATCTGTTGTTATGACCGCCGAAGTGGATGGTGAGCCATTGGGACTTGCTGCGGCAGAAGGTTGTCTCATCGTCAGCACGGATCAGGGTACGATCTATTGCTTCCGAAGCAGTAGTACAAATCGTACGGTCGAAATAAGCTCCAAGCCAAAATCATCTGTCTATGGCAGAAACCGGCTGTACGCCAGAGCAGCCAGGGAGATTGTCAATAGAACTGGAATAACTAAGGGGTACTGTCTCGATCTTGGCTGTGGTCAGGGCCAGCTTGCTTATGAACTGGCCAAACTTACAGATCTAAATATTTACGCAGTTGAATCAGATCCTGCCAAGGCTGCCAAGGCGCGGAAACTACTCGATGAAGCCGGGCTGTATGGCACACGGGTAACCGTCCTGCAGCGGGACCTCATCGATACGGAGCTTCCTAATTACTTCGCCAACCTGATTGTATCAGGAGCTTCTGTAAAGAAGGGGGCCGATGGTATACCACAGAAAGAGATAGATCGTATTCTACGGCCTTATGGCGGCTCAGCATGTCTGGGTAAACTCAACGAAATGCGTTTGACTGTTCGCGGTCATCTCGAAGGCGCCGGCAGTTGGACACACCAGTATTGCGATCCGGCAAACACGAACTGCTCTATCGATGAGCGGATCAGAGGACCGCTGGGAATATTGTGGTTCGTTGACAATGATTTTGAAATGCCTTCTCGACATGGCCGCGGTCCCGCGCCGCTTTGCCACCATGGGCGGTTATTCGTTGAAGGTTTACATGGCCTGCGTGCGATCGACGCATACAACGGACACGTCATCTGGGAATATCCAGTCAAAAACATCTTGAAAGCATATGACCAGGAACACCTGATGGGAACAGCCGGGACCGGCAGCAACTTTTGCGTAACTATTGAAGGCCTCTATTTACGCACAGGGGATAAATGCTTGCAACTGGATCCCGCTACAGGCAAACTCATCACGAAGTTCGATGCCCCGGAGCATCCCGAAGGCAAGGAGAAGACTTGGAGTTATATTGCGTGTAAGAATCGCACGTTGTTTGGCACGTTGGCTGATACAGAACACATCGTGAAATATCGCTACGGAAAGAGTGATATGCAAACGCAGTTTACCGAATCAGTGCTCCTGTTCGCGATGGACGCGATGACAGGTAAGCTGAAATGGAGCTACTCGCCCCAACATTCTATCCGGAACAACACGATCGCCATCGGGGATGGCACGGTCTATCTCATCGACAGGCCGTTGGCCTTACACGATCGCTTACAGGTCCTCGGCAAACATCAGAAATTGGAAGAAAAGAAACGTTTAAAAAACTATTCACAGCCGATGGGGATGCTTGTTGCGCTAAACATGGACAATGGTGAAGTTCGATGGAAGTCATCTGATAATATCTATGGCACGATGCTGGCTGTGAGTCAGAAGCATGACGTATTGCTGATGGCCTATCAGAACACACGCTTCAAGCTGATTTCAGAAGTCGGTGGCAGAATGGCAGCCTTTCGAGCCTCAACTGGAAAACGGTTGTGGGATGTGGAAGCACGCTATGCCTCTCGGCCTATCCTAAATGATTCCACTATCTACGCCCAGCCCGGTGCGTGGGATCTGATTACCGGCAGGAAAAAGGATTTTCATTTTGAACGCTCCTATGGCTGCGGCATTGTTGCCGGTTCCACACATTTGTTGGCTTTCCGGTCGGCGACGCTTGGATACAGAGATCTGCTGTCCGACAAGGGGACGGACAACTATGGTGGTATCAGGCCCGGTTGTTGGATTAATACCATTCCTGCCTCTGGACTGCTCCTTGTTCCTGAAGCGTCCAATCGATGCGTCTGTAGCTATCTCATCAAAGCCACCATCGCTTTGCAGCCGATACAACAATAGAGTCTTTCCCTTCAGAGACGTTTGAGTATTTGCGAACGAAACAAAACGCCCAGAACATCCAAAGGGCTGACAGCTTGAGACACTGTCAGGTCGCATCAAACTCATCAACAATTTGCCTGTATTGAAATAAAGCAAATCGTTAATCTTTGCTGGGTCATACTTGGCATCCGGGTTATATGACTTGCGCCCGGCGAATTTATCCTTGACTGCTTTACGGTACTTATTTTTGTCCGGCGTATTCTTCCGATACGCATCCTTATACAGGCCGATCTTCTCGAACTGAACATCCGGAATACCATCTTTTATTTCTGAGTCCGCGAATCTAAGGTCGAGACAGGAAACATCCTGGAATATATCCATTTCAATCTCTTTATTATTTTCAGCCGTAAAATAATCGACCTTTTCAAAAGGCAGCGACAGTCTTTTACCCTCGGAATCATTCGTTAAAAAATTAGTATTGTACACCGTATTACTAAAGCAATTATCCGTTACTGTGCATTCGATCGGGTAGAATCGCCTTTTTTCCTGATTCATGATTTTCGCGAAGAGAGGATATCGGCTTTTCCACGGCTCACGATTCCAGCCTTGCCTGCCGACGACCGACTCGGCACGATAAATGTAATCCATCTTGTCGCCGCGTTTGAGTTTGCCGGAATCATAGTCAGCCTTCATAGCATACGCTCTTTCAGAATAGAGGTCGGTATTGTAAACACCTTTATAGCAATGCAGAAAAATATTTGAGGTTACCGTATGCCCCGCTCCACCATTCAACAAAACACCTCGGTGTGCCGCCTTATAAAAAACATTTTTCGCAATGGTCTCGCCCTGATCGAAGTCATCCGAATAGATCGCCCCACGGGGATGAGCCTGGGGAACACACATAAGATGGTGTAGGAAGTTATGTCGATACACATTGCCCCAGCTCCACATCGCGGCCCCGCTGTATATAGTCCCGCCGTCACCTTCTTCGATGCCGATATTGAAAAACTCGTTATATTCGACCAAATGATCGTTATCTCCTACGGTCATTACCTGGCCGATGAAGTTATGAACAAGGTTATTGCGGAAAATCTGGCCGACTCCCCTAAGCTGTATTCTGCCGTAATAATCAGATGCCTGGACCTGGGTAAAGTGACTGTTTATAGCATAATGGCCCGACGGAATAAGCTTTTGAACATTGCCGCCGTTCAATGTTATATGGTGGGGTACATCATAAATGTCACAGGAAACGATCCCGCAATTCTTGCCGCCGGAGATAATAACCGCCGGCCGTGAACTGTTTTTTATCGTGCAACCGGCAAGCTCAACATTTTCGCAGCCGGAAATATTTACAACCGCTGCCCCCTGCGAAACTCCCTCAACAACTATATTTTCAAACCGAATATTTTTGGCTCCATTAATCTCGGCAAAAGACACACCAGCCCACAAACTCAATTCGGAGTTTTCAATCCTACCTCCAAAAGGCCATACAAACAACGTCCCCGAATCATCGTCAAAATAAAATTCGCCCGGCTCGTCCAGTTCACAGAGCAGATTACTGACGATAAGCCTGCGTGGTATCTTCTCCCTGTTGAGAATCCCATATCTGCTGAACTCAAGCAGTTTAATCTTCCCGTCATCTATGGAAGCAAGCCTGTGATTTTCTTTATACCAGTCGTATGACAAATAACCGGTCACCCTGGCCTTTTGCACCCTGGCAAACTCAGCTTGCCAGAGCGACACATCCTTGTTTAATACGGTAAACACACCACCGACAGGAGATTGCATACTGTATTTGGGCTGGTTTCCCCTGGTCCTGCCGTGGGCATAAACAGCCCCTCTCTCCAAAATCTTGTCGATATGTGCGTACCCGACATTGGGGTACCTCGCGAGATTCATCATCTGCCCATTGAAGCTTAGCCTGACACTACCTTTAGCAAGCATCGCTTTTAATTTGCCGTCTTTGACCTCGAGACTATACACCTTCCCGCGCCCGACAGGGCTGATCCCGGCCAGCACAGATTCATCTTCAACCGGTTTTGCCAAAGCAAGGTCAACACTTTTTCCCCCATTGAAAACAGCCTTGCCGTTGAAAGCCTTAAATATTATTGGTTTATCCTCTGTGCCGGAAAAACCAGAACCAACAACAAGGGTTTTATCAAACGAGTAATCCCCCCCTGCAATCCAGATGGTAATCCCGTCTTTCGGATAGCCCTTAATACCAACTAATTTCCGAGCCCTTTCATACGCCTTCGTCAATGAATATATCGGTTTGGATTCTGTAGCAGGATTCAAATCGGATCCATCTGATGAAACATAAAAATCATAGCCGTTAGCTGCCGAGCAAGCCAAACACAATACGATTGATACAAAAAACTTAACTTTACACATCTAACTTCCCTTATAATTCTAAAACAATTTCAGCTATAACTATCACGAAAATAAGGCTACCACACACATGTAATCCATTGTATCTTTTTGCCTCTGCCAATCAAGACACATTGTGCTTGTCAAGCGTTAGGAAATCAGGCACCCGATAGATGCTGCCATCCATGCCACGGATTTTGGTTAGACCTTTCCTGGGCAGAGTCTCTAACCTTGATCCCGGTCTGAACTCCAAAAATGACGAAATCCAGGAATGGGGGCCTTGACAGGCCTGGCACTTTTGAGTAGAATGTTTGAAATAGATAGGTCAGGGTCCTGTCTTAGTTTGTGAAATCGGTTATAATAGAGGAAGGTGTATTTTATGTTTGAATCATGCGTTAACGCTGCAAAAAGCTGTTTTACGGGCGAAAACCCGCCGGATATGATTAGAATAAGGGTCGATTTTTTCATTCACTAAATGTTAAGGAGTCAAGATCATGTCGAACATTACACGTCGTCAGTTTATAAAACGCACCGCTGCCGTCGCAGCCACGTGCTCTATCGGTTTCCCGAGCCTCATCCGGGCTCAGGGACTAAACGAAAAACTCCAGGTGGGATTTATCGCAGCGGGCGGACAGGCTGGGTCCCATACGGGCCAATCCCATAGGGCAGGCCTTCAGTGTGTCGCCTTCGCCGAGGTCGACAAGTCCCGGTGGAACGGTGTCCACGGCAAGAAAGGCTGGGAGAGCGCGGCCGGGTATACGGACTGGCGCAAAGTGTTCGAAAAGCACGGTAAGGAAATCGATGTGGTTTTCGTGGCGACTCCGGATCACAGCCATTTTGCCCCGTCGATGACCGCCGTTTCCATGGGCATCCACTGCTACACCGAGAAGCCGCTGACCTGGTCGGTTCGCGAGGCGCAATTGCTGGCAGCAGCCTACGCCAGGAATACCAAGGTCGTAACCCAAATGGGCAACCAGGGCCACGGGGGTGATGGATGGCGGCGTGCGTACGAACTCGTGAAGGCCGGCGCGGTCGGTGACATCAAGGAGTTTCACACCTGGACGAATCGCCCAATCTGGCCCCAGGGCGGCGACCGGCCGGCTGGCTCAGATCCCATCCCCGATACACTGAACTGGGACGCGTGGATCGGCTCGGCCAAGATGCGGCCTTATAAGAAGGGAGTCTACCATTCGTTCAAGTGGCGGGGTTTCGTTGATTTCGGCTCAGGAGCACTCGGCGATATGGCCTGTCATACAACCGATGGAATCTACGCGATCATGAAACCAGGCTACGCGGCCACTGCCGAGCCGATCCGTATGACCGGGCCCGTCAAGGATCAGTGGCCGGCCGGGATGGTGGTCAAGAGCACCTACCGCGCAAAAGGTGGCCAGCCCGGGTTCACCACCTACTGGTACGAGGGTAACGATAAAGACGGTAAGCCCCTTATGCCGGATACCCCTGAGGAACTCAAGGTCGACGGAGGCAAACTGCCGAGAACTGGGAATCTGATCTTCGGCACCAAGGGAACGATGCTGGTTCAGGGCGACTATTGGGACAGCCCGCGACTGATCCCCGAGGCAAAAAGGAAAGAGTTCGGCCGCGCCAAACAAGTGCTCGAACGCTCTCCCGGACATCACAAAGAGTTCTTCATGGCCTGTAAAGGCGAGAAGCCGCGGGAATTCAGCCAGTCAAACTTCAGCTACTCCGGTCCCATGACCGCAAACATACAACTCGGCAACCTCTGCGCCCGAGCGGGCAAGAAGATCGTGCTGAACGAAGCTGGCAAAATCATCAGCGACCCGAAAATAAACGATTTGGCCTGGCGCGAGCCCCGCAAGGGTTGGGGACCGCTGGAGATGAAGGTCTAAGTGAATCGCGAAATATAGAAATATAGGGCCTTCTGCTGGTTCTTAGGCTGTCTTCGGCGAAGACTAACAATCTCGACGACGCCGCATGGTCGTGGTTCGCGACCCACGACCATGCCCGAACGATACTTTTGTTAAAGAACGCTGCGTATTACAATATCGCCTGAAATATAATATACAAGGGTGTGCACCGCACACCATTTTTCTGTCATCCCCACGTAGGGGCAACCCCATGTGGTTGCCCGGATATGCTTCGAATGTATGATTTTTACAATGTATTGTTGCATTTTGAATTTTAATATTTATATGGCTTGCCCCACCATTATTTCTAAAATAGGTAATCGGAAATTGTAAAACGCCGGCTGTCCTGAATTATTCCGGGGTCATTGCGAGAATCGCGAAGCGATGCGCGGCAATCTATATTTAGCCTGCGGTTTTACCGCAGGTCTATTTGCCTTTTTCTTCTCAACACCGCCGCATCCAGGCCGAGAAGTAAAAAAGCAGAAGGGCCAGCCACAATTGTTTTTTAAGGAGACGAGTTACAAATATGTCTACGGCCCTTCTGCTTACTGAACTTAATAAATCTACTAAGTACAACAATGCTCAAACCATTAAACGCTCACTACATCTAAAATTTCTTGCCAAGCCCTACGCCTACGGCCCAGGCATCGCCTGTAAACTGGAACTCTACATTAAGGTAAGAATCGTCCGCAATATCAAATCCAGCCCCGATATATCCGCCAAATACCGATTCCTCTTCTACATCAAACGAACCAAGAGGATAACCAAAGAAATCTGCATCGCCGTCACCATCAACAAAATGCAAAAAGGGACCTCCATAGATACGCATATTTTCGGCTTCGTAAGTTGGGCCAGCTGCTATTTGAATTTCATAGGCATCAATTTCCACATTAACCCCAGAAAAATTATCATCACCTTGGAACCAGTTAATCTGAAAAAGTCCACCCCAACTAACATTTTCATCGTCAATAAAAGTTACCTTTGTGCCGAACCCATAAGCAAATTCACTATCACCATCGAAATCTTCCAGCTTGACATCGGCAACACCAAGGCGCACAAAACCCTCACATTGCTCAGTAATCCCATATCCAAGATTAATGAAAAGCATATTTGTTTCAACTTCTTCAATCGCAGTTATCCCGAAACCACTAAACTTCAGTTTCGTCTCGCTGTAAGAATAATCAACGCCAATACTGGATTGCCCCTCGGCGAGACCAGCTTTCGGCGGCCCCATCAGGCTAAGGCCGAATGAGGGCAAGCTACAAAAAGCAAACACTAACAACACAACAATAACTTTTTTCTCCATGACAATCTCCTTTCAAAAATTCCCGTTTCTGACAATTTGCGGTGCATCAAAAGACGTACCGCTACATTGGGCTCGTAAGAGGTTTAAGCGACTTCAACTTATTTTCTCCATTCAATATTACTCCATCGGTGAAGCGGCATGATTGTATGCTCTGTGTGACTGTCGGGGAAGTAAAAAAAGTGCAAAATATTGTCTCAGTGTGAAAATGCCGAAATTGAGCGAATAAGCGGGGATTGTGATGCAAAAATTTTCACAAATTATTTGCATTAAGGAGAGGCAGCGGGTAAAATTGACGCATACAGATACAGTGGTGAAAGTATTCATGATAGACGGAATCAGATCCTTAAAAAGATATTGTCATTTAAGCCCCTGTTCATTATCTCGCTTTCTCCTCTCCCTCCGCTGGGCAGGGGCTTTTTAACACGTTACCCCATCAGAACATAATCCATACCCTATCAGGTGTCTCGCTCTTTCAGGGGGCCAGTATAAAACCCCGCCCTCTGCCTTCTGTCGCCTGTTATCCGTAATAATCTGCGCAACTTGTGCCTATGGAATCGGGTATCTGTGATTAAAAATCTGTGAAATCTGTGGTTAATAAAGCTCTTTTTTGGTCATTTTTTGTTGTCTTTTGTGCATTTTGTACCTTTTAGTAGCTAATAAAACACCTTTTTCGCCAGCTTTTGAATAAGGCCATTTCGATGGCCTTGTGGGCGAAAGCAATAACCTGCGACAAAGCTGGCTTTAAAAGCAGGTTTTGCCAGGAACACCAAGCTGGCAAAAAACAAATCAGCGTTAATCTGTGTTAATCCGCGATTAAAAATTCGCATCGAGAATCGTGTATCCAGCATCGAGCCGGGTAGGGTGTGCAACTTGTCCCCAAGGGACTTGTTTGCACACGCGGAATCATTCAATAAACCAAAACCTGCACTTACCGTCAAAAAAAATCCATGAAATCTGCTTGCCCGAATCCGAATCCCTGCATGTCGTAGGCAGGGAGCCATTTTAAAAAACTAAAAAGCATTATTTTGCATCATAAAAGCCAGGTTTTTAAACATTTTGGTGTATTAATGACTTATAAAGCACTTTTTTGGTCATTTTTTGTTCCTTTTGTGCCTTTTACGTAGCTAATAAAACAAAATCCGCGTAAATTCGCGTAACTTGCCCCTTTTGTCATATTTACCTGCCTATAAGGTATTTCCGCCGCATGTAAGGCGGCGCTACTTATGTGCTTATAAAGCACTCGGCCTGCCCGGCCTCAAATGGCGAGATACGATATACGACATACGCAATACGAACCAAATCCGCGATTAAATATCAATCAAAAGTGAACATACCAAACGACAAAATCCAAAAAAAATAAAAAAATTTTATCTCCTTTTTTACAAACGAGTTACGAGAATCTGGTATCGCCAATTGTGGACCTTTTTCGTACCAAAAGTGAACATCCGTGCAATTATAGAGGGACAGTTTTTTTTCAGCCCTCATTAGGGGAACAACCAATGAGCAATTTAACCACTCACAAGCATCAAGTATCTAGTATCCGCCATTGGGCGTCCTGTGGAGAGAATCCAACTTTAGTTCACTTTAGGCACTTTAGCTCACTCTTCACTAACTTGCCCTCTATTACTCTGTTCCTTTGTGCCTTTTGTGCATTTTTATGGCTAAAAAATCCGCCTGCCCGAATCCGAATCCCTGCAAGTCGTAGGCAGGGACCCAGTAGGCAGGGAACCATTAGGCAGGGGTCAAATCAGCGCAATCCGCGATTAATGAAATATTTACGTGCCTATAAGGCACCCGTTAAACCGTTCAACCGCCTGCCCCTGCAAGTCTTAGGCAGGGGTCAAACCGTAAACCTTCGTGTCTTAGGTAACTACGCAAACCGCCTATCCAGCCTAATTTGCCCACAAATTATGACCTACGAACTAAGAACTACCAACTACCAACTAAATAAGAGCGACGAGCGAAGTATTTTTATGCAAAACGAACCCAATTTGCCGGATGACCAAATGAACGTAAGTACTGTTATAGCAAGGGAATATGAAAATAAATCCGATTGGACACTTGGTGAAAACGAACCCAAAACGAACCCAATCAAAGCCAATTTCAAACGGCGTAATTACACCGCGGGAAATTGCCTTGAGTATAGTCACCGAACTTGTAAAAATAAGGAGTCTCGGAATTTTACCACCACGCATGGACCGGGTACGAGCCCCGTGATATATCGTGACAAGATCATTTTCATCCAGGATCAAAACCGGGGTGAATCAGTTTTTATGGCTTTAGACAAGCAGACCGGACGCAAACTTTGGCAACATGATCGCAGGGAGGCGATGTGTTGGGCCAATCCGGTGATTGTACGTGTCGCTGATCACGACGAACTTATATACAATGGCTCATTTCATGTCAAGAGCTATAATCCGGATACCGGCGTGGAACTCTGGTCGCTGGCAGGCCCCACCAGGGAAGCCATACCCATGATCGTCACCGGGGGAGGACTGATATATTCGGCCTCCGGTCGCAACGGCACCATCATGGCATTTCGACCCGGGGGTAAGGGAGATATTACCCGGACCCATTTGTGCTGGCTGAATGAGAGGGGGGGGCCTCATGTCCCCTCTCCAGTCTACCATCAGGGCCGTTTGTACCTGGTAAGTGATACCGGTGTGACAATGTGCCTGGAAGCCGCAAGTGGGGACATTGTCTGGCAGGAACGCCTTAAGGGACGTTTCAGCATGTCACCCATCATCGCCGGTGACAAATTGATCCTGATCAATGAGAAAGGACTCGCCTATATTCTTCAGGCAGGTGACAAACTATCCATACTGGCGCAAAACGATCTAAGAGAAGAAATTCTGGCTACCCCCGCCGTGTTAGGTGGACGTATCTATATTCGGACAGCGTCGAATCTCTACTGTATCAGCCAGTTATGACTTTGTACGCTTGTCAAGCGTTGTTGGGACCACTGCAAAACAGCCAAAGTGCCAATGAAAGCATGTTAGAAAGAAGATGCACAGCCATTTGCCAGTGAGCCGCAAAAAGAAACGGCCATTGAAACCGTTATACAATTTTTATGATTTTGATAAAGTGCTGATATTACGTGGCTTATGGAATGTGTTTTTTGTAGAATTTGGAGATAATAGGTATCGAATTGTATATGGGCTGTATGCATCAACTGACGAAAAGGGGGCCGTTTAAAGGTGGTCCGTGCGCGGCTCAGTACGCTTCTGGTTGGCTGGTGGATCTCTAACCACTCAAGCTGCCCACACCGGTCGAAACTTGCATGATGTACTCTACGCTGCTGCGTCTGAAGCTCAAAGTACCAGTTACACCAACATCGTCCTTGCTCGATCGGCCCCGATGCTTCCTTCCATACAGTAAGAGCTGACGGTGAATCCTGCCGAGTGTTTGGCCTGAATGTCGAGCGCTTCGGACAGCGGGACGCTGCACGAGGCCCTGACTGAATCCATGATGGCCTTCCTGCCAGCTTCAGTGGCTGGGTTGTCGGATACCGACACACCGACATCGGCGGGAATACCTTCCAGCACACCCTCGTCAAGGCTCCTCATGGTCAAGTCGGTCACTCCGTCGGTTGTTGCGAGACTCCAAACCGTATTGAGTGACTCCTCCATCGGACCTGCGTAGTCAATCAGCCAGTTCACAGCGTCCTTGGCTTTCACCGGCGCTCCACCCAGCAACAGTTTGACAAGCTTCGGCCACTGGGTTCGGTTGGTTTTGCGGAACGGCCAGTGGCAGCCCTCCATGCCGGGCACCACAGGCAGCGTCACCTCCGGCATTCCAAGGACCGCGTCCTCGACGGCTACCAGGTAGTGGCAGTGCATGAGCAGCTCAAGGGAAGCGCCAAGGCAACGTTTGCTGTTGACGAAACCCACAGACACTTTGAACTGATCGTTTAGTCGTCTTGCTGTCGCAGACCAGGTGACGGCCACGCGGCGCCCCTCCTCCACATCGTCCAGAGCAGGGAAGAATTCGCTGGTGTCGGCGCCCACCATCTGTGTGGACAGATGGAAATCGCCGGTTACAATCACATTGACGATTCCTTCTACCTTTAGCCAGTCGATGGCCCGGTTCAATTCGGCGTCCACATCGCTGTTGTAGGTCTCCCGGCTAATCGTAATGACGCCCACGTTCCCGTCATGCTCGGCATTGACGTACAACTGCTGCCACTCAGGACTGCCCAGTTGCTCGAACACAGCCGGATACCAGCAGCAGCCGGCAGCTTCCGGGTAGAGCGTGTGATACGCCTCAACCCTCTTGATCGCAGCCTCGGCCCCCACGCTCCTGATCACGGCAAGGATCCCTCGGCGAAACTGTGCGCACAGCTCACCGATCGCGTTGATGTGGGACAGGTGGCCCCTTTGCTCGTGAAGCATCAGGCTGGTCATCTGGAACAACGCGCCCTGGATCCAACTTAGGAACTCATCCTCCTCCTGGCCATTCATACGCCAGTTGACCACGGGTCTGAAATGATTGGGGGGATACCAGTTCTGACCGGTTTCTTGCCGCTCATCCAGCTCGGGTGTCGGACGGAACAACGCTCCGTATTTCTCGCCAAGGTGATGCAGACAGGACCACGTCAGGAAATTTGCTCCCCTGGCTCCGATGACATCATGAGCCCTGAAGGGATTCGCACCCAGAAACTTTCTGACATACTTGTCGATCTTCCAGAAGGGCATGTTGGAGACCCGGTGGTATCTCAGGCCCGCCAACGTCACGCCGCAAAACAGGACGTCCAGGACGAACGACCAGTCGTCGCTGACCGGGACAGGGACCAGTCCCAGCGCCCACAGAAGTTGGGTGACGGCAGAAGGCTTGTCTTCAACAATCTCCCAGACCTTGTTTGTCTCGTGAGGAAAGGCCGGGTGCATAACGCCCACTCCCAACTCCGAACTCGGGAAACCAGACGTAACCGAACGGATTTCTATCCCTGGAAACTCTTCCCTGAATATCTTGTAGTGGGCTTTTTTGATCTCAAGGATTTCCGGAATTGCCTCCAGAAGAAAGCGGGGCTGAAACTTCTGAAGGTCGGCCGGGAGGTTGTTCCCGTCGTATGTCAGCCTGACAATGTTGCCCATTATCCTATCGGCTCGCTCTTTTCCGAATACATCGAGAAGTCCAGGATACTGGGGTCCGATGCCGTCGGCAGTTCTGGCACGACTGAGGCTTACCGACCTGACGCCGAAAGGCTCCAGCCTGGAAGTGAGCTGCATCAACTTTCCTGCTCCAACAATCCCGTTGGGCCCGGAGATCACCATCGAGCCGCGATCATCGGCGCCGCCGAACACGCGGTCGACCAGATCGCCGGTATCGACAGGGAGTCTCCCATTGCTAAAAATCTCCATGACAGACCCTAATCCCAGAGTCTGGAGTGTTGACTGTCTGATCGACTTTGTCATTTCGATTTACCCCCTTCCGTGACTCTGAAGAGGGCTGCAATACCAACATCTCCCGCAGCGCAGCCGAAGAGCAGCACAAGGCCGCCTCCCAAATCCACCGCTTCCTCCAGACCTTCGATCAACATCCTGGTGAGAGTCGGCCCCTGGGGATGTCCCCAGACCAGCGAGCAGCCGGTCTTGTTGACCTGGCGCCAATCGTGCTCCATCACTTTGGCGAAAATGGCGTCGTTGATGGCAAACGGGTTGTGGCTCTTAACCACAGCAATGTCCGCCATGGTGAAACCGGTCTTTGCGAGCAGTTTCTGCACGGCAAGCGTGGGAGACTCCGGCATCAGGGCCGGATGGGTCCTGACCTCGGCTTTGGCCACAAACTGAATGACAACCTCAGGGCGAGGGCTGAGCTCTTTCGCTTTCTCCGCGGTCGTCACCAGCAGCGTTGCCATCCCATCGGATGCGTGCGTTTGCGTTCCCGTTGTCACACAGGTATCGAACTCGCGCATTTTATGTAGATCGTCCAAAGTCAGTTTGCGGACCCCAACATCATCCTCGATGCTGCCAAGAAAACGACCTTGCACGTTCAATACTTCGAGCGGCACGAGAATACGATCGAGAAACCCGGAGGCCTTGGTTTCGAAGTATTGCTGATACCGGCAGAAAGCGATGTCCTCAACCTCTTTTCGTTCAAGACAGTACTTCCGGGCAGCATTGCCGGCCGCGGTAATCATCGCCTGGCCTGTGGCCGGGTCAAATCCGAAATTGTCCCACACATCGCTCAGCGCCATTGTTCTCTGGTAAGCCCGCCGTTCCGGAAACACGCCCACAGGCGAATCGCTGGTCCGGTCAAAGGTTAAAACACCAACAACGTCATTAGCTCCACTCTGGACCTCGGCGCCAGCAATCAGGGCGGCCTGGAGCCCGGTCGCGCAGGCCTGCTCGATATGGAATCCCGGTATACGATGCCCCAGGCAGCTTGCCACCAGCGGTGCATTCCAGAACTTCCAGTGCCATGGAATCGTGGAGCCAATGATCAAGTATTCCAACTCGCTCTTCGGGACCTTTCTAATACCGAGAATCCGGTTCATCGCCTCCCCGGCAAACTGGCCGATGTTGACCTCTGCCAGCGCTGACGTCTGCCACGCAGGGAAGAAGCTACTTCCCCATGTCCCATACGGTATTCTGGCTTTGGGAAACATCTCGATATTCTCTTTCATAGCGATTCCAGGGCCTCATAAGGCAGTAGATCGGAGCCATTTATCACGACTGACTGATAGGAAATCTGATTTCAACACAATAGAAGTGATGATACCACCAGGAGATTAACGATTCAAGGGAAGAAATACAATATAACTTAACTAAAGAAAAACAGCTTGGCTGGTGGATGTACAAGTAAGAAGAGCTTATATTTATTACTCTCTTACTTGCTGAACCAGAAAGTAGCAGGTTTTGTTAATCAAAGGTCCTGGATAGCCAGTATTAGTTTTGCCCCTGCGATGGCAGGGATTTTTTATTAGATTTTTTCCTTCTCACCATCATCGTACCAGGGCCGAGAAGTTCGATGTTCTATAGCGTCTATGAAAGAGAAGGTGGAATCGCTCAGCTTCAGGGCAAGGTTGTCGATCCAACTCTTGAGTAAATCAGCGACAAGTTCTTAATGCCAACTTCAGAATTGTTATAAACAGGGCAACAACTTCATTGTAACCAATGACTAACAGGGTTGTTCTGAAACCATAACTGAGTGGCTGGAGAAGTTGTCGCTCAGGGAATTTTCAACAGGTACGGCTTTTCTTTTTTCATATTCGCCTTGCATAAAGTTCCCCTTAGCCAAAATACTGACACCAATAATCAGAATAATTATGCCTGCGGCGATCCAGTACATGCTCTGTTTGCCGGCCCCTTTCCATTCCTTTGTCAGAAAGCCGTTGATATTGCCCACAATAATGGCAAACGACATGAACGTTGCGTAGCCGACAGCAACGCCAAGCGGCCCAAGTTTTGACGCACCCACTCCAAAGAGCAATATGGCCGCATTATGCAGCAGAGCCATGGTCAGTGCAATCAGTAAAACTCCGCCGATACCCGGCCGGACCAGGCTACCCCAGGTTTTGTTCATGCACAGTTTGTAAACACAGTAACCACAGGCAGAAAGTGATCCTCCCCACAGAATAAGGGCTGTTACTACAAACGCCGCACGCCAGCCGGGATTGCCGTGTTGTGCCGCTGCAATTTCCGTGACTGTTCCACCGTAGCTAACAGCTATGGCATAGCAGGCACATAACACTCCTGAAAGGATGGCCACCATTAAGCCTTTCATCAGTTTGCCTCCTGTCAGTACAGCCAGCCCCCCGCTGTCACTGGCCTGGCTCTTGCTTCTCAGGGTTGCCGCACGACCGCATACGACCACCCCTGCTATGCAGACAGCAACGCCTGATATGATTGTATAGCCGTGTGTGGTAGTCAACTGGTCGCTATTGTGAATTATGAACGGTCCCATCGCTCCGATTGCAATCTGAGCCCCGTAATTCAGGGCGTAGGCCAATGACAGTCCGATTATTGAGAAGCTTATGCCAAGAGTCATTGAACCAAGTCCCCAGAGAAATCCAAAAATGACCGGCTTGATGATTCCTGCATATCCGGCCTGCGAACAAGTAGCGAACAGACCTTCTGCGATAAAAGGAAAAACGCAGGTCGGAATAAGAATGGTCACAAAGAAAAAAAACGGACCCCAAAGTGTTTCCCAGGGTGTGTCTTTCCTGACAAACTTGCTTGGAAGCCCAAATGATCCCCCGCAAACGGCGCCCAGCAATAGCAACGTAAATCCAATGACGGTGGTCCCCATAATACGGCTCCTTTCTTGAAATCCGCTACTCAATTCAGCCGGGCAACGGGTGATTGTGATTTAAGTTGCTGCAATGTAATGACTTTTTACCTTGTCTGTCAATAGTTTTTGGCCGAATATGGCCTTTGGCACTCTCCTGTACAGGTCACGATTATTGACAACGCGGTTTTCATGCTGTTTATCAACCACTACATTCTAACTTCTAAATTCCCATAATTATCAATCATCATTAATCATTTATATGGCTTGCCCCAACATTATTTGTAAAAATAACGCGACGTTTTTTGTCGCCTCCGTATCGGTTAGCCCCTTGCACGGCAAGGGGTTTCTTTTTTATTCTTCCCCGGCATCGTCGGGGGTTGTCATTCCCCCGTAGGGGCGACCCCATGTGGTCGCCCGAATATATATCGTCATTCTGAGCAGGGTGTGCAAATTTCGTTTTTGCACACGCGGAAAAACTTCCACCGAATAGAATCAATTCCACATCTGTCATTGCGAGGAGGCCGAAGGCCGACGCGGCAATCTCAACAATCAATCCCACATCTGTCATTCCGCACTTGATGCGGAATCCAGTTTTAATTTTTACATTGTATTTTTTCTTTTTGCTCTTTAATTTTTGATTTTTGATTTTCTTATGTTATTCTCTATCCCTAAATGCTTGATTGACAACTGAGGATTTCTCTTAAAAACGCCGCCTAAATACTGGAAACTGGCAACCGGCGACTGGAAACTAAATACGAGATATGATAATTGAAACGAATCGTAGCTGACTGACGGTAATTGTCAAATTATCAGGTGAAAAAGAGGATCCCAATGAAGCAGGACGAAGAACATCTCAAGTTGCTTTCGATTTTTCATTATGTCGCCGGAGGAATTACTGGAGTTGTAGCTTGCTTTCCAATTATGCATCTGATTATGGGAATTTTTATTCTTGCAATAGCATGTGTAGATCAGGTTGAAGCACAATTAGTGATCATGGGTTTGATTCTTGTAGTTATGCCTCTGGCTTTTATAACATTGGGGTGGACGTTGGCAATATGTTTGATTATTTCCGGGCGTTTCCTTGTGCGGAGGACACGCTACAAGTTTTGTTTTGCCATAGCTTGCGTTAGTTGTTTGCTCATGCCTTATGGTACGGTTTTGGGTGTGTTCACAATCATTGTCTTGATGAGGCCGGCGGTTAAGGAAATGTTTGCTGTTAACTCATAACTGAAATGCCGCCTTTGCCGGCCTCAACTGACTATTCACGAGCGACGAGCGACGAAATATCCTCCCCTAATCCACCAATCCACTAACCCACAAATCCACTAATTCGCCAATTCTCTAATTCGCCAATACACTATCCACTAAAATAAACTTTCCCTTTTCAATTCTTTTGTGGTGCCTCGCCAGAATGCTTTGGATGGGCCTCCTCGAGGTAGTCTAATTCGAGAGAGTTGGCGTTTTTGAGAGTTCCAAACTATTCAACAATCACGAGTGACGAATTCGCTTGACCGCAATTCCGTTCTTGAGTAGAGTATGATTTAAGAGATTACGTTATGTGTAAGTGGGTTATGAGCCAGAGTTGAAGGGAATGACAATGAACATTTTACTTCATAATTTCAGATGTTTTTCGAGGAGCAAATATACGATACCAATCAATCCATTGACTATAGTCGTTGGTGAGAACAGTACAGGCAAATCGGCATTTATCGCTTCAATCGCAGCATTGTCGGACATGAAAAGATTTCCGCTCAATCCAGGTTTTAACTCCCCTCCATTTGAATTAGGAAGCTACGAAACTATTGCCTCACGTAAATTAAGTGGCAAAAACGCATCTTCTTTCTCTCTTGGGTTTGAAGAAACAGATGAAGCATCTGGAAAATATACCAAACTATTGGCGACCTACATAGATAAATTGGGACACGTTCTATTTTCTCATCTTAATATTGATAGTGATGTTGGCCAATTAAAAGTACATTTAGACAAAAATAATCTCAGTCTAAATGTTGCGATTCCTGAAAAAGAGGGAAAGAAGAAATTCATCTTCAAAATGAGTGCAAGTAGCTCAATCTCAGAAGGATTTCAGGATGATCTAAGAGGTTTTATGATGATGATGGTTTTGCCAGTTGTTTTCAAACTTACGCAAGAGGAAACCCCTAAAAGAAAAATGTTTAAAGAAAAACTGGCGGAGGCTGTTTTTGAAAAATTAACAATGCTTTTTGACAGAATGATCGTAGGGGAAATGAAAGCTTTAGCAATTGCACCAATCCGGACAAGGCCTCAACGCACATACGATACATTTGCGGATGACTTTGATCCTGGAGGAAGCCATATACCTCTTAGGCTCGCACGTATTCTAGAATCTAGGGGTAGTAAGAAAGTTAAAAGAATTAAAGCTGCCTTAAAAAAATTTGGGGATGAATCAGGACTTTATAAAGGTGTGAATATCAAAAAAGGAAGGTCTGGTTCCGCATTTCAAATTATTGTGCAAATAGGACAGCAAAAGATGAACTTAATGGATGTTGGGTATGGAGTGAGCCAAAGTCTTCCTATCATTGTTCAGTGTGTTCTCGGTTCCTCTAAGCAGATGATTTTACTTCAACAACCCGAAGTCCACCTCCACCCAAAAGCACAAGCAGCTCTCGGCACCTTCTTTTTGGACCTTGCTTCAAATGAGAGTAAAAATTTCATTATTGAAACACATAGTGAATATTTGATTGACAGAATTCGCAGAGAGGTTGCAAATAAGAAAATCAAACCTGATACAGTAGGGATTTTGCATTTTGAGAAGAGTGGAACTCACAATAAAGTATACCCCATTAAGTTAGACAAGAACGGAAATATAAAGGGAGCACCTGCAAGTTACAGGGAATTCTTCCTTGATGAAGAAATGAAGTTACTCTCTAGAGGCAGAAAGTGAACAACTGTGAATGTGATAATTGACAACATGTTTGCTAGGAAAGTTCTTTTGTTGGAGGATGACACAGATTTCAAATATGTACGGGAGAAACTGCTGGATGGAATTTTGAAGGTGGTCTACGGAGGAAAGTTGCGAACCGAATATGTCAGAAGTAAGAAGATCAAACGCGTCTTACGAAAGTTCGATCAAATAGGGATTGCACAAGCGTACGATGATGAACAAGTAAACAGCGAAGCAAGAAGAATTCGAAAACTTCCGGCCTGTCAGTCTGATGATGCCCATATAATCGCGTTGGCAAAGCTCAGCGGGGCACGATTGCTATGTTCGGAAGACGGAGAATTACATCAGGACTTCAGAAATTCGCGGCTTTTAAGCAATCCAAGGGGAAAGGTTTACCAAACCAGCAATCATAGGCCACTACTTGATCAATATTGTCGTCTATGTAAGAGATAGTATAGGTAATCCTCGTTGGAAGACAAAAATCCTTAGTTAGGCGACTGGGTAAACAAACCTGCAAACCTCAAAATCTGTGTAATCTGCGGTTAAATAAAGCACTTTTTTGGCCATTTTTTGTTCCTTTTGTGCATTTTGTGCCTTTTCGTGGCTACTTAAACCACGCGTCCTCTGCGGTAAATTATTTTCATTTTTTTTGTGAAAAAAGTTAGAATTTTATTGAACATTATTGGGAAGTTTGGTATAATTATAACAGCCATAGAAATGGCAGGTATTTAGCGGAGATCCGCACGTTTTCGTATCAGCAGGTACACGCCTAAAATCATCGTTATTGAACGGTGAATACTCAATAGTAAATAGAAAATCGTCAATAATCAATCAGAAAGGGAGAATTTCTCATGGCCACAAAAGACCAAATCATTGCAAACCGCCTGAACGCCCAAAAATCGACCGGCCCCAGGACCTCTGAGGGAAAGGCCGCAGCCTCACAGAACTCCGTCAAGCACGGCCTTTTTGCCCGCCAGACCGTAATCAGCTCAGAAAATCAGGCCGACTTCGACCTCTACCGCGACCTGTTACTAAGCGAGCTGGCCCCTGCCAGCCCTATGGAATCCATGCTTTCAGAACGCATTGTCACTCTTTCATGGCGGCTAAAACGGGCCGGCCGAATCCAGGCCCAAACTATAGACGCCCTGAACGAAAAAAATGCCTCCTCCCCACTAACTAAACTCACCCAATCCCTGCTTTTCAAAGGCCGCGGCCCATCCCAAACCGCCCCATCCGCCCCGGCTCCCGATCTGGCTCTGGGCCGTTTGGCAATAAAGGATTTCTCACATGCAAGGGTGCTCGACCGCCTACTGATGTATGAACGCCGAATTGAGAACAGCCTCTACAAAACGATATTCGAGCTTCAAAGACTGCGCCTCATGTCAAATCTGGATAATCCCAACGGCGCCGATGAACAAACTACCTATCCAGCCCAATTTGCCAACCAATTATTACCTTAATTATGCAAAACGAACCCAATTTGCAGGATAACCAAATGAACGTAAATAAAGTATTAACAAAGGAATATGAAAATAAACCCAATTGGACACTTGGTGAAAACGAACCCAAAACGAACCCAAACAAAGCCAATTTCAGAGGCAAAATAATGCTGCTGAGTATGAAGATTCAATCCCGGTGTAAGTCTCTCGGTCACTACCCCGGCCAAATTGAAGCTCCCAATGCCTACGACCGACTAACTAAAAAGTATCGCCGTGAGTATCCGGTTTTAAATTCACCGGCCCAATCTCTCTCCGAGAGACGCAATCCGGGCAAAAGGGGGCAGACCAATTTAAAGGCTTCCTACCGGAGCCTTTGGGGCTTGCGGCCACGGTGTTTCTCCGGGAGCCCATTCCTTCGGCTGCGTGGCTCGGATCCTGTCTACGGCTTCTTTCAACCACTTAGGTGGATTTTTGTTCTCTTGGATTCCGTAGACGTAGGGCAGCGGCGGCTCCATCAGGAGCGGCTTGTCTCCCAGCGGAGGGCGCTCGGCATCGACTTCCAAAAGGCGGGCGCGGAGCCGTTTGACAATGTCCGGGTGCTGGGCGGCGATGTCCGTTGTCTCGTAGGGATCTGTCTTAATGTTGTAAAGGAGTTTTCCCATGAGCTTGTAGTCGCCCTTGCGGATGGTAGGGATGCGGACACTGCCACTGACTTCAAAGACGATTTCATCGCGTGGACTGGGCTCAGCGCCGAAGAGCATACCGGTCATATCGAGACTGTCGACAGGGAGTTCCTGCTCGTGGCGGCCCCCGGCGATGGTGATGAAAGTCGTGAAGAAATCGGCGATGAACATCATCCCGTCGTTGGCAGTGCCGGGCTGGGTGTGCCCCGGCCAGCGAATGATGCAGGGTACGCGCACGCCACCTTCGAACGTGGTGTTCTTTGTGCCGCGATAAGGCTTGTTCATCTCCTCGGTGAGGCCGCCGTTGTCGTTGGTGAAGATAAGCAAGGTGTTCTCGGCAAAGCCGTGTTTTTCCAGTGCAGCGGCGATGCGCCCGATGGCGTCATCGAAGCACTTCAGGGCGGCTTGGCGAGGGGTGTATTTGTCTGTGTATCGTGGAACGCGATCGATCGGTCCGTGAACGGCATTGAACGGGATGTAGAGGAAAAACGGCTGCTCTTTACCCTGCTTGGCGATAACACGCTCGGTTTCGGCGGCGATAAGGTCGGTGGTATAGCCCTGTTCCTGGATTGGCTGTTCATTGCGGTGCCAGTCGTACACGACAAAACGCGCCGGTGCGTTGTGCGGGATCATCCTGTCATAGTAGTCGATGCCCCAGGCGTAATGGCCGTACTGGTGCATGAAACCCTGCTGCATCGGCAGGTGTTCCTTGAGCCATTCGCCCGCGTGCCATTTCCCGATGATTGCAGTGAAGTAGCCCGCTTCCTTGAGGGCTTCAGCGATGGTCCGTTCGTTAGCCTCGAGAGCGTGGATACGGCGAGTGGGAACGCCCTCGTCGTTGTGGGCAAGAGTCAGGCCAAGCTTTTCGAGATAGCTGGGTTTGCCGAAGTCTTCGCTGCGCCAGTCCATCCAGTTGCGGAAGGCATAGCGGCCAGTCAAAAAGGCGCTGCGGGTCGGCGCGCAGACAGAGTAAGTGTAGAACTCCGAGAGCCTGAGACCATCAGAGGCAAGCCGGTCGATATGGGGGGTGAGCTCGGGATTGCCGCCGTTGAAGCCGGGTTCAGCCCAGCCCATGTCGTCGCTGAGAATAAAGACGATGTTTGGTCTGGAACCTGCGAGTTTTTTGCCAATTTGATTCTTTGCTGCATTGTCGTTCGCTGAACAGCCAGCAAATAAGGCCGTCGCTGTAGCCGCTGTAGCTTTCAAGAACTGTCTTCTATTCATCTTGCCTTCCCGGGAAAAAGTACAAGTTCGACAGCCTCCTGACACTATCGCAGGAGTGATTGCTGAAGTGATTTTACTGTATCATACGAAGCTCCGCAATGGGAAAGCAACTACGGCTGCGATTGAGTCTTCGGAGATACAGCCAGCAAGTAATACCCACACCGGGCATTCCGGAAATAGGCTCCCTTTCCGCTATGATGCTATTTTCACCGGCGTTGAACAGATAGTATGTTTGCCTTTTCGCAGGATTCTATGGGTTGACAACGCCGGGTGAAGGCGTGCCGGCTTTCCAGTTGGCAACGTCATTGCCGTAATCAGCCGGTACCCTGCGGGAAAGTGAGAAACCAAAGCCGTCGGCCATAAACGGCCAGTAGTCAACGCCGCCGGGAACGTCCTCAGGATGTGAGCCGTCACTGTAAGTCACCCTGTCAATACGGATATACTGACGTGTACCGAGCCCGTCAACATCGCCGGGCATGCCAATCTGCAATCTCTCGCCGGAGTTGCTTAACCAGCCGCTGTAACCATTGAGGACCTGAACGCCAAGCGGCATACTGCCGTATCTTGATATAAAGGAAGCCAGGTCTTTCACTACCATCAGATAACCATAAGCAGGTATCGTAACGGGGGGACTGGGCGAGAAGGTATAATCAATACCATCGGTGAACTTCCACGGTGTAAATTTATCGAGGCGGTATAATGTCACCGGCGCTCCGGTAATGTTGTGCAGCTCGACATATTCCTCTTTCTGATTACCGGTCGGCGGATTGTACATAATCTCGTTGATTACAACCGGGCCGACCCTGGGATAAGGGTTATTGACATCCGGTGTATTGTAGTCCATCGCAACAAAGTTGAAATTATCGGTGCTGCTCTTAAAATATCGGCCGAATGACACGTTGGATTGCGAAGGACCAAAACCTTCCACCTGGCGGTAGCCGGTCAACATGCCGTTCGGATCCAAACGCGAGGACAGGCAAGCCTCCTCGCCATTCTCACTAAAGGCAAAAGGTACGATAGTGCCGGGGTCGCCCGGATTGTTGAAATCCGTATCCTGGTAGAAAACCAGATAATCGTTCGCGTCAATCGTTGTACCATTGGCAATCCTGTATTTCATCAGGTTTGGCTCATCTTTGTCATTGTCACTCAGGAACCAGCCGCCGATGTTAATCGCTTCGTCGGTGGTATTGTGCAACTCAATCCAATCCGGCCCGGTATTCGAATGCGACATCACTTCGTTGATTACCACGGCGCCTGGGTCCGGGAGAATCCCGCTGTCATCCCAGCCGGGCGTGCCGTTGCGATATACACTCGCACGCCAGGAGCTTTTCTGATTCCAGCGTCCCGTCGGGTCGGCTATGGCCTGAAATTCACTTTCGCTCACTGGGCGATCATAGATGCGAACATCGTCGATTAAACCGGTGTAATAGACCAGAAAGATAGATTCACAGCCGATATAAGCATTGTTATTAACCCCTGTCAAACCCGATGAAGACACGCTGGACTTCAACTGCCCGTCAACGTACAGCTTCAGGCTGGAACCATCATTGGTCCCGGCCACGTGATACCACTGGTCTGCGTTAATTGCCTCGGGCGAAATCGCCTGAGCAGTACTGAAACCATCGATAAGGTAAAATGTGGCCCTGCCGCCGGCAACACTGAGATAGTAACCATCGTTGGTCATGCTAAAGATATTCTGCGTCAGTATAGGATTCGATCCCACTAAATCGCTTACACGTATCCAGGCCTGCGCCGTTACAGTGTCCCCTGTTAAAACAGAAACCGGAGCAACAACGACGTAATCGCCCGCCCCGTCAAAGTTTAATGCTCCATCAACTCGGCCTGTTGTCCAGGTTGGGTCTCCAATTAGGGCCCCGTTGTTAGTGCCGGCGCTGTCTGTTGCGGTGCCGCCGGAGCCGTCATCGAACTTCCAGTGCGCCACCAGGCCTTCTTCCGAGCCGTATGTGCTGCTGGAATCCATCATAGTCAGAGAGAAACCGTCGCCATCGGTGATTGGACGCCAGCCGTCCTTGTATTTGAAGTCCAGAATCGTTCGTCCGATAGCGTCAACCAGTTTAATCCTTTCACCATTATTGGCCAGGCTGCCGGTGTACTGGCCCGCTATATTGACTGATATGCCGTATTGTGCTTCGAATACACTCTGGTTTTTCACGACTACGACGTGTTCGCCGGGGTCAAGTTCCATATCCGGGAAGGTGAAATTGATTCCTTCAGTGAATTTTACCAGATTTATATTCACTTTACTTGGCCCGACGTTTTTCAACTCAATGTATTCTTTGTTAGGGTCATTCAGGTTGCCGGTGTACTTCGGATGGTACATAATCTCGGTGATGCGCAGGTAATCAGCGACCGGGCCGATGGCAAATATCGCCTCGTTCAGTGCGCTCCACGTGCCGCCGTCCAATACGCGTGCCTTGACGTGAGTGGTTTTGTTCAATGTGACCGGGTTGTTATATTTGGTTCCGACGGCGTTCCCGCTTATAGGCTGGCGTGGGTCCGAGCCGTTGAGCGTATAATAAATGTTGCCCGATCCGTTGGGGTTAATCATTGCCAGCTCGTCGCCAGCTGATACCTGGCCGCCGTGTTGATACGAGCCATTGATATTAAAGACCGGTGCATTTAGGTCCGGATAGAGGCTCCTGCTCTTTAGATCATTGAAGACGATCCCGGTTCGCTGTGGGAGATAGGTGTTCAGCAGCCAGTTACGTTCGGTGATCCACTCGATGTCACGGGTGTATGGAATGCTCCTGTGATTATCACCCCAGCGTGCCGATTCACCAACTACGGCACGGTCAACATCATTGAGCCGCACATTGTACAAAGCGGTCGCACCTTCGGGTGTGAGCACACCGTCATTGAAGAAGTGCCGATGTATATGGTCGGCAAAAAGAATTTTGTACTCGGCGTTCTGAGTTAATTGCTGGTGGAGGCGTGTCGAGGCGCCACTGTTGTTTTTACCGGTTACATTGTCATAAAGCCCCTCGAGAGAGTGCTCGGCATCCCAGCTATGGTATCGCCATCGGCCGGCAGGGTCTACATGACTACGGGTAGCATACCAGTTGTGGTGGTCCCAGTCCGTATTGCCAATGTAGAAATTCATCAGCATATAATCGATCAGGCCAGGCACATCGAGGTATTGCTGTATTAACTGGTACTGAGTATTGGTCCCGAGCCCGGCATTGGCAACATTGAACATGTCGCTGTAGTTGTT
This sequence comes from Planctomycetota bacterium, assembly GCA_019456145.1. Lineage (GTDB taxonomy): Bacteria > Planctomycetota > Phycisphaerae > Sedimentisphaerales > Anaerobacaceae > CS2-K091. The sequence continues at coordinate 240,701 of VRUL01000003.1, forward strand.
TCCTGTACCGTGGATAACTGTTGATGAGTTGTGCTTAAGGACATCGTAATCATCATCGTCACCACCGAAGTAGGATGCGGCGAAGTGTTCATCCGGCCTTTCATGCAGCCAGTACAATCCCCAGTACAGCCCATTTAAATACAGGTGGACATGCCTGCCGTACGTGCCATAACCGCCCATAGCATTCTGAATGTCGGATGCAAACTGGTCCCGCGTATACTGGGCGATATCACGCTGACCGAGTCCTGGTCTGCTAACTCCGACCCCTCCGCCGTAGCCCCAACTGTTGTTCATACGGGCATCCACTACAAGGGTATCGAACTGGTCGGTGGCCTCATCGCCAAACACCGGGAATCTGAGTTCAGTCGGTCCATACTCACCCTTAAATTTTAATCTCATAGAGAGTTTGTCCATTTTCCATCTGTTGGTGCTGCTTCCCCCGACAATCATTACTGCGCAGTCAATCTGGAAGCCATCAGTACCATCGGGGAAGATCAACTCAGCCGAGACTGCCCGCTCACTTGTCTCTCCCTGGACGTAAATGCCCTGACCACCAGTCTTGAACCAATCGTTGACATCCATCGCCAGCGAGAGGGTTGGGACGGATTTGAGGTCTTCCTTGATGCCGCTGCCGTGAATGCTCACTACGCATGGGTCCATCTCGTAGTCCGGCCCGGCGTATCCCCAGCCGCTTGTGGGAAATCCCGGGGGATAGGCAGGCTGTTCGATAACATCATCGAGGAAGATATAGGTGTTCGTCTCGACCGGGGAGTTCAGCCAGCCTGGCTTGACCGCAACGGCGCGGATGATGGTGGTCTTATTGATTTCGAGCGGCGGATCGGTAACTGGGTCGTAAATGAGCCCATTGGTTATTGTGGGAATCGAGCCGTCATCGGTGTAACGAATCTCAGCACCGCCGGTCCCGGTAGACAAAATCAAATCAATATGCCAATCCACTGGACCGGTATAGAAAGTACGCTCGGTGCTGAACCAGACATCCCCGACAACACCCATGGCACCGGAAATGTTGAAAGTGCCCGGTGTCGCCGTGGTGAAATATTCCGGAAGTGCCCGGTTCCTGGCAGCGATAAGCTCTGGCAGAATCAGGAACTCGCTATTATTCTTGTTGTCGTTTAGCCCGTGGATCGCCAACACGTTCATGCCGGTTTGCAGCAGGTTCAGAAAAGCCATAAGGTTGATTTCCTCGAAGACCAAAGCGTCTTCATTCGGACGGTCGGAAAGGGCTGTTGAGTTCCAGGACAATGAGTTTGGGGCATTTCGCCTGGCAATGTACTGGCCGTTTAGATACGCAACGAAACCGTCTTCATACTTCATTCGCAGCATCAGTGCTTCGAAAAGGGCAGGATCGGTTTCTCCAAGGTCAAATTCGATGCGTATCCATAGAGATGCATTGACGTTCTGCATCTGGCTCTGCACGTCAGTGCCGAGGCCGCTTCCGAAGCCCAGGCCGGTCGGCCCAGTATCCCAGGCTGAGTCATTGAATCCGACATCAGTCCAACCAGTCCCCAGACCCACATCGCCGCTGGTGGGCACATGATAGGAAGCAGTGGCACCTGTTGGCACGAGCGCCGTGGCGTGCTGCGCCAGACCATACGAGATGTTGCTCAACTGCTGGGGGTATTCCGGAACGTATTGGTGGGCGATAGTAATACCGTCGGCAGCTACCAGCGCCAGATAATCTCCGCTCTTGTCGAGCTCGAAGTTGGTGTGGTAGTAACCGGCAGAGTCAAGATAGGGATAATTAAGCGGGTAATCCTCAAACGTCTTCTGCGAGGCAAAGACAATCAGGAACTCACCGGGCCCAACCTGGAGACCGTTGGGGAATTGCCACTTGGTCAGGTTGTTTTTATTGTCGGTCAGGTACCAGCCATCAAGGTTGACAGTTGTATCGGTCGGGTTGTAAATCTCGATCCAGTCGGAGGACTCGCCGTTTCCGTCCAGCAGCTCGTTCGGATCCAATGGAAGCTGGCTGGCGTTGCTGGCCATAAATTCGTTGATTACTATGTGAGGTTCTACTTTCTGCCAGTTTTTTGCCAGCAGTGCAAAGTCAGCCATATTTACACCATCGACGCCATCCATGTCGGAAATGCAATCGAGGACGAGACAATACGAGGCCAACCACTGCCAGGCAAAAGCCTGAACGTCTTTGAAATCAACTACATAGTCTGCATTCAGATCACCTACGAGTTGAGGCTGGGCGGCAGCCAAACAGGCCAATGATGCTATCAAAACCACTGATAGCAACATAGCTTTCACATATCTGGGCATTTTTATTTCCTTCCTCACTGATGTTCAAGCCACCGACTGTGGTTGTAACTTTATAGATTATCGGCAATAAATCGCAATTATCTGTTACAGGAATCTTATTTATTCTAACATATATTGGGTAGTCCAGTCAAGGACTATTGCCCTGAGACTTCACGGCCCTCTCAAAATCTTCTCCGTGCCCCTCTGCTTTCTTGTGTCTGCACTCGCATCGCCCAAGGTGCGAGAGAAAATAAAAAAGGAATTTTAAGTTCTTGTGATGGCAGTGCCTCAAAGCCCCAGACGTTTTGCTTGGCAAAAACGAAGCGGTGCGGGCAGGGACAGTACCGATCCACCACGAGTCGGATTGGCCTGTTGATGGCCCATTATAATAAGGAGTTTTATAAACCAATAATCAAATACCCACCGAGCAGTGGACAATATACCCATAGAACTTTCGGTTCGGAATAGAATTTACATCTTATCATTGTGCGGGCCACTATGGCTAACCAGACGCACCAATGATCCTTCAGGAGGTATATCAGAGAACCGCACTCTAAATCTTTTCAAGTTTCCGCCTCGACCTATAATACGTCTGGGGACATAGACTTCTGACGAACGAGATTCGTCTATGATAGTTCCATCAGGCGATAGTACTGCGATATCCACATGCGATTTGATAGGCAGACCGAAGGTGTCACGCCGCCTTAAGACACCAGTCACTATGAAACCATCTCCATCTACATAGGCGTTGCTCCAGGCAATGTTGACCTTTCCGGTGGTATATTGCTCTAAGCTGAGTACGCCGCTTTCTACAAGATCAACCCGACCGGCGGCACAGCCTGAAATAACCACTGTCAGTGTGCCAAGGACCATTAAAACTACTAAACTCAAAACCTTCTTTTTCATAGCACAACCTCCAAAAAATTCATCGATCTTTCGAAACAAAATCCGATTAACTGCTTAGACCATTGTGGTGCCTGGTTCATAAAACTCGGACTTTTCCGTCTTTGCGGTAATCCATTCATAAAGAGTGGGAATAACGATTAGAGTCAATAGAGTGGAGGATACAAGTCCACCTATTACGACAATAGCCAACGGTCTTTGAACTTCTGAGCCGGTACCGGATGTTATAACCAAAGGAAGTAACCCCAGGGCGGTGGTTATTGTGGTCATCAGGACGGGCCTTAACTTCGATGAACAACCGGCAATCACCGCTTCTCGTAATGCCAGACCTTGCGCCCTAAGATGCTCAAATCGTGATATCAAAACCAAACCATCCGTCAAAGCTATCCCGAACAAAGCGATAAATCCGATAGAAGACGGGATACTGAGGTTTTCTCCGAAAAGGGCAAGGGTAAAAACGCCACCCACTAATGCTAACGGTATGTTGAGCATAATCAAAAACACATTCTTAAACGAATTGAACAGACTGTAGAGCATCACAAGAACCAAAAACAAGGTGATTGGGATAACCACAGCCAGCCTCTTGTTTGCCGCCTGATGTAATTCAAATTGTCCGCCCCATGCGAGCCTGTACCCGGGAGGAAAGCTTACACTCTCTGCAACCTTTTCCTGAGCTTCCTGAACAAAACCGCCCACATCTCTGCCGCGAACATTGCATTGTACCGAGATATAGCGCTGAGTGTCCTCACGGCTTATCTGCCTCAGACCGGTAACAGTTGAAATATGCGCCAAATCTTCAAGAGGAACATTGTATCCATCCGGAGTATGAATCAGCAGGTTTCTTATTGACTCGATATCCTTTCGATAGGCTTCGGCAAACCTGGCGGTAATACTGAAGATTTTTTCATCTTCAAAGACTTTGCCGACTTCCTCACCGGCGACGGCATTATGGATTGTATGCTGTATCTGATAGTTGTTTAGGCCATGGCGTGCTATTTGGCTCCTGTTCATATCAATCTGAAGCTGTGTCTGACCGGCTACCTGTTCGGTCCTCAGGTCAGCTACTCCCGATATACTGGAAAGAACGTCCTGTATCTCTGCGGCTTTGGTCTCAAGGGTGGCCATGTCATGGCCAAAAAGCTTGGCTACTACCGAAGTCCCGGCCCCACCTACCAGGCCGTCAATTTCATGCTTAATTGGCTGGGAGAAACTGATAGAGACTCCGGGATAATCACAAATAAGATTGTCAATTTGGCCGACTAATTCTTCCTGTGTTTTGACGGTTTTCCATTGTTTTTTAGGTTTCAGGGTAACGGTTATGCAGGCATAATTTGTATGATGCACATGAGGACCGACTTCGCCATAACCAATATCGGCGATAACATGCTTGATCTCAGGGAAGCTTAAGATATCATCTGCTATCTCTTTTGAAGTAGCACTGATTTCCTTCAGAGATATGTTTGGATTCATATACGCCAAAACCTGAATAGTGCCCTCCTGAAGAGTAGGCACAAACTCCCTGCCCAATTGGACAAAAAACGAGCCACCAACAATCATGAGGATAATTATTATGCAGATAACCGTTGAACGGCGGTGGAGACAATACAGCAGTATTGATTTATAGCGTTGAAGAACCGCCGAATGAATGGCCTTTACTTTTTGATCTTTGCCACCTTCCTTGTGCAGCAAACGATAGAATACCGGAGCAATAATTAGTGCGTAGATTAACGAGCCAACCATCGTCATTGAAACTGCAAACGCCAGAGGTCTGAACATTTTTCCCTCGATCTCGCCGAGAGTAAAGATGGGAATAAAGACAATAATGATAATAGAAACAGCAAAGAAAATAGGCTTGTCGACTTCTTTGGCAGCGGACACAATTATCTCAGTTACCGAAGCTGTATTTATTTTGTCATCGAGCGCAGACTGAATTTTTTCTACCATTATAATCGTAGCATCAACTATCATGCCCAGCGCAATCGCTATGCCTCCAAAGGAAATCAAATCACCGGGTATCCCATTGCGATACATAAAAATAAACGCGAATAGTGTGGAAAAAGGCAGTGAGCACACCACAATAAAAGCGTTACGCAGGTTCCCCAGGAAGGTAAAAGAAACAAGACATACCAGAATTAGCCCCAGCGCCAGTGCTCCCCTGACAGTATTTATACTGTTTTTGACAAGAGCGGACTGGTCATAGAAGATGACTACTTTTACTCCTTCCGGGAGGTTTTCATTGATCTGGGCCATTCGCTTTTTTAGACGGCTGATTACCTCGAATGAATTCGCTCCATGCAGCTTATATACAAGACCCAGCACAATCTCTTTTCCCCCATTTAACAAGGCCACGCCTCGCCTGAAAGCATTACCAAATTCCACGGTAGCTACATCTTTTACATAAACCGGACTGCTCTGGCGGGCACGTATGACAATGTTTTCAATATCGTCGACTGTCTCTACTAATCCCAGGCTTCGGACGATCAGTTCTTCGGCCCCCCTCTCAATAATGCCGGCCCCTAAGTTTAAGTTGTTTTTCCTGACGGCCTCGATGACGTCATCCAATGTCAAATCGTATTCGAGAAGTCGGTCGGGATTGATTTTTATCTGGTACTGCCGGACATGCCCCCCCTGACTTATAACTTTGGCAACGCCGGGTACGGTCTGAATATCACGTTTGATAATCCAATCCTGAATTGTGCGCAGATCGGTGGTACTGAAGTCATTTCCATCGATATAATAAGCAAGAATCTTGCCCATTCCACTGGCAATGGCGCCCATTTCCAGACCGTGAGGCATGTTCATGGTTTCAGGGATACCTTCTTCGGCCTCTTTGAGCCTTTCAGAAACAAGCTGTCGGGCCAGGTAGATATCAACATCGTCTTCAAAGTAAATGTTGACCGTAGAAAGTCCGAGTGATGATATCGAACGTATTTTATTGACGCCCGGAATGCCCCTCATCGCCACCTCAACAGGACGCGTAATGAACTGCTCGACCTCTTCAGCGGCCATACCTTCAAGCTCGGCAAAAACCTGTACCAGATTAGGGCTGATATCCGGAAACGCATCAATAGACAATTGTGAAAGCGAGAATACTCCTGCCGCACAGACACCAACAACCCCCAAAATGACCAGGAGTTTATGTTTAATCAAAAACTGAATTAGCTTTGCAATCATATTATTATAACTCCGATAGTCTTAATGAGCATGGCCATGACCGGCGTGGCCCCCGCCTGCCGACTTCTCAAGTTCTGCTTTAAGACGAAAACTGTTGTTGGTAACGATTTTCTCGCCGGGTCTGATACCTGAGACAATTTCGACATACTTACCATTAGACCGGCCAACAGTTACAGGGCGAGCTTCGAAACAATGCTCATTCTTAACAAAGACGCAGATATTGTCGTGTATGTCCTGAAGGATGGCTTTGGCAACTACCAGTTCGGCCTTACGTTTTTCTACCAGAACGTTGGCGGTTATAAATGTCCCCGGCCGAAGCTGTCCTGATGTATTGTCCAGTACAATCCTTGCAAGCGATCTCCGCGTCTTCTGGTTAACTACGGGCTCAACGTACTCAATCACACCTTTGGTTTCCGGCACACTTGATGTGGCTGAAATTATCACCTCCTGACCTTTCTTTATAAGGCCTGCGTCTTTTTGATGGACTTGCAGGTCAACCCAGACAGTATCCAGATCGGCAACAACAAAAACATCCACATCATCCTTGATCACTTCTCCTAAACTGATATGCTTTTGTATAATTGTGCCGTCGAACGGAGCTGTAATCTCAAACGTTGTAAGTAGCTCTGCCGGCTCTGAGGGAAGCATCTTAAGATATTCGGCGTTAAAACCCAAAGCACGGAGTTTTTGCTCGGCACTGCGCTTTGCTATTTTAGCTTCAGCAAAAATCTTTTTCGCATCGAGATACTCCTGCTCAGAAGAGATTTTCTGCTTCCAAAGTTTTTTCTCGCGTTCAAAAATTGTATTGGCCAGCTCTAAACGCTCAATTGATGCCAGGTAAGTCGCCTTGGCATCGGCCAAATCACGGCTCTCTATAACCGCCATGACTTCCCCTTTCTTCACGGAGTCGCCTAATTTCTTCTTTACTTCTCGCACAATCCCTCGAACACGTGGAACAATATGAACCATGCGGTCGGTATTTATCACAATTTGACCGGGCAGGCTTTTATGAACCTTGAAGTCCCCGGGTCCTGCCGGACTTACTTCAATCCCGAATCTCCTTATTTGTTCGTCACTCAGATGAACGGCCGATTCCTCGCCGTGCTCGGCTCGTGCGACCACATAGGCGCCTTTAGTCGTAACGTACTCCCCTTCCGAAAGACAAGATAAAACCTCCACAAAGCCGTTGGCCCGGCCGCCTATTTTCACACAACGTTTCTGGAAGGTTTCGCCGGCCACCTGGACAAAGACCATCGGCATGCCGTTTTCTTCGACCAGAGCGGATTCAGGGACAGCCAATACTTCGCTGTCTAATACTTTCCACTTCCGAACCGGCTCGGTTCCGGTTGGTATTTCCCATTGCTGCTCCTTAAGAAAACTAATACCCGAAATCTCTTCGGGAGATGGAGCCCGGTCAACTTCTTCGTGGGAACCATACACTTTGAACTCCGGCAGTTCGACAAGGTAATCTTTGCCTTCGAGGCCGATAATCAGTGACACGCTCCACTGCCCAGGTAGAGGAAAAGTGAGTTCGGGAATGTAAATACCGTCTCTTGCCGGTGCCTGTTCGACATGCTCAATTGGTGTCTCGGAAGCGTGACGCAAAATGAAAGTAACGGGTCCTTTTCTTCGAGGCTCAAGCGTTACCAGATCGGAGACATGGGTGACAAATCTGGTTGGCGTATTGGCCACGATGAAAGGGTGCTCCAGGAAAATCTCAAAGCGGTCTCCCCACACCGTAACCTGCGATGATTTTCCACGATCGTGCTGATCTTGGCTGCGGTCTGGTCCGAGTCTGGAAATAATCAGAGCAAATATGCCTATCGAAAGAACAACTGTTAATACTATCAGTTTCCTATATTTCATTTTCCGGCCTCATTTCTTGAAAGGGTTTCGCTGTCGATTGAGCGTCCAATTAAACGTTCAACATCAGCTTTTGCAGTATGGTAGGAAGCAAGAGCATCTATATACTGAGCCTTTGCTTTGAATAAAGTTCGCTGAGCGTCCAGTACGTTCAGGTAGTCCAGCTTGCCCAGTGTGTAACCTGTCCTTGAAGCTTCAAAAACACTTTCAGCTCCCTTTAATACATTCTTATCAAGTTCTGTAGCTTCTGTATATGCGCTGGAAAGTGCCTGGTAAGCCCTGGCCAATTCCATTTGTATTCTAATATGGGCCGCTCTTTGTTTTTCTCTGGCCCTGGCGAGATTATAAACTGCCTCCAGTTTACCTGCCTGATTTCTGTCCGAAATCGGCAAAGGAATCAAAATACCAAATACTATTGCATTATCATCGGTTTCATTGAATCTCCGGAAACCGCCGTTGAGTGTAATATCTGAAATCGCCTTGGCTTTTTCCAGCTCCAAAGCGGCCTTTTCTTTATCGATTTCAAGAGGCCATCGCGTGATATCCGGATTCTGTGCGGTCAAATCTGTTAGCTCATCAATCGATGGTATCGGTGACAGCGAATCAAGCCTGCCTGAGACACTTTCAAACATAGTCTCTTTGCCGGCCCATGTTGAGGCCAACAGCTTACGAGCGAATTCAAGATTCTGAACAGCCTTTTGATGCTGGATTTCAATAATCGAAAGTGCTACAGCGGCCTTGGTCTTTTCCAACGGTGAGTCTTTGCCGGCTTCAACCCTTTTTGTGACAGTGTCTAATAAATCTTTAGACAGTTGCAGCAGTTCCTTTGTTAATCCCAGCCGATCCTGTGCAGCCAGCACCTTAATAAAAGCTTTGGTGACTTCGGTAAACACATCCAGTCGTTTGGCCTCATAATCCGATCCTGCCAGCTCTTTTTCCAATGAAGCCAGCTTTGTTCGCTTTTTGCGTTTACCTCCCATCTCAATCAACTGGCTCAGTCGTATCGTTGTTTCGGCACTATCAAAATCGCTGCGCTGTCCCGTTCCCCCAACATCTTCAGAATTGACCCCAAGAGTGGGATTTGGCCAAAGGCTTGCCTGTAACTGCCTTGCCTGCGAGGCACGAACATCCCAGGAAAAAGCCTTCAGCTCAGGATTATGCATCAATGCTAAGGCCAGAGATTGCCGCAGGGTAATAACGCCGGTTGGCTCGGCAATTTCAGGAACTTCTGAAGTTTCCATCGGTTTGGCCGGTGGTTGAAAAGTACTGAATTCCCGCCCCAATGATCGAGGCCGGGGCAATGCAGACTCGTTGCTTTGCTCCATACAGCCTGAAACGCCAAGAGCACATAACACAACTAAAAAAGATAATAATTTCATACACATCACAGTAATCCTAAAATATTTAACTTGCCGGTCCGGGTTTCTCCTAAAGGATTCCAATTTACGGAGTATCAGAAGATGACAGAACATAACTACCCAGCCATTTACAGTAAATCTCTTGTAAATGTCACAGAAAAGAAATGTCCCTTCAGCAGATCACACCAGCAGGATCACTGTGCGCAGAGGGGTAAAGTAAGAAGTAGTTTTAAGTGTATTTGAAATTGAATTATACGCAGAAAAACTCGGCTTCTCAGCAACAAAAATCACATTTGTGGCTGTCGCCAGCAATGTTGCGATTATCTTTTCAGGCATGCAGGTAATCTTTGCTAAACCAAAGAAAAAAGGAACATCAACGCACGGCTCACAATGCCGGCCTTTTTCATGCCCGGGTTCGCTGGAAAGCTGATTTTGCTCAGAAGCACAGGAATGAACCGGGTGGTCACAGCATTTGTGAAAAGCATATTCGAGTTCAATATGACCGTCCGCACCGAAACAGAGTACAGTCCCCTGTGCCAAATTGCCGATTATCAAAAGGCAGATAAATACAACAACATATTTTTTACAAATCTGTTTTCCGATTAATTTCACAGCCATTCAGATATTTTACAACTTCCAGGCCCAAAACGCAAGGCTAATGGGCTAATTTTTATGCTAAAATGACACGGGAAATCTACGTTCCGCACTCATAGAAGTTCATTATCACTTCTTACCGGTACAAATATGGGTTTTTTCACCTTTAACAGCCCTCAGGCCCCGCGGGGCCTTCATTTTTTTTGTTACCAACTCATTGGTATAGAGTGCGTTGGTAAGTACGGACAAACTTAAAGAGCGGGCGAATGAGAGATTGCGCTGCTTGTTGGACGAGGTTTTTCCTTTAACAACAAAAGCGAAGCATCGTTGCTGGTAAACATCAACTTTTTCTAAGAACCACTCAGGACCTGGAGTTGTAAGTGAAGGAACGCCAAAAGATTCATGTCATCACCTTCTGTTGCGGATACAAAGTATTTGTCCGCAACGAACAATACCGAATCATCAACCGACCACCCTATGTCTGTGGTCAGGATTCCGAAGTATTCTGCCAGGGCATCGAGCCATTGGCCGGCCGGTGCGTAGTGGGGCTTGTCATCAGTATTGCGGCGAAGCGCTAATGCCTGACTAAGTGAGGCCAGTTGTTCCTCGGACATTGGCATATCGGGCGAGATAAATTCACTAACTACCTTGGCAAGAGCAGCAAGGCCGGTCCCACCAGGATCGCTTAAAACTGTAGCCGAGTTAACGAGTCCTGCGTACGATTGGCACGGTTGAATATCCTCGGGATCGGCCTGAGTATTTTCTATATTGATCTGAAGATTGCCTTCTGGAATTCCAAGTTCGGCAGCCACCAATTCTATCAAAGCAGGGCACTGTCCTATTGTGAATCCCCGTTCCTCAGGCAGAGGGGCCGCCCCTACGATAAGCGCTGGCGGTTGAGGAGGTTCCGGTGGCTCCGGAGGTTCTGGCGGCTCCGTAGGTTCTGGCGGCCCGGGCGGATCCGGTGGCTCTGGTTTCCTGCCCCCAGCCATGCCTTCACCAACACCAAGACCCTGGTTGCCAGTGAAGATGTTACCTACACCATCACCTTGATTTCCCGCACCCCAATGACCGTTACCATTACCGCCACCCGGGCTTCCATCACCTTTGTTGGGGTGACTGCCGCCGTGGGTTGGATTAGGCCCTTTGGCGCCAATTGGATCAGGTACAGTAAGCGATGCCGACAAGGAGCCGACTGCTGGGATAGCCATGGAAAAAGCATCGCCGGCAGCAAGAATAAGTTTTTTTCCGCCTGCCATGTTTACTTTGTTGCCAGGCATCTGATTCCCTTGCGAATTTAGTATAACAACAATGTTGCTCCCAGGCGGTGTAAAAAAGACATTGTTCCCGGGGGGATTAACACCGCTTTTAGCTGGGCTAAAAGCACCTGTACCGCTTGGATTAAAAGTATTGCCATTGCCGGGCTTGAGCCCCGTCGCGATACCGTTGATTTTAGTGCCTCCACTACCGACAATGATGCCGGCAGGATTCACTCTGTTGTTGTTGTGTATCCCGGGTAAAGGACCGTTGCCGTGCTGATTACTGTTACCAAACGCCTTGCCTTTTGATCCGGGCACAGCGACAGAAGGTAACATACTCAAGAACAGGCAGCATACCAGCAAGTATGCGGTAATCTGCTTGACATAATGTTTTTTCGAAAATTTACCTAAGATAACCATCATTCTTCGGCCCTCTCAAAACAATAATAGGTATTTTGCCATTGTCAATAAAGTAGTCCTCCCTGAACAAGCCACAACCCCATTTTGATAAACCTATTTTACATATTTTGAACCTGTAAGTCAATAACTAAATCCCAAAATTACCATTTTTGATATAGGCCATAACGTACAAGCCAGCCTGCTGCTACAGCAGTGCACTCGAGGGTTGCGCAGCAGGTTATGGGACATTAATATGAATCTCAGAATGTTATAGCTTAACTCTTTTTTTCCAAGGCACTTAGAGAGAATTATCCCGTTCTTTTTTTCTTCGAATTCACACCAATTAAGTCGTAAACACAACCGGGCCCGGTGCGCTGGTGTTCTCGGCTTCATGAGTCTTTGGCAAAAAAGGTCTTACATATTTTTACGATCGCCAAACTTTTCAAGATTGCTGCAATAAACAGCCTTGTGTATACGTCTTTATTTAGTGGATGTAAGAATTTCAACCGTAACTGTTTCATTGTTTGGAGGTCATTATTATGAAAAAGTACCTAATATCAACCGTTGCCGTTTTGGTCGTCCTGACAACGGCCTGGGCCGCATTTGGACAGCGTGAAGGAGGAGGAGGACGTGGCGGCGAAGGCCGAAGGATGGGTCAAAATCTCTCTGAAGAAGATAGGACCAGAATGAGAGAAATGAGAGAAAGATTTCAGAATATGTCTGAGGAGGAAAGGGAAAAAGCCCGGGCCGAAATGCGGCAAAGATTCGGCGGCAGAGGCCGGCGGCGCATGGGGCGTGAAGACCAACTCAAAGCAATTGCAGACGTTGAAAAGCAACTTGCAAGCCTCAAAAAAGGCATACAAGCACAACCAACTGAGCGAAGGTCGTTTCGAGACCTCTCCGAAGAAGATAGAACCAAAATGAGAGAACAGTTCACCAAAACCCGCGAAGAACGAAATAAAGCATTCAAAACGATTATAACAAAAATCGCCGGACTACAGGGCCAAAGGCCGCCGGCCGAAGGTGAAGAACTTATCATAGTAAACACCGCCGATCTCAAGGCGATTCGTGAACTGGCGGTCAAAGAAAAAGCCAAGGAAACAGCCGGGCGTCTCGAAAGGCTTGGCAGGCCCCGGATGGGCTTTTTTGGTGGAGGCAGACCGACGGGGGGAAGGTCACCGGCACCAGGCGGGGGTACGAGGTCGAGGCGACGTCCAACGGAATAGTGACGCGAAATTTGAAAATCCAGCCATGGATCGGAGTTCATATTATAAAACTTCGATGGCTGTGTAGATCATAGTAACGGATTTGAACCCTGGTTCAAGCGACCTGTCCCGGTAACACCCGGGGCAGGTCGTTTTCGCAGCGAACAAACTCAACCTCGGGAAGTATATAGCAATTATGGCCCACATTGGGCAGACAAGAAAATCGTCCTTGATCTGTCGATTTTCGTCCTTGCCTGATGAAACCAAAGGAATGTATAATGCAGTGATGATTTCCGGAGTGGGAAATTAGCTGAAATTGTGAATTCTTAACTTGTTTGGGAGGTAAATATTATGAAGAGATACCTGATATTAACCACGGTTGCCGCAATGGTTCTGTTGTTGGCCTGGCCTGCCTTTGGACAACAAACAGGACGCCAAGGCGGGGGAACGAATCAAATCCTCTCTCCTGAAGAAAGGGCCGAATTAAGAGAAAAATGGCCGACGATGTCTCAGGAGGAAAGGGAACAGTTTAGAACCAAAATGCGTCAAAGGATAGGCTCCGGAAGACCTCCGACGGCACCTACAATGCCATCCGGACCATCACCGAGAATGTTTGAAGGCCAAATCGAGAGACTGAAACAAAAACACCAGGAAACCATCAACGAGCTAAACGCAATTCGCGAGCTGGCTGTAAAAGAGAAAGCCACGCAGACGGCCGCACGGCTCGAAAAGCTGGTCAACAAACACCAAAAAGAATATGAAGATACCCTGCAGACAATGGAGCAAAGACGCGAAAGATTTGAAACGATGCGCAGGGAGCGTCCCGGCAGAAGACCTGGAGCCGAAGAACGGCAGGCCGGCAAGCCGGCTCCGCCTTTTACACTAAAGAGCTTTGACGGCAAAACTATAAACCTTTCAGACTATAGAGGTAAAACTGTTGTACTGGAATGGCTCAATTTCGAGTGCCCGTTTGTCAATTACCACTACGACAAACCCAAAACGATGGTTAAGCTGGCAAACAAATACAAGAACAAAAATGTCGTCTGGCTTGCAGTAAACAGCACAAGCAATACAACTCCGGAGGCAAACAAAGACTTTGCAGAAAAACAGAAGCTCCCGTATCCGATACTCGATGACAGGTCAGGCAAAGTTGGCCGTGCCTATGGCGCCAAGACCACGCCGCACATGTTCATCATAAATCCAAGAGGACGCATCGTCTATGATGGCGCAATTGACAATGCGCCGATGGGCAAAGCGAAAGATGGTGTAATCAACTATGTTGACAAGGCTTTGGCGGAGCAGACCACCAGGAAAGCTGTAAGCACCACGAAGACCAAGCCCTACGGCTGCTCTGTAAAGTACCCCTGATAAGGCAGGCTTCTTTCCGAAGTCCAGGCCGGGACATGAAGTGTAAACAAGGGCCGGCGGCATGCGGTCGCCAGCCCTTTTTTATTTAACCGGCGTACTGTAAGGCCCCGGATTCAGTGACCGAAATGTCAGGTCGGGCCCGCCCAGAATCTCTGCAGTATTATACCGCATACAATCAGGACCAGGCCTGTTACTGTTGAAAAAAGAATCTTTTCTCCAACGACAAGAGAAACCACAATAAGGGCAAAAAACGGAACTAAATAGATTAAGTTCGTAACATGCGCCGTTGTCTTCGATAGTCTTAATGCCTTTAGCCATACTAAAAAAGTAATCCCCAGCTCACACAATCCAACGTAAACTGCTCCGAGAAGGCCGTTACGGTTTGGGATTTTCAGCTCTGAAAAAAGCAGGATTGACAGAAATATAAAAACGGTCCCGAATGAAAAATTGACAAACAGCCTGACAGCCTCATCATGCTTATCCTTTATGTTATAAATCCAGAATAACGCCCATACTACCGAACTGCCTGATGCTAACAATACTCCCACGGTGTTGGTAAATCTGAATCCCAGGACATCTCCCTCTGTTGCGATGACGAAGACCCCGATAAAGCTGATAATTATTGAAAGAATGCTCTTTAGCTTGATTTTCTGATGCAGTATAGGTATCGACAGCAAAACCAGCATAATCGGCCAAATAAAGTTTAACGTTACGGCCTCCTGGGCCTTGAGTATAGAATATGCCTTAAGCAGGATAGCATAGTAGAGGAAAGGATTGAGAAATCCCAAAATCGCAGAACGCAAGTAGTCCCGGCCAGTGAACGCTTTGAGTAATTTCAGTTTTTGCAGAAAAAGTAAATAAAGAAAAAGAAAAACAGACGCTACCACTGAGGCATAAAACAAAAGAGTAAGAACATCCACATAGCGCAGGGAAATCTTGAAGGCCGAAGCAATCGTAGACCATAACAAAACTGCGACACACGCATAAAGATAAGCCCTTTTTTGTTTTTCCATGTTCAATCGAATTAGGCGTTAGCCGTTTAGCCCCCAAGCCTGCAGGCTGTGTCGCAATAGTTGCTATACGCCTTTATTTTGTTGCGAATATAAGTCGCAATATTGATAATTTACCTTTGGCAGCAAGAGTCCAACAATTATTTGCCTAAATTTCCCCTTAATATGGCTCGTTTTTCTGCTAACGTATTATTACATCGGTGCTCAACTGCCCAGCTTCGCAATCAATCCTGAAACACTCATAATGGTAATCATCCGCGCAATATTAAAACAACTGGCCAACAAAGCCGTCTCTGCCCTGACACCCGAAAGTCCCCTTAGTAAGAAGCTGTCCACTTTCAAGTTACGCTTTATATGCCCGAATGGC
>VRUL01000040.1 GCA_019456145.1 Planctomycetota bacterium
GCAACCAGAAAAGCCACCGCCAGGAAACGCGCAACAGCTAAGAAAAGCGTAACACCCAAGGCAAAGGCAACCAGAAAAGCCACCGCCAGGAAACGCGCAACAGCTAAGAAAAGCGTAACACCCAAGGCAAAGGCAACCAGAAAGGCCACCGCCAGGAAACGCTCAACCACTAGGAAAACCGCAACACCCAAAGCAAGGGCAAAGGCAACCAGAAAACCCGCAAGGAGAGTCGCCCGACAAAATAAACCTGTAAGGCACAAGAATGAATTTGATTTCAACGCCTGGCTCCTGCCGCGTTTAGAGCTGGAACAGCATGAGCCAAACGCTCAAACCGAAGCTGGTGTTAAGGACCAGATCAAAGGTTCTACACGTTATGCATGGATGGGTGCCGGTCAGTGCGGCGGAAGAATTGTACAGTCTTTTTATGACCTGGGCTATAGGAAGGTGCTGGCAATCAATACCACTCACCATGATTTGGATTTGCTTGACATTCCGAAAGATCAAAAGTTCCTCATGGACATTGGAGAAGAGGGTGCCGGTAAGGATGTACAAAGAGGCAAAGAGGCCGTACAGCAATATCAGCAGGAGATTACACACTTAACACGCAAAACTTTTGGGAATGAAGTTGACCGAATCATGGTTTGCGTCGGTGCCGGTGGAGGAACCGGCGGCGGAAGCGCATCAGGTTTGATTGAGATAGCCAAAAAGTATGCTCGATATATTGGCTTGAGCAAACCGGAAAAGAAGGTCGGTGTAATTATGACTTTACCAACCGTCGGTGAAGCAAGTTCTCCGAAGGTTGCTGAGAATGCCTGGAAAGTCGCCACCGAGTTAAGTGAGTTGGCTGCTAATGGCCAAATTTCACCTCTTATCTTTATCGACAATGATAAGATAAAAAGAATGTATCCGGGAATGACAGTAAAGTCTTTCTGGCCCACAATTAACAGCACTGTCGCTGGCCTATTTGATATCTTCAACAGGCTAAGTGCCTTAAGCAGCCGATATACTTCATTCGACCCTGTGGATTATCACAGCATTATGGAGGCAGGCGGTTGTACCATAATGGGCCTGACAACTGTACCGAAGTTTAAAGACAAGTATGCTATATCCGAAGCAGTCAAAAACAACCTTGAAAAGACACTGCTTGCCGGTGGTTTCGACTTGAGAAATGCCAAACTGGCCGGTTGCATTGTTGTCGCAGGAAGACAATTAATAGAGTCCGTCAAAGGTTTACAGGACAACATCGACTATGCATTTGACAATTTGTCTGAGATAACAGGACAGGCCACAATCCACAGAGGCATATACGAAGATGGCAGGGATTGCTTAAGGGTCTACACCGTTATAGGTGGCTTGGATACTTGCACCTCCAGGCTGCAGGAGCTCAGATCTCACATAGCTGCCGGCAGTTGTTAATTAAGCAACCGGAGCTTTGCGAATAGATAATTTTATATTCGCCGGGCATGCTGTGGGCCCTTCTTAGAAGTGGGCTTCCGGCATGCTCGGCGAATTGCTTTTTGGCCTTCATTTCCCTTAATCACCGCCTTTTGCCGATTATGTATGTCTCATTTCCGCAGTCATAATCAATACGCTCGATATGTAGCGAAATAATCGACTCCACAAAAAGCAATGAGTTAGCCGCCGCAGCCTGACGCCGTCAGGACGAAAAACAAGCCGCTTGAATACAGAGTCATTTTGTTATAGGCTCTAAGGCTGTATCTATTGCTTTGTCACTTTCAATATGCAAAGCCGTTGCCCGGGAAGCTTAAAGTCGATTCGCGTTCGGGGACCTTCGACGGTCAATAGCTTCTTGACAATTGCTTCGTTTCCTCCCGAATCCCCGATGGTTATCTCGAATGAATATTGTCCTTTAGCAAGCAGATACAATTCGGCCGACATTCGGCGTATCGAGCCGCTGAAATTGTAGAGTTGGGCCTCGAAACCAACTGTTCCTGATTCGACGACAAGGGCCGCTATGTTTCGAGAAGGTGTAAGCCAGCGGACCGCGTTAAGAGGAAAATAAAGGGCAGAGCCCGGATCCCCAGTGACCGACGAATAAAGAAGGGACGTGTCCGGGCTGTATATCGTCCTGGCGGTCTTGGGGACGATTCCGTCACTGCCAAAGAGCCTCGGGAAACGAAGAACACGGTCTGTATAACGAACTTCGCTTGTGTAACCTTCGAAATTGATCATCAGCGCCCCGGCTGTATGCCCGAGGGATTCAACCAGCCCTTCAAGGTCATTTTGCATGCGAAACCGCATATAAGGGGACATTTTTCTGTTCAACAATTGATCGAATTCTCTGCTGCCCGTAAGGAACCTGTACTTGGCGATGGCATCTGTCAGAAAGCCCATTCGACTCGCGCACCAGTCTTCACTCCCGGGCCGCGGTTTCTGTGATGGGTTCCGGAGGTACTTTAATTGTGTCCGTGCCATGGAACGAATAGGCCCGAGGTATTTTTCCTTTCCCGTGATATGATACGTTAGAAGCATTGTGTTGGTCATCATTCCCATGGCGCTTGGCCAAAGATAGAGAGTATACTCTCCGTGATTTCGTGGGTCCCACCAGTCCGTACCCTTCCCGCCTGGCCGGCCGTCAGGCCAATGTATCGCGCTGGGGATAATGCCCGCAGGTTTTCCCCGTTCTGCTCGTGCGGTGATATCCACCCACGTATCCATCCAATCCGAAAACTGCCCCGTCAGGTTCTCGTCCCCGGTACGCTGCCAGTAGAGAAGTGCAGGTTGGACCGCGCGGGGATGATAGACCGTATCGCAGGCTCGCTGAGGATTTGTCTCGACACGTTCGACCGTAAAGTATGTGCTCTTGAATTGTAGAAGACCTCGTTTGTTTCGCCCCGTCCAGAGGCTGTCCATCAGTTCGGCAAGATACAGCGCACGCTGCTGCCACAGTTCATTCTCCGGTTCCAGATGCATCATCGGTGTTATCACGTCGGCTGAATCTTCCGCGGTGTGCTCGACATCGCTCATGCGCGTCGTATAACCATGCTTCATATGCTCCTGCTTCATCATCGCAGCGGAAAATCGCTCCTGGGCCCGTGATATCTTTGGATTTTCGAATCCGATAAGGATTGGAACCTGCCATCGCCACATCTCGCAATCATCGCCCCAGCCGCCGCCGAACTGGGCGTCTTCCTGCATGCGATTGTCGATCCACCATTCGATGACGTCCGTCAGTTGTTCCAGTGCCGCTCGCTGATAAATGGCCCACTTAGGTGCATTGACGCCCGAGCTGTAATGTTTGTAAGGCCCCGTCGGTGTGCCGAGATACATTTTAGCGATTCGATTCTCTGGAAAGGCCTCCGAATATCTTCTGAAAAAATCTCTCGCAACAGACAGGAACTCACGTTTTCTTTCACGATTGTTCCAGACCCCGCCACTCTCCATCGTGTACCAGACGACCATCCTGCCTCGGTAAAGCCATGTCAATGGATACAGCGGAGACTCTTCACTGATTCCAAAATCGAAATCTTTGTTCTTTCCAGCCTCCCGGCCAAAGTAGTTCAGCCGTTTTTCACCCAGCCATCGCTCTATTTCGCCGATCAATTTATCAAGGTCATTTCTGAAAGATTCGTTGAGGTTGGGCTTTTTTCTCAGTTCTTTAAGAAGTTGCAGACGAACCTGGTCGCTGTCGGCATTGCCTGCTTTTTCAATCAGAACTTCGGTGCGCTCTTTGGCGGTAGGGGGGTTGGCCCCTGAGCCCGTCGCTGTCGCAAACACGGCAAACCACAAGCCGGCTAACAAAAACAGAATGCAAAATCGACGAAGCGGTTCTTGAGTTGTCATTTGTTTGCTCCGATAAAATCAATCATCTTCACTGTGATTCCCATATAACCATCAATATCATAGCTAATCTGCGAGCGGGCCTCTTTTCTAATATAATAAAGTTCTCCGGATTAGAACAGTCAAAACTGGCAGTAACTGCCCTCATAAGCTCCATACTATCAAAATAATTTTCATACCTTACCTGTTACCCCGAAAATCCGTGTCGATTAAAGCTGGCCTTTGTCACGATTGATTGGTTCACATACAGCCCTCCGCTTCCCAGCCATGATTGTTTATAAAATCGCTGTTTTACATAAAAAATCACCTTTTTCACCATCATATCTCAAGGCTCTTAATCGTCTTGTGATTTTTGTGGCCATATCTGCAAATCTCTGGTAAAATTATCCCATTATTGGTGGGACATTATGGCTATGACTAAACAGGCAAAATCAAAATGGAACGGTTTTTCACTGAGGCCGCGCAAAGAGATGCCCGAGGGTCTCTGGATAAAGTGTCCGGGCTGTGAGCATTTGCTTTATAAAAGCGCCATTGAGAAAAATCTAAATGTCTGTACCGAGTGCAATCATCATTTTCGAATTAAAGCAGCCACCAGAATTAAATATCTGACAGATGAGGGTTCTTTTCAGCCGGTTCTTGAAGAGTTGACTTCTAATGATCCCCTCGGATTCAAGTTCAGGGGGACTACTTATAAGCAGCGGATAAAGGACGATGAAAAAAAATCCGGACAAAAAGAGGCAATGCTCATTGGAAAGGCGTTTATCAAGGGAAGAGGTATTATCCTGGCGGTCATGGAGCCGAATTTCCTCATGGGCTCGATGGGAATTGTCGTCGGAGAAAAACTCTGCGCCGCGGTGGACATAGCAATGGACGCCAAACTCCCCTTGGTTGTTGTAAGTTGCTCCGGCGGAGCCAGGATGCACGAAGGCGTGGTGTCGCTGGGCCAGATGGCCAAGACCTCTGCGACCCTCGCAAAATATGACGAATCCGGCGGGCTCTTCATTTCAGTCTTGACCGATCCCACCACAGGCGGAGTCACCGCCAGCTTCGCAATGTTAGGAGATTGCATTATCGCAGAGCCCGGTGCCTTGGTTGGTTTTGCCGGCCCCCGCACCATTGCCGAAACTATAAAGGTCGAATTGCCCGAAGGTTTTCAAACCTCCGAGTTTATGCTCGAGCACGGCTTCGTCGATATGATTGTCCCTCGCAAGGATATGCGGAGAGAAATCGCAAGACTCATCGACTACTGCCAAAAGTGAACATCCTGATATGGATGTTCGCAGGTTACGGCAAACAACTAAATGGTTACCTGATAAAACCATCCGAATAAGGAGGAAAATAATGACCACTAAAAATATTGTCATAAATACGAAAAATAAAATTCTCACTCGCCGAAAATTCTTAACCACAAGTTGTATCGCCCTCTCCGGTGCAACGGTCGGGCTGGGAAGTAAAAGGCTCCTGGGACAGGCAACCCCAAAACCAGCAGACCCCCCCAACATCGATCCGGGATACATCGGACCTCAATTCTTCGATAAAAATGAAGAACAGGCGCTGTTGGAGGTATTGGAGTCCAAGTCGCCTTTCCGTTATTGGGGACCGGGCAATCCTGAAAAGGTCTTGCGCTTTGAAGAAAATTTCGCGAAATTTATGGGCGTCCGCTTTGCACTGGGCGTGACCTCCGGCACCGCGGCTTTGGATTGTGCCGTGGCAGGTCTCGGGATTGGGCCCGGCGATGAGGTGATTGTCCCGGCTTACACATGGTGGTCCGACTATACTTGTGTCGTCCACGCAGGCGCTTTGCCCGTCTTCGCTGACATCGATCGCTCGCTTAATCTCGACCCAGCAGACTTCAAAAGAAAGATTACTCCCCGCACAAAAGCCGTCATTGCCGTCCACCTGCTGGGAGGCCCCTGTGATATGGCCCCGATTATGGAGATCGCCCGTAAACATAGTGTAGCCGTCCTGGAGGATTGCGCCCAATGTGTCGGCGGCTCTTTCGGCAAAAAGTTACTGGGCTCTATTGGTGACGTGGGAATTTATAGTTTTCAGGTCAACAAAATGATTACTTCCGGCGAGGGCGGTGCACTCGTAACCAGCGACCCCGTCATTTACGAACGGTCCGCGCGCTTCCACGATATGGGCACGATACGCCGGCTCTTTCTCGACCGCGCAGGCCCCAGCCGGGTACAGACATTTGCCGGCGAAAACTTCAGGATGAGCGAGTTTACCGGTGCCGTCATCGGCGCCCAGTTGTCAAAGCTCGATTCGATGCTCGCTCAGTTGCGCGGCAATGCCCGGGCCATATATAATGGCATCAAAAGCCTCCCCGACATTCGCCTGCGCTACCGCCCCGACCCGGATGGCGATATTGGCTACGGGGTCTTTTTCGAAACTAAAGACAAAGCATCGCGCGACCGTTGCATCCGGCAGTTGAGGCAGCGAAAAGTCCCCGCCTCCACACTCACCGGCTCCGTTCTGCTGCCCGTCCGGGAATCCGTAATTAACAAACGAACAAGGCATCCGAACTGGCCTTCGTTTAATAGTCCCGAAGGAAAGAAAATCAAATACGGCCCGGACTCTTGCCGCCAAACCCTCGATATATTCGACCGTTTTGTTCAGGTCCGCGTCGGCGCAAAATACACCCAGCGGATCAACAATTATATCATTGATGCCGTCCGACGTGTCTATACCTCCCTAACATAACCGCCCGCGCTTGCCCACGCGAGGAATCCTTTGTCTTTCCCCGCCTCTGATGGTATTATTTACATTTAGGTCCACATTTACCATCTACGAACTCACGGCTATCTCTGTGTCTTCTTTGCTCTCTGGAGAATAATATGCCTCATTCGAAAACATTGCTGGAAAAAGATTTGACAAATCTTGCTAAATCACACAGAATTCACTTTTGGCTTTATACTATATTCAGAAGAGCGTTGAAAACACCTTAATTTCAAAGGACACTTTAAAATGATAACAGATGTTTTGATTAGAAATTTCAAATGTTTCAAGAGCCTCACTGTTCCCGAACTTGGCCGAATAACACTAATTTCAGGCCGAAACAACGTGGGCAAAACCGCTCTACTCGAAGCTCTTTTCCTTTTTTTTGATCATCGCAATCTAAACATGGCTCTCAGTCAATACGGTCGGCGTGGAGTAGAATCCATTAGCGGCTCATTCGAAACTATATGGAATCCAATGTTTCACAATCGCGATCCAGATAAAGAAATCCTTATTTCTTTGTCAATAAATGGCTCCCAGAAACAAGTGAAATTTAAGTTTAATCGGGAATTTGTACCTCTAACTCCCACCATAGTCCAACCTGAAGAACGGGAAATCTCTACGGATGAGGAACATACTACTTTAGCTGTGGATGTCGAATTTTCAGAAAAATCAAATGTAAAATACATTTTATATAATTTCCTTGATCCCAATACCAACCGACTCACTATTGTATCTAAAACAAGTCCTTCAATCATTTCACTACCTACGGCCAGTTTTTTGGCAAGTAAAAAACACAACCCAACAAATGAAATTGCACAGCAATTCAGTAATTTAGCACAGCAGGATAGGGAAAATGAAGCTGTTGATTTTCTCAAGATAATTGAACCTCGTCTCGAAAACCTCAAAATTATCACAGAAGGCAAAAATTCATCCGTTCATGGCAAACTAAAAGGAGAGCCCTCTACCCGCCTCATTAACTTTATGGGTGAAGGCATGGAAAAACTCCTGTCTCTTATAGTTGCTATCGCACATTCATCCAATTGCATCATTTTTCTCGATGAAATAGAAAACGGTCTTCACTATTCTATCTTGCCAAAGGTATGGGAAGCTTTGGGCAAAGCATTGCGCCGATATGACTGCCAGCTTATTACTACAACTCACAACTACGAATGCCTCCAGGCAGCATACGAAGGTCTTTCTGAAATGCCTGATGACTTCAGATATATACGCCTCCATAGAAAAGGTAAGGATGTATCTGCCAAACTGTCAAACTATGACATGATCGGAACTGCTATAAAAACAAATCTGGAGGTAAGATAATTTGCCCAAGCCTGAACCAATAACACAAAAAAAACTTCTCCTCGCTGAAGGTAAAGATGCTTTTTACTTTTTTTGTCACGCATGCAACTTTTATCGAGAGGTCGAAGATGTTCAGGTAATGAACTTTGGAGGCAATGACGAGCTACCAATCTTTCTCTCAGACTTAACCAATATGGATAAATTTGACGAAGTCAATGCGATAGTAATATCCCGTGATGCCGAAACAGATGCCGACGCAGCGATTATGAGTATACAAGACGCCATCAAGCATGCTAATAACAAAAACTCTGCCAATATTCCAATACCTCAAGAATCATTTAAATACACCAATACCCAAAAATCCTCCATGAAAGTTGCATTTATGATTTTCCCTGGTCCCAAACTAAAAAAAGGAACGCTCGAACACTTATGTCTTTCGACAGTTGAAGGTGATCCTTTGTTGGAATGTGTGGATGACTATTT
The DNA here is from genome assembly GCA_019456145.1 of Planctomycetota bacterium. Classification (GTDB taxonomy): domain Bacteria; phylum Planctomycetota; class Phycisphaerae; order Sedimentisphaerales; family Anaerobacaceae; genus CS2-K091. Next base: position 8,308 of record VRUL01000040.1, read on the forward strand.
GGAATGTGCAAAGACCAAAGGCGAACTATTTCCTCGTGCCCACAAGAATAAACTTTATTGCTTCCTATCAGGCAAAGACGATTTTATTGGCTCGCGGATCGGCCTTGCATTTAAAGCAAAAGTGTGGCCACCAGACCACCTAGCCTTAGAACCATTTAAGAGAATTATCCAGGAGATGTAAAACCATTGGCTGCCCTGTCTGCCTCAAGAAAATTAGAAATTAGAATTAAACGTTTCGGTAATTTTTTGTAAAAGAGCTTTTTACCAAACTAACCACAATTTCCGTAAACAAAAATCCCTCTTTCGTTTCTACAGAAATACACTTATAATCTCATGTCGCATTGTTTCAGTGATAATTGACTACAATAATTTAGAGAAAGTTTTATTATGACTATTTTAGGTCTTTTGTTAATCACTTTAGGAGGTTTTGCGGCGGGAAGTTTTTACATTCCCTTCAAAAAGGTACGGCTCTGGGCATGGGAAAGCTACTGGCTCGTAAACGGTGTCTTTTCCTGGATTATTATGCCCTGGCTCATTGCGTTCCTTACCGTACCGGCCCTGTTCCTGGTTCTCCGCAAAGCCCCCGCGGGCAGTTTATTCTGGACCTTTCTTTTCGGTTTATTATGGGGCATCGGCGGCTTGACCTTTGGCCTGTCGATGCGCTACCTCGGTATGTCACTCGGTTACGCCATTGCGCTGGGTTTTTGCGCGGCTTTTGGAACGATTGTCCCTCCAATATACCAAGGCGCCTTCGGCGATCTTTTAACCCACATATCCGGCTTGACAACACTGGCTGGCGTTCTTGTCTGCCTCATCGGCATCGCCATTTGTGGCTGGGCCGGCATATCAAAAGAGAAAGAGCTTTCAGCAGAAGAAAAGAAAAAGACGATTAAAGAATTCAACTTTATCAAGGGCCTTTTCGTCGCGATATTTGCAGGCATAATGAGCGCATGCATGGCCTTTGGCTTCACTGCCGGAGAACCAATCGCCAAACTTGCAGTAGAGAACCAGGCTTCCACTTTATGGCAGAACAATCCTGTTCTTATCGTTATTTTCGCGGGAGGTTTCACAACGAACTTCATCTGGTGTGTATTCCTGAACATTAAAAATCGCTCGGCTAAAAATTACATCGACACCCGCACACCCCTCATCAACAATTATATCTTTTCAGCCCTCGCCGGTATTACCTGGTATCTTCAGTTCATGTTTTACGGAATGGGCAAAACCAGGATGGGTAAATATAGTTTCGCAAGCTGGACCGTCCTCATGGCCCTGATTATTGTCTTCAGCAATATCTGGGGCCTGATTTTCCACGAGTGGAAGGGCACAAGCCGTCGCACCCACCGAATTATCTTGGCCGGTATTCTTGTCCTTATCGCTTCAACATTGGTCGTTGGTTTAGGAAACTACCTTGGATCGATTGGAAAGTAGTCTCGATTGACCGGCAGGCCTAAAGAGCCAATGCAGGTTGAATATTGTAATAGGAATCGAAAATGGCAAATAAAGAGACGATGACTTCGAGAGAACGCGTCATAAAAGCTCTAAACCATCAAATCCCTGATAGGGTCCCCATTGACCTCGGTGGCTTTCAGACTGGAATACATCAAAAAGCATACGCTGAGCTGCTCTCTCATCTTGGCCTCACCGAAGAAAATACAATCCTCGACCCTGTCCAGCAGCTCGCCAAACCGAGTGAAGAAGTCCTCAAACGTCTCCGGGTTGATATTCGCTATATATGCGCCCATGGCCCGGATAATTTCAAAGGTGGTATTGAACAGAACACCCGGAATGGCAGACTCTGGCACGACCTCAAAGACGAGTTCGGCGTCGTCTGGTCAATGCCCGACGACCATGGCCTTTACATGGATATCTCACATCATCCCTTGGCTTCCGCCGCCATCGCCGACATCGACGATTATCCTTTCCCTGATGGCAGTGACACTTCCCGTTTTACAGGAATTCGCGAACAGGCCTTAAAATTGCGTAACGATACCCCGTATGCCATATCGACCGGCATAGGCGGCGTCGTATATGAATATTGCTGGTACATGCGAGGATTAGAGCAGTGGTTTATAGATATGATAGAGAATCCCGCTTTTTGCCAGGCGCTCCTTGACCGCACACTCAAATTCTGGCTCGACTATTACACCGGCTTCATGGCCGAACTCGGTGACATTGTTGACGTCGTAATGATAGGTGACGACCTGGCGGGCCAAAGCGGCCCCCTGTTTGCTCCCGATTTTTATCGCAAAATAGTAAAGCCCAGACAGAAAAAACTCGTCCAACACATCAAGTCACTCACCAATGCCAAAATCTGGTATCATACATGCGGCTCATGTTTCCAATACATTCCCGACCTTATTGACAATGGCATTGACATTCTAAATCCCGTCCAGATCGGCCTGGTAAATATGGAACCGGCAAAACTAAAAGACCTGTTTGGCAGTCAGATTGTCTTCTGGGGTGGCGGCATCGACGCCCAGCATATTCTGCCCTTTGCCAAACCAGATGAAATCACCGACCACGTGCGAAAAAACATCGAGATCTTCAAGCCCGGCGGAGGCTACATATTCAATAATGTCCACAACATCCAGGTCGGCGTCCCACCGGAAAACATCCTCGCCCTCTTTGACGCCGCCTACGAATTCGGTTTTTACGATTAAGCTTCTGTATTAGTCATCACCCTGTAAATATCGTAAAATCTTCTCTTTCACTACCGACCATATATCCGTATAATTCCAATTGAATGCTTGAACGGTGAAATAGTGGTGTAGTGAATCCTGGTTCGGTTCATGGGCCGTTGTAAAAGTTTTGAATTTTTGACATTCGAATTTGTTTCGGATTTCGATATTCGAATTTCGGATTTTAAGAAAGATATGGGTTATTTTCGACAAAACATAGAAAAGGCAAAGGCTTACCAGCCCGGCTTTCAGCCCAGGCAAACGGACGTGCTGAAGTTAAATACCAATGAGAATCCCTATCCGCCCTCGCCCGCTGTGATGAAGGTGTTGACTGAATTTGACGCAGAAAAGCTTCGCCGATACCCAGATCCGATTGGCAACGAGTTCCGCCAGGCCGCAGCAAAACTGCACAGCCTCTCCCCTGACCATATTTTGTGCTGCAACGGCGGGGACGGGCTGCTCACTATCGCTTTCCGTGCATTTTGCGACCGGGACCGGCCAGTCGCGTATCCGGTCCCAACCTATTCACTTTATCCCGTCCTGGCCAATCTCCAGAATTGCAGGGCAATTGAAGTACCGTTTGATAGCCAGTTCAATCTGCCCCCCAAATTAACTTCAACCGGCGCTGGCTTAACTATCGTTTGTAATCCAAACGCACCAACCGCCACTTTCATAGATACCGCCGAGCTGGCATCATTGGCCGGCGAATTGGAAGCCATATTACTGATTGATGAGGCCTATGTCGATTTCGCCGAAGCTGATTGTATAAGCCTTGTCAATGATTTTGACAATGTGATTATACTTCGCTCCATGAGCAAAGGATATGGCTTGGCGGGCCTCCGCTTCGGATATGCGATCGCCTCACCCTCTTTGATAGAAGGCCTTCTCAAGATAAAGGATTCATACAACGTCAATGCCCTTGCTGTCGCCCTCGCAACCGCGGCAATAAAAGACCAAAAGTATTTTAAGGAAAATGTCGAAACAATAAAGAAGCAGCGTAAAAAATTGACCGGGCAGCTCCGGGCTTTGAACTTCGAAGTCCCCGAAAGCCGCACCAATTTCCTGCTCGCAAAATGCAAAAACGGTAAAGCCGCCGATATTTATGAAAAGCTGGTCCAGCGAAATATTTATGTCAGGTACTTTGACTTACCAGCCCTTAGCGACAAACTGAGGATAACCGTTGGAACCGGCCAGCAAAACGACAAGCTCGTCTCGGCTTTGAAAGAAATCTTATAAAATAAAGAGGCTTCTTATGACTGATAGAACCGCCAAAATTCATAGAAAAACAAAGGAAACTGACGTCACGCTTGACCTTAACCTCGATGGCCTCGGCAAATATGAGATTGATACAGGCATCGGCTTCTTGGACCACATGCTCTCACATCTCAGCAAGCACGGCAAAATCGACTTCAACGTCAAAGCCAAAGGCGATTTGAATGTCGATGCCCACCATACCGTTGAGGATGTTGCTATATGCCTCGGCCAAGCTCTCATTGAAGCCCTGGGAGATAAAAAAGGCATTAGCAGATACGGCCATAGTTCCGTACCTATGGAAGAGACCCTCGCCGACGTCTCTGTGGATTTGTCAGGCAGGGCAAACTGTGTATACAACGTTAACTACAGAACCGATAAAATAGGCGACTTCGACGTCGAGTGCCTCGAAGAATTGCTCCGAAGCTTCTCGAACAACGGCAAGTTTAATCTGCACATAAACGTACCCTACGGCACAAACAGCCATCACATCGCAGAGGCCATTTTCAAGGGACTCGGCCAGGCACTTGCCGCAGCCGTAAAAATCGTGGGCACCGATGTCCCCAGCACAAAGGGACAATTGTGATTGAAGAGCACGACCACGAATATCGAACAGGTATCGGCACCGACATCCACTGCGTCGATGAAACATGCAGGCTCATGCTCGGGGGCGTATATATACCCGATGCCGATGGACTGGGTGGTTACAGTGACGGTGACGTTGCATTACATGCTGTCATCGACGCCCTTCTTGGCGCAAGCGGAATGGGCGACATAGGGGCATTATTTCCAGATACCGACCCAAAGTGGGAAGATGCCGACAGCAAGGAGTTTTTATTTATTGTCAAGGGAATGCTCGCCGAACAACGATGGCTGATTGTCAACGTTGATTTAATAATACACGCCGAGGAGCCTTATCTTGGGTCCGTAAAACCTCAGATAAAACGCTGCATCGCAAGCCTCCTTGGCATCGATTTTAACGCCGTAAACGTCAAGGCAAAGACAAACGAAGGCTTCGGCGACATCGGGGCCGGAGAAGCAATCGCCGCAACCGCAATAGCACTCCTGAAACGAAAATACAAAAGGATCCTCTAAAAACACGAGCGATATCTCAAAATTTCCAAATCCTCAATTTTCGCTTTACCTAAATAATCCATCGTCATTAAAAAAAATAAAAAAGCCCCCTGCTCTGCATAGGAGGCTCAAGAATGAATGTGTTGAGTTTTGGGGCTGTTTGAGATTTATGCGTGCACTGGCCGATGTGGTAAATGAATTTCCCAGCGCCTGAAGATCGCTCGAAGCGACACGAGGTCATACAGCGCCGCAATGCCTACCAGTACATATACGATTCTGCTAAGTATCGTCAATTCTCCCAAAATCCCGGCCACAAGATCAAATCTGAAAAATCCGACCAGGCCCCAGTTCAACGCCCCAATCACAAGCAGGGCGTACGCTACGCAATCGATTGATTTCCATATAGAAGCTTTCATTGTATGTCTCCTTTCTTGTCTCTATTTATAATTAGTTCTAATATTTTTTACGACCCCTTTGTGGGGCGGTTCATGTTTTTTTGCATACAGGATAATATTCATCTTATTATTTCTTGACATCCCTCCAATGTAAAAGGTCATTCTAAACAAATCCCTGCCCCCATATAAGCCAAGGGCCGATGGCACCTTGGCCACAGCCTGGGGATGGCAGCCTCCCCTCACTTTTTCGCTTAGCCCCGCCACCTGTGGGCGGGGCATTCACACCAGGTTCACGCGGGATGTTTCGAACAGTTGAATTTCGAAAATTTGGATTTGTCCTTCGACTTTTCTCCCTTCGGGTCTGAGCCTCAGGGTCGAAGACAGGATGGAGAGCCTGTCGAACCATTTAGGATTTTGTGCTTATGATTTCGAGTTTCTCTTCTCGTTTCTTAACCCTCGCATTCACCCATTTATTCATTCACGCATCCACTCATCTCCGCATCCGGAATCGAGTATAAAGCATCGAGAATCAAGTATCTTGCATCACGCATCCACTCACAAATTAACCGATCACCAATTAACCAATGAACTACTCTCTTTGTGCCTTCGTAGCTATAAATCCGTGAAATCGGTGAAATCCGTAGTTAAATATACCCGAATCCGATATACTTTTCTTTTTGAAACAGCCTGTAATAAAGGTTATTTTGGCGTTTTATGAAGACTAATGGTATCATTAGGCCGTGAACGGACCCGTATTTTTAACCGGCAAGGTTTCTGCCGATTGGCTTCGAAAGGCAGTTTGAAAAATGGGATTGAAACTATATAACAGTCTGACAAGAAGGAAAGAGGAGTTAAAGCCATTGGAGGAAGGCCGTGTTGGCATTTACGTCTGCGGCCCAACCGTCTACGGTCACCCGCATTTGGGACATGCTAAAAGCTACGTCAGTTTTGATATCCTGGTTCGCTACCTCCGCTATCTCGGATACAGCGTTACTTACGTCCAGAACATAACCGACGTGGGCCATTTGACCGACGATGCCGATGAAGGTGAGGACAAGCTCGTCGTCGCGGCCAGAAAAGAAAGAAAGCACCCGATGGCTTTGGCCGAGTACTATACTCACAGTTACTTTGAGGACATGGACCGGCTGAATTGCCATCGCCCCGACATTTCTCCCCGTGCCACAGGCCATATCATCGAGCAGATCGAGCTGGTAAAGACACTCATGGAAAAGGGCTATGCCTACGAAGTCAATGGCTCGGTCTATTTCGAGGTGGCAAAATTCGCCGACTATGGAAAACTTTCCAGGCGAAATCTCGATGAGATGTTAGCCGGTGTCCGCGTTGAGGTCTCTCCGGACAAAAAGTCCCCCGCAGATTTCGCGCTGTGGAAGAAGGCCGAACCCAACCATATTATGCAATGGCCAAGTCCATGGGGACCCGGATTCCCCGGCTGGCATCTGGAATGTTCGGTAATGAGCATGAAATATCTCGGCAAAACAATCGATATCCACGGCGGGGGCCTGGAAAACCAGTTCCCGCATCACGACTGCGAAATCGCCCAATCCGAGGCAGCAAATGACGTGCAGTTCGTGCGACTCTGGATGCATAATAATATGATTACCGTTGACAATCAAAAGATGGGTAAGAGTTTAAATAATTTTATTACTCTAAAGCAGGCATTTGCAGGTGCACACGAAAGATTGACCAGGCACTACGACCCGATTGCGGTAAGGCAGTTGATTTTGAACAGTCATTACAGGAGTCCGCTGGATTTTTCAGATGCAGCCCTGTTTGCCGCGCAAAGCGGTTACCAAAAAATAACCGAGACCGTTAAAGCTGTGCGAAAAAGAATGGCCACGGCAGTCGAAGGGCAGGCTGATAAAAAGACGGCGAACCAACTGAAGAAAATGCGGGAAAAATTCGAAGCGGCAATGAATGATGATTTAAATACCTCCATTGCATTGTCAGTTTTGTTTGAACTTGTTCGACTAACGCAGAAACTGCTCGAAGACGGCAACACAAACGTGGGAACTCTTAACCTGGTCGATGTTCTTTTTGATCGGCTGGGCGGTGATGTTCTGGGTATTGTAAAGGCCGAATATCCGCAGGCCGGGGCCGCTGACGAGCAGGTAATGGACAAGCTGGTTAATGTCTTGATTCAGCAGCGAAACCAGGCCCGCGAAAATAAGGATTTTGCAAAGGCCGATGAGCTCCGTGCCAAATTAGACCAAATCGGAATTGTGCTCGAAGATAAACAGGAAGTAACCACCTGGAGAACCAAATGAGAATACTCGGCATCGATCCGGGTTTGCAGGTCTGTGGATATGCCTGTTTGGAGATAGACGCAGATAAGGAGAAGTTAATTGAGGCCGGAGTTATTCGCACAGATAGTGGCTCGGCGTTACAGGAAAAGCTCAACAGGATAGGAGAGGATACCGAATCGCTTCTGAAGAGTTTTCAGCCAGGCATTGTGGCAGTGGAACAATTATATGCTCATTATGCCCACCCGAGGACCGCAATTTTGATGGGGCATGCCAGGGGGGTTATTCTGCAAAAGTGCGCCGCCGCTGCAATTGAGGTCAGGAGCTTTAGCGCAACGCGTATCAAAAAATCAATTACCGGCAACGGCAGGGCGTCGAAGGGGCAAATCCAGAGGACTATTCAGACTATTTTGTCTTTGCCCGAGTTACCTGAGCCTAACGATGTGGCCGATGCCATAGCAGCGGCAATCTGTTGTGCAAATTCGATAAGTAGCGCAGTGGAATTTTAAAAAAAATAAAAAGTTCAAGTGTAAAACCAAAGCTCAAAATGTAAAACGAGTTTCTTCACTGCGCTCGAAATTATTGTATTGGTTAATGGGCCAGTGGGGGTTAGTTGGATTTATTTGTCTGCTTTTCGTTCAGCGACATCAAGGGCTTTTCGGGCCCAGTTGTATAAAGTGTCCCTGTTCTCCAGGGCCTCTATCGGGACTTCATAATATTGCATAACGTTCGATTTGTCGGGAAACGGGCGGAAGGGCTCCATCCCGGCTGACTCATAGTCCGGGCGGTTGGAATCGTCAACCTTAAAGTACAGGACATCATCGGCAACTATGGCAAAAAAGAGGCCGTCACAGTAGAGCCCAGCGCCGCCGAACATTTGTCTGGCCTGCACCGGGCCGACACATTCGAGTTGATCGATTACATAGGTTAAATATTCGTCGCTGACAGGCATTCCATTTTACCCGGGATTTAACAGAACATTTTGCATCACCTGCGAAGCTTAGCTCATCGGTTCTTAGAATACCATAGTCGCTCTAAAGATTCAAAATCTTATGCCCACAATGGATTCGGAGCTCCTGGGCCGCTAAAGATTGGCAGCCGGCGTCAGATAAATTCACAGGAATTCAGAAGCTTAGATATAAAAAGGATTTATGATTGCCGATTTGGAGTATATAGCGGGGGGCGTTGAAGAAATAGCGATATTTTCGCTTGATGATTCTATCTGTAATTGTTACTGTTTATAAAGAAAAACCAGCGGGGCCCGATGGAGAATGGACATGATATTAGCATGTTTGGTTGGACAAACAGGTAATTATAAGACTATATGATAGCAAGGATCGAAGGAAAACTTGTCAAGCTCGACAGCGATATTGCCCTGGTGCAGGTCGGAGCAGTGGCGTATGAGGTGATGCTGCCCAGCTATTGCGTAAACGCACTATCTGACAAAATCGGCTCGGATATCACCCTTTGTACGATGGAATACTATGAGGGCACGCCAGGCGGGGGAAATCTGATACCCAGGATGGTCGGTTTTTTGAATGCGGGCGAGAGGGATTTTTTCACCAAATTTATCAGCGTAAAAGGAATTGGTATAAAAAAGGGATTGCGATCGTTAACTATTCCGATATCTACTATAGCCGCCGCGATTGAGGGAGGCGATGATAAGACGCTGATATCGCTCCCCGGCCTGGGCAAGAGGATGGCCCAGCACATTATCGCGGAGCTAAAAGGCAAGCTGCAAACTTTTGCAATTGGGGCAGAAACCGTCAGGCCCGAGGAAGTGAGATTAAAGCCGTTTCAGGCCGAAGCCCTGGAGATTCTTATCGCCTGGGGTGAAAAAAGAGTTGATGCGATGGAGTTAATTGAGCTGGCCTCTCATAAACATCCTGAAATAGACGCCGCTGAGGAGCTGGTGCCTTTAGTCTACAGGTTGAAGCAGGGTGTGGAAGTCTAAAATATTTGGTAGTTCGTAGTTACCAGTTCAAAGACTACGAACTACGAACAATGGACTACGAACTAAACTATGGCGATAGGCAGAATCATAAGCGGACAGTCTTTGAATGAGGCCGAAGAGAGTTTTAATGTTTCGCTTCGGCCCAGGTCCCTGGACGAATGTGTGGGCCAGTGCAACGTTAAAGAGAAGCTGGCCATTGCCATAGCCGCTGCCAAACAAAGGTCGGAGCCCCTGGAGCATATTCTGTTTTACGGCCCGCCGGGTCTCGGCAAGACAACGTTAGCTAATGTTGTTGCCAACGAGATGGGGGCAAGGCTGCGGGGCTCATCGGGGCCGGCTTTGGTCAAGGCCGGGGACGTGATGGGCCTTTTGAGTAATGTCAACACGGGCGATGTCCTCTTCATCGATGAGATTCACCGGCTCAGCACGCCGGTCGAGGAGTTTATTTATCCCGCAATGGAAGAGTTCAGGGTCGACTTTACCGTTGACAGCGGTATGCACGCAAAGACGATAAATTTTCCGCTCAAGCGTTTTACCTTAATCGGAGCTACAACACGGGCCGGGCTGCTCAGCGCTCCGCTTCGCGGTCGATTTGGGATGTTGTATCATTTGGATTTTTATACCAGCCAGGAGCTGGCAGCGATACTAAAAAGATCTGCGAGCCTGCTGAAATTACACTGCGAGGAGGGGACGCTCGAACTGATAGCGGGGCGGTCCCGTGGGACACCCCGGGTGGCCAACAGGTTATTAAAGAGGGTACGGGATTATGCGCAGGTTAAAGGCACAGGGATCCTTAGTATCGGGATTGTCGAAAGTGCGCTTAAGATGGAGCAGATAGACTCGTTGGGCCTGGATGAATTAGACAGGGCATTCCTGCGAGCGTTGGTTAATGTCTATGACGGAGGGCCGGCCGGTATTGATGCCATTGCCGCGACGCTCGGCGAGGAAAGGGACACTCTCGAAGATGTGGTTGAGCCTTATCTTTTACAAATCGGCTTTTTGAGGCGAACAAAGCGGGGTAGAGAAATTACAAAGGTAGCTGGCAGCCATTTAGGGCTTAAGTTACATAAAAAGAAAGCCGATTCTGAACAGGAAGGGTTGTTTGAAAAGGGCAGTTAGAAGGTCAAAACCAGTGATTGCTTCTACTGGCGCTCAGGATAGGGTTTGACAATATGAAAGAGGAAATTTGCGAACAATGCGGCGCAATCATAGGAATTGCTGAGCAGGCTTTTATATGCCAAGGCCGTATTCTCTGCCGCCTGTGCGATAAGAAGCTCCATCAGGAACTTCGGGAAAGGGCAGAACTTTCCGAATCCTCAGAGCCACTGGAAGCCGAAGAAGCCGCCGAGCCTCAGGGACCGGAAGTACTGCAGGAAATCCCCGAAGACACAGAAATCTTGGAATCTCTGTTGATCCCGGAAGCCGAAGAGCTTGAGGAATTCCAGAAACCCGAAGAACTCCCGGAGACCGAAGAACTAAAGGAAGTCCCCGAAAGTGTAGAACTTTCCGAATCCATAGAGCCATTGGAAACTGAAGAAGCAACGGAGCTTCAAGAATTCCCGGAACCGGAAGAGCCTGAGGAAATCCCCGAAGACACAGAAATCTCAGAACCTCCGGGAACCCAGGAATCAGAAGAGTTGGAGGAATTCCTGAAACCCGAAGAACTCCCGGAGACCGAAGAACCGCAGGAAATCCCCGAGAGTGTAGAACTTTCCGAATCCATAGAGCCACTGGAAACTGGAGAAGCTGCGGAACCTCAAGAGCTACGGGAACCGGAAGAATCGCAGGAAGTCGCCGAAGACACAGAAATCTCAGAATCTCCGGGAACCCAGGAATCAGAAGAGCTTGAGGAATTCCTGAAACCCGAAGAACTCCCTGAGACCGAAGAACTAAAGCAAGTCCCCGAAAGTGTAGAACTTTCCGAATCCATAGAGTCACTGGAAACTGAAGAAGCCGCGGAACCTCAAGAACCACGGGAACCGGAAGAACCGCAGGAAATCCTGGAAGACACAGAAATCTTGGAACCTCTGGAAACCTCGGAATCAGAAGAGCTTGAGGAATTCCTGAAACCCGAAGAACTCCCGGAGACCGAAGAACCACAGGAAATCCCCGAAAGTGTAGAACTTTCCGAATCCATAGAGCCACTGGAAACTGAAGAAGCCGAGGAACCTCAGGAACCGGAAGAACCAAAGGAAATCCTGAAAGACACAGAAATCTTAGAATCTCCGGGGACCCGTGAATCAGAAGAGCTTGAGGAATTCCAAAAACCCGAAGAACTCCCACAGCCGGAAGAACCACAGCAAGTCACCGAAAGCGACAAACACTTTGCACCCCCACCTACCCGTAAATCCGAGGATTTTGCGGAGTTCCATGAATTCGAAGATATCCGGGGGCAGAAAGAACCTCAGCAAGACCGGGAAAGCCAAGGGCCCTTCGAATCTTTGGAGACCAGGGAATCCGAAGAACTACAAGAGCTAAAAGAACCTCCGGAAGCCCGGGAAAGTGGAAAACTTTTCAAAAACCTGAGGATGGATGAACCTGAAGAATTTGAGCAATTCCCGGGAGCCGAAGAGTCTCAGGAATACGAAAAGCCCGAAAAGCTCCAGGACCTCGTAGAAGCTCCGGGGCTGCAAGCCGGTCCGAGCCAGGACGAATGGGTGGCAATTATTAGTGGTCCGAAATCTTCTCTTCGTAAGCGTATCAAGAGGACCAGGTCAACGCTGCTGTGTTTTTTAATTACAGGATGGAGCCTTTTATGTCTGACTTTACTTTTCTATGTGCCCGGCCGATATGCGGACTTCTTGAGAAACAGTGCTTTGGGAATAAGGCTGCAATTGGGTGGATTTGCTGTTGATTGCCTGATTCTATTCTTCATGGTTCTGTGGTTTCTTGGGGCTTTATTGTTGTTTGTCGTAACAACCGGTTTTCAAAAGGATAGATATCCGGTGAGAAGTTGAGGCTATCGAGGCTTTTGATTTTCCAAAATATACTTTGCCATTTTGGGCGGGCGGCCTAATGTATTGGTGAAGTGGTGAACTAAAATCTTTTCGACTTCATTCAGCGTTTTTTCATTCGATTCGGCAAGCATTTTCAAATTGGTCAGGCACCCGGCGGCATTTTGGGTTAGCCTTATCTTGTCCGGGAAACTTCCCTCACAATCTCTGCAAATAAGGCCGTTGGCCGAGCTGCTGAAATAAGTTTCGTATCTCGTATCTCGTATCTCACCTCTGGTTTTGCAGTTCACACAGTAATTTAAAATCGGCTGTAATCCGACTTCTTTGAGCAAAGCCAACTGAAATAGGATCAGTAAAACAAGCGCATCTCGTGAAGCCTCAGGCGTATCTCGTATATCGTTGGTGTTTTGGAGAAATTGCAGAAAGCTCTCGAATAGCTCGGGATGCGGGTCGTAATCATTTGTCAAATGGCTCAGAAGCTCCGTGCCAAACAAACAACAGTTAAAGGCCAAAAGTTTCTCGCATAGATGTGTAAACCCCGGCTGCTGCTCAAACTCGGTCAGGGTAGAGAGTTTTTCCTTTGTTGAATCCCAGAAAACAATTTTGCCGTGTGAGAACACCTCGATAGGGCCGTCAAATGCCGACTTGGGCCTTTTCGAACCTTTGGCAATGGCCTTGATTTTACCGCTCGACTTAGTGAAAAATGTTACGATCTGCGATGTTTCGGAATAATCAAGAGCGCGTATGCAAATACCAAAGTCCTTCTTCAGCATTATTTGCCTTTCTGCCCTCGCCTGTACCCATTAGAAGTTATTTCCCATTTATCCCTGCTCAGTTGCTCCACTGAACCTGTTTTCCCCAGGGATATCAGGGCTCTATCGAAGAGTCAAGCTGCCATGTGCCTCACTTGACTCCACTTTTACCTTTCGCGTTTTCAGATGCTTGTCGAAGAAGTCGGCTGCCATCTCAAAAAGTTCTTCGGAACTCATTTCTCCGCCGCGCAATCCGTGTCCGGCTCCTTTGACAATGTGGAGCCTTGCCTCGACGCCAGCTTTCTTCAGGGCCTTGTACAACAGCTCGCTTTGATGAAGCGGCACGAGCATATCTTTGTCACCGTGCATGATAAGAAACGGCGGGTCGTCCTTTGTCACGTATGTGATTGGATCGGCCTTCCTGGCCGCTGAGCGGTACGGTTTTTTCTGAATCGGCCCTCCCACCAATAGCGACTCTGGAGATTTGGGGTCATCGTGAGTCAATCGGCTGCCCTCGAGAGCGTGCTTGTCCATCTGTAGAAAATCTGTTGGGCCGAACCAGTCGCATACGGCCTGCACCCGGCTTGAGTATTTGGCGTTTGCCTTCATATCGAATTCTCTGACATCACCGGCCGTACCAAGAAATGCTACCAAATGCCCACCCGCTGACGAGCCCCATGCGCCTATCCGGTTGGAATCCAGACCGTACTTGGCCGCGTTTGCCCGAACCCAGCGGACCGCTGCTTTGCAGTCTTCGACCTGCGCCGGGAAGATCGCCTCGCCACTGAGGCGGTAGCCAACATCCACCACCGCATAGCCTCTCTCGAGCATACCGCGTGCCTTGCCCCCGGAACCCTTACTGCCTCCGCGCCAACCTCCACCGTGTACCCATACTATCACTGGCAACGGGTCTGAGCCTTTTGACGGCAGATAAAGGTCAAGGAGCAGTTTCCTTTCTCCGACTCGGGCATAAACAATGTTCCGCTTCGCTTTTGCACCGGTCGGAAGTTGCGCTTCTCCTCGGCGCCCTGATTGCTGCTGCCTGCGTTGCCTTGAACGACGGGCCCGGGTCCTGTCCTCTTGATCAGTCGGCTTTTGCGACTTCAAATGCCTGTCAAAAAACTCGTCGGTAATCTTGTTGATTTCAGGACCGCCGAAGCCATGCCCTGCTCCCTTGACGACATGGAGCTGTGTTTGAACGCCGGCCTTTTTCAATGCCTCATTCAAAATATCGCTATGCCTCATGGGCACCAGGTCATCTTTGTCGCCGTGCATAATCAGGAAAGGACTGTCGTCGGCGGTGACGTGATTTACAGGGTTGGCCGATTCAGCCAATTCCTTCTTTTCGGAGATTGGTCCGCCAAGGAGCCTGTCGACTACTGACGTCGTATAATCGTAGTGGCGGTTCTCCTTGTCTTTGTAAAAGGCAAACAAATCCGTCGGCCCGAAAAAGTCACACACAGCCTGGACTCTGCTGGACTGCTCGAGGTTGCCGCCGACAGTTCCTTCCAGTTCTTTATTCCCGGCGGTTGTCCCCAGAAGCGCAACCAGATGTCCACCCGCAGAGCCTCCCCATACACCAACTCGCTTCGGGTCGATGTGATACTTCCTTGCGTTGGCGCTAAGCCACCGAATCGCCGCCTTGCAATCATGTATCTGCGCCGGGAACGGCGCGTGTTGACTAAGCCGATAGTTGATGCTCGAAACGACATAGCCGTTTTTTACCATCCGAAGAGCGGGGCACCAGTCCTTGCTACCCGCGGTCCACGCACCGCCATGAACACATACTATCAGGGGCATGGCATTTTCAGCATTTTTATTCCAGAACACATCTAGTTTAAGCTCTCGCTCGCCGACCTTCGCATAGACCAAATCTTTTGTGCTTGCTATTTCGACTCCCCTGGAAGCTCGACTCGTGTTACCCGTATGCTTGGCTATAAACGCAAAGCTCTCGAGCCCCGCGTTTTCAATCAAGCATCCAAGATTATGCCCGCAGGAAGTCTGAACGTAGTCAACGCCGATATTTAGATTATGAAGATGTCGGCGAAAATTCTCGTTAAATTCACGCAAGGCGCCGACAACCATTCGAAAAGCAACCTTGTTGCCGATAGAATCCGCTTTAGCTTTCGCGTTGTACCACGGCGAATACTTATTGAAATACTCCTCGTTATTATCGAAGATACTTTTGGAAATCCTGCTGCGCCGGGATGTTAGAGTCTCCCAGTTATGCACGGCCCCGTCGTAGTTCACACAAACGCTGAAAACATCGGGAAACTTGGTCGCATACGCGACCGCACCGTATCCGCCCATCGACATCCCCTGTATCACCCGGTTCTGGCGCGTAGCGATAGTACGGTATGTCGAATCGATGTGCGGAATCAGCTCACGGATCACATTGGTCTCAGCCGGCTTGGCTCCATCCTTATTGTCCGCCCACATGGCATCCTTATACCCATTACCGAACACAACAATCATCGGCCCAACTACCCCGGCGGCCATCGCCTTTTCAAGGCCCCGCACCACGACTTGATTGCCCGATCTTTCACTCCCTCCCAGTCCGTGCAGATGATAAATCACCGGGTAGCGATTATCGCTGCCGTTGTAGCCGTCGGGCAGGTATATGTTGTATCGAATGGTTTTTTTGGTGACGGGCCCTGTGAAACTCTGCGAGCTGATACCCTCAGGCGGAGTCTTTCCCCTGGCACTTACCCCATAACCCCCTTGGCAAACCAATAAACTTACAAAGACAATGCCCGTTGCAATAAGCAGGATGTTCTTCTGTTTTACCGTCATTTTCACAATCCTCCCAGCGTTCTGGTGTCTGTCAGGGTTACTTCTCAAGGGCTTCATCCCTGAGGATTTGGAGTTCTCGCTATTTTAATACGTTTTATTCTTCTGGCTTCAGCCGAAGCAATGGTAAATTTTAGATTTTTGTAATCGAAGCTTTCTCCTGTTTTGGGAATATACCCCAAGTACGAGAAGACAAAGCCGCCGATGGTGTCGTAATCTTCATCTTCCGGCAGATTCAAATCGAACTGGTCATTGAGATCGTCCACGTATGTTCTGGCGTCGGCCTCAAAAGTGTTTTGGTCGATTTTCTTGACCGGTTCCGGCGGGGTTTCTTCGTATTCGTCGGTTATTTCGCCGACAAGCTCCTCAATGATGTCCTCTAATGTAACAACACCCGCTGTGCCGCCATATTCATCCAGCACCACGGCTATGTGTAATTTTCGAGATTGAAATTCATGCAGCAGTGTTCGCAGACGCTTTGTTTCAGGGACGAAATAGGCGTCTCTCATTTTGTTTCTCAGCTTGAAATCCGACGGGTCTTTTCCGATTTCAGTCAGAAGGTCCTTTGCGTAAATCAGGCCGAGTATCTTGTCTATATTTTCCTCATAGACCGGGACACGTGTATGCCCTGCGTTTGTGATAGTATCCAGAACCGTCTGCAAATCAGAATTGACCTCAACTGCTGCAATATCCGTGCGAGGGGTCATAATTTCGTCGGCGCTGGTTTCGTCTAATTCCAGGACACTTTCGATCATTTCCTGCTCCTCTTTGTCAACGACACCCTCCATTCTGTGCTGTTCGAGGTCGGTCAGGAATTCTTCCTGCTTTTCTTCCTGCTGCTCTTGCAGGGTGGTTTGCGCTACGCCTGCCAGTCGTCTTACCAAGCCGTCATACAATCCAAAGACATAAAGAACCGGCCAGGCTATTGTTGCAAAGATCATCAGTTGTTTGTAGGTTCGGGAGAGAATTTTTTCCCCTGCATATTTTGCCCAGGCGTGAGGGATTGCAAGGCTGAATATTGAAAAGATCACCGCTGCGATAATAAACGTAAGCAGGTAGTCCCTGATTTGCGGCCCCCCTTCGTGCAGACCTGACAAGACGCTGAACAATAGCAGCAATATGCAGCAATTGGCGATGAGTCGAAATAGAGAGCATGCCAAAATCAGTTTTTCGGCATTTTGCACCACACTATCGATGAGTTGTTTCCTGGTTGTTGCTTTGAAAGCGTCCTGCAGTTTGGCTAATGAAAATATCCGCAGCGCAACGGCGTTTACCGAGAAAAATAACGCGCCGCCGGCCAGAAGACAAATCAGCAGTACCACCCAGAAAAGAATCACTTAATATCCTTCCAATTACTTTAACTCACAAGCTGCAGTCCTTAAATCACAGCACTTCTGTGCCCTTATTATATACCAAACCATAACCAAGTTGTTGTAAAATATCGTCTTCGGTATCATGCATTTTTTTGGCCTTGTCCTTTGCCGAATCGTCAAATCCAAGGTTGTGCAGAAGGCCGTGGATTATGTAAAGTGCCAATTCGGCTTGGCCGCAATGACCTCGTAATTTCGCTTCTTTGACGGCCATTTCACCGTTAACCAGGATCTCGAATAATTTGCCAGGCTCCGGATCCCTGCGCCCGGGGCCTTTGGTCGTGTCGTCCGACAGGTTGAAACTCAAACAATCTGTAGCGCCCTTGCGGCCCAGAAACTGTTTGTTTAATCTGCGTATTTCGGCGTCATCTACTATTGCAACGCTCACAGTTGCTTTTGAGACTTTGAAACGACGGCAGACGGTTTTAACTAATTTCCTGACCTTACTAAGGTCAAAATCAGGAACATCGAAGTTTTTCGCGATTTGAACGACTATGTTTTGCTCTTGCTTGGCAGGGACCATAATTGTTAAATGTTTTTTCTGCTGTTTTGCTTACTTCCGGAGGGTACGTCTTGGGGTTCGTCCGGTGCTTTTGGATATGCGATTCTACCATGATGGTGGGCCGCGAGTGTCTTGGATATACTTCCCTCTATCTGGCTTAAGTCACGAAGAGACAGTTCACATTCATCGAATTGTCCGTCCTGAAGACGTTTCATAGCCATGTTATGCACGGCAGCTTCTATTTTCGTTGGCGTCAATTCTCCGGGCATAGATCTGACGGCTCCTTCTGAGGTGTCGGCCAGCATTACAATGGCTGCTTCTTTTGTTCTCGGCTTCGGGCCGGTATATCTGAATTCACTTTCGGATGGGGGAGACTGTTTGTCATCTGTTTTCTTTTTGGCCTCACTATAAAAATATTCGATCAGTGTAGTGCCGTGATGTGTTTCGATGAACTGACGAAGAACCGCGGGCAAGCTGTATTCCTTGGCCATTTCTATTCCGTCTTTAACGTGCCCAACGATAATCAATTGACTCATTGCAGGGGAAAGTTCGGCATGTCGGCTCGTTGAGCCTATTTCGTTTTCCACAAAATAGCTGGGCTTATTGATTTTTCCAATATCGTGGTAATAAGCGCCTACCCGGCACAAAAGACCGTTACACCCGATTGACTCGGCGGCGGCTTCGGCAACAGAACCTACCAAAAGACTATGGCTGAATGTGCCGGGTGCTTCCATGGCAAGCCTTTTCAACAGGGATTGGTTGGCATCACTATAGTCTAACAGCGTCATACTTGTCGCTATTCGGAATATCTTTTCGATAAGTGGAAGCAAACTTTGTATGAACAGACCAACCAAAAAGGTCGCAAGGGCGTGCAAGCCTGCGTTCTTAAATATAACAGCAGGTGATTCTTGGGCCCAAAACTCCAAAGATACCACTGTTAAGAAAACCATAACAGTAGCCAGAGTGCTTACCTCAAGCAGTTTCATTCTCGTGCGGATCTCCGTCAGCGAGAAACAGCACGTGAAGATGCCAGCACACATCGTTATAAAAAGGTTTATGGCTGGCTCTGTCGGTACTGCAAAACAGGCAAGCGTGGCGTAAAATATACTCAGCCCTATCGCAAAACGCTGGTCATAAGCAATTGTCAAAATGATCGCTGCCGTAACAGCGGTCCCCGTCGCCCAGGAAGTCTGCTTAGTCAGTAAGAAGCCGAGTTTTGTTGTCGCTAACAATAAGATAAACAGCCCCAGAAGAACCAGGGCCCTGGCGTGGTTTTTGATAATCCTGTTCTGGTAGTGATGGATATAGAAGGCCATAGCTACTGAAATCAGCACTATTACGGATGTTATAGGTGTCAGTTTACGATACTGGTTCTGCCGGATTAGTTCGAAAGAAAGAATGGAGACGCACAGTACCACAAAAAGAAGCCAAAGCAGAGCAGAGATTAAACTATGGGTGTTGGCAAACCGGCTTATTTGAATAAACCGCTCGGCGGTTATATTCTTTCTTACCTGGTTTCGTCGCGGGCTTGTTTTTTTCTTAAAAAAAAGCATTTGTGTACCCCATTAGAAATAGCACCTGTATAATTCAAAACAAAACTTGTTATCGAAACACCCCATTAGAGATACCTTTTTAATTATCTGCAAAAAAATCTCTAATGGGTTTTGTCCTTTCTATATCGAATAAAAAAAATAAACGACTAACATCGTTCGCCGAACTCTACGCATTTTCGCTTTGCCTTTGATCTTTTATCTTTTGCCTTTTTTTATAGGCCCGCACGATATTTTGAACCAGGCGATGCCGTACGATGTCCATGCGGGTCAGCTCGACGCTGGCGATACCCTTGATTCGACGAAGGGTTGCGATAGCTTCGACCATTCCGCTTTTCTGCCCTCTTTCAAGGTCAATTTGCGTTATATCACCTGTTATTATCATTTTGGAACCGTGCCCCAATCTTGTCAGGACCATTAGCATTTGAAGCGGTGATGTGTTTTGGGCTTCGTCACAGATGATCAGTGCCTGGTTTAGTGTTCTGCCTCTCATAAAGGCAAGCGGAATGATTTCAATAATATCCAGTTCGATGAATTTCTTCATCTGCGTAAAATCCATCATATCTTCCAGGGCGTCAAAGAGCGGTCTGAGATAGGGATTAACCTTGGCCTGGATATCTCCGGGCAGAAAACCGAGTTTTTCACCGGCCTCAACAGCAGGGCGGGCAAGAACGATTCTCCTGACTTGCTTTTTCTTGAGCATAGAGACAGCAACCGCCACGGCCAGGTAGGTCTTGCCCGTGCCTGCCGGCCCTATACAAAACGTCAGGTCATTCGCGAGCATCGTTTCAATATATTTTAGCTGTCCCTTGGTGGACGGCTCAATAACCTTTTTGTTGGAATAGACCGTAAGTGCCTTGCTGGTCGCCAGAGCTTCAGTAGAACCGTTACGCGTGATAAAAATAGTTACATCCTTGGCCGTGAGCGAGTTTTGCTTGAGCAGATGTTTTTGCATTCTGTCTATAATTTCTGATGCCCTGTTTACATCTTGTTTCTTGCCCGTGATTATTAAGTTACTCTGGCGGGCAGTGATTTGTACGCCGAGAGATTGACGCAAAAGACGAAGGTGACTGTCGGCTGGGCCGAACAGTTCGAGCTGTTTCTGGCCTGAATCTAATTGTATCGTCACTTCCACTGTCGTTCTCTATCCTGTCGCGCAGAACATAAAAAACAAATACGCAAACGGGGCCGCAAAAAGAGGCGAATCAATAATATCAAGTATACCGCCGAAACCAGGAACCTTGTTCGATGAATCTTTTTGCTCGGAGTCTCGTTTTATCATAGACTCAACCAAATCGCCGCACTGGCCTATAAAAGCAAAACAGATACCAAAGATTACTGCAGACCACCAGGCCATTATACCACAACACACCGCAAAAAGAAGCCCAGCTATCACGCCTGCTACAGCCGCTCCTGCCATGCCTTCCCAAGTCTTGCCAGGGCTGATTTTAGGAGAGAATTTATGCTTTCCAAACAAACTTCCAATTGCGTATGCCCCTATATCAGAAGACTTTACGACAAAAATGAACATAAGGAGCGGCCATAGGCCAAAGTCGATACGAATCCCGAGCACGAAAGCGCTTAAAAGCCCTATGTAAGTAATAGAAAAATAACTTGCGCCGCAGTTGGCAATGACTTCTGAAGTCCCGTAGCGAAAATATTGGTATAAAAGCAGCCCAAACAGCGAAAAAGCTGAGAGAAAAAACACAAGAATCATCGGCGGAATTTCGATAAGTTCCTGGCAATACCAGGCCCCTGCAAAAAGGACCGAGGCGATGATAGTTACAGGTGTGAAAATCCTCAGGTTTTTGGCCTTCGCAAGCCTGGCCAATTCGAGCTGAGAGGGAATTATCAAACACCCAATAAGAATAAACAGGATTGTTCCCTGGGTGGTTTTGTCGTCGGCACGCGAAATTGTCAATGAGCCGTCCAGCCATCCGTCTAAAACGACAAGGCCCGCAAACAATAACGTCATTAATGTTCCATAAAGAAGTCTGTATTTCAGCATAATCTCTCGTATTTCGTATTTGGTTGGAGATACGCTTCAGGAACCACAAGGTACGCTTTTGATACCGCCGAAGCGTCGCTTGCGTTTTGCGTAGGCCAGTATTGCTTTTTCCAAATCTGATTTTTTGAAGTCAGGCCAGAAAGTCTTGGTAACGTAGAATTCACTGTATGAAATTTGCCACAGCAAAAAGTTGCTGATTCGCATTTCGTTTGCAGTACGTATCAAAAGGTCCGGGTCGGCCAAACCGGCCGTGTACAGATGTCGGCTTATGCACTCTTCGTTGATATCTTTCAGACGCAGTTTACCCTTTTTGTATTGTTGGGCAATTGTTTTGGTTGCATCTGCCAGTTCCGCCCTGCCACCGTAGTTCAGTGCCAACGCAAGTGTCATACCGGTATTGCCGGCGGTGATTTTCATGGTTGATATAAGATCTTTTTTTACCGTTGCTGGAAGTTGAGCCATTCGGCCCAGGTGAATTAGCTTGACGTTGTTTTTCTTCATCATAGGACGAATACCAACAAGGTATTGGGAATAGAGATGCATAAGGGTATTGATTTCGGCTTTGGGCCTTTCCCAGTTTTCTATACTGAAGGAATATAGAGTCAGAGATTCGACGCCAAAATCAACACAGCGTAGAGCTATTGTCTCGACCCTCTTGCCGCCCTGTTGATGTCCTTGAGCTCGTGGCAGACCTTTTTTCTGGGCCCAGCGCCCGTTTCCATCCATAATTATGGCAATATGGCGGGGAATCTGTTCAGGCGCCACCCCAAGACGTTCGGCCGTTTTTTCAACTTTTTCTTTGAAGCTCTTCATTAAAAATAACAGTTAAATCTGTAATAAGGACGAATTTTAAGTTAAACGCTTTTCTGTTGTTTCTGCGTTAAGTTTTTGCTTTTTTTGATTTTAGTTTCGATTATCTGAATATCGTTTGTTTCCGTTTGGGTCCGACGCCGATGATTGTAACTGGTCTTCCAGTCATTTCTTCCACTCGGCAAATGTAGTTTTGCGCATTGGTTGGCAAATCATCGAAATCGCTTACTTCGCTTATGTCCTCGTCCCACCCTGGGACAGTATCGTAAACGGCCGATACTTGGGAAAGTTTAGCGCTGTTTGCGGGGAAAAAGGTGGTTTGCTGTCCATCTATTGTATATGCCTTGCAGATTTTAATTTCTTTGAAGCCCGTCAAAGTGTCAAGGTGCAGCAATGCGATGCTGTCGATGGCTCCGATGGTTATGGTGTAGGATACCGCCACGGCGTCAAACCAGCCGCATCGGCGGGGTCGGCCTGTCGTTGTCCCGTATTCGTTTCCTTGGTCACGGATGTATTGGCCGATATCGTTGTCCTGCTCGGTTGGGAAAGGGCCTGCGCCAACCCTTGTTGTGTACGCCTTGATTACGCCAAAGAATTTATCAACTACCTTCGCCGGCACCCCGCACCCGGCCGGCATACCCAGAGAGCTCGAATTCGAACTGGTTACAAATGGGAATGTGCCGTGGTCCAGGTCAAGAAGCGAGCCCTGCGCACCCTCGAAGAGGATTGATTTGCCCTCGGAAATTGATTTGTGCAGGAGTTCCGTTGTATCGGTGGTAAAAGGCAGGAGTCTATCTGCATAAGTTTTACATTTTTCAAAGAGCGGGCCGGCACTTATCGGTTCGGTATTATAAAGGGCCGTAAAAATTTTGTTCTTATACTCCACGATGGATTCGAGCTGGGCCTTTAGATTGTCAAGGTCGCTTAAGTCACCCATGCGCACCGCATAGCTTCTGCCGACTTTATCTGCATAACAAGGCCCGATACCTCGAACAGTTGTCCCGATTTTGTTTTTGCCCAGCGACTCTTCACGCAACTTATCTTCGGTCTTGTGATAATCCAGGACTATGTGAGCATTTGCGCTGATAAACAGCCGCCCATTCAGCGAAATATCTTTTTGGGCCAGTGTTTCGATTTCTCCGATCAGTGTTTCAGGGTCAACAGCGACGCCATTTGCGATTACGCAGATAGTATTGGGCCGAACCGAACCGCTCGGCAAAAGGTGAAGAGCGAACCGGCTCTCGCCTACCACAACAGTATGCCCGGCGTTGGCGCCACCGTTGTAACGGACAACGATATCGCTGTGCTCGGCCAGAATATCGACTATCTTGCCTTTACCCTCATCACCCCATTGCAATCCCACAACACAAAAATTCATTTCTACTCACTTTCCGGGCTTCCCATCTTATATGAGAATACCTGTATATGTTACCGGGCCGCTATTTTGCGATAATCCTAAAAATGGTACCGCAAAGATAAACCGCAAAGGCTCACGGACCCAGCCTATTGCGGTTGGCCGATTATATTCTAAGACAGACCAATTGTAACTAAGTAATCATACTGGTTCAAGTTTTTTTCGAGATCAGAAAAAGGGTCAAAAAGGCACTTAGTCCCACAATTTATTGGGTGGGTCTGTCATTCCCGCGAAACTTGTGCTGGCGAAGCTTGCCCCTTAAGTGATCGGCGGGCACCGAATCCATTCCGTTGTCATCCTGAGCGCAGCTAAGGATCTGCCTATGTCATTGCGCCGAGCAAAGCGACGAAGCAATCTCGTCGCCAATCTGAAATATGAAATTATCTCTTCACGAGATACGAGAAATGTGATGACTTTCAGGTGATTTCTGCCACTAAGTGGTCCAAAACAGGCTCCAGATTGTCGTATTGCCTGTCAGTTATTTTACGGTCCACTTCCTTGCCGTTTTTTTCTTTGTAAGTGATAACAAAACGTCCTTTAGACTTAAAATAGGTCTTGTCTATTTTTTCGATGGTATCATAGGCGATCTTTTCTTTATCGCTGAAGATAAGGTACTTTTCATCGGCGATAAGTTTCTTATTCCTGATTGCAAACCGGTATGCACCCAGAAGTACTGCCGCACCAATTAAATATGGAGGAGATTTCTGATTGAAGGCAAGGGTGCCGTCCGGCGTGCCGTCTTCATTGGTGTGTTTTGTCTTGAACTTGTCGTTAAAATACCCGTCGTAAGCACAGTAGACCATAGCTCCAATACAAACAACCATCCAGATGATAAGTCCGTTTTTCTTATGTTTGCTCAGAGGCGCCTCGATAGCCATTTTAGAACCTTACTATAATCTTATGTTATTCGTTTTTGTGCGATAACACTCGTTAAAGGAAGCACGAAGTTCGGGACTATTTTTTCAGACATTAGTTCCTCTGCAAGCCGGCATTGATGTTCGAAGGATTTCAGAGAGTCAAATCTTTCCGTCTCTGAAGGGTATTGACGGATTGTAAAGAACAGACTTATCGCTTCATCCGACTTATGCTTTTGTTTTCCATTCTCTGAAACGCCTGTTTTTGACTCGACCCCGATTCGGGCCTGCGTACGGCAATCCTCGGACAACGCAACCACTACCGCCGGCGAAAAGCTGACTGGGCTGGCACAAGGCATATCCAGCAGGCAGCCAAAAGCAGTTGAGCCAAACAGTGCCTCGGCGATAATCTCATCGTGACTCCCTGTATACTCAAAATCCATAGCAAACGTAACATCCAGGGAATCGATATCAAGATGGTTTACACCGAGCATATACGGCGCAAGCTCGAGCACTAATCTGTCCTGGCTGTAAGCATCTTCGAAGTTTGACGGATTGACAATTCCCGAGCCGATACGGTCTGTTTCCAGAGAAATCCACCGGTACTGCCCCGCATTACGGTCCTCTTCAAGGCAGTACTCGTTATTTTCTCGGCGGAAGAAGCTGCACATAGAAGGAAATTGTTTTTGTATACGCTCGAAGAAGGACAGGATAGTGTCCCGCTCCGTTGGCAGGTCAAGCTCCGTATTGATATGCATATCGAGATAGAAATCGTCACAAAGGCAGCTATAATCGTCGGTCATAATCCAAACAAACCTCCAAAACAAAGGCCCCATGCTCGATACTCTTAAAGAGCCGAAGTATCGAGAATAAATCAGGGCTTATTATACTTTTAAATACTCATTTTCCCATCAATACCATTGACAGGATAATTACTGAAAAGATTCCTGTTAAGCTGTCCGCCTCAGGGCGGGCAAAAATGGGAACCAGCCCCACTAAAAAAGGGCCATATATAATTATCCCACAAATTCAAGCTTATCTCAAGAGATAAACTAACACAAAACCGGCCAAAATATAGCAATAGAATGCAAAATACTTTAGATTTGCGTTTCTGGAGGTTCTAATTAGCACCTTCAGCGCCAGGATGCCCACAAGAGCAGCCACGGCTGAGCCGGCTAAAACCGGACCGACTGGCAGGCCGCCGAGGCGGATTTCTTCAAAATTCTTGACTAATTGTATCGCCGTTGCCCCTAATATTGCCGGTATTGCTATCAGGAAGCTGAACTCTACTGCCCATCGGCGATGCAGGCCTATCAGGATGGCGGCACAGATAGTTGCACCGCTGCGGGATATTCCTGGCATAATCGCAGCGGCTTGAGCAAGGCCCACCACTATCGCTGCCCGGATGCCGAATTGGCGCAGACCAACCCGGGTTTTTTTCCGCAAATCTGTAATCAGCAGCAAGGACCCGGTGACAATCCACATCGATGCGACTATTACCAAACTGCCGCGAGCAGCGGCGAAATATTTTTCGAGCAATAAACCAAAAACAGCCGTTACTGCGGTAGCAAGAATTGCCAGCACAAGCATGTGGACACCTGGGTTCTTTTTATAAATCTCAACAGGGCTTTTCCCGTATTTGCCACAGGCAAGCACGTTCCTTAAAAAAGCAGCGATGGATTTGCGAAAGACGACAAAAATAGCAGCGACGGTTCCGACATGAACGGTCAAATCAAAAAGCAGCATCTCAGGCGTTTCGGGATTAAAATTAAAGAAATTTTCAAACAAAACCAAATGCCCTGATGATGAGACCGGCAGAAATTCAGTTACACCCTGAACCACACCTAAAATAACAGCGTGCAGAACATCCAGAGATGAGCTCTCAGAACCGACAGGAAATCCGCTGATGTACCCAAACAAGCCGATTTTATAGCATAAAAGTAATACAATGCCGCCATAGACGCCTGCTAATAAATCGTCGGCGAGTATACCCCAGCCGGCCGGCAGCTTCTCCAATTTGCGGATCGGCCAGGGCTTGGCAATATCGAACACCCTGAATGCCAAAAATCCCGCGATTGTAATCATCCATATCTGTCGCCCTGAAATTCCCTGCGGCATCAGAAACAGTACCGCCAAAAACGTTACCGCCTGGCCCGCAAATTCGTCGGCAACAACTTCCCGCGGGTCATCCTTGCCCGTTGCGGCGATTATGGCAGGGGCAAATTTAACGCAGATAACCGAGCCTGCAATAACCAGGGCCGCCATTACGATTGCTGTTAACCCGGCCGATACGCCGAAGTGAAACATCACAGCCAGGATGACCGCCGTCGGCAGAGAGCCCCACGTACCCGGGGCAACGGGTAGCCGCCCGAGTCCAAAACATGATGTCAGCATCCTTTTCATAGTCGCCGAAGATTAACTTACCGCGCCGGTTAAGTCAAAGACTATTAGCCCTTTTCCGGGAAGTTCAGGCAGGCAAACTCCCCGTGATACTTTATCGCCCCCCGGTCGTAAGCCTTGGCCGCCTCGATTTCGTCCCGGAAGTACCCAAGCTGTATCCTCTTTTTCTCAAATGTTATACACACCTGCCATTTACGGTTCTTCTTTCTCCAGTAAATGCCCTTATATTTCGAGTGCGTTGCCCCCGAGCATTTTTTTCTGTTGCATAAATTCTGGGAATAGCTTGCCGCTCTCAGGTTGCCGCTTCTATTGTCCATACCATCCTGGTTGATATGGTCGGCCACCATCCCGTCAGCAACTTGGATAACCATCTGGTGCATGTAAATAAGCTTTTCTTTTTCAGCTTTTCTCTTTGGCACACGTCTTAGGGCGTAAAAGCTGTTTATGCCTTTCTTTGCAAGCCATTCGTATCGGCAGATGCGTTCGTAATCCCCAGGGTCCACCTTTGCGTATTTAGGCTGGGTCATGCGTATCAGCCGAAACGCATAACCATAACGCTTCCGACGGTAGAGAAGCACCGCCCAAACGCCCAAACGCAAAAGCTGTCCTGCGATTATGATAATAATTCTAATACTCTGCCACCTCTTGTCCCTGCATGTCGTAGGCAGGGATCCAGATTACTTTCTAAATGGGCCGTCTAACCGCCCCTGCAAGTCTTAGGCAGGGATCCAATCGCTTCTCATTCACTCATCTACTCATTAGCGTCTTTTTGGCCGGAGCCAAAAAAAACACGTCCCTCTATAATTGCACGAATGTTCACTTTTGGTACGAAATTAGGTGTGTTAATTAACCGAGCCCCAAGCGTAAGCGCCGGGTAATAAAGGAGATAAATTTTTTTATTTTTTTCCGATTTTCCCATTTGATACGTTCACTTTTGATTGAATTCTCGATGCTGGATGCTGGGTTCTATATGTCATTGCGAGGCCGATAGGCCGTGGCAATCTCAAAAATTAATCAATTATCATTCATCCTTAATCATTTATGCAGTCATTTCGAGCGAAGCGCACTCACTTTTGTCATTTCGACCGAAGCAATGCGGAGCATTGCGAAGTGGAGAAATCCGGCCATCGGATTTAATTAACCTCTCCGATTCCTCTCTTCCCCACATTTACACTGGACAAGGATTGTCCGACCTGTTAAATTTGTGGCCTATGAGAACGCAGAACCGGGAGTTGCATTTTGAATGATTAATGATGATTGATTATTGTAAACGAGGCCGGGGCGTTGGGATATTATGTGGAAAACATGTAATCAGCAGGTAGGGTGTGCACTGCACACCTTTTTCTTTTGATGGAACGTTGTTTTGAGATTATATTTTTGTTTATATGCCGAATTATAAGCGAACATATAAGGCCGGCGGAATGTTCTTTTTCACGTTGGTGACACATCGACGGCGGAATTTGTTTTCAAAAACCACAGCCTGCGAATCTCTACGGCATGCGATTATTGAAGAAAAAGCAGACCATCCATTTGACATGGTAGCTGTCGTTCTTCTGCCGAACCACTTACACTGCGTTTGGGAATTGCCAGACAATGATACTGATTTCTCGAAGCGATGGGGACGTATAAAGAGCAGGTTTTCCAAAAAATGGATAAATATCGGAGGTACAGAAGCGGGAATATCACAGACACGTCGCAATCACCGCGAACGAGGTATCTGGCAAAAGAGGTTTTGGGAACATAGAATTCGTGATGAAGAGGACTTGATGCGACATGTCAATTATATTCACTTCAATCCCGTAAAGCATGATTTAGTTCGTTGTCCACATGTATGGCCATATTCGAGCTTTGACAAATGGGTAAAAGAAGGTTATTACCAACATAACTGGCTTTGTGATTGCGACGATCGAAGGCCCATTGTATTAGAGAAAATGTACACAGGTGATACGTTTGGAGAATAAAAGGCTTTTAGGTGTGCGGTGCAGACCCTACCAATCACTAGAAATATGGAAATATTAGTATTCGGGACAGTCACCTATTAAAGGCTTTGGCGAGTGCACAGAAAACGGTGAATGTCCCTAATAAAAGAAACGAGGATATAAAAGAATGAGTAACAAAGAAAAACGCTCGACCGCGTTACCGGGATTGGCCGGGATTGGCTTGATCATAACCGGCATTGCCGGGATCATAGCTGCATTCGGTGGAGGTGGAGGATTATGTCTTTTAGCCTCGGCATTGGCTTTTGGTATCGTCTTTTATGTGTGCTTCAAATAAAAAGAAGCTCATCGCCTAAGACACCATTTGCGTGAAAAATGGGCATAAGCAGCTATTAAAGGCAGGGGGAATTTTTAGTTTTTAATGTTGAGTGCTTGGTTTTGAGTTTGAGGAAGGAAACGATATAATCGGTAGTTGGATTCCTACAATGAGGACCATCCGAAACATATTGCTTTATATATTGTGCAGTCTTTTCTTGATATTTGGATTGGTTATGGGGATATGTTCTTCGGCAGGAGTGTGTGAATTCATATGGGGGACAGATATCTATGAAACAGCCTTGGGAGATCCACCGGTACGAACTCATCCGGCATTTATCACCTTCATCATTCTCATGACTCCCTTTATGATAATATGCGTTACCGGTGTTTTCTTTCTCTTAGTGGTTCCGATCTTCTCGAAATTTCACATCAGGGTACTGGACTCACCCCAGGAGCTGAAAACCATAAGGAAAATATGCAGGTGGTTCATAAAACATCTTGAGAATATTATAATCCTTGCAGAAGCTAAAAAGGAACTGGGCAGTGATAGTGTATTAGTTCCGCCGCCAGAGGAAGACATCAAAAAATGATTCGTAAATTTAGACACTCACAAAAACTTTAGGCCATACAAATGTGGATTTTCACACGATGGAGTATTACACTCCATCGAATTAGACCAGGCACATGAAAATATTGCTCTGGAGAATGCGGACGGATTTATCAGGAGCCAGAGGGATATGAGAGACTCAGAGCCCATGTATTGGTCCAGGTAATAACTTAACCCACGGATAAATTTATAACTGCTTGCTCCTGGACAGTCAGTTATGAAACGATGATCGCAACAAAAGCACTGATAATCGAGCAGAATCTATGGAAGGTCAAAGAAGGAAAAGCCAGGGACAATCACCTATTAATGGCCGACCAAAACTTATTTCGGTGTTTCGCAGACTCCCTTAGTCAGATTGTAAGACGGCGGAACAGTAGTGCCTTTACACACAAAGCCGCCAAGATAGACTATCAGCAGAAAAAATAATTTGATTCTCCAACCGATCATTAGAGATTCCCCCCTAACTAAAACACATTTTGTCGGCTGGCCCCCTCCGCCGGCTTTTTGTATTTCCCTATATTGAAAGTTTAATAAAAGAGTTTGTAATTTCCAAACGTTAAAGTGCAAAAAACATACTATTCACGTTATTTTCTGCATAATTATCGCTTATATATATCCTTGCTTACTGGACGCAGCTATTTTTACGAGTTTTGATAGCAGAGAATGGACAGATGATAATATCTTATGGTAGGATGCGAAATTAAAGACGGTGAGACGGTTTGACGGTATCAAATGATTAAGGATTTTGTATCTTCTCCGCATCGAGTATCCAGTATCCAGCATCGAGAATCGGGGATCCCCTCTTCCACTCTTTTACAGACTCGGCAGATTGTGCTCTTTACTTACCTTTTTTAATAATTCGAGAAGCTCGGTCATACTTTGACTGATGACATCGGTATCGCTGCATACGGGCATGAAATTTGTATCTCCGTCCCAGCGCGGGACCAGATGGATATGCAGGTGGTCGGGCAGGCCGGCGCCGGCGCATCGGCCGAAGTTCATCCCGATATTGAAGCCGTGAGGCTTGATCGCAACCGACAGGGCTTTTTGGCAGTCCCGGACCAGCTTCATCAATTCCAGTAATTCTTCATCGCTTGACATCTGGAGGTCGGGAATGTGCCGGAGGGGGGCTATCAGTAAATGACCGTTGTTGTAGGGGAAGCGGTTTAGTACTACGATGCTTTTGTCTAAGCGCCAGAGCACGAAATTTTCATCGTCGTCCTGCGGGGTTTTTTGGATATCGCAGATAAAGCAGCCGTTGCTTTCGCTCAAGGTCCGAATATAGTTAATTCGCCATGGCGCCCATAGATTCTTATTTTCCAATCTGCAATTACCTCCGCATTCAATCGGCTGTTTTCAACAGCAAATCGTCAATTGAGAAGCTGCATTGATATTTTTTGATTGATAGTTATTCTGGGTTTTGGCATAGGCCCTGGTAGAGCGGCGTCTATCTTCATCTGGTACTGCTGATTGTATTGCTCTATTCGGCCTGCATCGATATTGAACAGCTCCCGGCCCTGGCCTTTTAATTCCAGAATCTTATAGCCCCTTAAGAAACCGAACGTACCGCTCATCCGGAAACTGCCTATATATGGTATCGGCCAGCCGGCGGGCACTGAATCAGACAGCGAATAGGAGCTGCTGATCACTGCGAGCCGCCCTTTTGCACTCTGCTGGATTTCATCGAGGGTATAAGTGACGTCCCTTGCTTCTCGCATCACCATCGGCGTAGGAACCGACAGCTTGGAGCTCCAGCTCTGCCCCACGGAAACTCCTTCGGTGGATTGTTCTATACTGGCAACCGAATCCCACAGAAACCACTGAGTGCTAATGAAGTCACCTATCATATCGGGTGCTTTGATTCGGCCCATCCTGGCGCTTTTTTGGAACGCTTTTTCGCCGATCAGTTTGATTAATTCGTCTAATTGCGTATTGTCCTCTATTTTTCCCGCGGCGTTCACTGTCAGCGTGAAGGTTTTGCCGGGTAGATTTTCTACGGCATCACTTCGCGCAGCCCTTCCGCCTGGGCGTTTGCTTCGAGTGGCTTTTAATGATTCGCAAACTGCCTTTATAGTAGTAAGCCCGTAAGGGTCTACTTTAATCGGTGTGTATGTGACGACCATTTCCATTGACTCAAAGGATTTGTCGATACTGCCCTGGCCGGGCTTTGATTTGCTTTTTTGGGGCTCCCAGTCAAGTTCAATATCCCTCCTTGATACAAACCTGTATCGCAGGGACCGACCCTCCTCGAAATCCACAGTCAACAGTTCATTTCCCTCTTTGAGCGGTTTTATTTTCCCGATTGAGGTTTCCTTTTTCCCGGCGGCGCCATCGCATCCGGCGAAAATGCACAGGGCGACGGCTGTAAAAATGGTTAATGCGGTTTTCAATTGTACTCCTTTTTCAATGAGTTCATAGTCGGTATTAACGAGTTTGAGGCTACGAACTACGAACAATAAAATGCGTTTAGCCTGTTTTTTCGAGACTATTACGAACTACGAACAGTAAATATCCACCGATTGAAACCGGTGGCATTACCGTATTCGGGCGTTGCCCGTCCGCCTGCGGCGGTTGTTTCCATCCACCAGTTGAAACTGGTGGTATTAAAATCGGAACAATAAAATGTGTTTAGTCTATTTTTTCGAGACTATAGAGACGAGTGGCGGTCATAGTCAGGACGGCCGGTTCTTTTTCTTCATTTTCGCCTTTTTCTCCAACCATGGGTTCAACGGCAATCCATTCGGACTGTAGTTGTTCAGTACATTTTTCGACTTTGCCGGTGGTCAAATCCAACTCCAGCCGGCCCGTATATGTTTCGGTATTATCGAACATTTTTGAAAAGTCGCCTATCGCCTTTTCTTTATGCAGCTCTTCGGCCTTCTCCGTTGTGAGATTAGCGGCCATGCCGACGATGGCAAAGCGGTGATTGTCTGAGTTCGTGACTTCTTTTAGCGTATAAATTCTTTCGTATGATCGAGAACCCATCAGCCCGAAAGAAAAGGTCTTTATGCTGTTCCAGTTTTCACCTGTTCGTAATTGGTTTTTTTCCGCGGCGGGCATGGCGGGAATTGTGTGACGCTCCCTGATCACATCGTCGGAAAGCATAGCTAAAGCGGTTTTGTGGGTTGCGGTATCGCCCTTGACAGCCGCTCGTGCCTGGTTTGCGTCGATAATTTTTGAGACCCGGCCTGCAGGCGTGACTTCTATAGTATAACTTTGGCCTATTAGCGTGGCTAAAGGATTGTTTTGATCTTTTTGTCTGGAATTATCGAAGTCAATCACAGGATTATCTCTGATTATAGAGAGATGCTTTAGGCTTTTGATTGTGATCTTTGCAACTGCATTGCCATTGTCGTCGGTGCTTTGTATCTGTTGAGTGAAGATCAATTCGTTTCTGCTGCTGGTCTGGCCGCCCCGGAAAGCGGTATCTTCTGACATGGAGCCCTCCCATTTGATGCCGCGGACCGCTTCCTTTGTGTACTTATAAGTTGTAGAATCCTGTGGGGTGAACTTCAGTACCAGCTTTACAGCCGGTTTTTCTTCCTCCACCACGACCGTGGGCTTTTCTTCCTCTACTACGATTTTTGGTTTGGGGCTTTCCATCCGGCCACAGCCTGTCATTATAATCGAACAAATTACAATGACTGATAGGCAACTTACGATTTTCTTTGGCACCATTATCTGGTCTCCCTAAAAACTTAAATTTTGCAATTAGCGGCGGTCCCATTTTGCCTGCTATAGGCGCATCGCAAAATGGCGGACCAATTAAGCCATTATTATACCTATTATATCGGTATAGACAAACAAATTTTCTTTTTGAGGCCTTCGGCGGTACTTTTCTGGGTCCCTGCCTACTGCATGCAGGGATGCGGGATTGGGGTGGGAAATCAAAGATTAAAATGGAAAAATCAAAATTGTAGAGGCCCTTCGGGCGGAAATTCTTATGTTGACGGGGATTATAGGTTAAGATATTGTAGGGGGGGAACGAAGTTGAGATTTTAAGGATATAAAATGGCAGAGGATGAGTTTGACAAGTATCTGAGCGAGATGAGAGGATTGCTGAATTTCTTATTTTGAAGGGAGTTATGTATTGATTGGTCTTATAGCTAGGATATACTTAGAGAACAGGAATAACGTTATCCGAATAATACTGAATTATGGTTTAGAGGCATGGGGTGGAATTAGATAAATAATGGCGGAGAATATAAAGCATTACAAGATCTTCATTAGTTCTCCCAGCGGGTTAGAAGCAGAATATACAAAACTTAAAAAAGAGATTGATTTTTATAACACGCATGAAGTAGAACCTGAAGGCTTATCTTTTAAAGTGATATATTGGAAAGATATAGCACCAAGCCAACAAAACTCTCAGGAGCTTATCGATCCACATTTATGCGCATGTGATTTCTATATTTTGGTTCTCCATAATCGCTGGGGAACACCACCTGGTGGTGATAGTAAATACAGTTCTGGCAGTGAACATGAATTAAACATAGCGCATAAGTGTAAGGAGAGTAAAGAATATCCTATGAAAGACATAGCCGTTTTTTTTAAAAAGATGACTCCTAATGAGAGGAGAAGGAAAGAAGGTAAAAAAGTATGTAATTTCATGAAAAGACTTAAAGAAAGCAAAAAACTACATATTCAAACGTTTAGGAACATAGTTGATTTCCATAATTGTATAAGGAAATGCCTTGCGAAGTGGCGGCTAGAAATTACAGGTAAGAAAAGACTTCCAGAGCCGCCGAAGGATGTACGAGACTTCCTTGATGAAAATGATCTTAGCGAAATGGATGAGGTCAGAAAAACATGAGAAGCTTTTACGAAATAGCTACAGAGTTAGATATTCTCAAGAGTATTTATAATCCAGCAAAAGAAGATATTGAGAAATTACTCAGGATTATTAAAGGAGATGGGGAGCTTACTTGCTATTTTTATGAAGAAGATGAAGATATGCCTCGGCCGGCAGCTGGCTGGGTGAAGTTATTGGAAGAATATGGTGAATTTGAGGAATTAGCTAATATAAGTGAAGAAATCGGGAAGGTGCAATGGCTAAAAGCAAAATACATAGCTGAAAGTGCCAAGGAAAAACCTGAAGAAGTTATAAAGATAATTAATTCGGTAAAGCCAAAAGATGAGCATATCCAAGGAATGTTTCTCGAAGCTTTAGTTAATGTACCAAATGAAGATGTAGAGAAAGCTGACTGGATTTTCTGGCAGTATTTTAAGGAGAGAAAATTTAATATCTGGTATTTCATAGGTGAGAATGCCGCCAAGCTCATATTGAAGATTTCAGAAGTAAATCCAGATAAAGCTTTTGCGATGGCCAAAGAGCTTTTAGAAGTCTGGCTACCCGAAAATAAGAAGGACGGATACTTCCAGGAACCAGTAGCCAGATTTGAAGATTACCAATATGAAGAATTGCTGAAAAAGAATTTTAAAGAACTTTGGGAAAAATACCCAATAAGAGCTACTAAAGCACTTACAGAAATAATTTCCTATTACTTTGAAAAGTTCGTGAGCAAAGAAGAACGAGAATATAAAAGTTACTTTTATTCTGTCATTCGTGATTTCGAAGAAGATGAACCGTTAGGTAGACATCACTTAACTACATTAGTTAAAGCAATATGTGAAATAGGTAAATATGTCATTGAGTCGAACGAAAGAACAGCAGAGAATTTCTTCGAAGTACTAAGATCAAGGGAAGAAGGAATATTTAAACGAATAGAACTTTATGTTTTGCGATTTGTTAAGGATAAGAGTTATGCCGGCAGGGTTAACGAATTAATTGGAGATAAGAAGAATTTTGATAACGAATATATAAGTTTTGATTATGGGCATTTACTAAGAGACAAGTTCAAATGGATTACTGAAGAAAATAAAAAACTATATGAAAGATGGATAAGAGAATTAAAGGTTGATGACGAAGAAGATTACCGCAAAAGGTTTGAGAAATATAGAGGGAGAAAGTGTGAAGATAAGGACATAGAAGCATTTGAAAACGGATTGAGGGCTACAAGACTCTATCCAGTTAGAGCAGTTTTCCCAGAGCTTTATACAGATTTTAAGGAAAAATCTGGATGGTCGGATGAAGATATAAGGCCCTGGCGGGCTGGTGAAGTAAGAGAGGGTTCATGGTCGGAGGGTTCATGGTCGGAGGGTTCACCAAAGACAAAAGAAGAAATGCTGGAAATGTCAGTTAAGGATGTATTTGAATTTTTGCGCAATCCTGAAAATTACAAGGAACCTAAGGATGGAGGCTATCGGCCAAATTCTGTAGCTTCTGCATTGGCGTACACGTTTCAACAGGTGGTCAAGGAAAAACAGTGTGAATATATTAATGCTGAAATCAATGAAGTTATTGAACTTCCGGAAAGATTCTTATCCAAATATTTCTATGGATTGTCTGAAGCACTAGGGAAGAGAAGAGTGGAAGATTTTCCATGGGAAAGATTATTGACTGTTGCAAGGGCAGTAGTGGACAGATATGGACAAGATGCCAAGTACGGTAATGTCTTTAATCCTATGCTGAATTGTATTCGGGAAGGATTTGAAAAGCAGAATAAAATTGAATTTTCGGAGTGTATTCTTGATTCTATCTATGAAATCATAAAACCATTGATTGAGTTAAAGGAAGAGAAAGAAGATACTCTTGAACAAGATCCTGTGCAAAAACGTTGTAACTCATTTACAGGAGATGCTTTTCTTATTTGTTTGAGCCTGGGGATTATATGCAGGAGAGATTTTCTGCCAAAATTCGAGAGGGACTTTCGAGAGAAGATAAGAGAGATATTCGATAAGGTACTGAATAACATCAGGACTGATAGGACGTTATGTACCTTTGGAAGTGATTTTGCGCGGATTTACTGGTTAGACGCAGAGTGGGTTGAGAGTAACATTGAAGAAATCCTTTCCGAAGAGTTGTGGAGTATAGTTTGGAATACATACTTAATTTGGGGAAGACCATCAAGAGACTTGTTCAGATTTCTTGACGCGAAGGGGATATATGATAGGGCTATTGGTCTGATAGAAAAATCAGAAAACGAGGTGAAAGATTCGAGGGAGGATCCAGATAAAAAATTGGCCAATCATATAGTGATAGCTTATTTCAACGGGTGGCTTGAAGAGGACCAGAGCCAGATATTAGAGAGATTCCTTGAAAAAGCACATGATAAGCTTCGTGGTCGTGCTGCAAGATTTTTTACGACTGGATTTAAGAGCATAAAAGAGGAAGAAAGGCACGATGAACACACGGTTAGCAGATTGAGAACGTATTGGGAATCGAGATTAGAGGCTATTTCGCAGGAGCCTGAAGCGCATTTGGAAGAGGCAAAGGCGTTGGCCTGCTGGGTTGTTGACAGTCCATTTCCAGCCGAAGAGACACTTAGGCTTGTAGGCGAAAGCCTTAAAATTTCCGGCGGAAAAATTGGTCGAACTCGGGGGGTGCATAATTTCATAAATTCAGTATGCGATTTTGCAAAAGGAAATGAGCTGCAAGCGGTGAGATGCATACGGAAAATGATAAACAATGAGAATGTAGCCATACATTTCACTTTCTATGAGGAGAAGTTAACCGAATTAATAAATTCTATTCTAAAAAGCAGCGATACAAGTAAGGAACTATTGCAAGAAACTGCGAAATTAGTAGATGAATTTGGAAGATTACATAAATATGAGTATCGAGATATCTACGGTAAGTTGGTTGAAAAGTCAAAAAGAATGAAGTGAGGAAAGACTGTGGAGCGGAAGTTTAGCAAGATAAGTGCAGCGTCCCCTCACAAATGATAATTGATTAATGATTATTTTTTGAGATTGCCGGGGTTTTGACCCCCAGCACAGGTCTGGGGGCTAATCGATACGGAAGCGACAAAAGACGTCGCGATTTTTTCAAAAGGAAAACCCGCGCAATAAATTGCGGAAGTAAATAAAAACCCCCGACAGTGCCGGGGGCTAACAATCCCGTCCAGAGGCCGGGGACCGTTACAAATGATTATTGATAATTGATTAATGATTATTTTTTGAGATTGCCGCGCTGCGCTCGCAATGACAGGGGTGGCCGAGTGATTAATGATTATTTGCGGGCCAGATCCTTCGGCTTCGCCTCAGGATGACAAAGTTTGAGATTGCCGGGGTTTTGACCCCCAGCACACAGGCTGTGTCGCAATTAAGGAGTCGAAGTTGGTTGTGTATTTGGGCCGATATGTTATAATAGGGGCTACCAAAT
>VRUL01000041.1 GCA_019456145.1 Planctomycetota bacterium
CTAATCGTGGCATGGGTATGATTTGCGCCGCCGTAGATCCAGCCGTTAATTTTAAAGCCTGTAAGCGTACAATTTGGGTCTTCGGTCCCAACAAACCCCACGCCGTAGTCAATAATTGTCGAAGCCACAACATCGAAGTCATTGGGCTTGGTGCTTGTAACAGTGATGTTTTTACCATTAAACATGATATATTCCATGTAAAGGCCTGGATTCACAATGATGGTATCGCCATCGTTGGAATCGTCAATTGCTGCCTGGATGGAATTAAAATCCGCCGGCCCATCATCATCTACGGTGATAATTCTTGCTGCTTGCAGACTTCCCGTCCATAAACTAATAACTACAAAAAGAGCTGCCAGAATTTCCGCTTTTTTTATCATATGCAGGCCTACTTAGAGTTGAAATTATTATACGCCATCTCCGGCTATCGAGCAAGGAAGAAATGGCTAAATATCGCCTATAAGGTAGGAAACCAGTAGTTTCCACGATATTAAACGAACATTTCCCCCGAATTCCTTGCATCACAGCTATGCAGCCTGTAAAATTGACATAGAAGATTGCAGCAGAAGAACGCATCACATCTAAAAAGTAAATGTTGGTTTGGGCCTTCTTGAAGATGGAAGGGAAAGCATCATGCACAGAAGAAAGGCATTTACCCCGTTAGAAATTCGCAAGCAAAAGATCTGCCCCGAATTGCCGACCTCATTTCTAACGGGGTTTATATTAGTTGAGCTTTTGGTGGTGATTGCGATTATCGCGCTGCTGATGGCGATGTTGCTCCCTGCACTGGAGCGGGCCAGAGAGCAGGGCAAGCGTGTCATCTGTCTTAACAACCTCAGGCAGTTGATGCTTGCTTGGAATTTGTATGCCGATGATAACGATGGCAAGATCGTTAACGGTAATACGAGCACCGGTGGATTCAACAAAGACGGAACTTGTTGGGTCTACTGGCCCGGATCGGGTGCCTCTGAAGAACAACGAATACAGGGAATCAAAGATGGTCTGATATTTAAATACTGCCCCAACATAAAACTCTACAGGTGCCCGACTGGTTTGTTTGGAGAGGTTGTGACTTATGCTGTAGTTGATGCGATGAATGGTTATGACGCAATACCTGGAGCCGCTGGGAAGATAGTTAAAACTCGGATGGAGATTCGCACGCCGGGAGGAAGGGCTGTTTTTCTTGATGAAGGCCGGCTAAGTCCCGCCAGTTGGACCATTTGGTACGACCAGGAACGATGGTGGGACCAAATTACGGCGCGACACGGAGACGGAACAAACCTATCTTTTGCAGATGGGCGTGCTGAATACTGGAAGTGGGAAGACCCGCGTACGATAGAGGTTGCCGAGATGGAATACAACTACTGGCAAAGCACCGGCCGCCAAGGCCCCATATCTACGCAACCGGGCAATCCGGATTTGCACAATGTGCAGAAGGCCGTATTCGGCGAATTAGGCTATACTCCATGACCTCAACCTTAGAGTAATTTTTTGCTTTTATTATTTATTATTATTCTGTTGGGTGAGCAGGCGGCGTCAAGCCCTCCGACTGGCCCGAATGGATGCGAAAGTTTAAGGATTACTGATACAAGCTAATCGTTTTGTACCAAAACGCTTAGCTTGTAAGTCGTTAATTTTTAGTTGTTAGTATTTGGCTTTCGGTCGGTTTGAGTTAATTATTTAACGGCGGGATTATTTTGCCACTTGAGGGTACTTGTATTGTTTCGGGGTTTACAAACACCCTTTGTCAGGTTTTGGCAGCCTTTTTAAATTGCTCAAGTGATTTTGGCTCGGCTACTTTGCGGTAGCCCAGTGCCTTTATTAGCTCAAGGACCTCGGTCCAGGTCGGGAAAGGCCTTGTATTTGCTCTTTTATATTCATCAACCGCCATAAGAAACTCAAACTGCTCGTCAGACATTTGTCCTTCTTCAGCAGATTTTCGCTCATCACTTCTGCGTCTGCCGGGCCCTCGGTTGCGGTCCAGCCCCAAACGCCTGTCTACAACACTTTGCCTGCGGTCACTACCGCCGCGACGATCTTTTAAGTTTTCCTGG
This sequence comes from Planctomycetota bacterium, assembly GCA_019456145.1. Taxonomy (GTDB): domain Bacteria; phylum Planctomycetota; class Phycisphaerae; order Sedimentisphaerales; family Anaerobacaceae; genus CS2-K091. The sequence continues at coordinate 2,055 of VRUL01000041.1, forward strand.
TCCATTTATTTCGTATCCCCCATTTCTATAAACTTAAAACCCTAATTCAAAACTCAACACGCTTGAATTTTACGCTACGATTTTTGCAATCCGCTTCTTTAGGCCAAACTGTTTGACTATTAAGTGTTCGACCTATAACACAAAACGCAATCCCACAGCATATCCTGATGATACGGGACAGCGCTAAGGTCCACCGGATGTCAGAATTCATCGTCGAAAAGGTCGCTGTCAAAATCGTCGTCGATCTCGTCCTCTAATGCAAAATCATAAAAATCATCATAAGCATCCTGCGACTCGATTACTACGTGTGCTTCATCGAGAAAATCTTCGGGAACCATTACAGCAACGCCTTTAGTACCGTCTGATTGCTCGTCTTGCTCATTTATCACAGCAGGAATATCATTAGTTCTAAGAAGATTTTCGTACTCTTTGGCCTGTTCCAGGTCTTCGATAAAAGTAACAACTACGAAATCCTGCAGTTTAGAATGCGAGTTTTGGCTTTTTTTGGAACTTTTTGTCATTCTATCTATTTCTCGGCAACAAAAATACTATTCCTGCGAGTCAACGTTGGTCTTGACCAACGGTTCGTCTAAATATTTTCGTCAAAATAAACGTTATAAATTATAAAAAAAACGCGAGTTTTTAAGAAAAAGCTTGATTTGCCCGTTGGATTTTTGTAGGAACTTCCTGTTATAGGCTCTATGACGGCATAAATTTTGCGTTTGAGTGTTTTTTTGTTGCAAATCATGGCGCCTTGTTGTAAGAACGATGCTCGATAATGTAACGGACTAAGGGATTTAGTGCCGGACTATTAGTTTTTTTTAACTTTTTTAGCATGGAGGATTTTTGCAATGGCAAAGAAAAAAGAGTCTTTGATAGTAGCCAGCAAAGTTAAGGCCTATATCAAGAGCAAAAAGATGATGACCTCATCCGATGCGCTGGGAGCAATCAGTGATAGGGTCTATTGTATTCTTGATGATGGTATTGCTCGAACCAAGGCCAATCGTCGCAGCACAGTCAAGCCACAGGATCTGTAGAACCTATTAGAAGTCCTTCGGGATTGTACTTCTAACAGGGCAAACAAGCTGTGCGCTAACATCTTTTGACTGCTTATCTTACGTTTGCGACAACGTTATTTAGCTAAAGCTGTTCCGCTCTTTTGAGAGCGGAACAGCTTTTTTAAATTTGTTTAGCCTATTTCTTCACCTGCTTGTTCTCAGTTGCCAATCCCTGGCTTTTTTTGGAGATAACACTTGACCGGCACTAACAGCTATCAGACTTGCAGCAATCGAATATACTGAATTTACGTAGTTTTTTTAACTTCCGATAGTGGCCCATAAAATCCCCATTATCAGTGTAATAATTCACATATACGCGAAATTTATTGAACTTGTCTCGACTGAAATTCCGATTTATATAATAAGAAACTGCACAATTACAGTGTTTTTGCCGGCTTGAGATTAAGATTGTGTAATTTTCTGCCGATAACGTGCTTTATTGTAAATCGCAAATAGCTTCGCAACCAGGCAACTTATAAGAAAAACTCGCCTGCTATGACTGTATCAGCAAAGGTCGATTGTAACTCTTTTTAAAATAGACGGTTATGAGGATAAGCCGACTGTGGATAGTATAAAAGTTTTCATGTTAGGTTGGGAGTTTCCCCCATTTATCAGTGGTGGACTCGGTACAGCTTGTTACGGACTTACCAAAGCGATGGACCAGCTCGGTATACAAGTAACTTTTGTTCTGCCAAGGATGGTCGAAAGTACATATGCAACCCATGTGAAGCTGCTGACTCCTGAATCTCAGATGCCCATGAGCACCTTGAAATTGAGTGAGCTACAAAACGTAGTATTTCGCACTATCAACTCACCACTACAGCCATATTTAACCCCTGACTCTTACCAACATCGAATCGAAGAAAGTTTGAGGCAAAAACGCAGCGGCAACGTCAGTTCAACCAGTCAGTGTTCCGGCCAGTTAGACTACAATAGCGATATGTTTAATGAGGTTCACCGTTATGCTTCGGCTGCCGTTGGATTAGCTGGGAATGAGCAGTATGACATTGTTCACGCTCATGACTGGATGACCTATCCTGCGGGGATTGCGGTTTCGGCAATGAGTGAAAAACCGCTTATTGTGCATGTGCATTCGACAGAATTTGACCGCAGCGGTGAGAATGTCAACCAGATGATTTACGACATCGAGCGGGAAGGTATGGAGCGGGCAGATAAAGTAATCGCTGTTAGTCATTTTACCCGTAATATTATAATCAGCCGATACGGCATTAGTGGTGAAAAAGTTGAAGTAGTATATAACGGCGTGGAGCGCAACGGCAGCGACAACTGTGCTTTACCTGAAACCGGTATCGACAAAGATGAGAAAATCGTCTTGTTTTTAGGCCGAATTACAATGCAAAAGGGCCCTGAGTACTTTCTCCAGGCAGCCAGGAAAGTTCTGGATGCGATGGATAATGTCAAGTTTGTTATGGCCGGCTCCGGCGATTTAATACATCAGGCCGTTGAGATGGCGGCAGAACTCGGCATCGGGCACAAGGTCCTGTTTACGGGCTTTTTACGCGGTGAAGATGTCCGAAAGATATATAAAATGGCTGATGTATATGTAATGCCTTCGGTATCAGAGCCGTTTGGGATTGCACCGCTCGAGGCGTTGGACAACGATGTGCCTGTCATAATAAGCAAGCAGAGTGGTGTATCAGAAGTATTGATGCATGCTCTGAAAGTTGACTTCTGGGATGTCAACGAGATTGCCAACAAGATTGTAGCAGTATTGAGATACCCACCTTTGGAGATGATGCTGCGAAATCAGGGTAATTTTGAAGTGAGAAAACTACGATGGAAAGACAGCGCGCAGAGGTGTGCTAAAATTTATGAAGAAACTTTAAAGCAGTTTGAGAAGTGTATCTCCTGAAACGAGATACCAGATATGGGATACAAAATATGGCTTCGATATGTTTTTATTTTCAAGTGCATCAGCCCCTGCGATTGAGGCACTATACGGTATTTGACAAAAACGACCATTATTTTGACGATTATAAAAACGCTTCCATCTGCAGGAAGGTGGCAAATAAATGTTATCTTCCGGCCAATCGGTTACTTCTGGATATAATACGGAAATTTGAGGGTAGGTTCAGGATAGCTTACAGCATAACCGGTGTGTTATTGGAGCAGTTGCATTCGTTTTCGCCGGAAGTTATAAGCACTTTTGATGCTCTGGTCGAAACCGGCTGTGTGGAGTTTCTGGCTGAGACGTATTATCACAGTTTAAGTTCTTTATACTCGCGCGATGAATTTATAGAGCAGGTCAACAAGCACACCGAAACCATCGAATATCTTTTCGGTCAAAAACCACGCGTATTTAGAAATACGGAGCTGATATACAATAATGACTTAGCTGTCCTTGTCGAGTCAATGGGCAATTTCGACGCAATAATAACCGAAGGAGCGAGCCACATTTTAGGATCACGAAGTCCCAATTTTGTGTATCGCCCCAAATACTGCGAGAAGCTGAAGCTCCTGCTTAAAAACTATTCCCTCAGCGACGATATCGCCTTTCGATTTTCCAATCGTGACTGGCCGGAATGGCCCTTGACGGCTGAAAAATTCGCCCGATGGATAAGCGATGTGAATGGTAACGGCAACGTTGTCAACCTGTTTATGGATTATGAGACATTCGGCGAACACCAATGGGAAGATACGGGGATATTCGATTTTATGCGGCACCTGCCGGAACAGATTCTAAAGCATCCTGACAACGATTTCAAAACCCCCAGTGAAATAGTTCAGGCCTATGAGCCAGTCGACACGATTGATGTGCCGCATCTGATAAGCTGGGCCGATACCGAAAGAGACCTCTCAGCCTGGCTTGGAAATGCAATGCAATCCAACGCCATTCATGAGCTTTATCGACTGGAAGAGAAAATCAAGAACACCTCCGACGACAAAATCATTGCAGACTGGCGAAAATTACAGGTATCAGACCATTTTTATTATATGTGCACAAAATACTTTGCTGACGGCGATGTACATAAATACTTCAATCCGTATGATTCGCCTTACGACTCTTATATAAACTTTATGAACGTATTGAGCAATCTCCAAAGCCGCTGTTCCGGGCAGGCTCTGTTAGATCAAAACAGTATTGCAAATAAGGCTCTAATGGGCAAAAATTTCCTAACAGAGCAAAAGACTGAGGATGTATGTTGCCCGCCTGTAGGCGGGTCGTAAAACGAATGTGTATCTCGCGAACCGCCGAGCATATCTCGTTTGAGGTACAGGATACAAGATGCAAGACACCAAATGTAAGAAACGAGATGTTAATATCGCAAAAAGTTGAAGACGCAGCAATTGTTTCTATATCAACTGCTGGCGAGCCTATTGAGAATTTGTTGACCAGAGAATGGCTGCTGACTAATGAGCGAGGCGGCTACTCATCGTCAACAATTGTCGGTTGCAATACCAGAGAATATCATGGCCTGCTCATCGGCTCGCTTAATCCACCTGCTAATCGGATAATGGCATTGGCTAAATGTCTGGAGATGGTGATATTTCAGGGAGAGACTCGATATTCACCGGCTTTGGGCGCATCAGAAAATGTGAGTCCGCGAAAGGTATTCAACCTTTCAACCTTTGAATTCAATGGCAAATTCGCGCCCCAGGGCTTCACCTTTCTAAAACAGGTCCGTCGGGATATCGGTCTGCATTTTGATTATGAATTGGATAAACTTCGACTGACTAAATCCGTATATCTTCTCCGCGATACCGATACGGTTATCCTGGTGTATGATTTTACCGGCGTGCAGGAGCAGGTGAAGTTCGTTTTGCGTCCATTTATTGGCTTAAGGGATTTCCACACACTGCAAAAGTCTGACGCTCCGTTATGTTCAAGATGGCTCGGGGAGAGTTTGCTGATTCGCCATGATGTCCCGGGCAGCTGTGAATTATTCCTGAACTGCCCTTCTATGAACTTCGAAAAAGACAAGCAATGGTGGTTTAATTTCGTATATCGTAATGAGAAACAAAGGGGGCAGAATTTTACCGAAGATTTGTGGACGCCTGGGTTTTTTAAGTGCTATGTCCATCCGGACCAACCAACCAGAATTATTTTCCGGGCTAACTTGAGCCCGCCGGGAGCGGGCAGCAAACATGAAAAGTTAATAAAAACCGATATTGACAAAGTTCGCGAAGATTTGTGCAAGCACAAGAGTGCTGTAACTATCGCTGCAACAAACGGCGATAAAAAATTTAGAACACTTTGTTCAGCCGCTGACCAGTTTATCACAAAGCGCCAAACGAACGGGACCCCCGAGCATACACAAAGAACCACTATTATAGCAGGCTTCCCCTGGTTTGCAGACTGGGGTAGAGACACTTTCATATCCTTACCGGGTTTGCTGCTTTCAACCCGCAGGTTCGACGAGGCCAAGTCGGTTTTGACCACTTTTGCCCAGGCGGCAGATGAAGGAATGATTCCAAATCGTTTCGATGACCGCACCGGCACAGCCTACTTTAATAGTGTCGATGCTTCTCTTTGGTTTATCAACGCAGCTTTTCAATACTTAAATGCTACCGGCGATTCAGAAACCTTCACGCAGCATCTTCTACCGACAATCCGCTGGATTATAGACTCCTACTACAAAGGCACGCGGTTTGGTATCTGTGCAGATGCCGATGGGCTTATAACCGCAGGCAATCAGGAAACGCAGCTAACCTGGATGGATGCCAAATATAATGGCGTTACCTTTACGCCTCGGTACGGTAAAGCGGTTGAGGTTAACGCCCTTTGGTACAATGCTCTTTGCCTTATCGCCCAATTTTATGTCGGCAGGGAAGTAGAGAATGCAAAGCGTTACAAATCTATGGCGGACAAAGTTAAAGAGAGTTTCTGCAAATTATTCTGGAATGAAAAAACCGGTTACTTAAATGACTGTATCCCGCCCGACGGTTCAGTTGACTCAAGCCTTAGGCCGAATCAGATATTTGCCGTTTCACTTGGTTTTTCACCACTGTCACCTCAGCAACAAAAGTCAGTTGTAGATGTTGTGCAAAAAGAACTCCTCACACCTTATGGCTTGCGAACGCTAAACGTTCAGGACGATCGTTACAAAGGAACATATACAGGCCCGCAGCAGCAGCGAGATGAGGCTTATCATCAGGGCACGGTTTGGCCGTATCTGATCGGACCCTTTGTCGAAAGCTTTTTGAAAGTCAATGATTCCAGCCGGAAAAGCAAAAAAAAGGCAGCCGAATTTATCCAGCCTCTGATGCAGCATCTAACCGAGCATGGCTGCATCGGCAGTATCTCGGAGATATTTGATGGAGATGCTCCACATAAGCCAAGAGGCTGTATCGCTCAGGCCTGGAGCGTAGGTGAGCTGATTAGAGCATACCAGTTGATAAACAGTTGATTTATCCGTGTGTTTTCTGCGCTGATTTTTGACATTATCAGCACAAAACTGAGTCGGTAAATTGTCAATGTCCCATATACAAATACATGCAGTTACCGGAGCCTTCGGATACTCAGGGAAATACATTGCGCGGCAACTATTGGATAGAGGTCACAAAGTCAGGACACTCACCAATTCAATACATCGCGACAACCCTTTCGGTGACAAGATAGAAATACACCCATTGACCTTTGATAATCCGGAAAAACTTACTGAGTCACTAAAAGGTGTAGCTGTCCTGTACAACACGTACTGGGTCAGATTTAACTACAAGACGTTTACTTTCGCCTCTGCTTTAACTAATTCGATCACACTGTTTAATTGCGCAAAGCAAGCAGGTGTCGAAAAGGTCGTACATATCAGCATAACGAACCCGTCAGAGCAATCCTGTTTTGAGTACTTCCGTGGGAAGGCAACGGTTGAGAAAGCATTGCGAGAGTCTGGTATTTCATACTCGATCCTACGACCGGCCGTATTTTTCGGAGGAAAAGAGGACATTCTAATCAATAATATTGCCTGGATTCTCCGCAGGTTCCCTGTATTCGGTGTGTTTGGCGATGGCAATTATCGGCTTGCCCCCATTTATATCGATGACCTTGCAAAGTTGGCGGTCGAGCAAGGCCGGAACAGAGAGAACACAATCATTAACGCGATTGGCCCGGAGACATTCACGTATAAAGGTCTCGTTCAGGAAATTGGCAAGGCCATCGGAAAAAAGAGGCTGATTATATCTATTCCTCCGACAATTGGTTATATCCTTGGAAGCATAATCGGCAAGATAATCGGCGATGTTCTCATTACTCGCCAGGAGATTGAGGGACTTATGGCCGATCTATTATATGTGGATGCACCACCGGCGGGAGAAACCAGATTTACACATTGGGTAAGAGAAAATGCCGGATCCCTTGGGAAGCATTATTCCAGTGAGCTGACTCGTAGAAGAAATAAACTACGTTGATATTCATCCCTATAGCTTCCTGCAGGATGGTCCCAATCCACATGGTAGTGGTGATATGCCACAAGTTTGTCGAAAACGTCCATCAGTTGCTCTGATGCTCGAGCGCGACTTTAACATCGCCTAAAAAAGTTGAAATTTCGGCAAGCATTTTTTCTTTATTGCCTAAATTACTCTCAATCAAGCCCACTATTTTTGAACCGATTATCACGCCGTCAGCCCCTGCTGACGCTACCGCTGCCGCATGTTCGGGTTTGCTGATTCCAAAACCGACACAAACAGGGACATCAGTGAGCTTTTTAAGTTTGCCGACCAGTCCTTCAATCGTATCGGAGAGCTTTTCCCTGCTGCCGGTAACGCCTAAAACCGAGACGGTATAAATAAAGCCGGTAGTTTTGGAAGCAATCAGCTTCATTCTCTTTGGGTCAGTATTTGGTGTAACCATAAAAACAGTATCGAGTCCCGCTTTAGCTGCAGGCGACGTAATTTCATCCGCGTCATCAATACTCAAATCAGCAACCAAAACACTGTTGACGCCGGCCTGGTAACAATCCTTGAAAAACTTTTCCGTTCCGTACTGATAAATCAAGTTGTAATACATAAGCAGTCCGATTGGAATATCCCTGTAATCCTTGACCTTCCGGACAAATTCCATCGCCTTCTGGATATTCATCCCGCAGTTCCTTGCGCGAATATCAGCCTTTTGAATTGTCGGCCCATCCGCTATCGGGTCCGAGAACGGTATACCAAGCTCCAAAACATCAGCCCCCGCGTCGATAGATGTTTTTACGATTCGCAGACTTGTTTCAAAATCGGGATCTCCGATTACAAAAAAAGGTATCAATGCCGACCTTTTCAATTCTGAAAGTTCAGAAAATAGTTGCTTATACGTTTTCATCAGTTACGTCCCCGGAAAAAAGTACAAATATCAAAATTACATCACAAAAGGTAAAATGTCATTGCGAGGGTGCGAAGCGACCGAAGCAATCTCATCGCTCAGGTTTGAGATTGCCACGCTCGGCTGCGCCTCGCTCGCAATGACCAATCAATAATCATTAATCAATAATCAATTCTCCAGAGGTCGGCGTTCTTCCACAATGGAAACATCCTTATCTCCTCGGCCGGAAAGATTTACCACAGCAATTGTATCAGAGTCCAACTTGCCTTTTTGACTGCAAAGGAACGCCAGGGCATGTGAACTCTCCAAAGCCGGCAGTATTCCCTCAGTTTTGCTCAGCAATTCGAAGGCATCAAGCACATCTGAGTCTTCAGCAGCAACGTATTCGGCCCTGCCGGTATCTTTTAACAGGCAATGTTCCGGTCCAACCGCCGGATAATCCAGCCCGGCGCTTATGGATTCGGTCTCATGAACCTGACCTTCCTTATCCTGCAGCAAATAGGATTTTGCACCGTGTAAGATGCCAACCTTTCCAGCCACCAGCGTCGCAGCATGCTTGCCGCTGCTTAAACTCCTGCCGCCGGCTTCGACACCAATTAGCTTGACATCCTTGTCATCCATAAAGCCCGAAAAGATACCTATTGCATTACTGCCGCCGCCGACACAAGCGACGACCATATCCGGCAGTTTACCAATCTGGTCAAGACACTGCTGCCTTGCCTCCTTACCGATACAGCTTTGAAAATGTTTTACTATCGTGGGATACGGATGCGGCCCGCAGGCTGAACCGAAAAGATAGAATGTATCTGTAACATGGGCCGTCCAGTATCGAAGCGCGTCATTGATGGCGTCTTTGAGCGTCCCTGTTCCGCCTTCTATAGGAATGACTTCTGCGCCGCACAGTTTCATTTTATGAACGTTAACACTTTGTCGCTCAATATCGATAACGCCCATAAAGATTTTTGTCTCCATACCAAACAAGGCCCCAATCATCGCGGTGGCCAAACCGTGCTGGCCCGCGCCGGTTTCGGCAATGAGTTTGTTTTTACCCATATACTTTGCTAACAGCCCCTGCCCGAGTGTGTTATTGACCTTGTGCGCTCCGCCGTGCAGAAGGTCTTCGCGTTTCAGGTACACCTTAAAGCCGACATACTCACTGAATCTTTTCGCATGGTAAAGCGGGCTGGGCCTGCCGGCATAATCTTTCGAAAGCTTCGCCAACTCGGAAACAAACCGCTCATCCTCGTAGAAGCGATAAAATGCCTCCTCTAATTCTTCCAGCACCGCCATCAAGACCTCCGGCACATAAAAGCCGCCATAGTCTCCGAATCTGCCTTTATATTTCATACTTCGTACCCTTTCTTATGTCTCGTGTCCCAGGCGACGAATCAGGGGACACGATTTAGCCTCTCAGATGCCGTATATTTTCGAACAGTTTTTTCATTTTCTTATGGTCTTTTTTGCCCGGTTCAGCTTCAATTCCGCTGCAAATATCAATCCCATAAACTCCCAGTTCGGCCGCCTCAGCCGCATTATCGGGATTTATCCCGCCGGCCAAAAAAATACGTTTGCTGATATGCCCTATGATATTCCAGTCAAAGCTTAATCCTGTACCGCCATATTTTTCAGGATCAAAGGCATCCAGCAAAATAGCATCGGTAAAATAATACTCCGCCTGTTGAATATCACTCTGCTCTTTGACCCGTATTGCTTTCATTACTTTTACATTATGAGAGAGAAATTGTTGGCAGAAATCCGGAGTTTCATCGCCATGCAGCTGGACCCAATCCAATTGGCACATGTTTTTCGTTTCCTGGATTTTCTCCATCGATTCATTCACAAAGACGCCCGCAATATCTATGAAACCAGGCAGTTTGCTTATTATTTCCCTGGCCTTTTCCGGATGTATAAACCTCGGACTTTTCGGATAAAAATTAAAGCCCAGCAAGTCCGCACCCATATCCAATACTGCTGCGGCGTCTTCGTAATTGGTAATACCACAAATTTTAACTTTAACTATTAACATATTCGCGGCCCTGGCCCCGGGTTACAGGGGGCATTTTACACCTCATTTGAAATCTTGATTAACTTTTGAAGACAGGTCAATGCCTTGCCATTGTTCACCGAAGCATTTGCCAACTCGATTGCCGATTTGAAATCATCAGCTAAATTAGCGGCTATTATCGCAGCGGCGGCATTTAGAATAACAATATCTTTGCGCGGCCCCTTTTCTTTGCCGCTTAGTATGTCCCTTATAACCTTTGCGCTTGTTTTGGCATCGGTTGCCTTCAACTGCTCTATGTCGGCCAATGTGATACCTAAGTCCTCCGGATTAAGTTCTTTGTTTGCGATTTGACCTTTTTTCAGTTCAACTATTTTGGTAACTCCTGTTGTACTTATCTCATCCATGCCGTTGCTATGAACTACCATCGCGTACCGGACATCTAACAGTTTGAGTGCCTCGACAACAATCTGCATCAAGTTTTCATCAGCCACTCCTAACACCTGCGCATCTGCATTGGCAGGATTTGCCAAAGGTCCGAGGATGTTGAAAACCGTTCTAAAACCGAGACTCTTGCGTATCGGCTGAACATATTTCATCGCCGGATGGAACATTGGGGCAAACATAAATCCGATATGTGCCTGCCTTATACACTCTGCCACGACCTCGGCGGAAGCATCTATCTTTACACCCAATTCTTCGAGCACGTCAGCCGAGCCGCATTTACTGGTTATGCCACGATTGCCGTGTTTGGCGACATAGACTCCTGCGCCGGCTGCCACTAACGCAGATGCGGTTGAAACGTTAAAGGTCTTTATTGCCGCCCCTCCGGTACCGCAGGTATCTACTAAATTGTCGAGACCAACCTTAACGGCAACAGCGTGGCTTCGCAGTGACCTGGCAAGCCCTGCTAATTCCGGTGCGGTCTCTCCTTTGGCCCGCATCGCTGTCAGAAACGCAGCAATCTGGACATCGGGCACATCGCCTTCGAAAATAACATCCAGCAGGCTCGTCGCCTGTTCGAAGCTCAAACTATCACCCTGGAGTAGCGACTTAATATATTCGGTTATTACCGCCATTTTATCCCTTACCTTTTATTTTTTTGCCATTGCTATGGATAAAACATTCTCGATTATTTTACCGCCTGCCGGGGTCAAAATACTTTCCGGATGGAACTGCACGCCGAATATCGGAAGCTCTTTGTGACGGGCACCCATAACAATACCCTCAAACTCAGCCGTTTGTTCCATGCAATCCGGCAGCTCTACCACACAAAGACTGTGATACCGTCCTGCCTGCAGCGGATTCTCGACACCTGCGAATACACCCTTTTCGTCGTGTGTCACCTTTGACGGTTTGCCGTGCATCGGCTCCGGTGCATGGCTGACTTTCCCGCCGAAATACTGCGCAACTACCTGATGGCCTAAGCAGACGCCGAAGATAGGTAGTTTATCTTTGAAATAGCCTACTGCCGGAAGTGAGACGCCGGCTGTGTCCGGTGTGCCAGGTCCCGGCGAAATTACAAGAAGATCGGGACCAAATTCCTCAGCCACTCGTTTAAGCTCTTCGAGCCTGGTATCGGCGCGATAAACCCTGGCCTGGCAATTGCGCTTGCAAAAATCATCGACCAGGTTGTATGTGAATGAGTCGAAATTATCGATAAATAAAACTTTTCTGGCTTTGGCTTTCATAAGATTCCGCCCTTATTCTCCACGAACCGCACGCAAACAGGACCTTGCCTTATGTTCGGTTTCTTCAAATTCCGTCTTCGGGACGCTGTCATGCACGATGCCGGCGCCAACTCGAATATAAGCTGTGTGGTCTTTAATCTGCAGACTCCTTATGGTAATACAACTGTCGAATTGGCCGTCCACGGTCAGATACATAACAGCTCCTCCGTAGTAGCCTCGCTTGGTTTTTTCATAAAGACGTATTAGCTTCATTGCCTCGATCTTTGGAGCTCCCGTGAGTGTCCCCATATTCATGGTAGCCAGGTATGCATTTAATGCGTCCAGGTCCTTTGCGAGTTTGCCTTTAACATTACTCACCAAATGCTGCACCGAAGCATATTTTTCAGCTATCAGCAATTCGGTTACAACTCTGCTGCCCGACTCGGCTACACGTGCAATATCGTTTCTGGCCAAATCGACCAGCATCATATGCTCGGCTAACTCCTTGCGGTCGAGTTTCAGTTCCGCCTCATATCTAAAATCGGTGTCTTCATCAATTTTGTTTCCAACCCGTCCCCTCGGTTTGGTGCCGGCTATGGGCCTTATCTCCACGTGGCGAGTATCGGTGCCGCTGACACGCAAATTCAGCTCCGGACTGGAGCCTAACAATATCGAGTTGGCGGTGTTAAGATAAAACATGTACGGCGAAGGATTCAATTTCCTAAGCCGTTTGTAAACGTCCAGCGGCTCATCCGGGCAGGGCTCCATTTTAGTTCTGCTCAGAACCACCTGGAAAACATCACCGTCGAGAATGTGTTGCTTGGCGTCACGGACCATCTTTTCGTATTCGGTTTGATTGGTATCACTGGAAGCAGCCGGCAGCGATTCGGCATATTTTTCACTTTTCGGCATGTCAATTTTTGCGATATTGAAATAGTAGTCGAAGCACTCCTGGGTCTCGGCGATTGCAGCATCTCTGTCGTCGTCGGTTATAACACAATTGACGATGCAAAAACCCTTGTTGGTTTGGTGGTCACACAAAAATATGTTGTCTGCGAAGTAAAGTTCATAATCAGGATTGCCGAGCAGATCATTTTTACTGGGAGGAAGCTTTTCAAACTGGTCTATAAAATCGTAGCTTATAGCCCCCAGCAATCCACAGGTCACGCGGAACGGCTTGCTCGCCAGACTAAAGGCAAACGCTACGGCCCGCAATACGTCCATCTGATTTGTACTTTGCAGACGGGTTTGCTCGTCAACCACTTTCCTGGCCTGTTTGATTCTGCCGGTAATTGTCTCCGGGCCGAATTCGACCGATTCACAGAAGGCGAACCGTTCCTTTTTGGCAGACAAATATTCTATCATGCGCCGGCCGGTCTTACTCAATGCTTTAATTGTAAAATCAACACCGGTGCCGGTAAGATAGAGTGCCGGCCTTGCGGTGCCGAAACTCAACGCATTTTCCGCTAAATAGTCACTTGCCTCCAACAGGGCACAGTTTTGCGCCCGGCCGTAGTCGCTCAGCCTGGCAAAAAAATCCACCGGCTCATCCATATCAATTTCCTTGACGATGGGCACGATTTGTCCGTGCCTGGCATCGGCTATTTTCTGCCTGTAATCATCCATATATCGAACCTTTTATCGTAATTTTTATTCGCAAATCACTGAAATTACAAATAAAAAAAAACAGCCTGCTTTTTTCCAACAGGCTGCCGTTTCAAAAACCTTACAAATTGTTTATATGAAATCACCGTTCACCTGCCGGATTATGTCCTGCAGGCCACCACCAGTTATCTGTATTTTTGCGGTCAATTTGCTTCATGATGACTATATTAAACAAACTAAGCCTGCTTTTGTCAAACAAAATCTGAAAATCAAGAATTGCAAACGCTCTTATGCCTGCAGTTCTCTTGTTTTTGTCCGTGCCAACTGGTCAACCGCGACCGCGAGAATGATAATCATACCAATAACAATCAATTGGATATGTGTTGATATTCCCAGCAGGGTGCAGCCGTTCCGCAAGACACTTATCAGTAATGTTCCAATAATTGTGCCGGTTATAGTCCCTCGACCACCAGCCAGGCTCGCGCCGCCGATCACAACTGCCGCGATGATGTCGAGCTCAAGGGCAATACCTGCTGTTGGCTGGGCTGAGACGGTTCGACTGGTTGCAATCATTGCCGCTATACCCACAAGAAGGCCCGTGAAGGTATAGATGTAGATAAGATTGCGGTCTACATTTACACCGGCGTGGAAGGCCGCCTCACGATTGGACCCAATAGCATATGTATATCGCCCTAATCGACTGTATTTTAAAAGAAAACAGGCTATGGCGACAATGACAGCAACAATTATTACAGAAATAGGAATCCCCAGCACAATGCCTTCGCCAAGATACTTGTAGCTTGGCACATTGTACGGCTGTCCGTTGTTCCATACATAGGATATCCCGCGAAATGCGCTCATAGTACCAAGCGTTACTATGAACGGTTGGAGCTTTAGTTTTGTAATAAGCACTCCATTTACAAAACCACAAATAACGCCTACAACGACCCCCAGGATGGTACCAACAACAAAGGCGCCTCCCTGCGGATTCGATCCACCGATAGCAACCATTGCGTATGCGCCCACCATGCCGGAAAGGGCCATCATCGACCCTACGGAAAGGTCTATTCCTGCTGATATGATAATCGATGTCATACCGATTGCGATGATGCCGTTGACACTTGAGCGGCGGAGCACGTTCATAAAGTTTTCCGTCGTAAGAAAAGTATCCGGCTTTAGTGCCGACAGAACACAGATTATCAGTGTCAGACTACCGAAGGGCAGCAATTGTCTTACAAATTTGCCCATTTAGTTTGCCTCCACCGCCGCCAAATGCATAACTTCTTCCTGTGTGGTTTCGCTGGTCTTTAAATTTCCCACAAGTCGTCCCCGGCGCATCACTAAAATTCGGTCCGTTATCCCAAACAGCTCGCCCAATTCGGATGATATAAATAATATCGCCTTGCCTTCTTCCGCAAGCCTGTTAAGAAGTGAGTACACTTCCTTCTTGGCACCGACATCGATACCCCGCGTCGGTTCGTCAAAAATCATAAAATTAGATTTTGCCAGCAGCCACCTCGCAATCAGGAGTTTCTGTTGGTTACCGCCGGATAAAGAGTCCACTGGAGCCTGCGGGCTCAACCATTTGATGGATAATTGCGCCCCGACATCGGCAGCGATTTTATTTTCTTTGGCCGGATTGATTATTCTTTTCATCCCTAATAATCCCAGGCTTGCTATAGTCACATTCCAACTGCACGCAAGGCCAAGGCACAAACCGGTTCGTTTGCGGTCTTCAGTTAATAAAGCAATGCCTTGGGATATGGCATCGGCCGGAGAACTTATTGACAACTCTTTGTTATCAAGCACTATCGAACCCGAAGCTTTTTTGTCAACGCCAAAGATAGCTCGGGCAACTTCTGTTCGGCCTGCACCGACAAGACCGGCCATTCCAACAATCTCTCCCGACCGAATATCGAAAGAAATGTCCTTTATCCGACTGTCCGATGAAAGATTGTTGACCCTTACACGAACATCACCAGGTTTAACATCCCGGTCTGGAAAAAATTCTGTCAGTTCACGCCCAACCATATAACGAATGATTTGGGCAATATCAAGCTTCGTAACTGATTCGGAGTGAACGACCTTACCATCGCGTAGAATAGTCACATCGTCGGCCAGACCGATTATCTCTTCCAAACGGTGGGAAATATAGATAACTGAAATACCACTTTTTTGCAGCCGCCGAACTATTTCAAAGAGTCCTTCGACCTCGGCTTCAGCCAACGACGAGGTGGGCTCATCCATAACAATAATCGAAGCTTTGCGTGCAAGAGCTTTTATAATAGCAGCGACCTGGCAATCCCCGGTGGATAGCTCCGATACTACGGCAGCCGGGTCAATATCGAAATTGAAATTTTCGGCTAATTCCGCCGTTGTATTCACCATTGCCTTGTAGTCAACAGTGAATGGCAGAATACCTACAGGCTCATTGCCGAGGAAAACATTTTCAGCGACGGTCAGGTGTTCAGCCAGGTCCAAATCCTGGTAAATCATCGATACGCCGACTGCCAGGGCCTGTTCCGGTTTATCGAATGTGCAAGGCTTTTCGTGGATTTCGATCTCGCCTTTGTCCGGACGATAAACACCCGCTAAGATTTTCATAAGTGTTGATTTACCCGCACCGTTCTCGCCTACCAAAGCGTGCACCGTCCCTGCCTGCACAGTAAAGCTTACGTCCGAAAGTGCCTGCACAGGTCCGAAGCTCTTGGATATCCCCACCATTCGCAGCGCGGTGCCGGTGTCGCTGCGGTTGTTCTGCACTGATGTGGTCATCTCAGTAATGCCTGAATCTCCGGTGTCTTCAGGTTCTCTTGAGTCACTAATGTTACTCCCGTATCTATACGCCTGGCGGGTAACTCTTTGCCATCAAGTACGGCCACTACTGCTTTGACGCCTTCATAGCCCATCTTAAAGGGATTTTGTGCCACAAGCGAATCAATAACTCCTTCTTTTAGCCCGTCGATAAGTGCCTTCTCGGTGTCAAAACCAACCATCTTTATCTTCCCAGTGCGGCCCTGGCTTCGCAGCCCCTGCAATGCTCCTACTGAAGTTGAGGCATTACACGCAAACAATCCATCGAGCTCGGCGTTTTTCGTAAGCATGTCCTCGGTAACCTGCAATGCTGTCTCAACGGTATCCTTGCCGTATTGGGCATCCACGATGTCGATTTCGGGGAACTCTTTTTTGATGGTATCGACAAAGCCATTTTCACGATTCGTAGTCGAGGCCGAACCGGGCACGTACTTCAAAACTACTATTTTTCCTTTGCCGTTGAGAATTTTGCCCATCCGCCTGGCTGCGATTAAGCCGCCGATATAGTTGTCCGTTGCTGCAAAACAAACATATTTGTCTGTGTCGATTCCCGAGTCGACAATCACGCATGGTATGTTTTTATTGTACAGTTCCTCTACTTTCGGCACCAGTGCCTTGCTGTCGAGCGGCGCAAGAACAATACCGGAAACCTTCTGTACAATGAAGTCTTCAATGATTTGTATCTGCTCTTCGCGGTCAGTCTCTCGCTTGGGACCATTCCACAGGATTTTAACACCGGCTTCGGCGCCCGCTTTTTCGGCCCCCTTTCGAACTGATTCCCAGAAAATATGAGTAGTGCCCTTGGGGATTACCGCTATCCGGCGTTGGTTTGTTTGTTTGCCTTTATTTACAATTCCGTATCCGATAAAAATGATGGCAATTAAGATGAGTGCTATGATAATTGGTAAGGCCTTTTTCATAATCATTTCTCCCTAAATTTTAGGTTTGACGTCGAGACTCCCTGACGATATTGATTATTGACTAATGATTAATGCCACATTTCTTTCAATGATAAATAGTCAATAGCATGTAGTCAACAAAGTATATCTACTCTGTTTTGGATTACAAGCCGCCATTTAAAAAATAATCAAGAAAAGGGCCAGCCCCAGGCTTTTAGATACGCCTGATTTGTGGTCCGATATAAGAGCCCCGGAGATTATTTTTTACTGATACGTTCCTTTCACCAGTGCTTGAATTTCCGGAGTTTCAAGGTTCTCTTTAGTTACTAATGCAACACCCGTATCTACACGCTTTTCTACTTTTTTGCCGTCCAGTGTGGCGATTAGGGCCTGGACGCCTTCATAGCCCATTTTGAAGGGATTTTGAACCACAAGCGAATCGACAGCCCCGGTCTTTACACCTTCAATGAGCAGCCCACCGGCATCAAAACCGATCATTTTCATTTTGCCTGCCAGGCCCCGGCTTTGCAGCGCTCGTAAGGCCCCTACTGAAGTGGACTCATTACAGGCAAACAGGCCGTCAAGTTCGGTGTTTTTCGTCAGCAGGTCCTCGGCGGCCTGCAGCGCGGTCTCAACAGTATCCATCCCGTATTTGGTGTCAACGATTTTGATTTCAGGAAACTCTTTTTCGATGGTATTGATAAAGCCGTTCTCGCGTTTCATCGTGGAAGCTGAACCGGGGGCGTATTTAACAACAACTATTTTTCCCTTACCATTGAGAATCCTGCCCATTCGCCTTGCTGCAATCACACCGCCTTTATAGTTGTCCGTTGCTATGAATGAAATATATTTATCTGTGTCGATACCTGAATCAATAATCACACAGGGTATGTTCCTGGCGTATATTTTTTCTACTGATGGAACCAGTGCTTTGTTGTCAATCGGTGCAAGGACAAAACCTGAAACCTTTTGTGTAATAAAGTCCTCTATGATTTGAATCTGCTTTTCCCGGTTACCTTCGCGCTCCGGCCCGTTCCAGAAGATTTTAACGCCGGCCTCGGCGCCTGCTTTTTCCGCCCCCTTGCGAATCGACTCCCAGAAAATATGTGTAATTCCTTTAGGAATTACCGCTATTCGGCGTTGGTTTCCTTGTTTACCTTTCCTTGCAATTCCAATCCCGATAAAGATAATGGCGATAACAACAAGTACAATGATAATAGGTAAGGTTTTTTTCATAATCTACGTACACCGAATTTTGTTTTGAAGCTGATACCACTGTAGAGCAATGCCAATAACCAGTAAAGTATATTCGCTCTGCCGCGGATTACAAGTCCGCAGTAGTAAAAACGTAAGTGCCGACAAGGTAGATGTTTGCAAAATCCAAAAAAACAAATTGACACCTCAGTTGACACCTGCATCCCAAAAATAATTAAAATCGCATTATTGGCTTAGAAAGCCATCAGGATCGTACATATTTACTCATACAGCAATGTCTAAACCCGGCTGTTTTTTTGCATCAAAACCCCTTGAATCCGCCGGTAAAATCATTGAAACCTCCACAAGATTCTGGTATTATAGGATTTGAAGTATATAGGATTTTCCCAAATGGCGTATATGGGAAATTCCGGCTTAATGATATGGAAAGACTTGCTGGTTTGGCTAAGCGTAATTAAGATGGACTCATTAGGAAATCCAGGTTGAACTTAAATCAGGTGACTGGGTATTTGTGATGCGAATCAAGGCCATCCTACTTTTCTTGTTTGCCGTCTTTTTTCTATCTTTGGTTTCGTCGGGAGACCAGGGAAAACCAAAGCTGGCCTCTGTCTCCATCAAGCCGGCGGTTAAGGAATCGGCACCTTCGCAAACGCCGCCATCTTCTCTCCCGGACGTTAAGGCAAAAAATAAAATTGATGAGTTCGTCCTGGCTAAACTCAAAGAACTCGGTATCCCCCCTGCCCGACTTTGCTCCGACCACGAGTTTATCCGTCGCGTTTATTTGGATGTGATTGGCACCCTGCCCACTGCGCAGGAAGCCAGAACGTTCATATTGGACAAGGGCCCCAATAAGCACAGCACCTTGATCGAACATCTGCTGGAACGCCAGGAGTTTGCGGACTACTGGGCGATGAAGTGGAGCGACCTGCTCCGAGTCAAGGCCGAATTCCCGATCAATTTATGGCCCAACGCAGTACAGGCGTATCACCGCTGGATTCGGACCAGCATTAAGAAGAACCTGCCTTATGACCGGTTTGTAAGGGAGCTGCTTGTGTCCAGCGGCAGTAATTTCCGTGTGCCGCAGGTCAACTTTTACCGCGCTATCCAAAGCAAAGAACCGGAAGCCATCGCCCAGGCCGTGGCGCTGACTTTCATGGGAGTGCGCGCTGAGAACTGGGAGAAAGACCGGTTGTCAGACATGGCTGCCTTCTTTTCACAGATTGTTTACAAGTCCACCGGGGAATGGAAAGAGGAGATCGTTTGTTTCGATCCGAACAAGGCGGGCGCCCTGTCCACTGAGAGCGTGGCGCTGTCGACAATATTCCCGGATGGAACCCGGGCCCGGCTGTCACACGGTCAGGATCCACGGGAAGTCTTTGCTGACTGGCTGATTGCTCCGAAGAATCCCTGGTTCACACGCAATATAGTAAACCGCATCTGGTCATGGCTGCTTGGTCGCGGCATTATTCATGAGCCCGACGACATCCGACCGGACAATCCGCCGAGCAATCCCGAACTGCTCGCCTTTCTGGAGAAGGAGTTGATCGGGGCCCACTACGACCTGAAGCACCTCTACAGATTGATTCTGAACTCCAATACGTACCGGCTTTCCTCGGTTCCCAGGACAAACAAACCAGCCGGACAAGCCAATTTCTCATACTATCCATTGCGTCAGTTGGAAGCAGAGGTGCTGATTGATGCCCTGAACCAGATTACCGGGACGACAGAAAAATATTCCAGCGCGATTCCGGAGCCATTCACTTTCATTCCCGCAGAGCAGCGCTCCATTGCGCTGGCGGACGGCAGCATCACCAGTTCCTTCCTCGAAATGTTTGGTCGTTCGTCGCGCGACACCGGTCTGGAATCAGAACGCAACAACAGTCCCACCTCGGCCCAACGGCTGCATCTGTTGAACTCAAGTCACATCCAGCGCAAGATTGAACAGGGCCGCAAGCTTCGAAACCTGATGCAAGCCAAGGGGAATATGCGGCAGCTTGCGACCAGGTTTTATCTGACGATTCTTTCGCGTTTTCCAACGAATGAAGAGGTGAAGATTGTGGAGGCATATTCCAAATCCAACCGAGGGAACAAGCGGATTGTTGCTGTGGATCTGGCCTGGGCATTGATAAACAGTGCGGAGTTTCTCTACCGGCATTGATTGTATGAGCGAATTAAGATAAAATATAAGGTGGAAATATGAGTATGGAAAACAATACAGATGCCAGATTGCTGAATCCGAATAAGGCCGGACAGATCCAGCCCAAAGGCCGAACGACAATCTCCAGACGTGAAGCGTTACAGCGAGGGCTCTTCGGCGCAGCCGGTCTGCTGATGGCCGACCGTTTGGCTCCTCAAACTCATGCAGCCGCGCCAAAAGCCAAGGCCAAGTCAGTCATCCAAATCTGGATGTGGGGCGGTCCGTCGCACATCGACACTTTCGATCCAAAGCCTGATGCGGGTAATGCCTATTGCGGTCAGTTGAACAAGCCAATCAAAGCCAATGTGGACGGGGTCATGATTAGCGAACTGCTCCCCCTGCTGGCAAAGCAGGCGGACAAGTATTCCATCATCCGCAGCATGACCCATGGCGTGAGGGCCCACGAAACGGCGTCCTACATGGTTCAGACCGGCCGAAAGTCCGGAGATGGACAGGTCTATCCAAGCGTCGGAGCAGTGGTTTCACTGTTCAAAGGCTACGATGCCGGATACAAAGGACTGATTCCACCTTACATTGTGCTTACGACTCCACAAGGTCGGTTTTCCGAGGCGGGATTTCTGGATTCGCGCTATAAACCTTTTGCCACGGGCGGTGATCCCCGACGGACTCCCTTTGTCGTAGAGGGGGTCGTTGCACGAGGCATTACGGAAAAGCGTCAGAAGGACAGGCGTGAGTTTCTCCACAAGCTCAACACACTGGGACAAACCATCAAAGGCAATCCCCAATTAGCGGAATTACAGAAGTGCGAAAAACAGGCGTATGATTTGATTCTCGGTGATGCAGGCAAGGTGTTTGATGTTTCAGGGGAAAAGAAAGAGTTGAGAGAGCAATATGGGCTTACCACTTTTGGCCAATCCTGCTTAGTGGCACGACGTCTGGTCGAACGCGGTGTGCCTTACATCACTATCAACTCCAAAGGCTGGGACACACACAAGCAGCATTTCCAGGCCATGCGCAGAAAACTGCCGGAATTAGACAAAGGCCTCTCGACCCTGCTTCAGGACTTGTCGGACCGCGGCCTTCTGGACAGTACTATTGTCTGGTTGAGTGGCGAATTCGGCCGAACCCCGAAAGTCCTGTGGGAAGCTCCCTGGAATGGCGGACGAGGCCATTGGGGCAAGGTCTTCTCGGCGGTGGTCGCCGGCGGTGGTTTCAAAGGCGGCCACGTCGTGGGAGCCTCGGATGCTAAAGCCGAAACAGTCAAAGACCGCCCCGTGTACCCGGTTGACCTCATCGGCAGCATGTATGAGCTGCTCGGTATTGATACCGAGGGGAAACTGCCGCATCCCCAGGGCCTGAACGTCCGCGTGACGCCCGCAACCTCGGATGACGTGAAGGCCGGCGGCCGTTTGAAAGAGATCATGTAAACGATGGAGGATTCCATGAAACGATCCAAGTGGCAGACGACTCTATTGTTGGCGATAGTCCTGGCGGTGGCGCCCGGGACGTTGGTGTTTGCGGCCAGGGCACGAGCACGACGGGGCCCGGCTATCGGTTATGCTTATCCTGCCGGCGGACGGCAGGGCACAACGTTCGAGGTTGCGATCGCAGGACGGTTTCTGGACGGCGTGACTGATGTGGTTACTTCAGGACAGGGAATACGAGCCACTGTGATTGAACACGTCAAACCGCTTAATGGAAAGCAAATAAACCTGCTCAGAGACAGGCTCAAGGAGCTGCAGAAGAAAGTCAAACCCCTCAAGAAAGGCAAAGGTAAGAAAACCACCGACGATCAAGCGAACACTGACAATGAACCGGTGACCGAAAAAGACCTGGAGACCATGGAGAAGGAGATGGCCGAAATCAGGGAAAAGCTCGCCAATCCCAAAAACCGAAATCGGAGCAATCCACAGCTTTCCGAAGACGTCACTCTGAGGATCGTGCTGGCTCCGGATGCCGAGCCTGGTGAACGGGAGTTGAGGCTAAAGACGGCCCAGGGCTTGTCCAATCCCGTGGCTTTTTACGTTGGCCAACTGCCTGAATATGCCGAGAAGGAGACGAAGAATAAGACCGAGGATACGGAGGTGCTCTCAGAGCTGCCGATTGTTATAAACGGCCAGATCATGCCCGGCGATGTGGACCGTTTTCGGCTTAAGTTAAGCAAGGGCGCTCGGCTGGTCATGGCCGCCAGCGCGCGGGAATTGACCCCTTACCTTGCCGACGCGGTCCCCGGCTGGTTTCAGGCCACTTTGGCGCTTTACGATGCAAATGGAGAAGAACTTGCCTACGCTGACGACTACCGTTTCCATCCCGACCCGGTCCTCTTTTACGAGATTCCCCAGGACGGCCAATACGTGCTGGAGATTAAAGACGCCATCTACCGCGGACGAGAGGACTTCGTTTACCGCATCACTGTAGGCGAAATGCCGTTTGTAACGAGCATCTTCCCTTTGGGCGGCAAAGTTGGCGCTCAAACAACTGTCCGGATGAAGGGCTGGAATCTGCCAACCGATAAGTTAACGATGGACGCCAACGACAAAGAGCCCGGGATTCTTCCGCTTTCTCTGCGAAAGGACGAACTGGTTTCCAACCGCGTGCCATTTGCGGTGGACACGCTGCCGGAATGTATGGAAACCGAATCGAACAACAATCATGCCGATGCGCAGAAGATCACGCTTCCTGTTATCGTCAACGGTCGTATTGATAAACCGGGGGACTGGGACGTTTTCGGTTTCAAAGGTAATGCCGGTGATAAGATCGTTGCTGAAGTTTATGCACGCCGGCTGAACTCTCCGCTGGATTCTCTGCTGAAACTGACTAACGCAAACGGCAAAAAACTTATAGCCAACGACGACCATGAGGACAAAGGGGCAGGATTGACAACGCACCATGCTGATTCCCTGCTAAGCACCACCCTGCCCACGAACGGTTTTTATTATATTCACATAGGCGATGCACAAACCAAAGGCGGTGCAGCTTATGGATATCGGCTTCGTATCGGCCCGCCCCGGCCCGATTTCGAGTTGCGGGTCGTACCTTCCAGCATCAACGCCCGCGGGGGCGCGACCGTTCCCCTCACCGTCTACGCCCTGCGTAAGGATGGATTTACCGGTGATATCGCCGTGACTTTGAAGGACGCGCCGAAGGGATTCACTTTGAATGGCCGACGGGTGCCTGCCGGCAAGGACCAGATGAGACTTACGCTGAAAGTTCCGCCGGGGCCCATAAAGAAAGCCATGAGCCTGTCTCTGGAAGGTCGCGCGGAAATCCAGGGACGCCAGGTCGTAAGGCAGGCCATACCGGCTGACGACATGATGCAGGCTTTTATCTATCGGCATCTCGTTTGTGCAAAAGACCTTAAGGTTGCCGTCATCGGACGCGCAAAACCAAAGGTTCAGGCGAAAAAACGCAACAAAAAAACTGTAACGTCCACACCTGTGAAAAAACGCAAGCCAAATACCAACAAGTCTGCACCGGCGAAAAAGGGCAGCCAAAATACTGCAAAGCCGGCGCCGAAGAAACAGACCAGGCCCGAATAGCCGTCTCCGCAGGAGAGTGCTCACCTTCGTCCGGATTGAGCATACTGTCAATGACCTGGCTAACAATTTGGATTTTTTCGAAACAAAATGTTTTGACCTGTTGACAAACCTCAAATTTCCTTATACCATAAGTGTCCAGTTGGATTTACACTGTTGCATAAATCCTGTCGCAATTTGCTTTTTCCTGATTTTAGCGGGAATGTACGACTTACCCGGCAAATATGCTGCTGGCGTAAAGGTTTAGACGAGAGTGAAAATTTTAGTTTGTATCCCTGCTCGTTACGGTTCTACCAGATTCGCCGGTAAAGTTCTCGCCAAAGATACAGGCAAATTCCTTATACAGCACACCTACGAACGGGCCTGCCTGGCAAAATTGCCCGAGAAGGTGATAATAGCAGCCGATGACCAAAGAATTGCCGCCGCTGCCGAAACATTTGGAGCCGAATGTATACTGACCTCAGCCGAGCATAAAAGCGGCACCGACCGCATCGCTGAAGCCGTTAAGGATATGGACGTCGAGATTGTGATAAACTTGCAGGCCGACGAGCCGGAAATTGACCCGCAGAGTATTGATTACTTAGCTGAGCTTTTAGTGAAAAATCCCGATTACCAGATGGCCACGCTCGCCGCCGATTTCCAGAATCCCAAGCAGATTACCAATCCTGATATCGTAAAGGTCATCATTGATTCCAACGGCCGTGCGATTTATTTCTCGCGTGCTCCTATACCTTATGATAGAGAAGAATCCGGCGTGGGAAAAGTACAGCAGTATTTGCGGCATATTGGAATTTATGCTTACCGCAGGGAATTTTTGCTGAAAATTACCGCTTTACCGCAAACGAAACTGGAAAAAATCGAAAAACTCGAACAGCTCCGGGCAATCGAGCATAGCTATCCAATATTAGTTGGTAAGGTTCAACACGTTTGCGATGGCATAGACACGCCGGAGCAGTACGCCGAATTTGTAAAAAGATATAGAATGAATCGATTAGAGAATTAAGCATATGTCGAACCGACCGATATCAAAAAGTTTGAAACTGGTAATTCTTGGGTTAATTGTGGTTAGTATTGCAGGCTGCGGGCCATTACCGAACCAAGGCACTTGGGAAACAAAATTCAAAGGCAAAACGGGTGTTATAGCAATGCAACCCGGTGGTTGCATTTTTATGACACCAAGGGATATAGAAGGGCAAGCAACTGTTTCCATGAAATATCCATTCCAAGAGGATACTGAATTTAGGATTGTTGCAGTTGACAATAAGGGCAAAATACATACAGGCACACAGAGCAGTAAAATGATTCCTGAACAGAAGTATAGCTCTACAGAAGCAGTCTTTCCGGGCCTTACATTGAAAGACATAAAGGACTTTCAATTACAGATGCGGCCGTATGAGCAAAAAACAGATAATCGATAATTCAATATAAATAGTCAGTCAGGAAACAATTATGTCGAAAAATAAAGATTTATTGGCTTCAGTAAGCGATGTTTCGACTGAGAGCGAATTTTTCTCGCCGATGCCGGATGGTTATAAAAAAGGAAAAACTCGCTACTGTTTTGTTATGGGCACCGTGATGAGCGGACTTGGCAAGGGCATATTTTCATCCTGTCTTGCCAGCCTTATGCAGGATAAAGGGCTAAAAGTTGCGCCGATCAAGCTCGAAGGTTATTTGAATATAGACTCCGGCACGCTAAATCCTTTTCGGCATGGCGAGGTATTTGTGCTCGACGATGGTATGGAATGCGATATGGATTTGGGCACCTATGAGAGGATGCTCAATCAGGATTTGAGCAGAGCAAATTTTGTCACAAGCGGCCAGATATTCAACTCGATTTTGCAAAAGGAACGCCACGGCGACTATCTCGGCAGAGACGTTCAAATGATTCCTCACGTTACAGGCGAGGTCAAACTAAGACTTCGCCGGCTTGCTGCCGAAACCAACGCCGACATCGTATTTGTTGAGATTGGCGGAACCGTCGGCGATTTGGAGAATGCCTATTTTATCGAGGCAATGCGCGAGCTGGCTTATGAAGAAGGCCCAAATAGCTGCTGTTTTGTGGCCCTGACCTATATACTGGAACCTAAAACCCTCGGCGAGCAGAAATCAAAGGCCGCGCAATTGGGAATCAGGCAGCTTATGCAATGCGGCATTCAGCCGGATATCATCACCTGCAGGGCAACTAATCCTGTAAGTGAAAAGGCCCGGCAAAAAATTAGTATTTACAGCAATGTCCCCCTTGAAAGAGTCATAAGTCTGCCCGATTCTGCCAGTATCTATATGATACCGGCTATACTTAGGGACAAGGGCCTTGATTTTGCGGTCTTAAAACTGCTCAAAATCGAGGACAGAATCAATCTGCGGCACGAACGCAGGGCCTGGGCCCAGTGGTGCGATTTCACCGACAAAATCGGCACTGCTAATCGCCGAATAACCATCGGTATCACAGGCAAATACACAACGGTCCGAGACAGCTACGCCTCGATAATCAATGCAATTGAGCATGCAGGCGTCGCTCTGGCTTCTGATGTTAAAATCAAATGGATTGAAACGACCGTCATTAATGATGAAAACGCAGCAGAGAATCTTAAGGACGTTGATGGTATTATTGTCCCGGGCGGATTTGGTACACGCGGTGCAGAAGGAAAAATAGCCTGCATAAAATATGCCAGAGAGAATAATCTACCTTATCTGGGACTGTGCTTTGGTTTTCAAATGGCTGTTATAGAATTTGCCCGCAATGTATGCGACTTGCCAAAAGCCAACAGCACCGAGATTGAGCCCGACTGTCCGGAGCCGGTAATCGACATATTGCCTGAACAGAAGAAAATAGAAGGATTGGGCGGAAATATGCGCCTCGGCGGAAAAGATATAGAACTAAAGCCACAAACGCTGGCGTGGAAGCTTTTTGGCAAGACAGATTCGGTTAGAATGCGGTTTAGACATCGTTACGAGGTTGACCCTCGCTATATTGAAGTGCTGGAAAAGGCCGGCCTGATATTCTCCGGCAAAGCACCGAATCAGCCGATTATGCAGATACTGGAGTTTCCGTCCCATCCATTTTTTATGGGCACCCAGGCGCATCCGTGTCTTACTTCCCGTCCTTTGAAGCCTCAACCTATGTTTGTTGGGCTCATTGCAGCGGCAACGCAAAAGCATTACCCACAGGAAAAACTGCCCGATTGTATCAGAGCTGCCCGAAAAGTATGTAACCGCACTGATTAGTAGTTCCTGCAGGAGCTAAGGTGCTTCCGGCCTCGGCCCCAGGTCGAGTTCATGGTGGAGTTACTTTATCTGCGCCTTAAGAGTTTCAATTTCCTCACGCAGTTTTACGTTTTCCTCAGAAAGGGGCCCTAAGATATCCTGCATATAGTTTTCAACACCTTTTTTTGACATCTCTTCCAAGGCCTCTTTCTCCCGCAGACAGTTATCAAACAGTTTTTTTTGCCTGTCGGTTTCCTTGGCATGCAGGTTTTTTAGCCTTTCTATTTCCCTGGTTTG
Source organism: Planctomycetota bacterium (assembly GCA_019456145.1). Classification (GTDB taxonomy): domain Bacteria; phylum Planctomycetota; class Phycisphaerae; order Sedimentisphaerales; family Anaerobacaceae; genus CS2-K091. Next base: position 29,774 of record VRUL01000041.1, read on the forward strand.
CGAGCCTTTCTGTCTTTCAATTTGTTCTTTAAGCTGCGCGTTCTCAACGGCTATGAGCCTGCTTCGTTTGGTATTAGGTTCTGTATCCGGCTTTGCATTCGACAGGTTTTCCTCTTCTTCACAGCCTGCAATCAACATAAAACCAATGACGATACCAACTGCTAAAACAAGGGCTTTTGGGACTGGTCTTATCATTTTTTATCCTTTCAATTTTTGTCTTTCCTTAAACTCAACAAGATTTGACCTCTACTATATCACTGGCCTGCCACCTGTCAAGGCCCTGGGCTATTCAAAAAGTACTTTCATTTTTAATCAGCCGCCCAGGGTAGCGATAACTTTTACGTCCGAGACATTTTTAGATTGATCCGTGTTTTCAACGAGAACTTTTATAAAGCCGACTTTCGGTTCCAATTCAACGGTCTTCCTGGCCTTGCCTGGGAAGCTCAAATCGTTGTCGAAGCTGTATAAATCGGTAGTGTCGTATTTCAATCCGTCGTAACTGCTCCTGATGTGGATTCGTATTGGTTTTTTAGTTCCGCTCCCGTAGTAACACTCTGCCGTCAATGCCAGCCGCCTGATGTGCCCTAAACTGATCGGCGGCGAATCGGACAATTTGGTGGTTTGGCCGGCACCAAGGGATTTAATGTTCAGCACCGGCATATCAAGGCTGAAAGGTCTCTGGGTAACCAATACCTGAACACCCAAATCTTCATTCCAGGGAAATCGCTTATCGTCACGTTCTTCATAGCGCAGCGTGTGATACAGGTAGATAAACGGGGGCTCGATAATGGCGTGTACCTCGGCAAAAGCGGCCGCGTTGGGATTGGCTCCTCGCACGGCCACCGGATTCCGTAGATACTTTGTGAATTTGTAGCCGTCAAGACTGTAGGCATACCCAATGCTTTCAAGCCGGGGGCCATACAGATGGGTTCCGCCATAAAACATGTGAAAGACACCGCCGTGATAGAGAACTTCCGCTTCGGATATTCCGCCGTCGTCCCAGTCGCCAAAATCACCTTTTTCCATAAGGGGATTTCCCTTGTACTTGGTATACGGCCCTTCCGGCGCCTCAGCCACCGCCAATGCCAGTGGGCTGTAATCACCCTTATACCCGGCCCAGCTTATCGGATACGCACAATAGAGGCGATACTTTCCTTTGACCTTGAGCACACCGCCCACATAGCCGAAATCTTCCAGTATGGGATTGCCCTCGTATTTTTCCCACGGCCCAAGCGAATGCTCAGCGGTAGCCAGGCCTATGCTCCATTTTCGAAATTGCCGCTGGCTGCCATACCCCGAATACCACATGTAATACTTTTTCGGCCCATCTTTGAGAATCATCGCGCAAGCCACATACTTGTCATCCCAACTATCCTTCGGGCCGAGGTCCAAAACAGGTTTATCGCCGTGTTTCTTGAAGGGTCCTAAAGGATGTGTGGAGCTGGCCACCCCGAGGCGATATCCCTTACCCGCGCCTGTAGCGTGATAGTAGAAATAATAAGTATCGACATCCTTAAAGGCGTCCGCTGCCTCAGTAACACCATCGTCCCACGCACCGTCAGGACCAGGCATGATAATGGGATTGGGCCCGGGAATCTGGATGAATAATCCATTTTCAATAAGGTCATTTCGTTTTACAAGTTTTTTATGATGTAGCTTTTCCCCCTGTTCAATTGCATGCTTGGGTTTTTCTTGTAACTGCCTGTTTTCAGCAGCTATTTGTTCCTCACATCCTGCGATTGCCATAGTAATTACAAGGGCTAAAATAGATACTGCCCGGACCGGTTTTTTCATTATTATCACCTTTTCGAATTTAATTTTTTCTCGTCTCCGTCATTGCGAGCGAAGCGAAGCAATCTCCGTCGCTCGATACCGTAAGATTGCCACGACCTTATTCTACGGCCTCGCAATGACAACTCCTCAATATACTTCCTTGACTATTCAAACAATATCTTCAGCTTTTCTTTATCATCCGGACCGATTTGGCTCTGGTCCGTCCACACTGCTAAATCCAGACTTTTCCTGCAGCGACAATCCTCACAAACAAGTTCACCGTCGCTTGCCAAAACAGCCTTTATAAGTTCCAGGCAATTTTCCGTTGCCGTTTGCAGATTTGCGAGAATTTCTTTCAGTAGTGTTTGTTTGGCTTTGTTTGCATCGTGTGGACGCCAGCAGTCATAATCACTTGCTAATGCAATCAGAACATAGCAAATTTGTGCCTCTCTGGCCAATTTGGCCTCCGGCATAGCGGTCATACCAATCAAATCGCCGCCCCAGGCCCGGTGCATAATCGATTCAGCCCGCGTGGAAAATTGCGGCCCTTCCATACATACATACGTACCCTTAGGATGTGTCTTTGTCTCGATATCTTTAGCAGTATCGGCAAGTATCTTTCGAAGTCGCCCGCAAACCGGCTCAGCCCCTTCGCAGTGCACCGCCCCATAACCTTTAAAAAAGCTGTTCTGCCGCCTGAATGTCTTATCGATAAACTGATCAACGATGACCAGATTACCGGGCGCGATTTCCTCGCGAAGCGAACCTACCGCGCCGCTGCCTATCACCGCATTAACTCCGAGTTCTTTCAAGGCAAAAATGTTAGCTGCATACGGTACCTCGCCTGGAGAAAGTTTATGCCCTTTGCCGTGGCGATTCAGGAATGCGACTTTCCTTTTGCCCAACTTGCCGACAAAAATGGCCATACTCGGCTCACCGAACGGCGTGTCAATGTCGTGAAACTCCCCATCTTCCAGATGCTCGGCCAGCGCATCACCAAGGCCCGTGCCCCCTATGATACCAATCAATTCTTCTGCCATTTGTTAAAACTCCTTATCAAATCGTCGTTATATTATAGGGACACAGCTACATTTACAAGACAGAAAACCATATTTTGGCACGACTTCGAGTTATTGTTCCCAAGTATGTACTTAACGCACAAAGTGGTGATTATGAGTGTTAGAAGCCTGCTTAGGACAGTCTTTTATACACTTCTTTTCGGTGGGCGATCCTAAGCACCAAAACAGTTATTGTTTTATGCTTAACAGTGTATATTATTCTGTAATATCCAGACACGATTCTATATAGGCCTTCGTGTCCTTTTAATTTTACAGAATTTGCGGGGAAGGGGTTTGGTCCGAGGTTTTTGATTTTTTTGACAAGCTGTCGTTGTATCTTCTTTGTTTGTCCGCGGATAAACTCCGCTACCCTCTCTGAGACAAGAACTTTATACATATTGGCATTATATTACAAACCCAGTTCAGACTCCAATTGTTCTAAAGGAATAAATTTGCCTTTTTTTAGGGCTTTTTTCGCCTCTTGTATGTCGATTTTTTCCTCAAGCGCTTCTATTGCCTCAAAATCCTCAAAACTCACCATCACAAAGGCAGGTTCTCCGTTTCTTTCTACACATATTCGCTCGCCATGATGACAGACCCTGTCCGCCAATTTCCGCAACTGTGGCCGCGCTTCTGTAATTGTAATCTTAATCATCGTTCGTCCGCCTGTATACAATTTACATTATTAACATTCCATACATAATATACGTTGATTTCGGCCGTTTGTCAAGAAATCTTTCAGATAGTTACAAAATCTTTTTGAGCAAGTCCAATACCAGCCCAAATACGCCGTTGTATCCTTCAAAACCACCCTTTGTGACAAATCTCGGCCACATCATTTTACGACTGCCCCCGGGAAGTCATGCCTGTAGTCCCTGATTAGGCAATGCGGGCAAAAGAAAATACCCCATCTTCTGTCAGCCGGATGGGAACGGTGATATGCCACGGATGAAGTTTAATCTATCCTAAATAAAGCGTTATCAGTTATAAATAAGCCAATAGCGTGCGATAAATCGCACTAATTATGACTATAAGAGTAGTTTCTTGACTTCTGCGGTCTGTTGTTATAAAATGTATGGCAGATAGGTTGGGGGGATTTGGGAAATAGATTGAAGTCGATGGTGCTGTTATGAACAGAGTATATACGGCTGTGACCAAGCAGGATAATGGCTGGTGGATTGGATGGATTGAAGAAGTGCCCGGAGTAAACTGCCAGGAACGGACCCATGAGCAGTTACTCGAAACTCTTAAGGCGACACTGAAAGAGGCCCTGGAGTTTAATCGCCGGGATGCTATATCCTCTGTGGGGGCCGATTTTCGTGAAGAGCAAATAGCGATATGAAAAGGAGGCAGCTACTCCGGCATCTTCGCTCTCAAGGCTGTGAATTTGTCAGAGAAGGGGCAAAACATTCCTGGTGGTATAATCCATCCTTAAACAAGAGATCGGCCGTTCCCAGGCACAACGAAATTGTGGATATTCTCGCAATCAAAATTTGTAAAGACCTCGGAGTCCCGCCTGTAAAATAGAACCTTCCTTCCATTTCCTCGAAAAATAAACGACAAAAAACCAAAATCACAGGATTGGACTCGCCCCAACATTATTTCTAATTATTCGCGGAAGCGTGCAGCAATCTATATTTAGCCTGCGGTTTTACCGCAGGTCTATTGAACCGGGCGGAAAACTCGAAAAACAGGCGTATTTTCCTTGTTTTAACGGTCTTTATCTGTTATTATGGGACAGAAGTTGAGATGTCTGCGTTAGTTGTCTGGCCTTAATAACAATTTTTTAGGAGGTAGAGTGATGAGAAGTAAAGCAATTCTTGTGGTGGTGCTGGTGTTGGGAGTGTTTAATATCGGTTTGCAGCAAGCCGAGGCAGGTACTGTTTATTTAGATAGGAACGACGGCCAGATACATAATATTGACTATGATTATGAGCGGGAATATGACACATACGTTATGCGTGTTGATTATCAGTCGCCGGGGATGTATACTACAGTTAATTTTCTTAGCGGAGCACGTCTGGGAGGTTTGGTAGGGTATGAAAATAGTATCATAAATGTTTCTGGGGGCTGGATCAACGGCTTAACTGCGGAAGGCAGTAGCCGATTGTTTATGTCTGGAGGGAGTGTGGGGTACTCAACAAACGTTTGGGGTAACAGCGAGGCCACTATTATAGGAGGGGGCACGCCAAGGCTGTTTGTTTCTGAAAATGGTTCCGCAAATGTCTCTGGTGGAAGCTACGGTCAGTTAGCGTCCCTTATGACCGGACAAATATATATGTCTAATGGTTCTATTGGTAACATTGTTGCTGGCCAAAGTGCCGCAATAACTTTGGTTGGTTCAGACTTTGCTATTGATGGCCAACCGGTCGACTTCGGAAGCATCACAAGTATACATGGCAATGATTATGTTTACGAAACGGTTAGAGTTCTGACAGGAACATTTTTAGGTGGAAATACAATAGATTTTGATTTCCGTATCGGCAATGGTGCCTCAATCGTCCTTGTCCCCGAACCAACTACGCTCTTACTGCTCTCCCTCGGTGCGGTGATGTTAAGAAGGAAACATGGAGCATAAATTTCGTATTGCGTGGAAACTAAAAGCGAAAAACTCAGATTGAAAAGCCAAAGTGTAAAAGTCAAAAGTTGATTTGACGGGAATTGGGGGGGTATATTTAGCCACAGATAGGCACAGAGAACACTGAGAAAGTAAGCATGTTATTCTATACCTTGTGATTTGAGGTGTTTGATAAACTCCAAAGTATTCTCATATATCACTTTTAACTTTTTTTCATATTCTTCTTCAACCTTAGCAGTGTTTTGCATTCGAATAATATATTTTTCCAGACTACGAATATTACGAGCAAATAATTTTTCTTTCTTTATTTTTTCTGATTTGATCGGCACTTCATATTCTGAATAATTTATCTTGTTTATGACATAACCCGGCTCGGAAAGTTTTTTGCCAGCTTCAGGAGTTAAAACCAAGCCAATCCATTTTTGCTTCTCTGCATAGCTATAGGCTTCAATTAATGCTGGACCAATATAAGTATGCCTATCTTTATTCGCATAAAATTCACCTACAGCCAGAGCGCCTCTCAACGAATATCCTTTGAACATCATTTTTTGAAAATATTCCCATAAAACAATATCTATGGAGGAGTATGAAGCGTAAGTGTCATCTTCAGTGAAAAATAAGAAACTATCTGAAAACCACGCATAATTAACGTTTTTGTTTAGAGCTTCCGATACTCTTTCACTTCTCTTTTTGATTTCCTCTAAGATTTCATCGTAGATACCTCTCGCAAAACAGTCTATATGTCCTTTATATTTGCTTATTAGTTTTTTAAACCCGAGTATGTCGAAATAAGCGATCCAACAATTGCCATATACTGTTTGTTTTTTCCCCATTTTTCTTTGTGTCCTGTGGCTAACCAAATGATTCAATCTTATCTTTGCAGATTATACGGGTTTGTGGATAAAACCGCAAAGATTTATTTTAGCAAACATCCAGCGTAAAGCTGAGGACTAAATTTTTTGGATTCCTCTCCGCCCTCTGCCTTCTGTCTTCCGCTGCCTTTAATCCGTAATAATCTGCGCAATCCGTAGTTAAAAATCTGTGAAATCTGTGGCTAAAAAATCACTATTTTTTCTTTTTTTTCTTGTTGACTATTGTTTGGAAATCTGTTAAAATACTTTCATGTTTGCCAGAAGACAAACGTAAACCGCCAGCAGCTTGCCCTTACCTAATTGGGGGGGCGCCGGATTTAGCGGAGAACCGCACGTTTTAGTATCAGCAGATACAAGCCCATAAACCTTTATTTGGCAAGCAAGGCAAATTAGGCAAAGTTGTGAAAATTTCAATCTGTAATCTGTGGTCAATAAATAATGCCGGCCGGCCCGGCCTCAACCGGCTATATACTAAATACGAGATACTAAATACTAATTATATGCAAAACGAACCCAATTTCCGAAAAAGTCAAATGAATATAAATAAAGTATTAATAAAGGTTTATGGAAAAAATGACACCTGGTCAAGTGGGAAAAACGAACCCAAAACGAACCCAATTAAAGCCAATCTCCAAAAAACCCAAATGTCCGTAACTACTTTCCTTACAAAGTATTATGAAAATATACTCAATTTGACGCTTTTTGAAAACAAAGCCAATACAAACCCAATTTATCGCGGCGTAGCCTCTGGCGAAACCGGATCAAAGGCAAAAAAATGCTGCTCTCCACCTTTTTGCTGTGGGATGTCATAAATATGGAGAAAATTACGTTGTTTAAGAGTTTATCTGGGAAATGTCGGTCAAAGATTATGTTTGCAATGTACCCTGTAATATGGTAAAATAATGGTTAATCTGTCTAAAAACAGTCATAACAATTCAGTTGTACTTAAGGGGTGGGTGGTGAAGAAAAACCTTCCAATGCTGTTAGCAGCTTTTTTGCTCTTGTGCTTTTCCGAAACCGGCTTTGCCAGTCTTGCCGTTAACTCAGCCGGATCGGCAGGTACAAAGAGGGCAGAGTGGGTCCCCAATGAAATCATCGTAAAATTCAAGGAAGAGCTTTCTCAAGAACATATCAGCCAGGTAAATCGACGGCACGGAACTGCTGTATTATACACCAGCCCCTTTCGCCGGATTTAAGAAAATAAAGGTCCCCGCCGGTAAAACACCCAAACAGCTAATTGAACTATATAATCGCGAACCTGACATAGAATACGCCGAATTAAACTATTACGCCTACGCCCATTTTGTACCTAACGACCCAATCTATTCCTTTCAGTGGCACTTCAATGACCCGGTCGCTGGAATAAATATCGAGTCCGCATGGGACATTACCACCGGCGACCCAAACGTTATCGTAGCAGTTGTAGATACCGGAGTCGCCTATGAAGACAACGGCGGACGTTTTGGGCTGGCCCCCGATTTAGCCAATACTAACTTTGTCGCCGGCTTTAACTTTGTCAAAGGCAATGAGCACGCCAATGATGACGACGGCCACGGCACTCACGTTACCGGAACAATTGCCCAGAGTACAAATAATGGTCTCGGAGTTGCGGGGATTGCCTTTAATTGCTCCATTATGCCGGTAAAAGTGTTAGCCAGCCGGGGCCAGGTCGCCTCCGGCAGCTACGCAGATATTGCCGATGGCATTTATTTTGCCGCTAACAACGGCGCACACGTTATTAATATGAGTCTTGGCGGTCCCAGCAGTTCAACTACTTTACAAGACGCGGTTGCCTACGCATATAACCAGGGTGTCACCATTGTCTGTTCCGCAGGAAACGGCGGAGTCGGTGCCCCTGCAAGTTTCCCGGCCGCCTATAATGCATACTGCATCGCAGTGGCAGCCACCAGATATGACAAGGGCCAGGGCAGGCTACTCCACTACAGGCAGCTATGTGGACGTCGCTGCGCCCGGAGGTGACAGCGTCGACCAAAACGGAGACGGTTTTGTTGACGGTGTCTTGCAGCAGACCTTCGGCAAAAATCCCAAAGACTGGGGCTACTGGTTTTATCAGGGCACTTCCATGTCCGCCCCCCACGTAAGCGGGGTTGCAGCTTTATTAATATCTACCGGAGTAACCGATCCGGATGATGTAAGAGAGGCACTGGAAGCTACTGCCCAGGACCTTGGGACGCCCGGCTGGGATGCAGAGTACGGCTGGGGATTCATTGATGCCTATGCAGCTTTGAACTATTTTAATATCCCGTGCGATTTTAATTTCGACGGTGTGGTTAATTTCAAAGATTTGAGAATCCTCGTAAGCTTCTGGCTGGCAAATGAGCTTTCAGTTGATATCGCTCCTGACGGTGGTGATGGCATTATTAACTTCCTGGATTTTGCGAAATGTTCTGAAAGTTGGAACCAATAAGGATAATTGCCACTACATCATGGTGGGACACAGATAGATGTCGATAAGATTTATGCTGCTGTAGGCCTCGCTATTCTAATACCTTTTGTGATGATCATCTGTCGTTGCCTATTTTGTTATATTGATAAGTTAAGAGTAGGGAATACGAACGGAACTGTTTTTTGAGCTGAATCTGCTCTTTGAGAACTTAATAATCCGGATTGGGTTTGGGCATTTGCGCGTGAACTTCCTTTCGCCAGATTTGTAGTTTCTTGCGCAGTCTGGCGGCCGTGCCGGGCATCTTGTCGGCGAGGTTGTTCTTCTCGCCGATATCGGCTTTAAGATTGTAAAGCTCCAGGCGGTTGTCTTCATAGAATTCAATTAGCTTATAGTCTCCTGCCCGCACAACCCCGCCCGGACTGCCGCCTTGATTGCCGTAATGGGGATAGTGCCAGAAGATCGCCTCGCGTTTGAGTGTCTTCCTGCCCTTGAGCAGTGGTACCAAACTTACACCGTCGATATGTTGTTTTGGTTTGAGTGGGAGCCCAGCCATCTCGAGCATAGTCGGATAAAAATCGGTGCTGGTCACCGGCTCACTGCATACGCTTTGGGGTTTGACCACGCCGGGCCACTTGATAATCATCGGTTCGCGAATGCCGCCCTCATACAGCCAGCCCTTGCCCGCCCGTAATGGCAGGTTAGATGTGGGCAAGCCTTCAGCAGTGGATAGTCCTCCATTGTCAGACATAAATATTACAACGGTATTGTCGGCCACACCCAGATCCTCAAGTTTCTTCATAACTCGTCCGACACTTTCATCAACACTCTCAACCATACCTGCATAAACCGGATGGTCCTGAACCTGGCGTGCTTTGCTGCGGCCCTCCGGCAGAAAACGCGCCTCCTTAGTCGGCTGCTTGGCGGCCTTTGCCTTGTATTTTTCTATCATGTCCTTTTTTGCCTGCAGCGGGATATGCACTGCATAGTGCGACAGATACAAAAGAAACGGCTTGTCTTTTTTGCCTTCGAGGAACTTCAGGGCCTCATCGGTAAGGCGATCTGTGAGGTATTCACCGGCACGGCCCTGGATCGGGGGATTCCCACGCCACTGCGGCCAGAAGTAGTTTCGCGGCATACCGCTACGGGTGCCGCCAATGTTAACATCGAAACCCTGGTGCTCGGGCCAGTATGGCTTGTCGCCAAGGTGCCACTTGCCTATAAAACAGGTGGTATAGCCGGCCTCCTTCAATGCCTCGGCAATTGTGACCTCTTCGAGAGGCATTTGGTGGATGTATTCAGGGGGTATGAGCTTGCCGCGGCGTCTGCCGACGAGGTAGTCTGTATGGTTCAGCCGAGCGGGATATTTGCCAGTCATAATACTGGCTCGCGTCGGTGAGCAGACCGGACAAGCCGCGTACGCGTCGGTAAAACGCATGCCGTCGGCGGCAAGCTTGTCGATATTCGGTGTTTCGTAGAAGGTGCTGCCATAACAGCCGAGGTCCTTGAAGCCCATGTCGTCGATGAGAATGAAAACGAAATTAGGTTTTCTTCGGAGCCTATTGCCAAAAACCGGCAGTTTGGGCATAGCCAGTGCCGCTGCCCCCAGACCCATCATTTTAACAAAATCCCGTCGGTTCAAAAATGTATCAGCCACAATTGTCCCCTTTCTAACAATTCTTTTGCAATGTCGTATTTGAGGTAGCCTGCCGCCTTTAGTATAACGCCGGGTCAGGCTTTTGGCAGCATTTTTTTGCCTCTGAAATTGGCTGAAATTGGGTTTGTTTGGCTTTGTTTTGTCGGAACCCGAAAGCACGGTTTTTTTCATAATCCTTTGCGGTAAAGAGGTTTGCATTGGTTTTTGTCGTTTCGAAAATTGGGTTTGTTTTTTCGGGGCCCGAATGGGCGGTTTATTTTCATAACCAACTGTTAAAATAGAAGTTACGTTCATTTTGGCCTTTTTGAATTTGGGTTCGTTTGGGTTCGTTTTGGGTTCGTTTTTCCCAATTGACCAAGTGTTCATTTGTTCATAATTCCTTGTTAATACTTTATTTACGTTCAACTTGACTTTTCGAAAATTGGCTTTGTTTTGCATAAAAATACTTCGCTCGTTGCTCGTATTTAGTTCGTAGTTGTTTGTTCTTAGTTGTTTGTAATTGATTTTTGACCATTTACGGAACACCATTCAGGAATAATTAAAATTTTAAAAAGGTTCCCTGCCCCCTGCTAAGAATTGCAGGGGCACGCAAAGGCATGCAGGGATTCGGGCCTGCTGGCCCTAAGACCTTGCCACGCTGTGGCTTACGACATGCAAACTGAAATGCCATCTTCGCCTATTAGCGGTTTACGTTTACCTGCTGGCAAACATACAAATATATTAACAGAATGCCAAACATAAGACAACAAGAAAATGAGAAAAAAAGGACTTTTTTTGGCCGCAGATTCTACATCTACGAACAATGAAAAACGAACTGACGACTACGAAATGTCAACTGAATATGAGGAAAATTTTCTAGCTAAAATCACAAAACGGTTTTCACTCAAGCTGCAATATGTTGTAAATAAATGTCTTAATTGGCTCAAGCCATCCCAAATAATATAAACATGTAAGCAGCGTTGCAAGAAACGCAATAATAGCTACGATAACCTTCAATGCTCTCTTGACGACTCCTTTATTTTTCTTTTCTGTTTGCACTTGCTTATGAACTGACCCATATCCAATCTGCACATTCTCGGCTTGGATCTCTCCTATCTTTATGTTGAGATTGGCTTTTTCCTCTTTAGCAGGCGTAGTATTCCGCCCCGTTTCTGCTGGCAGTTTATCAATATCAGTTTTTACACGCGTAAGAGTAAGCTTGATCTGTGTTTGCATGTCTTCGCTTCTATAATTATATCCCTCGACCAGTTCTCTATATTTGCACTCAACCCATTCTTCATCCTTAGACCAAATACCATCACTGATAGGTGGAGTTCTTGGGTTTTTTAACCTTTTGTCGTGTATGATAGTAAGCAGAACATAGTCGGCCTGTGGCGATTTCTCTTTGTCAAATGGTATGGATAAGCGCTTGGGGTAATCATCATCACTTAGCAAACCGAGGTGGGCTTTTGAAACATGGGCATAAGGCAACACTAACCGGTCTACTGGGTGAACTGTTTTTTCTTTATCCTCTTTACATTCCCAGTCTGTTATTTCGTCATAAAAGGCTTTGGCCTGTTCCTTAAAGCGTTTCATTATCACTTCGTCACTAATCCATGTACTTACCTTTTCAGCCGTTTCCAGTAAAAAACCCCTCTGTCCTTGCTCATCCCTTTGACCTTCTCCTGCTGGCTTTCGGTTGTTTTTCATCATTGCAATTCGGCATAAATTCAGTTGCGTTCTAAACTCTAAAGCATATTCAATGATTTCCTGTCCGGTTGT
>VRUL01000042.1 GCA_019456145.1 Planctomycetota bacterium
TTACTGAGAAATTTCGCAGATATAAAACACTTGGTTTAATATTAGATATAAAATATGAAACGCCTGGTTATGTGTGGTCAGCTTGGTATTTATGTTCTCTGCCATGTCACTGTCCTTTCTAAATAAGTTAAATTTAACTTCCTGTTTGCCGCCCTCGGGGTTAGCCCTATGCCTGGCCCGGTCCCTGAGTAACTGGCGATGACGTCGTCAACGCGATTTATCGTGCCGTTATGTGTGGCTGCCGCAACCGTGATGGCCCGAGTGGCAACGGCCGCCCAGCCGATCCCGGTTCCCGGGCATGTGTTTTGGTTCCCTGATGATACGCTCACCACCACTCCGCTGGCCACCAGGGCTTCAATCGAAGCAGTCACTGCTGTGCCGGTAGACGGTGTAGAATTACCGAAGGACATATTGGCCACACGGACCGGCGGAACAACTGTGTTCCCGTTCCATGTCAGCCAGTCTATCACCTGCTGGATGTTGCTTGAGGAGAGAGCCCCGCCAGGAGTGCTGATGCGACAGTCAAAGAGGCTGGCACCAGGTGCCACTCCGCGTCTAGTGCCACCAGCGGTTCCCCGTCCCAGGGCGCAGCCGGCTACTCCCGTGCCATGGAACAGCGTGTCGTCGGGATTACCGAAAGCCAGGTTATTGGTCGCGTCGATGAAGAGACCCGCCACGCCGGGGGCGCCAACGGCAGCCGGCAAATGGTTGTGCGTGATTCCCGGGCCGCCAGGATCATCTACTCCGCTGTCGAGAACGGCGATGGTAATACCGGTGCCATCGAATCCCTGGTCTTCGGCGGTATTCGGGCTGTAGAATCCCGTGTGAGCTTTCAATGCCTGACCCGCAGTGGTCATGTGCCACTCCGGGACGTGGTCCAGATGGATGTAACCGACCTCCGGCCACATCGCTGCTATACAGCATAGCCGTTCAACAGGTATCTGTTTGACTACTACGCTGGCCACGACCGTTGAGGCGTAGCCGACATTGCCTCCATATTGTTCGACCAACAGCTTGAGATCTGCCATTCGATTATCCGGCCGACAGTCATTGAGGAAGCAGATGAACACGTCTACCGGCTTACATGGATCATCTTCCATAAGCTCGTCGATTGCATCCTCAACCTTGTTTCCGTTTTTGTCATCCAGGGGCCTGGTGTCATACCACTCCTTGGGGCTGTGAAGGGCCTTTGCCGGTAATGCCGCCAGCACTATCATCACAGTAGACAACACAAAAATTGCTTTTTTATTCATCTTCTGTCTCCTTTCAACAAGTTGTTAATGAATAATTCCTGATTATTCACTGCTTCTTTTTTTTTACGCAAAAGTTCCAAGGGAAACTTTGGCTGCTTTCTCATTCCGTCGGTTTTAGGTGGTCCATTTAAGCACTGGCAATTTTCCCATTTGCATTTCCTCCATTTCCACTTTTCAAATTCTTTTCATTTTAATTACATTAAAATGCTGCCGGTGGGTCTCCTCCTCAGTGCAAAGCCGGCAGCTATATAAAAAGTTTGATTGTTTTCGCAGCCTTCCTCCAAATACAGCTCGTCGCTCATCTAGGTTACATGGAAATCCTCCGCAAAAAGCGCACATCACGAGCAATCCTAAAAACATCGCAGCTACTCTGTTTTCCCTGTTTTGCACAACTCTTTCGGTGTGATTTTTGGGGGAGATACTGTACTCCCCGAATCCCCTGGCGATTTACGAGCAAACTGTTCATACCCTGGTCTTTTCCATTGAGGCTGCGATAGATACTCAAGCACAAAAACGACTATCGATTGATTATTGGGCTAAATTTATCCTATATAAAATTACAAAATTAATCCTTTAGTATAACAGAATCCTTGGAATAGTAAATAAGGGGAAAGCCTGATTTGCCTGTAGGCGAAACCCCTACAGAAACTCAAAGTGCTTTTTCCGGCTTTTTCGCATGGTATGCTACACAACAGTTGATTCACCAACAAGAATCGTCCTTTCTAAATACCGAGTGTTCCTGAACCGGCTGCGATTTTGTTATCCGGTATCGATGCGTTTTTTTTAAGAAGAAGAGGCTAAATCTTCACCAGAGGCTTGGCGGTTAAAGACTTTGTTTTCGGTTCCGGCAATTAGTCTTTTTATATTTTCTCTGTGTCGAATAGTGACCATCAGCGGTATTGCTGTTGCCGCAATAAGTAATGGCCACAGATTAGCAAAATTCCAGGCTGGTGTTAACACTATCGCCAAAGCCAATACAAGGGGAAAAGCAATAGAAGCGCTAATCGAAGCCAGTGAAACATACCGCGATACCAAAACGACCACCGCCCAGATTACAGAAGCAATCGCCGCGCAAATTGTGTAATAAGGCCAAAGGCCGAGTGCTACGCCCAGGCTGGTTGCAACGCCTTTGCCGCCTTTGAATTTCAGGTATATGGGAAAGATATGGCCAAGGATAGCGGCACAACCAACTGAAAGCCATAAACAAAGTAAGCTCGGGCCCGGTTTGGACACTTCTATAAAGGCCCTGACGACTAACATTGGGACCAGGCCTTTAAGCACATCGAGCACGAAGCAGAAATAGGCCCATCTTCTACCCATAGCACGTGCAACATTTGTTGCGCCTATATTGCCAGAGCCGATACTGCGCAGGTCTTTACCGTGAGCTTTGGCAATAATGACTCCAAAAGGTATAGAGCCGAGCAAATATGCCGGTATAACAGCGAGTGCTAATTTAGCGTACATTATTTTTGGTCTTTCCTTTGTAATATAGATTCGTAAAGAGATATTAGCTGCCGAGCAACACGGTTGATGGAAATCTTTTCTTTGAGGTTATCTGCAACAATCGCTTCAGATACTTTCTGGATATTGTTTGTATCTGTGAAATAGCCAATAGCTTCTGCCAGGGCCGGGACATCTTCGCTTCGTTCGATCACCTTGCCGTGCCGATTATTAACAAACTGTTCGCTGGCGCCATTAAATCTGGTGGTTATTACGGGCTTGTCAGCCGCCAATGCCTCGAGAATGTACCGGGAACACGGGTCATAGAAGGTAGGCAGGATTGCGACATCGATTATAGACAGGGCGTTTTGAATATGCCTGATTGGCCCTAAGAAAACAATATTTCTTTCCGCCATGGAAGGATTAAGCTTTTTTGCGAGCTGACGGTACTTGTGTGTCTTACCGCCGCCGGCGACAACTAAGTAAGCCTGCCTGCCGGTTTTGCGACACGCTGCTTCGCAGTAGACGGACATTGCTTTTAGTAGAACAGCCAATCCCTTTAATCTAAAATTGTTCGCTACGAACAGGAAAAAGACCGGCTTGTCGGCTTCCTTAAGACCGAACTGAGCCAATATTTGTGTGTGGAGTTTGCCGGCTTCAGCGGTGTTGATTCGCTTATTTATTTTTACGCCGTTAGAGATAACCACTATCTGACCATTAGCGACGCCATAGTGTTGTTTGAACTGCTCAGCAACATACTGTGAAATCGCGGCAATTACCGGCCCGTTCGGTCCCCTGCAAAGCTTCCGCTCGGCACGCAGGAGCGTCGTTCGGCGAAGATTGGCAAAAGCTGTCATCCTTTTATAAGATTCAAGAAGCTTGTTTTGATAACTGACGGCATTACGCAAAACCGATTCAGCATAAGTACCACCACGCGGCTGATAAACATCGGCGAAGTCAAAAGGTAAAACGCTGTGAACTATGTCGTAGTTATTTTCTGACAGATGTTTTTTTAATGCCTTTGCAAAGGTCAAGTAACCAGTGCGCTTCCCGGGGCCGTCCGGGCATAGAATGCGAATACTCCTGGCATTCGTTTGGCCTTTTGCCGCAAGTATGTCCACTTCAAGGTCATGCGCCTTCAGTGCCGCTGCCAGCTCGAAAACCGAGCGTTCCGCTCCCCCCATGGCTATATTTGCACGTTCTATTATGATTGCGATTTTCTTCTTCATTGCCTAATTATAGCTGAAATCCGTCAGCTTTCAAACGGGGCTTCCCTGCCGTATTTTATATCGTGCCTTGCCATCCGCCTTGTTTTATTTATTACTCGGTGAATAAATGTTTTGTCTTTCCTTGTCAGCTTGTTTTCCAGGCCGGTATAGCTGATGTAAAAGCGCAGTCGATCGGTTCTCGAAAAATACTTTCCCGGAGCCGAATAAAACAACTGGGCGATGTCTTTTATCCGAAATCGCCGGCGCCGGACGATTGGCTTAAAGGCCCGCGCCAGGTCTATCAAATAAAAATCGCCGCTGTTACTATAGAATACGTGTGAAAGGTAAAGGTCTCGATGACGGTAATCTGTCTCGTGAAATATTCTTATGAAAGCAGCTAATTGAGCGATAAAGCTTCTTCGCAGTTTCAATTTTTCAACTGTAGCCGGGCCGTTGAAAAAGTCGGGTAATTTTCGTTCTAAGGATTCTGCATTTGGAATTTTTTCGGTGATTATGAAACTTCTTTTCTCAAAGAAAGCGCCCCATTGCTCACCGTAGAAAAGAGTTTTCGGGGTATTTATACCGGCTGCTGCCAGTTCATTTGCCGATTTAAAACTAAAGACGCCACAACTCACCCGGCCGTGGGCACAGAGCCAGCTTCTAAGCTGGTTCAGGACCGGAGGCCTATCGTAGCGTTTCAAAAAGACTGTAACTGCCGGCGATTTTATTTCAAACTCAAGGCGCGTACGGAACTTCGCAAGATTGTTTTTGGCCAGGTTCCTGCCTGCATTAAAAGAAAAAACGGCATCTATTGAAGTTAAGCCTAACTCACTAAAAGCCGCTCTATAGTCAGGATCGATGAAGGACGATTTTGAAATTTCTATGAATTTTTGTTTGCGCATTTTTGACGCTGTTTCCAGTGACTGTTTTCGAGTAATTTTTCAGCGGCGTCACAAACCATCTCAACCGTGATTGCCTGCATACATAAATGTTCTGATTTTTCGCATATTGGTTTGTCGCATGGAGCGCAAGTTGCATCACCAATTATTCGAATCTCGCTTTCATAGCCGAAGTCTGTCCAGGCAGGATTATTCGGTCCAAGCAGGCTGATAATCTTACGCTCCAAAGCTATGGCTATGTGGCGCGGCCCTGTATCGTTTGATATGACCAGGTCCGCTCTTGAAAAAAGCGCTTTTAATTCACCGAGACTTAAAGGATTGGCCGCCAGGTTGATAAGCTTGTGCTTGAGATTGCCTTGCAATGACACTTTGCTCGAATCGCAAATCTCTTTTGCAATCTGCTCCTCAACAGGGGCCGGTGCAACCGATATGACCACCGTTGCGTTATAGTTTGTAATAAGCCAGTCCGTTGTTTGGGCGAATCTTTCACTGAGCCAGCGCTTACTTGGCCCGGCAGCAGCGCCCGGGACGATAACGATGACAGGCCCTTGGGATTTGGCAACTTCCGGTAATTTTGTTTTTACGTTCTCCTGGTCTTGCTGGTCGATAAATAGTTCGAGTTTTTTATTAGCGGTATCTGCACCGAGCCGGGAAGCAATTGCAAGGTAGTAGTCAATCATAGAAATGGGCTTGAATTTGCCATCAGGTAGTTTGGGCGGATAAAGTTTGTTAGTGAGCAGAAGCCCTCGTCCGTCGCGAGAATAGCCAATTCGCGATGGCACTCTTGCTAAGAAAACCGCCAGGCCCGAAGAAAAAGAATTCTTGAAAAGAATTGCATGTGTGAATTTGTGAGCTTTGAATATCTTTGCAATTGCAAACGGATTGCCGTTTCGTTGCTCCAGCCAAGCGTCGTTAAAGCCCCCTGGTGATAAAATCCCGCGTACTACAGGATTAGCAAAAAATGTGATTTTGGAGGATTTGAAATGTTGACGTATGGCACGCAGGGCCGGTGTGCAAAGAACAGCATCACCAACAGGAGAAGGAAGCCAGACTAAAATCTCGTTTTCCGTCTCTTGCATCTTGCATCTCTTATCTTGCTTCACGAGATATGTTTCATGCCTCAGGCGCCACTATTTTCGCCCCTGCATGATGTAAAGGGTTAGCGACATCATCTGCAGGACCATAGCGAACCCGAGTCCAATTAAAATCGTGTCCGTGCCGGTTTGTCTCATTAGCAGTACTATGGTTATCAGCAGGCAAAACGGCACAATAATTTGCAAAATCCCGGCAATCAGTCTCATGAAGGAAAATTCACCGAACATATCGGCCCGTTGCATACCTTTTAGTTGCACCAGAATGTTGTTGAGCAACTGCTCGTTACCCATAGGTGGGTTGTCTTGCTCTGCATGGTCTGCTTGAGTGTGATTTGGTTGTTGAGTAGTTTCCGGTGCTGACTTGGTTTTGGGTTTTTGGGCCGGCTTGGTTTTGGGCTTTTTGGCCGGCTTAGTTTTGGGCTTTTTAGCCGACTTGGTTTTGAGTTTTTTGGCTGGTTTGGTTTCGGGTTCCGGGGCTGGCTTAGGCTCTGGGGCAGGCTCAGGCTCTGGGACCGGTTCAGGTTCGGGCTCCGGGGTCGACTGAGTCTGGATTCTTACCTCATTAGAAGAGCGGTGATATTGTTTAATGATATTTACTGCTTCTTTCATATTTACACTCGTATAGTCAGGCTTCGCCTCATCTGGTCTGCCGTAGGTGGTTTTGTACCGTGACAAGCGGGTTACTAATATAGTTTTGCAGCCGGCCTGTAAACCGGCCTCAATGTCACGGCTACTATCGCCGATGTTCCAGGATTGACTAAGATCGATATCCATTTCGTCGGCCGCGGCCAGCAGCATTCCCGGATTCGGCTTTCTCCAGTCACTTTCTTTACGGTATTTTGGAATAACTCCGTCGGGATGGTAGGGACAGTAATAAATCTCGTCTAAATAAGCTCCCCTTTCTGTCAGCAGCTGCCTTAGACGGTTATGAATTTCAACAAGATCTTTTTCATTAACAATTCCACGCGCAACTGCCGATTGATTGGTGACAACAATCAGCTTATATCCCATAGCTCGAAGCTCAATAAGTGCCTCAGCAGCACCTTCCAGTAATTTTACCTGGTCGGGATGATTGATATACCCGGGGTCTTCGATTAAGGTCCCGTCACGGTCTAAAAATATCGCTTTGTTGGACATATTTATTTCTTTAATTAACTATTGGCAAAAACTCTGTTCTACAAGCTTACAAATTATATGAAAACCGAGCTGGTGGATCTCCTGACTGCGCGCCGTTGAACCGTCAGCACAAAAACAAATATCAGCGATTTGCTCCAGCTTACTATTTTTCTTACCGGTAAAAGCCAGTACGCAAGCTCCCTTTTCTTTAGCTAATTGAACGGCCTCGACAACGTTCGCCGAGGACCCACTGGTTGAAATGGCCCAGAAAATATCACCTTCTCTAACAAGCGCTTCGACCTGCTTGGCAAACACATTTTCATAGCCGAAGTCATTAGCAATCGATGTTATTATGGATGTATCAGTTGTCAGGGCCAAGGCCGGCAGAGCCCTGCGCTTTTGCTCGAATCTGCCGATGAGTTCACTGGCTATGTGTTGAGCATCTGCGGCAGAGCCTCCGTTGCCACACAGATATACTCGACCATCTTGATTTAATGACTTTATTATTGCCTCTGCGGCGGCAGCAAGTATTTCGATTCCGTTTTCACGCAGTTCGGCAATCATCTTCTGGTGCGTTTCTATCACCTCTATAATCTGTTTTCTTATACTTTCGTTCATCAGGATTTTCTTTCCGAGGACCCTGTTTGGCGACGTGTTGCAATATGGGAATCTTTTAATGCCTTCATTTTATTGATTGTTTTAGTTGAGCTTTTGCCTTCGACAAGCGGTGCAAGAACAACCTTGCCGCCATAAGATTCAACAAACTCCTGACCTATGACACCTCTCTTTGCCCAATCCTGACCTTTCACTAATATATCAGGCTTTACTTTTTTGATTAGGTCCAGTGGTTCCTGCTCATCGAAGACTGTAATATAATCGACCGTTTCCAATGCAGCTAAGACAGCGGACCTGTCATGCTGGTTGTTAATCGGCCTCTCGGGCCCTTTAATAGCTTTTACCGAACTGTCACTGTTTAATCCGACAACGACTATGTCACCCTGAGACTTACAGAACTTCAGAAACTCGGTGTGCCCTCTATGTACGACATCGAAACAGCCGTTAGTAAAAACTATGGTTTTTTGCTTGCGTTGCCATCTGAGCTGCTCCAACAGAAAATCAATGGAATGCACTTTGCCGCTGATCTCGTTGATGATTTCTTCAATTGTTACTGCGGTAGCGCCGAATTTCTCGACTTCAATCCCGGCACTTATATTGGACAACTGCACGGCTGTTTTATAATCGTAACCGGCCGCCACAGTTATTGCCAGCGTGGCCAGCACCATGTCACCTGCTCCGGTAACATCATAAACACTGCGCGGTCTGGTAGTGTGTATGAGCTGACTTTCATTTTCCGTCTCAAGATACGCGCCTTCCTTGTCAAGAGTAATAACTACAGCTTCCAGCTTTAAATTATCGACAAGCTCTTTTGCCGCTTTGGCGGCCATCTCTGTAGTTTCTATATCAAAACCAACTGCTGTCGAAGCTTCCTGGCGATTTGGTGTAACCAGCGTGGCACCGACGTACTTTGAATAATCGCTGGTCAGGCAGGGATCAACGAGGACTTTTTTGTTCGATTTCGATGCCAACTGTATCATCTGCCTGCAAAGCGATGGACAAAGCACACCCTTATTATAATCCTGCAGGCAAACGACGTCGGCCTTTTTCAACCTCTCTTTGTACGACTGCAAAATCGCCTCATTGAGTTCATCGGATAACGGCTCGGTAGATTCTTCATCAATTCTAATCAACTGCTGCCGATGACGATGTTGAGCTAAACCTATAAGTCTTTGCTTGCTGATGGTAGGGCGGTCCGCTACAGTCAGCAATCCGGTTACATCGACGCCAAGCATTATCAGCTTGTCCTTGATTTTTTTGCCGTTGTTGTCTTTACCAATAACGCCCAGACAAAAAGGTACCGCCCCTAAGGCGGCAAGGTCGACAGCCACTGAGCCTGCCCCTCCGCACCGGTATTCAGTCTCGGTTACTTTCAGTATGGGCACCGGCGCCTCCGGGCTTATTCTCAGCGCATCACCATAAGTATAAACGTCGAGCATAAAGTCACCGACGAGCAGGATTTTCGGCGAACCGAGGTTCGTAACAGTCTTTAGCAGCTTATCGTACATCTTTTTTTAATTCACTGTTTTCTATTGCCTTGTGGATATTTATTCCTGATTGCCCTCTGGCTAATCTTCTTTTTTCAGATTTTACCCGCCAATGCATCTTCAATCAACTGTGTTATTTTATCTTCTCCACTAACAAATTTTAGCTCAATTGCCAGATATGCGAAAAATACACCATCGTTCGCATTGGTTTTCGCCGATAATGGAGACGAAAACCAGTCTTTCTGCGTTGTCAGTATCAAATCTGCCTTAATATGTTTGGCTTGTTCATAAATATCAGCTAAACAATCGTCTGTATAGTGATAATGGTCGTTATAGATTTTCGAACCGATAAGTTTAGTTCCAAGCTCCTTGACGGTCTTGAAAAAGGCATCGGGATTGCCTATCCCGCAGAAGGCAAATATTTTTTTACTCTTTAGCTCTTCAAGGGCGATTTCTCCGTTGCCTATGGATTTTACACAAACAGGGGCGTGTATCGACCTTGCAATTACCATTTCAGGATTTATCTGTTGGAGTTTGTCTTCAAGTTGGGTCAGTTCAGCCTCAGTGGATTGATCGCTCCGGGTAATAACAGCAGCATCAGCCCGCTTCAATGCGGCCACAGGTTCCCGCAACAGTCCCGCCGGAAGGAGCTTGCCGTATCCGAAAGGCACGGTTGCATCAATTGTTACGATATCCAGGTCTCTGGCCAATCGGCGATGCTGAAATCCATCATCCATAATCAGTACCTTCGCACCGAATGTGCTTACAGCCTCCGCCGCGCCTGCAACACGGTCCGGATTAACAACTACTTGAATCCCGGGGCAGCTCTCGGCGAGAATTGCCGGCTCATTTTCATAGTTTTGAGTTCTTAGTTTTAAGTTTTTAGTTGCCTTGTACCCTCGCGTAAGTATCGCGCACTGAGAATTTGACATTATCTGTTTGCACAGCCGGATTACCAGCGGTGTTTTACCTGTCCCTCCGGTCGTTATGTTACCAACACTTATAACCGCTGCATCTGCATGATGTATTTTCAACAATCCGTTGGAATATAGGAAGTTGCGGCCGGTGATAACAATAGAGTAAACCTGTGAAGCGATTCCTAACAGAAAACGCAAAAGCACTGCACCCAAGCTGCAGCGTTCACCTGATACCAATCTTCTGAAACTATCCTGGTTCAATCGCCGGCTCCCTCGTAAAAATTGAAGAGTTAGAAATTATAATTCAAAAAAGAAATGAAGATAATTTCACATTTATCAGTGTCATTTTGATATTTGCATTTTAATTTTTGACTTTTTCGATAATAGCATCGGCCATTTGGCTTGTTCCAACCGCTGTTGGGTCATCGCGGTCTGCCTTCATATCGTAAGTTACGTTTTTGCCCTCGGCAATCACCGACGCAACCGCGGCTTCCAGTTTTTCCGCTTCAGCCATTTTACCCATGTGCCTTAGCATCATCACGCCGCTAAGTATCAGGGCCGTTGGATTGACCTTGTTTTGGCCCTTGTATTTTGGAGCACTGCCGTGGGTTGCCTCGAAGATGGCCATTTTTTCTCCAATGTTTGCGCCTGGCGCCACGCCAAGGCCCCCAACCAGACCAGCACACAAATCACTTATTATATCACCGTAAAGGTTCGGCAGCACTATCACATCATAAAGCTCAGGTTTTTGAATCAACTGCATACACATATTATCAACGATGCGGTCTTCAAATTCGATATCAGGATACTGCTTTGCAACCTCGCGACTTACATCAAGCCACAATCCATCGCTGAATTTCATAATATTGGCTTTGTGGACTGACGTTACTTTTTTCCGTCCCATCTTACGGGCGTAATCAAAGGCATACGTCACTATTCGCTCCGTGGCTTTGACCGAAATAGGTTTTATACTTATACCGGCATCGTCGCCAATCTGCCGTTTACTGTGCTTATTTATCCAGCTAATAATTTCAGCGGTGTCGTCCTTGCCTTTTTGAAATTCGATGCCTGCGTAAAGGTCTTCGGTGTTTTCGCGCACCACCACAAGGTCGATGCCCGAGTATCTGCTGCGCACGCCTTTATAGCTTTTGCTGGGTCTAAGGCAGGTGTACAAATCAAGCGTCTGACGTAGATGCACATTTATGCTTCTATAGCCTTTTCCGACCGGCGTAGTGATAGGCGCTTTTAACGCAATGCCGGTTTTCTTAATCGATTCGACAGTGGCGTCCGGCAGGGGGGTGCCAAGCCGCTCCATTACATCTACGCCCGCTTCGACCAGTTCCCACTTTATGCCGGCCCCTGTAGCATCGATACATCTGCGTGCAGCCTCAGCAATTTCCGGCCCGATTCCATCGCCCGTTATCAAAGTTACATCTGTCATATCCTAATTCACCTAAATATATGTAAAGTGAGTATACTATCTTCTAATGAGCTGACTGTCAACGATGTGGTCTCCAAATAATATTTAGCCTGCGGTTTTACCGCAGGTTCGGACTCTCGAAGTTTTTAAAGATGTCGGCAGTCTTCTTTGCTATAATAATCTTGAATGAGTTTTACCAAAGGAGGTCAAAATGAAGTTATACCTTGTCCAACATGCAAAAGCTGCTTCAAAGGCCGCCGCCCCCGAACGTCCGCTGACAGAAGAGGGCCGCCAGGACATACAGAAAGTTGCCGCATTCATCAAACCTTTGAACCTGTGCGTTGATTATTTATGGCACAGTACAAAAAAGCGTGCTATCGAGACCGCGGAGATTTTGGCCGAAGCTGTGAAGATAAACCAAGGCAAAATGGCTCGGGAAGGTCTTGCGCCTAACGACAACGTTACGGTGATAAAAGACGAGCTTGTCTCAAACCAACAGGACATTATGATTGTTGGGCATATGCCTTTTGTCAGTAAACTCGCATCGCTGCTTTTAACCGGCCGCGAATTGGCCGGCACAGTCGCTTTCAGGCAGGGCGGTATTGTGGTTTTAAGCTCTTTTGAAGAAAATCAGTGGCAAATCGAGTGGATGGTAACGCCGGACCTTCTTGTCTAAAAAGTATTTTATATGTAGCCCCCGAACCTGTCCTTAGCGTAGTCGTAGGGTATTGCGTGGATTCTTTTCAAAAATATTTAGCCCCACGTTTCCACGTGGGTTTTGTGTCTGTTACGAACCAGTAACATGAGCCGATTATGACATCTTCGCCGATTAATTCAGACTCTTGTACCGAAGCCGTCCAAAAGTTGTGGGACTGTATGAATCCCTGTACACTCTGCCCGCGTAACTGTAAAGTCAATCGAAGCAAAGACCAGATTGGTTTTTGCGGCATCGGAGATATGCCTGTCATAAGTTCTGTAGGCCCGCATTTCGGAGAGGAAAGTGTGCTCGTGGGCAGGGGGGGATCGGGCACAATATTTTTTGCCGGCTGTAACTTAGGCTGTATTTTTTGCCAGAACTTCGATATCAGCCACCAACGATATGGAAACCAGGTAACGATTGACGAACTATCCCAGGCCATACTCGGCCTCCAAAATTACGGCTGCTGCAATATCAATTTCGTTACGCCTACACATGTCGCCCCGGCTATTGCAGCGGCGATCGAATCAGCGTGCAAAAAAGGGCTGACGTTACCGACAGTCTATAATACAGGCGGCTATGATTCAGTTGATACGCTGGAGTTACTTAACGGCTTCATAGATATTTACATGCCGGATATGAAGTATGTAGATTCCGATGTTGCAAAGGAACTCTCCAATGCCCCGGATTATCCTCAGATCAACTTTGCTGCTGTCAAAGAGATGCATCGTCAGGTAGGCGACCTTAAACTTAAAGACGGCGTAGCTACACGCGGCCTATTGATTCGGCACTTGGTTTTGCCTGAAAACCTGGCCGGCAGCTTTGAGATTATAGACTTTCTGGCCGAAGAGATTAGCCCGAAAACTACAATTAATGTAATGGACCAGTATCGCCCTTGCTACAAAGCCTCCTCGCACCCCAAAATAAACCGCCGACCAACGCGCGAAGAAATCAAATCCGCCCGCAAATACGCAATCGAAAAGGGCCTTAACGTCCTTTCGTGATCCGTGGTTTGTATTTCACTTCACGCTTCACTATATATGAAATTGCTCTTTCAACGTTTTTGCGTTTTTGATGGCGTATGCGTTGATATCATTATTAAAATAGGCGAAGATGGCCTTTTTGCTCTTGATGTGGCCCTTTATCCACTTTGCCCAGCTCTGCAAAGCAGATTTCGAATAATTCCCGGCATATTTGCCGGTTGGGCCGTGAAAGCGAATATAAATTATGTCGCTTGTGATTACACGAGGTGTGGGGATACCTGCCAAATCGTGAATGCAAAATCCCACGTTAAATCGCTTCAGCAGCTTGTAGGTATCTTCGCAAAACCAGCTTTCGTGTCTGAACTCGAAAACAGCGATTAACTTTTTGGGAAGATGCTCGATAAAAGTTCCAAGCCGGTCAAGGTCTTTGTGGAAATTAGGCGGAAGTTGGTAAAGAACAGGCCCGAGATTTCCCTTTAACAGCCGGATTCTCTTGAAAAACCTCTCAAGTGACTCTTCCGGTTCTTTCAGCCTCTTAATATGGGTAATATATCGATTGGCTTTTACGGTATAGAGAAAATCTTTTGGTGCCTGTTTGTGCCAATTCTCAAAAGTCTGCTCTTTTGGAAGCTGGTAAAAAGTGTTGTTGATTTCAACGGTATTAAAATGCTTTGAGTAGTATTCGAACCACTTGTTCTTTGGAAGCTGCTTCGGATAAAACAACTCTTTCCAATGTTCGTAATACCATCCTGATGTGCCTATTCGAATATCGCAATTAGCTTTGCCCATAAGGGATATTTTAACATTATTGTTGCTTTTTTCTGTCAAATACTTGGTTACAAAGAATTTATAGATAGATGTCCTGGGATTGGAAGATGGCGAATATTTTGGAGGCCTAAAAAAATAAAAAAAAGCTTGACTCGGACTGATATAATCCGATAAAATGATTTAAAGTGTGCAGGAAGAGGCTTTTTTAATTTGGCAGGAATTCAATAATTTTGCTGCACATAAACAGGATGATATTGGTTCTGCATATGGCGCAAAGGAATGGGTTAAAACCAGCATATTTTTTTAAGGAGGAGTACGTTATGAACACGCCAACCTGTTACCTATTTAGCAAGATTCCAGTACCGTCACGAGTGGCGCCGGCGCATAGAAGTGGCAGGCGTATGCTGTTGTGGATATTGCTGTCTATTGTACTGATTACAGCGTGTCCGTGCGCGCTTGAGGCGGCAGATATTCTGATCCTGGAAACGACGGTCAGGCCCCCGGCTATCAGCAGTGTTGAGTACCAGGCCCTGTTGGGTCTGGGATACACGGCTGTGGATATCGACATTGTTTCAAACGCCACCTGGTCCGGGATGACTGCGGCCCAATTCGGAAGCTACAAGGCAATCATCCTTGGCGACCCCTATTGCAATTCAGGAACCGGGGCCGTCACCACGCTTACGGCCAACGCTATGGTTTGGGGCCCTGAAATTACCGGCAATGTCGTTATCGTAGGCACGGATCCCTCCTTCCATCCACCAGGGGGGACAACGCTTACGGAAAAAGGTATCGAATTTGCGACCGACGACCCAAACACCGTTGGCGCTTATATTACATTGAGTTGTTACTATCATGGGACGGCGGCGCTGACGCCGGTCCCTTTTCTGGACGGCCTGAGCAACTTAGGCACTTTCACCGTGACCGGTGTCGGGTGTTATAATGATGCGCATATTGTCGCGACGCATCCGGCGCTTAGCGGCCTGACCGACTCGGCCCTTTCGGGCTGGGGCTGTTCGGTTCACGAAGCTTTCGACACATGGCCACCGGATTTTATAGTTCTGGCCATAGCCAAAGGCGCCGGCGGTACGTACACGGCTGATGACGGCACGGTTGGGATACCTTATATCCTTGCTCGTGGGGATGCTCTGGAACCTATCAGCAACGATACGGTCAAGTGGAAACAACCGCCTGACGAGACACCAGCGGGAATGGATATACGCATCGACCGCGGCAATGGCATCGACCGCGTTGTGGCCGACGATTTCAAGTGCACCACTACCGGGCCGATTACGGATGTGCATTTCTGGGGATCGTGGTATCGCGACCCTGATCCGAGAGGTTACATCTACAAGATTCACTTGAGCATTCACAAGGACATTCCTGCTGCCCCGACCGATCCGGATAGTTACAGTATGCCTGGCGCCTTGCTCTGGGAGATGGATTTTGGTATCGGCGAGTTCACCGAGACGCTCTATGCCCAATTACCTGATACTGAGTATGAATGGTGGTGGGACCTTTATGATGCGGCCATGGGGCCGGACCCGATGGGCGACCAGAAGATATACCAGTATGATATCTATATCGACCCTAATAAGGCCTTTGTTCAGGAGGGCGATCCAAATGATCCTGTGGTCTACTGGCTCGATATTTATGTTCTGACGGAATTCGGTGAGTTCGGCTGGAAGACATCAATAACACACTGGAACGATGATGCGGTTTACGGAGATTTATCGGGCACTTCACTGCCGTGGTCGGAACTGATTTACCCTCCGTCACATCCTTACTCGCCTAACTCAATCGATATGGCGTTTATGATTACAACAAAGCCGAATGTCGAGCCGAGCGAGGCGTGCTGCTTTGAAGACGGCAGTTGCCTTGAATTGACGGCGGCCGAATGTATTTTGAAGGGAGGCACGCCGCAGGGCTTCGGGACAGACTGCAATAATACCGAATGTCCGACTCCTGTGCCGACCGAGGCATGCTGCCTGCCGGACGGTAATTGCGTGAATTTGACGGTAGCTGAATGCAAAGCTCTTAACGGTGTGCCGCAGGGTTTGGGCACGGACTGTACGATGGTGAAATGCCCGACCCCCTGTGAGATACCGCCGATAAACTGCCCCGGTACCGGCGAGATGGCGGTGATGATGGCCCAAATCGCTGGTTTCGGCGACAACTTTGCCTCGCCGCTGGAGTTGACTTCTCCGGATACGATCCTGTTGAATTACATTGTCAGCTGCAGTGCGCCGGGCAGCCCTTTGCAGTTTGACGAGATTCCGGGCGAGGGTGGCGTGCCGAGCGACAGTTGGCTGGGACATACGTTTACGGGCTTGCCTGGGGGAATCGTGGCGGCAAGGCTGGAATTCCGCGCCCGCGCCACTACAGGCGGGGGCTCCGGCGGCACGGACAACGACCATATCGCCATAGTCGATACGATCTCCGCCTGTATTCCGAGCTGGGCCTGGCAGAATCGTTTTGAAAACCTTCCGGAGGCCGGCGGTAGCTGGCTTCCAGGCGATGTTAGCACGTTCTGCCTTGACCTTGCCGCTCTGCCTAAGCCTATGGGAGGGCCTGTTTCGGTCCTGAGCCAGCTTGCGACCGGGCGGTTGGGCATTCGTGTCGATGACGATACGGGTATCGACTACATGATTCTGACTATCGCGGTCTGCCGTTGTAAATACCGCTATCCTGGTAAGGTCATCGCCGGCGTTGACGACAACTGCAAGTTTACAGCGCCGATGGAGCCGGCCTCGCCGAGTACGGAACTGACCACCGCCTTTGGCGGCCCGTGGCGCAGATTCGATCAGATAGTCGCTAACAGACAGTTTGGTCACACATTTACAGGGCTTCCTTCCGGGATTGTTGGCGCCAAATTGGAGATATGCCTGCGAGCGGGTACGGGCTATTCGATAAACGATGGGCTTTATCTGGAATTTCTCAACCCGACGTTCAGGTGGGCCAAAAGTCTGGCGAGCCTGACGGCGATGACCTGGACTGTAGGAGATGTGAAGAAACTCGTGCTGGACCTTGGCAATCTGCCGCCATCTGCGGGAAGTGTCACCAGTGTGCTTGGGGACATGGCGGACGGCGACCTTGATGTTTATATCCAGGACGACTCGGCTGTAGATTACATTATCCTTCGCTACTGGAGATGCTGCGAAACGTCGGTATTAGGTGACATAAACAATGATGGAGTAGTCAACTTTTTTGATGTCGGCATTGTCGGCGATAACTGGCTGGAACGAGCCGATTGGCTTAAAAATCCGGATTGACATTTCAAAATGCTCCGGAAAGTAATTCGCCAATTTTTCATAGCGGATTAATTTCGGAAAGTACGGGATTTTAATGTCGGCCGGTTTGTAAAAAAGCTCTAAATACGGAAGAACCATTTACTAATAAAAAAGGCGGGCAAGGATATCACCTTGCCCGCCCGGAGTAAAATCTAACAATCAGAGATTAGACGTTGAACTCTTCCAGATCATCACCAGTGCCTTTGTCGTCATCAAGTGGAATGGCCTTTTCCGCTGTAGTCTTTGCGGTAACTTTATTTGCTTTGGCCCTTTTGCCTGGTTTTTGATCTGAGCCATCGGCTATCTGATGAAACGCCTTATCAGACTGGCCTGTGCCATGATGCTGTGACAACTGCTCGTGAGTCTTTTTGGCAGCTTCATGGCCAACATTAATCTTCGAATGGTGAACAGAACTTGCCGGGCCTGATGTGCTCCTTTGATCAACAGAACCACCAACCAGAGTCACTAATTCACCAACAATCTCGTTCATCTGTTCAGCCTGGGCACTTAGTTCCTCGGATGCACTGGCTGATTCCTCGGCGTTGGCAGCATTCTGCTGGGTAATTTTGTCCATCTGGGCCACAGCGGTATTGACCTGGTCAATGCCCTGCGCCTGCTCGGCTGAAGCCGCAGCTATCTCGCCGACAAGGTCGGTTGTCTTGCCGATGCCCTGGACTATCTCATCAAGCACCTTGGCTACTTCGGCGGCAATATCAACGCCGCTTTTGGAATTCTTGACGGACTCTTCAATCATTGCTGAAGTATTCTTCGCAGCTTCGGCTGAACGCATTGCAAGGTTACGAACTTCTTCAGCAACAACTGCGAAACCTTTACCAGCTTCTCCTGCTCTCGCAGCTTCAACAGCGGCATTAAGAGCTAAAAGATTGGTCTGGAACGCTATCTCATCGATGACCTTGATAATCTTGGCTGTCTCGTCAGAACTTTTCTGTATATCCTGGATTGCAGTGCTCATCTTGCCCATCGCCTCGGCGCCGTTGTCAGCGGCCTTGCGTGCCTCGGAAGCCAAAGTATTGGCCTGCTGGGCATTATCAGCATTCTGCTTGGTCATAGAAGACATTTCTTCAAGAGACGATGATGTCTCTTCGAGACCTGCCGCCTGCTCGGTGGAACCTTCAGCAAGAGATTGCGATGCAGAAGATACCTGCCCGGATGCTGAAGAAACCTGCTCAGAACCTTCGGTAAGGCCGGCAATTATCCTGTTAATCGGCTTAGTAATAGAGCGAATATTTTGCCATGCAATCAGAACACCTGCGACAAGACCAATAACCGCAACGATTACTACTATCCTCTGAAGGGAGGTGCTCTGGGCTGCTAATATTTGTGCATCATCATCCAGAAGACGCTGCTGACCACTGGCCATTTCCGTCAGGATCGCTTTGGCGCGGGCACCGCGCGGAGCCGCTTCTGTGGCGAGTAACTTGTTGCCCTGGTTCCATTCATTCGATGCCCTGATATCGAACATTTTTTGAGGTAAAGGTGCAAATTCTTTGCGGGCAGCTTCATAAGTTGCAAATGACTTTGCCTGTTCGTCTGTAAATAGCTTTCGTGTCTGTTGCAAAGTTTCTAATCTTGCGGTATTGATTTCCCATTTTGTCCGGTAAGTATCAGCAAACTTTGCATCACCACTAAGCAAATATGCTCGTATGGCTGCAAGGCCTGTTGCAAGAGAACCGCGGGTATCAGCTAAATTTCCAAGCAGGGCTTTACGCTCAACTGTCGCTTCAAGTTCCTTTTCCGCATCAATAATGCTGGTCACTGCCGTGAGCATTGTTGTAGCCTTCGGCGCGGCATCTTGAAATAATATCACAATCGCCGGTTGATTCTCAGGCTTTTGGCATATATCTTCTACGGACTGTTGAGCAACACTGAATTCCGCCATAACTGTCTTAAGCTCTCTAAGCAATTCAACATTACGCGGGTCGGTCCAGTTCTTCGAGAAGGACTCCATCTGATTCAAATCCTTAGCAATCAGCTCCCAAGTCTTGGCGCGGCCCTGTACGAAATTGTCATTACCCAGGATCATATATCCCCGCAATGATGCCAGCGAGTCATTTACGCCGTTAAGCAATGATTTGCTGGTCATGGCCGTCGGCTGACGCAGCTCCAACACTCGCGTTTGTATTGTATTGACAGTGTTGATTTTTACATATACTGTTGTTGCTACTACAACTATCAATAACATCATAATCCCAAAACCTAAAATTAGTTTTCTACTTAATGTCCACTTCATTTCTTTCTCCTTTAATTAAATTTGAATTTCACATTAAATTACATTTACATTTTCGATAATTTTAGAACTTGTACTCGACTTGTGCGTAAAACAAATCTGCATCATCGTTGGTTCCGGTTCTATCAATGAATCCTCCCGGGAACATGTGTGCCCAGCCAACAAGGGCTGCAGTATGTTTGTTAATAGCATACTTCATTGTCAAATCCAATTCATGGCCGAACTTGTGAGAACCACCGGTGCCACCGCTTCTGATAGCTGAGCCGTTGGCTCCATACAAGGAGTCCTGATCCTGGTCGGCAAAGAAGGTGTGAAAATCAGCCCAGGCTGTAATTTTTTTACACGGTTTTACTTTAATCTGGGCCTTTATCGCATGGATATTGCTGCGGCCAACTCGATCAAGGTAGCCGAGCCATGCATGACCAAGGGGAAAAAGCTGGTTAAAGGTGCTGTGTGTGCTATCGCTGGGGTGCCTGTCACCGCTTGCATAGTCATACAGCAATCCAATCCTTGGCTTCCACACTACATCTGCGAAAGTATAACCGCCTCCTGCTGTTGCCATCCAGGCACGGATGCGGTCGCCGGCATAGGTGCCGAACTGTGCTGCTGCCTCGGTTTCATAGTCCCAACTGCCACGCTTGCCCCAAAGACGGTTGCCAATGGTATACACCGTTCGTCTGCCTGAGTTACTGTTGGAATTTGTCGTGGTGTTATCGTCTTTAAGAAGCAGAAGATAAAAATCTGCAGCTAAAGCTTTGCTGCCTTTCCATGTGGTATAAAGACCATAGAAGTCTTTATTTTCATCCTCATCGTCTAAATTCCTTCTGTCGTTTATGATGGGACGAACGGCAAAAGCGTCAATACGCCAGTCGGGCAAATCTGCGAAAACTTTTATGCCGTCAAACGTCCGGCGTACATTGCCCCAATCCAGCGGAGAAATCAATCGCTGCTTACCATACTGCAGCTCGTGACGGCCAAGTCTTACTACTACAGGCTGATCTCTAAACATCGTGGGAACATCTGCAAAAGCCTGATGAATATCAGCATGGTCTTCAAAGCCTGCCCAACCACTGTCTATGTCACGGTTGTTAATATGAGCGAATTTACCCTGCAGGAAAAAACGCAATCCATCGGCATGTTTGAGATCAGCGTGAAGAAAATATCTTTGCAGGATAAAAGTGTCCTGAGAAGGACTTGTGCCTCCAAAGCCTTTATCAGTTTCAGATTCGAGTCGCAACCTTGCCTGGCCTCCTAACGTCAGGTGCCAGTTTTCACCGATAGATATCCACTTGATAGAATCCCAGGGATCTGAAACATATGATCCTTCAGGGCCGCCGAGATAACTGAAGTCCTCATTGGGGCGCAGATTCAGGTACTTGGGCCCTGGTTTGGCTGAGGCATTGGCAGAACCTAAGAAGTTAATCGCAATCGGCTTCATTAGAAAACTATTCCATTCGTTGGTAGCTCTAAACGGCTGGGTGCCCAGCTTTAGCTTATTCATCAGATTGCTATCGCTGGTTTGTGAATTACTCTTAGCCTCTGCACTTTTGATTTGACTATTACGGGTGGCCTGAGCTTTCTTGCTTTGCTGTAATTTCAAGTTGGCTTCCATTTCGTCAATTTTTTCAGCTAAGGTCTTTTCTTTGCTCTTTGACTTTTCTGCCACCGTTGACTGAGAACTCTCAGTTTCAAGTTTTGCGAGTTTTGCTTCATGGCTGTCATCAGCTTGACAGATACTCGCTGTACTGAGAAAAACAACGGCAATCAACAATATTTTTGCCCTATTCATCTTTATCTCCTTTCTCTGTACTTGTATCCGTACTTACTTCTTGCTTTGCATCAGTCTCTTTCGCCGCATCCTTTGCGGTTGTCTTTGTGGCTTTCTTTGCGGCACCGGCAAATTTGACAAGGTCGACACTGTTCAATACCTTGTCGATATCCAGCAGTATCTTGACTGTGTCGCCGATCTTGCCCATACCGAGAATAAAATCCGTATTAACGGAAGAGTCGAACTGCGGTGATTCCTCTATATCCTCACCGGCTATATCCAGGACTTCCTGTACATGGTCGACCACAATGCCGGTGCTGAACTTCTGGTCGTCTTGAGTTATCTCCACAACGATGATGCAGGTCTCTTCTGTAACTTCCGTGGTTTCCATACCGAACTTGGCCCGCAAGTCGATTACCGGTATAACCTGTCCGCGCAGATTGATTACACCTTTTACATACCCCGGCGTCTGCGGGACTGCGGTTATATCCATATAACCGAAAATCTCACGGACCTTCAAAATCTCCAGGCCGTACTCCTCATTGGCCAGAGCGAAGGTGAGGTATTTACCCGCCCTTTCTGTGAGAGCGTTGTTCACCTGCTCTATTGTCATATCATTTGACATAATTTAACTCCTTAAAATATTAGCATTATTATCAACTTCACTAAAAGTATTGCCGCCCATATTATTACAACTTGGCTCTGACAGGAACCATACATTATTTTGATGTGCAACAAACACACCAAAACAGTTCTAATAAGGGTAACAATATCTTTTTCACTCGTTATATTGATAAGCTGAAACCCCATAGGGTCAAGCCGTTATTTTCGCACGTAGCAAAGAGCGGTCCTGTCAAGTTTTTTTGTAAAATAAAATCCCTTTGCTACGCATAGCTATAAAATAGCTAAAAAGGAGACCAACCATCTCTGGCTGATATAGCAGACGATTATTCGTGTTAGAAAGAGCATCAATTAAGCAAGCTAATAGTTTCATTTATTATATTCGCTATATCTCATTAATTCAGTCCAATATTCAAAACAAAGTAAAACGAACCGATTGTTTATTGGATAGACAATCGTTAGTTTAAGAAGGTAAGTTGGCTGCGACATACCACAATAAGGGGGTGTGGTTTTACTTAGAAAAACTGTGGTCTGCCACAAAACCCCTTTAGGCTCCGATATTAAATTGGCTTCATTGGCACTGGCAATGATATTATCGGCCGCAACGAGTTCTATGGCGTGTCATTAAATAAATGTAGCTTGAAAAAAATTGATATGAATGAATAGTATAGCGTATAACGTCCGAATAAATTATTGCATATCGTTTGCTCCACCTACCAGAGTTACAAGTTCAGCCACTGAATCAACCTGCAGTTTCTCCATGATACTGGCACGATGTACTTCCACAGTTCTTTGGCTAAGCTCCAGTTTCGTGGCTATTACCTTGTTGGCGTTACCTGCCGTGACCAGATCCAGCACTTCTTGCTCTCTTTGTGTAAGAGATTCGAGTTTGTCTCTGGCTGCTTTTCGGATAGTCTGTTTTTGCCTAAGCTGGGTATCCCTGGCAATAGCTTCCTGAATCTGATCGAGTAAAACCTGATTTCTGAATGGTTTTTCTATAAAGTCTACCGCACCGTTTTTAAATGCTTGTGCTGCCATCTGAATA
Source organism: Planctomycetota bacterium (assembly GCA_019456145.1). Classification (GTDB taxonomy): domain Bacteria; phylum Planctomycetota; class Phycisphaerae; order Sedimentisphaerales; family Anaerobacaceae; genus CS2-K091. The sequence goes on from VRUL01000042.1 coordinate 22,867, forward strand.
TCGCCGTGGCCCGAGATGAAAATAATCGGAATATGCGCATTGTTTTCTTTGAGTCTGCTCTGGAGTTTTAGGCCACTGATACCCGGCATACGAACATCTAATACGAGACATCCAGATTGAATCGGATCGTAAGAAGCAAGAAACTCTTCAGCGGAGGCAAATGTCTTTGAGTTGAGGTCAACAGTTTCAACAAGCTGCCCGATTGTATCGCGTACAACCCCATCATCATCTATTATAAAAACCGTAGGGTTATGCTCTGACATAATCTTCAACTCCTTATTGAACATATCAGTATAATCGGAACACAGATAAATAACGCTTCAATCATAAAGCAAATATCTGTGTTTTTGCAACGGGCAAAGTAAATCCAAAAGTGCTGCCACGATCAGAATTAGATTTTGCCCAGAATTCTCCATGATGGGCTTCAATGATTGAATAACTGATCGATAATCCAACACCAAGGCCATCCGGCTTGGTCGTAAAAAAGGGATTAAACAACTGCTTTTCAACCTCGGTGGTCATCCCATCTCCGCTATCACGCATCAAAACTTTAACCACATTCTCTGAATCTCGTGTCGTCTGTATGATTAAACTTCGTTTTTCTATATCAGTATCGGCCATAGCTTCAATCGCATTGCGGAGTAAATTCAACAAAACCTGTTCAATTTGAATTGGATCTGCAGTTACCTTTGGCATCTGCTCTGAAAGCTCCAGGCTTAACTTAATCTCATCACGCCGGATATCAGTATCTATAAAGCACAGAGTCTTTCGAATAAGGTCATTAACATCAATGGCTGAGTATTGTGTATTTTTTTTCTTTACAAGAGCCCTGATATGTTGAATTATATTTCCCGCTCGCTCAGCCTGCGTTTCAATAGTTCGCAGATTTTCATTTAATCTGTCAATATTTTTTATTTCACCGGCAGTGGCACGTAAACAGAGGTCCGCACAACTGAGTATTGCACATAAAGGCTGGTTAAGTTCGTGTGCTAACCCGGAGGCCATTTCTCCAAGAATATTTAAACGCGAGATGTGAAAAAGCTCTGCTTGGTGTGCTTGTTCTTCGGCCAACTTACGTTCGGTGATATCGCGACAGGTATAAAGTATTGTACCCTCCTTGATGGAGACTTTCTTAATATTCACCAGCAAGCTGTGCAATCGTCCGGTTTTGTCGGTGATCTCCTGTTCAATATTCTTAATTTCCCCCAATCTTTCCAACTCATCGGCATCTAAAATATCACTGCCCAGCAGTTTGGAAATGCAGCCGAAGGTCTGCACCTCCGCAAAAGAGTAACCAAAAATAACATGCACGTTGGAACAGATATAGGTAAATGTCCCCGTATCATCGGTCATAAAGACTGCGTCTGAAATGTTACTCAGGGTGATACGATGAAGATATTCGCTCTCGCGGAGCACATGCTCTGTCTGCTTCATTTCGGTAATATCTTCGAGACACACCAGTACCATCTTTTCACCCGAAACCATCATAGGCGTGGTCGATATCAAAATGTACGATACTTGTTGTTTCTGCCCACAAATAAATGGGAGTTGCGCTTCCACCCGATAATGGCCCTCTCCGGTTTCGAACGTATCCAGCATGGTACGCTGCACTAAACAAGTTTTACAAAAATCGCCGAACCCGCAATCCTTTAGGTTATCCAAAGAATGCATGCACCGAAGCGCTTCTCCACCCCGATCCCCGATTATCTCTTTGGCTTGCCGTTTAGCGAACTCGATTGTAGCCTGATTGGCCCTTCGCATTCGCCTTTTCGAGTCCACAAGAAACATCACCACGGGAGCGTTATCGAAAATAGTGGAAAATTCCACTTGGCTGCCCTGCAAAGCCTTTTCTCTCTGTTCGATCCCTGTAACCATTGCACCACATATTCTTTCGACTGTTTGCAATAAAAACAGCGCGCACTGCCGTTACACATAAACTCAGAACTTATTATCGATGCTTTTCAAGGAAGCTTAATCAAAAAGCTCGACAACTTGTAAAAATACCTGGCAATTGCAAAAGCATATTTCAACAATAGAATTGTAATAAAAATAGTATGAAAGCGGTGAGGGAACTGGAGGGCTTGATGGGGGGCAGTATAAAACAAACTACTATCCCTATCTTCATTTGAATCCAAATCCCTCGTCCTGTGCCACTTCTGAAGACGGGAAACACACGTAGCAAAGGGAGGTCCTGTCAGGTTTTTTTGTAAAATCCCTTTGCTACGCATAAAAGGAGACCAACCATCTCTGGCTGATACAGCAAACGATTATTCGTGTTAGAAAGAGCATCAATTAAGCAAGCTAATAGTTTCATTTATTATCTTCGCTATATCACATCTATTCAGTCCAATATAAGCGTATTATTACTCTCGATAATTTTTATATGCAGCTTGATTTCGGAAAGTACCTGATTTTTACTTGATCATCAGCATCTTCAACTTGTATTTTATGGTATAGCTTAAGTTATAAAACAAATGTTTTTTGACACGAAGCAGTTTCTTCGTCTGGTATTGTCTGAAAAAGACGAGAAGAAATGAGATTCATAGCTCGCATTCTGCAAAAGTTTAAAAAACTTTTGATTTGACAAAGCGGTCGAACAGGACTATATATGCCTTATATTGAAAGATGACTAAGATTTAATGGTTTGATTTGAAATGGATATTCTGAGACGAAATACTGATTATGCGTTGCGTGTGATGTTGAATCTGGCGTTACATAGGAGACAAGCGCCGGTATCGACCAGAACAATGTCGAACGATATGGAAATTCCGTATCAGCTTGCGTGTAAGCTGACACAAAAGCTTCAGAAAGCTAAACTCGTTAAAAGTTATATGGGCCCTAAAGGTGGGTTTATACTAAGTAAAGCCCCTTCGAAGATAAATCTACTGGAGATAATTGAGGTTGTTCAAGGTCCGATGAGCCTTAACAGATGTTTGGTGGATGTGACCTCATGTATTAGACAGCCCAACTGTCCTGTTACCAAAAAGTTGTCTGGATTGCAGGAATATATTACAGCTTTTCTAAGTGATATTACGCTGGATCAACTGTTAGGGAGCAATGGTAAGATAACAAAATCTCAGTAGGATTATCAAAACAGCCCATCACGCACTGTTTACATTAAGACTCAGAGCAAAGCCTGAATACAGTTCATGATCCATTTTCTTTTAAAAGCAAAACATGAGTAATAAACATAAAATAGAGGCAAAGGTTAATATTTTAGAAATTTTTTAGTCATACATTGGATCGTTCGTTGGCATAGCCGTAATAGCATTTATTAATCAAAAGCTCATAGATCAAGTAATGCTCATAGACAGCTTTGGAGCCTCGGCAGTGCTTATTTATGGTGCTATTCTGGCGGGCATCCCAATCACCCCGGGCTGCCTTATCGGCTGGATGAAGTGGCAGGAACGACCAAGGCGCAACAGAGCACAGGACATTGAAAATGTTAACCATTTTTTCTGTTTTTAATAAGTTGCTTATATACATACAAGCACTTACAAAGTCAACATTTTTTCAAGATTGGCAGATAACGGCCTCCTTGGTTGTAGGGTAGTTGTAGGCCGCGATTGGTTGTAATAATGATAAAACAATCAAAATTTTCTAAGTGGAATCTGAAATATCGGAGCAGGTGAACAAAGATGCATCTAAGTTTTTATCGTTTTACGGCAATGGCCCAGTCGGATTTGTAAGGTGCTATAAAGACCTGGTTTGGTTTAGCTGAAAAGTTCGATAGTCTGAGTTCTTTGTATTTTTTGCAGGTGTCGACGGCGACTGCATCGAATATGTCTTTTAGCTCGCTCAAGTTCATTTTGATTGAATCTGCATTCTCTTTATAGAAGACAAGCAGCTTGCTTTGGACTTTCATACACACACCGTCGGTTATGCTGTTATCGCGGATCATCTCTTTCTTGAAGCGGTTCTGCCAGAACAGCGTCCAGGTCTTGATTTGCTTTTTGTTCGGGTAAGGGTGTGATACACCATCAGGGCGGGGATTGAGCAGGTTGCCCCAGATATTTGCCGCTCCGCCAGCCATTGTCGAGTGCCACAGACCTCTACGGGTCATGTCGAAATCATAATCCTTTTTGGGATAGACGTTCTTGCGAACGCGGAACCGATCCTCCATAAAAGTGGGTTTATCGGGGTATTGCTCGATAGCTTTGACGTAGATATCGTAATTGGGCCGATGCTGTTGATAAGAAGAATAATCCAGACCATCACATATCTGAGCCAGGTCAGGTGCCCGTCCACCGAGGAAATGGGACCAGCCAAGGTGGCTGTGCATATATTCGTGCCAGGCGCGCAGTTCCTTTCCCTTCACCCATTCCTGCAGGTCAAAGCCATAGCCCATCGACCAGCCGGGCAGCGGACCAAGTCGAGCACAGATGTAGCGCTGCAGCCGTTTGTCGACTTTGCCGTTGAGGCCCCATTTCTTCGGTGTCATTCTCCGTTGCTCATCTCCCCAGGCCCAGATGAACACTACACCGTTGGCCGCGTGTACCTTCTGAATAATTAGTTAAAGTGCCTCGAAGGTGCGTGGGTCGGGATTTGGGTCGGATGACGCGATTTCATTGTAGCGAGTCTTGTTGAGGTCGAACCAACGGCAAAGAACAGCAGTGTGAAAGCCATTGAATCCGTGTTCGACAAAGAATTTGCGGATATCAGTGTCTATGCGATCAGGATTCCGGTAAAACACGGGCGGATCACAGTACATCACATACTGTGGCACAAAGGCCTTGTCGATTCCCAGTCGTCCCCATTTGCTGCCGTAGTTTGTCATAAAACCCGGTACACCGGGATTTGGGTGAACTTCTATATCACCTTTCAAGCCATTCAGCTCAGGGTCAGAGCTTTTGGATACAAAGCGCCACCGACCTGTATGTGTTCCCGTGAAGCGCAATTTCCAGGTGTCACCGCTGTCGTAGAAAAACTCTGTCTGGATCTTCCGGCCGCTGGACGTGTGGGTGAAGGACGCCTTGACTACAAGGTCAAACGGATTGCCGGAATAGCTCGAATTTCGAAAGTTCCACGTAACCGGCTCCCAGAGCTTTGCCTGTTTTACCGGTGAAGCCGAGACACGGCTGAATCCTATTAATAGGATAAGAAGCCAGAAAATCTGTGATTTGGGGCTACGATAGAAAGCTGGTTGATAAGTACTAACTGCTGTTTGCATAAGCGTTCCTTTCTTTAGCCTATCCTGTAACATTGGTTCAATACTCGAAGTCTTATTATACACCATTTCTACTGGTTATTCATTTACCAGAAGACTATATACAGACCGACATACACGATAAGCAGAACCAGCCACCAATAGAAAAGTCTTTTATACCAGGGATAGTGCCCGGCCGTTATCGCCTCGGGCAGGCGTAACATTGATCGCTTCCATATCCACTTGTCAACTATTTGGCGGCTGGGAGCGGGTCTAAGATAAGCCATGGCGATATGAAAAACAATCACCGGAACTATCAGCAATCCTGCTATGTTGAAGGCGTTCATCTGTACGTTGAAACGATGTAAAAAGTAAGGCAGCAAGGTCGAAGGCAAACACAGCAGCAATGTCGCCGTGGCGGTGAAGTTGTTCGCTCTTTTCCACAGTACGGCTGATAGAAAGACAATTACGACAGGCACAGCCATAAAGAACCAGCATTCCTGGAAGTAGCCAAAAATCGATTCCCATCGGCCCACCATCGGTGCCCACAACACTCCGACGAGCAATATCAAGGTTGACGATATTCTTCCGAATCGGATCATTGACCTGTCGTTTGCGGATTTGTTCCAGAACCTTTTGTAGAAATCTATCGTCAGCACAGTGGAACAGGAATTCACCAGTGAATCGACCGTTGACATTATGATTCCTATCAAAGCGGCGAAAACCAGGCCTCGGAGTCCGTAGCCGAGCGGGCCAACCAGCTCGGTGACCACCCGCGGATATGCTTCGTCCGGGTTGGCAAGATTTGGAAAGAGTCTGTAAGCGATCAGGCCGGGAAAACAACCGGAAAATGTAAGAAACACTCCGAGTAAGGTCGCGAACAACATACCGGCATGGGCATGCCATTCGTCCTTTGCTCCCAATATACGCTGGTTGATATATTGATTGGTCGCGTAGTACCAGGTATTGGTGGACAAAAAGAGCACCGCCATGCCCGTCCAGGGCAGTGCCGGATGATCTGCCGGCAGGATCAGGTGTGCACGCGCACTCTCCAACGGACCGCGAATAGCGTCCCAGCCGCCAAGTCTGTGGAGACCCAGAAAGAACACAAGCATACCGCTGGCCAAAAGCAGAATGGATTGCAATACGTCGGTCCAGGCAACCGAGGCCAATCCGCCTGCAATTGTATACGCCCCTGCGAAAACCGCCAGGAGCAATACCGCCAGCCAGAGATTGATTCCGAAAATTACATGAAGTGCCAAGCCGCCGGAGTATAAAACACCTGCAAGATTGATGAAGGCATAAGAGAGCACCGTGATGACTGCAAAGACCACACGCGTTGAGGCCCCAAAGCGGTACTCCAGGTATTCCGGCATGGTGCTGATTCTGCGCCGCAGATAAAACGGGATGAAAAACACCAGCATAATAGTCACGGAAGGAAGCACACCCCAGTCCCAATTGGACACCGCCAAACCGTAACGATAAGCAAAACCCACCTGACCGACAAACTGCTCGGTCGAGATACTGGATGCGATCAGAGAAAAACCTACGGCAAACCATGGCAGGCTATTTTCCGCCAGAAAATAGGCCCGGGCCGTAGCCTTTTCCCGCCTGGCGACCCAGAAACCGATGCCAATAACAGCAGCCATATAACCAAAAAATACCAGGTAGTCTGCAAAATCAAGGTTCATAGGCTTCTTTGTTCCCCGTACCTAAAAACATTTTCAAAAAGAAGATATAATTTCGTTAAGTTTCGCTGCCATATCAGGAGGCAGTTGGGGCGGCGAAAATTCAGCATACTTACCTATTTTTTCACGGGCCAACTGATATGTGTCTTTGGCTCCGTCCTGTTCCCACAAGGCGCATGCACCACGGATCGAAAGACGAGGCTTAATATACTCGTCGGAGTAAAGCCATTTCATCGTATGATCCGTGATAAGATATGTCCCGCCCTGCGGGCCGATCTGTTTTATCAGGTCGGCGGCAATCGTATCTTTGTTGACCGACACCCCAGCCGCGATTCGCCTGCACATCGCAGATATCTCCTCGTCCATAAGCAACTGTTCGTTGCTGCATGTCATTCCCGTCGCGAACATTCCGCAATTGACGATCAGGTCGTGGCCGGCACCGACCGCCGAGAACATGCTAAACGTCTTTTCCCATGCGTTCTGTTCGTCGTGGGCGTGGTTATCCGAATTCGGCGCGGTGGTATGGGAGGGGACATTATAAAAATGGGCCAATTGCGCCGCAGCGATGCGACAAATAGTAGTTTCCGTTGAGCCGACCAATGCCGCTCCGCTGGTCATATCGGTAGTCGTCCAGGAATTGGCGTATAAGACCTTATGCCCCGGATTGAGAAGCTGGGTTATCGCCAGACCGGAAAGACACTCTGCGTTGTTCATCGTCAGCAAGCCGGCAAGTGTATATGGTGCAGACATTCCAGCGTTTGGTTCAGGTAATACAGCCATCGGAACACCCGCGTCCACGGTATCCATTAAAGCGTCAAGGGCGCCTTCTTCCCAGAAAAGCGGACTTGTGGGAGATAGCTGATTAATACCATAAATTTGTTCCCGGAAGTTTCCCTCAAAGGCCGCCCGAAGCATTTCGATGCACGCTCTATTAACTTTCAGGTTGTCTGTAGAAAAGTAAATCGGTTTTGTGCTGTTTTCGATACAGGCCCTCACACCATACAATAAAGTTGCCTTCGGGTCAGGAACATCCTGCGGCATGACCGGGATGCCGATCATATCGATACATTCGAGCTGTTGGCAGATACGGGCAAAAAGCTCTACGTCGGCAACAGTGGAATTTCGCCTTTCGCCTGTTTCAGAATCAACCCAGAAAACCGCATTGTGGCCGGCGGCTACTTTCGGCACTCGATCTCCGAGCACAAAAGCAAATTTACCCTCACGGTCGAAGACCTCAAACTGTGACGGAATTGTGCTCAAAGCATCCTCGATGCAGCGACGCGAAAAACGGACGATTTGGTTTTGCTCATCGACTTCAAGACCCTTTTCTTTCAAAAAGTCAAACATACGCCGACTCAGGATTTTCATACCGCAATTGGTGAGTATGTCAAGGCTCGCTTCGTGAATGTCCTTGATCTCCTGCTCGGAAAGCACCTTTAACATTGCCAGTTTCATGACAGACCTCTATTATTTTCTTTCATTTTTATTGCATTCCCCAATCCATTCGTTTGGCATATTCTTGTGCTATTTGTCGCATTCTGTGGTAAAGCTCGGCCGGATCATCTTCGGTCGTGACGGTGAGCACAGGTATTACTACAACATCAGGCGTCATAAGCTCCATAATTTCCCCGAATGCAGCCAGGGCCTGTTGCAGCTGAGCAGGAAACTCTATCAAATATATAATCGCTTTTTTTCTGCACACCTTTTTGATAGTAGGTAAATCATTCCTGCTGTTTTCATAAGTCAAATCAATCGCTCTCGGTGCCGGATTGTGTTTTAGATAATATTCCAGACAAGGATTCGGCCCACAGTTGTGCAGCCCACCGCCGCCGTATTTTCCAAAAACCATATTGTGATAAGGCAAACTGAATCGCTCATACATTTGCGGTGAAATATTGGCGCTGATATCGTCGGAGACATGCCCTTTTCGCCCCTCAGGAAACCACGTATCCGGGAAATCGGTAGCGGTAATAGCATCTTGGCCGCCGGCCGCCTCGATTTGAAGAGCGATGGCCGCCAGGAAAAGTTCCTGTATCTTGCCGAGCAAACACTCGAGCGCCTCGGGATTCTCATACATGGCCAAATAAAGCCCTTCGCCGCCCAAAAGATCACTGGCAACATTTAATCCGCCGGCCATATCGAGTAAAGATATACTAATCATCCCATGGCCTGCTTCGGCAAAACGCCTTATTCGCTCGGTCCCTTCAGCCAATTGGCCGCCATCGGCCGCAGGTATCACCAGATCAAAAGCCTCAGCCACATCTTTGAGCACAGGTTCTTTGACACCACAGGTCTGTTCAGGATTATCACCCCAGAATAGCTCAGCCCCAAAAGCTGTAGCCAATCCGGAGCACCCAACATCCGGCCGCATCGCTGGAATATAGTCGCAGTCCCTGATGCTCTGCCAGGAATGAGCAACCGTAGACATCGCAGCTTCCAATTGCTTGTCACCGTCTTGAAACTGCTCCCGAATCGAGTATTTCGGCTGCGGATCGGTGACAGTAATCATAACGGGAATATGGTCAACGGGCTTGCCGGCCCAGAGGTCGCGGACAAGTTGCTTGCGGTGCTCAATTTCATCTGTGTCAAAACCAATATCTTTTACTGATAACACAAGTCCACCTGAAGATCATTTCTAATCTGCATAACAAGTGCCATAACTTTTATGATATTTTCTCCTTCGCACTTGTACTTTTATACGCTACTGTAAATATTCGCGTATTTTCTTTAGCGACTCGCTGTGGTCCGTCATCTTCGGAAAATATTCCAAGCCGAAATTGCCCTTATAACCGAGAGTCTCAAGTTTCCTGAGAATAGCCGGGTAATTGACCTCTGTATCGAAAAGCTCAGCTCTGCCGGGCACACCAGCCGAATGAAAATGACCGATGATATCAATGTTCTTCTCAATTGTATCGATTATTTTACCCTCCATAATCTGCATATGATAGACATCATAGAGAAGCTTAAGATTATTGCTTTTGATTGCACGAACTATTTCAGCCGCTTCTTTGGTCGAATCCAGATAATAACCAGGATGGTCCACCAGCGTATTAAGCGGTTCAACCAGAAGTGTGAAATCCTCTTTTTCGGCAATTTCGGTTGCCTTGGCGAAAGCTCTGTCTAAATTTTCCCGCATTTGTTTCCTTGATAACGCAGGATCAATCACACCTGAAAGCGTAATCCCTTTATTACACCCAATCGCTTTGCCAAAAGCGATCATCTTGCGAATCTGCTCCAAATACATCTTGTGGTCCTCAGCCTTGACAGGACAGCCCCCTATAGATCCATCCCAGGCGTGCATGGCAAAATCGCTTATCGTAACGCCGTGTTCATGGCAGGCCTTTTTCATCGAGGCGGCGTCTTTGGCCTCGAACCGAATGTCTTTGCCGTCCCACGTCCCTTCCGGATGCCAGAACTCCACCACATCAAACCCGGCTTCGGCAATCTTAGCGATCCTTTCTTCAACGGGCAAATCAGTAAAAACCGTTTCGAGACAAACACTTACAGGTATCATCTTTTCACTCCTTTTAACACAAGCTACCTTAACATCGCCCGAAGGACCTTATTAATCCCGTTGGCAATCGCGGCACAGTCCCTGTCCGAATAATTATAATTGATGTCCACTATAATCGCGCGTGATAAAAGGTCAAGCGCACGGGGACACATATCCTGTGAATATTTCGGCAGTTCACTTTCCGGCACAGCGCTCCAGGGCAGCCTGTCCGGCGCCACCGACTTTTTATCTAAGATATGCTCCCAGTAATAGTACACATGCCAGTCCCGCACCTTCGAATCATATACTCCACCGGCCGGCACACCTTCTGCCTGCATGGCTTCAAGCGCTCGCCGTGTAGTATCAGCATCAGGCAAAAACATAACCAAACAGATTCCAGCGTCACCGGCCTCGTCGGTCAGTCGCCGAAAACTCACACCATCGAACTTTTCGATGGCCTCCTTAATCATTTTCTTTGCACGCCGGTAGCCGGCAATCATCCCGTCAGCCTTGCGTATCTGCGCTAAGGCAACAGCGCCCTCCAATTCACTCATACGATAGTTTTCACCACAGAAAAGCTCTCCTTCCTTTTGCTCCCTGGCATACCGGTCTGGGCGCCAGCATGCAGCACAATCATGCCAGCTTTGTGCACGCGTATAAAGCCATTCGTCATCGGTAGTGACAAACCCACCTTCCCCGCTGACGATAACTTTATAGTAATCGAAACTAAAGCACCCGATAGTGCCGATACTCCCCAATCGCCTGCCGCCAAATGATCCACCGCCCGCTTGAGCAACATCTTCAATCACGGCTAACCCCTTCTTCTCGGCAATATCCATAATCGCATCCATTTGGGCCGGAGCACCCCGCATATGAACAGGCACAATCGCTTTTGTCCGTTTGGTTATCGCCTTTTCAATTGCTTCGGGATTTATACACAGAGTTTCATCAACATCGACAATTACTGGAATAGCATTAGCTGAGACAACCGTAGCTGACGTCGCAAAAAAAGTATAACCAGGCACTATCACCTCATCACCTGCCCCAATACCCAGGGCCCTGTAACTGGCAACCAGAGCTGACGTGCACGAGTTAACCGCCAGGCAGTATTCCGTGCTCACCAAATCGGCCATCGCTTTTTCCGCCGCAGCTACTTTACTCGGCTTCGGATTATAGTACCTGAACAAATGCGGGCCTTTTAGATTGTTCTCGCTTTCGATAATCTGCTTTATCTTAGCCGCATTCTCCGGGCGAAATTCCCACATATCCAGAATTTCCAAAAGCTCATCAACGCCAATCTTTGTTGGGAAGGGCCCAAGTTCGCAAATCGCCCTGGCTCCTCCCTCAATTGCCAACTTTTCTTCATTCATCTTATATCTTCTTTCAAAATCAGTACCTTGGCGGATCCATTACAGTAATTTGTTTTATGGCCCGCTTGCCTAAATTGACAAGCCTGTGCTTAAAACCTGCTTTAATATAAAACGAATCTCCTCGCCTGATCGTCCACCGGCCCAATCCTTCTATTTCTAATTGTCCCAGCCCACCGGAAAGTATAACTCCGCCAAGGTCAAAGGTATGGTACACGCAAAAAGGGAATTTGAGGTGACCTTCACCAAGGAAGACTTGTAGTATTAATGGAGTATTATTTTGTCGGTTTACCTGCCTTAATACCTAATCCTTCGAGTTTGTTGCCATTCGGTTTTCGAATGGCAAGACAAAACTGCCACGATCCCGTATCCTGTGTAACCTTCAGCAATAAAACATTCCAGCCTTTCTGCAGTGTTACACCCACCTTATGCTCACCCGGTACCGCCGCACCGCCCTCGGCGTTTGCATGGATCAGCTTGCCGTTGAACCATACTTTATTACCGTCATCGGTGCCGAACTCAAGCCTTGCCGCCTGTTCCTGATCGGAATGCACCCACGTACGAACATAACCTGCCTTGCGCTGCCCCCTGAGAGTCTTCTGCAGATCAAACATCCATGGACGATCACCGATTTTGCTGATTGGAAGTATCTTCCATACCACATCTTCGGCGTCGGTCTGTTCCGGCCCAAATGCTGTATCAAACGTGTTGGCGAAGGGCTTTGAATACGGACCGGAAACCTGCCATGCCATGATATAATCTTCGAACTTCTCGACCAGCCGTACAACCGCCGCCGCCTCTTTTTTTATTGCCTGATTCTTAGATTTATTGCGCAAATTCTGTGCCGCCGATTTAGCCTCATCCGGCATCGGTCCCATCATATTACGAATAATGCCGAGCATTGCAAGTTCGGCCTCGGCCCTTACTTTGTTGTCGGCCAGCAAAGGGGCAACAATCTTTGTCGCACCGGGATCGCCCGACTTTGCAAGACAAGCCAGGATCAGCTTTTTCTCTTCAGGTCGATCCGCACCCTTCATTAACTCACTGCATATATTAAGCATATCCGCCGGAGCCAATCCCCCCATACCCAGTTGCCGAACACACCCGCGTAGCGCTACTATCCGATGTGTTCTGTTTGAGGTTGTTTGAAAAACTTCCAGCAGTGTACGTGCCGCCGTAGGATTCGGCCAGTCCGCAAGCGTACGAACTGCCGTATCCCGAACCTCAGGATTTCTGTCTTTAAGCCCCTGACGTACTACTACAAATCCTCTTGCATTACCGATCCCACCGAGTACACGCAGTAAAGAACATTTTGTTGTTGCTGTCGAATTCATCACTGCAAGTATCGGCTTTGTACCGGTTGCCTCGTCGAGATTCCGGGAAACTGCAACAACCGCCCGTTCCGCTTCGGGCCGGCCCGCATCCCCTTTCAGGTCCAACAGCAGTTTGATAAGGGCTTTCTGATGACCAGGCCCTGCCAAATCGGCAAGAGCCTTAAAAGCTGCTCTGCGTACATCGGCATCTTTATCCGAACCTGCGACCAACAGTTCATCAACCGCTTCTGCAGCATCGCGATCCCGCAGAATTTCAATCAACTTGACTCTGCCTTCGGCGCTGCTTGTCTTCATGGATTTAACGATTTGACCGTTAATATTCTTTCCCGATAACCGCCTCAGACTTGACGCTGACAGCTTTTTTTCCTCATCGTTTTTACCGGTTTCTATTACGTTGACCAATACCTGTACCGAACCTGCATCACCAATATCCCCCAGCGACTTTATCGCCAGCGCACGAATCTCTGCATTCGAACCGGATGCAGCCTTTGTTATAACAGGCCTCAATACCTCCTTTTCGCCCCGCCCAACCAATGCGCCGATCATCAGAACCTGTGTGTCAGCGTCCAGTTTATCAAGGCCCGCCGTAAACCGTTCGGTAACACCTTGTCCCTTGAGCGTAACAATCATATCGATTGCCAGGCCCCTGGTCTTCCAGTCATTGCTGCCGATAGCCTCGATAAGCATACCTGCAGCCTTATCGGGTTGAGCCTCAATCAATCCTCGAAACGCACCCATCCGAACATGCTCCGGAGAATTTGCTCGGTGAAGCTGCTTATAAATCGCAACAGCTTCCTGTAAACTGCCTTTGCCGACCAACTGATCAGCCGCGTTGAGCAATCCGTCGGCAGCAGCGAACCGTTTTTTCTTTCCCGAATATTTATAATGTTCAGAAAGCGCACTCACCGCCTTCGATGACCCGATCCTACCCAATGCCCATGCTGCGGCGTATGTGACCTCGGTATCGTTATCTCTGAGCAATGGTACTAAAATATCGTAATTTCGTTCATTCTCCCGCATAGCAAGCGAATTGATAATTCCAACCTTTACCTTACCGCTGGTCTTGCCCAGCGCATCGCTCAACGCCTTGTCCGCCTCGGGATAGCGCATAGGCTCCAGTGCATAGCGGGCTATATGCGAAAGTTTTTCATCCGTCAATAATGCTCCCAGTGCCTCAATGGAATCTGGAGTTCCGATTACACGCAATATCCGGCACGAGTGGTCTTTTTCCATTGTTGATGCATCGCTCTTTATCGTCTCTATCGCACGTAGTTCGAGATTCTTCAGTTCTGTGGGGCCTCCCTTTGTCGCGGCCACCACCTCGGTATCGACAGTCCCCGTATCCGCCCACGATGTACCTGTCGCGATAATACAGCCAAATATTAATAAACCAAAAATTAACTGGTAACGATTCATTTTACACTCCTTATCCTGCCAATCCGCTTTGCTAACCTTTTCATAAAAGATCCTTTACAGCCTCCACGGCTGACGATAAGCCCTTGTACTCAATCGATTGGCCTGTTCGTCACCGATAAATTCTTCCTTAACCGGATCCCATTTCACGCTCCTGCCCAGCCGCCGGCAAATATTAGCCGCATGGCAGGCGGTTATCGAACGGTGCGCCCCCTCTGCCGGAGCCGCCGGCTGCCTTCGCGATTTGAAGCTGTTAAGGAAATCCCTCACATGGTCGTCCACAGGATACCCTTTTCCCAGCTTGCGTTTGGACCTGAGCGATTCCGGGTGGATATCGATATGCCCTGAATCATCCACTTCTATCCAGCCCTCGGTCCCTTCGAAACGTACACCGCACGAACCCCGGCCTATGTCAGCCCGAAGGACAAGTTTAAGCCCGTCCTCATAGTATGCCTCTACATCCTTGCCAACGAGATGATAAGTCACCGGCGAAGTATCATCTTTCTTCGCCGCCCATTGACAAAGATCGACAGTATGGCTTCCCCACTCGGTATACGATCCGCCCGCAAAATCCAGATGACCACCCCAGAATCCACGTGATGCATACTGGGAATTGTAAGGCCTCCACGCTGCCGGGCCCAGCCACAAATCCCAGTCTAAAACCTCACGAGGCGGTTCCGGTTCTGCAGGCAGAACAGTCTCGTATGTGTCGTGCCATTTCGGTGCCTTCTCGGCATGAATGGTTTTCAGTTCGCCCAGCAGGCCCTTATGTACGAGGTTAGCTGCAAACATAAACTGGCTTACGTTTCGCCGCTGCGTTCCGGTCTGGAAGATTCTGCCGTATCGTTTCATTGTATCCGCCACCGCCCGTCCTTCGGTGATTGTCACGCTCATCGGTTTTTCGCAGTACATGTCCTTACCAGCCCGGGCCGTCAGGCAGGCCGCCGCCGAATGCCAGTAATCACCCGTAGCGATCAGCACCGCGTCGATATCTTCTCGTGCCAACAACTCCCGCAGGTCGATATAAACATCGCAGTCGGTATTTCCGTAATGCCGATTGATTGTTGTCTGCGCAAGTTTCCGCCGATTCCCTTTAACATCGCAGGCAGCGACCATCTGCACATCGTCCTCACGCATAAACGCAGGCATTACATGGCTCGCACGTCCGCCGAATCCGATTGTTCCCATAACAATCCGCTCACTTGCCGCAGGCCTACCCTCGGCCCCGAGTGCGGTAGCCGATATAATTGTCGGAAACGCGATCATCCCACCTACACCACGCAAAAAACTGCGTCGACTTAAACCTTTACCTTTTGTCTGTCCCATAGAATCGCCTCCTTCTAAAGAAGCAAAATAGTAAACCACCCTTACCACGAAATCCAGGGCCTGAAAAACCGCTAAGGATTATAACACATCCTCAACAGAATAACAAGCTGTCTAAGAATGATATCAACGATTATCACCCGGTTACAATCAAGCAGATGGCAAAAAGAAGCCAGAATGACAAAAGTAACCGAAGTGCAGGGAACATGAGAGATGGTCATTGAATCCTCTATGAAGCCAGGTCGGTCAAGTCTGAAGTTTTATTTGATTGGTTCAATCCTCTATCCTGGTTTTCCACAGCAAGTTCTATCTTTTATAAACCTGTGGGCCCACTAAACTGTGCGACAACACCCATTCCGAAAATCGGGCATTTAAACCCATGATTCAATTCGGGTTGTCGTTGAGACAAATCAAAATGTGATGAGAAGTAACCGACTCATGTTGACTGCTGCCCATTCTCGCTACACGTCACCCTCGTTCATCCTGGTATTCGAACAATGCCCCCTCATTAGTTTACAGGCATCTTAATGCCTGACTACATAATTAGCAGATAGGATTCTTCAACCTTCTTTGCATGAAATCGATGCTTCGTTGTTCGATTCACAGATCTCTTCAATCTTTCGGTCGGGATCAATAATAGCTTTAAGACCGGGTGAAAGCGTAATCTTATTCAGCGTTATTGAAACTTTAGAAGACCGCATATCTTTGGATTCAGGAAGAAGATCTATTACAGTGCGTGCAAGTACACGTTTTTTACCCTGAAAACTACCCATGATAACTACGGGCAGTTCTCTTACGGGAGCGTTTCCCAGGTTATGAACAGTCAGCTTAAAGGTTGCATGTTTTTCATTTGCGTTGACAATCATGATGTCGGCTGTACAGATGGCCGGATCGGGCAGAGGTTCCTGACGTTTCAAGGCATTTACAAGTTGAAACTTGATGACAATTTCCCGGCGTGAAGGAATGTCCAATTCGTATCTTCCTGCCCGTTCCTGAAGTATAAATCTTTCGATTGTGGGGCGGGGCTTCAGATGTGTTTTTGAAGTGTTTCTTTGAATTGGACCATATTGGACCTGATATTCGCCTGTTTTTCCGACATTAACACAAGGTGACCCGAAAATGTTAAGGAAAGATTTTATCATCCGCGAAGTTGATACCAGCTTCAACACCCCCAAATTGGTGTGAAATTGGGTTTGTTTGGGTTCGTATTGGGTTTGTTTTGGCATTATATTGGCTTTAATTGGGTTTGTATTGGCTTTGATTGGGTTCGTTTTGGGTTCGTTTTTCCCTAGTCCGCTAAGTGTCTCATTTCCATAATCCTTTGTTATAGTAGTAGTTACGTTCATTTGAGTATCCGGTAAATTGGGTTCGTTTTGCATAATTAAGGAGCAGATTTGTAAAGAATCCTCTACAGTTGTAGAGCGTGTCTTATAGGCACGTAAATAGTTCATTAATCGCGGATTGCGCTGATTAAACGGATTTTTTAGCCATAAAAATGTGCGAAATGCAAAAAGGAACAGAGTAATGAAGGGAATCTCATAAAGCTTGTGCATGAATAGGGCCCTTTCTTACTGATTATTGATATTTGACTTGGGCGACTTGCCCTACTCGTGCGGTTCTCCGCTAAATCTGTCGCCCCCCACAGGGAAAGGGGCAAGCTGCTGGCGGTTTATGTTTACCTTCTGGTAAACATATAGGCATTTTAACAGATTTCCAAACAATAGACAAGAAGAAAATTACCAAAAACACACTTTTTTTTGGCCGGGGATTTTTGTTGTAAACCCCGTTAGAAAGCAGGGCTTTCTTTCTAACGGGGCAGGCAGCATGGAAAAGTATTGGAGATTCGTTAAAAACACTATTTTCTGGAATTAGCAGCCTTTTTCTTTAGGGGAAAGATAAGGCTCGTATAAAAGAACTTATTTTATCATTACTCTGTGCTATTGTTGTCCGACTGTGTACTTTCTTCCGGTAACCTGGTCATCGACTAAATAACCCTCTGGAAAAGGAACAGTGAAGACACTCTCATCAAAATTAGGGTCATTCGCAACGACGTTAGAAGCACGATAGACAAACCTTTCGTAAGATTTTCCGGGCTCATACGGCCTCGATACCATAGATGCTTCCATCGGCCACCATATGCCAGGTGCCACCTCTTTCAATTTGCTAACCTTTGAAAAGGATACAAGGCGTTCACTGCCATCTTCAAAGCTAGCTGTGCTCTTATGCCCGAGTAACGCGAATCCTCGGGAGGGATCAAGCCACCAGATCTTTTGCCATCCTTTCGATTTTGTTCCTTTTGAGGTTATTTTGATGCATTGCACACCTTGAAACACTTCCTGCGTAAACTGAAAAGATGATGGAACAAGAGT
>VRUL01000043.1 GCA_019456145.1 Planctomycetota bacterium
TGCCGTTAGCCAAGGAACTTGTGGAGATGCACGGCGGAAGCATATGGGCTGAAAGCGGCAACGAAGGAGGAAACAGTCTATGCTTTACCCTGCCAAAAAATGACGTTAGAGAAGACAAGCAACATGCTTACAAGCGACAGACAACTTCTTATATTTAGCTGTTGAATTGAAGGTCAGATATGGACAACGCAAGATGTAAAGTTTTACTAATCGAAGATGGCAAGATTGACCAGAAAGCCTTTAAGCGGTTAGTTGATGACGAAAAACTAATCTTCAATGAATCCGGAAAATGAAAGTAACAATCTCCCGGATGTTCCCTCCGAAGCGGTGAACGTTCTCCGCGGTAAACAAATACTTTCATTTTAACGGCCAGCCCGCCGGACATAACTGAAGCCAGAGATCTGTAATCACAGTATAGTCGAGAAAATTAACACTTCCGTTACTGTCTAAATCGCCTGGGAACTCTCCTCCGGACTCAAGCCAGTCCTGAACAAACCTACGCAAATCATCAAAGTCAACCTCACAGGTTGTTATCCATTGCGTTTGGACCTTGTAGGCCACAGGAGTTGTTGACCTAAAGTGTATCCATCCGATATTCTCACCCCACGCCCAGCCGTTGAAGTTGCCGTCGTGGTCGATAGTAACGCCGTAATAATTTGAGTCACCTGGGACATTCGGGTCGAAGTTTATCCAGCCGACGTTCTCACCCCAGGCCAGGCCGGTCAAAAGGCCCGTGCCATCATTAGCTATTCCAGTATTTGGGTTGGCATCATTCGGATCGAGATTTATCCAGCCGATGTTCTCGGCCCAGACAAAACCGGTAAGGTTCGCATCGTTAACGGTTATCCCTGGTCCCTCGCTTGGCTCGAAGTTCAGCCAGCCAACGTTTTCGCCATAAGCGTACTGGGAACCGTCATTATCCGGGTCTATGTTTTTAGCTGAGGTCAGAGAAGCAAACAATATCAATATTGCCGTGCAAACTGAAACGCTTAATACTCTCTTAAGTTTCATCGCTATATTCCTTTTGTTTTGTTAAATCCAATTTGGCCTCATACCTTCCGCTCCAGTGGGCGCAATCCTGCCCTTATCGAAAAAGACCAATAGCCTGCCGCAGACATAAAGCCGAACTGGAGCCGACCTTGTTGGTGTCTATTATCCGCCGCTTGGGGCACGCCACCTGTCCATCTCAACGATACTGTCGTCGGGCAGCCAGTTCCATTCGATTTCCTCGTAGACCAACGAGACCCACTCCATATGTCTGTAGCTGTCCGGCGTTACGAAATTGGTCGTGGGCCTAATGCTTATGACCATGGCGTTTTTGAGGGTAATTCTGTAATAAGCCTCCTCTTGACCTGTATTTGGATCGACACGATAGAAATCGAGAATCACTTCCGCGAGGTTCTGGCCCGTAACGCAGGCTTTGTGCAGACCTGGCGTAGCCTTATCGATGCTCTTAGCGATGGTAATAGGGCCGTGTTGCCTGGAGCCTGCGGGCAGACCGGAACCTGGATCGATAGGCACCGTCACTGTATGCCTCACTTCAAGAATCTTACTGGCATCCTCAAGATCTTTATATCCAGGGATACCCGAACCGGGATATTCGACGATGTGCATAGCGATAATTTTTCTGTCATCGGCGGCATATTCGGTTCCTGATACCTCACAGACGCCTCCACCACCGGATGAGGCAGCAGTATATATCTCATCCAGCGTCTTCATCGTCGGACCGGGCGGAGAAGTCGGCTCAAGGTTACCTCCGCCTGCGGTCAGTGAGAAGATGACCAGCGCAGCCAAAGCCAACACACTCGCTACTACTTTTGTTCTTTTAATTTTCACTTCCATTTTTTTACCCTTCTAAAAATTGTCCCTGCGCCAGCAGGGAATTGTAAATATTTCACGGCGCACACTGTGTACACCGATATCTGCCGGTATTTTGGCCGAATTGGGATAATAGAACGGCACTTTTCCATCACGTTCTGCCTCTGGCAAAGCAACTTCAAACAATATAATTATACACTTTTACGCCTCAAAGTCAAGTAAATTGGTGAGAAATCCTCGATTCGAAATTCGACAGATCCCAACTTGATCGAGATATGAATAATATTCGGGCAGGTTTTATTAGTGCCTATCGCGATTTCTTTTTGATGACGGTGAGCAGTTGTTTATCGATCTCGGAACCTAATTGCTCGGCCACTTTTATGTGCCTGGCAGCCAAATCGTACTTTTTTAACTTGTAAAAAGCAAAGGCCAATCCATTGTGCGCATCACCCATTTCCGGCTCAAGCTCAACTGCCTTCAAATACGCGGCAACTGCCTGCTTGTAATCGTCCTTGTTGGAATATGCCGCTCCAAGGTTGTAAAAAATCGTGCCGTCATCGCCTGCTGTCCGAATGGCTTTTTTATACTGTTCAATAGCAGCATCATACTTCTTTTTGCCGAAGTAAGCGTTGCCCAAACCCACTAAAGCAGCTACCATATCAGGCTTAACCGCCAATGCCTTTTTGTATGCCCGAATTTCCTCGTTTACCTTACCCAGCTTGTTGTAGCAGACGGCTAAGCCGTAGTGGGCCTCGGATAAATTGTGTTTAATCTGGAGGGCCTTTTTATATTGAAATATTGCTTCATCATAATTGCCCATCTGCTCATAGACGTCACCCAATTGGCTGTATAGAGAAGCGTCTTTCGGCTCCAAAACAAGTGCCTCCTGCAATTGTATTATCGCCTGTCCATACATTTTCGCCTGACAGTAAGCACTTGCCAGGTTTTTGTATGCCTGATTGAATTTCGGGTCCAGCTTGAGTGCATAGATATATTGCGCAATCGCCTCGTTGAGCCATCCTCGTTTAGTGTATGCATTGCCGAGGTTGCTATATGTCTTCGCATCATTTGGGTTGATTTGCAGGGCTGTCCTGTATTCGTATAGAGCGTCTTCTATCCGCCCCTTTTTTAGATAAAGATTTCCCAGATTCGCCCGGGACTCCGACAAGGACGGATTTATCTCTACTGCCCTTTCAAGTGCAAGCAATGCAGAATCCGGATCGCCAATATCGCAGTAACTGTTGCCCAGATTATTAAGAAAACAACCTAACGTCTGGATCTTACTGAGCACTTTCATATAGATACTGCCTTGCTCATCCTCCGGCACGTTGAATTTCGTTATGTAATGCTCATCAGAAGCAGTTCCACCTTTACTTGTTGTTTCAATATTGAATTGCACCTGCCCATCATCGTATTTAACGAAGAAGTGTCCCGGCACGACAACCCCGTAAAGAGGCAGGTCAAGGCGTTCACCGAGTGAAAGATAAAGAACCGAAAGACTAAGGCAATACCCTCTTTTCCTGTCAAGCACAGAGTGCAAAAACAAATCATTCGGGTCACTTGCCTCTGAAATCGCTCTAAATCCAAGTTCATCAAACAGATACTCATTTATGATTGGAATCGCACGGTATTTATCCCTAATCTTTTTCTTTTCGAGCCTCGCACGAATCTCCAATGCCATATCATCCAATCTTGACAGATACCGGCGGCCGTACACAAGGTCGCTCCACTTTTCGGAAATAATCAAAGCAGCGGTAGCCAAATCGACCTGGTCCTCTCTTAAACGAAGGACCCGTTCAATCGACTTGGCGTACAGACCTGCTTTACCCTCATTGGCCAGGGGTTCATCCCGGCCGAAACATACCGAAGAAGTCAAGGCCGCAAGGCACAAAATTAGCAAAAGAACTTTTTTCATAGCTTTTTAACTGCGTTTAATCATTTGTTCTGATTATTGCCGGTTTTCCCCTTTTGCAAGACGCTGCAAAATGCGGCCTTTGTAATTCCTCTTACAAAACCGAAGCTGGAAAATTCGACTAAGTATTTGCCGCTACATACCTTATCGTCAGAAAAGCCCTGTATATTTTATATTCTCTATAAATACGATTCTAAAATATTTTAGTTTGAATAAAAAACTGTTGTCTAATTTAGTTTACCAGGTTATTTTGTTCAACGTAATTATTTTAGGAGTTATGTAATGAACCGGAAACGTACTAATATCGGAAGCTTATCTCGTCGCCTCTTATCCAATACGCCATACGCATTATTTCTGCTGCTCGTTTTTGTGCTGAGTGCCTGTCGTGACTCTGGTGGTCCCGCATCACCAAATGAGCCTAATGAAACAGTTGTGGCCGAGAGTTTGCAGCCGAGCGAAATCAGCCTCTTCGACGGCAAAACAATGGGCCAGTGGGCGATTACAGACTTTGGCGGCCAGGGCGACGTCTATGTAAAAGAGGGCAGCATCTTTATGGAGATGGGTAATGACATGACCGGTATAAACTGGACCGGTCCGGTCGTCCGCATGAACTATGAAATCAGTCTCGAAGCAAAGCGCATCACCGGAAGTGACTTTTTCTGTGGTCTGACCTTTCCCGTCGGTGACAATCCCTGCTCATTAATCCTGGGCGGCTGGGGCGGCGAAGTCTGCGGCCTGTCCAATCTCGATTACTATGACGCCGCGAACAATGAGACCACACGAATCGTCGCCTTCGAGACCGGCCGATGGTACCGCGTCCGGTTGCGCGTCACGCCCGACAAGATTGAAGCATGGCTCGACGATGAAAAAATTGTCGATGTGGTGACAACCGACCGAAAAATCGACATCCGGCCGGAAGTGGACTTATCTCAACCGCTTGGCATTGCAAACTGGCAAACGGCCGGTGCTGTTCGCAACATCCGCTTGCAAACGCTTACGGACCCAAATGACATTCTCTAAAGTTACCCACGGACAGATTAACCATTTAATCCAATCCTATTCGACCACCGCTTCGGTCTCGACTGGTACGACGACAGGACGACGCTTGAACAAATCTATCTTCATCCACCTGTTGCTCTTGAATCTCCACCAATTCGCCAGGCCCAGAACAATAATACTGACTGTAGCTACAATCCACGGCCCTAATGCCCCGAGCCTACCGAAAAGAGTAACTATCAGTAGACCGCCCAGCCACAATATTACCACTGACCCCAGCGCCGAGACAATCGCCAACCATAACGTATCACCGGCTCCGCGCAAAGATCCGCCGTAGATAATCCGTGCGGCATGAAACACCTGGTATATAGCTGCGCAAATCAAAATATTAGCCCCAACACTGATGACTTCTTCGTCGGAAGACCAAAACGCCATTAAAGTGTTTCTGAATACAAGGAAACAAATCCCCACCAATCCCATATAAACCAGCGCCACCTTCAAGCAAACATGGGTTTGCCTGGTTGCCAGCTCTTTTCTGCCCGCACCTATTGTCTTACCGACCGCCGCGGCTAAAGCAGTACCTATCCCAACAACGGGCATCACCGACAGGCTTGTGTACGAAAGCACCGCACTTGTCGCCGCTAATGCCTCCGTGCCGAATCGCCCGACTAATGCAAACAGAATCATTCCCCAGAAAGCCACATTCATCATTAATCCAAATCCTGCAGGCAGCCCCACTCTCAGCAAGTCATACATCTTGCTGAAATCCAGGTGCGCTGCTCTCCTTGTCTTAAAGGTCGTATTCATACCGCCGCTGAGGAAAACAGACATATTGATAACAGCCCCCACAGCTATCCCGATAAATGTCCCCCAGCCTGCGCCCGCAATGCCCATGGCCGGCAGACCCAATTTGCCGAAAATCAATACGTAATTAGCCGCTACGTTGACCACTTGCCCACATATCGAGGCATACATTGTGATAGTCGGCCTGTGTATACCCATAAAGAACTGATTGGCTGACCAGTTAATGACGGCCAGCACATGGGCGTAAAGTATGATTCTAAAATATACCACTTCCATCTCAGCCACTGCTTCGGGTTGTCCCATTATCTTAAATATCCACGGAGCAGTAGGCCACATAATCGCCACGACAAACACAAAGTACGCCAACCCCATGTATATTGTCTGCCAGAAATAATTCGAGCAGCTTCTCGTATCGCCTCTGCCAAGACTCTGGCTCACAAACGTGCTCAGACTTACCATTGTGCCAATGGCGAAGCCGCTTGGCAGAAAACTGGCAAATCCTGCCGGTAAAATCGCCGCCAGCTCTTCCGTCCCCAGCCGCGATACCATGTATCTATCCACAAACTGCATAATGGTGAACGATAGGGTCGTCACTACCATCGGCGCAGCTAACTTCAGCATATATCTTAGTGAAGACTCGTCAACTATATGGTCTTGTGAAAGCAGAGATGATTGGTCACTCATTGACCCACGCTATGTTTATTTAAGTTCAGTTTGTTTGATAGTTGCTCGACCGAGATTCCAAGAACCTGCACGCTCTTTATTGGATTCGTTTTGCCGGAGACTATCTTAACAGCATTCTTTTTAACACCAAGTTGTTTCGCCAGAAAATCAAGCAGACACTGGTTTGCTTTTCCCTTCTCAGGTGCCGCAGCAACCTTAATTTTCACCATCTCATCAAGCAAACCACAGATAGCCGTCATGCTGCTGCCCGGCACAACCTTTGTGGCAAATACCACACCACCATTAATTTCTTCAACCGCTAAATTACTCATAGACCAGATTGTAGCCGGTAGGATAAATACAAAGAAGACAATTATGTGCACAGTTCACTCGATATTTTCCCTGATGTTCGTGCCGAGCGCCAACTGCACGTATTTTTCAATCTGTTCGGCAAGCTCACCAAGCGATTCAAGCTGGAAATCTTCGTAATGGCCCGGTACAAATTGTCCGTTCAGGGCCTTCCTGAAAATTCTAACCCGTATAACAGCCGGCTCAGCAGTAGACTTGCTAAAATCGCTCTCTTTATGCTCGCTGAGTTCAACACGCCAGTCTTCGCTAATAAAGACCAGACACTTGCCGGTAAAAACCGCCATTGGAAAGTAGTCGCGTAATAATTTAAGAGTTTCCATTTATACTCTGCTAATATTATTGCATTTTTTAAATTTTATCCGCCGCCAAGCGTTTTGAAAGCTGACGCCATGCACGCATCGAACGTTTCAGGTTATCATGTGCATCGCCGCCTATACCATATCCCTGAAATCCTATCGGGCCCGTGTAGCCTGCGTCTTCCAGTGCCTTTAAAAACCGGTAAATATCGAAGCTGCCTTGGTCAAGTGTCTGAATGAGCTGTTTCCAGTTTTTCCCTCCGCTGTCCGCACCATTGATACTGACCAAAAAAAGGTGTGGCATCGCCGACTTTATCAGTGATTCCATATTCTTTTCATCATCCACCATTAACCAGTGGCAAAGATTGAACGTAACACCGACGTTTTTCCGGTCTACCTTCTTGGCCACCCGAACCGCATCCTCCACTCGCTCGACCCAGAATCCCTTGTGCGGATACAGTGCGATTCGCATATCGGCCTTTGCCGCCATATCTGCAATTTCGCGTATAACTTCCACCGCCCGCGCATCGCCTTGTGGTGAAGAAGGCTTATGCTTTTTGCTTAGAACGAACAGCCAGAGTATCGCATTGCGTCCCTTTAATATCTCGATTGCTTCTTTTAATTCCGGGCCGTATTTGGGCTGGTCGGCATCTATATTTGCTCCAAGATAAACGGTGACAAGCCTCAAGTCGTTTTTATCCATTTCTTTGAGCATCTCCGCCAACCCCGGACCCGCTGTACAGCCGATACCGTCATATCCTAATTCTTTGATCATTTCCACCTGCTCTTTTGCGGTCTTGTGTTTGGCGTCCTTCGTCGCCGTATCCATTGCGAAGAACGGCAGCGGCCCGGCCGGCTCCATCTGGATATTACGATATGCCACCGGCCCATGGTCGCCTTGCAGCATAAGCGGCCCGGTCGGATTTTCGTCGTTATACATACCGGCCCGCGTTGGCCCGGTAAGCTCCAAATCTTCATGGACCACGATGCCGTTGTGCACAACCTTTTCAAACCTGGCGTTGGAGATTTTTCTCCCGTTCTTATCAAAACGTGGCGCCCGGAATATCACGTCAAATGTTTGCCACCGTCCCGGCGCTCGCGAAGCGTTGACGCGCGGGGAATGGCCTTCAAAGCCCTGATTTCTTTTATTATCCCACCGCTCATAAATACCGCCGCACTCAATGCCTGGGTATTTATCTTTTTCCACACCGTAGCTGTCGTAGACCTGAATTTCATATCGCCCCATAAAGTAAGCACCGGAGTTGGACCCTTTGGGAACCATAAATTCGATATGTGCTCTGACATCACCGAATTCCGCTTTGCTTACGATGTTGTTTGTCCTTCCTGTAGGCCCATTCAAAATGACTCCGCTTCCCTGTTTGCTGCTTAGTAGCTTCGCGTTCTTGGGATTTGTAAAGGTATCGCCGACAATTTTCCATTGCCCCGTATTTCCACGCCATGTGGAAAAATCATCACTTACCAGGTTAACCTTCGCACCAGCGCTTCCGGCCGATAGCAAACAGCAAATCCCACTAAAAAACAAAATCACCCAAATCTCTTTGTGTCGAGCTTTCATAATTCGTCCATTTCCAATAATCATTTATCATTAATCATTTCATAAGTGCCACGGGCTCCGCATCGAACGTGACAGCATTCTATCAGCTTGCACATCATTGATGAATTGCTCTTTCTCCGGGTTCCATCTAAGTTTCCTGCCCAACAGCATCGAAATATTCCCGATGTGTGCGATTGTAAAGCATCGCTGGCCAATCTCCGGCGGAAAATAGCAATCCTTCCGCGATTTTACACAATCGAGGAAATTACGTTGCTCGCCTGCCTTGCACGTATAAAGATGGATCTCATCCGGGCCGATTTTCGAATCCAGTATCGATTTCGGCTCGGCCTGCAGTGGCGATCGCCAACCGACGTTGCCGATCCACCCATCACTGCCCTCGAATCGCAGACTCGGATTGCCCGACTTGACGATCATCTTCACACCGTCGGCGTATGTGTATTTGATTCTGTATTCTTTGGCCGTATCGTAAAGGCCTCCCGTGCAGAACACTCCCTTTCCCTCAACTTCTACCGGTCCTGTATGTTCGGTATTATTTCCCCATTGCGCACCATCAAGCAGATGTGCCCCCCAGTCGGCCAACTGTCCGCCCGAGTAGTCCATTACCCACCGCCATTGATAAGGGAGCTGTTCCCGTCCTGTATAAGGCCTCAGGGGTGCCGGCCCAAGCCACATATCATAGTCCAGGCTCTCCGGCACCGGCATAGGCTTGGCGTTGCCCGGATTGCCCGGCCCGCTCGGCAGCTCCACCCGAATCGTATGCACCTTGCCTATCCGCCCGTTGCGAACCAGCTCGCACATCCGGTGATACTCGTAAACCGACCGGTCCTCCGTAGACCATTGAAAAACGCGCCCGTAGCGCTCTACCGTCTCGACTAAGATCCGCCCCTCGCGCACCGTCAGCGTCGGTTTCTCGCACTCTACGTCCTTGCCCGCCCGCAGGGCCGCCAGCGATATTGGCACATGCCAATGGTCAGGTGTCGAAACCATCACCGCATCGATATCATCTCGCGCGATAACCTCCCGCCAATCCCTGTAAGTGGCGCAATCCTGATTCCCATACTTTTGGTTTACTATATCACGGGCTTTTTTAAGGTTATTGATATCGACATCGCAAACGGCGACAGCTTGAGCATCATTGTTACCAAGGAACGACCTCAGATTCATCCCGATTCCGTGGCTGCCTACACCGATGAAACCGAGCGTTATCCGGTTGCTCGCAGCAACGCTGCCGGCCTTACCCAGAGCTGACGAAGTAACAACGTATGGAAATGACAGCGCCCCGGCTGCTAACCCGGCAGTTTTTTTCATAAATCTGCGGCGAGTGATGAACGCTCTTCCATTCATAACATAATTTCCTATCGTTCGCTTGCTTCTTAGAACGAGAGCAAACACTGCCAGATGTATACGTACCCTAAGCCGTCAATATCTTCCCACACCTTTTGCACAAGCTCTTTATCTGCCCGTATCTCTTTCAGTTCCTTGACTTTCTCTTCCCAGGGGACACAAACACCCGGTTTTCGCTTCGGTTTCTTTTGTTCAGCCATTAATACACTCCATATTCACGGGTAAAATCAGTCATCGCTTTGATATTCTCAACCTTTGCATCGTTTTGAACAATAGCGCTGGCATCCATAATATAACCACCGTCACCGGCCACGCCATCGATTACTTTCTTACAGCAGTCGCGCACCTCCTCCGGTGTGCCCATTGACAGCAGATAATTCGGGATACCGCCGCTTATGCAGAACTTATGCCCAATCTTCTTGTGCACTTCGAATATGTCACCCATATCTACATGATAAACAATCGACTGATCGGGCAGCTCCGCGAATGAATCCAGATGGGCGTCCCAACTGCCCTCGGCATAAAACAGGACCTGATGCCCATTTTTCCAGAGTTCTTCAACAATCGGCTTAAATGTAGGCCAGTAAATCTTCTCGAAATGTTCCTTTGTAACGAACGGCACGCATCCGCGATGCATCCAGACCGTAATTGGCACATTCTTTTCCGGATCTGCGCCAGACAGCGCCACATGCAATATATGCGGCATCAGCGCCTCACAGGCTGCGAGCACCTTGTCCGGCCGTTCAAAAAGGTCCGTTACCAGCCCCAGGTAGCCGCGAAGCTTGTCCGCTATGATATCCAACGGCGCCTTGAGAATACCTGAGATGGCCGATACCGTTCCAGACTCGGTCCTCATTCGCGCAATTTGTGTTCCAAATGCGTTGAAATAACTCAGCATCGCCATCCCACCCTTCAAAAACGACAGGTTGTTCCGAAAGGACGTCGGCTCTCCCATCGCACTAACGTCGGTTGAGACACGCGGAAGCCAGACGTTGAATAGAAATCCCGTCGGGTCCTCGATAAGCGCATCATATTCGTCCGGCTTCATAAACGCCTCTTCCTCAGAAGGCTCAATGAACTGAAATCCGAACTCCGGTAACAGCTCAATTCCGGGGGCCGCGTAGTACTTTAATCCGATTGCATGTGTTAGCCCTGTCCAGACATATACCATATTTGGAACGATGGCGTCCCAGTCGAAATCGGCCGCGCACTTCCGCGCTGCGACAAATGCCATCTCATAATCTTCTGTAACCTGCTGGCAGGTATAACCAGCATACCTGGCTGTGAATTCGGCCATAAAGGGGCGAATCGGAATCTTGTCAGGTTTCTCATTCCGCATCGCCGTAACGTAGCGTTTCAGCCGCTCGGCATACAGTTGTTCCATATCCTTTGCCATCCTGCTCTGCTCCTTACTTGCATTCGATTGGCTTTATACAAACTACAGACTATGATGGCTTGCCACCATAGTCCGTACAAGCATACACAAATAACATCAGAACGTCAAGCCGGGCTTTTTCTCCTCCGATTACTCTTCGAGTCCGAGTATTTCTACCGGCTTGCCGGTACGCTTCAGCCGGCACTTGATAGCTCCCTTGCTTGTCAGCCCATACGCTCTAAGACTCGCAGAATCGTAGGTTGGAAGAAGCGCTGCAAACTCACCATTGGACAGTTTCACCTTTAGCGCATAACCTCCCCTTATTTGCTCCAGGCTGGTTTCACTCGGATCCGGCTTTCCGGTTCGATGCGGCCGATAGAGCGTTACGAACTCCATGCGCTTCTTTTTCTCAGGTGTCGTGGCTGTCAGATGCCATTCGCGGTCCTTAATACGCGCCCGCGGATTGGGGTCGTACTCGTTGGTCTGCTTGAAAGTCAGACCCGATGGCGTAAGAAAATCAATATCACAAACCACGTCGTCATTCTGCACCTGGATGTTGCGCTGATCCTTGACATCGATCTCGTTGATAGCGTGCAGCCAGTATTCAAATGTAGATGCCTCTTTCGCCTCCAACCGGTCGTAGACAACTACCAGTTCGGGCTTAACAAATATAATTGTCCGTGTAAACCGCTCTAACGGCGGTTCGTATGCCGCCCCCGCTTCACCTACGACGATGTCCATCGATGGCGTCGTCTTAAAACCGACAATGTCACCCCGCGCATTGGCGGTCCGCTTTCTTTGTCCCCGGCCGTTGACCGTGATATTATTCACCGACCGTGTGCTCCAGACCCAGTTTCTGTGGTGTGCGCTTCCATACGAATCGTAGTGACCGCTGCGCACCAGCAGCCGTTTGCCGTAGGCCCAGAGCACAAATGAATTATTCGCCTCGTTGCCGTGCGATTGTGTCCCAAACGGACTCGACTTAAATATCACTTGCACGCTCTTGCCGGCGTCAGTCAAATCGCTGTTCAGATAGGCCTGCCCCGTACCTCGAAACAGTCGTGAGCTTGCCAAACCATCGGGCGGCTTTGCTTCAACCTTCGGTAAAGTGCCGCGAATGAATCCGATATAGCCGCCCATATCCTTCGCAACGCCCATCTCTTCGACGTACCATTGCCAATGTCCGTTGCCCGCCTGGGCGGCGAACTGGCTCATTATTGACACATTACGTGATGCTGACCTCCGCCACGCCCCGTCACCAAAACCTCCACCTACCTTGCCGGGCGGCATAAGGTACATTGTGTGGTAGCCGGCCTTGGAAAAGAACGGCTTATCATAAGCATCAACACCCATTGCCTCTCGCATCACGTCCGCCCACCACGTGAACCGGCCCAGATAGCTGTGGCCATAGCTGATACCCTCGTGCCAGCCCCCGTCGTCGTCACACCAAACAGGATAGACATTGTAAAAAACATTCATAGCGAACCAAACCCAGTCATCAGCGCCATCGACCTCACCCAGAAAGGCGATACCTACCTCACCGAGGAAATGCCATGCCCGGTTCGCGTGACTCCCGTAAGGCCGCCAAAGGTGACGCGGACAAAGGTGGTTATACATCTCATCGCCGCGGATCTTCATCACATCCTGACACAATTGCTTTTCTTTTTCGCTCAGCAGGTCGTTGACAAACGTATATGTGCGCGAGAAATAATAAGCGTATGGCATCCCTGCTTCGTCGTTATAGCGGTAGCCCGTACTACCTTTCGGCTCCCACTTGGCGCATTGAAGCAGGATTCGCTTAGCTTCGAGCCCGTATTTATCCTGTCCGCCGAGTATACGCGTAAACGCTAAGGTTGCCGCGCAGTTGAGTGCCCTGATTGTATACGTCCGGTTACCCCACCACACTTTCCTCCACTCCTCGCTGCCGCTTACCATACCCGCCGGATATTTTGACGGCTCCTTAGTCGAAGGCGGATTTTTTAGTAATCTCTCACATTCCCTCACAAGCCTGTCATATTGCCCCTTCATTTGGCCCTTCGCCAGTTTACGTAATCGGCCGAGGTTCTCAGGCCGCACGAAAAGCCGCGGATGTGTTTTAGGTATCCGCGACATCAGTTTTTGGCGTACCGGCATTGACATAGCAGCAGCATTGTTGGCGATAGTAAAAGTCCGCGCCCGGCTCCAGTTCGTATAATTACCTTTAATGTCCTCGCCCCTGTATCTCCATGTATATGTCCCCGACGGAAAAGTCTTTGGCGGACAGTGAACATTGAACTCTAAATTCTTTGTGCGGTATTCGACCTTTCTAAACTTCGTATCACTGGCGCACTCGATTTCCCACCTTAATCCTTTCTGGGGCCTCCAGCTAAAACTCGGAGGATTTACCGCAGATACTGTTCCCTCGCTGGGCCGATACCCCCATTCACCACCAACTGCGATTTTTTCGTCCAGCACCAGCTTCTCTGCTGCCGATAGCCCCGATACAAGCAGCAATGCAATAAGAACATTAACCGTTGCAAGCACTTTAAGCATTACATTCTCTTTTCTAACCTTCTTTTTTCTCATCATTTTTCCTCGAATATAATATATTTGCCTGTTTTAAAATCCCAGAGATTCACCTTTGTGAATCGCCAGTCCTATCTGCTCGTCCCCTTTTAGTCGGCCGTTATACCACAACAGCCAGCGGCCTCTTTTCTTTTCGTATATAGCGAACGGCTTATAACAAGCGTCCCCATCCCATGTCCCTTCTCCAGGCCGAATAATCGGATTCTCGGGATGACGCTGCCAATTCGTCACCCCGTCACGTGAACGCGCCAGCCCAATCTGTGCGTGATGTTCGTCTCTAAATCCGATATAGAACATCAAATACCAATCGTCCTGCCGAATCACTTGACACCCGGTCACCTTATGTTTCTCCCATTCGTTATTCCGATCTGCTGTAAACACAGGATTGGTTCGTAGTTTCTTCCAGTTCAGACCGTCGACGCTCGTGGCATACCCGATGGCGTTAGGCTCATATTGCTCGCCCGCCGAATACCACATTTGGTAGAGTTGCTTTTCTTTGTTCCACATAACGTGGGGACACATAACCGCGGCGCCTTCCCACGGTTCATCCGGTGACAGTACCGGCTTGGCACCGACCCGATTCCACATCAGGCCGTCCTTACTCGCAGCATATCCAATCCACGAGCGGTCCTTCATCTGGCCTGTATACCACATGTGATAGCTGTTCTTATGTTTAATAACGGCAGGGCGGTTCACCCGACCTTCCCAGCCCGACCTTGCCCTTGGCCCTATTACAATTCTCGGCACTCTCCAGCCAATACCATCGGAGCTTTCGACTAAAGCGATCGACCTTTTTGGCCGCCAGGAGAAATACATACGGTAGATATTTCCTTCATCCAATACTGACACGTCGAAGCATGTGCCGAGTTCACCGCCGAGGACCGGATTCTTCTCGTACTTACGCCAGCCGGCCCTGGTTTGGCTCGTTCGCGACTGTTTTTCTTTTTCAACCAGCGGCAATCGGCCTGTAACCCGCTCGATGGTTTCCGATTGTGCAATCTCTTTGCCATTTGCAAAAACCCGCAGTCCTTTACCCTTATTGTATTTCCTGCCGGTCTTGTCCCATATAATTGTGATAGTCCGCCCGTGATACAAAACGTTATCCAGGCAGAACCAGTCCCACGTATCAGCACCAAGGAGCGGATTTACCACAATAATATCATCCGGACCAGGCCGGAGTCCAACAAGCCCCGAAATTATTAAATCACAATAACCCGAGTGATTATAATCCTTGCCGCGCTCTTTGCCCCCCTTACCTTTGTCCCACGTGCCGTCCCTCCAGCTCTTCAATCGAGTCCGCGATATCCAGTCACCGGTGTAAGGATTCAGGTTCTCGTCAATCCACGGCACAACGCGCCCGTCTTCTCGTTTGAGCTGGTGACTTTTCGTGTAGATTTTCAGAGTCGCAAAGTAATCGCTTTTACTGATGGCGTTCTGCTTATAGTTATTCAGCAGGTTAGCCAGGCCCACCAGTACCTGCGTGGTCGCAAAGGGCCAGCTCGGCCCATTCCACTGGCACTCATGTCCCTTATAAGAAACGACGAATCGAGCGTGACGCTGCTCCGCGGTGGTCGGCCCAAACGGTGCATAAAATCCCTTCGGGTCTGTCAACTGCTTCCACGCTTCTTCATATCCCTTGTCAGCATCCGGCAAACTAAAGTACCAGGGCACATAGCCAAGCAGTTCGCGCACATCAACAAGCTGCTCTGATTTGCGAGGAAGTGTCTTGAAAAACTTCGCTTCTCTGTCCCAGAGCTTGTCTTGAACGAGTTTTTTAATCTTTGCCGCCTTTGCCTGATAGTTTGTGGCCAGTTCCTTATTACCGGCCAGCCCCGCGATCCTGGCGATAGCCACTGCATCACCGTACATATAGGAATTGATAGTAGCACGCTTTCCGCTGCCGCCTATGGAGACCTCCATACCATCCCGGTCATCGATTTGCCAGAACAAACCATCCGGCTCAAGCCTCTTTTTCTCCCACTCTTGATAGTTGTTGACCAAGTCTGCAAGCAGGTCAGTAACGTGTTGCTTATCCGCCTTTACCAAATACCTCGCCCACATTGCATCTGCAGCCCAGAAACTGTAACTTCGTACGCTGCCGCCTTTGCGGAACCAGAACACCGCATAATCATCCAGGTATTTCCGATTATGCAGCCAGCGACCCTCGTAAAAATGATGACCGGCAGGACAGTTAATAGTATTGTGCTTGCCCGACCATCCAACTTTCGGAAGAAATTCAGTGATTACGAATCCATCCGGCGTCAGCTTTATATGTTTGCGGTACGTCCACCAGCGAAAATAATACGTCCGCTCCAAATCCTTATCGGGGCACTCAAAAAAAGGAACGTTCGCCTTCAGAAATTCCAACGCCTTTTCGTTGGGAATATGCTGAATATATAGTTCCTCATCATTTTCGTTGAATGTATTGATATAATGACTGAATGAGTCGGCTTTCAACACAAACGCCTTCGGAGTATCAACTGCTGCAATTGTATCCGGCACTAAAGATATTAATAGAAAGACCAAAACGAAAACTCTTGCGACTATCGTGTATCCACCATTGGGTGTCCTACCGAGAGAATCGAGCATCTAACCACCCTCACCTTCTTGATATTCGCGACATAGTTTAGTTTGTAAGGTTTTAGTTCACTTCAAGTGAGCCAACCAGTTCTTTAATATTCAAAATATTTTTGCTGGCGCAATACCCTTTTATGCCGTCGATTATTTTTACCGCGCATCCCGGCTCAACAAAATTCGCCGTGCCGACGGCCACCGCTGACGCCCCTGCGATAATAAATTCGACAGCATCCGAAACCGTCCTGATTCCCCCCATCCCCAGAATCGGTATCCCCAAACTTTTGGTTACCTCGTTGTAAACCTTATTGACCAGGTAAACAGCTATCGGCTTTATCGCCGGCCCCGACAATCCACCTGTTGCATTGGCCAGAATCGGTTTGCGAGTTTCAATATCGATAACCATCGCGGTAAATGTATTTACAAGGCTAAGTGCATTGGCGCCGGTATCAACCGCTACTTGAGCAATCACACTGACATCCGTAACAGCAGGGGGAAGCTTCACCATCAAAATCTTATCACCTACTACATTTTTCACCGCAGAAGTAACCGCCGCCACCTGTGAAGGGTCGGTCCCGAAACTTATCCCGCCCAGTTCTACATTGGGACAACTGATATTCAGCTCAAGCCCGGCTACCGCATCTGAACTCGCCAGCCGCTCGGCGACCGCTACGTATTCATCAATCGTTTCGCCCGCTATATTAACAAAAACCGCGCAGGACAGCTTCTCCAGGGCCGGCAGTTTTTCCTCAACGAAGGCATCCAATCCGATATTCGCCCACCCGATTGCGTTAAGCATCCCGGAATCGGTCTCGACAATCCTCGGCGTCGCGTTACCTTGCCTGGGCTTGGCCGTGATACTCTTGGTTATAAATCCGCCCAGAGAGCTCACATCCATAAAATCACTCAGCTCATCAGCGTACCCGCACGTCCCCGACGCCGTAAACACAGGATTCCCCAACCGAATCCCCGCAAAATCAATTGATATATTAACCTTTTCTTCCATAAGACGACACCCTGAACTATGAATGAAAAACTATTGTTTTGCTGTTAAAAACAGGGCCATCCGTACAGCACATCTTATAGATGCTCTCGCCTGGCCTATCTGTTTTACATTCTACCGCGCAGCTCTGGCAGATACCAATACCGCAGGCCATCCGCCTCTCCATACTAACCTGACAATCAATATTTTTTTCTTTAGCAATTTTAGCCACCCGCGCCAGCATCGCCTCAGGTCCGCAGCTATAAATAACCATACTCTCGCATGCTGAATCGGACTTTCCGAGCCATTCCAAAAGGCAATCGGTTACGGGCCCGGCAAAACCAGACGAGCCATCATCCGTCGCCACCAGCGATTCTACACCATACCTGGCAAACTCACGCAGCCAAAATCCCAACTGCTGAGATATCTCATCCAGTTGCCGCTCAAAAGGAAGCTCCTCTACTGTCTTGGCACCGGCAAACGCAGTCACGTTAATATCCCGAAAATCGGCAGTTAGAATCTTCGCAAGGTGCTGCAGTGGTCCGGCACCCATCCCACCGGAAACAAGAAGCGCCGTCTTCTTACCATCCGGCACCCAAAAGCCATTACCCAAAGGCCCAATCACGCTGACCGTATCTTTTGCCGACAACGACGTCATTCGAAGGCTCCCGGGCCCGATGACGCAATAGAGAATATCAACAGAAGTTTTATTGTGTTTTGTAGTAACATCAACAAAACTAAAAGGCCTCCGCAGCAGTATCTTCCGCTCGGCAGCATCGGCCAATTCGTCCGGGATTTTATCCGCAGGCGGCAGGGCGGTTTCCGAAAGGTCTAATTGCGCGAACTGTCCCGCGCCAATCTTGGCGAACGCCTCTGCGCCCGCGCCCGAAAATTCCAGCCCAAGCCGATAGAATCGCTCACCTATCTGCTTATTCCCACAGACGGTAGCCCAATAAACTCCCCTTTTTGCTGCCGAGCATTTTTCTGACATAAACACCTGCTATATTAATGGCCCTATCTGTAAAGATTCTGAACACATATTTGTCGCTATTAAAGCAAACCTTCATAAATCCTGATACCGTCCACAACTTTGCAGATATGAACGGCATATTTATCGGCAAACTCAGGGCAACTGCGCGGGTATCCTGTATCAACTGCCCGCTGGACCGCTTCGACACTTTCTGACCGAACCAAAGCGCCCGATGCCCCCTTGTCGCCGCCGCCTAACATCCGCTCTCCCAAAACACCCGGTACAGTTCGAACAATATCGCACATAGTCTCTAATTCCGCCCCCGATATCTTGTAATCATCACGAAGTCCTGTGCCGTCTTCTCTGAATATCCGGCCCACTGTTTCAATGTCTCCAGCCTTCCAGGCTTCCAGCATTTTATAGAACCGGTTTTGCGATGCATAAATATACTTGAGCCGGTCGCACAAATCAGGATAGCTCTCACCGAACTCGGCCATAATCTTTTCGTACAATGCCTCATCCTTGATGTCCGCAAGGCACGAAATATCGTAATTGGCTTTCTGTAATATCGAAACCAGTTCCTCGCATTCTCCCCTGCGTATTTTATAGGTGGATTTTTCAAGACCGGGCCGAACCGTCCCCGTATCAAGAACCACTATACGAAAATCCGTGGCGCAGGCACCTAATTGGACATAATCCACAGACCTCTTTGCCGGATTATAATATGTCCCCATGCTTTCCCGCCCGAATAATATCATAATCTGGTCGAGTTTCCCACAGGGAGAGCCGATATAGTCGTTTTCGACGGCCTGTGCAAGATCGACGACTGTCATCTTATCTTCTATCTCGATGCCGTTTGCTTCCAGCAGTGACAAAATCAGGTTCAAACTCAAAGACGCCGACCGGCTCATCCCGCCGCCAGGTATGTTCCCATAGATAACACCATCAATACCTTGTTTGAGTTGATAACCTTCACGCCTTAAGATATAATCAATGCCGTATGGAAAGCGCCCCCACGTCTCAGAGATGGCCGCCGACTTAGGCTCTGGAACATCACCTAATTTAAATTCAATGACCCCATCATCAGGAAAATTGCCGCTAAACAATTTAATTTTATCGGTTCCGTTAGGCTTATACGCCATCCAGATAAACCTGTCTGTTGCTACTCCGAATAGCTCCGTGCCGTTATAGTCGCCGTGTTCAACACCAAGACAGAACCGTGATGAGCTTCTACGCACCTTAGCACCGCAGATATACAGGCCGTTTTGCTGGGCCAGACCTTTTAACTTTTCTACCATTTCCTTATCAATTGAACTTGCCGGCATTCTTTCGTTCCTCGTTTGTTATCTCTTACCAGAAAATGATGTAAAGACCGATGGTTACTGCTATCACGATTGCGCCTAACCACATAACCGATGAAGCCGGCCTCATATCAAACTCCTCTCGTACCGGCATGACTTTCGGCTTTGCCAATGGCTTTATACACGTTATCAAGGCCATTACCGCAAGGATAATAACAAAGGTTATTGCCATTCGGTTCAAAAAAGCAATTTCACTAAACTGCCAATGCAAAAAACCATAAACAGGAACGCTAAGAACCAGCCCAACTACACCTGCCACAGGCGGGGCCTTCTTGAAAATCATACCGAACACAAACACTCCAAGTATCCCCGGTGAAATATAACCCTGGAATTCCTGAATGTACGTGAAGATGCCCATAAATCTCGGATCTCCTAACATCGGCGCTATCAACATCCCGATAACCACGAAAACTCCGGTCGCCATCCGGCCAGTCCATATAAGACTCTTGTCCGACGCATCTTTTTTCAAGTGACGCTTGACCAGATCCATTGTAAATATAGTCGATGCCGAATTCAGCATAGACGCTAAGCTGCTTATTACCGCACCGCTGATGGCCGCGAATATAAACGCCCTTGCTCCAGGCCCCACAAGGTGCCTTATCAAAAGCGGATAGGCCGCATCCGTTCCGCTATCGCCTGTCATCTTGTCACCAAAAAGTTGAATCGACATAATACCCGGAAAGATAATAATAAATGGGATAATCAATTTTAAACCCGCCGCAAAAATAATTCCGAGCTGGCCCTGCTTGAGGGTCTTGGCAGCTAACGTCCTCTGGCAAATATACTGATTCAGACCCCAGTAGTAAAAGTTCGGAATCCAAAGGCCAATAACCAGAGCTGTCCAGGGTAGAACTGAATGCTCTTTGGGCAGGATCATATGCAGCTTGTCAGCGTTCTTTTCGCTGAACAGTTGTATCCCGTTTGATAGCGTACTAAATATTCCCGCCCCGGCTTCAGTCGATGGATGCAGCTTGCCTATCGCGATAAAACCCAGGACCATCGTTACCGCGCCGCCGATTATCAGGGCCGAGCCTTGAAAAAGATCTGCCCAGGCAACGGCCTTTAATCCGCCCCAGATAGTGTATAGTCCTGCTATGCCTCCTATGACCAGGATTCCGTACAGCAGATGCCTTGGATTGTCCAGATCTCCGAATATCGTCTGTAACGTCAGACCTCCGGAATAAAGGACCGCCGCAATTGTGACTCCGATGTATATCACCATCGTATAAAAGGCCATAATCGCTCGTGCGGTTGGATTGTAGCGATATTCCAGATACTCCGGGATCGTAAAGATTCCACTTCGTAGAAACCTCGGCAAAAAGAAAATAGCAACAAAAACCAGAGTAATTGCCGCAATCCACTCGTAGCTGGCTATAGCCAGACCTGCTATTCCCGCCCCTTGACCGGCCATCCCAACAAAGTGCTCGGTCGATATGTTGGCCGCTATCAGCGAAAGACCAATGAATGGCCACAACAAACTACGACCGGCAAGAAAGAAATCCTCACTGGTCTTTTCTTTCCGGCTTTTGTACATGCTCACGCCGATTACTATGCCGAAAAATGCCAGAAATACGCTAATGTCAAGCCAGCTTAGCTCCATAATCAATCCCTTTTCTTCTTTTCGCTTTCCTTCTCTGTTATCTCATTAAGATTTCCATTTTGCGATACACCGCGTAGCGACATCCTTGCTTTCTCCAATCTCACCACGTTGCCCGCCATTATAACTTCTCTATCTCCAACCGCAAGAATATAGAAACTATCAGGCAGATGCTTGCCCCGGCATCGATGTCAGTTAAAAAACACATATCTAACCGGCTTCGGCCTTGCAAAAAAACCGTAGTATTACGCCATTTTGATTAAAAAGCAAAAATTTACCAATTTTTTCGTTACTAAACAGCTTGAATAACTATAAACAGGCCTTATTTTTATTCATATCAAATTACAGGTTAATTGCCTGGATTCCTCAATTAGCTGTTAAATCGCTGCCCGATGTGGACGATAATAAGATGAGCATCCCATTACTGTAGGAGTGTACTAAAAGCAACGGATTTGTTTAATTCTATGAACGAACAGCTTAGATAAGTGCTAATGGGGAATTGGAGGCGATTTAATGGGTGAAAATCTTCTAACTACAGGAGACGGTAAGCCCATAGGGACCGGTGATGCTTACAACTCCGATACAGACGTTATCGGTCTCAAGCTTGATATACTCGGCAAAGAGCTGAATTTTTGTTTTGATGTCGGGCAGGGACAAGCGAAACTGGCGGACATTGTCCCGCTGGCTCGTACAATTTGCACAAAAATTACCAAGGTCGTAGTCGAAAGCATACGCAGCGAGGGAGGCCGCATCCCATGCTGCAAAGGCTGTGCGTCATGTTGTGGTCCTTACCTTGTCCCACTTTCGATTCCGGAAGCGCTTTGGCTCAGAGAGGAGATTTCAGCCGCACCGTCAGATCGGCGCGAATCAATATTCAAGGCCTGTCTTCTTGCGTCGCGGCGTATCTTAAGTCAAAAGCCACCGGAATCATTTATAGACAAAACAACAAAGGCGTCTCACGCGGACCCGGTCGACTTCAATCTGGTATCAGACTGGTATTCGAGTTTTAAGTTGCCCTGTCCTTTTCTCTACAAAAGTGAATGTGCCATTTATGAACAGAGGCCGCTTGCGTGCAGAGAGCACTTCGTAAACGGTTCTTCCGAGGTGTGCAGAAGCCGGCAAGGTATCGCAGAAGTGGTTAAGATGCCGTTACAATTGCCCAATGCTCTTGCTCAATTGGCCAGCGAGCTTGAGGGTACTGCACCCGAAGCAGTCATATTTCCGTTGGCGCTTCTATGGTGCCAGGAAAATCCGCAGCGTGCCGAACGGACCTGGCCTAAGGCGATGATGGTCAAGCGGTTTGTCGAGATTGTAGAAACCATGGCCTCGAAGAATTCTACAGCGGCAGTTGCATAAATCAAGACAACTACTCGTTTTTCAAAAATGCATCCGGTAATGAGTCGATTATATCGGTAGCCATTAAGCTGACCTGGCCCACTTTTTCCGCTGCAATATCACCTGCCAATCCGTGAATGTAAACGCCTAAGACCGCGGCATCAAAGTTGCTCAAGCCCTGGCCCGCCAGTGCGGTTATGGCGCCGGTTAAAACGTCACCGGCCCCGGCTGTCGCCATCCCGGGATTCCCGGTCTTATTGACATAAACTTTTTCCCCATCCGTAACGACTGTCCCTGCTCCTTTTAAGGCTACGACGGTTTTCGTTTGCTGTGCTAATTGCACCCCCTGCTGCCGGCGGTCGCCAGGCAGATCTTCTCTAAACACACTCGACCATAATCTTTTCATCTCGCCCGGATGAGGCGTCAAAATCAGTTCCGCTTTTACTTTGACAGGCCAGTCTTTCATTTTTGACAGGTTATTCAAACCGTCGGCATCTATAACCAGACGAAGCCCATCCTGTTCAAGCAGGCCATGAAGGATTGACTGAAGTTCCCCGCTGATACCGATACCAGGCCCGAAAGCCAACACATCATTATCGCCCGCAGCTTTAAGTATACTATTGATTGCCGTCGCTGATATTCGCCCGGCGCTGTCTTCGGCTAAGGCGATAGTCGTAAACGATGGCTCTATTGAAGCCACTATCGGAAGAACACTTTCAGGCGTCGCAACTCGCACAAGCCCGGCGCCGCAGCGCAGGGCGGCCCGGCCGGCAAGAGCAGCTGCTCCGCTCATACCCCTACTGCCGGAAATAATACAAATCTTGCCAAAGTCACCTTTATGAGCATCAACTGATCTCGGCTTTAACTTCGGGATTTCACTCGTCGTATGAAATTTCATTTTTTTGCTTCTATTTTATTGTTGATAAGTGTCGCTGTAACCGCTGCGGAAAAACCGCCGTCGATATTGACAACGGTGACACCCGCTGCACAGCTATTGAGCATTGTCAGAAGCGCCGACAACCCCTCGAAGCTCGAACCATACCCCACACTGGTCGGAACAGCGATTACCGGACAGCTTACCAGACCGCCCATGACACTGGCTAAGGCTCCCTCCATACCTGCTACAACAATAATCACATTGGCGTTCTGTAATTTGGGCAGATGTCCGAACAATCTATGCAGGCCAGCTACTCCAACGTCACATATCAGTTCTGTCCGCTGCCCCATAATCTCAGCAGTTACTTTTGCTTCCTCTGCAACCGGAAGGTCCGCCGTCCCGGCTGTTACTATCGGAAGGACAGCTTCCGACTCCGGAAGCTCCTTTTGCTCAAGCACAATTGCCCTGGCCAATTTCTCGTATCGAGCTTTTGGGAATTCCTTCGTCCTGGCCAGAGCCTCGAAAATGTCTTCTTCGGCTCGTGTAGCTAACACGTTATTACCTTTTGCAGCAAGGCTCCTGAAGATTTTGATTATTTGTTCCGTTGTTTTGTTGGGGCAGTAAATAACTTCCGGAAAGCCCCGCCGGATTTGACGATGGTGGTCCACGCAGGCAAATCCTAAATCCTCAAATGGCAGATGACGCAATTTCTCAACCGCCTCGTCGATACCAATTTTGCCGCCTTTGACCTGTTCAAATAATTTTTTTAGCTGTTCAGCTTGAATATTTCACCTTCCTTTCCCGTCTTCTTCATTGAGAAGAAACTTCTTTATG
Source organism: Planctomycetota bacterium (assembly GCA_019456145.1). Classification (GTDB taxonomy): domain Bacteria; phylum Planctomycetota; class Phycisphaerae; order Sedimentisphaerales; family Anaerobacaceae; genus CS2-K091. The sequence continues at coordinate 24,249 of VRUL01000043.1, forward strand.
AGCATCCAGCATGCTTCGTCGCACCCCTTCTCCACGCCGCCCCCGCCTTGATTGGAAGCTACAAGGACAGCGAAGTCAAGTTTGGGCACCATCCAGACTACTGCAAAGTTCATAGTATTGCTTCCTGAGTGCGTCAGCACCATACCGCCGGCCCAGTCTCGCTGCAATACCGCCCAGCCGGACGTGTAATCCCCGCCGAAATCAGCAGTGTGCAGAAGCTTGAAGGTCTCGCTCTTGAGCAGGCCTCCTTCGCCTCTGGCGCACTTGAGATGGGCGGTTATAAACTTAGCCCAGTCTCTTATTGAGCAGTGCACCGTACCGCCCGGCCCTAATACAGGCGGATTATCACTAAAACGCCCCGGCTCGACTGCACTAAGCTGGTTGCCTATAATCAGATGCTGCCAGGGTTGGTCTATCTTACCCGGCGTCCCCATCGCGCCGAAGCCGGCCGTCGTCATACCAAGCGGCTCAAAAAGCATTGTTCTCATCAGAGTTTCCCAGGGCATCTTCATAGCTCGCTCGGCCATTACTCCGGCAACAGAATAACCGGCATTCGAATAAATATATTGAGTACCGGGCTCGGATTCGGGTTCTTGACCAAGCATCATTCTCACGTAAGCTAATCGCTGGTCCATGGCATAACCCGGAAGATTATGCATATCCATAAACGACTTTCCCTTAGGAAAACTTCGATTGGCAGGAGGCAGTCCGCCGCGATGGGCCAGCAGATGTTTTAAGGAAATTTCTCGATAGCCCGGATGCATCTCATCAACCATATCAGGGAATGCTTCTGCCAATGTCGTGTCCCATTTGAGCTTGCCGCGCTCGACCAACATCGCAATAACAGTTGCCGTCATGGCTTTCGTACATGAGCCCAAATGGAACTTGTCGTTGGGTGTCACTTTAACATCGTTGCCGTCCTTGCGAAAACCCGTTGCACCCCACGCCACAGTCCGCCCCCCCAAAATCACTGCCCCCGCCAACGCAGGCAGTTGGTATTTCTGCCGGATCGGTTCGAGCAGGGGACCAATGTCATCTGGGAAAGTTTTTGCAGCTTCTTGAGAGGTAGTTTTTGTAACCTCCGCACAACCTGCAACAGACATTACGATTATCAAAAACCACAAGGAAATTGTATTTCGTTGCGTACCCATCAATTAATCAACCTGTCGCCTTTGGCTCAAGGCTCAAGTCCGCAAAGAGCTTGGCCTTATATTTATAATACCCCAGAGAGGCTACCATAACCGCATTGTCAGTGCAATATCGTTTAGGTGCGACTAAAAGTTTTTTTGGCGGCACAGCCGTTTCGCACATTGTTTGCAAACGACTTCGCAGTTCGTTGTTAGCTGCCACTCCGCCGCCGAACAGAACTGTTTTCGCCCCGATTCTCTCAACGGCCCGCTCGGTCTTTTTAATAAGTACATCTACAACCGCCGTCTGAAATGACGCTGCAATGTCGGCGATTTCCTGCTCGCTCATCGAACCGACTTTGTCCTGGCCTTTCATGTCCTGTCCGCGGCAGTAATACAGCACGGCCGTCTTGATACCGCTGAAAGAAAAATCCAGCGAGTCAGGCCCAAGCATCGAACGAGGAAATTGGATAGCTTTTGGGTCCCCTTTCTCCGCCGCCTTTTCAATACTCGGCCCGCCCGGATAGGACAGTCTCAATATATTTGCGACCTTATCGAACGCCTCACCGGCAGCATCATCAATCGTTGAGCCCAAAAGTTCCGGCTCAAGAGGTGACCGGTAATCGTAAAGACTCGTATGCCCGCCTGATACAATCAAAGCAGCCGCAGGAAGTTGCAAATCCTTTTCGCCCAATACCGCAGATTGTAAATGGGCGTGTAAATGATTGATTGCTATCAGCGGTTTTGACCACATAAAAGCAAGCGTTTTAGCTGCGGTAACACCGATGACCAAAGCGACGGTCAGCCCGGGCTGATTCGCAACCGCAATTGCATCGATGTCATCTTCGCTCGTATTAGCTTGTTGGATTGCCTCGCTTATAACCGGATATATCTTTTCGACATGAGCACGCGATGCAATCTCCGGAACTACTCCGCCGTACTTTTCGTGCAGCTTCGCTTGCGAGGCTATTACGGAAGATTTGATAATCTTGCCATCGCCCACCACCGCCGCCGCTGTCTCATCACAGCTCGTCTCAATACCAAGAATATTTACAGATTTTGCCTGCATACAAGTGATATTAGTTTAACAATCCGAATTCGTCAATATCAGAAAGTCTTGTGGGTCTGTGGATTGATTGAAAAACAGGTCCTAAGTCGGGATGAAACAGTCTACTCAGTTAAGCCCGCGCTACACTTGATTTTCTCGATGTCAAGCTCGCCAATGTAGTTGATAAGGTTCTTCCACCCGGAATAAAACCCGAATCCACCTTTGGTCATCTCCTCAATGGCTTCATCTTTGCTCCAGCCCTGCAACGCGATACGATAAATCGCGCACATTGTCCCAGTACGGTCGGCCCCGCGCTGGCAGTGCACAAATGCCGGCGTCCGGTTCGGATCGATAGCAATTTTCAAAAAGCGGACCACCTCTTTCTCCTCAGGATGCCACGTCTTCATGTAAATATGCTCATAGGATAAGCCGGTATCTCCAATCTCCTCTCGGTCGAAATGAAACGACCTCAGATTAACGACGGTTTTGATACCAAGTTTTTTCAACTGCTGCATTCCCTCTTTGGTTGGTTGCGCCCCGCGGTACAGCCTTTCCGAGACCTTATGCAGATTATCTACGCCCGGCACTTCCAGACGCACCGCCCACTCCCTGGGCGGTGCACCAGCAGCTTTGGTGTCGCGCTCATTGCTAACCAATAGCCAAAGCATCTCCTGCCCGTACGTCTTAACAAGATACACCGCTACGCAAAACAAAACCGCCCCAGCCAGCAAAACTACAGTATACCGTCCTCTTACTGGCTTTGCCTTTCTACTTCTTTTATTTGTTATTTGCTCATTCTTTGTCATTCCCGGCTCTCAAAATTCCTCGTTAATCTGTGTTTCTTTTTTTTCTCAGCATGATCCTTTTTATCGCGGCTTTGGAAAGAAGTATCACCTGCTTAAAAATGCTCTTGCAGACGTGCAGCAGCGAAAATCGCAGCGGAGTAGGCTCAGACAGCTCGAAGTCTGTGCATATGCTTTCTGGAAAATCGTCACCTAAGATATCTATGCTGTCCTTGTCCGGACATGGCAATCCCATTTGCCTTGCTGTTTTGAGAATAGGCAGTTCATCCGGCTTGATATCGACTAATTTGCAGCAGATAGTTTCCACGGCCACCGGGTCTGTTCCGCCTATGATCCAGCCTAACTGCCTGGCTCTGCCCTTAATCGGACCGCGACCATCCATGGCTGTCACCGCATCAACTATCGTCAACGCTGGATTCAGGAACTTGAAAATATCAATGAGAAATTCACAGAATTCGCTGTCGTTGTTTCCTTTGGAAAAGTGCCAAAGCGCCTTTCGCTTGCCGCTGACACAGCCAAACATATTCTTGACCGCAAATGTCGCCACCAGTTGCTGGTGCGTTTTGAATTTCGGCAAGTTTATAATGACATCGGCATCGAGCGCAACAGAACTTATACCGACCCTGGTATTGTGCGCTCCTATTCGGCACCATTTCGGTTTATCGAGCTGTTTCACAGGCACTGATAATTTCCTCAGCGGTTCTTCTAATTTCAGTGCCTTCACACATCCGAAAACATTGCCCCACGCGGGCGAATCGCCTACAAATGGCTTGGCGCCAAAATCTTTCAACAACCGGGCAACCTCGATTATCACCGTAGGGTCCGTCTGTGTGGCAAAACGGCGGCGCCTCGGGGTGATTAAATTAGGCTTAAGTAACACGGTCTGGCCTGAACTAACAAATTTGTCTACTCCGCCTAAAAGTTCGAACTGCGTCGCAATCGCATCGGCAATTTTCACTTCACTGTAGTCAGAGCATCGAATTAGCGTAACTGCTGGATTGGGCATTTACAGGCCTAATAGTTTATACCAATGCACACTAACAAAAATAATCTGACAGATGGTTTAAGCTCGGGCGCCTTACGTTTAAGTTCATTGAAAAACAGGCTGCCTTCCGGTTTACTGAAGAACAAACCGCCAAGAGTTTCTTGCCCGCTGTCGTATTTTCCAGGCCCAACCAGAACAAAGTCGCCGGGGCCCATTTTCAAACTAAACCCCGCCGAGGTAAAAAGGAACTCGCCTGATTTCTCCCGCCCCGAAAACAGCGGGATTGAACGTCGTCTCGGCGGTGAAAAAACCGGAAGCACGCTGACCTTGCATAAACCTCTGAAGGCGGGGATCTTTTCAGCTTGTATCCGTAGGCCGAGTTTTCCCTGCCCGAGCTTTACTCTTTTCATTGAGCCGTTCTCTGAAGTGTACAGGACGGTTTTCTCCTTGCCTAATACCCCAACCGCAACGTCGTTGGATTGACCATCAGGAAGCAATAACGAAACTGTCCCAACTTGTATACCGTCGGACGAACGAAGCAAATCGGCGATTTTATCCCACATCCGGATTTGTCCGAAACCGGCCAAAAATGAGTTGGAGCTAAATGCGTCGATATTGTTAAACCGCAGCGGCTGGGCGTATACCATCGGCCAAACATCAACTAATGTGCTTACGTTCTCGGCAGGCATTTCAAAAATATAGACGTTAAAATTTAGTGTCTTAAGCTGTTGCGGACCTGCATGTTTCACGTTATCAGAAGGGGCCAAATCCGTGATTTTTACTCGCTCCCATATCGGCTCTCCTTCAGTGCCATTGCAGCCTCCCGCTCGGAAAGCCAGGCTGATTAAAAACGCAATTTGAAAAACACGAATCATAAGGTATAGATTAGTTGTTGTGCACATAGCTGTCAATGGATGAAATAAGACTTGCTGAGACTGCCTCAGAAGAATTCGCCGCTATGAAATCCCGGTTCGGCTTAAACTGCTGTTTCTCATGACCACCAATTCCGAAGATTTTGAAACAAACTCTTTAAGGTGGTGGGGGTGGCGGCGGCGGCATACCCGTGGAGAACATCCACTCTTGACCTTCGGTTTTGCCCCAGCCATTGACAGAATCGATACGCCAGTAGTGCTGAGTGCCCGCAGCCATTCCACCCGGGTCGAAGGTTGCACCAGTCTGGTTGCGTATGAACGTCGGTGGACTGCTCATGCCTAAGTAAACATCGTACGATGTGGCGCCGGTCCCGGCCGTCCAGCTCAGATCAGCCTCTACATTGACGCTCATGGCCCCATGACCAGGATTCGGATTACTCGCCTGCCCCGGCAGGGGCGGTATCGTCGTAGCTGTCAGCCATTTTAAGATTAATACAGCCAGGTCCTTATGATTTATTGTGTTATCACCCGCAGGTGGTGGTGCAACGTCAACTGATGGTTCATCCCCGGAGAAGTATTGAGCCAGTATGCAGATGTCCTTGAAGGTGATCTTACCGTCCTGGTTGAAATCACAATCCGGAAGGGAAGCGGTATTCATGCAGCAGATATGTCCATTGAGGTCAAATCCCGAGTATGCGGTTGTACCCTCGTAATATTGACCGTTGGGATATACATCCTGGGTGACGTGATAGATGTTCATACCGCCATTGTTGCGCCATACTTTAAGCATGTATGTTTGCCCGGCGACTACCGGGCAATCATTCACGCCCCAGAATGCCTCCCAGCCGAAGGGAAAGCGAACCGGAACCGAGGTCACCGGTCCCACCGGGACTAGTCCCGGAAACGTGACAATCTGAAGCTGCCAATCAAGCAAATCGTTACCGCCTATTATGCCTTGGACGCGAGCGGCAACCACACGGTTGCCCGTAGCGACAAAGGTTTGACCAAAATAGGAAGGAGGATTCTGCCAGTTGCCCCAGTACGATTGGTCAGACCAGTAATCGGTGCTGTCGACCCCGTTATAGGCCAGGCTCTTCGTATACGGTGCATCATCATCCTGAACAGCAGGAGTCGGTTCGTTCCATGTGCCGTTCATATCCAGGTCAAATTCACCGGGATTCGATACATCGGTTTTGTAGAGAAAGCCCACCTCGAAAGAGTAATGTCCCCAGCACTCCGGCCGGTTAGAGGTCATCAAACGCGTAGACTCACTCGTTGCCCCCGCCCCATCTACACACACCAGGTCAAAATCATCACCCATATTTACCGGTATTTCGACGCGGCCATCGCTGTCCGTCGCACCCATCAGAAGATCCCACGTCGTTTTCAACTGGATATTGGGCACCGGATTGCCGTCTTCGTCCCACACCCAGACTCTGCACACGCGGCCGCCGAGACATCCGGTACCGGCACTATTTTCCCAGGCCGGAAACTGACGCTGGAAGGCCACTGCGAAGTGGCCCGCTCCGTATGATATCTCTGGCACAGCGGCGATTAACAATATGACTCCAACCACCGTAACTTTCGCTATATCGGTCATTACAGCTTTGTTTACATAGCGCACGGCTGGCCCACTCCTTACTTTCAACTATTGTTCCCCATCTATAAGCCCTACTCACAGCGGTAAATCTTTACTATCCAATATGATACAAAATTCAACTCCCCATTTCAACCACCTTATAGCCGGCTAAGAAAAATAATCTTCACCTCCTTATGTCAAATCACAGGCGAGTGACCGTAGCTGTCAATGGGATGGTCTCAGACATGCTCATTGCCTCAGTCTGTTTCGATTGCTTAGAAATAAATATTTTTCGCAGATTATTTGCATTACGGCTATGCAGCGGGTACAATTGACGAAGATAATCGTAGCGGTGATTTTTCATACCTAAAAAGTAAGTGTTGTTTGGGCCTTCTTGTAGAAAGAAGGGAGAGCGTCATGCGTAGAAGAAAAGGATTCACATTAGTTGAGCTTTTAGTCGTGATTGGCATTATCGCGCTGCTGATGGCGATGTTGCTGCCCGCGCTGGAGATGGCAAGGAGGCAGGCAAGGACGGTTCTCTGTCAATATAATCTGCGTAATTGGGCTTTGGTCTGGACATTGTATTGTGAAAAAAATGAAGGCTTTTTCCCCAGATCGAGCCTACCGATGAATGTAGGACATTGGAACTATCGGGACCTCAGGAGCGAATACCCAAAAAGCAAGGAAGGAACAGAGTATTGTCCCGAGGCAACGGAACTGATTGATCCGACTGGCCGCTGGCGGGGGCATATACATGGCGGCACATTTATGGCCCATGCCTGGAACAATTCCAGACTTACCAACGATGGGCCGAATTGGGACTACTGGGGCAGCTACGGAATAAACGGATGGGTTTATGTGCCCTTGAGTTCTGGAATGTTCACCCCCGATGAAGTGCTTGACAAATTCTGGCAAGAGCCGACTGTCAAAGAGGCAGCTTACGTACCTTTGTATATGGACAGTTGCTGGGCGCACGGCTGGGTAGAGGATACCGACACTCCTCTCGGCTATGATAGCGGCCCTCACCGGACTGCGGGGCCCTGGATAAATACCTTTAACATCGACCGGCATAATGGATACATCAATATCTTATTTCTGGATTCGTCAGTTAGAAAAATTGGCCAAAAACAGTTGTGGACATTGAAATGGCACCGCAACTTCAACACGTCAAATCCCTGGACCAAGGCAGGCGGCGTCAAATCCTCTGACTGGCCCGAATGGATGAAAAAATGTAAAGATTACTGAAAAACATTTCGCAGGAGTGGTTAAGGTAATGCGCAAAAGAAATGGATTTACGTTAATAGACCTTTTGGTGGTGATGGGCGTTCTTGTGCTGCTGACGGCGATGTTGCTGCCCGTGCTGGGGCGTGCAAGGAGCCAGGCAAAGGTAAGTGAATGTCAATCCAACCTGCGTCAATGGGGCCTTATTTTACAGATGTATGCCGATGACAACAAAGGGCGTCTCCCCAACGGACATATTGTAGGCAACGCGTGTTGGTGGAGCTTCAGTTGGATAGATGATTACCCAGCCTCAGGTGCTCAGGACATACTTTGCTGCCCTGTAGCGAACGATCCAATGGATCAAACCACAGCATTTAATCCTTGGATGTCTTCATTACCTCCTCATCATGTTGGAAGCTATGGTATCAATGTATGGCATATTGCCTGGGACAATTGTGCACCGAGTATTGTTCCTTCATTACTTGGTCATCCCATAAATCAGTGGGAAAACATCTATCATGAAGGCGCTAATAATATCCCGGTGCTGTTGGATTGCATTTTACCGGTTGCTGGTCCGGTCCATCATATAAAACCCCCTCCATATGAGAATGTGCCAATATCCGGTTCGGATGGGGTGCTCGATCCTTTTTGTATTAATCGGCATGATGGAGGGATAAACAGCCTTTTTCTGGATTGGTCTGTCAGAAAGGTTGGCTTGAAGGAGTTGTGGACATTGAAGTGGCACAAAGAGTTTAACACAGCAAATAAGTGGACCAGCGCCGGCGGAGTCCAGCCATCAGACTGGCCAGATTGGATGAGACAATTCAAAGACTACTAAAGACACCTCATAAAACAGTATCCAGTATCGAGTATTCTCTATTTTTCTTGACCCACTGCATTGTTTCTAATATTATTGTCGCTTACAGTTAAAAATTATAATAAGGAGTCATAGGAATGTAGACCAGCAAACGCGCACAGGCCGTTCCGCGGATACTCTTTCGAAAAATCCTTGACCGGATCCGGCTGTTGAGTTTTTTGCGACATTAGGTGCTGAATCTACCCGAAAGTGGTTAATAATGAGATAGGATGTAGGTATTGTCGGGCTTGAATTGTAAGGGAGTGCTTCAAAAAGAGTCTCAAAGCGTACTGTAGCACCGTTTATGAAGTTAAATGGGAAATCCCGGTTTTGGGTAGGGATAACATTTCGCGGGTCCGGACAACTCCTCGACAATCGATCCTCGGTGTTCTTTCCGATCAGTCTGTATGTTTGTATTTTCACGAGTTTCTCTTCTTAGGATTAGGATTATTCAATGCCATTTAAGAAATTTGGTCTTTCAGACCCGCTGGTTCAGGGGATACTGGCGACAGGTTACACGGCCCCCACGGAAATACAGTCACAGGCAATACCGGCGGCACTTAGGGGCAGCGATATCATCGGCTGCGCCCAGACTGGCACAGGCAAGACGGCGGCGTTTGTGCTGCCGATACTGGATCGTCTCAGCCACGAGCGGGCTGGGCGCAAGCGGGCCATCAGGTCATTGATCCTCACTCCCACGCGCGAACTTGCCGTGCAGATCGAAAGATCGATACTTGGCTACGGGCGGTTCACAAACCTCAAGGCCCTGGCGGTTTACGGCGGCGTCAGCATCAACAACCAGATCACAGCGCTGCGCCGCGGCGTCGATATCGTGGTTGCCACGCCAGGACGCCTGATCGACCATATCCAACGCAACACAATCGAACTAAGCGGCGTCGAGGTGCTCGTGCTGGATGAGGCCGACCGGATGCTTGATATGGGTTTCGTCAACGACGTGCGGAGGATCGTGGGCAGGCTTCCGAAGAAACGCCAGACCATGTTGTTTTCGGCAACGATATCACGGGAGGTTAAGTCCCTGGCAGCCGACATGCTTAAATCGCCGAAGGTGATACAGATAGGCCGGCCCCGCAACCCGATCGACACGATCACGCAGCATATCTATGCGGTCGAGAAGGCGCTGAAGATGGACCTCCTGCTGCACATGATTGAGAACTGGCGGATGTTCAGCGTGCTGGTGTTCTCGCGGACCAAATACGGGGCGGACAAGATCAGCCGACGGCTTAAACGCGCTGGCGTCGTCGCGGTCTCGATACATTCGGGCCGTACACAGAACCAGCGGCAGCGGGCCCTCGACGGCTTTCGTAGCGGCAAATATCAGGTCATGGTCGCCACCGATGTCGCCGCACGCGGAATCGACGTCGAAGGAATATCACACGTCATCAATTACGATGTGCCCACTCACGCCGAGGATTACGTCCATCGGATAGGCCGCACAGGCCGAGCGGAGGCCACCGGCGACGCGATTACGTTCGTTTCGAGCGAAGAGGAAAAGTACCTGCGCGAGGTCGGCAAGTTCATTGGACGCAAACTAAAGGCGCAGAAGTGCAAGGGCTTCTCATACGTCAATTCTTCGCTTCCTGAGCCGAAGACCGCCAAAAGCTCCAAACCCTCGCTACGCAAGGAACTGCCAAGAAGCAAACGCGCTTCCGGAGCAAAAAAGTCATATCGCGGCCGCCGCAAACGATTCAAATGATAAAGCCCCAACCCAGCGGGACATGATAGACGAGAGATAATGGACGATGAACGAATTTACGGATTTAAAACTACTAAAGATCCCTCACAAAAAAGTATCCAGTATCGAGTATTCCCCATTTTTCTTGACCCATTTTCTTGTTTCTAATATTATTACCGCTTACAGTGAAAAATTATGAATTAAGGAGACAAAAGGAATGAAGACAAGCAAACGCGCACAGGCAGTACCGCCCTCGGCCACGTTCGCCGTTTCTGCGCGGGCACAGGAATTGAAAGCTCAGGGTATAGATGTAATCGGTTTCGGTGCCGGGGCCCCGGATTTTGACACCCCCGACTACATCAAAGACGCAGCAGTAGATGCCCTAAAAGCAGGCAAAACAAAATACACCGCCGCTGCCGGAATAATCGAGTTGAGGACCGCCATCGCTGAAAAGTTCCTGAAGCAAAATGGTCTCAAATACACCCCCGACCAGATCATTGTCAACATCGGCGGCAAACACTCGGTCTACGAATCAATGCAGGCGGTGCTCGACCCCGGCGATGAAGTGATTCTGCCCACACCGTACTGGGTAACATATCCGGAAGCAATAAAGCTTGCCGATGCTGTCCCTAAGATTGTCCAGACAGACAAAAAAAATAGCTATAAAATTACGCCGCAGCAGCTAAAAGATGCTCTCACAGAAAAATCCGCTATGCTGCTGATAAACTCGCCCAATAATCCCGGCGGCTTTACATATACCCCCGAAGAACTAAAAGCCATCGCCCGGGTCCTTGAGGGCTCGAATGTGTACGTTCTTTCGGATGAGATTTATGAAAAACTAATCTATGGCAATACCAAATTTATAAGCTTCGCATCGATAAGCGAAGATGCTTATAACAGGACCCTCACTCTCAACGGCTTCAGCAAGGCCTTCTCTATGACTGGCTGGCGTCTCGGTTACACCGCGGGCCCCCTCAATGTTATAAAGGCAATGGGTCGGCTGCAATCCCACATGACTTCGAATCCTGTGACTTTTGCTCAGTATGCCGCTATTGCCGCACTCGGAGAGCCCGCAGAGGAAGCAATCGAAAAAATGAGGGCAGAGTTTGAAAAACGAGGCAAATATATGGTCAAACGCCTGAACGCCATAAACGGAGTCGAATGCCCTGAATCCACCGGTGCTTTTTACTGTTTTCCTGATGTTTCGAGCCATTATGGCCGAATTATTAATAGTGTAGCTATAAATAACAGCATGGACTTTGCAAAAGCTCTGCTGGAGCGGGCAAATGTCGCACTCGTGCCGGGATTACCGTTTGGCTGTGACGATAATGTCCGCTTAAGTTTTGCCTGTTCGCTCGAACAAATTACTAAAGGATTGGACAGACTCGAAAAGTGGCTAAATCAATAAACCGAGTTAGAAATTCTAAAGATACAAGGAATATCGGTCAGAGTGCGGAAAATTCACTTGGGCTGACAACCAATATACGTCATGCTTTGTCCGGCTGGCCTATGATCTTAGGCTGGCTCGCTATGCTCATCTTCGCTTTCCACGCCAGTACTCACATGGTCGGTGCAGGCGATACATGGGTCGCGATGGCATGTGGAAGACACTTTATAAACCAGGGCGTAGATACCGTAGAACCATTCAGCGCAAACTCGCACAAGGCAGGCCCGACAGAAAAAGACATAGCAAAATGGCCTGGCTGGGCAAAACGTATTGCAAATAAATTCGACATCGAGACAGTAAAATACTGGCATCCTACAGGATGGGTAAACCAGAACTGGCTCACGCACGTTATATTCTACTGGCTCACACACGAATCACCCATCGCAGACCCCGATGCTTTTCCACCTTCTTTCAACCAACTCGTTTACTGGAAGATTGCTCTTTACATAATTGCAGTCATTTGTGTTTATTACACAGGCAGAATACTGGGCGTTAACCCAGCTCTCTCGGCCGTCTTTGCCTGCTTTGCAATGTTCATAGGGCGGTCCTTCTTTGATGTCCGACCCGCGGGATTTTCAAACGTCCTGGTAGCTGCCTTTTTGCTCATACTCGCCCTTACAACCTATCGAAACTTTTTATATATCTGGCTTCTCGTCCCGATCTTGGTTTTTTGGTGCAACGTACACGGCGGGTACATCTACGCATTGATGCTCACGCCGTTTGTTATACTACACATGTTGATAATATTGCCAAAAAGATGGACTATATCCTTCTACAGCATTCTAATGTGGATGGCCCTTTACTTCAGGTCTTTCACTTTTACCAGACATCTTAACACAATGGGTGAGGAAATTTTGCGCAAAACAGACCTTTTCCCAGTTTCACCGGGTAATGATTGGCTTTTGTTTGTTTTGATTCTGATGGCTATTGCAAGCCTTACAATAGCTGCTGTTAAAAAAGTTAAGAATGAAGCATTCTATGCTTTCCATATCGTGGCCACGTTAATCCTCTTCTTATGGATTTTATCAAGATTCTTCCCCTCGATTCCCAAGATTTACGCCCCGCAGGCCCTGAAACCTTTCCATGATTATGTTAACAGTTCTCTGCTTTTCTTTATTATTACTTTCTTCGGCCTCATAGGTATGGCGCTCGTGATGACATTTTGGAAGGACAAACTTGTTTCTATCAAGCCCAAAGCAATATACCACACTATCGCCGCAGGCTTTGTCGCTTTCATCGCTACGATCGTGTTCAATCCGTTTCACTTGACGAACCTGACCCACACCGTCATCATCAGCGTCAGCAAACACGCCAAAATGTGGCGAACAGTAAACGAATGGCACCCGGCTTTTGAATGGACAAATCCCGTCGGAACAAGTTTCCCGTTTTTGGTCATGTATGTTCTAATCATAGGCCTGGCTTTACTCTGGCTGTTATCTCGCTTGCTAAACCCTAAATTCCTCAAAGCTCAAAGGGATGAGTTCGAGGAACAGAAAAAGCTCTTCAAAAACCTCTCAAATATCCTCGGCTTCGCTACTGCCGTGCTTGTTTGCTGGGCAACACTTATTAGTTTCTCGCTTCTTAACCTTTCAGCAACCGATTTTATTATATGCGCTGCATTTGTCGGTATCATCTTCCTTAGTATATACAGGAATGTACACTTCATTACTCTGGTTATTCCGCTAATTCTTCTCGCTACGGGATTCGTTGATCCTGAGTGGCTTAAGGTGTTATCGCGGTGGTTCAAGTCTCCTGAGTTGCTGAAAAACATCCCTACCGGCTATAACGGCAGATATATCTATCCTTTCATCCTCTTGCCCGCTTATGTAACGATGCATATTTTCGCCTCCTTATTCTCGAAAAATGTCATAATTAAACAAAAGAACATCATCTTTCCGGCAATAGCGGCAATTGTTAATATTGTCTTGGTGGTGCTGTTGATTAATCCCTTTAAATTTGCAAAGCCCATCTGGCACGTGACACAATTCTTCGACCTTTCTCGACGAATGCGTCCGGTCTATGAACGTAATGTCGAAGTAAGCTATACACATTTGTTTAGCGCGCTTTATATGCTGAGCATCCTTTCGATTATTATCTGGTTATTGTTACCTTATCTGCGAAAAGTGTTCAGCCAGGTACCGAACAAAATCGACGAAAATCCACCTGCCGATACATACCAGCTGCCTAAAATCGATTTAGCATTGATAGCTATTGCTGTGTTCACAACCTATATGGCCATTCAGTCCCGAAGGTTCATACCCATTGCTGCCGTCGCTGCCTGTCCGGTTTTGGCGATGTTCATCGGGCAGATGGTTCATACGGTCTCGGCTTCACGAAACTTCCACAGGCAAAATCGACTCATCGTCTCGCCAATGCCCCAGGCACTCCAGTTATTTTTCATCGTCATTGGCGCAGCGTTTGTTTTAATCTCAGGTATAGGCTGGGGACTTAAATTTAAGCGTGTTTATCTCGACGGATGGCCCACTGATACGAAATTAAATTCCGTTTTTATGCGAATGACCGCCTCGGATGCAAAACCGTTTTATGCCAGCAGGTTTATTAGAGACAACAAGATTGAGGGTAAAGTTTTCAATTACTGGACAGAAGGAGGATTCATCGCTTACGGTCAGAATCCTGACCCCAACACCGGTCGAACCCCTTTGCGATTATTTATGGACGGCAGGGCACAGGCGGCTTATGAGCCCGCTGCTTACAAAATGTGGTCTGATATTATGTCTGGAGGCCCAGTCGTATACGAGACAAAGAGAAGAAACCGTACACTCAATGTTGATGACTACAAAAAAATCGGCAAGTGGATAGATAAACGCCTGAAAGATCAAAAGGTCTGGGTCGTTTTAATGCCGACAGGCCAGTTTGAAACTCCTTTTGTAAAAGGACTCGAACAGAACACCAATTGGCCCGTTGTCTTCTATAATAACAAGCAAAAGCTCTTCGTTGATATATCAACACCTCAGGGAAAGAATATATTTGACGGTATATTTAATGGCAAAACACTGTACCCGGATCCCTTCTCCACGAATCTTATAAAGGCCCGGAGTTGGTTTGCATACATCCAGGCAAAGGATGCAAAAAAACAGGCCCTCGCTTTTGCCAAAGAAGCATTCCTGTTAAGTCCGTCACAGGCTCCAATGCGTCAAGTAATGCTTGCAACAAGATATCCCGAGCTAAGAAGTGACGCTGAGGCTTTTATCAAAAATTATTTCGACGATTTCGAAAAAAATAGAGCAAAATGGGCAAAACAGCACGGATATCACCACAGAATCGCTGCCGCTTTAAATGCATGCAGTTATTTTAGAGAACTCGCCAAAAGGCAGAATGACACAAAGCTTATGCAATCTTATGACACAAAAATGAGCCAATACCACAGTGAGCGGCAAGTGTTGCTCAAAACAAAAAGGTGGTAACCTGTGACAGAGGATAACTCCACGGAAATCAAAGGTGACCCCGTTAGAAGTAGACTTTCGAGTGAGACTGACGAACCTTCTGTGCGGACCTCTAACGGTGTTGATATAAACCGGCAAACTCCTGTTTCCATCAGTGTTTTCTTCCCTTGTTATAACGAACAGGACAACGTCGCACGCACCGTACAGCAGGCAATTACAGTCTTGGAAAAAATCAAGGCTGACTTCGAAATAATTATCGTTGACGACGGAAGCAGCGACAACACCGACGCGATTGCCGACGAAATCGCAGCCCGAAACAGCAGGGTAAAAGTTGTCCACCATCACACTAATCTCGGTTATGGGGCCGCTTTGAAATCCGGATTTAAAGCTGCAAAAAAAGAATTTGTCTTTTATACCGATGGCGACGGCCAGTTCGATATCAATGAAATGCCTCCTTTGCTCCCCCTGATGGAGCAATTCGATATTGTGAGCTGCTATCGTCTAAACAGGCAGGACTCCCTCGTACGCAAGCTCAACGGCTGGGGATGGACAAAACTCGTTTGCTTCTTTTTCGGCATGAAAATAAGAGACATTGATTGTGCTTTCAAATTATACAGAACGGATATCTTCGACAATATTGAATTGTCCAGCGCCGGCGCACTCATCGACGCTGAAATACTGGCACGCGCTGTCAGAAAAGGATATTCCATTACTCAGAAGGGCGTCCATCATTTACCCCGAACTGCCGGTGAACAAACCGGTGCAAACTTAAAGGTCATTTTGCGCGCCTTCAGGGAGCTTTTTAAATTACGCCGTCAAATCAGAAATTCGTGAATGGTTGTTTAGGTCCCATGTTTACTTGGGGCTTGTTTAGCTGGTGCCGGCTCGGAAACGCTTTATTGTCAGTCCTGTCCGGGCAGGAATCCGAAGTAGTAGGGCCGGTGGCTGCCTCAACCATACAGGCTGTGTCGCAATTAAGGAGTCGAAGTTGGTTGTGTATTTGGGCCGATATGTTATAATCGGGGCTACCAAATG
>VRUL01000044.1 GCA_019456145.1 Planctomycetota bacterium
ATCACTTATGGTGAGCTGTTGGCCGGTTACAATCAGATGAAAGAGGAATCATTCGTTATCCTGGCGGCGATAAAGCTCCAACTTATTGATATTGAACCGGCAAAGTTACAGATAACAGACCTAAATCAGAATCGGCTTGAACAAGCAAGAACGCTTGCTAATGAATTGCTTAAACAAGCAAAGGCGGGCATGAATTTTTCCGAATTGCCCAAAGAACACCCCGGAGTATCTTTTGCCGCACACAGTAAGCCTGTGCAGCCGGAGAGTATAAAATATAGTATTATTGCAGATGAAGTCGAAAAGCTCGAACCGGGCGATATCGCAGGCCCGATTGAGACGCCGCGGCAAGAGCATATCTTCATAATTAAGGTGGAAGAGAAACACGCCAAAGGCTATGAGCCGTTCGAGAAAGTGCAGCGACAAGTGGAAGCCAAAATTATCTTTGACCGCCGCAAGCAGGCTCGGGACAAGATTCTTGCCAAACTTCGCCGACAGGCCGAAAATGAACTAAGCGATGAATTTATGGAGTTTTGCCTGCAAAAGATATACACCAGGAGCAACGAGTAAACGACCAAGGACCGAAGTCTTGAGTCTTACGTCTTGTGTCTGACAGGATTGACTGATGGAAATAATAGCACATGGTATAGATCTTGTAGATTGTCCGCGGATAGAAGATATGATAAAGCAGCATGGTGAGCGTTTTATCAACAGGGTCTTTACCGCCTCTGAACAGGCCTATGCCGATTCGAATAAGAACCGGGCAGAAAAATTGGCCGGCCGTTTTGCGGCAAAGGAAGCCATTCTCAAACTGATAGGGACAGGCTGGCGCGGCAAGATCGCCTGGACCGATATTGAGATAGTAAACAATGCTTCGGGTCAGCCGGAGGTTACTCTGAACGGCGAGGTCAAAAAACTTGCTCACGGGCTTGGGATTAAGCACATAAGCGTTAGTATCACGCATACTGCGAATTTTGCGATTGCATCGGCGGTTGCACTGGCAGAGAAATGTTAAGAGTGCCTAAAGTAGCTTGTCATTGCTGGATTGTCTTCAATTTCAATCTCTCAAAGCACATAACGACAAGGCTCAACGGTGACGTTTCATCCCGTCCGATGGAATGATTTGTTGGGCAATTTTTACTTTTCACATATAGAAGCTATTATTTTTAATATCTGGTCTTTTTGTAGACCACCTCTTATTCCATCTTTCGTAATTAAGTAACTGGTTATTTCTTCCTCATTGAAATTATAAGTTTCTTTAAGTCCAAGTGCGAGCGTCTTTATATAAGACTGAGAAGGGCAGAGGATATTGCTTAAATAATATTTATTAGTGATGGTATAAATAGGCACAGCGTCATCTTTCCCAATTAGTATTTCCTTGCAGTACCAGCAGCGACCCTCCTGCTTTCTCACCTCCTCATATTGCTTCTCTGTTATTTTCCACATTCGACAAAAGGTCGTTGACTTTTTATCTTTGTGAAGACCGATAAAGGCAACTCCTCCAGGGCCCCAATTACATGTTTTCTTAATACTACCAGGCAATGCAAAGTAAAGTGGATACTGTAGTATTATCGATTTATTCTCTACCGGAAAGGTTTTGTCTTTGCACCCAGTATTTTGTTTATTACCAAAGCGAGGAACTCCCCCTTTTATATAACACAGGAAACGCTGCTCGCTAAGATTTGAACCATACCCAACATACCAGATATAACCCATGATAATTTTCCATTTTATGCCTGACTATGTATGTATGGTTTCCGTATAAGACATAATATTCCTTATTTCGCCCGCATAACAGCCCTTCCCGTTTGTGAGGGGGAAAGCTCCGCTCGTTTGTTTGATTGGGCACAACGGAGCGGTCAGCTTGTTACTTGCAAGGCGTCTTGCGCTTCGCGAGGTAATTCGACAAGAATAAAGTAGGACTCAGGATATAGGTAGCCCTCTCCGGACTCGTCAACGATTCTCAGGTACCCTTCCTTTGCTGCCTCATCGTCCGGCAGGACTGTGTAAATCTTACGCTTTTCCAAATCCTCACATTCCTTGTTCTCTATGCAAAGCGCAAATGATTGTTCTTTGCTTTCTTTAACCATAATTTTAATTCTCTACTTGCTACTTGCATTCATAATTGTCAGGCCGACAATTTCTTTCCCATCTTTTCTTATCAGGATATCTTTGTCCGTCTCTATCGTTTTTGTCGCTCTTTGAGGTTTCCGAAAGCTCATATATAATACGTCAGCCTCTTTGTCATAGTCCAACCATATATGGTGGGTTGGGAGTTTTACCATGTCAGAAGCGATTGCCATACATTTTCCGATGAAATCTTCTGTCTTTTTTGTAGCTATTGTCGCCATATTACTTTCCCTTTTGGTTTCGTAGATAGAAAATATGCTGTGATAACAAATCCATCACGTTTTGATACTTCTTTGTAAATTACGATAAGCCATTTCTTCTTTCCAATGTTCCTTGTCGCCTTTAGAGAACCTTTATTTCCGCGAATAACAAAATCCGGCTTTTGGATAGTTTCAAGTACATCATGAAAATGGCTTGCCAAATCATCATGGTTCTCAGTAATATGATACCATCTTTCATAGGTAAGCCGTATAGATACTCCATTGACTGAATGTGCTATTTCCATTCATTCTCCTGCTATCTCGGGGAATAACTATTTATTATATGGTTCTGTATAGGAACCTGAACTTATCGAATTCTGCAATATAAACCACCTATATTATTAGAGAAATGACATCAATTGTCAAGACTTGATTAGAAATTTCAAGAAGCTATCCCGCACCAATTGTCCTGTATTGTTTCAACCTCCCAGCAGTTGCTTTGTAATACTACTATGGATACAATTGGTGCGGGACTAAATATGTCTAACAGAACGAAAACAAACGATTTTGATTGTATTGTTATAGGCGGGGGGCACGCAGGTGTTGAGGCCGCTCATGCTGCTGCTAAAACCGGTGCCAAAACAGCCCTTATAACCATCAGCAAAGGTACCATAGCCAAGATGAGCTGCAATCCGGCTATCGGTGGGCTTGCCAAGGGTCAAATTGTACGTGAGGTCGATGCGCTGGGCGGACTGATGGGCCTGGCGATAGATGCGACTGGAATCCAGTTTCGAATGTTGAATCTTTCAAAGGGCCCTGCTGTCCAATCGCCGCGTGCCCAGGCCGACAAGTATAAATACAAGGATAACATACGCACCCGGCTCGAAGAAACTGCAAATCTGGTTATCATCGAAGCAATAGCATCGCAAATCATTACTAAAGAAAACAAAGTACAGTCAGTACGCTGCCTCAACGGGATAACATACGATGCTCCGGTAGTAATCCTGACCACTGGTACATTTCTTCGGGGCTTGATGCACATAGGAACAGAGCAAATTACTGGAGGACGGTTTGGTGAGCCTGCTTCTTTGGAACTTTCAGAGAGTCTTAAATACATTGGCTTGGAACTTGGAAGATTAAAAACCGGCACGCCGGTGAGACTGGACGCTTCGACCGTGGATTTGGATAAACTACAAATCCAATACGGAGATGTAAGGCCGCAGCCTTTCTCATATATGACTGAAAGTATAAAACAAAAACAGATTCCGTGTTGGATAACCTTTACAAACCAAAAAATACATAAGTTAATCCGGGACAACCTTGATCGCGCGCCGCTTTATACGGGCCAGATCTGCTCTACAGGTCCGCGATATTGCCCAAGTATTGAAACAAAAATCGTGCGCTTTCCGGATAAGAAGAGACATCAGGTATTTTTGGAGCCTGAAGACGAAAATATATCAACTATCTACTGCAATGGCATAAGCACTTCTGTCCCGAAGGATATTCAGGAGCAAATGCTGAAACTACTGCCCGGAACTGAAAATGCTCGGATCGTTCATTATGGCTATGCGATTGAATACGATTACTGTCCGCCGGTCCAACTGAAACCTAATCTTGAGACCAGGAAAATATCGGGGCTGTTTCTGGCAGGACAAATAAACGGGACCAGTGGATATGAAGAGGCAGCCGCCCAGGGTATTATGGCTGGTATTAACGCAACAAGAAAGATACAAAACAAGGAGCCGATTGTTCTCGGAAGGGACCAGGCGTATATCGGAGTTATGATAGACGATTTGCTAACAAAAGGGATTGATGAACCATATCGGATGTTCACATCACGAGCGGAGTATCGGCTGGCTTTAAGGGCTGATAATGCCGACCGACGATTAACACAGATAGGAAAAGCCGTTGGGCTTGTGGATAACAACCGATGGACGAAATTTCAGAATAAAGTTGAAGACATCGATGAGCTCAAAAGCTATCTGGAAGTTACACGTTCGGGAGGCGTAAGTTTGTGGGAAAAACTCAGGCGGCCAAAAAGTAGTGTTGTAGAAATCCTGGCTGATAATTCCAGTCTTAAGCAAGACGGTTTTGCCGATGATGTGTTGCAGGCCGTAACGATCGATGCCAAGTACGAAGGTTATCTACACAAGCAAGAGCGCCTGATGGCAGGCTTCCATGCCCTGGAAAATAAGAAGATCCCGCCGGATATGGATTACTATGACATTATGCATCTTCGAACCGAAGCGAAAGAAAAGTTATCGACCTTTAGGCCTGCCACTCTTGGTCAGGCTTCTCGATTAGGCGGTATCACGCCTGCCGATATAACGGTCATTCAGATTCACCTGAGAAGATAATATTACTGAACAAATGAGAATTAGTGAGATAGATTCAAAAGTGGAAGAAAATGTTTGAGCTTTCAGAGAACATCTACAATAAGCAAGTCGCGCGACATGAGCCAAAGTTCAGACTCTGGCGATCAGCGGGATTGCTATTGACATACAAATGCAACTGTAGTTGTGAATTCTGCTATTACAACTGCGGTCCTCACAAAGACGGACTTATATCAGTGGATACCGCATTAAAAAGCTGGCGGTCTTTGAAGATTCTCGCTGGCGATGCCGCTAAGATTCACATCACAGGTGGTGAGCCTTTCCTATGTTGGGAGCGTATGCAACAAATCCTGGAAGAGGCCGGAAAGCATAAGCTTGGCAAAGTGGATTTGATAGAAACAAACGGCTTCTGGGCCACTAACGAGGAAATTACAAAACAGCGATTAAAGATTCTCGACGCGCTGGGAATGGTGCGGCTTAAAATCAGCACCGATCCGTTCCATCAGGAATACGTTGATATAAAAGCGGTTCGACTGTTGGCTAACATAGCAATTGAGACATTGGGTTCTGAGCGGGTCTTGGTACGCTGGCAGAAATATTTAGAAAATCCTGTTGAGATTATGGGGTTGTCGGCTACTGAACGCAGGCAACAGTACATCCATGCTATGAATGACTATCATTGTCGGTTTACGGGTCGCGCCGGCCGTGAACTGGCTGAACTTGTTGCTTCTGCGCCAATAGATGATTTTGCTTCGATGAATTGTAAATCGGATTTTCTGGGTGCCAAAAGTATTCATATAGATCCATTCGGAAATGTTTTTAGTAGTACGTGCAGCGGAATAATCATCGGCAATGTTAACAAGAAGCCATTGGAAGAGATTTGGAAGCAGTTCCATCCGGAACAAGAAGGTTTTATCAACACACTTTTCGAACTCGGCCCGGCGGGATTACTCGATGAAGCCACCAAATTAGGCTATAAAAAAGCAAAATTATATGCAAGTAAATGCCATCTTTGTGCAAGTATCCGACAGTTTTTCTTTAATTTTGATCATGAGAAGTCAATAATCGGGCCGGAGGAATGCTATTATCGTGAGAATAATTCATGTATCGGTAATCATAGTAACGACTAACAAGAAAATATAAAATCCACAGTTCCAAATGACAAGAGAATGTAAAAAGAAGAAATTGTGGTTTTACATTTCGCGTTTTTTTTCTTTATTCTTCCTTCGTAATACTACGTCCGTGAGGGCGTAGATGGAAGTACACGACAAAGTCGGGCGGGCTTTGCCCGTCCCGGAAAATGCCACGTTCGTAAGGGCGTGGAAATTTACTTATTTGCACCGATCATTGCGGTGGCTTCAATTTCAAAGAGCAGTTCAGGACGACAAATGTCGCAAATCATCGTTACCCAGGGCCAGGGGAAATTTCCCTTTAAGCCGTCGAATATCTTCTGGACGTCGGTTGTCTTACAATAGGCCACGACCTGCACTACATCCTCATCGGGGGTGTTCATGTCGCGCAGAACGGCACGAACATTTTCAATTGTATCGTTTATCTGACCCAGGGCATCACCGATATTGGTTGTAGCACCGCCGGCATCTATAGCTGCGGTCCCTGAAACAAAGACGGTTTCTCCAGCCGGTGTAATGTTGCGTGAAGCCCGCGAGAAAGCCGAGCCGTACTCCAAAGCACACTGTTGTTTGCCCACCGCTCCAAGGAACTGGATAGAATCGACCGGTTCCAAAACGGCCGTTAAGTCCATCGCACACCTGCTCCCGTCAGCTAAGTAGAGCCCAATTCCCGTGCTGGCGGGCATTGATTGGCGGCTTCCCTGACCAATGAGCCCGCGGTCGGTGAAAAACTTATTTCTCGCCTGATTAAAATCGTCATACCAGCTAAGAATATCATTCAGCCACATCCAGGTACGCGGTACCGAAAGAAAATCAGCCCCAAATTGCTTAAGTATTGATTCAGACTTTTCCAACATGGCCTTTGCCAGTTCGGCAGGGTCTGCTGCTGTTTGTGTAGACTGGTCAACCCGGATGCCGGAAAGTGTAAGGTAGGCCCGGCCGGGCACACGAAGAATGCGTCCGCAAAGGTCCCCATCCAGGGCAAGAGCTTCGGGCTTTGCGGCACTTTTGACAGCGTGTACCTGGACCCCGGAAAAGGGAGCAGATATCCCTTCATTGCCGCACAGAGCACTTGGAGCGATTCCATCGTTAATATCGCCGTACGCTTCCGACCGTACACGCAAGATTTCTTCCATTGCGCTTTGAGTGCCAAAGACTTTTTCCTGAAGAATATGAGCTTTTTCTGAGGAAAGTATGTCCCGAATACCGGAAAATATTTCCTGTGCCTGGACTTGCAGTGATCCATTTTCCCCGGGCGTTGCTGTGATATAGATTTCAGCGGCCTCGGATGACTCTACACGGCGTATATCTAAATTTGCAGGCATTTTGACCTTTTCAGCTTAAACTTATTTATTAGCAGCCCATCAAAACTTACGCCAATCCACATTATTCAGGTAAAATTAGCAGTCTATAGGTATTTCTTAGAAAAATCAAGCCTAACTTCCACTCTAAAAGTATTTTTATTATAGACACCTCCGCGGTGTAAATCCATATTCTTGATTGCATTATTTTGCCTTTGAAATTGGCTTTGATTGGGTTCGTTTTGGGTTCGTTTTCACCAAGTGTCCAAATGCATTTATTTTCATAATTCTTTGTTATTACTTTACATACGTTCATTTGGCCTTTTCGGAAATTGGGTTCGTTTTGCATAAAAAAGGTCAAAATTTGCTGGCAATCTGGGCTGGATAGGCAGCTTGGACAGCTTATAGTAGGTAGTTCGTTGTTCATAGATCGTATTTTCCATTGAATTTGTACTTATTTAGGCGTGTATCTCTGATACGAAAACGTGCGGTTCTCCGCTAAATCTTCGCCTTCTGGCGGTTTACGTTTGCCTGTCGGCAAACATATAAGTATTTTAACAGATATCCAAACAATTGTAAACAAGAAAATAAAAAGAATTCAGAAGTATGAAGTAAGAAGTAAGATTTTAGATTGAGGCGTAAGACCCCTGTGAGATAACGCTTCGCTATCCCACAGGGTAAACTCACGGGGCAGCCGGGGCAGACAGATTTTACGGATTTTGCTTTTGACGGGAAATGCGGATTTTGGTTTATTGTATAATACCGCGTTTGCAAATAAGTCTCTTGGAGACATGTTGAGCATTCTACCAGGCTGAGGAAAACAGAGTATTTTAAATAAGAAATTATGGATATCAACAATGAGAATTAAAGATGTTAAGATATTATGGGGGCGTGCTGCAAACAGATGTGCTTTCCCGGATTGTAAGATCGAGTTAACTACTAATGGAGAAAAAGATACTCTGGGCGAAATGGCGCATATTGTTGCGAAATCACCAGGTGGCCCTCGCGATTGTCCTGATATTTTGCCTGAATCAAAAGATTCTTATGACAATCATATATTGGTATGTCCTACTCATCATAAAGTAATTGATAGTGCTCCTAAAACCTGGAAGGTTGAAAAATTGAAACAAATGAAAGAAGACCACGAAAAGTGGGTTACTACTCAACTGGTCAAGGAAAACTTTAAGATATCATCTTTTGATAATACCATGTTTCTCAATTCCAGAAAGAAAGAATGGCTTGATTTTGCAAAGCATAACATTTGGGTAATATCCAGCATAACACCTCTAAATATTTCCGAAGATGTCATCGATCCATTAAAAACCGACATATTGAAAATGTTTAACAGTCCAAAGCTACCAGAAGATATCCAATATAACACAAATTTTAACACCTACCTTACACGACCAAATGAAAATGGAGTAATCAATGAGAATTTGCATGGTATAAGTAATGGCTATGGCTATAGAATTCAGCTTTTTAGAAATGGCCATTATGAATTCTTAATAAATATAGAGTTTGCCATGGGTGAAATTAAAATTGACGATATCCGTTCTCACAGAATTCCCGAGGAATTAGTTGGCACAAAAATTATAGATTACCCTTCGATTGTTAGATGTTTCAGTTCCCACATTCAGAGTTTCAGCAATATATGGAAGACGGGTTTGCCATTCAATGATATGGTATTAACCACCGTTATTACAAATACGTTTTCCATATGCTTAAATTCATGCCATCGGCGTTCACTCAGCGGCCTCCTTTTAGGTTCTAAAGTCTCCTCGAAAACATTAGAATACAATACTGTGATCAGCAAGGTATCAGATATAAATCCCCTTTGCGAACAGATAGTAAAACGATTCGTAAATTACTTCGGATTAGTTATCGATACTGTTTTTGATGAACGAGGGCATATCCTTTTTCCTCGACATCTTAACTCAGGATAAACTTTTCGCCTTACAATAAACCCAACCCCACAATCTTTATCAAAACATAAATTACTTCAAAGACATCTCTCTCGCCCTGAGCTGCATTCAAAGCAGCCAAGCCTATAAGCTATTTAACGGCTTCGAGCCAGTTGTTAGTATTTAACCGGCATTTTTTAAGATTGTTACTTTGCGGCTTCTATTGCGTCTGAAAGATTTAGTGTACCTTCGTATAAGCTCCTTCCGATTATGGCAGCCTGGGCCCCGATTTCGGCGAGCTTTTTAATATCGCTTAGCTCACTTACACCGCCTGAAGCGACAACGCCGACATCGACCGCCTGGATAAGCGCTTTTGTTCTTTGGAAGTTTGGGCCTGCCATCATGCCGTCCTTTGAAATGTCTGTATATATTATCGCGGCCAAGGGGAGTTTGGCCGCTTCGGCTGCAAATTCTAACATATTTTGTGTGCTGCCCTGTGTCCAGCCGTGGGTTGCGACCTTCGAACCTCTGGCATCAAGACCGAGTACAATTTTACCTCTGAACTTCTCGGCCATCTCGGAGAACCATTCGAAATCACTTACAGCCTTTGTGCCGATTATCACTCGTTCTGCGCCAATATCGAGCAATTGTTTTATAGAGTCCTGGTCCCTGATTCCCCCGCCGACCTCGATTTTGAGTTGTCCCAGAGCCGCAACGGCAGATATTGTATCGGTATTAACCGCCCTGCCGAGTTTAGCGCCGTCCAAATCCACGATATGGAGCCAATCCGCCCCGTCCCGGCTAAATTCCCGGGCCTTTTTTACAGGGTCGTTCTCGTAATTAATCTGGCGTTGATAATCGCCCTGAATAAGCCTTACGCATCTGCCCTGCCGCAGGTCAATTGCCGGTATTATATACATCTATCGTTCCTTAAAACATCAAGCCTTGACAACAATCCATCATATACTAAGAGCCTATAACAAAATGAATCTGTATTCAAGCGGCTTGTTTTGGCTAAACATCCGGGTATCGCACCTAATTGCTTATGCTTGTCACCATCAACAGCCTTTAACACTCGGGTCGAGCTAAATATTCTTGCATTTTGGCCGAATCATGTGTAAAAGCTATAAATCTCGTTGTTATGGAGAGGTGTCGGAGTGGCTGATCGAGCCGGTTTCGAAAACCGGTGTGCCCTTTGCGGGTACCGCGGGTTCGAATCCCGCCCTCTCCGGTTATTTTAACCGGGTATTTTTTATTGTAGTGGATTATCTTAGATTATCGGAATTCTCAAGTTTCGCTGAATTTAGCCGTTCAAAAAACCTATGCCTAAAGAGACGGCAATAACAATGTGAGTAACAACAACTGTGTTGACCGCTAAAAGAAAAGCTTTAGGATTGTCATAATCTTTTTCGATCCTCTTTACGCTTTTTAAAATCCACGGAAGTGTTACCACCGCGGTTATTGCCAATAAAGGAATTGTTTTGAAGACGACACCTAAAATTAAAAGCAAAAACATACCCGCTAAACAAAACTTCAGCAGCACTATCGCTTTTTGTTTTCCAAGCTTTACTACCAGATTACGTTTTCCAACTAACATGTCCTGATAATAGTCGGGTACCTCATTGAGGACAGCCAGGGAAAACATAGACAACCCACAGATCAAAGAAACAAAAAACGGAACAAAAACGATTCTTTCAGCCTGAATGTAGTAACTACCCAGAACCATGAGAGGGCCATAGGACAAGGCTATTATTAATTCTCCCATTCCACGATAAGCCCATTTCAACGGGGGACCAACATAAAAATAAGCCCCTAAAAACCCTAAAAAACTAAACAAAAGAACCGGCCAGCCTGTCTGTAAAGCCAGATAAAGACCAACAGTAAAAGCAAGGCCAAGAGCTAAAATCCCGCATGGGAAAAAATATTTTGGAATTTCAACTTTTACCTGAGAAAAGATTCTGTCGCCGCCGTATTGGTCGTCAAAATATTCGTTGAATAGCTCGACCGCAACGAGGACGAGAAATATCCCCACAAATCCCCACCAGAAATAATTCCAGTTTAGCGACTTATTCAAACCAAAAGCAATGGCCTGGCCTAAAAAGTAAGGAAGTATACCGGCCAAAAGAAAGAACCGATATCTTATTAGTTTTATCAGCTTTATTAGCGGCATTTTGAAAATTTCCCAAATCACGCGGGCTATATCTGTCTCCAGTTATTTGATTCGGCTAAAAGTTTGGGCTCTGCAATTACCTTTTTGGTGAACTCAATTACCTCAGGATTCTGCCAGGCTTTTTTATAATTTCCCCAAATCTGACTCAGACTCTCTTTCTTTAAATCTCCACAGATAAACGGTAACGGGCCTATAAGCTTCACTTTGCCATTGGGAACAACCAAAAGGCTCGCCGATGGACACTCCAGGCGATATTTTAATTCTTCAATCACATCATAGGGATAGTAGTAAACCTTCATTTTTCCTTCATAGGCGGCAGTCTTTTCCTTCAGCACGTCAAAGAATTTTTCGTATTCTTCGGCAGAGGGGCTTAAAATGTCCCAGTTTTTCGCCGCCCGTCCGATGCGCATTATTTTTCCGGTATACACACCGTAGCTGCCCAGCGAATAGGCAAGGTCTATAACATCTCCGACCTCATGGATATTAAATTTCGTGGGAACAAAAACGATTTCGGTATTGCCACCGTTTTTTACAAGATATTTGCAGGCCTGTATTGCTTTGTCCCAGTCACCTTCCACTCTTAATCTCTCATGTGTCTCGGCAGTTGCGCCATCAAGACTTATCTGCACAGAACGCAGTTTCAAGTCTGTCAACTTAAGAGCGGTCTTTTCATCAATAAACTCGCCGTTAGTTTCTATTTTAAGGCTTATATTGTGACTTCTGATTGACTCGCACACGTCGAAAAAATGTGGGCAAAGCAAAGGTTCTCCGCCTGAGATGGCCATGTAAGGTATATTTAGCTCGGCGATTTGCTCACAGAAATCAAGCGCCTGCTCTTTGGTCATCTCGTCGGGCATACTGTGTCCCGCTTCCTCACAGCAATGCAGACACCCCAGATTGCAGGCCGAGTTAAGTTGCCAGGCAATAAAAAGCGGGGAGTTATAATCATCGAAACTACTGCCTTTTAGAATCGCTCGTAACTGGTCATCCGGTCCTGGGTTAGTCAAACGGCTTAAATTTTTATCTTCAGCTACTACGTCCATAACTTGCTCCTATACACTGACTATGTTGCTTGATTTTAATTGATCAATAAACTCGACGACGTCTTTTTCGACGTTTTGCTCATCACCATCGTAGTTATCGTGCAGTACGCTCAAGATCACGGGTAGATCTTTGCCTTGTTCAATCAGCCGCAAAATATCCCCGCCGATCTGGTCGGTTATAAATATCTTTTCGGTCAAAGTGTCAAATACCACTGTTCCGAATTTTTCTTCTCTGATTTTCGTATGTTCAGTAAAATTCATCCAATCCTCTCTTTCTTCTATCTTATTGCGCATAAACTATCACACATCGCGCAGATTGCGCGCAATACTCAACACGCTCAACGCAGAACGCAATGACAAATTAAAACACTAAGTAAGCAGCGGTACCTGAATTTCTAAGTGAACCGAATGTAAGGCTGTGCCATTACTTTGCCGGAAACATCCTCGAGCTTTGGTTTTCGCCATTTCTTTTTTGCCTGGCTTTTTGCAGGCTCCGCACAAACAGCCTGTTCACCATCAATTTCAGTTTTGGTTTTCTTTTCCATAAATTTTCCCTTTCTTCAAAACTCATCGTAAAATATGTCTTCTGATTTAATTCCTTTTTCCTCAAGTGCCCTTGTTACCGCTTCAATCATTGGAGGCGGCCCGCAAAGGAATGCCTGGCGTGGTACGCCGGCCTCCAGGTGCTTGTCCACGGCAAGATGAATAAACCCTGTCTCTCCATCCCACTTTTCATCCGGATCCAGTGCATCGGACAGAGCGTACAATACATGAAAGTTAGGGTGCTTTTTTTCAAGCTCTTTGAATTGCTCAAGGTAAAATATGTCTTCTGTCGTTCGACATCCGAAGAACAGCCAGCATGAGCGTTCCGGCCACCGATCATGGAGCGTATAGATGATGTTTTTCATCGGCGCCATACCACAGCCGCCCCCGACGCAAATAATTTCAATATTGGGATCTTCACTCAAGTGAAATTCTCCATAAGGACCTGTAAAAACAACCTCCTCGCCCACTTTCAGGTTGTGCAGATATGTTGAGCCAATACCACCGGGAATCAGCTTGATGACAAGCTCCACAATGTTCGGTTCATAGGCCGGAGAACTGATTGAGTAGGCCCGAAAAACCGGTCCGTCCGGCGATGGGGCCTGAACCTGAACATATTGCCCGGGTAGATGCTCTATCTCGGCAGGGTCGTTTAATCTTAACATTATTTCCTTGATATCGTGCGTGAGTTCCCGTGTACTTTCCACTGAGGATACAAACATCCGGACATCCAAAAGCTCCTCTGGTATCCGAACATATATATCTTCACGAACCTTAACCTGACAGGCTAAACGCATGTTGGATCGAATCTCTTTGCGTGACAGGTATGGCGTCTCAGTAGGTAGAACAGGCCCGCCACCTGATGTGACGGTAATCTTGCAGTGCCCGCAGGACCCTTTACCTCCGCACGCAGACGGTATAAATATCTCATTTGCATAGAGACTAGCCAGCAATGTCTGACCACCCTCAAGCTCAAGTGGTTTCTTACCAGCATTGATATCAAGCTTACATATCCCATAGCTGATCAGCAAACGCTCACTAACAATTAACAATCCAGCCAGCGCCATCGACAGACTTGCAAAAGATAATACTGACCACAAATAAACCATCGAACACTCCTACTGAATCGATACCATGCCGGCAAAGCCCATAAATGCCATGGCAAGCACGCAGGTAACAATCATGGCTATAGGCACGCCTTGAAACGGTTCTGGAACGTTACTATACCTCATTTTTTGTCTTAGTCCAGCCATAAGAATGATTGCCACCGCCCAGCCAACACCAGCACCGAAACCGAAGCCGACAGACTGCGCAAAAGTGTATTTACGAATTTCCATAAACAAAGATGCTCCAAGAATAGCACAGTTGACAGTAATTAAGGGCAGAAAAATGCCAAGTGCGAAATACAGCTTTGGGCTGAATCGCTCCACAAACATTTCGACGAATTGTACGAATCCTGCTATCACCGCTATAAAAATAATAAATTTAAGATGTTCAAGGCCCAACGGAATCAACACAAAATGTAAGATTACGTAATTAAGCATCGTTGTCATTGTCATGACAAACGTAACCGCTGTGCCGAGTCCTAAAGCCGTCCTAATCTGGCCCGAGCAGGCGATAAACGAACACATACCAAGAAAATTGGTCAGTAGTATATTATTCGTCAATATCGCCGCGATTACTATGATAAATGCCGATGTATCGTTCATTCCTTTTTCTCCTGGGCATCCGGTTTTCTGAAAATATTGAAAATAGCAATAACGACACCCAGTGCAAAAAATGCACCGGGAGCCAAAATCATTAATTGATTCGGTGTATACCAATCGCCGTCAAGCAATCGGTGTCCAAGCACTTCACCGCTGCCTAACAGCTCTCTGAAAAATCCAATAATCGCAAGCACCACGGCATATCCAAGGCCATTTGCCGCTCCGTCCACGATGGACAAGACAGGCGGATTCTGTAGTGCAAATGCCTCGGCCCTGCCCATGATAATACAGTTGGTTATTATCAAGCCAACGTAAGGACCAAGTTGTTTTGACATATCCCAATAGAAGGCCTTGAGAAACTGGTCGAAAAGTATCACAAAAGTGGCTATGATGGCAACTTCGGCAATCATACGAATCCGGTGCGGCGTCCATTTTCTAAGCAGAGAAACAAACAGATTTGAGCCCACACAAACAAATATAAGAGCGCCTCCCATAACCAGCGAGTTTTCCAGCTTGTTCGTGACCGCCAGTGCGGAACAAATACCTAATACCTGAATCGAAAGTGGGTTATTTGTCCACGCCCCATCTTTGAGTGTCAGCAAGCCTTTGCCTCCACAAAGCCCCTTGCCCTGGCATGGCACACAGGCAGATGGTTGTTTATCAGCCATTATTGCCGGTCTCCTGTACAATTTTCTCTATCACTGAATTGAGCATTGCTTCGACCTTCTCGCAAGTCATTGTTGCACCCGTAATGGCATCTACTTCATTGACGGCACGTTTCTCGCCGCCACCCTTTATAACAATGCCGACTTTTCCAGAGGCATCCACGATCTTCCTGCCCTGGAATTGTTTGCCAAACTTAGCTGAGGCAATCTCACCGCCAAGCCCGGGTGTTTCTTCCTGCTGATAAAATGTTATACCACGAATCGTTCTCATCTCTGGTCCAAGAGCAAGGAAACCTTTTATAGGCCCCCATAATCCAGCCCCCTCGAAAGCAAAAGCTACAGTCTCAGCCTGGCCGGGACCTTTTGGATATCGGTAAAACTGGAGTTCACCAAGAACTTTCATCTCGACATTGTTTTCAAAGATTTCGACTAACTTACTTACCGATACTTCCGGCGGATAGGAAATTTGCAAAACCTTTAAGATATTGCGATTCCTTTCTGCTTCAGCGTTAGCTTGCCTGAAAGGGGCCGTCACATCGGCTACAGCGGTCAGAAGCAAGGCACAAACAGTACCAAGGACCGCAGCATATATTAGAGTGTAAAGACTACCCTTCACTTCTGAGCCTCCTGATACGAACGTTGAAGACAATCTCGTCAAGAATTGGAGCAACAATATTGCCCAGTAAAATAGCGAACGTAACACCCTCGACATATCCAGTAAAATTGCGTATCAGCACCGTCGTAGTCCCTATTATTATGCCATAGAACCATTTGCCGGTATTCGTTATTGGACTTGTCACAGGATCGGTCGCCATAAAAAATGCGCCAAATAGTAAACCTCCCGCACATAAATGCCACAGCGCCGGCCCAAACTTTTCATCCGCATAGTGTAGAATCCCGGCCAGCAAGACAAAAGAGCCGAGAATACTAACAACCGTGCGCCAATTGGCTACCCTTGTGCAGAGCAAGAACACCCCGCCAAGAATAATCGCGATAGCTGATGTCTCAGCAACACTTCCTGAGATGCTTCCCAAAAACATGTGTGACAGTGAAACCATATTTCCCTGTTTGGCCAACACTAATGGCGTCGCTACAGTTACGGCGTCAACGCTTGACGCATCAATGTAACGAAACAATCCACCTGCCATTTCACGACTGGGCTTAATCCAGCTACTCGACATTGACGCTGGATACGCAAGAACCAAAAAGCAACGGCCCACAAGGGCCGGGTTGAAGATGTTACGTCCTGTACCGCCGAACAATTCTTTGCCTACAAATACACCAAACGCTACACCAACAGCCACCATCCATAGTGGTAATCCCGGCGGCAGGATTAACGGAAACAGCATACCTGTCACAAGTAAACCTTCATTAATCTTCTCTTTGCGCACAATCGCAAAGATTACTTCAACCGTTCCACCCGCCGCATACGAAACTGCAATCATCACCAGAAACCTCAGGCCGAAAAAGTAGAAAGAGGCCAGTAGACAGGGAACAATGGCTATTATCACCATTGACATCAGCCGCTTAACATCAAGAGGGTCACGGACATGAGGGGCCGTTACTGTAGTGGTTGACGGCGCGAAAAAGAAATTCTCCATCGCCTCGAAAACAGGCTCGAAAAAGCCAAGTTTACCACCTTTTTGGAATGTGGGGCCAACTTTCTCAAATAGCCGCAACAACGGTTTCACTCGTTTCCCTCCTTAAGTGATTTTCGACGTTCCTGTTCCTGACGTATTTCTTCCTTTTCATTTTTGATGAGTTCCTTGGCCTGGATTAATTGTTCTCGAAGTTCAATCTTCGATGGGCAAACAAAAGAACATAAACCACACTCTACACAAAGGTCCACACGGGCCTGATCAACCTCTTCAATCAAATCCCGGTACAAATACTTATGCATCAGATGGGGCATAATACCCGCAGGGCATATTTCTTCACAGAAATTACAAGAGATACAAGGTCGACCTTCCCCGCGCATACCAATGGTAAGCCGCTCATGGAACTGGTTTCTTAGTGAACTCAGGAAGCACTTTGCATAAGAACTCCGGTCCCAGCCAGGCCTGATAAAACCAAGGAATTCTCTGTCATTCAGCTCTGGAAGAATTGTCACCCCTCTACATTCTGTATCAACCCCCAATTGCTCCGGGCTTAAAAGCCCACCTGTAAATATGCCTCCGTTAATCATTCGCGCAATCGGCTCAAATACATACTTATCCTTGATTGCCTTTATCGGGTATCCCGGGATAACCTTGATATGAGTGGGGGAATTGACGCCCACCCCGCCAACTGAAATTATCCTGACCAAACAAGGCTTTGACAAAGTCAACGCCCGGTCAATCGCCAGAACTCCTTCTGTGCGGACCGCCCATACCGGCCCTTTGTCGCGTTTAAGGCCGAGGAAGCGAGCAAGAATTGCAAAACTGTCATACGGGTACGTAAGAGGTATCTCCAGCATTTTCACCCATGCATATCCACGTATATGATTTCTTATGTGATTGGCGAACTCAGATTTAATGTCCGGCATTACCAGATACATAGGCTGATATTCCAAAAGAGACTGCAACTGTTCCAAGCCCCTTGTGAAATTGGACAGACGTTTGTGTAGTTGCGCATCTCCCCTTGCAAGAAAGGGCTCCAGACTTACAGTAGAAACAATAATCGCCTGCGGCGTACCCAGAGGGTCAGGAAGCCCTCCCGTATGCGCATCATAGAAGAATTGCCAGGCCCCTAATGTCAACAATCTATATCGCTTTATACCTGCGGCGCCCATCTCTCGCTGTATATGCGATAGTTCCTCTTTGTCGATATCGGCGTGCTCCTGGAGTTTGGCAACATCCTCAAGTATTATATAGTTCTGTTTTTCCTTGAGACGAACACGTCCTGATCGAGGCGCCAGTAGAGGCAACGCATAGTTATTCGCATCTCTGGCCAGGATATCACCACCCTGAACATGTTGACCATCCTGGACGTTAAGTTTGGCGAAATTGAATCGTCGACTGCGCAAGGGCAGGTAGAGCACACTCGGCTCAGGCATGGGCTTTATCACGACATCTGGTTTGCCCTTAAGCAATACGTTGTAACCGCCTCTGAATTTCATATGATTGCTTCTCTTACTACAGTTTCCAACCAACCCCATCCACAAGAACAGGGTAGCTGGCATATACTAACAAACAGGACACAATAAGTTATAACTTATGAAAGTAAGTACCTATCAGGCCCGCTACTATTATTACAGCCACAACAAGCCATCTAATCTTTATCAGCCAGAGAATCTGCTCGACCAAAGCCTCTGGCATAAACTGACTTGGCCTGCCCATAACCTCAACTAACACACCAATTTTCATGGTCATACCTTATTCACTGTCCATTTTGTACGATATTCGACACTGAACAGTATTCTGAATTTGTGTTTTTGTTAATGTTCCTCTCATTACCCCTTATAATTTCCCCAAAATGACATTAAAATGCAAGAAAAATTCCAAATTACGAGGATTTTTCGGAGTGATTATGGCTATTCGTTGTCCTTTACCCTCCAAAATTTAAGATTCTGCACTGGATAGCAAAAAGTTCCCAACCACGAGAATTTCGTACCGCACTTGAATTTAACCAGAATAGAGCCCCATCCAGAGAGGAGACGCACGTAGAAAGCTAATCAGGTATCTGAAAAACCTCACCGGCGCGTATTAATTCTGCTTGTTTCTCTTCATCCAGGCCGATTTGGGCATCTGTCAAATAACATGCGGGGTCCGGAGCCCAGGGATCACCAAAATACAAATCCGCACGCACCCTCAAACTCCCGCCACAACCGTCAAGAAACTTACAAACTCGGCATCTGCCCTTGATGTAATTGCGGCGATCCTTTAAGCCTCGAAGCAGCGGTTCACTCGTATCGGTCCAAATCCGGCTGAAAGGTCTTTTACGTACATCGCCAAGGTCGTAATGCCACCAAAACTGATCCGGATGCACTTTCCCATGAAAATCAATGCACCCGATGCCAACCCCGCTGCTGTACATACCTCCACCGTTCCAGGTCTGTAATTTCCAAACCTCTTCGGCACGAACAGGGTCTTCCTCAAGCAATTTCATGTAGATATAAACACCGTCAACATGATTGTCCACCGTTAATATATCTGTTTTCCTTCCGTCTTGCTTAAACATTTTTGTTTTGGCTAATATGGTTTCAACTGCATCTCTGCTTTGAGCATGACTTAGATCCTCACCTGCCATAGTCCCTCCTCTTCCGCTTGGTACAAAGTGGTAAAAGCACGCCCGCTCAATATTTTTTGCTTCGAAAAAGTCAAACAAGCTCTCCAGGTCCTGAATATTCTTCCTGGTTAAAGTCAACCTGAGACCGATTCGCACACCAGCATCCTGACAGTTTCTAATGCCTTTCACAGCCTTGTCAAATGCACCAGAGACTCCCCTGAACTTGTCATTGATCTGGCCTATCCCGTCAAGGCTGATACCCACATACGAAACTCCCCACTCTTTTATTTTCTTAGCTAAATCAGCGGTTATAAGCGTCCCATTGGTTGAAATAACCGTACGCATGCCTTGCTCGCCTGCATATTCGATCAGTTCAAACAGGTCAGGGCGCATCAATGGCTCACCTCCGGAAAATAGCACAGATGGTACGCCAAACCGGGCCAGGTCATCTAATACAACTTTTGCCTCCTCCGTCGAGAGTTCATCATCAGCTTTGCAGGCTCCGCTGTCGTTATAACAATGCACACACTTGAGATTGCACGCTCGCGTGATATTCCAGACAACGATAGGCCGCCTATCCGAGGCACGTTTGGGGACAATTTCACCTTGGCGCTCCCCAGAACCCTTTTTGCCGTACCGAAGCCAGTCGCCTGGGGTAACCTGGTCACAATACAATTTACTAATATTTATCATCTTTTATCTGAGTGCACTGCCTCTGGCGGAATGTACGCAC
Source organism: Planctomycetota bacterium (assembly GCA_019456145.1). GTDB lineage: Bacteria > Planctomycetota > Phycisphaerae > Sedimentisphaerales > Anaerobacaceae > CS2-K091. Next base: position 20,059 of record VRUL01000044.1, read on the forward strand.
AAAAAGGCTCTTCGGCCATATAATTGCCTGTTGCCGCGTAAGCTCGGCCGCGGCATCCGCCGCAGACCTGCCTATAGCCGCAAACTCCACACTTGCCTTCGAGGCCACTGCTTTTACGCATTTGCGCAAGATCCTGGTTGTTGTACCATATATCCGACAGTTTATCATCGAGCACATTGCCGCATTTTACGGGCAGATAACCACAGGGAAACACATCTCCCTGGTGCCCTACGAACAGCACCCCAAGGCCGGCAAGGCATCCTCTCGAAACTCGCCTTTCCCCACTTCTGCCCGGAAGAGCACCGCCACTGGGGTCCGTCCCCATACGAGACTGGTGCAAACCCTGCTGCCTGATAACCCGTTCGTAATGCGGTCCACAGGTCACCTTCATCTGCAACTGGCCGCGACCATCTAATCTACAAATCTCAAGCATTTTTTGTTCATATTGCTCGGGAGAAAGCATATCTGTTTCAGCCAAAGCCTGCCCGCAGCCAATGGGAACCAGCATAAATATGTGCACCGCCACTGCGCCAAGTGATTTAGCAAGTTCGTAAACGTCCTCTAATTGCCCGGCATTATGCCTGGTCAATGTAATATTTACCTGAAAAGGCATTTTTATATCATGCAGGTGGCCAATGCCTTCAACTGCTCTTTCAAAGGAACCCTCTAACTGCCGCATCTTGTCGTGGACCTCTGCCGTGGCGCCATCCAAACTTACCGACACCCTCACGATTCCATTGTCCTTTATCGTTTTTGCAACAGACGCATCAATCAGCGTACCGTTTGTCGCCAGCGCCGGAACAATTCCTAACGACTTTGCATGACCAACCAATTCGAACAAATCTTCACGACAGAGCGGTTCACCGCCTGAAAACACCAGCACCGGCATCATAGCCTGCGCCCTGCCCAAATCGGCCAACTGTTCTATCAGACTCCTGGCATGCACGGTTGATAAGTCTTTAAAAGCCGCTTCGTCAGATTCTAAACGCCGACAGTGTGCACAGGTTAAATTGCATTTAATCGTCGTCTCCCAGAACAAAAGTCTCAGAACTTTGTTTGGCCCTAAAGCTTCCTTCACGATTTCATATCCTCCTTCTTGCCCACCTCGGACGATATCTCCTCAGCCTGCTGTACGATGCTATCCACTAACTTTGCAGCCTCAGTCACACCATTTTCTTTAGCTACAATGTTGACGTTCTTAATCACGCAGTGCAGCAGCTTATTTACAATGCGCTTCACCATTACCTCCATCACCTTCCTACAGGAAGCATCCTGCCTGGTTCCGACGAAAAACCGCTCCATCTCATTTATGCTGATTTGGCCAAACTGCTCTTTCATCCGGCCTATCAGAGGACCTATATCTCTGGCCCCAAACCAATCCATAAAACCGGCAATATTTTCATAAACAATCTGCATACCTTTGGCCATATCTTCTTCACGGGCACTGCGATTCTGTTTGACCACACTGGAAAGATCATCAACACTATAAAGGTAAACATGTTCTATTTCATTAACGGATGACTCAAAGTTTCGCGGGACAGCGATATCAATAATCAGCAGGGCACTCCCAGGGGGGGCGCCTCTCGGTGCTTTCCGCCGGCTAACTATTATTTCTTTGAACGAGTCCTTCGTGAAAAGGTAATCCTGCACGGCCGCTGAGGCTATGACGATATTGGCACCCATTAGCTGCTCTTTCAGTCCTTCCCATTTTTCGGCAGAAATACCGTAACGCTGGGCTATATTCAATCCACGCTTATAAGAGCGATTGACAACCGTTATGTTTTTGCACTCAACCTGGAGAAGGTGCTGTACCAGCAGTTCTCCCATCTCACCAGCTCCAATTACAACAACTTTCGCAGATGAAACGTCTGCGAAAAGCTGCATCGCCAGCTCGACCGCAACCCCGGCAACACTCACTCGCCCGTATGAGATTGATGTGGTTGTATGTATCTTTTTGCTGGTAGAAAAAGCACAGTGAAATAAGCGATTTAGAACCTTTCCAGTGCTCCTGGCCGTACAGGCAAGCCGGTAACTTTCTTTGACTTGCCCGATTATCTGTGCCTCACCGACCACCATGCTGTCCAGGCTCGAGGTAACCATTAGTAAATGTCTAACTGAATCCTCATCCTGGTAAGTGTAAAGGAGCTCCTGAAATTCCTCCAACTCAACATTGTGAAACTCCGACAAAAACCTGACCAGGTCCTCGGCATCAACTCCTCCTACACGTCTACTGGCACAGTATATTTCAACCCTATTGCATGTTGATAGCAGCACAAACTCCGCTTTGTGAAATCTGTTTTTCAACTGTCTCAACGCTGTGACGGTTTCAGAAGCATCATACGCCAATCTCTCGCGAATTTCTATCGGAGCACTTTTGTGATTTAGTCCTACAACTAAAATCTTCATTGTTATCCTAATCTGTTCACGGGAGTAATCGGCTGTTATTAACTGGAAAAATCATGTAGGGTTGAACCCAAAATAAACGCAAATAAAACCAACACAAAGATCGCTATTGTCATATATGCTCTGGCTTTACCCTTGAGCAAAAGCATACGATTCAGCAACAGTATGACCCCCAGCATTCCCCAGGCCGCAATGATAGAGATGACCTTCCAGTCAGTCAGCCACTCAAAAAAGCCGGTTTTCGACAGCCAAATAAGTCCTAAGCCACTTATCAGCCCTATCGTTATCAAAATAAAACCTGCCCTTATGCCAAAAAGTGTCATCTGCTCAAGCTTCTCAATATTAGGTACTCTGCCAAGAACTTGCATAACTTTCTTTAGCTTTAGCCTGTGGTTGCCGAGTAAATAAAGAAACGCGCTTGCGGTCGCAAATATTGTCGAGGCTCCGCCAAGAATCATTGTTACACCGTGAGCGATTGCCCACGGAGTCGCCGCTACTACATGTGCCTCGGCGGCAGGTTTGGCAACAGTTCCAGCCATCATGAACATACCTAAAATCACCCATACCATTACTGAACCAAACCACACCTGTTGTATCGCGCCATTTAAGAACAGGTATATCAAGCCGAACACAATAGTAAGAACAACCATTGACTCAAATAACCCCGTTAGCGGCACCGCTTTTATCGCAACGGCCCTAAATATAAGTAGAACCGCCTCCAGTGTAATCGCCACCAAAACAAGAGGCCAAAGAAAGCGTTTGTATTTCTGACCACCAGCAAGTAACTGAAGAATACCTACTATCGCCGCTGTGATAAATACAATAATAACAAATATAAATATGACCATTTCCGGTATTGGCAGTTCTAACATCTTCATTGTTCTTCCTTAGTATTTTACGATCCGAATTGTTCAATATATTTCGGCGGCAACTTTTCTAATTCCTTTTTGAGAAACAGCCAAAATCGCCCTCTCAACGCCGGACATGTAGTTTTTCATTGCCCAACTGATCCAAATTTACTCGCTGGATACATTGAGTCCCGGTGGTCTCCCCAATCTTCCCATAAATAGCAAAAACGCTTAAGGCATACTGATATTATATTAAATTCGTCTCACCCTTACAAGTTAGTTTCTCTCCGTTGCTACGTTTCTATGGTTTTCCTATTATACAGACCCAAATTCCCTAAAAGCTTGTATTTGCCCCAGTTCTGGTATAAAACTTCAAAAAAGGCATCAAATAATAAATTATCAAGTGATTAAATGAGACCTATCAAGGTCGCAAACCACCCCGACGAGGCTTTATATCTGCTAACGGACTACTAAGAGCAATTTACCCATCGGAAACTATGTAAGCCAGGCCTCCCGCCGGTTATAGTTTGTTCGGCTATAATAAACCGTTAATAAGGAGCTGCTCACGACTCTCATCGCCAGGGCTGATTTTTCCTTTGAATTGTTATCTAACTGGTGGTATGATCACTCCTGTATATTGAGATTAAATTTCCTATCATTGGAGCGACTCGGCCGTGTCCTGTTTGAGCAACGAGAACCTGGCGGCGCTGGTTGACGGCTCGGCATCTGACGAGCAGCTGTCTGCATGGCACGACCACATCGCCACTTGCGACTCGTGCGCTGCCAAAGCCAAGCAGCGGCAAGCGGGCGTGACCGACCGTGAGCCCACGGCTGAGGCGGCCGCCGCGGGTTCCTCCGATCCGGACGCCACGATCACCGGCAAGCCGGACCTTGACGCCAAGGCTGAGCTGCCACCGTCTGATGCCATCCCCGGTTACCGCATTTTGAAGCAACTCCATTCTGGCGGGCAGGGTATCGTGTATCAGGCTGTGCAGGAGTCCACGAAGCGCAAGGTGGCTCTCAAGGTCATGCTCGAGGGCCCTTTCGCTGGAAAGGACAGCAAGCATCGGTTTGAGCGGGAGATCGCGGTTGTCGGCTCGCTACGTCATCCTGGCATCGTTCCGATCTTCGACTCGGGTCAGGTTCAGGGGCGGTTCTTTTACGCGATGGAGTACATCCGGGGGGAATGGCTCTCGGAGTATGTGCATTCACGGAAGCTGTCGGTGGACGACACGCTCAAGCTCTTCAAGAAGGTATGCGACGCCGTGGATTACGCGCACCAGAAGGGTGTGATCCATCGCGACCTCAAGCCGCCGAACATTCTCGTGAACAGCCGAGGCGAACCGCATGTCTTGGATTTCGGTTTGGCCAAGATAGGTGGTGCCGAGATTGACGACACGCTCGTCTCCGTGACCGGACAGGTGATGGGTACGCTGGCCTACATGAGCCCGGAGCAGGCGTCCGGCAGGCCCGACGAGGTGGACATGCGCAGCGATGTGTACGCGCTGGGCGTGATCCTCTTTGAACTGCTGACCGGGGAGTACCCCTACGATGTGAGCGGTCAGATGGCCGAGACGCTGCGGACTATCGCCGAGGTTGGACCCAGACGGCCGAGTACGATCCGGCCGAAGATCAACAACGAGGTAGAGACCATCATTCTAAAGTGCCTGTCGAAAGAGCGTGAACGACGCTATTACACGGCGGGAGCCTTGGCCGACGACATCGAGCGGTTTCTTGCTGGGGAGCCCATCGAGGCGAAACGGGACAGCGTGCTCTACATCCTGCGCAAGACGCTACGCCGCTACAAAGCCCCCGTCGCCGTTGCCGCAGGCTTTGTCGTGCTGATCACGTTCTCCGCCGTCGTCATGTCCGTCCTCTACTACCGGGCGGAGACCAATGCCCGTGCCGCACAGACGGCACAGGCTGCCGAAGCCAACGCACGGGAATTGGCCGAGGATCGAGCGGACCAGCTTGTACGATCTTCGTACTTTCAGACCATCAAACTGGCCCAAGCCGCCTACGAGCGCGCCCAGATCCGACACTTTAAAGAACTGCTCGATGGGTGTCCCGAAGAGCTACGGGGCTGGGAATGGTACCACCTCAACTACCTTCGCTCCCGTTGCGAGGCTGCGACCTTGGGCAAGCACGCGGGCAGTGTGCGAGGTGTCGCCTTCAATCACGACGGTACGCTGGTCGCCTCCGGGGGTGATGACGGCGTGGTGAGAATCTGGGATGTTCGGGCACGCAGACCACTGCGACAGCTCACAGGCCATCAACGGGTCTTCGATGTGACATTCTCGCCAGACGGGAGCAAAATCGCGTCAGCGGGCGGCGACGGAACGATCATACTCTGGAACACTGATACCGCAAGCGAGATTCGCCGCCTGACAGGGCACCGCGACTCAGTTAGGTCGGTTGCGTTCGACCTGACCGGAACGCGGCTCGCATCGGGCAGTGGAAATTGGTTCAGTCGAGGGACTGTCCGCGTTTGGAACGTTGATTCCGGCGAGCAACTGCATGTCTTTGAGGGCGAAGCGAGCTATGGCGTGGCCTTTTCGCCTGATGGCCGACGGATCGTCTCCGGTGGCGGACATTTTCCCGACCAATCCGACCCAAATGTGAATGCAGCCATGATTTTTGACCTCGACACCGGCGCGAAGATAACCTTCGAAGGCCACGAACAACCGGTGTGGGAGCAGCTCGCCGTATCGCGTGATGGTCGGCGTATCGTTACCGGCAGCACAGACAACACGGCGAGAGTTTGGGATGCGCGTACAGGGCAGACCCTCGCAAAGTTCAACGGTCATACGCATACGATCTCTGGTGTCGCATTCACTCCCGACGAACGCCACGTCGTATCATCCGCCTATGATGCCACTGTTCGCCTGTGGGAAGCGGATACGGGCGCTGAGATCATAACGTTTCGCGGTCATGAGGGGGCTGTGACCACGATTTCGGTAAGTCCTGACGGAATGTGGATTGTTTCCGGCGGTGGGGACGGCTCGGTTAAGCTGTGGAACGTCAGTGGGGACAGAGAGCCGGTAGTACTGCACGGGCACGGGTTTAATATACGCTCTGTCTCGTTTACGCCGGACGATGCGCGGATTGTCTCAATACATGGTGACGGCATTGTGCGATTGTGGGATGTCGCTACCGGCTCTGTGTTGCGGACGTTTGAGGGTCATGAGGGTGTGGCTCGCAGGCTCGCTGTCTCGCCTGACGGGAACGTCGTTATATCCGGTGATTACGGAGACGAACATGGTGTGTTGAGGCTGTGGGATGCAGAAATGGGACGAGAACTCGGTAGATTAGAAGGCCACACCAGGGCTGTCTATTCGCTTGCGTTCTCTCCCGATGGCAGAAAACTGGCGTCCTCAAGCAAAACCGGCAAGGTGAAGGTCTGGGATGTCCAGACACGGCGCGAGCTCTTCTCGCTCCCGGAGCACACTGGGAACAAGGTTCCCATCGCATTTTCCCCCGACAGCAGAATGCTCGTAACCGGTGGCGCCGACCGGCTGGTGAAGATGTGGGCGGCGGATACCGGACAGCCGTTATATGAATTGTCAGGCCATACGCATTTCGTGTCTGCTCTCGCGTTTAACTCTGACGGCACCTTGCTCGTCTCAGCGTCCCGCCTCGTACGATACACCGATCCCGAGTTGTGTGCGGTCAGGGTCTGGGACGTGGCCAGGCGGAAGGAAATACTGAATCTTCCGTCACCCTGGGTAGTGTCCGTGGCGTTTTCGCCCGACGGGAGCCGGATAATGGCTTCATGTTTTGACGCCACGATCCGACTGTGGGACACCGCCACGGGCATAGAAGCCCTGGTTCTTCGGGTCGACACGGGTGAGTTTAAGGATGCCGCGTTTTCCCACGACGGCACGCGAATCATTGGGGCATGTGACGATTTCGCAATTCGCCTCTGGCACACGACCGGGATGCCCTAAGGCACGGTGCAAGCAATTTCGGGCGTAGTGAGAACGCTTCATGAGCACCTTCCTCAACGACCAAGATCTGGACGCCTTCATCGGGCACAGCGCATCCGAACAGGAGTTGTCTGCCTGGTTGCTGTCAAACCTTGTATTGCAAGACTAAGTCTTCTTCAGGAGTTACAAAGGCCGGCTCTTTCCGGAAACCAGCCTTGTTATAAGCTTTCCTGCATTAGTATTGTTTGACTCCAACCGTACTTGCATCTAATGGGCCAACATTGCAAATGTCACTCCGTTTTGCGATCCTGCCGTTTTGCCTGGCAAAATCAAAGCAAAGATAAGTCCCCAAGTAATCTCGTACTCATATTTTGGCCAGTACCTTAAAAACCGCTCAATTGAAGCAAAGAAGCCATTGACTTAACTACTCTGTATATGGTATAATAAGAAAAGGTTTATAACCAACAATTAACACTTAAGGCCTGCAATAATAAGGAGTTGAGGGCTTGGGATATTAGTGAGGAAAGATGCATAATATGCAAAAATTGATGAGAATTCCACTGTTAGCACTACTTTTTTTTGTATTGATAGCCGATTCGACTAGCGCACAGCTCAACCTCGCAGGTGATTTGAATAATGACCAGATTGTCGATCGCAAGGATTTGCGCATTTTTGTATGGCAATGGTTGGACCCGGTTTGTCTGTCTCCTGGCTGCACAGCCGACTTAGACGGTTTCAATGGCGTAAATATGTTTGATTTCGCACTGCTATCAGGAAACTGGCGCCAAGGACCCAGGGTCGTCATCAACGAGATTCACTATGATCCTGCTATCAAAACAGACCTGGCTGAATTTGTCGAGCTTCATAACGCAGGAACAATGGATGCAAATATTTCAGACTGGTATTTTTCAGAAGGTATCTCGTATCAGTTTCCACCCGGCTCGATTCTACCAGTAGGCGGCTATATTGTTGTGGCACAGGATCCAGGCACGATTCAGACCAAATTCAGTACGCCCGCGAATTTGATCTTCGGGCCGTTCGAAGGCAGGATAGAAAATGACGGTGAAAAGATCGAGCTTCGCAATGCCAATGGCTTTAGTATGGACGAAGTCGATTTCAGACGTCGCTTTCCCTGGCCGATCGTCGGCGATCCCCCCAGCAATTCCATCGAACTGGCCAACCCTGCGTTGGACAATGATCTGGGCGGCAGTTGGAGGCCGAGCGAGCCCGAGGCAATTGCTCCGCCGACAACAATTATCCCGGCCGGTGCCACATGGAATTATTTCAAGGGAACTTCCGAGGCCTCATCACCGACGTCAGCCTGGCGCCAGCTCGGCTTTAACGATTTATCCTGGTTGACGGGTGGTTTGTTCATTGGTTATGGCGAAAACTTCATTGTAACCAATTTGAGCGACATGCAGGGCGGCTATACATCGGTATTTCTTCGCAAGGAGTTTAATGTAAGCAATGCAGGTAACATTAGCAACCTCAAGCTTGATGTTATTTACGATGATGGCTTCAACGCGTGGATTAACGGTGTGTCTGTGTTGCCGCCTATCAATGTCGCTGCTGTGGAAATGCTTTACGACGATACTGCCAACGGAGCCCTCGAAAACCTCGACTGGAATGAATTTAATTTGCCGGCTCCTTCCGGCTATCTTGTGGACGGGAATAATGTCTTAGCCATTCAACTATTCAATGCTTCGCTGAGCGGCTCTTCGGATTGCTTCCTCGACGTGCGATTGAAGGATTCACCGGCTTTGACAACAGCAGGTCCGACACCTGGCCAAAGAAATACTACTTACAGTACTAATATTCCGCCGCAGATGAGACAGGTCAAGCACAATCCCAAGCAGCCCAGAGGCGGTGATGACGTCAAGATTACGGTAAAAGTAACCGACCCTGACGGTGTACAGTCTGTCAATCTATCCTACCAGCTTGTCTATCCTGGTAGTTACATCGAGCTGGCTGACGCGGCATATGAAACCAACTGGACCGACGCTAACTCACCAATGACTGATGACGGCACCGGCGGTGACCAAGAGGCCGGTGATGACATCTACACGGTCGTATTACCCGGCTCTATCCATACCCACCGCTTGCTTGTGCGGTATCGTATCACAGCGATGGACAACACGGGCTTGAGCATTACCGGCCCATACGCACAGGACCCACAACCGAACTTCGCTTACTTTGTCTATGACGGCGTGCCGAGTTGGAGCGGAGCGATAGACCCCGACAGCATCGACCCGATTATGAACCAGGTTGTCTATTACAGCCCGTCTGTTTTGACCAGGATCCCGGTCCACCACCTCATCAGCAAGAAGAATTCGGTTGAACGTTCCACATGGATCGACAGGTATGGGGGTGACCTGTACAAATGGAACGGCACGCTGGTTTATGACGGTGATATTTATGACCACATCCGCTACAGGGCAAGAGGTGGAGTTTGGCGGTACGCAATGGGTAAAAACATGTGGAAGTTTGACTTTAATCGCGGCCACTTTTTCCAGGCCCGCGACGACTACGGCAAGAAGTATGATACCACATGGGACAAGCTCAACTTCTCTGCGTGTATCCAGCAAGGTAACTACCTGCACCGTGGGGAGCAGGGCATGATAGAGGCAGCTTCATTTTTGCCTTTCAACCTCATGGACGTGGAGGCGCCCAAGACGCACTGGGTACACTACCGTATAATTGACGAAGCCGTTGAAGCCGGGCCAACACAGTATGACGGTGACTTCTGGGGGCTTTATATGGTTCTCGAGCAGATGGATGGGCGTTTCCTTGACGAGCACGGTCTGCCCGACGGCAATTTCTACAAGATTGAAGGCCATAACGGAGATTTGAACAACCAGGGCCCGTACGCCGTAACCGACAAGTCCGACTTCACTGCGTTCAAATCGGGCTACTACTATGATCCGAACCCGACCGAGCAGTGGTGGCGGGACAACGTCAATCTCGAGAGTTATTATGGCTACCGTGCTGTTGTCGAAGGCGTTCATCACGGCGATATCGGGTACGGCAAAAACTACTTCTTCTACCTAAATCCAGAAACCAATATCTGGGACATGCTGCCCTGGGATGTCGACCTGTGCTGGGCCAACAACATGTACGGCAATGGAGAGGACCCATTCAAGAGCCAGGGCGCAATTTTCTCTAATCCGGCCATTTATCGTGAATATCATAACCGGCTGCGCGAATTTCACGACCTGCTGTATAACTCCGAGCAGATGGACAAGCTTCTTGATGACCTCGCTGCGATCATTGATCCGGTCAGCGGACCTACAATTGTGGATGCCGACCGCGCAATGTGGGACTACAATCCCATTATGACGTCCGGATACGTTAATTCCAGCAAGGCCGGTGAGGGCAGGTTCTACCAGAAAGCCGCGACTAAGGATTTCCGGGGTATGGTTCAAATCCTGAAGGACTATGTCAAGCCGAGCTCCTACCGTGCGTTTGATACGTATTTCGAAGATCCTGCTATGCCAAATACACCTACGATTACTTCAACGAGCCCGGATGGTTATCCTACAAACGCTTTGACGTTCTCGACGACTCCATTCAGCGACCCGCAGGGTTCCGGGACTTTTGCTGCGATGAAGTGGCGCATTGCTGAGGTTACCGACGTTGCTGCTCCGGCTTACGATCCAACTAAGCGGAGGAAATATGAAATCGAAACGGTCTGGGACAGTGGCGAGATTACAGATTTTAACAGCACCATCAAGATTCCTGCAAGTGCGGTCAAGGTCGGTCATGCATATCGCGTACGGGTAAGGATGAAGGACAACACAGGTCTTTGGAGCCACTGGTCCAACAAGATTCAATTTATAGCAAGCACTCCGTTGTCATCCCAAATCCTGGACAATTTGCGTATTACAGAATTGATGTATAATCCCCCCGATCCACCTCCGGGTGATCCCAATGGCAATGATGACTACGAATTCATAGAGCTAAGGAATATCGGTCAGGAAATACTCGATTTGGCATATGTTTCTTTTGTAGACGGGATTACATTTGATTTCAATGACAGCAATGTTACCAGCCTTAATCCCGGCGATTTTGTCCTGGTAGTCAGAAACAGGAACTCTTTCGAGTCGCGATATGGCACGAGTTTGTCTGACAAAATTGCCGGCGAATACAAAGATAACTTGCAGAACAGTCTTCAAAATAGCGGTGAGAAAGTCAAACTGGTAGACTTTTGGAATGGAACCATTGCCGAGTTTGAGTACAAGGACGGCTGGTATCCAATCACCGATGGTGGCGGTTTCTCGCTAACTATGATAAACCCCGGCGAAAACGCCATGTATGGCTCAGACGAAGGCCTGGTCGCGCACTGGAAGTTCGATGACGGCTCCGGCGGCACCGCGATAGACAGTGCCGGCACGAACAACGGAACACTGGTTGGAGACCCCACCTGGACAGCCGGCCGAGTTGATGGAGCTTTAAGCTTCGACGGTAGCGACGATTATGTCTCTGTTGCCCCTGTCGCTCCTTTAGCAAGTGTAAATGTAACTGCGCAGGCATGGGTACGTGTGGACGAGTTTGCAGGAATATGGAATCCTATACTGACGCAGCATGATTTGAGTAACAATGGTTACTATTTCTATGTTTCCAGCGGTACACCTGCATTTTATATGGTTGGAGGTGTGAGTTTTGTCCAGGCAATTTCACCCGAAGTATTTAACCCGGACCAATGGTATCATGTCGCCGGGACTAATGATGGTTCCTACCTGAAGCTGTACATTGACGGCCAGTTGAAAGACAGTGCTGTTTCAACCGGTTTCTTAGGGGTCAACTACAATGCTTATATTGGCAGCGAACCTACTTCTCCGCTCTATTACACCGGCCTAATCGACGATTTTCGCATCTACAATCGGGCAGTGAGCGAAAGTGAATTTCAGGATATAGCCAATCCGATGAGACGCTGGAGCCGGAAAAGCTCCTGGCGTGCGAGTGTATACCGCAACGGCACGCCCGGCTGGGATGACAGCGGCATTCTTCCGGATCCCGGCGCCGTGGTCATCAATGAATTGATGTCGCATTCGAATGCCGGGCCGGACTGGATTGAGCTGCACAATACCACCGGCGAAGCTATTAACATCGGTGGCTGGTTCCTCAGTGACAATGACAGAAGTGAACCAAACCTGATGAAATACAGAATTGCCGATGGGACAATGATTGCCGCGAACAGTTATTTGGTTTTCTATCAAGAAGCAGATTTCAACAATCCGGGCGACCCCGGCAGTATTGTACCTTTTGCCTTTAGTGAGAATGGCGAGGAGGCTTGCCTGTCCTCGCGTCTTGATCCGAACGGTATGTTGACCGGCTACCGCCAGGTGGAGGATTTTGGTGCTGCACAAAGTAACGTGTCATTCGGCCGATATTTTAAGAGCAGCACCGGTAATTCCAACTTTGTAGCGATGGATTACAATACGCCGGATGCGGTTAATGCTTATCCCAAAGTCGGCCCGATTGTAATCAACGAGATTATGTACAATCCGCCGACCAGCAATCAGAATGAGGAATATATTGAATTGTATAACATTACCGGAGCACCGGTGACATTATACCGCGTTGATAAACTCACACCGTGGAAGTTTACCGATGGTATTGACTATACCTTCTCGGACAGTCCCCCTGTCACGATACCTCCTTTTGGTTATCTAATGGTGGTAAAGGACGTGGCGGCCTTTATAGCAGAATATGGCAGTATGCCGCTGGGCGTTCAGGTTATCGACAATTACAATGGCTGGTTAAACGACGGTGGTGAAAAATTGGAGATTAGCATGCCCGGCGATATTGACGGCCTTGGCGTTCGTCAGTATATCCGCATTGACAGGGTGGCCTATAGTGACGGCCGGCATCCTGAGGATGTGCCCGGCGGCGTTGACCTGTGGCCTACCGAGGCCGATGGGCTGGGCAAATCGCTTTCCCGTAAGGTGCCGACTGACTATGGCAATGACGTAATCAATTGGAAAGCGGCCACACCTTCGCCGGGTGTTGTTAATCCGTAGAATCCGGGGGTAGAAAGGTAAATATACAAGGTAAGCTTCACCTTTGCCAGCTATTAAAAGCTGCCTCTTCCTATCACCGCAAGCCGTATCGGAACATCAAGATGTCCCCATCCGTCCCATAATCAAGACAAAAAGGCATTGACTTAATCACCTTAAATATGTTATACTAAATTCTCGTTTATACGTTATTGGTTGTATAAGGCCCATAAGTCACAAGGACCATATACCCGCTTGTTGGGAACAAACAAAGAAAAAACCCCGGTCAGCGGCCTAAAACATCCTTGGAGAAGGAGTTAATAATGCCCAGAACCAAATCAATCTCGTTACTCGCCCTGTTTCTAACCGTATCTTTGGTTAGTATGACTAGCGCCCAGGCTCAACTCGTAGGTGATTTAAATAAGGACTACAGGGTTGATTTCAGAGACGTGAAGACTTTTGCTGTGCAGTGGCTGGATCCAAGCTGTCTGACCCCTGGTTGCATTGCTAATCTGGACGGCGTTGATGGTGTGAACATGGCTGACTTCGCCCTGCTGGCAAACAACTGGAAGATGGTGGAATCCCACTTAGTTATCAGCGAGTTTATGGCAAGAAACAGCAGCACTCTGATGGATAGAGACAACGAATCTTCCGACTGGCTCGAGATTTACAATCCGACGGACACAACTGCCAATCTGGACGGCTGGTCTCTGACTGACAGTGTTGACAACCTAACCATGTGGCAATTCCCGAACGGTCTGGCGATTGGGCCCGGTGAGTTCCTGGTCGTATTCGCGTCAGGAAAGGACATATTGGACCCGAACGAGCTGCACACCAATTTCGAACTCGACCAGGATGGAGATTATCTGGCGTTGGTGGCAAATGACGGTAATACCATTGTTCACGAATACGCACCGGAGTACCCCACACAGTTGGCAGATATCTCGTATGGTTTGGCGCAATACGCAACAACGCTCGTGCCAACAGGCGCGACCGCTTCCTACCATGTGCCTACCATCAGCGATGCGGCTCTGGGTACCGATTGGACTGATGTTTATTTCGATGACTTAACATGGGACACTGGACCAACCAGCATAGGTTTCGGTGAAGTTGGTGGCGCTACAGGCACAATTTTGCGCGAGTATTGGACGGGTATCGCGGGTCTAAGCGTGTCGGACCTTACAAATAACTCTAATTATCCGGATAATCCATCAGGAAGTAGTGAGCCAACACTATTTGAAGCACCTCTGGACTGGGCGGAAGAATACGGCACACGTATGCATGGATTCCTCCATCCACCCACGAGCGGTGACTACACCTTCTGGATATCCAGCGATGATGCCAGTGAGCTTTGGTTGAGTACCGACGACAATCCGAATAACGCTGTGCTTATCGCTTTTGAAGCCCAATGGAGTGGATCCAGGGTTTGGCAAACAGGCAACGAACAGTCGGCACCCATTTCATTAGTGGGCGGTCAGAGATACTACATTAAAGCGTTGCAGAAGGAACAAGGAGGCGGTGACAATCTTGCAGTAACATGGGACGGGCCAGGCATCGTCATGGGTAATCCTATCGAGGGCCAGTATCTCTCGCCGTGGACTGGCGGATGGGTTGCAACCGATGTACAGGCGGATATGTTGGGCGTTAATGCCTCGCTATGGACGCGCATCGAATTCAACCTCGAAGAGGGAGAGAACGGTCTCTTCGACACAATGACACTGCGAATGAAGTACGAGGATGGCTTCGTGGCGTATCTCAACGGCCAGGAGGTCGCCCGCCGCAGGGCTCCGAGTCCAGTGCAGTGGAACTCAACGGCTGATTCTAATCGTCCGATTGGCGATTCCTCGGTCTTTGAGGAAATCAATCTTATGGGCCACCTGTATTTACTACAGTCCGGCAAAAATGTGCTGGCATTTCACGGGCTCAATGACAACCAGAACAATGGTGATTTCCTGATTCTGCCCGAGCTGGTCGCCGCCAGAAATCAGGCAGTCCCACAGTACTTCACGACAGCAACACCGGGCACATTTAATATTCCCGGCGCGATTGGCCGTGTTGACGAGGTCTGGTTCAGCAATAAGCGAGGTTTCTACGAAACTGCATTCCAGTTAAAACTGTACACCGGAGCCAATGACGCTGAAATCCGTTATACCATCGACGGATCACAGCCAACAATTACTCAGGGATTCACTTACAGCTCGCCTATCAACATAAATCGTACTACCGTTCTCCGTACCGTAGCGGTCAAGCCTGGCTGGCTGGACTCCGCGGTCGAGACGCACACTTATATCTTCCTTAATGATGTGATTTATCAGCCCAGTAATCCTCCTGGTTTCCCAAACTACTGGGGTGGAACCGCTGCCGATTATGAGATGGACCCCGACATCGTTAACGTCCAACTCGGCACAATCAAGGACGACCTGAAGTCGATTCCTACAATGTCGCTGGTAACACATGTGGATGATATGTTTGGCTCGGGCGGTATCTACTCCAACCCAGGGGGAACCGGTTTCACGTGGGAGAGACCTGCATCGATCGAGCTGATTTATCCGGACGGCTCAAAAGGTTTCCAGGTTGACTGCGGCGTCCGGATCTATGGCGGCGCGTTTCGAGGCATGGGACTAACGAGAAAGAAGACGTTCCGCCTCCTGTTCAAGGGCATATATGGACCGACGAAGCTGCGGTATCCGCTCTTTGGTAAAGATGCTGTCGATGAGTTCGATACCATCATTCTCCGGGGGGGTGCCAACGATGCATGGAACAATTGGGGTGATGCAGATACCCAATACATTGTCGATGAGTTCATGCGGCGAACTCAGTTGGCCCTGGGCTATCCTTCAGTACACGGCACATTTGTACACCTGTACGTGAACGGCCTGTATTGGGGCCTGTACAACCCTGTGGAACGGCCTCAGTCGTCCTTTGCCGCCAATTACTTTGGAGGACCCAAAGAAGAATGGGACACGAACAATTCCGGCAATCCCACTGGTGAGAGCAGCACGGCCACCTGGAATGCAATGTTTAACCTTGTCGGGCAGGGCCTGGCTGGCACCGAAAACTATCAGAAAATCCAGGGCAACAATCCTGACGGCACAAACAATCCCGCCTACGACGACCTGCTCGACATCGACAACTACATTGGCTATATGTTCTCCAACTTCTGGGGAGGAACGGGGGATTGGCCGGGTCACAATTACTACGCCGGCTGCCGCCGCCCCCCGAATGCCACCGGATTTAAGTTCTTCAACTGGGATTCAGAAGGGGCTATTGTCATCTGGTCCAATCTCAATGCAAACGTAACCGGCGTGAACAACGGCGCAGGGGGACCATATGCTGCCTTGAGGCAAAACTCGGAATTCCGCCTGCTTTTTGCTGATCACGCGCATCGATACATGCTAAACAACGGACCGGCGACCGCAGGGCCATCATACGAACGCTACAAGGAACTTGCCGACCATGTCGAGCGGGCCATCGTTGGCGAGTCGGCACGCTGGGGAGACATGGCAGTCAGCACACCCTATGCCTTGTCCCACTGGCAGACCAAGCGTGACTACATCCTGAATACTTACATGCCCCAGCGCCGAGGCATCGTCCTTAACCAATTGCGTAATGCCGGCCTCTATCCTGCCAACACAGACGCACCCGTATTCTATATAAACGGGTTCCTGCAACACAGCGGTGAGATTTCAAGCAGCGACCAGTTGACCATGGATGATCCCAATGGAACAAGTACAAAAATCTATTATACTACCGACGGTAACGACCCGCATCTGCCGGAGGAACTGCAAATCAGCGGTACCACCCTTGTATTTGAGGATGCACCCAAGAAAGCGCTCGTACCGGCCGGCCCTGTCAACGACAACTGGAAAGGCGGAGGGGCATTCGACGACTCAAGTTGGAATGACGGAACACCAATCACTCCCGGAAAAACCGGCGGTGTCGGATACGAACAAGGATCAGGTTACGGGCCGTACATCAGCTACGATGTCACTGCGAAAATGTACAACGGGAATAACTCCTGTTACATCCGCATCCCGTTCACCTTTAACGGCGACCCATGCAATTTTAACTTCATGACCCTGAATATACGGTACGACGATGGCTTCGTCGCTTATCTCAATGGAGATGAACTTGAACGTAAAAACTTCACCGGGACGCCGGCTTGGAACTCGAACTCCAGCGGCTTGCACGAAGCATCCGGGCTTGAGGCTATCCCCGTGTCCGATCATCTCGACTCCATCAAGCAGGGAGACAACATACTTGCAATTCAAGGTTTGAATACCTCTAATACCAGTTCTGACTTTATCATCTCTACCGAGCTGGTGGCCGGCGAGGCCAATTCCACCGGCGGCATTGCACCTAGCGCGATCGAGTATAATAACGAGCAGATCACTTTTAACATGAGTACGCACATCAAGGCACGTGTGCTGGACGGTATTACGTGGAGCGCACTGAACGAGGCTGTATATGCCGTCGGCCCAGTCACAGATAACCTCCGCATCACTGAGATTATGTACCATCCACAGAACACCGGCGATCCAAATGATCCAAACACTGAATTTATTGAGTTGAAAAACATCGGACCAAATATACTGAATCTGAATCTGGTAAAGTTCACAGAAGGAATCGATTTCACTTTTTCAGATGTAGAACTTGACCCCAACGAATGCGTCGTAGTTGTGAAAGACCGTAGCGCATTCGAAGCCAAATACGGTACAGCAGTCAATATAGCGGGCCGGTACAGCGGCAGCCTGGCCAACAATGGGGAAAGGATTAAACTGGAGGACGCTATTGGCCGGACGATTCTGGACTTTGAGTACGAAGACGGTTGGCATCCAGTCACTGACGGCGGTGGCTTCTCTTTAACCGTAATAGACCCAACTTACATAGCCATGTATGGTTCGGAACAAGGGCTGGCCGCGCACTGGAAATTCGATGATGGCTCCGGCAGCACGGCGATAGACAGTGCCGGCACGAACAACGGAACACTGGTTGGAGACCCCACCTGGACAGTCGGCCGAGTTGACGGAGCTTTAAGCCTTGACGGTAGCGGCGATTATGTCTCTGCTGCCCCTGTCGCTCCTTTAGCAGGGGTAAATGTAACTGCACAGGCATGGGTACGCGTGGACGAGTTTGCAGGTATATGGAATCCTATACTGACGCAGCATGATTTGAGTAACAATGGTTACTATTTCTATGTTTCCAGCGGTACACCTGCATTTTACATGGTAGGAGGTGTGAGTTTTGTTCAAGCGATTTCGAACGAAGTAATTAATCCTGACCAATGGTATCATGTTGCCGGGACTAATGACGGTTCCAACCTGAAGTTGTACGTTGACGGCCAGTTGAAAGACAGTGCTGATTCAACCGGTTTTTTAGGGATGAACTACAATGCTTATATCGGTAGCGAACCTGTTTCTCTGCTGTACTACACCGGTCTAATCGACGATGTTCGCATCTACAATCGGGCAGTGAGCGAAAGTGAGTTTCAGAATATAGCCGACCCTACAGGACGCTGGAGTCGGAAAAGCTCCTGGCGTGCGAGTGTATATCGCAACGGCTCGCCCGGCTGGGATGACAGCGGGATTCTCCCGAACCCCGGCGCCGTAGTAATCAACGAAGTTATGTCGCATTCGAACGCTGGGCCTGACTGGATTGAGCTACACAACACCACCGGTGAAGCTATTAACATCGGCAACTGGTTCCTCAGTGACAATGACAAAGATGAGCCAAACCTGATGAAATACAGGATTGCCAATGGTACAACGATTGCCGCGAATAGTTATTTGGTTTTCTATCAGGACACGGATTTCAATAATCCGGGCGACCCCGGCAGTATCGTACCTTTTGCCTTTAGTGAGAATGGCGAGGAGGCGTGCCTTTCCTCACGTCAGGACCCGAACGGTATGTTGACCGGCTACCGCGATGTGGAGGATTTTGGTGCTGCACAGACCAACGTATCATTCGGCCGATATTTTAAGAGCAGCACCGGCAATTTCAACTTTGTGGCGATGGACTACAATACCCCGGATGCCAATAATGCTTATCCCAAAGTCGGCCCGGTTGTGATAAATGAGATTATGTACAATCCGCCGACCGGTAATCAGAAAGAGGAATATGTCGAGATGTATAACATCACCGGTTCGCCGGTGACATTATACCGCGTCGATAAATTCACGCCCTGGAAGTTCACCGATGGTATTGATTATACCTTCTCGCCCAGCCCCCCTGTTACGATACCTGCTTATGGCTATCTAATGGTGGTCAAGGACCTGGCATCCTTTATAGTAAGATATGGTAGTATGCCGCTTGGTGTTCAGGTTCTGGAAGGTTACAGCGGCTGGTTAAGCAACGCCGGAGAGAGGCTGCAGATTGGCATGCCCGGCGATATTGATGGCCTTGGCACACGTCATCATATTCGTATCGATAGGGTGACTTACAGTGATGGTTTGCATCCTGAGGATGTTCCCGGCGGTTTTGACCTGTGGCCTACCGAGGCGGATGGGCTTGGCAAATCGCTTTCGCGTAAGGTGACAACTGATTATGGCAATGACGTAGCTAATTGGGAAGCGGCTACGCCTTCACCTGGTGTTGTCAATCCGTAAAATCCTATGCCGAATGCAAATATACGAGGTAACCTTATCTTGTGTTGTGTTAATCTCGATGCGAAGTTTTCATCCAATCTTCCTGTCTTACACCGTGATATGTCGTCAGGGTATACTTGAAAACCTGCTTTGACCTCGATTTCAAGTTCAGTGTGAACTTTATCGTATCCAGGTCAACCTTCTCGAACTCCTGGC
>VRUL01000045.1 GCA_019456145.1 Planctomycetota bacterium
CAGAGCGGGCCTGTCTTCACATTATTCTATTCACTGCCTGAGACATACGTATGCATGTCAGCTCTATAAAGCCAGTGATTATAACTTGCGCTTAGTGCAAAAGCAATTGGGTCACTCCAGTATTCGAACCACAGAGGTATACGCAGACGTGATGGAGCCTGATACACAGAAAGCTTTGGAAAAACTGTATACGTGAGCAAGAGTTCCTGATTTTAGGGCAAAAGATTAGCCGGAAAATTCCAAGCGTGAGATGCAATATCACAAGGAAAGGAAGGTGGAAACGTCCAGATTTCACACCAATTCTGAAACTTTAAGGACCAATCACAATTATGTCAGTGTTACCCTCTCTTATCAGGTAAAACTACTGAGATTCTGCCAAAAACTTGTCCTCCTTATTTATCTGAGATTTTTTAAGCTTCACCTGAACTAAGTAACAGATGCCAGGCAGACTCCCAAAAAAATTAATACGCACTCCACATGGGCACAGCATCAACGTTAAAATAGGGAAGATAGGTGGTTTTGGGGACATAAAAGTATAAGAATTCGCTAAAAACGATATTTTCTAATCAACATTTGGGTAATCAATTACGGCATAGTACATAGTCATGTAATAAAAAATCTACAAACTTGGAGTTTTTCAATATTTATTTCATTTTTTTTCTTGACACGATGACAACTTATCAATAGTGTTTTTAATTGATACTTAAGTGAGTGAAAAAGTTGTTACTGGGAAATAATAAGACATCTTGCGAAGAGGATGTTCTTATAGGGTAGCCCCGGAGGAGGTAATTTAAGTCCGGAGGGTCACCCAGAGAAAAAGTTGCGTACGGGAAAAGATATTGCGCTCAATTTCACGCTAATTTGGAGGTCAGAGTAATGGTCAAGAAACTTCTTATATTGTTGCCAATTCTATCTTGCATATTGCTTTCCGGGATGATGGACACAGCTCTAGCGGGTTCAGCCGATCAACTTAAGCAAGCAGAGACTTATCAAGAACAAGGACAATACGGGCAGGCTGAGGGGATTTACCAGCAAATCTTAACAGATGATCCTGGTACTGACCATGCCTTTCGGGCACAAAAGAACCTTGCTATGTTGTATGTCACCTGGGACAGACAAACAGAGGCAGAGGCAGCTTTGCAGAAATTGCTGGCTGACTTTTCCGAACATGAGGTTATAGCAACAGCAGTCACCAACGTGGCAGATACGTGCCGCAAGTGGGAAAAGCACCAAAAGGCTTGTGAGATTTATCAATATGTTGTTAGCAACTGGCCTGCCGATGAGCATGGGATGTGGTCACAAATGGGCCTGGTAATTTCAAACATCAACCTTGGAAACAACGACATTGCAGAGACTGCCTTTGAGAAATTACGTACAGATTATTCCGAAAATGGACACATATCAAGAGCAGTTTGCCTTGTTGCTGATGCCTATCGCAGGTTGGAAAAAGACGAAGACGCCCGTAATCGCTATCAATATGCTCTTAAAAATTGGCCTGATGCCGAGTTTGCGCTGTGGTCACAAATGGGTCTGGCTATTTCAAGTATCCGGTTTAGTGATTCTAATACTGCTGATCTTGCCGCTGATAAGTTACGTGCCGATTTTTCTGAAGATGAGCGGATACCAATAGCGGTTTGCATGGTAGCCGATGAATATCGAAAGTTCAATAAATTCGAAAAGGCTCGTGAGTATTATCAATACGTTGTTAGCAACTGGCCTGATGCAGAGCATGCATTGTGGTCACAAATGGGTCTGGCTATTTCAAACATCCAACTTGCTGATTATGATTCTGCACAAGTAATCGCTAATAAACTGCGTGCTGACTTTTCCGATGATGAAAGGATGTCGAGAGCAGGTTGTCTTATAGCCGATGAATATCGCAGAATAAAAAAGCACGAAAAGGCTTGTGAGCTGTATCAGTACGTAGTTGATAGCTGGCCTGATACCGAGTTTGCAATGTGGTCACAAATGGGCTTGGCGATTTCAAAGACCTCACTTTACAATGATAATGGAGCTGCTATTGCCGCAGAGAAGTTACCTGTCAATTATTCTAAGCGGACAAATTTACCGTTGGCTGTATTTCAGATTGGGGAGTCATATTACAATCAGGCTTTTTTGAAAGAAAGTGAAGGCAACCACGCTCAAACGAAAGTGTATCTCCAAAAAGCAATAACGGAATGGGAAAAAATAATAACACAATTACCCAAGTCCATTACTACCGCATGGGCTTACAATTTTGCTGCCGATTGTTATCGTCGGCTTGGTCAGCATAAAAAGGCTATCGAATACTATCAAAGGGTAGTTGATGATTGGCCTGACTATGAATATGCCTCGGATGCCCTTTTTCGGATAGGTCATATCCATGAAAACCTTAAAACACTGGGGATCACTTCGAAGTCAGAGGCTGATCTAAAGATAAAGGCCATATATGAGCAACTACTTGAAAAATATCCTGATTGCAGGGCGGCCAGGATTGCTCAACGCTGGTTAACAAGCCATAAATAAGGAGAAAACAAATGAAGGCAAAATGTTTAGTTGCTGTTCTGGTCTTAAGTCAATTATTCATCACTGCCAATAAAAGTTATGCATGTCACCTAAGTCCAGTAGCGGATTTAGTAGTGATTCCACAATATACAGACGTTGGCAGGAGTATAACTTTCGATGGAAGTGCGTCATATGATCCCGATGGCCCTACAGGTATCGGTGGGGGGCTAATAGAAGGCATCAAGAGATTTGAATGGGATTTTGATTATAAGGAATCTGAGGGTTTCACACTTGACTACTACGAAACTACCAGCCATCACGATGGCGCGTTTGACGGCGTAACCACGTATCCGCCGTATTACACGGCTGGGACGTACAAAGTCATGCTGAAGGTCACTGATAATGACGCTGCTGAGGGAGGTACATCTGATAAATCAGACACTACTATTTGTGAAGTTATTATATATGTGCCTGATATTGTGTTTACTCTGGAAGACATCAGTGAAGGCCAGGTAAGGATTAGTTACACTACCAATCATGGTGCTCTACCTCGCAGTATCGCTTTAGGCGTTACTCTCGATAGCGGTTATATTTATAACGAGACTAACATTGTTACAAAGGCTCCAGAATATAACGGCTTCATGGATTACGCCCATTCTAATCCTAATCCCGGCTATCAACTTGGCACTGGTGGTCATCCCTTAGCTGCTCCTGATGCTCCGGGTGTACCAAATTTTGGAATTGGTATTGATGCATTTTCCATTAACATGGCTTGTTTCGATGAAAATGGTAATCAGGCATTTGGTCCTGCCTCAGCTAATCCTTTGATTGATCTGCAATTGCACGGAAGCGGTAGTAGTACTCTTGTGACTATTAGTGAAGATACCTTGCGTAGCAGCTTTGCTGATAGTGGTCTAACAACGAATTTGCCGCAGACAGCTACCATTGTGTTGCCAGCGCCTCCGCCTCCGCCACCGCCTCCATAGTTGAATTCTAACCTTTGAAGGTTCTGTGTTCACGTTGAGGCAGCAATGGGCATATAAACCATTTTTGAGGGACTATAAAATGAAAGATAGGCTTAAATTAAAATTTCCGTCGGTAATAAGAATTGCTTTTTTCACAATCATTTTTTCAGTTGTCGGTTTTACTTCTGCTGCCGAAGCAGTACAACCAGGCTGGAAAATGGTTTCTGCCGATCCGATCTCTCCCGAAGAGGCTCGGACATATTTTGAGCAATTAGGCGGGGGAGGAGGAGCGGGTGGTGCAACCGGCAGTGGCCAAACTCATCCTGAGATTACCGAACTGGCTCGAGGTTTAAAATTTGATCCGGATTTGATGTATAAGTTTGTTCACGATCATATTGAGTACACGCCTTATTTTGGCGATCTGAAAGGGGCCTATATGACCCTGATGGACAGAAGCGGTAACAGCTTTGACCAGTCATCATTGCTCATATCTTTGCTAAAAGAAGCAGAAGGTGAACCAGATGCACCGTATACTATTCAAAATCCACGATACGTTTACGGTAACATTTCTTTGTCGTTCGATGATACAGACGCCTGGTTAGGAGTATCAGATCCTTATGCTCTTGAAAGGTTGATAGCTTCAGCAGGAATACCCTGTACGGTATATTTAAATAGTATTACAATGGACTTCCTTTGGGTGAAAGTAAACATTGATGGCACGGATTATGTGTTTGATCCGAGTTTCAAAAGCCATAGTTTCAAATCAGGCATAAACTTGGCTACTGAGATGGGATATGACCAGACTTCTTTTCTGAACAACGCCAAATCCGGAGCAGTTATAACAACTGACTCTGTCCGAAACATAAACAAAGCAAATATTGCCTCTGATCTTGCGACCTACGGCACTAATCTTATCGACTATATAAAAACGAACGATCCTGGTGCTACGCTTGACGATATAATCGGAGGGAAAAATATAATTCCAGCATCGGAAGTCCCTATTCGTCAAACCTACCTGCCATATGAGCTATCAACTCCAAGTCCGCTAGAATGGCCTAACATACTCGATGGCTACAAAACAACACTGCAAATAGAGTACAGAGGTATTGATGTAACAACATTTTCGTCAGATATATATGGACGGAGGCTAACCATTTTCTACAATTCTCTAGAGCAGCCGGAACTTAGACTGGATGGAGAGCTTCTGGAAACCGGAATTGGACTTGATTCGGACATCACGCTTACCGTTAACCATCCCTATCCTGGCAACGACGGTACAGGAACCTACTGTGACCAGAGTCGCACGTTTTCCATCGCAGAGGGCGGCTCTTATTTTATAGTCAACGGCTGGGGTAATATCGGTACGAAAGTAATCGAAAAACACCGCATGATATTAGAGCAGAGAATATATGCCGGTGATGATGTTGCATCAGAACCAGTATTGGGTGAGTCACTTACGATTCTGGGCTTAACCTGGCTGGCGGAGTGTTCCAAAATTGACCAGTTGTCTGACCAGATTGCAAATACTCACACCATAAACCATCATTCATTAGGAGTTGTTGGACAGAAGGAAGGTTGCTACATCGATATGCCAATGGGTTTAGTTAGTCTCATAAGCCTCACCAACGATACCTCCAAAGAGATACCAGTCTTTTTCGCTTCAGGCGGTCATGGCAGTGCGTTTGAGTGGGGTGTGGTTAGACAGCTTCAACCTGATCGTGATGCCGTTTCTACAGTAAAACTTTTAGACATGGCAAATGACCGAAGCACTTACGACAGAATATTCGAAGCAACAACGGCAAATTGGGAGAATAGTATAAAACCGCTACTTCAGGATTACGATTCTACAGAGCTTTCTAACATTCAACCCTATATTGACCGTGGCGATCGCGTAATTCTTCCTGAGTATGGGGATTTAGGAGAAGGAGCTTGGAAAGGGATGGGTTTTCTTGCTATCGGTTTCAATGAAAACTCCCTTGGTTTTATTATTTCAGGTGGATACAACGGAGGATATAGTACTGTCCAAGCACCACTTTCTATTCCTGAATTTTACGCTTCAACGATTGTAGACCCAGTTGACCTTTCTTCTGACAGCCACTTCCAGAGCGAAGAGCCTATCGATATGGTTACTGGCAGCTATCTTTATGAGCATGCTGATTTGGCTATTGGCAGCGGCGATAATCCTTTAAGCCTGGAACTCAAACGTTCCTACAATTCTAAAAACCGTTTGAATGACGGCCCTCTTGGATTGGGCTGGACTCACAATTTCGATATTACCGCTAAAGTTAGCAGTGACGGCTTTCAGAGTATGGGGGGTGATTCTCCTATTGATGCTGCAGCAAGCATTGTGCAAACATATATCAATATAGACCTGCTTTGCTCCGACAAGTTAATCACAAATCTTATGATAACGACTTTATCGCAAAGATGGCTTATGGATCAGATGATTGACAATATAGTAACCATCAAGCAGCCGGGCAATAGTATGCAGTTTGTAAAATTGCCTGACGGCACTTACAATCCACCGCCCGGCAGAGCAGATGAACTTATCTTAAATAACCCGGGACCGGATGAGTACTTTTCACTAAAAGGAAAACAAGGAAATATCACTGAATTTAATGCCGAAGGTCTAATTAGCAATTGGAGTGATCCTCATGATAACGAAGTAACGTTCCAATATGAACCATACGAAATCCCCGGCGATTACGATTATTTAAATGGTTATTTAGTCAGCCACTGGGCTTTGGATGAAAGCTCTGGCACAACAGCATATGACTCCGTTAATAGTATCAACGGAACTCTCTATGGTGATTCCACGTGGATTACAAACGGCAGATTCGGCGGTGCTTTAGAGCTTGATGGTGATTATGATTACATCGAAGTACCCCATAATTCCTCTCTTGCGCCTGCTGCTTCTGATGAACAGTTCACGCTTTCTTGTTGGGCAAAACGTGATAACCCGATGAGGCCATATGATGGTGGAGTTGGAATGTGTCAGGAACTGTTTTCCAGTTTCGGCAACCGGACTGCTTATGAAATACAATTTCAATATTGGGCAGGTGAAGTTCGGACTCAGGCAAGGATTGAGGGATTAACTATAATATATCCTGTAGAAAATCCTGATACCGACTGGCACATGTGGTCACTGACAGTGGATAAAGTACCTGATGAAAAATTCGCCTTGCATATGGATGGAATAGAAGTAGTATCCGGTATTTATCAATCGAATATATACTATCAGAGTTGGCCCCTTTATATTGGAGGGAGTCCTGATGACTCTCCGGACGGCCCGATTGACCTGGATGGTTCGATTGATGATGTGATGTTCTTTGATGAAGTTTTAACAGAAGAGGATCTGATAGGATTATACCTGGGGCAACACCTTTCCACCACCGCTTACAAGTTAAAGGAAGTATCCAACAACTTCGGTCGAACCTTAACTTTCGCTTACGGTATCGATGAAAGCCACATAACTTCTGTGACCGATTCAGCCAGTCCCAGTCGGTCTGTAGTCTTCGGGTATGATCCCACCAAGTGGAACCTTACAACTGTTACCAACGTGGAGAATTTTAATACTACCTTTGAATATGACGCGACTAATGACGGACAGTTGACGAAGATCTTCTATCCTACGGATCCGGTTAATCCATTTGTAACGAACATCTACGACGATTTAGGGCGGGTAAAAAAGCAAACCAATGCAAATGGCTATACTTACGATTATTATTACTCTTATTACAGAACAGAAGAGTTGGAACCCCTTCAAACTCCTCCTGCCGAACCCCCACCTCCGCCTCCTGGTGGACCACCTCCGCCCCAGAGATTCTCTAAAGTCTACTACTTTAACGACTATGGCAGCATGGTTGCAGAAAAAGACCAGTTGGGGAGAGAAGCGACATATGTGTATGACGGTCAACAACGACTGAAACGGGCCGATTATCCCACAGGCAATTCCACAGAATACTCTTATGACGGGAATCACAATATCACCGCTATCATCAAAAAACCCGTTCAAGGTTCTCCCGAGCCGGATATAACGGAAGGATTTTACTATGAATCTCATGAAAGTGCCTCAGGACGATGGTTTAATCAACTCAAGACGCATACCGACTCAGCAGGTAAAGTAACCACCTATCAATATGACTATGATTCTGGTGGTGGAGAGGTTGGTAATTTGAAGGAAATAACCTATCCTGCGGTTTATTTACCAGGTGGACTTGGTCCTTTCCAGCCTAAGACAAGCTTTACCTATGATACTTCTTCCGGCCAGGTCTTGACCGAGACAAAGAAAATCACCGATACTGATAGCACTATAACCAAGTATGAATATGACACCCCTGGCCACGGTGGGCTTAAGAAAACGATCGTGGATCATGGCGGATTGAGTATTGTCACAGAAATGGACTATGATACGGTAGGCAATCTTAAAAAGGTAACTGATCCACGAGGTAACTTCACAACATACGAATACTATTCCTCACGTCGGCTGAAAAAAGAGACAGCACCAGCTCCATTTCAATATAAAACTCACTATGAGTATTATCCGGATGGCAAACCCAAATTAGTCAAAAGGCAAACAGAAGATCCGGACATCTGGCAGATGACTACATATACCTATACTCCTACGGGCCAGAAAGAGACTGTTCATGGCCCAATAGGGCCAGTGGCGTTTGATTCGGTAGGCGACAATCATGGAACTATATATGGAGCTGAATTGACAACTGGAAAGGTAAATGGCGCATTAGAGTTTGATGGCAATGATGATTACATTGATGTTGCGGATGATCAAAGTTTGGATTTTGGAAGCGATCCGTTCACTTTTTCTGCATGGATAAAGTTAGCTGGTACTGGACCCAGAATTATCTTGTCAAAAGGAAATGCTGGAGCGGGGGGAAAAGGAGTTCTATTCAGGATAGAAGCTAATGAAACGGCACGATTAATTGTTACGGGGGATTCAGAAGAAGTTTCTGCATATTCAAATAATACTCTTGGAACCGGAATCTGGTATCATGTTGCAGCTACTAAATCATCTGCTATGACAGTGTATGTAAATGGCGATCCTGGAACCCCCCAGAATTCTCCGAGTGGTTCTATAAATAGTAGTATACCGTTTCGTATTGGAAGATGGGGTAGTCAAATTGGCTTGTATTTCAATGGACTCATGGATGAAGTAATGGTATTTGACAGAGAATTGTTACAAGCGGAAATCCAGCAAGTTCGCCAAAACGGTGTTAATGGTGTTAATGCTCTGACTGGCTTCGATCCTGCTGAATATCCTGTTTCTTACTGGAATTTTGACGATGAGGGTCAGGTCAACCTAACGAGATACGAATATGATTCACTGGATCGACTGTGGAAAACGACAGATGGCGAAGATAATACAACCGAGCAACTCTACTTTCCTGATGGAAAGCCGTATAAAATTGTTGATGCCATGAATCAGGATTCTGTTAAACACATCTATAATCCCGATGGAACATTGTATTCGAAGTCGGATGCAAAGGGTAACACAACAATCTACGAATATGACGACCATATTCGATTGAAAAAAACAACTTATCCGGATCCTTCCAAATATGAAGAGTTAAGCTATGACAGTGCAGGAAGGCTGGAAGAAAAAAGAACACGGGCTAATGATATTATAACCTACAGCTATGACGAGCTAAACAGGTTAAAAACTAAAACAGTACCAAGCATGCCAGATGACAGCGTAACGACGTATAAATATGATTTGCTCAGCAGGCAGGTTGAAATAGTTGAAACAATTGATGGCGTCGACACGATTATATACAATGAATTTGACAATGCCGGCGGTCTCAAAAAGGTCACCTATAACTATCCATCTCTTGATGACAAGATAATACAGTACGAATATGATGCGGCTGGTAACAGAATAGAACTAACGTATCCCGATGATGGAAAATGTGTCAGATACCATTATGATAATTTGAATCGCCTGGTTAGTATACGCTCTGATGATATGATTGGCTATTGGAACTTTGATGAAGGCCAGGGAGATATTGCGCACGATGTGGTAGGTGGAAATCATGGAACTGTTTATGGATCTCTATGGACAAACGGAAAGGTTGGCGGTGCATTGGAGTTTGACGGGGAGAATGACTATATTGAAATTCCTGATAGTGATGATTTTAACTTTGAAGAAAATGATTTTACAATAGAATTATGGGCTAATTTTGACCCAAGTTTAGAAAACTTATCTTTTTGGACACAAGCAGCAGATAAAGATAATAGAATTCAATTTCATTATGATAATCAAGAGATCGTGTTCCAAGATACTTCTAATGATATTGTTATATGTTCTATTAGCCAAGCCTGGACTCCTGAAAGTGATACTTGGTATCATATTGCATTAATCAGGGGCTTTGGAGGAAATACTGATAATTGGACAATAACTATTAATGGAGAGCCTTTTGTAAGCAATATATGTGATAATATTATTACAGATAGAAACGAACCAATAAATATTGGGAGAATGATGTCTGGTGCAGGTGCGGGTGAGGGCTATTGGGATTATAGCAAAGGGAAAATAGATGAAGTAACAATCCACACCAGGGCCCTGACAGGGGAGGAAATAGGGGATATATACAATGGAACAAATCAAGACGGTATGATTGCCAGTTACGCATACGATGCCCTATCATCGCGGGTATCGGCACGGTATGGCAATGGCACTAATGCAGAATACTATTATGATATGGCCGACAGATTGCTGGGTTTAGATAATCAAACTAATAGTGAAAATCTCAGCTATGATTATAGCTATGACAACGTAGGAAACAGGCTTACTAAACTGGAAAACAGTACTGATTTGCACAGCTACACCTACGATAATATTTACCAGCTAACTAACGTCGATTACCCGGAGGATTCCTTCACTGATGATACGAGCTTTATCTACGACCAGGCAGGGAATCGTTGGCAGGTTATCGGCGGCGGCATCGGGCCGTATTATGCCACTAACATCCTCAACCAGTACACAAGTGCCGGTACTGTTTATTTTAGCTATGATGACAATGGCAATCTCACCGGTGATGGTACAGACAGCTATACTTATGATGCAGAAAACCGCTTAATGACTGCTAATGCTTCCGGTCTTTCGATAACTTATAGCTACGGTCCCTTAGGCAGGAGAATTTCCAAAACTGTCGGCGGCGAAACAACCTATTACATCTACGATGGTGACCAGGTTATTTGTGAATACGATGACGTAGGTTATCTAAGGAAAAAATTCCTTTACGGTGTCGGAATAGACGAAGTGGTAAGAATGAGCCAAGTCGGGCGAACAGCAGATATATCCGGTCCATCCGGTCCGCCCGATGAGATAGTGGATATTTATGATTTACGTAAAATGTCAGAAGCCTGGCTGAAAAATGAAGGAGACGCCGGGTTTAATGCGAATGCCGACCTGAACTACGATGAGAAAATAAATAATACTGATTCTGATATTCTGTCTGCAAACTGGCTCTCTGACGCCCAGTTAAGTGAAGTATATTTCTACTATCATTACGATGGCCTTGGCTCTGTTATTGCGATCTCAGATTCCGTAGGCAGAGTTGTTGAGAAATACCAATATGCTGTCTATGGCAATCCGCGAATCCTGAATCAGAACAATAAGCAGCTAACAGATAGCAAATACGGCAATCCGTATATGTTCACCGGCCGAAGATTTGACACAGAAACCCGCCTGTATTACTATAGAGCAAGATATTATTCGACCGAAATCGGAAGATTTCTACAGGTTGACCCAATCGGCTACACAGATGGGTTGAATTTATATGCTTACTGCGGCAATAATCCCGTTGTGTTGATTGATCCATTGGGCCTGACCGGTGAGCCAGTGATACTGAGCCGCGAGGAATTTGAGAACCGAATGGAACCTACCATAAGCGATATTTTGGAAAGGTCAGAATGGGGAGGTATGTGGTTTTGGAACTATTATATCATGGCTGACAGTAGCTTCCATGGTGACGCACAGACATATAATTATCTAGGGTATATTGCCGATGGAACCGAAGTCAATTATTACATCCAAGGGATACTTCAAGAGCACTACAATATTCCGACTTATAATGTGTTATTGCTCCCGTTCTTACACAATCTTGGTTCTTATGGGCATCTACCTACAGGGAATGAATACTTTTTTACTGAACTCGGCCGTCAGGAATACGATTATTGGATAGATAAGGAAGCATCCAAGAATACAGCAGTAGAGATTAATAACGTGAAGTGAGATTTTCTATGAAGGATTCGAACAAAGTAGACAGCCATGTTTCACAAATAGCAAACACAATCCCAAGTTTCAACACGTCTGTGCAGGATAACAACCGGACAACTGTGAAATTGTTGGCCAGTATCTCAGTATTCTTTTCTTTGTGCGGAACTATATTTTTGATTCTGGGCGCCAGTTTGCACGAACTCTATGGTGTCGCTAGTCCAGTTTTTTTTGTGGCTGCTGTTGTTCTCTTGGCCAAAAGACGAAAAGGGAAAACTGCACGGTCTACGTTTTATATAACAGCTTCGATAATCACAGGCTCTATCGGAATTTTTTTCTTGATACTTGGTCTACATGTACATCCTGTCTTAAAATATGGTAGTATTTTGCTGTATTTCTGTGCAGCTTTCGTTGTTTATTGTTTTGTTATAATCATTGCCAGTGGAGAAATTGTTAGGATTTCAGGTATAGTGAAAGTAATTTTACTTCTTGTTTTTGCCATACTTTTTGCGAGAATTGCTGTTGTGACATTAGAAGGATTTCGCCGCAAAAGCAAGGAAGCTAATCTGGTTCAAGAGCAAACAAAACTGTCGATTCAAATAATTCAGGATAGTCAAGAACCAGTGCTCTCTGAAGAGTAAAATTTATCTACAGAAGACGGTATATAAGAAGTTGCCTTTGAACGATGCACAAAAAACTAATTATGCTACCAAAATGGTCTCCTGAATGTGGTGGTTATTCCCAACAATTACAGCAGTATAGTAGTTGAGAAATACCAGTACGCCGTTTATGGCAATCCGCTAATCCTGAATCAGAATAATAAGCAGCTAACAGAAAGCAAATACGGCAATCCGTATATGTTCACCGGCCAAAGATTTGACACCGAAACCCGCCTTAGAACATCAGGATTTGAGCAAAAACTCTTGACAAGCGAGACGAAATGAGATATTCTTATTCTGATAAGGAACAACCATTTTATTCGAGGAGAGTATAATGAAGAGTGTAGCTCTTTTTGTCCTGGCATTTTTTGTCGGCTGCATCCTTTGTAGCACCTGCGAAGCAGTGCCGATACCGTTGGGCGAAATAAACGATGATAGTCGCGGTGGTGCGAACGTCATAGCATCAGGATTGGTATTTTCCTGGTCCCCCGTGGATGAACCAAAATCTTTAGATTGGGGAGTTGTTACTTCTTCGGATGTTGGTAGGACTTTTACCCAATCGGCCGTCACATCACCCAACTTCAATGTTTTTGCTTCTTTGCTGACCTCTGGAACAGACGACTTTCTCATGATCTGGCGTTCTTTTCCAGACATCGTTGGCGTAGGAGCTGGCACGGGAAAGCTGGAAAACCGATGGCTTAATAAGTTTATTCAAACTGAGTCTGTTGATTTTTATGGGTGGCAAGTAACTGAAATAAGCCTGACTGTGAACTCACTGACGATTGATACACCCGGTAACAATCCTAACGGTGATGGAATATGGACTGATTACGCTTATGATATAACATTCACAATACACGGCATCCCCGAACCGGCTACACTATTTCTGCTTGCCTTCGGTATGGTGTTGGTGAGAAGGAAACAAGGACAGAGAGGAATATAGAGTATACTATTATATTTATTACGAATAATCCTTCCTCCAAGTTCTTCACACAAGATAAGTGGTTGTAAGCTGTTGTCACAAAACTGCTTGCCAAATCCCTGCAAAGCGGCAATGTGAACTGTATAAGTGGCACCATCCAGCTAAAACTTTTGAAAAGAATCCTGATTCCTTCGCAGCCGTATTCAAGACAGCAAATTAGTTCATATCTCGTAAGAAATCTGAACGTTTCTGGTCTGAATAAAAACTAATTCCCAAGGATGTTTCAGGAATAGCTCCGTTTGCCCAAACATTTAGCCGTCATATAACCCATTAACACCGTTCTGCATGTCTTCAAAGCTGATGTCGACATACATGTTCGCTGTGGTAGCAGGGGATGCGTGGCCCAACTGCTTTTGAACCTGCCTTAAGTTCCCGGTCTTCTTCAACAAATGAACGGCTATTGTATGCCTTGCTGAATGAATTGACAACTCCTTTGGCAGGCCAGCCAACTTTATGGATCGCTTCCAGATTCGCTGCAGACCCTGAGCAGTCAATGGGCCTCTGCTGCCGACAAAGAGTGGACCTGTCTTGCGTTCCATTGAAGCGATATAATCCTTTAAGTGCTGGATAATGCCTTTGCCGATGGCCAGAGTCCCTTTGATCTTCTTCTTACGCTTTAGACGGGTCATCGATAGGCAGCCTCGTTTCAAATCCACATCCTTGATCTGAATGGCTGCAATTTCACTAACCCTGAGCCCGGTTGACAATGCCAAGTCAACTAACATCCAGGCGTGAACACCATTGATACGGCCAGCTTTCAGATCCGTGATTGCCCTGGCCTCTGTTACCGTCCGCAACTGCCTCACTTCCTTCATGTCCATATACTTGTTTCTGTCAATAACCATTTCTCAGTCCTTCCATATTTTGTACATGTTAATGTAATATTATGTACAATATTATGGCGGTTTTTGGGCTGTATTTCGGGTGTTGTCGGCCTTGGCTTACATATCGTGTCACCCAAAATCTGCTTGCTTTTCTTTGTCTGGGGTGTTAATTTTGAGTTTTTTAGAGGTTTGCATCGCATAGAGATTCTTTAGGAAATAGCGAAATGGCGGAAAAATTACCAGGCATTATAGACAACAGGGGGGATAATAAGGTACTGCACGCCCTTCAATATTTTATTTGGAATATTTTGGGGCCTTTATTAGCACAAAATACGTTGTTGGGGTGGTATTCGGAGGAGAACCGACGTCTGGTCGGCTTTGCGTCCAGTATGAGCAAGCTTTTCGCGGATTAGAGACAACAAGATCAGAAACCGCTGACGTCCCTACAACTGGACCTGGGCGGTGATCCAGTCAGCATTAGCCCCTTCCCATTCCGCGGTGAGTTCGCCAGTGAATGAACGAACCAGCAGGCCGTCAAACAGTTTTGTCGACTCTTCCAAACCTGTCATTAGATTTGACACAACAGTTGTATACTGCTGAATTGAGTCGATGAATTTTCTTTGAAGATCGGTCGGAGCCAACGGCAGTCTGAGTCCTTTTACATTCTGCTGATTGATGCTCACCATATTCACGGCTCGCCGACGAGCGCCAATCTCTTCAATCTGGTTCCGACAACTACGGGAGCAAAGAAACGCAATGACATATTCAGCGAAGACCTTCGACGGATCGACCCGGAATCTCATGGTATTCGATTCAAAAACGACATCTTCAGTGACGCGTGGAATAAGAGCGCACTTCCCGACGTACTTAACGCTATTAACCCTGTTGACCACGATATCCCCCGGATTGAGGCGATACTTCGATATTTCGTCAAGAGTGCATTCAAGACGCGAGAAATCATCAACGGAGGTCAGGGCACCAGCATAATAGTTTTTCGTTCGAACGATTCTGACCCCACTCCCATAGGCATCTTGGGGCTTGTACAAGCCATTCTGGGGGCCTTCTGAAATGACTTCTCCCAACGAGATAACAGGAAATCCTTTGGGATTTTGAATAGGGTCACCGAACATGTCGATGAAAATCGCTTGTATCGTAAGTTCGGCAAGAGTCATTGCCTCTTGTCGCTTGCGGTAAATCTCGTCGGCCTTTTGTAGAATCTGGACAATCCGCTCCTGGACGGGAAGTGGAGGAACGCTTAGCTCTACCTCCTTAAGATCTGATAGTCGTAGTGAGGGGTAGTCGTTGTCCGGTGCAATACGCCGTGAGTCGACAGTGAGAGACCAGAAATAAAGATACTCTGGCAATACCTGATCACTTGCGACTACAACCGCCAAATGTGAAGCCACATAAGCGGGGATTGCAGTCAAAACACGGTGGTTAAGGAACGTCGATGCTCCGCTTTTGGGAATCAACAAGGACTTTTCGGGCCATAGTTTCAGCCGCTTTGTCTCGACAGCCAAGTCGTTGACATAGTCTGTAGTCTCCGAGAGAGCTGGGTGGATGTGGAGCCGGCCAACATCTTGCGTCCGAATGAACGGATATGTGCCACCCTCAAAAAACTTGATGCCCTGGGGGGCGGGATTCCCCGCGCCCACCAAAGCAATAACTTTCAGTTTGGCGGTTCTCCAACAGTTCTGCGCTTGTGCTTTCTTCTTGCTCATCTCTCCTCCTTCCATCCGAGAGCATTCTTTGCCTGATCCAAGAAAGCAGCAGTTGTATTCGATCCCATTACTCGAGTTTTACCGTCTTCACAGAGGAACCAACTCGTCTGTGGCACACTTAGGAAGATGCGAAAGGTACGGAACAGGAAAAGGTATGCATTCCAAGCGTCAATCTCTTTCTGACGATCACTCTTTGAGTCAAAGCATGGTTGGGTAAGACGTGCCTTTTCGTGTACCAAGGATGTGAAACAAAAAACGCGAACAGAATTGCCCTTGTTTGCACATCGACCGGTGCGTTGAGAATAGCCAAGGTGTTGGTGCAGACGTTTCAATATCTGTTTGACGGATCTGGCTTGTGCCAAGCTTTTATGCCAGAAAAGGACTTCGCGAGTTTCGATCTTGTGGCCATTCCTACCTGTGAGAACAAAAAATATGCAGGGTTCGTTTAGGGCTGCGGCAACTGTATGTGCATCTTTTAAGATTCGCTGCCACTTCGCTGTTGGATGTGGCCTGATCGAACCGAGTTCCAATGTTGCCAGTGAGAAGCGGCCCGGGAGGCCCTTACCGGTGCCAATCGTGCGGACAGGACCGGCAGGGGTAAGGCATGACGAAGGGAACTGGCTATTCATCCACTCCATCGCTAGGTCTTTAAGATAAATACAGTTTTCGCCCGGCAGTGCTTCGGCAAGTCGCCGATCATTTGTTACAAAAACGGTATGGCCATTATGAAGACTTGTGGCCCCTATGAGGGAATCAGGTGTAGAAAGAACTATCTTATCACCTGGCAGAAAAGTCCCCCGCAGCCTGCCAGCAGCTCGAGCAATGTCACTATCCACATCAAGAACTTGGAAGTGGCGGTCCATGATCGCGAGGAAGTACAGTTCCGGATCGTAACCGGTATTATGACGATCATTAAAATGGACGTGGGCCAGAAGTTCAGAGATAACAACGGTACTGACATAAAGTTGAATCAGCCCTTCCACTCCTGCTTGGAAGATCGGATCAAGGCAGTCGGCCCAAGGCTGGAGGGGAGGATTATTAATATAGTACTGCACACAGCAAGTATCCAGGGCAACCTTGGGTGTTACGGCTGCCGCATCCGGCTGAGTCACTTCCTGTATACGTTCTGTTGCCGTTGGCATATGCAGTTTACTCCTCTGCCATAGTCTCGAATCGAATCGAACCTTTCAGTCCCTCGACTGAGGTTGGAACGCTGACCAAGGTCAGCAGATCCTGAAGGTCGGTCTTTATCTCTTCTTCGAGGTCAAGTAGGCGGTTTATGAGGAGTTCGGGTTTTTCATGCTCGATCGCCTCGGCCTCGTGTGGGCAGTATCGTCCGGTGGTCAGGTTGTAATCGGTCTTACGGATGTCCTCGATGGTCGCCCACCAGGACCGCTCGCTTTCGAACTGGGTAAGGGCGTCCGCCTTCAAAATCGCCCGGACTCCGCCATCCTTTTCATGCCGCCAAGTGTAGGGCCAAAGGGAAACCATGTGATCCAAATTGCCATCCGTGTTGAAATCAGGTAGGCGGCGGCGGGTGGCCCCGAGATCGCGACCATCGCTTTCGACCCGGTAAAACCACACCTTGGAGGTACGTACATCATTACGACCCAATGGACGGCGAAAGACGACGATACTGGTCTTTGCGCCGCTGTAGGGATTGAAGATGCCATTGGGCAGGCTCAACACCGCCAAAAGTTCAAATTGTTCAACCAGCCTACGGCAGACCTTTCGAAGCATCTTCTTAGAATCAAAGAGCAGTCCTTCCTTGAGAATTACAGCAGCGCGGCCGCCAGGTTTAAGGCTGTTCATCATGTGCTGGATGAACAGCACCTCGTAGAGTTTAATGTGGTACTCGAACTGGGCCATGCGCTCCTGCTTGGTTGGTCCGAAGGGTGGATTGGCGAGGGTGACGTCGTACTTGGCTTTATTGACGTTCTGGGCCTTATTGGATAAACTGTCGTCATTCTGCAACTGGCTGGATCCATCGCGGTGAAGAATCATATTCATAAGCGCCAGTTTGAAGACGAGGGGAACATGTTCAACACCGAATATGTTCTTTTCCTTGAGCTGCCGCAACATGCGTTCTTTTTTGTCTGCCGAGATACGCTTGCGATTAATTTGATCGCGAACATGCTCAAAGGCACGGACGATAAAGCCCCCAGTACCACAGGCAGGATCATAAATGGTCTCGCCGATCTGTGGATCGATAATCTTGACCATGTGGTCTACGATGTGACGTGGTGTAAAGTACTCGGCAAACTCTTTGTTTTGACCGAACCGCTGGAGCAGGTACTCGTAAGCTCGGCCAAAGATGTCATATCGCTCTCCCTCACCCATGCGGCGAGACATTATCTCACGCAGATTCAGTTGGAGAAGCTGGGAGGCCAGGGAGCGAACGGTCGTAGTATAACGAAGTCGGAATATAGTATCCTTGAACAGTCTGCGAACGTCAAAGGTTATGTCATTGCCCTTCTTGTCTATTACTTTTCGGGTGGCAAGGTCATCGAACATCCGGCGACAGAAATCTATACTGTCATCAAAGTGGTGACCGGTCTTGGAGTCTTTGACCTGTTGCTTTGCATAGCCATCTGGGTCTGGAGCCCATTTGTGGAAGCGATAGATGTTTGGGATAGCGAGTTTATCATCATTGAGGCATCGTTGCAGGGCCTCCTCTGTTTCCAGCTCGCGTTCGTCCCACAGTTTCATAAACAGGAAAAGACTGAACGTTTCCAGTCTTTCGGTAGCGTGTAGAGCATCGTCGCGAAATACGTTGGCAACTTCCCAAAGCTCTTCACCGAATTGGTTAAAATCAGGCGTTTTCGCCATTGTCAACCTCCGTTTCTGCGGAAGTACCCGTCAAAAAATTCAGGGCCTCCTGGGCCAGGTTCAGTAACTGATCGAATCCACCGAATAGCGTCTTTATTCGCATAATACCACCCGCCTGGTCAAGCCATTGGCTGCGAAGGATCTGCTCGGGCAGAATATCGGGGTTGGCCCGCTTGAAATCATAGACCATTAGCACCATTTCACGTTTCTCCTTATTAAGCTTCTTCTTGAGGGCCCATATCTCAAACTCACGCTGTCGGCGAAGCGTGTCGAAGTCTGCCTCGCCCATGGTTACGGCAATGAAGTCTTCGAGCGTGCCCTCAGGCTCTCCAAAGAGATCTCGTAGGGCAGACAAGTCAAACCCCAAGGTTGCCATGAAGGCGTGGTCCGGAAGGCCCGTGCCCTTGAAGTATCGCCAACAAAGAATCGTCTGCGAGAAACGTTGTTTCAAGCCCTCTCGTTCGAGTCCGCCTTTTAGTTGTGCCTCGACTTGACGGCGCAGTTGCTCCAGTATTGCTGGCGATATAGTCTCAGAAAAGACGAGGTGAACAGGGACATCAGCTATGACCATTTCCTGTTCGGTGCCACCATCATTATCTCCCTCACATTCGCCGTAGCCACCCTCGCCACTGCGTTCGCGGTCGATGATTTCTTCTTCTTCCTGCTCGATGGGTTCATCCTCAACGCCGGAAGAATCGTTTGTGATGATCGGCTCAAGGTGGGAGATGTCTACAAAGTCCACAAGTTTGTAAAGGTCTTTGCCCGTTTCTTTGCATTTGCGTGTACCGCGGCCCTTCATTTGTACATAGAGAATCTTGGATTTTGTGGGTCGAGCCATAAGGAGAATTTCAACATCCGGGGCGTCGATACCGGTGTCCAGCATGCCGATGCCGACGAGAATGATCGGCTTCGGAGCCATGTTGGTGTCCTTATGGGCTTGATCGATTATGGCCTTGCGTTCGTCCGAACCTGTGATCTTCTGGAATTCTTCGATAAGGTCGCGAGCCCCGGCCATTTCATTATGTACCGCCACTATGAATTTCTCTGCTGCGGCATCATTGGGTGGCAGGTTGTTGCGACGGTTGTATTCCTCGATCATGGCGTAACGCAGGTTTGTAGCGTGGGCTATGCTGGCAGCAAAGACAATGGTCTTGACCGGCTGCCGAGTTCCGAGAATGTCCTCAAAGTACTTCTCTGCGATCAACTGATTGCGCTGTGGAACGTCTACGGCCCGACCAAGCTGCTCGGGCTCAAAGTCAAAGCCCATGTCGTGAACGCCCTCAAGATCGACATTGGTGTGGAACTTGTGGTGTATACAGGCTGCCAGACGCTCCCATTCCGAAACATCGGGATTGGTTTCACCCTGTCGGATCGTGTAGCGGTAGATAGGGCCGCGATACTGACCAGCATCGGTGAAGAAGCGGTCAGTATTGACGGTCTCTTTGTCGGCGGGAGTAGCAGTGAGGCCAAGAAGGATAGCACCGCCGTTGGCAAAGTAGTCGAGCACGCCATACCAATCGCCGAAATAGGACCGATGGCATTCGTCCAAGATCACAAGGTTAAAGTGATCCTGATCGTAATTGAGATACTTATTTCGAGCGGCCAGATGCTGGATGGTGGTTATTAAGATGTCCCGATGTTTGTCTTCCTTGAATCCTGTAGCACGATCAATGTTGAAGTTGTCGCCTAAGTGATCTTTGAACTTCTTAACCGTTTGGCCCGCCAGGGCGTCGCGGTCCACGAGGAAGAGCGCCCGGCGAATCAGACCGACGGACCACAACTTGGCGATGGCACCGGCTGCCGTGATGGTCTTTCCTGTTCCTGTAGCCATCTGGAGATACATACGGTGACGCCCAGCCTGAGCGGCACCGAGAACCTGGGAGACGGCCACGCGCTGGTAATCTCGAAGGGTACCATGCAACTCAATTGCTTGAGGACGGAAGAACTCAGCAAACTCTGCTGATGTCGGAAACTCAGTGATACGTTCGGGCAACGTGTTGGCCTTTAGGTTCTGACGTAGGAATACCCCCCCGTCACTTGCAAAGAGAAGTGAGACATCAGTACCCGTGTTGCGTTTGTAGGCTCGTGCATAACCTTTGGCTTGCTCCAGCGCAGCCCAGAGGTCTTTGCCCGGCTTCTTGGCTTCTAGGATCGCGACGACTTTGCCGTCGGTAAGAAAGACTCGGTCGGCCTCCTCACCGTTAAGATGATCACGCCAGCGTTTCCGGGTGACGGTGAAGTCAGTAATATCCCATCCACGTTCGCGGAGGTGTTCCTCGATCAGGATTTCTGCTTCCGCTTCATTATGTGGCTTCACTGTTAAGTCTCCCTGTGGCCACTACGAGTATCGCGGTCAGTAACGGGATCTCAGCATCTGGGCCTCGATTTGGTGGCTATCCGTGCTTACTCACGTTCACTTCTGGACCTGAATACCCCCGAACGATAAGACAATCGTCCCCATTTTGCAAACTAAAATTTCGGATGGGGGTGAACGGCAGCGAAGATGGATTCAGGGAAAAAGCATAAATCAAGTCAAAATGACGAAGTTTGTAAGGATAATACCCTCTCTGGGCATGCCAGACAAGCACTTTTACAGACAGATGTTGTGTTTTGATCCGCCAAAGGCTACAATACAAGCCGAAATCAAGCTGTTTTTATAAAATAAGCATAAGGTGCTGATTATGAGCCGAAACTATTCACCGAAAACATTTTAAGGCAAACACCTCATCATATTCTTAAAGAATATTTCCATAGCAAGGGCTAATTAAAGAACATTGACTTTGACAAGCTGGGCAATACAGAGGCGGAATGATATAGAAGAAGAGTTTCGGCAGATTAATAAGATGGCCTATGAAAATGGGATAGCCGCTGTATAATGACACATATAACACCCATGGCGGTTAGCTAATGACACAATATGATAAGCAGCAGAAAAGGAGTATTAAGTGTTTCAGTTTGAAAGAGGCTTTATAATGTTCTGTGATGACCTTACCGAAGGAGAGTGTCTCGAACGGAACTTATTTGGTGACAAGGCGAAAAGATTTCAATGCCTGGATGAGATAAAACCGGGAGATATAGGATTTCTTTTAAACCTAAATTAGAGATGAACTGATAGGGATTTTTCGAGCTTGCTCTGAACCTCAGCTTCACATAGAACCAGACGCTTGGGATGGAAAGTTTGCGGCTCAGGTGCGTGTAGAACTTGTCGGCATACTCCAGAGGATAAAGGATGCTGCGTATATTTTAAAGGAGGCGGATTTGGAAATGAGACAGGCTGCTTCAGGAGCACTCGTTCCGCAGTTTCCTATTCACGAGCGAGATGTTGCTGAGAAAATTCTGGCTAATTTCGAAGAACCTATAGAATGATTCTACCGCCACAATAACGGAACTGATAGACGAAGTAATCGAGCCCCACGGCGTCTGGCCAATAAAATATAAAGCATGAAATACCGCGCTTATCTTGATATTGAAACTACTGGCTTTAGCCGTTATTATTGTGATTTGACAGTAATTGGGATCGCCCTTGAGAAGGGTAGAAAATGTCAAGTTGTCCAGCTTATTGAAGATGATTTATACGAAGAGTTGCTGCTCAAAAGCCTTGAAGGTGTAGATGAGATTTATACTTACAACGGTAGCCGTTTTGACCTGCCCTTTATTGAGACCAAGCTTGGAGTAGACTTGAAGCAATGCTTCGTGCACACCGATTTGATGTACGATTGCTGGCGACAGAATCTGAAAGGCGGACTGAAAGTAGTTGAGAGACTGCTGGGTATAAAAAGGCGACTGACCGGTGTAGATGGATATATTGCTGTGCAGCTGTGGTATGATTATGTGAACAACAATAACAAACAAGCCCTGCGAACGTTGTTAGCCTATAATGAAGAAGATGTTGTAAATTTGCGTGTGCTTAGGCGAAAACTGAGTGTCAATTAGCCCAAAGCGAATTGATGGATTGAATGTACGCGTTCAAAGGTGTTATATATTTCAAGTCGATTCCTACGTGGACACGTTAGATGGAGAGCACAATGAACGAAGAAACAATAGAAGAAAAGGCACGGACTGTGCTAAGAAGCTATCTTATACGTTGCCATAAGATCATATCTGCCGATTATCCGGCAATTGCGAATATGCCGCCTGAAAATGCGGCTGATTACCTAATTCACCTTCGGGATACAGGTAGGATTACTATAAACCTCGACACGGTCGGTAATAAAATCATATGTCGAATTGAAAATTCGGACAGACAACAGTCGGAATGCGGAACAATCATATAGCCAAGGAATATAGAAAAAGACAATAAAGAAGAAATTACCGCAGAGCTCAGATACACTGAACGAAAGCTGCTACTGGATATACATAAGATATTGAATGGCAAAATCGCCGTCCACGGCGGCTGGCCAATAAAATAGGAGCCAAACCAAAATGGCAAAACGTGAGGACAAGGGAACAACCAGAGCAGGATTTATAAATCCCAACAAACAAAAAAAACCTCGGAAATGAAAGGCTACAAGATGTGTGAGTTCTGTCTAAAACATGGCGAAGGGAAGAAGTGGTATTTGCAAGCAAGGAACTATTC
The DNA here is from genome assembly GCA_019456145.1 of Planctomycetota bacterium. GTDB lineage: Bacteria > Planctomycetota > Phycisphaerae > Sedimentisphaerales > Anaerobacaceae > CS2-K091. The sequence continues at coordinate 23,274 of VRUL01000045.1, forward strand.
TGACGAGCTGTTGAGTGACATCCGTCGGCGTAGGATGATTGAAGACTTTTTCTCAAATCCTGACCGACTCACAAGAGGTATAGAGCATCTCAACCGCCTTGAGAAGACTCCTAAGTTTATAAGGAGTATGATTGGCCGCATTATTACCGGTCGACAGAAGAAGACCCACTTTGGGCAAGTAGTGCCAATCGAGGAGATTGAAAAGATATTCGGGTTTGTCAGCTCTATCGTCCGTGTGGCTTGCATCTGTCGCCACGTTACATTGAACCAAGAAAAGCGCTACTGTTACGGGGTCAGCATGTCGCCCAATGGTGGGGAGTTAACCAAGATCATGAGGGGCCTCGATAAGAGCTTTCTTGCGGGGCCGGATTTGTCCGGACTGGAGACATTGAGCAAGGAAGAAGCTGTATCCGCCTTTCGAGATCACGAACGAGAAGGTTTGTGCCATACTGTTTGGACTTTTCAGTCGCCGTTCATCGGGGGAGTGTGTAACTGCGACCGTTCGGACTGCCTGGCTATGCGCTGCACGGTAACACATTCGATCCCGGTGATGTTTCGGGCCGAATATATTGCAGAAGTTGACCCTGACGTGTGTATTGGTTGCCGGGAATGCATGCGTGTCTGCCAATTCGGCGCTATTGTCTACAGCGCCTCAACCAGAAAGGTTGCCATCGACCAAAGGCGGTGTTATGGTTGTGGGATATGCCGTTCCCTGTGCAAGAAGAACGCAATCCGGTTGAATGACCGTAACAAAGTGCCGGCCGCCGCGAATCTCTGGTAAATGTGGTGTATTAAATGTGGCACACAAACTGTGGAGAACTGCTCAAAAAAGCTGGATTATTTATTCAAGAAACTCAGCGGTCTATCTTTGAGGAACTTAATCCCAATAAACATTCTTCCTAAATTCAATAAATCAAAGGATTTCTTTTGCAAGTATGCGAGGGCATCTACGAAGGTGAGGAAATAATCGATATGGACGAAAAAGCTGAAACAAAGGCGATAGAGAAATGGCTCCGGACAGTGGACAAGCCACTGACAAGAAAAGAGGAAGAAAAAAAGGACAGGAAGCCAAAATACAAGAAAAGCAAAAAGTAAATCAGGACAAAGAAGTGGCTGGCTAATAAAATAAGAGTAGTAAACAATAAAGGAAACTTCTTTTTTAGGAGGACAGATCATGGCCTTTACACTATCGCTTGGTTCAGAGGCTCCAGACTTTTCACTTCGAGCTACCGATGGCAACACTTATTCGCTCAAAGATTTCGCAGATGTGAAAGTTCTGGTCATCTTTTTTACCTGTAATCACTGCCCCTATGTGATCGGATCAGATGAGGTGACCCGTCAGACCGTAGAGAACTTTGAGCTTAAAGGTGTTAAGTTTATTGGTATCAACTCAAACAGCCCAAATACATACGAGGAAGATTCATTTGAAAATATGGTCAAACGCATGAAACAATACAATTTTCCCTGGCTGTATCTTTACGATGAGACTCAGGATATAGCCCGGGCTTATGGTGCACTGAAAACGCCACACTTTTTTGTCTTCAACGAAGAGAGAAAACTCGTTTATACTGGCCGGGGCGTTGACAACCCCCGTGACGCCAGCAAAATAACTGTAAATGATCTGGAAAATGCCCTTGAGGAATTGCTTGCAGGCAAAGAGATAACTAATTCGATAACTAACCCAATTGGCTGTAATGTAAAATGGGATGGCAAAGACGCCCATTGGATGCCGCCTGAAGCTTGCGATCTGGTTTAACATCTATCGACGCCCAAGGTAGCTAGCAGTGAGGAACTAACCGACATGAACGAAGAAGCTGAAACAAAGGCGATAGAGAAATGGCTCCGAACAGTGGACAAGCCACTGGCAACAAAGATGCGAAGCCAAAAGACGAGAAAAAAAAGTAAATAGAGACGGATAAGTGGCTGGCCAATAAAGTGAGAAAGGAAGAAAATAGCTGTTGTCTGCAGAATCCAGGAAATAATTTAATTGCTATGCAAGAGTGCCTGTGAATTACGAACAGATAGTTACTAATTTTTCTTCTTCTACCCTTGTGTTGGCGGGCCCGGGGGCTGGTAAAACATACTTATTAGCCGACAGAGTAAAACGTCTACTCGATGGAGGAAAAAATAATGATGCTATTACTGTTCTTACGTTTGGCAAAGATGCAAGCCAGCACATGCGTAAAGCACTCGTTGATCCAGAAGGAGATTTTAAAGTCGAGAGCAAAAGAGTCCCTAACATTTCGACCATGCATTCTTTGGGTCTCAGCATTGTTCAAGAAAAACCCCGAGATGTGAACTTACTAAAAACTGAATTGAAAGTACAAAATGACGAAAACGTTAAAAGGTTGATGTATCGTGATGCAGCACTAATTCTTGGTTATACTGAAGAAGACAGCAGAAGTGCTCTCGAATGTAAACAGTGTGGGGATTGTCAAAAAAGTCACACATCAAAGAAATGTAAGATCTGTGAAAAATATTGGGAAATAATGTCCATATGTAACTATGTTGATTTTGATGATCAAATCCTATTTGCCTGCCAAATATTGGACAGTAATCCCAAGATACTTAGCAAATACCAAGGGCAAGCGGAACACTTATTAGTTGATGAATATCAAGATATTAATGCTGCTCAATTTAAGCTAATTGAAATGCTCTGTAGAAATTCTCGGAATGGATTATTTGCTGTGGGAGATGATGCTCAGACTATTTATGCTTTTCGCGGGAGTAACCCTGAATTTATTTTGCGTTTTGCAAACGATTTCGCAGATGCTCAAACACCTCCACTAGCCCACAGTCGTAGATGCCATAAAAGAATAATGGATGACGCTATTAAGGTTTTAGAAAAACACTATACTAAGTGGACTGGGAAGCAAAAACTAGAATATCACACACCTGAGGGTAATCCCCCCCATATCTGGCAACTTCCCAGTGAAATTTCTGAAGCAGAGATGGTAGCTAAAGCGGCAAAATATTACATTAAGCAGAAAAAATCTGTTTTGATTTTAGTACCCAAAAAAGATTTCTTCTCGTTGATATCTAAAAATTTGTCAAGATACAATGTGCCACATGAGTGCCCCATAAATCTTTTACCCGAATCAGTAAATAAAAGATTGGCTTTGGCCAAGAGATTTGTAGATTGGGTCTCGAACCCCTCAGACAGTTTTGTAACAAGATTGATTATTGAAGATCTTATAAATACCGGTATCGCGAAAGTAGCTGGTGTGAATAAGAATAGAAAATGCAAACCTGAAACAATCAGCCACAGAATAGCCGAAGAGACCAAAATTGCTCAGTTATGGGAAAACGTCGACAAGAAAACTGATTTATTTTCAGTGATTAAAGGGCTTGCAAATCCCAGTAAAACCTTAGAAAAGATACGCGATAGTCTTTTAATGCTCTTAGAGTCCAATGGCAATTTTACTAAAGATAACAAAGGTGAGTTTGTAAAACAATTGGCAATTACAAGTAATATTTGGATTGATCCATCCAACTTTGCTGAAGATTTATCCTCTGTTATGGACATACTTAACTCTTCTCGTCCTAGTGGCCCCGGTTCTGTTCAATTAATGACTATGAGAAAAGCCAAAGGATTGGAAGCTGATGTTGTTTTTATTGTTGGTTTGGAAGACGACATAATGCCAAGCCCGGGCAATGACATTGTTGAAGAAGCTCGTTTACTTTACGTTTCCATGACTCGTGCCAAAGAAGATTTATACCTTTTTCATGCTTACAAAAGGCCACGAAATATATCATACGGAAATGATTTGATGGATAAAAAGAGGTCTATGTTTCTCGATGCTATTGGGAGACCAAGTGAGTGGAAAAAACCGAAGACAAAATCAAACTGAAAGTTAAAACTGGAAAAATCTTGACCAGATTGTTTATAAACTTTTACGGGATAAACAATTGCTTGCAACGGAGAAAGTTCTAAAACAGGCTGAGCTATTAGCTGATGAATGGGCCGCTCAAGCTTAGCAGTATGAACTGTGGCTGGCCAATAAAATAGGGTGATTTGGGGTGTTGTTTTAATTTTGATATAAACGTTTAAGAGCGTAAGAATTTTAATGATAGGGACAAATATGTCTGACGAGATTGTAGAACTACTCAAAAATAAGAAGTTACGTACAGAAGTGGTGCAAACAATAAAAGACGTATATAGTTATGCTGGTACTCTTCACGATAATCCTACTGAGGACATGGAGGAAGATTTGAAGAGGTATGGAGAAGAATCCCGGTGGGAAGAAGCCTGGTGGAGAGCCGAGACTTATGGCGACGCGCAGCGAATCGAGCAGGCTTTCAAGAAACACGTGTTCGACAAAATGCAAAAACCTTACAGGATAAGCCCTGAGGAAATAATCGGACAGTTTTATAGTATGGCTATCCCAGGGGGGATTGGCTGCCCTGAATTGGAAAATATAGATTTCGACAATCTATACACCATTTTCATCAGCTACGTGAATCTCCACATTTTGTCTCATCGATGCTCGGATCCATTTCCGATTTGCATTGTTCCCGACGATAGAAAAGAGTTCGTCCAAGGATTACTTTTGGGATACCAAGCTGCACTGGCTAAACTGAAAGGTGAGGATTTTCAACCGCCGGATTTGGATGGGCATGACGATGGGGAAGCCACACTATGGTGCAAGAATGGAGTCAGAGTGCGCCTGCTGGGCAGGCGCTATTTCAGAACAAGATACTACAGGGAAAGGCTCTTTTATCTCGACGCAATTGTGGACGGACGCATGAGTAATTTAGCATGTGAACAGTTGCAAGCCGAGATTAGCCGTATTTTGTCAACTGTGATCAGGTCCGCGTCACTCCTGTGGCCGGTGGATGATGCCAGTACACTTCCGAGGCGTCTTGACGAGCTCCCCTTGGTAAAAGAAGATCTGTTACAGAGGAAAAAGGTACTAATTAAAAAGTGTTTAGACATGTACTACAGTAAGCCCTCAAAGAAGGATTCTATCGACAGGCGAATACGCAACGCTGTCCATTTGCTCATAGAATCTGATGCTCAATCTAATGACGCGGTCGGACTTGCGTTATCGGTGACTGCAATAGATGCCCTACTGGGAGAAAAGAGTGCGGAAATCTCCGAGAAACTCTCTATGAATGTTGCTGTACTCTTGGAGCCGGACTTGAATAGGCGTCAAAATGCAACCAAATTTGTGAAAGATATGTATAACCTGCGTTCGGAGGTACTTCATGGAGCAAAGACAGAAGGCGAAAAGGATTTCCGCGTCAAAGCTCGTCACTTGGTGGCTGGGGTCCTTTCAGCCATAATCTCGCGTAGGGATTTCTTGAAGCGTGCAGGATATGATCCAGAGAGCCCTCAGGAATTGCTGAAAGGTCTCCGTGAATTGCGGTTTACACCTGTACAACCCATCGGCATTGAAGAAACTAATGTTCGAGAACTTTGGACTGACAATTGAGATTGACGAAACAATCAACACCCACGGCGGCTGGCCAATAAAATCATTTTGAAGGAGAAAATATGAAGAAGAAAAAAAACTGGATGGCAAGTGGTTTGTTATGCGTCATCACAGTGGGCTTAGTATTTGGGGCAGAGGGCAAAAAGAGTGGACCGGGGTTAAAACGTGAGGCTGCTGCCGAAATGCTCATAGATAAATTGGCCACAGAGATAGTCAAAGCCAAAGAGTATGGCGTTATTGGTGATGGCAAATTTGACAATACAACCGCTTTACAAGCTGCCCTGAAGGCTGCTGAGAAGAAAGGCCCGATTTGCTATCTGGGATCTGGTCAGTATCGACTTACTGGTTCAGTGGTTGTTCCACCTGGGGTAACGCTATGTGGGGCTTCTGGCGGTGTGCCACATTCAGAGCATCCTATTGGTACCGTTTTATTGGCATATGGTGGCAAAGGCAAGGCTGATGGTGAGCCATTGGTTACACTTAAGCCCAATGCTGTCATTCGCAATCTTGTTATTCACTATCCAGAGCAGACGCTGCCTGATGTTGTGCCTTATCCCTGGACAATTCGAGGCGATGGTGAGATGTGTCAGGTACTGGATATTACAATTACAAATCCTTATCAGGCTCTGGATTTTGGCACAAAGTGGAATGAACTGCATATCATAAGAAATGTATTTGCATGTCCTTTGAAAATAGGTGTGTATATTGACCAATGTACAGATATCGGCCGTATTGAGAATGTGCATTTTAATCCTAATTTCTGGACCAGGATGGCACTGAAACCCAAGTATCCAGGGAGCAATATCAAGGCCTATCTGGAGAAAAATCTTATTGGATTTAAGATTGGCAAGACTGACTGGGAGTATATGACCAATTGCTTTGTTATTTTTCCTCTTATTGGCTTTCACTTTGATGATTTTGGACATGGCCCAGGCAATGCTGTGATTACTCAGTCAGGAGCGGATATTTGCCCAGTGGCTGTTCAGGTGGACAGGGTCCAGGGACATGCAGGTGTACAGTTTGTCAATGGTCAATTCATGGGCACGATTGAGGTTGGAAAGGATAATAGGGGGCCTGTGAAGCTGAGTAACTGTGGATTCTGGCCTGTACCTGAGACCAAGGAACAAGTTGTGAAACAGGGGCCGAGCAGTCTTATCTTGAGTGCCTGCCACTTTGCAGGTTGGGATTCCAAGAATGAGGGGAAGCCTTGTATTCGTGCTGACGGCGGCAGGCTCATTGTGAGTGCTTGTGAGTTCATGGAGAATAAGAGGCAGATACTCTTGGAGAAAGGGCTGGCAGCAGCTACAGTCACGGGCTGCCTGCTGCGGGGCGACAAGGGTATCGTGAATAAGTCAGATGCTGATGTCCAGATAGGCTTGAATACGACTCGTTAACGCTCCCAGAATGGCCGATCTCTGTTTGACGGTAGTCGGATAGCCTTTTTTCACAACTCGACCTTAAATTTCCCCAAATAGATTGATTAGAAGGTGGTAATCGACGTTTTCAACTGCATCGCTGACGTAGCAGACGCTCAACGTTGTGGATACGGAGGTCGAAAGCCGGGTGAGAGGAAAAGTAATTCCCAAGACTGGATTGCTTAGCGGGCTGGTTCAGTTCACTCAGGCGCGAGAGCAATTGCATTGGGGCGTGAGGATCGTAACCAGCAACAGCAACCAAATGTGCCCCGAGTGTGTCAGCTTCCAACTCCAAATCTTGAGAATACGCGTTTTCAAGGAACTTTACGCCCACTCTACCGAGCCAACTCGTGAGGAGACCGCGAATGGGTGTAGCCCTGGCCCCGACAGCAATTGCCGAATTGGCAATGATCCGATCCATCGCATGTCCTCGGATGACATGGCTCATCTCATGTCCAAGGATGAAAGCAATCTCGTCCTGGTTCCAATCGCATAATTCCAGCAGTGACCTGGTCACGAAGACAAATCCCCCTGGGAGGGCGAAAGCGTTGGGTTCAGTGCCTTTGATAACTTCAAAGTTGAATGTGCGGAGCTTATTGGCGACGCAAGCGGCCAGATGACAACCCACTTTGTTTAATATTTGCCCAGCCCGCGGTTCTGTGTCAAGTTCTAACCGATTCCTGATTTCACGTGCCAGGTCTTGGCCGACTTCGTGTTCTGCCTTGATAGTATCAGCTTCACTGGCAGTTATTGATTGCCATATCCACTTAACCTTGCGAACCCTCGGGCCAACCATCTTACCTAGATTGTAGAGTAAGCTGCTCACTTTTGCGTGCTCTCCTTTATAAGTCGTATAGGCTATTGTTGTTCACCGTTTTATCCGCATCTGTCTGTCGGGACTCACGACAGATCCATGTTCCCATTGTATTGGCTTGGCAAGAGTAGGGCAACTAACAATTCAACGTTTCCTTCTCAAGATCAGCCTTAACAATCAGGCCCATTGTTAGTAAAACACTGTAGACTGGCAAAACAGGTGTCATTCTTTTGTATATAATATTGCACTACTATGTATAAAATACGCCATTTCCAGTGACATTCAGAGAAGCCACCTGCGTTTTTTGCTCAAGAATAAGGGGGAGTATTAGCAGAGATAATAATAGGACTACACGTTAACGAGTGAACAAAACGTTTTCAGTGTTGATGCAGACTCCAATAATGGTAGAAGTAAGGCGTATAATCCTTAATAATCTGCGTCCTCCGCGGTTAATTTTCTTTCCCTTTTCCCTTCTTTTGTGTTATTCTCTGGGCCTAATGGCGTGTTACATCTTTGAGCGGAATCTTTCATTGATTCGCCTAAGGTAAGAGATAATATGGTCAGGTACCACTATGTGGATGTTCTGTTGTCACAGCAAGGTTGTTCAGTTCTACGCCGGATGCACGCAAAACGTACTTAAGCGCCTCGAACAGAACAATAGTGGACTGGTTCAGGAAACGAAACGGCAACACCGGAGAGTAAACGAGGCAACACAATGAGAGGATTTGCTTTTGTTCTGATGCTTGGGCTTGCATTCTCCTTGCACGCCGCACAAGAAAAGGGTGTTTCCAAAGTCGAGACGACTTTTAAGCGCTACCTTGAGACCCCCCATCCAAAGGGGCCATCGAAGACCGATGCCTACGATCCCGTGGTGTCTGCGAAAATGAACCGGGCGAGACAGGCGAGACTATCGATTCTGGCGGAACTGAAAGCTTTTCCGAAGGAGACCGTGTTCGCTGCCAGGCGAGTCTTGTTCGAGCAGGCCGGCCCAAAGCAACGAAGGGAGATCGTGGGGATGCTGGGCGATCGTATCCATACCCGTGAATGTGCTGAGCTTCTTCATGATGTGATACAAGACGTTAGAGGGCCCGGGGATGAACATGCGGCCTTGTACGAGGAACTGGTGCGCACCTCGGCTGTGCATGGTCTCCGAATGATGGGCCGTCGCACTGACCGCAGTGGGGGTAAGCGTATCCGAAGGAGGCCGGATTTCGAGCCAAAGGTACACGGGCTCCTGCCATACATGATATCTGCGGCCAACGACAAAGCAGAACGCGTTCGCGTCTCTGCCCTGTACGCTCTTGCTGGCAGCCGTGAGCCTGCTGCAGTGGCAGAGCTTCAGAATCGCTTGAAAGACCAAAGCGAGAAAATCAGGCTGCGTGCAGCTTGCTTCCTGACGGAGTACCAGAATGCGGCCGGACTTTCGGAAATGCGAGAGGCCCTAAATCGCATCAGGAAGATAGAGTTAGAGGACGATTTTAGCCATTATGGAAGGATTGAAATGCTCCTTGCTTCATTCGAACGGATTACTGGGGAAAGTTTCGGAAAGATTCCGCCGAACCCGACATTGAGCAGCTTTTTAGACTCCGGCGAAAGGGAACGATACAAGGAGCTCTTGGATACATGGCATACTTGGTGGACCTGGAAACCGGAAACGAACTAAAAACTAAGAACTAAAAACTAAATCTGCTTTGCAGATTTATTATCAACATTTAACCTTTCGGTGTCGGCTATATATTAACTGAGCCGAGTTTTTTGAAAATAATGCCGGCTGTGCCGGCTTCAACAAGCTATATACTAAATACTAACGACTATCGACTAAGTAGAAACGGCTATATACTAAAGAAGAAGTTTACCCTGAGCTTGGGAGTTTACCCTGAGTGAAATCGAAGGGAAGGGACTAAATCTGAGATATGAAATTGTATTGCGGGAATGGGGGTTTTGGATACTGTTAATCACGGATCGCACTGATTGTTAGATGAGCGTTTTCTGGGAAGAAAGGTTGTGGGTTATCTGTTGGAAACGGGTTGAGTAAGGGTAGAATTAGAGTAGTGAGAAAATGAATAAGGCGACATTACGAACGATAATTGAGGATCGGATTTTTAATCTTGTTGGAAATAGCTTTCAGGATCTGTGTGACCGGTTGTGCTTGAAACTCTATCCTGACGATTATACTCCTGTAAGGGCAGGCGGGCCAAAAGGAGACACTAAAATGGATGGTTACTGCCCAAAAGCTAAAATTTATTTTGCGGCTCATGCTACGAGAAGCGAAAAAACTTCAGCTACTAAGAAAAAGATAAAAAGCGACCTAGAAGGATGCTTGAAGAAACATAAAGATGTCAAAAAATGGATTTACCTAACGAATGATACTCTGCTGGGTGAAGTTGAACAATCTGTGGAGGAACTTAGAAGCCGACATGCTAATCTCACTATCCAAACATGGGGACATAAAAAGATCACAGAGAAAATTATAGGATTCAATAACACTGATATCTCAAATATCATAGGACTGGATCTTGGTGCTACGGTACATATACAGGCAGAAATAGAGAACGCTACCCGATTACTCGAAGAAAAAAAGGCCCAGGAAGCACTGGTACTGCTTGAACGGCTATGGGAGCAACACAAACATACCATGACAGGTCATCAAAAATACCGTACGCGAGCAAACATAGGACATGCCTATGGCCAACTGGACCAGCGTAAAAAAGCCGCGGAGTGCTTTTTAGAAGCGAAACAATTTGATCCCGAAAATGAGAAGGCGCGAGCAAGGGAAGCGTTGGCATATTTATACTTAGGGAGTACAAAAAAGGCCCATAAGTTAGCAAAAGCTCTTTTGAAGAATTTTCCAGAGGAGAAGCTTGGCAGATCGGTGTTAGTAGCAAGCGTGCCAAATGATATGGCGTTCGATAAAGTTGAACAAATGGTTCCAGAATACCAGCGTAAAGATCCGGAGATTGCAATGTCGTTGGGTGAAACTGCAATGTACCGGGGCCACTATGAAATCGCAGAAAAGTACATGAGTCATGCACTTAAAGAGGAACCAGATATTCCGCGGATAAAGGAGATTCTTGGAGAGCTAATGTTGCATCGGGCGAGAATTTCAGAGCAGGCGGTTAATGATAGAGGGCCGACAAAAGAGGAAACAAAGTGCCTTGGGCAGGCCAAAGACTTATTAACGGAAGCTCTGGAGGACTACAAGAAACAGAAACTAACAGCATGTATGGTCCGAACTTGTCTAAATAGAGCAACTGCATACATGGGTCTCAATAATAATGATGAGATGGAAAATGATATTTTATTTGCTTACCAACTTGACCCATCAGATTTCAAAGTTGTGTTCCGATATGCGAGTATGAAAGTCAAGGAAGAAGATTGGAATGGCGCAATCAGCCTGCTGGAGACATTGATTAGAAAGGGTGGACTGAGTTGCAGTGTTGAGCTCTTCTTGGCTCAATGCCTTGAAAAACGAAATTCAAAAGGAGACGCAGAACGAGCTATAAGTTTATTACGGAGTAGGCTAAATGATTTAAGTCAAGAGGAATCTAACTTCCGAGCGGAATACTTGGCAACATTGATTGACCTCGAACGAAAGACAACAGGTATTGAAACAGTGATTAAGACACTCGAAACGCTGAAAGAGAACATAGTGAGTGTCGAGTTAGTCAAGGTTCTTCGTGGCGAAGTTTACAGACTTAATGGGGACAAACATCGAGCTGTAAGTGAAGCCAAGGAGATACTTAAGAAGATCAATCCTGAGACTTCAGTACAAGATAAGAGAAGAATAGCGACTTTTTTACAAGCCGTAGGTATGTACAAAGAAGCCTTTGAAATATGGAAATCTATAATTGAGCCAGAATACATTGGGAGAGATACCTACCGCTTGATGGAGTGTGCACACCAATGTGAAGACGTGACTTTCATTACCGAGTTTGCTGAAAAGTTGCGGACAAATGGTTTGTGGGAAAGGAAAGTCTTTGAATTAGAACTGGCCTATCGGGAAAAGTACAACGATGATAAAGGAGCGAGGACGGTAATGGAGAAGTTTCTCGAGAATCCAGTTGAGAAATCATACGCCCCATACGTTAGGGTAAGACTTTCGCTTCTTGGAATCCGCACTGGGCAAAAGGACTTAATCGAAAAAGACCCAGCAAAACTACCTCCTGTCGGGGAAGTCAGGGCACAAATAGGTAGGCTGGTTGCGGTCGTTCTCAGGCATGGGCCTGATTCGATCAAAGGAGTGGAATATGCATATGAACTGGTAAGATTGAACTGGGATAGTAGTGAAGCACACATGGCAATGATAGAATCAGTGCTCGCACCAGTTGGACCAACGGTAAATATAAAACAACCCGAAATCGTTGAACCGGGAATAGCCGTTCAATACCAAGAAGACGACACCCACGCATTACACTGGCACATAATAGAAGACTCGGAGATAAGTAAACCGGAATCCAGTCGGGCTGAGTTCTCCCTAGACCACCCATACTCTGAAGGAATGCTTGGAAAGAAAAAGGGCGAGCATTTCTATTTGGTAAAAGATGGAATCCAAGAGCGTACTGCAACAATAAAAAACCTGCTTAGTAAATATGTCTATCGATTAAACGACTGCCTAATTGAACTTAAGAAACGGTTTCCGGGAATACAGGCAATTAAAAAGATGATTTTAAAAGAAGAGGGAGGGAAAATCGACTTTTCACCGATGCAGAGACTTGCTGAGAGAGATGCAGAATTTGTTCAGAAAATTGAGGAGATATATACCAAGGAACTTGTCCCGCTATACACTGTAGCCGATTTGAAGGGTAGACATGTTCTTGAAGCGATACAACACATAATATTCACCCCAAATTTACGGCTCAAATGCTGCAATGGAACCGATGATGAATTGGAGATAGCAAAACATGTACTACGGGAATCAGAGAACTTGGTCATAGATGCAACAGCCTTATGCACAATGTTTCTAATGAAAGTTCACGAAACACTACTTAAAGTTCCGCGTCGATTAATTGTTTCACAAGGCACTATTGATGAATTCCGGAAGCTACTAAGAACCTATGATAATCCTAAGAGTTTGGCAGGTACGTATAGCAAGGACGGATTTATTCCCTGGTCCCCTGAAAGCGTAGAAGAAATACGCAAAGCCCTACAAGAATTCATTGGCCAGATAGAAAGACACTGCGCCATTGAATCGGGGCTTGTTGTTGGGAGCTTGGAGATCTCACGTCGTAAGCATTTAGTTCAGATATTTGGTCAATCGGGGGTAGAATCAATGATGTTGGCAGCCAGAGTTGGACATTCTCTTTGGACTGACGACCTCGCAACAGCCGAAGTCGCTAGAATGGAGTTCGGGTGTCAAAGAATATGGACACAGCAGACAGTTGGCTATTTCTGCGGTGAAGGCTTCCTTGATGCCGATTTTGAAGCCGAAGTGACTGTTAATCTCATGCACATGAAATACTACTACACAAGACCCGACGTAAAGTCTTTGTTGAAAGCAGTTGAAAAAACGCATGGAGATGTTGACAAAGGCCCGCTATCTCATGCTCTCGACTGGTTTGGTGACCCAAATGTTAATATTGAAGGAATACTCTGTATTGGTGCCATGTTCATCAAGGGCCTTTGGCAAAGTGCTCACATAGAAAACATTAACCAAGCGATTACGATAAGAATACTAGATCGGGTTTCCGGGAGGACGAAGGGCATGGGTGTCGTAAAATCTTGGTTAAAAAACATAAATAATATCTTCGGTGTAGACGTAGTGAACTCTGCAAATGTAAAAGATGTTATTAAGGGTTGGCTGGGAGGACAAGGAAAACGAATTATTATACCTTGAACCGACATTAGTTGTCTTGTTGGATAATTAAGAGCTAAACCTGAGTCGAGTGTAGGTTCACGGGGACGGCCAAAAAAAGCACTATTTTTGGTCATTTTTTTGTTAAAAAAGTTAGATTTTCATTGAACATTCCGTGCTATTTTTTTTTGTTGCCTCAATCTCTTTTGCTCTTCTATACCTCACCGCATTTACACATACACTCATTTACTCATTCTCGAAATATTTCTTAAATTTTTCGATTTTCATTGAACATTTTGTGTATGTTTGGTATAATTACAATCGCCCTAAAAAGGGCAGTTTCCGGTAGCTGCTGGGCCATCGCTCTCAAGTCCGCCAACTCTTGTTCAAGCTGAGTGATACGTTGCAGTATTTGCTCTTTTAACGATAGCTGGTTGGTGGATGAGACTATTGTCAGAACACCTTTATGCGGTCAAGGTATGGCCCGGTCTTTGTTTTTTGGATGGGACGGAGTTATATGATAGCCTGGCGGCTGACTGTTGTCCCTGATCTTACGTAATGTTTGCCTGTGAATGCCGGTCTGTCGGGAAAGTTGACGCAGTGGAACCACTTGATTGCGGATTTTACGCCTTAATTCGATCCATTCATCCATATTTGTGTACACTCCTGTAATCTCCCGTAATAATAACTGCAAAACTTTTTAAATGACGTTTTTCAGCCGATTATCAAAAATGCATCGAAAGCCACGTCCTGAAAATCGTAAGTGATAAATGGCAGCTCCGTTATCTTGGGAATCCGCCGGGGATCATAAGTGAAACAAAATGTGTTGATGTAAAAAAGCAGGTCCCTGGAACACATGATCCAGAGCTGCAGTGCGAAATCCTCCTTCTCGAGAGCTAACTCAAGTACCTTCTTGCGGAACAGCAGATTGCCCCGTTTGGTCTTGTAGCCCGGGACGTTCCGGCAACACCACCTGTAAAACGGGTACTTCTTCCTCACCTGCTGCATCCTCTGCGAGTAGTCTGTCGAGGAGGTCAAAAGTTGTTCGACCGTCATCATGGAATAAATCCTGCATTTTCTGTATGACCCCTTTGGCCGGTATCAGCCGGGGATAGACCTTCGTGAAAAACTCGTCCATCGCAGCCGGTGTGGACCTGTGATATTGAAGATGGGCCCAGGCACCCGGGCTCGGTGCGTCAGCCGGCTTGACATCGGATATCATCAGGTGATTGTATATCCAGTTGATATCGCTGATGGTGTCAATCTTGCCGTCCCACTTTGCAAAATCAGCCTTGACCGCCGTGGCCTTCAAAATGCCCTTGCCCTTCTTTTCCTTTGGTACCGCCTGCAGGCTACTCTCGGAGATCACCGGACCCGGGACCGGAAATTCAAGCCCCTTGCTCCGCTGCAGTAAATACTTGTCAATCATGATCTGACTAACCCTGTGAGATATTTCGATATAGTGATAACCCTCAACGTCCGTACACAATAACCGCAGACTCCGCTTTATAGCCATAAATGCCCGATTAACACCCTCATCGTGATAGGTGCTCACCTTCAAAGTCCATTCCCGGGTATCCGTTTGATGAAATTTACCGACACCCCTATCCCGCAGCTCCAACTCCGTATATTTGCCACGGTTTTGTTCGATTTTTTTTTCGTCCATAGTCTTATCGGCCTACCCTATGTTATGCTATACATAGTATGTTATACATCTGGTAACCAGTTACTAGATAGAACCGTGTTTCTAACGCATCAGCCACGATTCCGAAGGAAAAATTCGAAAATCAACATAGTTGACCGATGGGATTCGAACCCACACTCCTGGGATCACAACCCAATGTGCTGCCGTTACACCACGGCCAAAGTCATTTTGTCCAATATATCACATCGGCAAAAAAACTCAAATTTAATTCGCCGTTTTTGGGGGGATGACACCCTAAAAGTGCCGAGAGTGCCTGAAAAAGTGCCGAGAGTGCCTTTATTTTCTAAATTCAGTGCTACGGCAGAGGAGGTAAGTAATGTTAATTCGACAGCCGGGGGCGGGGGCGTGGTAACATTTGAGGAGTCGGGCCTTCCTTTTTTTTGTGTGCCCTCACCTCTCCGCGACTGACCGGCCTGGCTCACTCACACTCACCACACTCCAAGCCTGTGCCCACCACACGCTGTGTGTGTGCATTGTGTGCTGTCATCGAGCGAACGCTCACTGACACCAACCGCCACGGACCAAGACGCAGGGCCACCACACCCATTATATTAGAACCGAACCACCAGCCATTCAGCTTTGCCCTGTTTCCTCACGCCTGCGAGACGCCCGCCCATTTCTTCCTTGTTTCCCCTGTTCTTGCCCATCTTGACGCCACTTGCTCGATTGGTTGACTTTGCTCCGCGGCATTCCACGTTGCGGACAGTCCGCAACCCAACACAGAGCAGCACCGCCTTACCCTCTTTGGTGTTTGCCTGTTTCCGGCCTTGCCATGCCTGTTGTCGCATCATTATCGCTCGGTGCGTGATTTGTTGTCCAATCCAATCCACTGATGATGTGATGAACTGTTCACACGCAGACCCCGCCAACACACGTGCAGCCCACAGTCAGTTCACAGTCAGTGTTGTGCATGGTGTCTGTTTCTTGGCTCGCTGCTGCCTTCCAATGGTTTGGCTCACCTGCCAGTGTCCACAGCTCGCTGGTCAGTCTACTTTGTGTGTGCTGCCTGTCGCTGAACACTCGGCAAGCTCTGACGCTCACGGTCCACGCTCAGAGTCCTTGACACGTTGGCTGTTTCCGACCTTCTTGACCCCTCCGAAAGTTTTTTTCAATAATTTTTAAGTTTCCTCTTGACTTCTGTCAACG
>VRUL01000046.1 GCA_019456145.1 Planctomycetota bacterium
ATTGGCAATACTTAATTGTTTGGAGAGATTGCTCATTTTCAACATTCGCTTTTTTTAGTCTTGCGTGCTTTCCATCTCCGCCTGTCCCGTACGTTAAGCGCTCCCAACGCAACAGCAAGGCCGACGTATGGCAACAGGAGTTCCACAGCACTCGCCTGGCTGTCCAGAGACATCGAACAGCCTCCGCCTCCAAAAAAGCCGCCATCGCCACCAAAGGGACCACCGCCACCAAATATGGAAAAGTGGGTAGTCTTAAAACGCAAAGCATATAAACCAGAAGATATTTGGATGATCTCTACATCAGTTATCCCCTCTTGACTGTATAGACCCATAAGAGGGTTATACCAGTATACTGAAGGAGAGCTGACCAAAGTTGTAGCATTATATGGTATAGTTATAGTAACCGGCTCACTAAAAGTTGTCCCACTTGGCCCGAATTCATACAAGAAAGTGCGGTTATTCGAAGGAGGTTTTTGAGGATTCCTTATTTTTGAGATAGTAATAGTTATGTCACTTAAATAAGCCCCCGCCGGTATTTCAACGGAAACATCGTCAGTATCATTTATAGACCCAAATGGTGTACCAATGTTCGTATTTGAAGAAACAGGAGCAAGTGTAGATGGTACTAATGGTTCAGGATCTATAAAAGTGCTGCCGGCATAACATATATCCGTTCTCCCATTGATCCAGACTAAATACGGGTAACCGTATTGGTCTATTCCTATTGCGGGCTGACTTTGGTCGTCTGTTGTGAAATCGTTACCAACATAGATATTTGTGCCGTTGGCTGTTACTTCCACGGCATAGAGTTCCGCCTCTGCATTGCGCTCATCTCGCCAACAGGCGAAAACCTTTAAATCATTTCCTGTGCCCGTGGTGATAATCACTGGTGATAACTGGTCTGCACCCTTTGTGTCATCTATAATACTACTTCCCGCTAAAGGACTCCCCGGCAGGCCGTCACTGGTTCTGGCATAGTAGATGTCATCATTTCCAGGAGTGTCGTCAAGCCACACCAAGTGCAAAACAGATCCGACAGCTTCGGTAGCGATCGCAGGATTTGACTGGCTCTCTTCTTTGGTTACTATGGGGATATTGGTCCATGAATCGTTACTGGCAGCTCCATAAATGTTGTTATTAGATTTTGTTGCGGGGGGGATGATTCTTTTATCTGTCCACACTACATAAACTGTGTTAGAGGAATCTGCGGCAATAGCCGGCTCAAACTGATCAAAGCTGTCAGTTGTTATTTGTGAAACTACTTTTGTTAAGAAAGCGTTGATGGAGGTGGCAATGTAGATATCCTTATTGCCGTTGCGGTCATCTTCCCAAACAATATAGGCGTTGTTGGAATTATCAACAACAATGGCAGGATTGACTTGATTGGCGTCCGAGTCCACAACTTTCTGTTCAGTAGACCAGTTATCACCACCATCAACGGAGATCGATACATAGATATCCCAATTCCCACTGCGATTATCCTGCCAGGCAAGGTAAAGTTTATCAGAGGAATCTACTGCGATAACAGGATTACCCTGGTCGGGGATATCATCTGTAACCTGAACAACGCCACTACTAATAAAACTATCGGCTCCGGCCACAAGTTTACCTACATAAATATCTCTGCTGCCTACTACTCCCTGAGGCCAGGCTACCCAGATATTTCCACTGCTGTCAGTGATGGTAGTAAGTGGTCCCCAATTATCGTTACTCGAACCCGAACTTAGTATCTTATTTTCACCGAATGAACGCATCTCAGATATAAATGAATATGAATACTCCACCATTGTATTTGTGGTTGTAGCTAAGTCGTTAGCATTTACCGTAACCGTTAGAGTTTGATCGAAATCAAACTTTTCATTGGGCTGATATATATATTTATAAGCAGAGATGTTTCCAGTACGTCGGCAAACGCCTTTGACTGTCTGTGGTTTACCTGTCGAGTTATAGACGCCAGCAGAAGTTTCATTGTCACCGTCATAAATTAAATCACCATTGACTTTGATCTCTACCGTATTGGCATCAACACCGTCTCCTGAATCGGTAATATCCAGAGTTACTAATGTATTCAGAGATGCCTGAATTGCGTCTGCTCCAGGTGAAAGATTAGTAACCGTCGGGGCTGTTACGTCCTGCTCATCAATAGCGAAACTGGCGGCAATAGTATGATCGGCGGTAACATTCGTGAAGCTATAACTACTCACGGCGCCAACTGAGCTGCCATCCACCAGGACATCGACGACGTGATAACCCGCATTGGCTGTAATAGTATATGTTTGTGAGCTGCCTGAATTAACCTGCGTAGAGCCGCTCGGGCTGATTGTGCCGCCGCTGCCGGCGCTGGCTGTAATTGTGTAGGTATCGGTAGCAAAACTGGCGGCAATAGTATGATTGGTGGTAACGTTCGTGAAGCTGTAGCTGCTCACGGCACCAACCGAGCTGCCATCCACCAATACGTCGGAGATATCGTATCCTGCATTTGCAGTGATAGTATATGTCTGTGAGCCACCTGAAACGACCAGTGTCCCGCTCGGATTTATCTGTCCCCCACTCCCCGCAATGGCTATAATACTGTAGGTACTTGCCACGGAGGTGGTAAAAGTATTGTCGCCGCTGGTGGACTCGTTTCCGGATGTGTCTGCTGATTTTACACGGAAGTGATATGCAGTACTCTGAGACAGGCCCGTGAGTAAAACAGAGTGAGAAGTAACAAGGCTCGAATCAAGATTCGTAGCGCTTCCATAATTGGTGTCTAAACCATATTCTACCTGTGAGTTAGAAGCCTCATCGGTGTTCCAGGTTATGGTTGCTTGTGAAGCGGTTACGTTCGATGTTTGCACATTGGAAATAACAGGGGCGTTAGTATCTGGTGTCGTGCCTTCGTTGTAAAGATCGAGAATTTCACTAACAGCCAAAGCCCGGTTATAGATATGTACTTCATCGATCGTGCCGTCAAACGGAGCGTAACCTCCTGGATTCCGACCAATCCAGGCTGGTACGATGCTGTTAATAGAAATTGTCCCCGTTTTGGGCAATGTCCCTACTTCGGCACCATCCTTATATAAAATCATACTGCTACCATCATAAGCAGCAACTGCATGAACCCATTCGTCGGTATTGATGTCGCCGGAAGTTGCGATTAACGTATTAGTACTTCCATTTGTTTTCAATCTGAATCTTAACCTTGTGCCTCCACTGCTTATGGTGCTCACCATCCAATAATGATCCTGTTCACTGCTTCCGGTTGCTTTGGAGATTAGTCGGTTATCAGCACTACTTACAATGAAGCTATCAGCCTTAAACCATGCTGTTAAGGTTATGCCGGTTCCCACAGCATCCAAATTGCCTATATCGACGTAATCGTCTATTCCATCGAAGCTCAGAGCGTTGCCAATTCTTCCAGTAGTCCAAACTGGCCCGTTGATTAAGGTTCCTGTGTTGCCCGCACCTGATGAATCTTGGGTCGTGGTTCCACTGCCCTCATCAAATCTCCAGTAGCCAACTAAGCCTTGGTTGTACTGATATTCTATTTCGGTTTGTCCCATTGAGTTTCCGGCAAGATCTTGGATATCGACCACGGTTAAGGTATAGGTTAAGTTTTCTGTGTGGGCTGAAGTTGTTAGTGTAACCGTATCAGTATCAAGCGAAGCTGCAATTACAGATATTCCATTATTAATACTGTAATTATTTGTCTGTTCTGCTGATGTTGAATCCAATAATTCGCTGAAAGTAATTTCAAGTGAAGTCTCGGTGGAACTGACTGATAAAATAGACGGGGGAGTAGTATCCTGGAGGGTTGTAGCCTGGACAGCATTACTTCGTCCCGATTCTAATGCTTGACCGTTTACTGCTGAAACCTCATAAGAGTATGTTGTCCCGCTATTGAGACCTGTGTCTGAGTATGACGTAGAAACTGAGGTGTCAATCTGGCTTGAGTCGCTGTATATCCTATAGTAGTTTACCCCAGATTCAGGATCACTGGATGCGTCCCAGGCCAGACTAATAGAGTTTTCCGTCTGGGCCGTACTGATTAAGTTGGTAGGCGCCAATGGTGGTGTGTTGTCAAGTTCCTCTTCTAACAGCGGCCTGTAAGTATCCCACATTTCTGCTACCCAACCACTCGGTTGCCATCCAGCAGTTTCTCCCGGAACAGGATATCCAAATGGATCAGGATCACCATTAGTTATAGCCGTATACCTATCCATATAATCAAATAATGCATCATGATTCCAACGATTTTTTGATTTCATAATTAGAGCAGTAAGAATATGACCCTGCCATGACCTAGAAGTACAACATCGTCTATAAAGAGTATGCCATGCTGCATCAGATTGTTCTGGAGCTATAGAATATCTAAGCCCCCATTCCGGCATTCCTATCATAGCAACAGTATATGGGTAGGGAGTTCCGCCACGAATATCAGGATTCCATGTTGGGCCATTTGTAAGGTCAACATCAGCTTGACTAACATAAAAAGTTTCCGTGTCCATGCCAAAATAATAATCACCGCCGTCAGTTCCAATTCCTTTCATCCCCGCATCATCAAGCATTAAACCAGCAAAAATAATAGGCAATTTTCTGCCCTGACCATGGCCTGCTTCTCCAGGCCAATTATGATTACCACCATTCTTCAAAATTCCATAAAGGTCAATACCAACCTGGACATACCTTATAAGCAAAGTTTCTTTTTGAACCTGGGGAATATTAGTATGAAGCATCAAAGCTCCGACTCCTGCTGTACTGGCAATTTCACGCCCATAATTATACATATTATCAGAAGGATGATAATAAACACCAGTCCAGCCTGGCCAATGATCAAGCCATACTCTTTCAAAAGACCTCTCAACATCAGATATTGATGGAGCGCCAGATGTTGGTAAACTTTCCAATAAACTCCAGTTCAACTGATTTGTACTATATAGAGTTGTATGAGTTCTATCAGTATAAGATGGTCTAAAAGTTCCTTCTGGGGGAACAGAATCCATAACAGTAAGAACTGCCGCTGTTTTCATACTAGTTGGTAGTGAAGGACTATTTATTGGAGGGGTATTGCTTATTGATGAAACCAACGAATCTGTTGCATAAAGAGTTAAAGGCAGATTTAACCCAACATTCTTTGATGCATCATATCTCCCATATTGTTCATCATAACCTTGAACAATCTCATTCCCAACCCATTCACCAGCAACAGGATTTTTTTCAGACCCATGAACGTCAAATCCATTGTAAACATTTGCACCTGGACTTATACCCATTACAATAATGCCACTCCCTTCATCTAGAACCCAATAATCCCCATTTGCAAACTGGCCAACTTGGTAATCCTTATCAAAAGTCCAGGTTATTCCGTGCCGACTTATCTGTGTAGTGGCTAAAGCAAACTGCCCGAGGATTGTGATTGTTAAAAACAAGATAGAAATCTTTAGCGGACGCATACTACCTAATGACATGCATAGCGCATTTTTTGATGTTTTAATACGCCCACATGCTGGGCGAAATCTCTCTTTTTTATTTACTGTGTACATTGTTCAGACGCTATAGGGAAAATATATTGTTGCATATCTTCTCAGTATAAAGTCTAAGAAATAAATTCCGGTAGAGGCAAACATTGTCTTTTACCTATTATGATTCCTGTAAGCTGTACACGCTAAATTTGCGCATATGGCTCTCTATTAGTTTTATTATCGGGCTAATACAGCGCCGGTAATGAGTATAAATCTTAAGAATTAATTCTAACGGAGGTAAACATCATTGGTGGTTTTGCACATCCCTGCTGAGATTTGCATACATAGCATCCTTTTAGCTATATTATAGGACATTATGATGCGGACGGAGAGAAGAAAAGAGTCAAAGATATAGAATTTCATCAATATCATAACAAATACAGCACATATTATCAATCGTAGCGAGTATAACGGTTGTTCGGGCTATATATCCGCAAGAAGTATAGGCGAAGCCCAGCATTTGCGGCATTATTTTGCTGATTACCGAGTTTATCGGTAAAAATGCGGAATGTTTCTAATGTATCGGTAATAATGGCTGTATCGAGCTTGCCGACGGATATCTGGGTATTCGTATTAGTGATAGCCAAAGACGTTCACGTTTGCTTCATTCCCCTGCTGTTCCCGAAGCCTGTCTGCAAATTTACGGATTGTAGCTATTCTTTGGACTGTGGGTGACTTATAGACTTTAACCATCTATAATTTAGCGATATTTGCCCTCCAATCACTATCAGTGTTTCAGCCATAAAGGTCACTCGTTGTTTGATTATCTTGCTGTCGGGAAAACAATCGTTGAGTTCCCTCGCGGTCATAAGTCGAAGATCGGTGCGATGCCTGCCAAACGTATATCTACGCTTGACAGGGTTGTAAGTGAAAATCCTACCGATCCATAAATAGGCATTACCTGGAAGCCAAGTAACAAACGGTAGCCGCATGTGAAACTCGAAAGGGAACCAGCGATTTGGGGTACTGACAAACCAACACTTGCCTACCCGAGTTATCTCAGCGGCCATTTTCCTCTGTTTTTCGAAGCTGCCAAGATGCTCAATAACGGCATTGCTAAAAACGACATCGAAATACTTATCGGGCCAAGGCATTTCACAAGCATCACCTATGACTGCATCAATTTCTGGATAGAACTGGTTTATCAAGGATATGTATTCCGGTGCGAGGTTTATCGCAGAAATCCTGTTTTTCCAAGGATAGAAATCGATAAATTGTAACCTGTCAGCACCAGATGGGTCAACTTGGGCGCCAACATCGAGAATCTTCATATTTTCGGTGGGCATCATGATTCTATTAAATAGTTTCAGTTTTCGCCTACGGCTTATTTTTGATAGCTTCGAGATCAGCCCAATCATATAGTCTCCTCGCATTTCTCCTTTCGTTTCCTGAAGCGATAGTTGCTCAGTTCTTTATCCATACGACGTCGACATTATAAGTGCTATATAATAATAAAAAAGAAGAAAGGATTCTGGCAAAGGCAAACAGTACTTTTATCTATGCTGCCCATACTGAATTTGCACGTATATTTCGATATTAGCTTTATTATCGGTCTAATTCAGCGCCAGTGATGAGTATAAATCGTGAGAATAACTCTTGCCGAAGGTAAACATCACTGATGATTTTTACATCAATGTTGAGAATTGCGCATATATCATCCTAATTAGCTTTATTATAAGACGATAAGGCATGAGTTTCAAGTAGAAAATAGTCAAAGATATGTAATTATTAACGCCGTATACAAGTTTTTCAAAATACGGTTGTTGCCTCGAAAATAAAGTTGCTTTTTGGCCAAAAAACCATAGATAAGTTCTACAAAGATCTTATCTTAAGGGCTAAAAATCAAGGTTACTCTTCAAAACCGAGGGTGCCCCATTGATAGTCTACTGTTCCCAAATCCGTTATGAACGTGAAGTTTTATGGATTGTAATTATTATATGAATTTTAGGGATTCTGCTGAATCTCTACAACTTATTTCTTTTTACCAACTATATGCATTTTGCAGCTTTTGGTGTTTTCTGACATATCAATCTTTAGACTCTGCGTATCGAAAAAAACTTAAAAAATTTTGCTTTTTTTTCATTAAAAGGTTTGACAGAGATTTTCACGGCCTATAGTATATACCCATATAGTCAAAAGCATATGCCTATATAGTCAATAGCATATTCCTGTCTATTGGCTTTAGTGCACCTCGCAGGGAAGGGAGAGGCACATCTCAGATGTTTTCCAATGGATTGAACGGGTTCTAAGGTGACGGTTCGGTTGTGTCCATTCTGTCGCCAGTAGACTTGTTGTGGTTAACGTTTCTGTAGCCTGGTCTAAAGGATGGCGTAAACGTCTTTTTTTGTTTTAGTAATTACTACTTTTGGCCTATGTCTTTATTGTTAGTTAAAAGCACTATTATTATCGGCTCGTAAGGATCGAGCTGAAGCGGAAAGGACTATCAGTGCCGAGAAGGAAGCCGAATAAATTGGGTAAGATTTCAATGTGGTTCATTTGGGTTTTGCCCTTTTTGAATTTGCCCATACGGCTATTCCCCGATACGAATGAGAGTATTACAACTGATGGTAAAAACAGATTCCGCCCTGATTTACTAAAATTGAACATTTCTTTACTTTGCCCAAAAATTGATAAGGCTCCAAAACGCTTTAGAATAATTGTCTTTGATCAAATGGTATATGGATTGTAACTATTTTGAGGTTTCTGAATATGTTGAAGACTATAGTTCACATAGAGATACTTCCTATCTTGCAGATGTTACCGACTTTGCATGTACCACCTATTTTATGTCACATAATTATCGGAGCACTATGTATTTTACATAAAATGTCTATTTTAAATGCAATGAACTTGACTAAGGTTTACATAACTGGTATAATTAGGGTTCATATTAGTTTTAGCGTTCCTCACAGGGAAAGAGGGATCATATCTAAGTTTACAAGGGATTGACAGGTCGTTAGGAGGGAGTTTGGCTGCGTCCAAAGATACGGTGAACAGAATTGTTGTCGGCGAAATTTCTGTCGCCAATGGGGACTGAGTCGGCACAGAAACTTTTTTTTGAAAGGTTTGTACTACTTTTGACTTATGTTTTTTAGGGTAGTCGCAAGTTTGTATTAACGGAACTTAGGTAATATCAACGGAGAAGAGAAGTGGCGACGGTGTACTTTGTGCGAATAAAACCCGGCAAGATTTCAACGAGGTTTATCTGGATTTTGGCCATCTTGCTTTTGGTATCGTCCGGCATAACCTACCGTCTTCTGGCATCTCACATGGAGCTGCTTTTTGATACTCCGACTTCGCTGTCTGTACCCTTGAGTGCTTTCCCTACACAGATTGGCAATTGGGTCGGCAGAGATCTGGCCATTCCTAATATTACTAAGGAATATATGGAGGAGAACTTCGCAGATGATTTTTTGAGTCGACGATATGTTAACTCGGCAACTGGGGCTTGGGCCGATGTTTATGTCGTATACTGCTCGTCCCGTCCTGGGGGGATACTGGGCCATCGGCCTCAAGTGTGCTATCCCGCAAATGGCTGGATACATGATGTTACCGAGCAATCACAATTTATCTCGAACGCAGGCCGACAAATGCCTTGTTTGATACATCGATTCCACAAACCTTATCCAGTTCATGAACAGACAGTTGTCTTGAATTTTTATATCTTGAACGGGCAGCTTACCGCTGATGAGAACGATTTTTCCGGCCCCTGGGGTCGAAGGCCAAATATTGCTGGTTATCCAGCTCGATACGTGGCCCAGGTTCAGATAAGCTCAGTTCTGAAGAATTCGATTAGAACAGCAGCTAAGGATATGACTGATCTGATTCTGGACTTTCTCCCTGGTGAGAACAGAAGAGTCAGGGCAACGAAATATTCCAACACTCCAATCAGTGTTCTGAAGTAAATCGGTACTATGCTGGCGGAAGCCGGTGTCCGAAATGGCGACATAAGTGCCACTATAAGATGAAGTTACATTGATTTTCCAATGCGACCGACGGGGACGGAGTATAGATGGGCTTAGTTGTGGTATGTTCAAATAAATAAACTAAGAACAGAAAAGCTAAACCGGTATAGGTGAAATTATGATAAAAGCATTTGATAAACCAATTTATGTAACCAGACCTTTCTTGCCGCCTCTTGAGGAATTCTGTAACGGTCTGAAGGAAATCTGGGATAACCACTGGCTCACTAACGATGCCCCAATCGTGCAGCGCTTTTGTCGACAATTAAGCAATTATTTTGAGACCGACAATGTCTGCCTTTTCAATAATGGAACCCTGGCATTGCAAATCGGCTTGGAGGGAATGGGCATTGCAGGTGAGGTAATCACAACTCCGTTTACCTTTGTGGCGACCACACATGCTCTTTTCTGGAACAAGATAAGGCCGGTTTTTGTTGATATCGAGCCGGACTATTATACGCTGGATCCTGAAAAAGTCGAAGCAGCTATCACACCCTGGACAACCGCGATATTGCCCGTACATGTATTTGGTCATCCCTGCAATGTACATGCCCTTGCTGATATCGCTCGCCGCTACAATCTAAGACTCATTTACGATGCAGCTCACGCATTTGGCGTACGTATCGGGAATAGATCGATCGCCCATTTTGGTAATATGAGTATGTTTAGCTTCCACGCTACTAAACTTTATCACTCCATCGAAGGGGGAATGCTGACCTTCCAGGATTCAGGCCTTAAAAGCATTTTGGATTATCTCAAAAATTTCGGTTTCAAAAATGAAGTAGAAGTCGTCATGCCCGGCACTAATGCCAAGATGAATGAAATGCAGGCTCTAATGGGTAGCATGATACTGGGTTATCTTGACGAGCTAATCGAAAAACGTCGAAAAATCACGGAAATCTATAGGGAGCGGTTGAGTAGCATCACCGGTATTAAGCTAGTTCCGAGTTTACCGGCAGATGTCGAATACAACCATGCGTATATGCCTATCGAGGTCAACGAAAAGGAATTTGGTATTAGCCGCGATAAACTCTATGAAGAACTTAAGAAATACAACATCTACGCACGCCGCTATTTTTACCCTCTGATCTGCGATTTTTCGTGTTACCGAAGTGTTTCGGTAAAGGATCCATTGACCGTGGCCAGAAAAGTTGCCTCCCGGATTCTGATATTGCCGATTTATTGTGACCTTTCCTTGAACGACGCTCAACAGATTTGCGATATTATCATTATGCTTCAAGCTAAGGAACTTGGTCACCAAAGCTCCGAATTTGCAGCAAAGGTTTGAAATGGTGAGAGAGTTTTTATGAAATTGGCGATTATGCAACCATACTTTTTATCCTATATCGGTTATTTTCAGCTTATGAATGCGGTAGACCAGTTTGTGGTTTACGACAATATTCAGTTCACTAAAAAGGGTTGGTTTCATCGCAACCGAATCCTTGTTAACGGAAGAGATAAAATGTTCAGCGTTCCCCTTAAAAAAGATTCGGATTACCTTGACGTGGCGCAACGGGAGTTGGCGGACAGCTTTGATAAGGAATCAAAAAAGATAATACGGGAAATAGAGTCGTCGTACTGGAAAGCTCCATACTACAAAGAAGTCATGCCGTTGGTGGAAGAGTGCTTTCAACATCGTTCCGGCAATCTATTTGATTTCATACACGCATCCCTGACATTGCTGACGAAGTTTCTTGAGATTGACACGGACATAATCATATCGTCCTCCATAGATATTGATCATACTCTCAAGTCTCAGGACAAGGTTCTTGCCATCTGCAAAAGCCTCAATGCTGATATTTACATTAATGCGATTGGTGGTCAGGACCTATACACAGCAGAAGCCTTTAGAAATGAGGGAATCGAATTGTGTTTCATTAAGACAAAACCTATCGAATACAGGCAGTTTGATAATGTATTTGTTCCATCGCTTTCCATTATCGACGTAATGATGTTCAATTCAAAAGAAAGAATAGATGAGTATTTACATCACTATTATTCGTTAATATGAGCCTTCGTTATTTTGCTGTCTGGAAGTAGCATCACACTAGTAGATAAATTGAGGATTCAAAGGAAGAATAAGAAATGTTTGAATGGAAGAAGCTTGGAAGGGTTTTCAATCCTCAGGAAGTAACGAGTAGAAGTTGGTTAAAAGAATTTTCACAAGCTCCATCTGCTTTAATTTTCGATGATTTCATTAGAGTTTATTTTTCTTGCAGGCCACCACGTGATAGAAACGGACAATATGTAAGCTATTCTGCTTTTGTTGACTTAAATAGGTCCAATTTATTTGAGATAGTAAATATATCCAAAAGACCAATTTTAGAATTGGGTGATCTGGGCGATTTCGATGAATTTGGAACATACCCCACATCTGTTATTAGAAACGGAAAAGAAATTTATGCTTATTACGGAGGCTGGACAAGGTGTGAATCTGTTCCCTTCAACGTGGCGATCGGCCTTGGAATAAGTCATGACGATGGCGTGACTTTCAAGAAATACGGGAAAGGTCCAGTTTTGTCTTATACTCCCGATGAACCCTTTATATTAAGCGGTCCAAAGATCAGGAAATTCAATGGTCTCTGGTATTTGTGGTATATCGCCGGCAGAAAGTGGATAATAGCTGACGGAAGGCCTGAACCGGTGTACAAGATTCGCATGGCTTCTTCAGTTGATGGTGTCAATTGGAGAAAACTGAACAAAGATCTTATTGAAAGCAGAATCGAGGAAGATGAAGCCCAAGCCAGCCCGGATGTTATCTTTTGTAACGGGAAGTATCACATGTTTTTCTGTTACAGATATAGTTCAGATTATAGGGGGAAAGAAAAGGGATACAGAATAGGCTATGCCTTTTCCGACAATATGCTGGACTGGACAAGAGATGATTCCAAAACTGGTATTGATATTTCAGATAAAGGATGGGATTCGGAAATGGTTGCCTATCCACATGTTTTTGAACTTGATAATAGTATTTATATGCTTTATATCGGAAATCAAGTTGGTAGATTTGGTTTTGGTTTGGCACAATTAGAGGAATATAGTTCTTAGTGTAAGGTTTACTTTATGAAATGGAAAAAGAAGGGTAGGATATTTAATCCAACAGAATATAAATTACCCAATCTTTGCCATGAATATGCGCAGTCCCCCCAAGCTTTGATATTTAATGATTATATTAGAATATACTTCTCAACAAGGCTACATGATAAAACGGGAAAATGCTTAAGCCATATTGCATTTGTAGATTATGATATAGACTTCCAGAATATTATTAATGTTTCAAGAAATACTGTTATTGAATTGGGTGACTTGGGCCATTTTGATGAACATGGTATTTTCCCAATGAATGTTGTAAGGCATGAAGGTAAAATACTTGCCTATACCTGTGGTTGGAGTAGAAGGGTATCCGTATCGGTTGATACCTCCATTGGGTTAGCACTGAGTGAAGATAATGGTTTAACGTTCAAAAAATTTGGTAAAGGACCTGTATTGTCTTCATCATTACATGAACCGTTTCTGGTTGGTGATCCATTTGTGGCTATTTTCGAAAACCAATATCACATGTGGTATATCTTTGGTATTGCCTGGAAAAAGTTTGTAAAGGACCAGCCACCTGATCGGATTTACAAGATTGGCCACGCCATATCGGAGGATGGTATCACATGGTACAAAAAGGAAGAAGGGCGACAGATTATCGCCGATCGCTTAGGAGCAGACGAGAGTCAGGCGCTGCCAACCGTTGCGCATATCAACGGGCGTTACCATATGTTCTTTTGTTACCGTCAATCATTTAATTTCAGAAGGAACAAAGATCGTGGTTACAGAATTGGATACGCATATTCCGATAACTTACACGACTGGATTAGAGATGATGCGATTGTTGGGATCGACGTGACGGAAGGCTCTTGGGACTCGGATATGCTCTGTTATCCACATGTATTTCAGTGCGATGACAGAGTATACATGCTTTATAACGGCAATGAATTCGGCCGATTTGGTTTTGGTCTGGCGGTGCTGGAGGAAATGTAGTGGGCATGAAATACACTCAAGGATCGGCCTCTGAGCAAGAGATATATTCTCATTTGATGAAATGCAACGAGAGCTTTATCACGAATCTGGCAAAAAGGGTGAATCTTGAAGAGTATTCCAAGAAAATCTTTGAAAAAGCTGTAACCTTTGAGGCGTGGAGCGGGGATACTCTGGTTGGCCTTGTGGCTGCGTACTTTAATGATCCTGATGGCCAGACTGGATATATCACTAATGTGAGCACAATTAGAACATACATGAAAAAGGGTATTGCTTTGGAGTTGATGAATATGTGCATTCAATATGCAAAACAATACAGTGTTCAGGAAATTAAATTAGAGGTATGTAAAGACAATAGTCCAGCAATTCATTTATATAAAGAATTTGGTTTTATGGATTATAAAAACAAGGATGATTTCATGTTAATGAAACTTGGAGTTAGCAAGTTACGATTGATAAAGCCTTACTAAGCATTGTTTCCGTTACCTACAACCACGAACTTTTTATAGCTAATGTATTTTTATGTCGTCTATGGTCTATGCCAAATAGTATGAATATAAGTTGTGTCGCCGAAACTGTTTTATAGAGGTTAAATGGGTCGTTCACTGAAATCGAAGACAATACACGGTATTTTCTGGAGTCTTCTCGAGCGGGGTGGGCAGCAAGGGATCCAGGTTGTCATCTCGATTATTTTGGCACGATTGCTTCTACCGGCGCAATTTGGCCTGATTGCGATGCTGGCAATTTTTATGGCCATAGCGCAATCGTTTTTAGACAGTGGTTTTGGTTCGGCGCTGATTCAGAAGAAAGATGCCACCCAAGTCGATTCCTGCTCAATTTTCTACTTTAATATCGTTGTTGGTATCATTGCAGCCGGTCTGCTATGCCTGGTCGCTCCGTGGATTGCGGCCTTTTACGAGGAACCAGCCTTAACAGCGTTGACACGGTTTCTTTCTCTGAATCTGGTTATCAACTCTTTTGCTTTGGTCCAGACAACCCTGTTGGTCAGGCGTATTGATTTCAAGACACAGCTAAAAGTGAGTATTGTAGCAACAATAGGCTCAGGAATTATAGGTATAACATTAGCCTATCGCGGGTTCGGTGTTTGGAGCCTGGCTATTCAGTCGGTAACGAGCACTATTTTTAGAACGGTTCTCCTGTGGTTTTTCAGTAACTGGCGTCCTTCTTTAGTGTTCAGCTTTGCCGCCCTTAAGAGTATGTTCGCTTTTGGCTCAAAGTTGCTGTTTTCGGGGCTGCTTGATACTATTTTCCGAAATATTTACCTTGTTGTGATAGGGAAGTTCTTTACCGCTGCAGACCTTGGGTTTTATTCGAGGGCAAAAAGCTGCACACGACTTACATCCGAAAACCTGACGTCGAGTGTCAGCCGGGTTACATTTCCCGTCTTTTCGAAGGTGCAAGATGATATTAGTCGTTTGAAAAGAGGCGTACAAAAAGCGCTGACTACTCTGGTCTTCCTCAACTTTCCATTGATGATTGGACTTCTGGTGACAGCTAAACCCTTGGTTTTGGTCCTGCTGACAGAAAAGTGGTTGCCTTGCGTTCCTTATTTACAACTGCTATGTGTCGCAGGATTGCTTTACCCTTTACATGTGCTCAATCTGAACATATTAATGGCCAAGGGTCGTTCCGACCTCTTCCTTCGCCTTGAGATACTCAAGAAAATTCTTGTTGTTATCGCAATTGCCGTGACATACAGATGGGGCATTACAGCCATGATTTACGGCCAAATCACTGTTAATATTTTGGGCTATTATTTGAACAGCTACTACTCAGGCAAGTTGATCAATTATCCACTCAAAGAGCAGATATTCAACTTAGCACCTTACTTGGGGATGGCAATGGTCATGGGAATGGGTGTTTATTCCATTCAATGGTTTCGGTTCCCGAACAACTGTACCTTATTGATTTCCCAAGTTCTAATCGGCATTTTAATTTATACCGCCATCAACTGGATATTCAGAATGCCTGCCTTTGTTGAAATTATCGACATTTCAAGGGGCAAACTTAAACTGAGCAAACTCTGGCTATGCAAAAACTGAAAATAACAAAACCTCACAAAGTGTGAAACTGGTGATTCAAATCATATTGCGATAAAGTTACGCTGTAATGAATCCAGTAAATATTATCTGTGGAGCTCTTACATTAGCATGAATAACAAATCTGAATATGGCATTTTTGATCCCGCCGAAATTCCGTGCGAGGAAATCAGCGATTCTAATGTGCTCGTCAAAGAACCTGTGGTCAGCACCTTCATGGTTACTTATAACCACGCTCCTTACATTGCCCAGGCGATTCAGGGCGTGCTTCAACAGGAAACCAAATTTCCTTTTGAACTGGTGATTGGAGAAGATTGCTCAACGGATGGTACGCGTGAAATCGTTTTCGATTATCAGAAAAGCTATCCTGAAATCATCCGAGTGGTCACATCAGACAAAAACATCGGTGCCCGAAGAAATGGCATCAGA
Organism: Planctomycetota bacterium; assembly: GCA_019456145.1. Classification (GTDB taxonomy): domain Bacteria; phylum Planctomycetota; class Phycisphaerae; order Sedimentisphaerales; family Anaerobacaceae; genus CS2-K091. Next base: position 15,979 of record VRUL01000046.1, read on the forward strand.
ACAGAAAAGGCCTGTCGTGGCAAATACATTGCCTATTGTGAAGGCGACGATTATTGGCACCATCCCCAAAAGCTACAAAAACAGGTAGATTACCTGGAGAGCCATCCAGAATGTGGTTTGGTTCATTCGGATCAAGACAGGTACTATGAGAGAACAGGGAAAAAAATTAGAGACTTTTTTCGAACCACAAATAATATTCCCCTGGAAAACTTTAACATTTTCAGAGGGTGGGGACATTATCATATATTGACATGTACAGTTATTGTGAGAAAACACCTTATTGACAAAATCATTTCAGACCCTCATATCTACCGGAATGACCAATACATAGGTGGGTCCGATATTCCTCTTGCCATTGAAGTTAGTATGCTGTCAAAAATTCACTATATCGATGAGTCTTTATCAACTTACACTGTTCGTAATGAGTCGGCTTCAAATATTAGTAACCCGCTTAAGAGGGCGCGTTTTAACAAGTCGGTTATCGAAGCTTACCTATATCTTGCAGGCAAGTACGATCAGGAAAAAGAGAAAGAGTTTTTACAACAGAGATGGTGCAGGGCGAGCCTGTGGTTGGCATTTTTTGAAAGTAATGCAAAATTAGCATATAAGGTTAGAAGAATCGATAATTCGTTCTCGGTGAAAGCGTGGATACTGTATGTAGGAGCTATCAATCCCATTATTCATATCATATTGCGTACACCTTGTATGTTGTATTTAAAATTGAAAAAAATACATAGCAGTCGCCAGTTGAGACGTTTTGCTGATTTTTGAATTGGAGATTAGGTAGAGAATATGTCCTGTTTTCAAAAGTTCACGCGTTTACTGAAGTATCTTTGGAATTATTTTGTCGGCAGGAGTCTTTTTTTCTCTTTCGGTTGGCGCTCGATAGTTGAAAAACCTGATATGATTACAAACCCAAAGGCCATCAGCATCGGGAAAAAGGTCATTATCCTCAAAGGGGCACGCCTTGAAGCTGTCGGGCGGTGGGATAGCGAAAAGCCAAAGATAAAAATCGGTGACGGCATGTCGGCGGGATTTTACTTCCATTGTGGTGCTGCCGAATCAGTCTCCATTGGTAAGGACGTTCTCATCGGCGGGCGTGTTTACATCACCGACCATGACCACGTATTGGATGATGCTGAACTGTCAGCACTGAGTTGTGGTGGTATAACGAGCAAACCTGTCGTTATAGAAGATGGCGTATATTTGGGAGAAGGATGTGTTATTCTCAAGGGAGTCACCGTCGGAAAACGCGCGGTTGTGGGGGCTAATGCAGTGGTTACTAAGGATGTGGCGCCATTTACGGTTGTAGGTGGGGTTCCTGCTCGAGTAATTAAACATATTTACCATCGCTGAGATACAGCATTTTATATGAAAAACATCTTTATGGAAAGTATGCTTGACCTGCGTTGCACCGACCGAAACTGGGAAGCGTTGAAAACCGCTTTTATCTGCTTGCAGTTGCATCCATGTGACCCTTATTACTATAAACAGCTTGCTTACTTTCTTGCACCGCTAGTGTTGATCAGGTACTACCGTTCCAGAAAGGCCAACGCAAGATGATTAACTTGCCAACAGTAATAACTACCGTCTTTCTCGGAATTCTGAGTTTAACTATTCCCAGGAAATATTTCCTGCTGCCATTTATTTTAGTTGCCTGTTTTATCCCGGCTGACCAGCGCATAATGATTTTTGATTTGGATTTTACACCCCTGCGGATGCTCGTTCTGGTAGGATTTTTACGAACTATCCTACGGGGGGAACGATTGATGTTCAAATGGAACCGTTTTGATAAGCTGGTACTGGCATGGGCGATTTGTGGAGCGGTCATATATGTAATCCAGTGGGCAGATATGAGAGCGTTGATTTACAAGTGCGGCATATTATTTGATGTCTTGGGTTTGTACTGGCTTTTTCGAATAAACATAAGCTCCTGGGATGATATAAAGTCAATAACTAAAATTCTCGCTGTTTGCTCTCTGGTATTGGCGGTTTTGGTTGGGTTGGAATGGGTAACAGGAAAGAATCCTTTTGTAGTTTTTGGGAGGGTACACACCGTAATACGTGGGGCGCGCTATCGGTGCCAAGCGGCCTTTCCCCATTCCATTATGCTGGGGTTGTTTTGGGTCACATTGGTTCCTTTGTTCATAGGCTTTGCACAGCAGGACAAGCACAAATTGTTATTTTGGTCAGCGGTGGCAGCGAGTATTTTTATTGTTGCAGCTACAGCATCAAGCACGCCAATTTTAACATTGTTGATAGTGCTGATTATTCTGTGTGGGTACAAGTGGCGACAATATACGCGTTGCATAGGGTGGGGCATGCTTGGCACGCTGATTGCCCTTGATATTGTTATGAAAGCCCCGGTTTGGCATTTGATTTCCAGGATAAATGTTGTTGGGGGTTCGACAGGTTGGCACCGTTATAACTTAATTGACAAAGCAATTAACCACCTTGGTGAGTGGATGTTTCTGGGATGTCGAAGCACGGCGCACTGGGGCTGGGGATTGGGAGATATTACTAACCAATATATTCTTGAAGGCGTGCGAGGAGGATTTGTAACTCTTGTGCTTTTTCTAGCAATAATATATATGGCCTTGAGGTCCCTTTTACGTCTGTCCCTCCAATGCCAAGAACATAAACAACAGTTCTTGGTCTGGTGCATCTTCGTAACAATTTTGGGGCATTGCGTGGCTTTTTTCGGAGTTTCCTATTTCGGGCAAATAAGGATGCTTCTCTATATGGTCTTTGCAATCGTTGGGCTGGTTTATGAAATATCGAGCAGGCCAATAGTGAGAGAGATTTCGCCTCTACTTGGCGTAGCGACATAGGTTGTTATGAATGTATCGATCATCATTGTAAACTGGAATACGTGTGAAATCCTGAGTGATTGCCTGGTTTCAGTTTACAAACAAACCGAGAGTGTTGAATTTGATGTAATCGTAATTGACAATCACTCAACCGATGGCTCTGTCGAGATGATAAAAAATAAGTTTCCACAGGTTAGACTTATTGAGAACCCTGCCAATCGAGGCTTCGCAGTGGCGAATAATCAGGGCATGGCAATTGCCAAAGGACGCTACGTGCTGCTGCTCAACAGCGATACAATAGTACTTGACAATGCTATTACCAAAACAGTTAGATTTGCCGATGCTCATCCCGAAGCAGTCGTGGTGGGCTGCCGGGTATTAAATCCCGACAGGACATTGCAACCGACATGTTTTATGTTTCCTTCAATAATTAACTTGCTCTTTTCAAGTAGCTACTTATATAAACTTTTTCCCCGTAGCCGTATTTTCGGAAGGGAAAGGATGACTTGGTGGGACAGGAGTGACGTGCGCGAGGTGGATGTCGTCACGGGTTGTGTTATGCTGGTCAGGCGTACTGCTGTAGAGCAGGTGGGGATTATGGATGAGCGGTTTTTTATGTACGGCGAGGAAACCGACTGGTGTTATCGATTTAGGCAAGCCGGCTGGAAAGTAATGTTTACACCCACCGCGGAAATTATTCACTTAGGCGATGCCAGTAGCAGGCAAGTGAAACCTGAGATGACATTGCAGCTACGTGGGAGCATATTACTCTTTTTTAAGAAGCATATGAGCGAGTTAACATATGGATTAGCATGTTTGATCATTTGCTTGTTTTTTTTATGTCGAGTTCCTTACTGGTTAGGCAGAGCACTTCTTTCTAAAACCGCGACGAGAAGACATCTGCGAACAGCTAAGACATACGTCATCGGAGCTTTTAAGGCCTTGCTCGGTTGGCGAGGATTGTGTCTCGAAAGATAACACTCGGACTTGAACAATAATAAGACCGGAGGACGTAACTTGTTGTAGCCTGAAGGCCTGTCGGTAGAATATTGGGTGCACGTTGACATGCAATCTATTCAGCGGGGTGTAAAATACAGAACGATATATGGCGTTACTTTGATTGAGATTCAAGTTGGGTGGCTACTTGTCAACTCGATGCGGAAAATCCAAAGGTACGGACCGCTCGCAACCACCTCTTAGCGCGCCACTTAGGAAAGTACGGGTAAACCTGATTGAGGAGAGCACAAGCTGTGTGGAGAAAACTCTGACTGCCAAGTTGGTTTAATTTTTTACAAGTAAGGATTATCGAATTTGAACAGTGATGTATTGATACCTATAGAATCTTGTTTAGGCACCATTATTAGAGTAGCAAGGTTGGATTCTCTTCTCCGTACTATCCGGCCCATTAAAGTGCCCATATTGATGTACCATAGTGTTACCCTTAACAATGGTACCTCGGAAACGTGTTTATCACTAGCCGGTATGTGTGTAAGTGTAGCTCAATTTCAAAAGCATATGGAATATCTCTTGAAGAGGTACAATACAATATCTCTGTTCGATTTTATTGAGTGGCTATCCGGCAAAAAAAAGTTGCCCAAGAATCCGTGTATAATTACCTTTGATGATGGCTTTCTTGATGTCTACGAAAATGCTGTTCCGATTCTCCGAAGACTGGGACTTACAGCAACATTTTTTGTGATCGGCAGGACTCTTGAAACCGGCAATAGCATGTGGCTCTATGAACTATATACGATTCTAGACTCATTACCTATTGCACATTGTATTTCGGTGTTTTCCGCTGAAATTGAAAATTTTCCACTAACCGAGCGAGCAAGTAAGGCACAAATCCGCTCCTGGATTCGGCATTACTTCAGCAGTATTGACAAAGACAAGCGAAACCAACTTCTGGGTCGGTTTCGACATCGTTTCAACGGGGACTCTTTAAAACCGCTGGAGTTCATGGATCCACAGCAAGTTCGTGAGTTGATGGTGGATGGATTTCAAGTTGGATCACATTCGATGAATCATGAATATCTGTCAAAGTTGGGAGACAGTCAACTGGAAGAGGATATTGGCGAAAGTAAGAGAACGATCTCAGAAATCATCGGCGACACCCCAAAAACCTTTTGCTATCCATTTGGTGGTATCGATTCGTGGGATAAGCGGGTTGTTGAGATACTCAAAAAAAAAGGTTTTTTATGTGCAGTATCGACGGTTGAAGGCTTAAATAACTGGAATACCGATTTATTCGCTCTTCAAAGAATCCGTGTTACCGGCAATATCCCTCTTCCCGTTTTTGTATTCCGAATTCTGGGTTTGAGATCATGGTTATGGTGGCTTCACACTAATTTTAGAAAATTGAAAGGGAGCATTAACAGTGCGAGCAGCTAAGCAAAAACAATCGGGGAAAACAAACACGAATATTCTTGATAATATTGCCGACTATTTTGATTCGTACGGCGACAGGTGGATTGATGTTTATCAGGATGAAAAAGAGAGGTGGTATGAATACTATCCCCTTCGACTTAGAGAAAAGTATGCCTTGTTACTCACCGAGAATGAAAATAAAGGAACCGCTATTGACCTTGGGTGTGGTACCGGCCATGCTTTGATCCAAATGAAGAAAATGGGATTCCAACGTGTAATTGGAGTAGACATCTCAGACAGTATGTTGCGTTCTGCAGAGAAGCTCATTGGCGATAATAACCTGTCGGATTCTATTAAACTCTTCAAGTGTGATGTCCAGAAATTGAGCATGGTTCAATCTAACTCGATAGATGTTTGCACAGCTCTGGGCGTAATTGAATATCTGGAAAAAGACGAACCCCTTCTATCTGAGATTAGCAGGATATTAAAACCAAATGGCGTGGCCATAGTCCAGACAAGAAATTATTGTTGTGTCAGATCAAGGACAGTTGAGTCCTTCCGTAAGATCCTTCCCTTCTATCGCAGTAGGATTTCGTTTCGGAAACATAAGCCGTCTTCGTTTCGTTGTAAGGTTGAGGCATGTGGTTATACCTTAGAATGCGAGAGGTACGCTCATTATTACGCGTTATACCCATTAGATATCATTCCCGGCATCCGAACTGTTATCAAACCTATAGACAATTTCCTGAACAAGAAGCTCGAGAGATTGTCTACTAATCCTTTATCATTATATTTTGCATCTATGTATATTGCAAAATTAAGAAAGGTTAATGTTGTAAATGGTTAAAGACTACGCAAATTATCTTTAGCGTTTTATAATTTCTATGTCTAACAATTGTTAGAACTCGACGAACTTAGCATGTGCTTGCTCATAGCTCCAGATTCTTTTTATCTACTGAAATGTCCCGGGCAATACTCAGAAATATGTCTTTTTGTAAGTAAAGACCATGAAAAGATTATGTTCGGGCTCGATCTGTTTGTTACTTGTCACAGTAAACCTGCCAACCGTCTGCAATCAAGTTGCTCATAAGACATACTGGTGCTTTCATAGTATAGTCGTGGTTGGGTAATTGCGAGCATTCTGTTTAATAAGGCAACTTCTTCGACATACAGTTAGTTGGCATGAATGTTTCGCTTACTGAGATATTGAACATGGGCAATAATAACAATAATTTGGCTAAAAAGAAAGAAACTGAGCTATCTGAGCAGTGTATTCCTGCTTATGTTGTTGTTACGCCGGCATTTAACGAAGAAAACAACATCGAAGCTACAATCGAAAGTATGACTTTGCAAACAGTACAACCTCAGTCGTGGATTATTGTTGATGATGGGTCATGTGATAAGACTTGGGAGATTATTAGTTCGGCGGCAGTGTCCTATTCCTGGATTGAGGCATATCGTCGTTTCAAGGATCCAAATCGAGCGGATGATGGATTACTTCTTGCATCCGAAGCTGAGGCGTTTCTTGAAGGTCTAAAGTTAGCATTTAATACTTGTCCCAGCCCTGAATTCATCGTTAAACTCGATGCCGATTTGAAATTTGGCCCGGAGTACTTTAGGGTCTTGTTTAACGAGTTTAGTTCCAATCCGAGGCTTGGTATCACCGGGGGTGTTATTTATGAATACAAAGGCTCAGGTTTGGTACGAGAAAAGGCCAGCAGTGCACATGTCCGTGGTGCTACTAAAATATATCGCTATGCTTGTTATAAGGACATCGGAGGTGTTCTTTCTGTATTTGGATGGGACGTGATTGACGAAATTCTTGCACGTGCTTCCGGCTGGTACGTGAACAGCTTTGATCATGTGCATCTCGTCCATCTTCGGCGCACTGCATCGCGAGATGGGCGATTTTTAGGATGGGCGCGAAATGGATACATGGCCTATTATATCGGCATGTCCCCACTGAGGATGATTCTTCGTTCTCTCTTTCGCCTGATTGTGGCTGGCGACATCGTCCAATCATGTGGCTTGGCGTACGGTTATTTTCGTAACTATTTTAGACGAACCAAGCAACTTCCTGATCTTGCAATTCGCAAATTAGTACGTCAATATCAATGGGTCACAGCTGGAAAAAGTTACGATGATCGAGCTGTTAGATCTAAAAATAGAAAGGTGTGACATTGGAAAATAGCAAGAAGCTTCGTGTGGCAATTATCGGCTGCGGAATTATCGCCCCGGATCATATTGGAGCAATTAAGAAAAAATGCGGAGCATTGGAACTGCATCTATGTGATAGAAATTTGAAAGCGGCGCAAATACTTGCAAAAGAAGTCGGATTCAATGTCGCGGTTCATGAAGATGCTTTACAACTAATTTCCGAACAGGAATTTGATATCGTTCACGTTCTGACACCGCCTGATTCACATTACGACATAGCAATGCACGCGCTTAAGAATCGAGCTAACGTCATAGTAGAAAAGCCTATGACCCTAACGCTTAAGGAAACGAAGAAATTATATCTCCTGGCTGAAGAGATGAACCAGATGGTTTGTGTTGACCATGGCCTTTTGTATATGGAATGTGTCTTAAAAGCATTTGAACTGATTAAATCGGGAGTACTGGGCAGTGTCATAGGTGCTCACTGTTTTTTCGGCCATGCTGAACGGAGAAACACGATTCCTTACGGAGGCGTAAGTCATTGGGCGTATAATATCCCTGGGGGGCCTTTGGCGAATATCATTTCGCATCCTGCCAGTTTAATAGTTGAATTACTGGGTAAACCAGAATCAATAACGTCTATCAGTGATGCAAGAAATTTAATGCCGTATGGCTTTTCGGATCTGGTGGATGTTTCATTTCGAACTTCGAAGGGACATGGTTCATTTACTGTAAGTATGGCTCATGGGAACTCTTCGCGGTATGCAAATATTGAATGTGAAAAGGGCAGCATATACGTGGATCTTGGTCGCCAGTTAACGGTTGTCAAATTTCACAAAGGACGTTTGGGTTTTATATCAAAAGCTCTGAGTAGCATTGGAGTGGGTTTTTCGTTTATCAATGGAACATTGAGTGTCATCTTCAAAGTCGCAACAAAGAAATTGAAAAGGAATCCTGGTACCAGGAAACTCATTGCTGAATTTTATCGGTGTGTTCGCGATGGTTCACCTCCCCCGGTAAGCAAAGATAATGCCGTTTCGGTGGCAACTGTATTTGAGAAAGTGTTGAGGATAAAGAACTAAAACTCTGTTTTAGCTAAGGAAAGAACGGGACTCGGTTGTCAATAACTTCAGTTTCTGTTGGAGATATAATGAATATACTGTTAACGGGATTTTCAGGTACTTTGGGAACTGCTGTCACAAAGTCGCTGCTCGAAAGCGGCCATCATTTGCATGTGCTCCTTCATGGTGCTGCAATTAATCATCAAGAGCTTAATCCCGATGTCGAAATTGTCTGGGGCAGCCTGTCACATCATCATTTGTTTGATCAGATAACTAACGGTATTGATGTAGTGGTGCATTGTGCCTGGGAAAGTCGAGGAATGTTCAACGGTATGCTCGAAAAAATGAATCTCGACGGAACAATCAATCTTATTAAATCTGCAGAACGTAATCAGGTCAAAACATTTATACATATCTCCAGTGTTGGTGTTTATGGCTTAGCTCGCTCGTTATGGGGTAAGGTTTTGGACGAAGATTGCCCATTGGTCAGCAAGGAGGAATCATTAAATCCTTACCCATGGGTAAAGGTGCTCATAGAAAATAAGTGCGAGCAGTTGAAGGGCAAACTGGACATGAATTTAATTATAATTCGTCCTGGTTTGCTTTTTAGTGATGAGAAGGCACCTGGCAAAAAATTAATCAGCTTTAGAAGCAAAAAGTTCGCGATTATTGTCGGCAGAGGTAAAAATCATTTGCCCTATATCCACGTCGACGATGTTGCAGAAATGGTCACTCTCTTGATTGAAAATCCCCGGAAATATGCAGTTTACAATTGTGCCCCGACGAACCATGTGTGTATTGCAGAGTGTGTTAAAAAATGGGGAGAGCATACTGGTCATCCTGTTACCATATTAAGGCTGTCTCCAGTTGTTTTTCGTTTAATGAGTTGGTTTGTTCGGAAACTTAAGAGCATCTTGGGGCGCAAAAGCAAGGGACACAGCACCACCTATCAAATTCATACTGGCATCCGTGATATTCGTTATAGTTCAGAAAAGGCAACACGGGAACTTTGTTGGAAAGATACCCATACAAATATCATTTTCAGTTAAGCCCTTCATCAGATGAAAAAAAATATGAGAATATGTTTAGTTGCGTCGGCAGGGGGGCATCTATCTCAATTGCTCAAATTGGCTGAGTGTTGGGATGGTTATGAGCTCTTCTGCATAACGACAAGTGGGCTCTTGCGTCAAAACCTTCATCGGGAAGGCAGAGTCTATGTTGTGGGAGAGTGCAACCGGCAGCACCCTTTGCGGGTAATAAAGGTGCTGTTGCGCTGCATTAGGATAGTTTTGCGGGAAAAGCCCCACGTAGTAATAAGCACAGGTGCGGCGGTGGGCTGTATAGCGTGTTTCTTAGGCAAGCTTGTCTCTGCTAAGATTGTATGGATTGACAGCATAACCAACGTGGAGCAGATATCGCTGTCAGGAAGGATGGTCAAGCACATTGCGGATCTTTTCTTAGTACAGTGGCATGACCTGGCCAGTCAACATAAGAGTGTTGAATATGTAGGAGAGGTAATATGATTTTCCTGACGGTTGGGACGCAATTTCCGTTTGACCGCTTGGTGAAATTCGTTGATGACGCGGTTTCTCAAAATGGGTTTAAAGAAGAAATATTTGCGCAGATTGGTGAGAGTTCATATCGGCCGCATAATTTCGAGGGGGTCTCGTCCTTGGACAAACGGCTGTTTGATAAACGCATTCGCGAGGCGTCTGGCATCATCAGCCATGCAGGTATGGGTACAATAATGATGGCTTTGGATAATAGAAAACCGCTGCTTGTTATGCCGAGATTAGCTAAGTACGATGAAGTTGTGAATGACCACCAAGTTGCAATTGCCAGAAAGTTTGAGGAACTTGGACATATATTGGTAGCTTATGGCACGAAAGACTTGTTACAGAAGATGAAGCAGTTAAGAGCGTTTGTGTCTCGTAAGCGCAAGGCACAACCGGAAGCGGTAGCGTATCGTATCGCGCAGTTTTTAGATGAACTGGCTAACGGCAGTTAGATAACAACAATGAGTAATAGAGCCTGATTATGACTGTCAAGCCATTAATGAGATAGAGGAATATTATGAAAGTTGCAATTCTTGCTGGTGGTGCCGGGACTCGGCTGGCGGAAGAAACGGAGACAAGACCCAAACCAATGGTCGAAATCGGTGGCAGGCCGATTCTATGGCACATTATGAAGCATTACTCACATTATGGTTATAACGAATTTGTCATAGCTCTTGGATATAAGGGAGAGTATATCAAGAAATATCTTATGGACTATTGCTCGCTTCATAGCAATCTGACGGTCAAAACCAAGAACGGGGACGTGTGGATGCACGAAAATAACAACCATCCTGACTGGACGGTTCATCTGATTGATACAGGTTTGGAGACATTAACCGGAGGAAGAATTAAGCGGCTGGCTCCTCATCTTGGAAACCAGACGTTTATGTTGACCTGGGGGGATGGCCTATCGGATGTTAATCTGGATGAGCTGCTGGCCTTCCATTGATCTCATGGGAAATTGGCCACTCTTACAGCTGTTCGGCCAACTGCCCGTTATGGCCACCTGGAACTTAATGGTGATACTATAGATGTAGATGTATTTTCGGAAAAGCCACAGACTCGTAAAGGATGGATAAATGGGGCTTTCTACCTGACGTAATTCAACTGGACTACGAAATTAGACCTGACATAGTAGGCTAACATAATGCCACATCGACAGTCTCTCAAAAGAGAAAAAATAAAAGCTATTTTACTCGCGGGAAGTCGTGATTTCGGGCGGTGTCTGGTAGCGTCATGCCGGCCTACAGCTTTATGGCCGATAGTGGGTAAGTCGGTGTTGGAAGAACTATTGCAGCATCTGTCGCGTCAGGGCGTAAAGCATACTGTGATTTGTTCCAACGGTGATGGTTCATTGATGGAAGAATCGATTCACACTAATAATCATTTGGAGTTGAAATTCTTAGACGAACTGTTGCCATCAGGTACTGCAGGATGCATTCGTGATGCTGCCGGTAGCGAAACGGACGAATTACTCTTAGTATTCCCTGCAAGTATAACATCTCCCCCGAAAATCGATGTACTTATACAAGCTCATAAAAAGGGGCAGTCTGATTTGACTGTGATGTTTAATCCGGCCTTTGGAAACGGAAAGCTTTTGGGTGAATCAGCAGGCATATACATTTGCCAAACCAGCGTCCTGGAACATATCCCAAAGGAAGGCTACTTTGATATCAAGGAGGGATTAATTCCTGAACTGCTCCGTGCAGGGAAAACTGTTCATACTGCGGTATTGCCAAGTCCTGCCGGAAATTTTCGAGATCGGCAGGAATACCTCTGTGCAATTTCCAATTGTCTTGAAAATACGACAAAACTAAGCGCGGATTTAAAACACTGCAGGCGGAGAGGTTCGCAAGTCGTCTGGATAGCATCCGATGCCACTGTTGATCCAAGCGCGAGAATTTACGGGCCCGTGGTAATTATGGATGGCGCTCGAATTTCAGAGGACGTCGTTATTTTGGGGCCAACCGTAATCGGACGTGATGTTAGCATCGGTAAGGACAGTGTTGTCGTAAATAGCGTGCTTTGGGATGGTGCACAGGTAGTCCCGAATTGTGAAATTCAACGATGCATAATTGATTACAACGCAACCGTTCGAAGTAATACTGTTGCGAAAGAGAGGGCTATCCCCTTAAGACCAGAGGGAACCTTAGTAAGTTTAGCCAATAGTGCATTAGAGATTGCGAAAAATCAAACGTGCGGACTTCAGCAAATATTTGAATCACGTCTTTATAATCTTATACAAAAATACGTACAATCGCACAGGCCAAAAATCGTTCCGTGGTTTGTGGGCAGCCTTGTTCTGATTGTCTTTCTATGGTCCTACTGGCCCGGTCTTATAGACCTTTGGAATATATGGCAGAGAAGCGATGAATATTCCAGCGGTCTTTTAGTTCCTTTTCTAGCTGTCTATATCTTGTGGTCGAGACGCCATGATATTGCTCAGTGCCCTATAAATCCTTCTGTTTGGGGTTTGGTGGCCTTCGTGGCTCTACAGGGCGTCAGACTCTTTGGGCTGTTCTTTTTGTATGGCTCAGCTGAAAACTTGTCCATTACTCTAAGTATTGCCGCGTTGGTGCTGATGCTCTTTGGATGGCAGCTTTTCAGAAAAGTATCTATGGTATTGTTGTTCCTGTGCTTAATGCTGCCCTGGCCTAATCGGGTCCAGGCCGCTGCCACATTGCCTTTGCAACACTGGGCCACTTCATCAGCCGTATTCTGCCTGGAGGTGATGGGCTATGAGGTCATGCAGGAAGGTAATATTATACATATAGGCCAGGCAACCGTCGCAGTCGCTGAGGCGTGCAACGGATTGAGAATGATCACCGCATTTTTCGTGATTAGCGGCTTAGTTGTCCTGCTGGTTAAGCGAGAATGGTGGGAAAAGCTTATCGTCCTGGCATCAAGCCTTCCTATTGCTCTACTTTGTAACACAGGGCGGTTAACAATCACGGCACTGGCTTTTACAGTGCTCAGCGGCGAGCATTGGGAGAAAATATTCCACGATTATGGCGGCTATGCAATGATGCCATTGGCTGTTGCAGCGATAGTCGCTGAGATTTGGCTTTTAGCAAAGCTTACTATGCTTCCTTTGAAAGAAGAAGCAATAATAATCGCACGTCAAAAACTGTAAAAGAACTCTAAATGCAACAAATGCTTTTGGCAGCGTTCCCATTTTGCGAAAGATTACAAAATGGGGCCCCATAGCTTAATGAATATTACAAATCGAATCATAGGAGAATCAAAAATGAGTGATTTAGAAAAATATCAAAGTCCTGTCATTGAACAAAGGCTTGCTAACTTCGAAACACCGCCCGAAGCTGACAGCCATTCCACGTCCAATTTGATTAAGGGCGTACTTCGCCGGTGGTATATTATATTGCTGATATTCTTTATAATGTGCGCAGTTGGAATCCCTGCAATATGGCTTTTGATTGAGCCTTTATATAGTGTAACAGGCGCAATAAGAGTTGCTCCTATTTTATCAAGCATCCTGACGGGAGAAGCAGACAGGGGAGAAATATCAAGTTATGAGAACTTTATGAATACTCAGGCAGAAATGATTATCAGTAGCCGAGTAGTGCAAAGAGTAGCGGATGATTTAGCAGGCAAAAACCTGAACTTTTTTGAAAATGAGCCCACAGGGCTTGTCACAAAACTAAAACAGACACTGAAGAACACCGAAGCAAGGCCTGAGCCAGCAAGCATATTGAAACAGGCGATATACAATGGCATCATTAGCGCTGCTCCTGGTAGACGTACTGAGCTAATAAAGGTAACTATGAAAAGCATGAACAAAGAAGACGCGGTGCAGATTGTAAATGCTTTTATTAATGTCTACAAGGATGTCGAAGGTGCCAGTTCCATCGAGGATGAGTGGCAAAAAATTAATCTTCTGGATGGCGAGGCAAAGGCTCTGGCCGGAGAATTGAAAATCCAGCGTGAAAACATTAATGTCAAAGCACAAGAGTATGGGTCTAAATCGTCGACCACCCTGGACAAACGTCAAGAAATAAAGTTGACTCGTATGGGAATGCTTCTCACCAAAATAACCGAATGGGAGGCACGTAGAATCGACTTGGAAGCCCAGGTGGACGTACTCAAAGAGAGGTTGGAATTGCCTGATGCAAATACACAAGAGCAGGCCACTGAGCGGCAGAAACTGGCAACTGAAGTGGAACAGGCCGTAGATCCGAATGATCCGATGCGCCGTGAGTATATAAATGCCGACCCAATCCTCAATATGTTCATAACAAATCTCGCACGGTTAGAACAGGAACTTATTGTTGCTAAGCAGATATTACAGCCTGCAAATCAGGAACTTAAGAACAAAGCTGATGTGATAGAAGCAATGAAAGAGCGTATTGAGCAGCACAAGACGGAAGTGAGTAAAATGTATGATAGTTTCATAGCTAAGAAAGTTGCTGAGGCGGGAAAAGAAAAGCTGCTTAACGCAAAAAAGCAACTGGCTGATATACAGGATGAGTGGGAACTAGCAAGAGCCCTTGAAAAGCGGTTTAGGGATAAGTTCGATCAGGAGGATACAGAGACTATTGATGTGGGTCTTCGGCAAATGGATATAGAGGAATTGCAGTTTCAATTAGACTTAGACCAACAAATGTATGATACGATTCGCCGGCGCATACAAATACTGGAGATGAGACAAAAGCGTCCTGCAAGGATTTCCGTTGCATATCCTGCTGGCATTGCCTATATTCAAGATAAGCGCATCAAATACACAATGGCTTTTATGTTTGGCTCAATGGCTTGTGGGATGATGTTAGCTTTCCTCAGAGATAAGGCAGACCTTCGCTTGCGTACGCCTGACGATGTAGTGAAGCGCATCGGTATCCGAATAATCGGTACTACCACCGGTTCAGACACTATCAAAAGGACTCTGTTCCCAAGACAGATAGCCGGTGACTACCAGACTATTCGTGCCAATTTACGCCTCCTTAATGGCGACAAAGAGCCCAAAATGCTGGTTATTACAAGCCCGGGGATGCAAGAAGGCAAAACTACTTTTGCAATTAATCTGGCAACAAGTATGTCCAAATCAGGGAAAAAGGTCCTGCTGATAGACGGCGACTTGAGAAAACCCGATATTGCGTACCTGTTGAATCTACCAAGAGGCTCAAGGGGCCTGCAGGATTTACTTTTCGGCAGAAAAAAATATAACCAGGTTGTTTGCTCTATACCTGCAACCGGCCTGGATGTGCTGGCTGCGAATTCTCGCAATAGAGACGATGCCTGCGAGCTGTTAGCTATGCCGGGGGCGAGAGAGCGCATAAAAACAATCAGCCAAGCGTACGACCACGTAATTATTGATACTCCTCCAGTGTTGGCTTTCCCTGATGCCTTGGTGTGGGCCAAAATGGCAGATGCGGTCATATTGACCAGCTTCGCCGGCCAAACTACCGCTCCGGACCTTAGAGAGGCAACTGAAAAACTTGCCCAAATAAATGCTAACGTACTTGGCACTGTTCTAAGTAACGTCAGGGCTCATCACAGTTACTACCGTTATGGTCATAATTATTACGCACAGAATGCCCGCTCGAGAAAAAATGCCAAACAAGCCGCCGCAAAGTTGCTGCTGCTTGCAGAACCAAAAACATAATTCCAGCGGTTTTCCAACTCCTAAAGCAAGTGAACTTGCCGAAGATTGTTAGTGAGACATCAGTCGTCTATCCATTTATGTTCTCAGGTTATCTATGAATCTGATAATCATACATAAAAACGAGAATTCAGCAGGCAGTAATGGTAATGACCTGCTCCGCTTTGCTCTTTCCAGCGAACTTGTCGGCAATGTTTTTCTCAATGGATTGAACAAAAATTTATTCTTGAACGGCGATGCAGATGCTGTCGTCGCCGTCCCAAAGGGATGGAGAATTGAGAACCACACAGCGACACTGAAGATGATACCTTATACAGCAAAAGCTCCAATCCACTTTGAGCCCCTGCGAAAATCCAAACGGAACTCATGGTTCGTTGTTTCCAACGGGCGATTCGCAACGCAGATTGATAGCGAGTTGCTCCATAAAACACTGGCTGCCATTCATGCAAATATAGTAGCGGTTAATGTCGAACCTGAATTGTTGGGTGGGCGAGAAAAAGTGCGATTAACAGCCCAAGGCAAGGTAGCAGGTTTCCAGCGGCTGTACTCTGATTTAGCTGAGCTTGCACCCCTTCCTACTGATTGGCCTCATCATATCTTTATTAAAACTGATGTTCTGGAACAGGTTACTCCTGACCGCACTTTGCCTCAATCTTTTTCCGCTCTTCTAAAAAGATGCCGATCAGATGTACTGAAGCTCTGTGCAATTAATATAGGCGGGATCGCACTGGATTTAGAAACCGAAGAGGGTCTGCTTGGTTTCTGCCAGGCAAAGATTCTAAATTCGAAATCAGAAAGTCCGAACTCGAACATGATGTCACCTGGTTCGAGACTGATCGGGAAAGTGATGTTAGGAAAAAATATTCACATCGGTCCGAAGGCCATTATAGTAGGCCCAAGCATTATTGGTAACAATGTTAAGATTGGCAACTCTGCCGTAATAAATTCATCAATCATTGGCCCGGGAGTTTCCGTACCCCAGGACCAGCTTGTTCAGAATCGTGTTGTAAAAGGACCACAATACAACTGGAAAAACTTAAACCGAGTTGCAAGCAATAATTCAAAGCAAATTTGCTGCCCGCAGCTCGATTTAAACAACCAACAACGTGCTAACGAAACTTTTCGCGATTGGCCGAGGTTTTCCTATGACAGATGCTTTAAGAGAATTGCTGATATTGTTGCAGCTATAACCGTGTTGATTCTTTTTGCACCTGTTCTTCCAATAGTTGCTTTGATTATAAAATTAACCTCTCGTGGGCCGGTATTCTTCAAAGATAAACGACAGGGACTGCACGGCAAAGAATTCAACTGTCTGAAGTTCAGATCTATGATTTTAGGTGCTGACGAGATACAAGATAAACTAAGGAGGCTGAATGAGGTTGATGGCGACCATTACAAGATGGAGGACGACCCGCGAGTGAATGCCGTTGGCAGATTTTTTCGAGACACACATATCGACGAAATACCTCAATTCTTTAATGTGTTGCTCGGCCAGATGAGTGTTGTTGGTCCAAGGCCGTCTCCCGAGTTGGAGAATACACAGTGTCCGTCTTGGCGCGATGCTCGGCTCTCAGTTCGCCCGGGAATCACGGGACTTTGGCAGGTTTGTAGAATCCGTGAGCCGATGAAAGATTTCCAGGAATGGATATATTACGACACCAAATATGTCAGGGACCTGTCATTAAAGATGGACTTATGGATATGTTGGCAAACAATCAAAAAATTGGTCGGGAATTTCGTCAAGCAGTTCTAAAAATAATACTATATGGATGAGAGGGGCCCCATTTTGCAATTTGCTGCAAAATGAGAAGCTATAAAGGGTAAGTAAATGCCAAGAAGATATTTTAACTGGAAATTAGCAATTGTTTTGCTAATCGGTCTTGTTGTTTTAGGTGTGACTGCTTATGGATTGCGACAATGGCGGAGAAGCACCAGATCTGAAAGCGGGCTTATCCTTGGCAATAAGGCATACGACGAACATAGATACGAAGAAGCAGCATCGCAATTGGGTCGTTATCTGGCTGTTGAACGTACAGACGTGCCGATACTGCTCAAATACGCCAATGCTCGCCTTAATATCAGGCCTCTCAAAAGCAACAATGTTCAACAAGCTATTGCAGCTTACCAAGCCGCTCTGAGAGAAGATAAAAACAATTCTGAAGCTGCTGTGAAACTAACTGAAATTTATTTAGGGAGCAAGGGCATGGCCGGTGAGGCCGAGCTAATTGCCACAAGATATCTTGAAACAAACAAGGACCTTAAGCTTAGCAGGCTTTTGGCTATTGCACTGGCCAGACAGGGAAAGTTCGGCGAAGCGGCAACGGAATTGAAGAATATCATAGCGGAACATCCTGACCAGATATTAGCCTACGAAACATTAGGGCAACTCACAGAACAGCGGCCGCAAGATTTTCCAGATTCCGCGTCTTTCCTGTTTGATGAAGCGGTAAAAAATAATCCATCCTCGGCTTTAGCGTTTTTAATACGTGCCGCCTTTCATTTAAGAAACGAGGACAAAGTCGAAGTCTTAGCTGACTTGGAGCGGGCGGAAAAACTGGATTTATCTGACTCGATCGTGCGGTTGCGATTAGCGGCGGAATTTATCAACGCAAACGTCTTCGACAAGGCAGAGGAACACCTTGAGGCCGTGCAGGCGGCTGAGCCGAAAAACCAGGCACTTTGGCAAATCTGGTCCCGGCTTGCGCTTAAATCTAGATCAAAAGCAATGATGCTAAAAGTTGCCGACAACGGATTAAATGGGCTTTCTTTTCAGCCTTGGGATTTTATGCCCACAGCAGCGGAGTTATATATCAGATGTGATGAGCTTGACCGTGCCAGCGATTGTATTTCAAAACTTAGCCAAAAGGGCATTGCTCCTCCAATCACTGTATTTTTAGAAAGTCTTCTGGCCGATAGAGAAGGGCACTTGTCTAAGGCCGCCAAGTGCTTTCGTCTGGCAATACAATCAGGTAATAAATCCCCACAAGTTCGATTAGCGTTGGCATCAACTCTGTCTCGTTCAGGTGATACACAATCGGCACTGCGCCAGTTACGAACGCTGGTTTCTGAGAGGCCTACTCTCTTTGATGGGCGTTTACACCTTGCAAGACTACTGGCTCAGATGGAAAGCTGGACCGAGACAGCAGAACAAGCCCGAATGGCCAGGCAAATTTCTCCGAACAGTCTCGATGCCGCATTACTGCATACTCAAGCACAGATGCAACTGCTTGCGGCAAGCCCAAAATCCGAAAATGCACAGATGTGGCAGGACATAGAAGACCAGTTGGCCGCCTTGGAAAAAGCTACTGATAATGCTTTTCCAGTTAAAACTTCGCAGTTTCAGCTTGCGCTCTTTCGGTCTCAGTTCAGCAAAGCCCAGCAGTTACTCAACGACATGAAGAATAGCCACCCATCTCGTAGAGAAGTTGCAATGGCAGAGGTTAAACTGTTAATCGCTCAGAACAAAACCGATGAAGCGATAGCAAAATTATATGACGTTGTTATCGTATTCCCGGAATCCATCAGTCCCGTAAGATACCTCGCTATTTTATTAGCAGCAAAAGATAAGAATCAAGACTGTGAAAGCATTATTAAAGATGCATTAACTCGCATAGAACACCCTGTCGTCAAAAGAGAACTTGGTTTGCTCTTGACCGGCTTTTACAGCCGTTGGAACGAGCATGAGAAATGCTACCAGTTCCTCGATTCGTTCGCTCGCGACCTATCTGATGACATTCTTATCCAGCGAGAGCTTTTAAGATGTGAAAATGTGCTAAAAGATTCCGACCGGGCTCAGCAACTTGTCAACAAAATTAAGACCATTGAGGGTGAGGATGGTTGGCAATGGCGGTATGAGCAGGCAAGAATTTGGCTTGCACAGGACAATTTCAAAAACCGGTATCCGCGAATTATTTCGCTTCTTAAAGAAAATCTACTGGCCTATCCGGATGACCAGAACAGCCGAATACTTCTCGCTCGCAACTACGGACGAGCCGGGCAGTTGCCGCTTGCAATTTCAATCTATCGCCAGGCTTACGATCGCTCTCCTCAGGACCTTCGTATAATCGTTCCTTATGTCAAAGCCTTACGCAAGGCAAAAGAATATGACCGTGCAGACGAAATTCTTCGTCGAGTAGACAGCGAAAAACTATTCCACCCCGAACTAAAAAAATTCCAATTGCAACGTTGCCTTGTACGCGGCGAATTGGATTCTGCCATCGATATCCTGGAGAATTTGTTGGCTAACGACCCCAACAACCGGTCTGACAGCTTATCTCTTGCATTACTCAAGATGCGGCAGAATAAGTTTGCCGAGGTAGGAGAGTTACTGATCAGGTTAAAGATTCAGGACCCCAACTCGCTGCAGGTAAAAGTTGCTCAAATTGAATTGAACGTTCGTCAAGGCAAATCTGCCGAAGCGATACTCCTATGTGATGAAATAATTAACAACCTTAACAACGCATCAGCTTACATCCTTCGCGCCAAAACATTCGATTCACTTGGCGAGCCCAATAAGGCAATAGTAGATTTTGACAAAGCTATTACTATCGAGCCCAACAACGTCGAGGCGTGGGTGGCCAAAAGCGACTTTTACCGTTCCATAGACAAGTTAGAGAAGGCAATCGCTGATATACAACAGGCACTATTCCTGGCCCCGGGCAACCTCCAGGTCCAAAAACGCGCTATTTTGTTATTGTTAGCATCCAACCGTCCAGACAGAGTACTTCAGGGAAGAACCATTCTTGATAAAGCCCTAACGACAAATCCCCAGGATATTGGGTTGCGTCTATACCAGGCCCGTTCTTTGATTGCCGAAGGAACAGCCCCGGCATTTGAAAAGGCAGAGGGCATCCTTCAAAAGATAACCAAAGACCAGCCTAAATTTAGTCCTGCCTGGGTGCAATGGGGAGAACTCTCACTGAAGCAGGGAGAATATGGAGAAGCTAGAGATATTGCTTGGCGGGGTCTTGCACATACACCCAACGATAAGGGACTACTCCTGTTAAAATTCAGAGCTGAGAAAGAGCAGTCTCTGGCCTTGGCGATTCCCACCCTTGAGCTTCTGTACGAAACTGGTTCGTACGATGTTGATAGTGCGGTGCTCCTGGCCAACACATATATTGAAGCCGAGAAATACGAAAAAGCAGTGAATCTTCTAAGAAAGCAATTAGCTTCTTATAGCGATTCTGCTGATGAGCGAAAGGTCAAAATCGCCCTTGTTAGGGCGCTTTATAAAAACGGCGACAAAACAGAGTTTCAGAAAGAATTTGATTCTCTTCTCCAGTCTGCACCGGATGACCCAGGTCCGTTATTAGCTCAGGTCTTACTACTCAAGGACGACAAGTTTTGGAGCCGACTAAACCAGAAAACCGCCGATTGGTGCCGGGACCATCCGGAGGATAGTCTTACGCCTGTTACTATCGCCGGCGAGCTGGCAACTACCGAAGACATCCAAGCTAAGAAAATAGCCGAAGATTTACTTCGTGATGTCTTGGCTAACCATCCCAATTCTCTTCCTGCAATGAATACGCTCGCTTTACTACTGCAGATTACCGGCCGTCCTGCAGAATCAGCCGTTCTGTACGGGCAGATTCTCACAATTCAACCCGATAACGTGAAAGCTATTAATAATCTGGCTTGGATACTCTGTGAGAACCAGGGAAAGCGCAAAGAAGCCCTCAAACTTGCCGAGCGCGGTTTGAAAATTGCTCCCAACTATATTGACCTCATTGATACCCGTGGAGTTATCTATTATAGAATCGGCCAATTTGAAAAAGCCCGTCAGGATTTCAATAACTGTTTGAAGCTGTATCCAAAAGGTACACTTGCAGCCACAACTACGCATTTTCATTTAGGAAGGGCCTTAATCAAGATAGATCAAAAAGACGGAGCTATTAATAACTTAAACAGAGCATTAGAGTTGAGTACTGAAATTGGGGGTTTATCCATCGAAGATGCAGCCGAGACGCAACGTATGATTGATCAATTATCATTAGGAGGTTAGTTATGATTTTGCCATCAGATCCTGTTAGACAAGACAAAAAGGATAATATCGATCCCGGTGATTCTATCTATAAGCAGCCCGATGTTGCTTTACTTAATGAAAAGCAGTGGCGATATGTCCAAAGGCGTTATCACATTAGCCCAAGAGAGCTTGAGGTCGCAAAACTCATTTGCAAGGGTTTTGTCAATGGAGACATTGCAGCTAAGCTAAACGTCAAGCCGGGAACTGTAAAAACGCACATAAAAAGTATTTTTGGTAAGACACATGCCAGAAATAAAATCACATTGCTCTTAAGGTTTATGGAGGATGTGAACGATTTCTTCAGCAAATCTACAAGTATTTCTTCCCCATTGTAGACAGAGAAAAACAAACTAAAAACACACCCGCCTTCGGCAAGACACTTAAAAAATTCTAATTTGCTTTCTTCCCAATAGCATATCCATTTAAATTCATCCCTTTCCTCTTTTTTTTCAAAATTTAATCTCCCCCCGTGTAACCGTTAGAACCTCTATAGTAGACTTTTTTGTTACTTTCGGTATATGCCATAGGTAGTGTTAGCGGAAATATTTTAAAAATTCTCTACATTTATGGGTTGACGTGTGATTTATTTGTTGGTAGAAAATATAATAAGTTACCCTCGAATAGGAGTAGGGTAGTATATAACCGCACGGAAGCGTTTCGAAAGTCAAGTTTTTTTTCTTGATACCGAAGTCCCCTGTGAGGAGACGTAGGAGTGGTGTTAGACAAAAGGAGTAAATCGTTGGTTGTACTACCGCTGTTGCTTGTGTTCTCGGCGGCGAGCGCTGCACTAATAATTAGTAATCGCATTATATGGAAAGAAAGGGAGCAATCATCATGAGGAAGTTAATTGTATTAGCTGCTGTGCTGACGTTGGGAGTTTACTCTATCCCTGCGCAGGCCAGCGTAACATACAACTTTGCTCACATTGTGGAGGAAGGCGACGGCGAGCCCGAATTTGCCAACGGCGCTATCGGTGAAAGCCAGATGATCGTTACGGTTGAGGCTGAGGGTGATCAGGTGCTTTTCACCTTTGAAAATCTTCTTATAGTTGATGGTTGTGAGGATTGTGCTATCACAGGCGTGTATTTCTACGATGGTGCGCTGCTCGGAATTTCTGAGCTTAGAGACTCTGATGATGGGGACCCTACTGGCGACCCTGGCGTTGATTTTACCGAAGATGCAATCGACCCAGTAAAGCCAAAGGATTTACCGGGTGCAAAGAAACTAGTGGTCTGTCTCTAATCAATTGATGGATATAGTCTTTTCAGTTTTATTCTGGCGTCTTTTGTCGTAAAACGCC
>VRUL01000047.1 GCA_019456145.1 Planctomycetota bacterium
TTACGCACAGCCTGAATTCCAACTTGCCGACATAATACTAAACAGTCCTGACGTTTTCTGTGCCAATAATAAGCTCTTAGGCAAAAAATTACAATATAATCCCCGGAAAGGGATCGGCAGATTATTAAAAGCGAGAAATTCAAGATGATATAACGGCTTAATCGGTGTGCAAGTGCGAGTTAGCTTTTGAGCCATTTCGCTTGTCGAGACATTGCTACTTGAGAATCTCAAAATCGTCTAACAGTAACTTGTCTTGTTCGCTTCCTTCGAAGAAGATCTTGATGTTGTCCAGGACGTCTGCCTCAAGGCTGGGCCCTTTCATATCCCAGCCGACGCGGGCCTCTATGGCCCGGAACTCGATATTCCTCCACTGGTTCTTCCGGAGTCCGCCAATTCTATAACGGCAGTTGTCCTTGTGTTTCTTCGACCAGACCATAACTATCACCTCAGAAACATCACAGAGTGGTTTGAGCTTGAAGCGTATCGTTGTTGAATCTTTGACAGGTATGGAATAGGTATCCCATATCCATGCACCTTTCGGACCAAATACGTATGCTTTCGAATCACCTACGCCTCCGTTGCTCACGCTGCCTCCCTTGAAGTTTCCGGCGCCGTCATCGAAACTTTTTGAGAAAACCACCTCACCGGGTTCCGGCAAAAGCAGTCCCGGCGTCAATAAAGCACTCTTCGAAGGTTTTGCTATTTTCTTTCCGTTTTTTGGTTTGCCGTAGACAGGTCCGATGTACTCGGTGGCGATGACAATATCATCAAACCAGACCTCCATGACGCGGCTTTCGGGGTGAGGGTCCTTATTGTGACGGGCGGGCTGGTCGGTGTTGTAGAAGAGAAGCCAGAAGCTGTTGATTTTGAGCTTATCGGTTGAACGCCATCTGAAGCCTGTGAATCTTCCGAAAAGCTTTCCATCGACCCAAAAGGCCTGCTCGCCATCGGACTTGTCAGGGCTGGAATTGGCCTTGAGCATTACTTCGACGCAGTACCAGCGGCCCGGCTGGATCAGATCTTCTTTGCCAATAAAGACCGAACCCCACTTGGTTTTCATTTCGTGCCAGTAAGTGTAGAAGTTCCATATACCCGGCGGTGGGAACTTGCCCCACTGTCCCGTGGGCTCAATACCGGTTGAGAACTTGGCGTCGCCGGGTGGCGTTTCGCCGGCACCTCCCTTAGGCCACGGTGTCGGCGTGCGGTCCGCTACGAGGTGTACGAAATGATGAACGTAACCTGTTCTCTCGTGGAACTTGACATAGAAGCGAGCGTACATTGTATCGACACCCTTAGTGTGGGTGAAGATGTGGCCGTTCTTCGATATGTGAACCGATTTGTTGCCGGGTGAGTTGGTATGGATGTCTTCCGAGAGTATGATATTGTCCTTCTTTGAGATACTGCCCCAGCGTAGACCGATATCTTCGGGCGTCCCTGTCTCGAAGTCATCGACAAAGAGTACCCTCGGGTCGTGTTCGATGCCCTCATCGCCCGGATAAAGTGAGGCGAGCCCTAAAGCAGGAAAGCTAAGTTTATCTAAAGGATTGGTTCGATGTTTCTTTTCTTCTTTATCGCTCCACCCATCGTTGTCATCATCAAGGTCAGCGTTATCACCAATACCATCACCGTCTGTATCCCGTGATTCTTTTGGATTCAGCGGGAAAACGTCCCATGGAACAGACTTTGCCCTGTCTACACCATCGCCATCCAAGTCTAATTCTTCACAATCGGCGATGCCGTTTTTGTTCTTGTCATCTCCAACGCCGTCCCCATCATCATCGGCATCAAGGTTATCACCAATCCAGTCATTATCTTTATCCAGCCACTCTTCGGGATCCAGGGGGAATGCGTCTTTTTCATCAGGGATGCCATCTCCATCATCATCAGGGTCGAGATGATTTGGTCTGCCATCTTTGTCAATGTCAGGCGGTCCGTCTGCTGTGATAAGAAGGGCAAGATCCACAGTGAATTCGGGGGCTTCAAAGGCGCCTGGTCCTGCGGAAGCATCAAAGCTCCCAAGAATCGCGGCGTTCTCGGGCGAGTACCAATATCCTTTTGCATTTTTAGGCACATCCAGATGAACCTTCACGCCCTTAATTGCTTTGGCATGGTCGCTGAAATGATGCAGATAAACGCCTGCGCGCTCTTTCGAAGCCAGACCGTAGGCGCGAACGTCATTCGGATGAGAGACCCTCACAGGAATTATGCGAATATCCTTGTCGAGACAATATATAAAATCCTGCATTGCTCTTACGTATTCGCGTTCTTTGGGACCGAGCCAAATGTTCATGAAGTGGCCGTCTCTGGCATAGCTTGTGTTCCAGAAGATAAAGGCGATCTCGTTGAAAAGAGCTGTCCAGTTTCGAATGCGCATCCGCACAGCCGAGCGGTTGTCCCACACACCACCAACCCCAGGAGGTTGGGGCTTTTGTTTGTTAATGTGGTTACCCTGCTCTCCCACGATGACCGGCATATTGAATTTCTTCCAGTTCTTTGCTCTTGAGGCGGTGACCGCATCGGATTTATGTTCATTCTCCCTTTGATACCAGTGTGGGGCGTTGATTTTGATATTGGGCAGCTTCGGCCGTTCCCAGCTCGTAGTAATAGGGTGATGGTAAGGATCGATAGACTTAAGATACGGAATCATGATTTCATACCAGCGGTCATCCGCATTTTGCTCGTTAAGAAATTCCCAGAAATCCACGTAGGTTCCCCATCGGTCAACACTGTATTTGATAAACCTTTTCACTTTTGACATGGCTGCTTTGTTATGTGGTTCGTCGTTGAAGACCTTTCCGAAACCGAAGATTCCATAAAAGATACCGAAGCCGTACTTGCGGGCGCAGCAAAGCAGCTCATCGGTCATAACGCCTTCCTGAACGAGATAGTGGTCGAGGTCGCGATATAGACTGTAGGAACAATTCTGTTGCGAAAAGCGATACAGGTTAAATCCACACTGTGAGAAATGCCGAAAGTAAACATCGGCATTTTGTGGATTGGTCGAGGGCCCGCGCACGAACATCGGCCCGGGGGGCAGCGGCGGTGGGTTTTTGAGGCCAGTGCGGAAAGGTCCCTCCATCGAGCACTGGTCCAGGACCGACCCGGTGCCTGAATTATCGCCCCAGCAGTCCTGAAGCCCAATTGGGAAATATGGACTTCCATCATCAAACACGAATCGAAAAGGATTCGTTGGATGTAGTCGGATAAATCCTTTATTGGGTCTTCGGCCTTTGACGCAGAGAAAGCCGCCTTTGCCGGATGTCTTTTGTCCATTTACATTTGTAAAAATGAAGCTGTATTTCCATTTACCGACCTCTGACGGAGCGAATCGGGCCTTCCACAAATCCTGCTTGTCGAAGTCGTAAGTTATCTGCAGCATTTGCCCTCTGTCTGTCTGGATTTTCCGTGTGTGGATTATTGGCCCTGTCGAGGAGCCATAGTGGAATCCGCCAACTCTTATCTGCTTTTTCGATGGAGAAGTAAAGATAACGTCGATTGTGACGTCAAAGAAGGGATTCTCATATTTGTTTTCGTGCTTGAAGGTAAGCTCAAACACTTCGTACCCTGGCACAGCACTTGTGTTCTGAGAGTGTGTTACGTCAGGAAGAGAACCGCCTAAAACTCTGTTTTTGCCATCTTGATCGCAATAACAACAAGGACAAATCAGGGCCAGAAGAATCAGAACAAATATGACAAATATCTGGATCTTTTTTCGCACCATTGTTTTCTCTGCTCACTGAATTATTCAATGTCTGTTGCTACAATGTCACTACGAAATACATAACGTTCGGTTCTTTTTTGCATGCGGGAGACTGTAACATACTACTTAGAATGGTGGAGGCACCATTGTCGAGAAGAACCACACCTGGCCTTCGGTTTTGCCCCAGCCATTGACCGAATCGATACGCCAGTAGTACATAGTACTCGGAGACATTGTGCCAGGATCGAATATGGCAGCAGTCTGGTTGCCCTGGAAAGTACCCGGACTGCTCGTGCCGAAGTACACATCGTGCGATATGGCATCAGGGCCGGGGATCCAGCTCAAATCAGCGGTTGTAGAGACGTTTGCAGCACCATGGAGAGGATACAGGTTGCTTGCTTGGCCGGGCAGTGGTGGTATTGTTGTTGCTGTCAGCCATTTTTGGATGAAAAGGCCCAGGTCTTTGGAATCAACAGAGCCATCACCAAAAGGCGGAGGGAAAATGTCTGCTGGTGATTCACCATTAGCAAGTGTGCAATAATCTGTGAAGGTCACCTTTCCGTCATCGTCTGTGTCTGCGTCCCTGGGTTGTTGTGGCGAGGCATATTCCATAATAGTCATGGCTAAATCGTTTCCTGTTGCCGTACCGTTACGATATGCTGTTCCATCGGAGTAGCTGTTCCCCTGAGTGTAGGGCGTAAAGTTCATTGTGTCAGTGACCTCTATGCAGTATGTTTGACCTGGAACCAGTGTAACATCATTCGGATTATAGCTTACACCGACAAGGTCTGTGCTGGAGGCGAAATACGCCCCCTGAGTGGTTTTTGTGGGGCCAATTTGTGCACCGTTCGGACCGCCTTGCCGAATTTTCCAGGTAAGGTCAAAATTTCCGTCTGCGCTTGCTGCGAATAAGTCCGCAGCCAACAAGGATGTACCTGTTGCGACGAAGGTTTGTCCCCATCGGGTGTCGCTCAGGCCGCCATCGAAATTGCCCGGACCCGGATTGAGCCGGGTATGGGTCACACTCTGATTGTTGCGGTCTACAAAAACAGTAACATTAAGGTCAAAAGTTTGCGGATTTCCGTTGATATCGTAGGCCCTGCCGTTGGGATAACTGCTTCCGTCTTTATCACGTTTATAGACGGCGCAGCCGTCGAGGACCCAGATTTTAACGGCATATTGCTTCCCGGGCGTAAGCAGGATTTGCCCGGACGGCCATCTGACCCATTCGTCGGAATCAGAAGCAATGTTGTTTTCTCTTTTAGTGCCAAGAAGTGTCCAGTTACGAACATCGCCTTCCCCGTTATCTTCAAGGATGCTTATGTCTGCGTATTTGCCATTGTACAAGTTCCACCCTGCCATCATCCAGGAGATTCCGCGTACGGAGGTACCTGTTGCCAGAAATGTCTGGAACCACTCCCATTCCCAGGGAGTCCATTGCTCCCCACCGGTATCCTTAAAGTAAGTGGAGTAGTCCACGTCAAGGTCTACATTGACCACCGTTTGCTGGCCGTCTACGATCTGGACGTTTGGCACCATTTTGGGCGAAGCAAAGAAATCCGGCTGGTTCACATAAACCGAGTATGTTCCAGCCGGCAAATTACCAATCTGGTAGTAGCCGTCGCCGGTGGGTGTTTGTCCCGGCGGCGCTCCAAGACGGCGAAAAGGTCCTACCATGGAATTGTCGCTCGGTGAGAGAAACAGGTCCCATTCGTACAGGTATTTGTATCCCATCGAGGGTACGCCGGCGATTTTCTCATACCGGCCCTGTCCCGTAATCGAACCGCTGGCTTGTACATATTTCCCGGGTATCAGCAGGGCTAATATAATTATGATACTTCTTACAGTAAATTGTCTGGTTATCATAGAAGTAAACCCACCTCAATAAAAGCTGCCGGTTTCTATTGACCGGCACAAGTTGCTATAAATCACCTCAATTACTGTCAATTAGGGATAAAAAAAAGTATAACATATTTCGTTGGTATTGTCAACCATTTCAGTTTATTGATAATGCGTGTGGTGTTTTGCCGGCCGGTTGGTAAAAAAGACGTAAGGCGGTTGTATTTATGAGGTTGATTTGATATTGTAATGCAGGAAAATGTCAGCCGTACGATGAGCTAATGCCAAATAACAAACGCCAATTGAATTTTTCAAAACTAATATGGAGGAATAATTATGATTGGGCAATTCTTTGATGGAATAATGAATCAGATCGAAGGCTTTGTGTTAGTGCTGCCTTTGCTGGCTATGGTCGCCTGCACCAGCGCTAATCCGCCTTCGGTTGCGGACATGCCCACTGTTGATAAGCTACCTGATATCAAGGAGCTGCCGGATCCATTCCTGATGAATAATGGCAAGCGTGTCAGGAACAAGGCCGATTGGCTTAAACGCCGCAAGGAAATTAAAGCGATGATGCTGTACTATCAGTATGGTCATATACCGCCGGCACCGAAAAATATTACTGCTAAAGAATTATCATCTGAATCTGTTTATGATGGCGGCGCCACCAAAAAACATATTCTCCTTTCAATGGGGCCCGGCAGGAAGATAAAGGTCAATGTCGGTATCATCATTCCCAAAGGCAAGGGACCCTTTCCTGTTATTCTGAAAAATGACAGCGGTATCTTTAAAGTACCTATAGCAGAGGAGGTCATTAAACGTGGCTATATTGTTGCTGATTATACCCGCACCGACCTGGACCCGGACAGGAAAGCCGCTGTGGGGCCGGCCCAGGCAGCTTATCCTGATTATGACTGGGCTACGCTGTCTGTATGGGCATGGGGAGGTATGCGCGTCATAGATTACCTTCTTACCTTAGATGTCGTTGACACCAAACGAATAGCTTTTACCGGCCATTCGCGTGGCGGTAAGACGGCGCTGCTGGCAGGGGCCCTTGATGAGAGGATTGCTCTGGTTGCGCCAAATGGTTCCGGCTGCGGCGGAGCGGGCTGTTATCGTTTTGAAGGTGAAAAACCGGAGTCATTAGAACAGATAACACATCCGAGAAGATTTTCGTATTGGTTTCATCGGCGTTTTAGAGATTTTGCTGACAAAGAGACCAAGCTTCCATTCGACCAGCATTTTCTAAAAGCGCTGGTTGCTCCAAGATCGCTAATTTCCGTTGATGCACTTGGCGATCTGTGGGCCAATCCTTACGGAACCCAGCAATCTCACCGCGGGGCTAAGCCGGTATTCGACTATTTAGGTGCCGGCGATAAACTTGGAATCTATTACCGCACAGGTGGCCATGCTCAATCCAAGGACGATTGGCGCACCCTGGTTGACTTTGCTGACAAGATATTTTTCGGGAAAACGCCTGCAAGCGGTAAACGTTTTGACAAATTACCATTCGCCGACGCCCCCAAACCTTTTTCCTGGTCGGCGCCAAAAGGTAAATAGGATGTAAATAATAACCGGATTTGTTATTAGGAGCAGGACATCAGGAGGTCAATTAGTTATGTCGAATACAGGCAGGGTAAAAGTTGGTATCATTGGCTCGCAATTTCAGGCGGATATTCACGCTGAGTCTTTCCGGATTATGCCGGACGTAGCGGAGGTCGTTGCCGTTGCCTCACCCACGCCGGGTAATGCCGAGAAAATGGCAAAGAAATATAATATTCCGCGGGTCTTTACAGATTATAAGCAGATGTTAGCTGAAGATGATATAGAAATGGTCACAATAGCGGGACCGAACTGGCTGCACGCACAAATGACTGTTGATATCGCCAATGCGGGCAAGCATGTGGTCTGTGAAAAACCGTTGTGTATGACACTTGAAGAAGCGGACCTGATGATTGACACGTGCAAACAAAAAGGTGTGCTGCTTATGTATGCTGAGGAGTTGTTCTTTACGCCCAAGTATGTCAAGGCCAAGGAAATGTCTGACCAGGGTGCCTTCGGCAAGGTGTATATGGTCAAGCAAAGCGAGAAGCATTTCGGGCCGCACGCACCGTGGTTCTGGGATGTCGACCGATCCGGTGGCGGCGTATTTATGGATATGGGCTGTCATGGTATTGCTTTTTGTTACTGGTTTCTGGACCGACCCGATATTAAAAATGTCTATTGCCAAATGGCTACACATGTACATGCTGATAAGACCAAAGGCGAGGACAACTCTATTTGTATCATCGAGTTTGCCAACGGCGCTGTAGGTTTAATTGAGGATAGTTGGGCCCGGCGTGGCGGCATGGAGGACCGGATTGAAGTTTACGGCGATGGCGGAGTCACTTATGCCGACCTGCATATGGGCAATGCATTACCGACGTATAGCGAATATGGTTATGGCTATGCGGTGGAAAAAGCCCCTACAACTAAAGGGTGGACATGGCCTGTTTACCAAGAGCTGTGGAATTACGGCTTTCCCCAGGAAATGTATCATTTTGCCCGCTGCGTACGCGGTAAGGAAGAACCACAGGCTACCGGAGAGGACGGCCGAGTTGTTCAGGAAGTGCTCTATGCCGGGTACAAATCAGCGGGAGCGGGTCATAAAATTGAATTACCCTTCCAGCCGAAGGGAGTAAAAAAACCCATCGACTTATGGTTAAACGCAAAAGCGTAGAGAGTAGGTATCGCTATGGGACGGAGGTCTGTAACTGTTACAATATTAGCTTTGGTTTTCATCTTTGCAAATGAATGTCACGCTGAAAGTATCATTAAATTAAGTCCGCATGTTACGATTTGTCAGAATTCTACAAATGGTGCATTTATTGAGAACAATGGAAAAAGGCTGGTAATCTATGGCGACCCTGGCGGAAATCTCAAAAGGGCAGATAAAGTGCTTTTTACACATAGCCGACGGGATGTGGTCTGGGCCGGTCGGCAGCTCGTGAAAAATGGAGCCGAGTCTGTTGTACCTGCACGTGAAGCGGAGAACTTTTCGAAAGCTAATGATTTCTGGACATCTTTTGTTAAGGCAAGATTCAACGATTCTCAACAGCAAACTACCAAAATCCCTATCATCCCTTTAAAAGTGGACCGTAAGGTAGGCCAGGGAGATACTATCAATTGGCAGAAATTGACAGTAAACGTTCTTGATACGCCGGGATATACGAGAGGTGCGGTTTCTTATTTCGTAAATGTGGATGATATCAGGTATGGATTTGTTGGTGATATTATTTTTGGTGATGGGCATCTATTGGATTTATACAGCTTGCAGGATGCTGTCTCCGATGCAAAGATTGGGGGATATCACGGATACGCAGGCAGGCTCGGTGAACTGATAAGCAGTCTGCGCAAAGTAAGCGGTCAGAATCCTGATATTCTGGTCCCGGCTCACGGCCCCGTAATTAAAAATCCAAAGGTTGCTATTGAACTTTTGATTAAGAGATTGCAAACAGTCTACAAAAACTATTTATCAATTAATGCCGGGCACTGGTATTTCAAAGACCGCTGTGAAACACTTGCTTCCAGAGTGCTGGAACCGGATGACAAAGTAGATTGGATGCCTTACGCCGAAACCATCAGAAAAAAACCACCGGCCTGGATTGTCCCTATTCATAATTCCAGACTCGTATTATCAAAAGATGGAGCCGGTTTTCTTATCGACTGCGGCTCCCGTACTATTATTAAAGAAGTTATTAAGTTAAGAAAAAGTGGACGACTTTCGCGACTTGAGGGCCTTTTTATAACGCATTATCATAATGACCATACGAATGAGATTAACGAACTTCTCCGCCAATTCAAGTGTCCGGTATATGCCGGCCGGGGATCAAAGGATATTCTTGAAAATCCGGGAGCATATCGTTTACCATGCTTGACATCTCAAGGAGTCCCAAATCTGACTGCTTTTCCTGACGGCCATAAAATGCGGTGGAAAGAATTTAATCTGACGTTTTATAATTACCCCGGGCAAACACTGTATCATGATGCGCTGCTTTTCGAAAAGGATAACGCCGAAAGAATATTTTTTATAGGGGATTCTTTCACGCCATCCGGTATCGACGATTACTGTCTGCAAAATCGAAATTTTCTCCATGCGGGCATGGGATATTTTTACTGTCTGTCCTTTTTGCAGAAGATGCATCCTGATTATCTGCTCATCAATCAACACGTCGTCGAGCCATTTCGCTACAATCAAGTACAGATTCAACACATGAAAACAAAACTGGAGCAGCGCAAGCGAATATTGGCAAGACTTTTTCCATGGGATGAGCCAAATTATGGTATTGACGAAAGATGGGCCCGGATATACCCGTATGGCCAAAAAGCAAAAGCGGGGCAAAGTCTGGAAATTACAGTTAAAATATTAAACCACTCAGATTCTTCGCATGTATACACAGTTAAGCCCAATGTGCCAGGAGGATTTAAATTGCAGCCGGAAATGGCTGTCTTGAATATTAAACCTAAAAAAGAAGCGCAAGCTCGCTTTGAAATAACCGTGCCGAATGAAGTATCGAAAAATCTTTACGTTATTACTTCAGATATCAAATATGACAAATGGGATTTGCGCTATTGGTGCGAGGCTATGATAGAAATCCAACCCTGAGCGCATCGCAGAAATGTTAAATGGAACTATAATAGATAGGCACGAGCCGAGTATGAAAGTATTGACCAGTGCTATCCTGGTCTGCACCCGTTTTTAGTCCATGTGTTATGAGAGTATTTCACAACTGCTCTTTGTTCTAAAAATCAATTGACAATATCGTTGATATTCTCGATAATCGGATTCGTAAGTGCCCAAATTCCAGTAATTACGAAAGGTGTTCCGGCAGAACGCCCGTTTCAATGGAGGTTTGCCACCAGCAGCGCCAAGGAAGCTGATGTGAGCAAGCTGGGCAATCCAGCCTGGCCAAAGGCTATACCACCAGGCCAGAACTGAACAAGGTCGAATATTGTGGCACTCTTGAGACCGAAAGGCAAGAGAAACAGAGAAAACAAAATTAAACCTAAATGAAGGAACCATATTATGTCTACTCCACAAAATGATGTTAAGAAAGTAATATCCCGCCGGAAATTCTTATCTACTTCCGCTCTCGCTGCCTTTTCTTTCCATTACATTCCCAGCCGATTGCTTGGAGCGGATGCACCCAGCAATAAACTTAATATTGCCGGCATTGGCGTCGGTGGAATGGGTGGAGGTAATTTGAGACAGTGCGAAAGAGAAAATATCGTAGCGTTGTGCGATGTTGACAGCAATTATGCCGGCAGAACCTTTAAAAGATATCCCAAAGCGAAGGTTTACAAAGATTACCGTGTTATGTTCGATAAACAGAAGGATATCGATGCCGTTGTCATCGCTACGCCTGATCATACTCATGCCGTAATTACTATGGCAGCTTTGGAGAGAGGAAAACATGTTTATTGTCAGAAACCATTGACCCATACAGTTTATGAAGCCAGGAAGATAACCGAGGCGGCACGAAAATATAAAGTCCAGACTCAAATGGGTAACCAGGGGCACTCAACTGAACATATTCGTTTGCTGAAAGAGTGGCTTGCCGACGGCGCCCTTGGAGATGTTACCGAAGTTCATGCCTGGACGGATCGGCCGGTCGGCGGTGCGATCTGGTCGAATTTTGCAGTAAGGGCCAGGCCGAAAGATAAACCGCCGGTGCCGAAAGCACTTGATTGGGATTTGTGGCTTGGGCCTGTGGCCTATAGACCTTACCATCCCGAATATCATCCATTAAAATGGAGGGCATGGCTTGATTTTGGGACCGGTGCATTGGGAGATATGGGATGTCACATAATCGATCCCGCGTTTTGGGGATTGGATCTTGGCTCACCGGAGAGCATCCAGGCTACGTCGACTCATTGGCAGAAAGAAATAAGTTCGGAAACTTTCCCAAGAGCATCAATTGTTCGGTACAAATTCCCTGCTCGTGGGAAAAGGCCTCCTGTCAAGTTGACTTGGTATGACGGACGGCTTTTGCCGCCTATTCCTGATGCTCTGGAAAAGGGTAGAAAATTACCGGGCAGTGGCGCGCTTATTATTGGCGATAAAGGCTGTATTATGCATGGATCACATGGTGCGGGAGGATTGCGGATTATTCCTGAAGCAAAAATGCGGGAATACAAACGACCTACAAAGACAATACCGAGAGTTAAGGGCGGTCATGAAGGTGACTGGCTGCGTGCGTGCAAAGAAGGTAAGGACGGCAGGCCTGCAAGCTCTAATTTTGACTATGGCGGACCGTTGACGGAGATGATGCTTCTGGGCATGTTGGCTATTCGAATGAAAGATCATAATTTGGAATGGGATGCTGAGAATCTGAAGTTTAAGAATAACGATGCCGCCAATGAGCTGCTGCACATCAAATATCGCAATGGCTGGCATTTATAAGAAAGAGGCATTCGTCAGGCACCAACAAAGAAAGGAATTTGTAGATGGCAGCAGGCTAAGATACCAAAAAGAAAATCAGCCGGCGCGGGTTTCTTAAAACAACAACGGCATCCTCGGCGTTTAAATTTTTCTGCAAAACCTTCGGCAGCCGCTTGCCAAGGTGAATCAATATGCTATAATACAGACGTATTCTTAATCACCCTCTATTTTTGTAGAAATGCCCACGGAACATTTTGATGGCCGATACAACTACTGGAATACTGAAATGCGTCAGCAAACGGCAGTTTGCAGTCAGAACCGCGGACCGGGCTTTTCGTCCGGGCCGGGCCGAGGTGTTGGTCCACCCGGATCTTACTCGCCGCTTTACCCTCACAGAAGGTGCAGCTATCACCGGTGAGGTCAAACGAAAAAAGGGCGAATCCAGATTGGTGTCCATTGAGTCCATTGGGGGCATGCAACCGGAGGACTTTTGCAAACGCCCTCGATATGTCGATCTGGTGGCGATCGATCCACACGAGCGATTTGACCTGGGCGGTTCAGGCCAGGAGAGCATGCGCATAGTAGACCTCATCGCACCGATAGGCAAGGGTACGCGTCAGCTAATTGTCTCACCACCCAAGGCGGGAAAGACCATTATCCTGGAACAGACCATCAAGGCGATTCGCCAATGTTCCCCTCAATGTCGTATTATCGTGCTGTTGGTGGATGAAAGGCCAGAGGAAGTCACACACTTCCGCAGGGCTGTAGAGGGCGCAGAAGTGGTCGCCAGTACGAGTGACCACACTGCCGACGAACACGTCGAACTCGCCGAGTTGATGCTCGCCCATATACAAACAGAACTGGAATGCGGACGTGAGGTGGTCCTGATGATCGACAGTCTCACGCGGATGGCAAGGGCGTTCAACAGCAGGACCCGGCGGCGCGGAGCACCTCGCCGCCAAACTATGAGCGGTGGACTGGAAGCAGGAGTTCTGGAAGTGCCCCGTCGTCTGTTCGGACTGGCGCGGAACATCGAAAACGGGGGCTCGGTCACCATCATCGCCACCTGCCTTATCGAAACCGGCTCTCGAATGGACCAGTTGATCTTCGAAGAGTTCAAGGGAACGGGCAACAGTGAGATTGTCCTAGACCAATCCTTAGCTGAGGCCAGGATCTTTCCTGCGATCGATATCCCGGCCAGCGGTACACGAAAGGAAGCTAAACTCTACAGTCAGGAGCATAGCCGCGGCCTGGCTACGCTTCGACGTGTGCTGTCGAACTATCAGCCCCGGGAGGCCATGGACTCACTGTTCAAGCTGCTCAAGAAGTACCCTTCCAACGCCGAGTTTCTGGAGAGTATGCGTTCCGGGAGTTGACTGTCGGTGTCTTAGATTTGTTTAACCGAATCGCTTCTGTAAGATGGGCATTCTATTATGGTTGGTGCAGAGTCACCTATCGGGTGTTCGGGGATTTGTAGTGGGAACTCGTAGACTCGGATAAGAAGCTGTTGCCTTTCAAATAAAAAGTTTGCGGGTCACACGAGAATTATGCCGGTGTTCCAATCACCGAAAAATGGCAATAGAATAATATCCTTGCAGAAGACAGGTCATATTTGCATTAACGGTCGATAGTATTAACAGGCGTCCGAACAGCGGTGATATGAAGCGTACTCAAGTGAAGCTCTGCAAGGGCCAGTACCAGTGTATCTGCTCCTGTAATGCTCTCATAGTGGTCCGATTTTAGACTGGCACGCGGCAGGGCACTATCACCGAAGAATTTCTCTATTGCAATTTCACCTAATTTAAAGGCACGTTTGTGATAGTCTTCATTATTAGTAACACGAAATGCAGCCAACTCAAGGCTAATCGCATGCCCAAAGGTCATTGGCCAGGCATCCGTATCGTTACCGGGCAGTGAGTCCATGTAGGCATCGGCTGCCGCGGTTATCAGGCTTCGGTAGCCAATCCTGCCCGTGTTTTCGTATCTTGACATACACATAATGGCAACTTTCGCCGTCGTAAATGCGCCGTACCTTGCATCCCATAGTGAGCTGTATGAACTCTTTGATTTACCCGTGACAAGATCGAACTCCATCGCAAAACCATTTTTGTCCTTCAGATTATGGGGCAGCGAGCAGAAGATTTCATCCTCTCGGGCCGCGAAGTTTGTAAGGCGTGTTCGCAGTGGTTCCGGTACTTTTCTGGCGGCGCCGTCACAGTCGATTGCCAGGGATAAAGATAATATAGAATGAGCCGTTGGCGAACCGGTTTTGAGTTCGATCAATCCAGTCTTCGGCTGCCGTTTCTTTTCATAGCGGCCCAGAACGACTTTAATAGCTTCCAGGAAAGTATCATCCCTGGTATGGGCATACGCTTCTGCCCAGGTGCGAATGTAGAAACCCGCATGCCTGGCAAAATCCATTCCGGGCACCGGCGAAGACTTGTTGAAATCAGCATGTCGATTGAACGCACCGGTTTTATGGTCGGCGATTTGACTATTCCACAAGCCCAAAGCAAATCGTTTGCTTGCATCCGGGGCCAGTTCGAAACACTTCTCCCATAACAGCCAGGGACGGGCAAACTCGTGAACCGGTTCCCGATGTCCCGAGGCGACTTTGTCTGTCATCACATTCCAGCACAAATGCTCGCCCCATGGCAGCAGGCCGGTATTTGGTGATTGCGTGTTCTCAAGAAACCATTTCAGTGCGTTATCGGCAGCCTGTGGATAGCGGTCTTCGCTGGATAGTCCTTTCAAAAAGTACAACAGTCGCAAAAGGTTTTGGTCTAAATGGAGATTAGCTCCGACAAGTGGTTGGCCGGGCTCTCCCGGCCTGTCCCCTTCCCGAATGCCCGCTGGGGCAGGTGGACGAACTTTGAGCGGGCCCATTGTCTTTCTGTCCAGGGCGCTGAGAAACAAACCGGTTTTTTGTGGACCGTAAGTATCCCGGCCGTGTTCCAGCATTGCATTGGCGTAACCATAAACCACATTTACGAAGGGAGAGGCTGGTATACCTTCACGAAAAATAGTGTTTAGATCAATTTTTTTATCTTGGCCGGCTGCCGCAAATGCCGGAAGAATAAGACAGGTTGTCAGGATTTTTCGTACACGGTTGTTATCGTACACTTATGTTTCTCCTTCTTGTATTTGGATTATGCTGTTGGTTATCACCGGTCGATGCTGTTGGATGGTATAGTTACTTGGGAATTGTTTGTAGCTGCGTATACCTCTAACAATGCAAGGGCAAGCGAATCGGCGCCGGTGATAGTCTCATAGTGATCGGTCTTAAAACTGGCTTTTGGCAATGGATTGTCCTGCCAGAAAATATCAACGGCCATCCTCGCAAACTTGCAAGCCTGTTCGAGATAGATATCACGCTTCGTGAATTTGTACGCAGCCACCTGGGCACTGATGATGTGTCCAAAAGTCATGGGCCAGATGTCCACGTCTTCATCGGGCAGTGTATCAACATAGGCATCAGCAACTGCAATCACCAAATCCTTCAACGCCTTGTTTTGAACCTGTTCGTGGCGGGCCAAACCAAACATCGCCCAGCCTGATGTTGCGCCCGAAGCGTACCCTGCCTGCCAGGTGGGTTTGAATACAAAAGTTCCATTTTCCCGGCCATATTGTTTCTGCAGACTCTCCAGGATAAGCTGATCTTCGGTCTCAGCAAATTTACGAAGGCGCGAAGATAGTGGCTCAGATACTAAAGTTGACGCGGTATGCACATCGAGCGGCCCAATTGTCGCATGCATTGTGCCGTCTTTGTTACGCCGTTTGCGTTCGAATCGCGCAAGGACAGCTTCTATCGCACGCAGGAAGGTTTTATCTTTAGTGTGCTTATAAGCATAAGCCCATGTGTGGATATAGAAGCCGCCGTGGCGGGCGAAATCCTTTCCATCACGGGGGCCGTGTCTGTCATAAGGAGCGTGACGGTCGAAGCCGCCCGTTTTTTGGTTGGCGATCTGATGGTTCCATAAGCCTAAAGCGAACCGCTTTGATGCTTCGGGCGCCAGTTCAAAACTTTTGTCCCATAGTACCCAGGGACGAGCGAATTCGTGATTATAGTCTGTTCCGCTGGAAATAGGTATGTCCAGCATTACATGCCACGACAAATGCTCACCCCAGGGCAGCAAGCCCGTTGCCGCCGATTGTGTATTCTTGAAGAACCACTCCAACTCATGGTCTGCAACCTGACTGTAACGTTTATCTCCCGTAATATTGCTTAAAATGTACAATGCTCGCAACAGGTTCTGATCCAATTGCGGATTTGCACCAACCAGTTTCCGCCAGGGAAGTCCTGCGCGGTCACCCCTTCGAATGCCTCCGGGCGGTGTGGGCCGTATCGTAAGCGGTTTAAGTTTGAGTCGGTCTAATGCACTTAGAAAAAGACCACTCTTTTTCTCGCCGTAAATGTCCCTGCCATGCTCTATCATCGCATCGGCGTAGTGCCGGACTACATCTAAAAAGGATAGCCTGGATGCCTCGAATTTCTCAACGTGGACAATTGGATGTGTATCGTTAATAGAGTCTTCGATGTAGTCGCGCTCGTAGAAACGAAGCCCGCTTCCGCCATGTCCCTGGCCGGTGATTATATCGATGTCTCCGTCCTTGTTCCAATCTATGGCATCGGCGCCTGAGATCATCATGATAGAGTAGGGCTTTATTATCTTAATGCCGTCCGGATTGGAAAATTTAGGTTCTGCGCCAGGTTGTCCGGAACCAATATTTTTGTAAAATCGAATGCTGTGCTCGAATTCACAGGTTATCAGGTCTCTTTTACCATCCCCGTCCCAGTCTATGAAGGAACCCAGATTGGGTCTCATGTAATGAGTCAGACCTATTTTTTTAGCGGCGGCGAAACTCGGATTTGCATCGGCACCTATATTCTTGAAGAAATAAAATCCCGGATTTTCCTGGTCGGAAAAGATAATGTCCTTTTTGCCGTCGTTGTTCCAGTCACAGACCATCATGTGTGATCGTGTGCCGCGGTCAATCGGCTCAAGATCACCTTTTTCATTTTGAGTCTTTACTTTTTGTCCTGTACCAAGCGCAGGCTTTGCATCTGTTCCCTCGTTCAGATATACTGTGACTGTGCCGGCACCATCGGAGGCAATCAGGTCTTTACGTCCGTCGTTGTTCCAATCGCAAATATCGGGTCGGGCGTGGCCTGAATTCTTTGCCAGGCTGAGTGGCTTGCCTCCACTTTCCAACTTCCTGCTCTCGGCAAAGACAGGGAACAGATTGTTTGTCTGGTTCCGGAAGTACCAGAGAAACCCATCGCAATCACCGGCGATTAGGTCGGTTTTGCCGTCATTATTCCAGTCTACAGCCCGAACGACATTCTGACGCACAGCATCACACATCTGGAACTCTTCAGTATAAGGAGCGCCATGATAGGCATCTGTTTTCTGCCACTTCGGGGTTGTTGCATTTCCTATGTTCTTGAATAGGGCGCCATAGTCTCTCTTAAGAGGATGATTCAAATCCGTAAGTTCCCATGCCCTGTCTACCACGAAATCGAGCAGGCCGTCGCCTGTAAAATCGGCAACCGTCACGCGTGGATGACCGCTCGGTTGGACATAGAGATCATCATGCGCGATAACAGCCCCCTTTGCGAAGGTCGGATTGGTTCTCGACACTGTTTTGTCCACGTTCTCAAATAAGAGTATCTCGCCGGCCTGAGGAGCGCCAAACAAGTCCCAGTCACCATCGTTATCGATGTCCGCTACATCAAAGCAGGGATTGAAAAGCTCAATATCCTCGCCGCCTGCCTGGATGGTCACGGCGTCGGCCAGCCGCCATCCACCTGAGCTATCGGCACCTAAGTTGCGATAGAGGTAGCAGTGGTTGTTATAACCCAAAATAATGTCCGTTAAGCCGTCATCATCGCCGTCGAAGTCCACAACGAAGACAACCGAGGGAAACCATCCGCCGGCCTGCTTCCCGCCGGCCAATGGAACATCGGAGATGGTTTTCATCGCGCCCCTATCGACAAAGGTAAGTTGACCACCGGATTTAGTTGTGTTCTCGAAGAAAGCTATGTTTCCGGCATATGGGCCGGACATAAAACTTGGAAAAAAGTCCTGATCACCATCCCGGTCCCAATCATAAAAGTGCGGCACAACCCAGCTTCGATTGATATGCTTATTTTTAGGAAGCTCAAAGAGTTTTCCAGCCGACGTAAGCCGGCCGGCTTCGACAAGACGATTGTCACCGACATTTTCATAACAGTAAATAAACGGTTCTACGCCCCCCTTAAACAAGTCCAGGTCACCGTCACCGTCGAGGTCACAGAAAGTATCGAAGTGATGGGCTCCTGTTTCACGCCTTCCATGGCCTTCTCTAAAGAAATCACCATCACCAACGAGCCCTTGATAACGTTCTGGTCTTGCCAGGCCGGACTCAATCGTGTCGAAATAAACCGCGAATGTTGTGCAGGTTTCATCCGGAATAACGAAACTCAGGGTGACTTTGTTGACGCGATAGAGTTTTTGAATGCGCCATGGCAGAAGATATCGCTCATATCCATCTCGCGAGGCGTCAAAAACCTTCGGCGAAGCTAAGGAATCGTACGCTATCATTTCGATTGTATGTTCGTCGAATGTCCCTGAAATGCCCATATCAGCCAGGCCCTTAACGAAATTAATGTCTACAGAAGCAGGCGAGTTTGAGCGCCGAGTGCGTCGGACGTCTACGCGCAATAACAATCGATGGTTATTAGGCGACCTCCATGGTAGTTCCACAGATAAAGCCGGGGCTGCAAGTGTTAGACAGGTTATGATTGCCGGGACAATCCCTGTTAAAAGTGTAAAGTAGCTATGTTTATCCGGTGAATAGGTCTTATTCCTCACAACCTCATCCTTTCTTGGCAAATGTGGTGATTCCTTCCTTTAAGGATAATTTTCGCAGCCGAGGCCAGGCCAATAATATTGGCTCTATTAGCTAACTGAGCTATATTGTCGATAATGATTATAATCTATTTGTTGAAGATTTGCAACGTGTTATAACTCATCAATATGTAGGAATAATTCCCTTGAAAGCAGCTTATCTTTGTGACAGGGGATATTCAATCTTCATGTGGAACGACCGGCCCTCGCCAAACACTGCCCCCGAATGTGGTGACATATAGCATGTTATCGTCCGATGGGTCGAACGCTACACGCTGGATATTCGAGAAAGGCAGATCGTTGAATGCCTCCCATGTCCGGCCGTGGTCACGTGTCAACCACAGACCCGCGCCAGGCGTCCCCTCAGTAAGAGTCATGTAGATCCACCCATCGCGTTTCGGATGAAAGTAACCACCGAAGGTCTGGCGTCCTTGGCGGCCGATGCGCTGCCATGTATTTCCTCTATCTTTAGAGAAGTACAAGCCGCCGGACTTATCCTGCCAGTTCGAATCGCACGTGCCCATTAGGATGATGTTGCTATTCCTGGGATGAACAGTAAAGTCCTTGGGGTACAGGAAAAGCCGGGAGGCATTGACCTTTTCCCAGTTCTCGGCGCCGTCCCTGGACCGGTACAATCCCACACCCTCACTCATGAGCGGTTTCCCGTATGCGGGGCGCTTGGCACAAATTATCGCAAAGAGCGTGCCGTCACTGTGCAAGATCACGCGATAGACTCTCATGTTCTGAGGATGCCCCAGTCCGTTTTTTTTCAGCATCCATGTCTTGCCGTCGTCGGTCGATTTGTACACGCCTTCCATGAACACACCGGCATACAGCGTACGAGAATCCCTGGGGCTCCCGGGGTCGAGCACGATGGAGGTCACCGGCTTGAATGGGATACCCTGAGCCTCGTGCTTCCATGAAGCGCCGAAGTCACGCGAGATACACAAACCACCCGGACGGTTGTGGCCGTGACGTTCGGAGATAATGTTATCGTTGGGGATGTCATGCACATTGGAGAACGCGCCCCACATCTTACCCCGTGTCTCCGGGTCGAACGCAATCTCATAACAGGTGTTCCGCCATGATGCCCATGAGTGCTTGTCCCACCATATCCATGTCTTGCCGCTGTCCGTGGACCGCGCCAAGCCGATATCCGTGTAAGTGATGTAATGACGGTTTGTCTCAAAAGGGTCTATGTAGTAATGCCAGGTTGTAGTAACCACTAATCCGTTACACACCCATTGACAGCCTGGTTTGGGTTTCTGGCCGGGAGCAGGGTACGTATGGCCGTTGAACCAGGTGTCACCGCCATCGTGCGTAATATAGCACTGACTCCAAACCAGGAGCAGCCGGTCGGGATCGGTGTTGCATATAGCTACCCCGAAAGGTGTGTCGCCGCCCTTATAGCTCTGTCCTGTTGAGGCGGTGAAGTAGTTGGGAGCGACGTTGTAGCGCTTGAAACGTGGGTCCATGAAGTAAGTATCGCGCCATGTTTCGCCGCCGTCGTCACTGCGATACACTGTCTCGTGATGGGGGGGATGGAATCCGGTGCTTGTGTTCATGCCGTAGACGGTGAGCGGTTTTGTATCCGTGGTAAGAAGCTGCTTGTATTGCGCGATGGAACCGTAGGCCCATTGGTCGGCTTTCTTTGTCTCTGTGTTGATGCCCCGGCCCATGGCCTGCTGCCAGGTCCGGCCA
The DNA here is from genome assembly GCA_019456145.1 of Planctomycetota bacterium. Taxonomy (GTDB): domain Bacteria; phylum Planctomycetota; class Phycisphaerae; order Sedimentisphaerales; family Anaerobacaceae; genus CS2-K091. The sequence continues at coordinate 20,552 of VRUL01000047.1, forward strand.
CGATCACGGGAATGATAAATACCCCCTCTGAATTTCCCGCTCTCCTCTTTGCTGCGTACAGTACAGTAAAGCATGATGATGTTATCTGCCGAATTAGAACTGCCGGCGAATCCCTGTATCTCCTTCCATGGCAGGCCATTGGTTTTTTCCGCCCAGTTCTGCCCCCCGTTGTCGGAGCGCCAGATGCCCCTATCTGTGGCTGCGAACATAACGCGGTCTTTGCTGGTGCAGTCAAAATGGAATCCTATCACCTGTCCATTGGGTCCAATGCATGCTGTCCACGTCTTGCCCGCGTCACGTGATAACAGGCATTTTCCGCTGCGTGTACCGGCGAGCATGACATCCGGGTCGGACGGATTGATAGCAATTTCACCATAGAGCGACTCCTTGATATCTCCGATGGACGCAAAGGTTCTGCCACGGTCACGGCTGACCCGTAACCTCCCGCCTGATGAAGCGTAAATAATGTTCGGATTGGACGGATGGAAGACCGGCCTGCATCTTGTATCACTTCTGAGTTGTGAATGGTTGATCATACGCCAGTTGCGGCCGCCGTCCTCGGAGATATACGCTGCGCTCATATCACAGTTGAGCATCATAAGATTCGGATCGGCCCCGGAGATCGCCGGTGAAAACATGCCCCCTCCACCGGACAAACCGACTGGCTCCCAGAGAATCTGTTTAGCAGCCGTTGCCGGTCGAACAGATTTCTGCCCGTAACATGCCGATATCACCAGCAGTAATAACAACCCGGAGTATTTGCCTAACAACGATAACGGGTCTTGGTTTATAGTCTTTTCCTTACTCATTATGCTGTTGAGGACCCCGCTGTCTCACGTGAGAGAAACCACGGCTTACTACGAAACAATCCCGTCCTGTCCGAATATTCCGATGGTGTAGGGCGCACTTTTTCGCACTGTACGGCTCGTATATCAATTTCTGTCAGCCAGGCACACAAGACTTCCGTCTCGAAGGGATGCGAACAGGCGGCCACCCGCTGCGATCATACCATCGAACACGGGGGGGTACTCAAGTGGCGTTTCAGACAGTTTCTTTCCATCTTTGGCCGAAATGGCCACAACCTTGGCTCCTTTCCGCGCTTCGAAGGCGGCATAAGGATCTTTCGGGTCAAAAACATCCGGAGCGCCTGCCACGAACAAAGTATCGCCTGCTTTCACCATGGCACGGATTCGCACCGGCAGCCACCGCGTCCAGACCGGCGGTTCCGCTCGGGTATAGCCGATGCCCTTGTCTGCACCGAATCCGCGGCTCACGTTCTCCAATCCGGGATTGCCTTGGCGTGGGATGTGCGATTGGGGCAGCCAGGTGACAGGCTTGCGCCAGCCCGCTTCACCGACGATCTGAGGCTCGTTCGAATTCAGGTCGGCAAACAGAAGATAGCCTTCCTTGCCCGGGAAGAACATTGGGCTGTGCACGTTCCGGCGATAGAATGCGCGGACGGCATAAGTCTTTTTGTCGTCGACCACGAGGAGCTGTCCGGTTTTCGGGGCCTGGTTCGCCAACTGGAACGCGGGCCATCGCTTCGAGTACATCCAGAACGTGCGGTTGTACCCGGAGTCGTCCAACAGGCCGGCTGTCGAGAAAATATGCAGGCCAACATCCTGGGCGCCTTTGCTCGACAAGACCTTCACTTCGATCTCCTTCAAATCGGGTGTCATCTTCTTCTGACGCATGTAAATAAATCCACCTTCGCTGACGAGCACGTCCGAGTTGGCACCGAGGATGAAAAAGGCGAGATCTCGATCTTTGTCCACGTCTTGATGCGGTCCTTCCAACAAGCCCTTGTGGAGGATCTTTCCACTAACCACATCGAGCCCGTAAACGCGGATGCCGCCATCCAGATATGTGGAGCGGCCTGCCGTGAAGTACGCTATGTTGTTCTCCACGAGAACGCTGCCATGAACGGGCCAGGCCGACTCGATCTGGTCGAAAGAGGCGATTCGCCGATCGGTCGGCGCCGCAAGGAAACGCCACACAAGTTCACCGTCGGACGCCCGAAGACAGTAGACCCGGCCGTCGGCTGATCCGAACAGGACCATACCACCTCGGATTGTCGGTGGCGAGTCGATACGCCCGTCGGCCGTGAACTGCCAGATGACCTTACCGCTTTCTATATCAAGCGCGTAGACAGTATGGGCGTCCGGTTTGGCAACGAACACTTTGTTGGACCAGGCTACGGGTGCCGTCAACGTGCCTTTCAACTCGGTTTTCCAGGCGACCGATACTTCAGGAGCCACGCCGACAGGCGTTGTACCGCTTCGGGCTGCGTCATGGCGGAACGTCGGCCAGTTACCTATCGAAGGAGATTCAGGCTCGTATGCTTTTCCATAGGCCGGTCCTTTCTCCAGACGCTTCTTATCCGCGACCTCCTCAAGGGTGACATCAGGCCCGGATGTCACCGCCGCGTAACCCAGGAACTTTGACCCGGGTTGACAGAAACACTGGTCCGGGGGGACATACAACATGCCGTTACACGGCATCATTCCATGTTTGCATACACCACGAAGCCAGTTATTCTGGGAATGGTTATCGCCCTGAAAATCGAGGAACTCTGCGCCTTCGTAGGAACTGATTAGATATCGGATGGTTGCCTTGTTACGGTAGCAGCGATGGTGGTGTTCCGAACTTCGAAGGTTCTTGACGAGTATCCGCTTGGTTTCCTTACCCGAGCGAAGGTCCCAACCGATGACCAGCGCATTCGGGCTCTTGCGCACCGGCCGGCCATCCTCCTTTACACTGAGCATTCCGCGCCAGACCAATCCATCAATTACGAACAGATCGTTCCCTTCGCCGCCGCCGATCTGCGGTACGGTCTTCTGCCAGAGCTCCTTACCGCTAATTGCATCATAAGCGGAGACGAACTTTCCACCTTGCATAACTACAACATCATTAACGGTAAGCAGCGTTTTTGGTGTAGTCCGCTTTGGTTGAACACTCCACAGTTCATGCCCATCTTTCAAATCGCGTGCGACCAGGTTTTTCCCGCTCAGATAGATAATCCGGCCGTTATTAATAGCCAATGCCAGAGGGCGGATCTGGTTTATCTGTTCCTTCCAGAGGACCTTGCCCGTCCGGCCTTGGACAGCGACCAATCCCGCTTCGGCTGTATTCCTGGCTCCCCTGCGTTGAGCAGTGCCTGTCGATACTTGTCGAGTATAAGCGACCGCAGTGCCGTCACTGACCAGAATCTCACTTGTGCCCCGTGTCGCTTCAACCGTAACGATTGTTTCACCCGTGGCCGCATCCAGGATTGACATGGGTGCTCGGTAGGAAAGCGTCGTATAGAGCCTGTCACCGTCGGCCACAATCCGACGCTGGTTCTCGGCAGGAACATCCGTTCGTCCGCCGCCTACCTTCGTCCAGTCTTTTCCCTGCCATCTTCCAGGATTCCACTGGCGCCACCCCCAGGCTTTGAGCGACCGTTTCCAAAGCAGCCTTCCATTGAAGGCGTCTCGGCAAACAAGCGACCAGCGGTCAGGCAGACGTTCGTCGGTGATACCGATAAGCCCTTCGTCGAAAAAGTAAAACAGTCGGCCGGCAGCCGAGACAGGTGACTGAATACCTGATGGAGTTTCATGGCTTCGAAGCCACAGCGGCGGCGCAATCCACTGCAGACTACGGGGTGGTCCGACAACAGAATCGTTGGCAACGGCGTTGTTGCTTGCATCGTGCAGGTAATGAGTCCACTGGTCAATATTGTCGGGCCAGGCTTTGGCGATTTTTTTCCACTTGCCGTTGCGCTGAACACAGGCCGCTCCTCCGGGGGCCAGCACTCGCATCACCTCGTCCATGGAAACTTTGCCGGCATCCTGAACAACAATAAGGTTGATTAGATTATCCGCATAAGGAAGTACCGAACCCGAATACCGCTCAACAGAGACAACCCCGTAGATGCCTTGCGCCTGGATATAGCTTCTGGCCCTGGCAACCTTGGCCGGGTCTGCTTCGAGCCCATGGACCGTATAGCGGTCATTGGTGCGCAGTGCCGCCGTCAACTTCCCGTCACCACAACCAAGGTGGACCACGATGCCGCCTTTTACGCCGGTGGTATCGAGAATTTCTTTGGCCCGGCTTATGGCGTTATTCTTTGTTGCTTCAACTACGCCGGCTAACAGACAAATAGCCAGCAGTCCCGATAAACATGATTTGATTGCAAGATAGCGCTTCATTATGTATGGCCCCTTCCTGACTATGTATTCGTATGAACCGTCTGATAATATGACAGCATATCACTTTTTTTAGAAATTTCAAGGATGTATGCTAATTTCTCGATGCAAACACAACGTATGGATAGAACTCAGGGCAAATGGTTCAGCGTCCCGATATCGAACCTCATTTATTCAAGTGTCGGAAAGACAATCTTGCCCTGAAGCTGAGCAATACCGCCTTCTTTTTCATAGACGCCATAGAAGATTGAGCATGAATCCAGCCAGACCGTAATACGGTGCATTTCCTCCTGGGAAAGTTCGACATCGTAATGTCCCTTTTGCAGTATGTCGTACAGCTTCGAGGCACGTGCGCCGTACTTCCCTGGTATGGTCCGATGACGGTGCCCGTATTTCCAGAAACCATACTCCGGTGCAAGACTGTGATAAGAAGCATACCATTTCTGTCTGCCCTTGACGACAACCTCTCGATCCAGTCGCGGAGCCTCTTTCGGATGGTCTTGGTGACACTTGACGCAATGCTTATCGAGAACAGGCTGGACCAGTCGCGGATAACTGAAAGGATTCGTGCCGTCCACGTCGGGTGTGGGCTTTGAAGGTTCCCTTCGCATTGCTATGGGAATGTTCTTGAGTGATTTCGGAGCGCGGTGTCTGGGTTCATGGCAACCCTGGCATACAAGCATCTCGCCCGGCTGTAAATACGTCGCGGAACGCATTGATTGAACTGCCAGTCCCTTTTCATCCAGGGCCTGGAATAACAATTCCTTCCTTGCCGGCACACTGAAATGTGCGCTGCCGTCTTCTTCAACCGGCACCGTGCCCAATACATAGCGGGCCAGGACCACCGAATCACCTGCTGTCGGTTCCCTCAGACTCGTTTCATGCGGCGGGGCGCCGGATGGGACGGACATCGGCAGGATCTGATATATCCGAAGCGACTTGATCTTCATATCCAAAGGCCATGGTGTCAGCGTATCGTAGACGTTGATCAGAGCAAGTGTGGCCTCTGCCGGCTGTCCCTTGGCGACACGCACCGATTTGTCAGGTAATACGGGCGGTCTGGGTCTGGGACGCAACGGCATGGGGCTTTGGCAGGCGATTTCCGGGTCGCGATAGATCAACTCCTTGTTACCGAAGATATCAACGAGATAAATACCGTATCGCCCGCGAAGAGGGTTTTTTCCCTGACTCCCGATCCCGGGCTGCATAGTTGGGTCATAAACACAAAGATAATATTTTTCACTTAACGGCCAGGCCGTTCCATAAACCTGCGCGCCGCCCTGCGTCTCCGGGAAATCCACCTCCGGCGTGATTCGTTTAACCGGCGCCATCGCGTCATCGTCCTCGATGCGAGGATCAAAGACGAGCAACGAACCAAACGCCTGGCCGTGGTGGGGTGCGCCTGTGGCAACGAATTTATGCGAGCCGGGGATAGCGCGAACGTCAAGCTCCATATCGGCACGCAGCTCGCGTGGAGCGAAATTGCCGTGTACCACCCTGGAATCCCGGCCGTCCGGTGTCGTAATCCACGGAAGATGTGCCGTGCACCCGTGACGATCTATGTAATCCCAACGAGTATAGATGATCATCCCGTCGTTAGTTACACTCGGGTGCCATTCGTTTGTTTCGTGCGGACTAAGGCACCTAATATCGCTGCCGTCGGGATTCATATCGAACAGGGTATAGGTCGGGCACACTCTACCGCAGCGGAGATACCCGCCTCGACGCTCCGAGATAAATACGACTCGACCATTGGGAAGCCAACATGGGTCGAAATCGTTCCATGTCCCGTCAGTCAACTGCTCCAGGGACGTGCCGTCAATATTAACTTTGAGAATATGATAGCTGCGACCTTCATGCCAGTGTCCTTTTGAAGGATCAGTATGATGGCGGTGGGCTTTATCACCCTTACACTCGACATAAGCAAACATGATGGTTTTGCCGTCATAAGATAAACCCGGTGAAACGAACGAGCCGTCCGTAAGCTTCTGTCCTTTGAGCCTGCCTTTTTCTACGACAGAATTCTTGAGAATTTCCTTTACCTGGGGATTCTCACCAAACGGATCAGATAAGATATAAAGCCCTCCTCCTGGTAATGCGTTAATACCGTAATACTGATCGCACATATGGTTAAAGGTTGCCCTGTGCCTTTTGATAAAAAGAATCTTGTCGAAGTTCAGCAGTGGATTTGAAAAGGTAATTTTACGTCGAAGCTTATACGCCTTTTCAAACAACTGGTAACGAGCTTCTATCTCTTCAAAACCGGCAGTTGAGGATTTTGCCTGTAAATCTTTTAATTGGTTTTCATACTTTGAAAGATTTGGTGCGCCCGGCATTTGCTTTAAATCTTCAACCAGTATCTTAGTACGTCTTAAAACAACATCCAGGGGATCGCGGTCCGATTCGAGAATCAGAGATTGCAGATGAAAAGTCTGCTCGGCATGTCTTGAAATATGTTCACGGCGATTAATGTCCCTGCGTAGGATTTCATATTGCAGTTCTGTTTCGGTTTCAGGTGTCTCGATAATCAGACCGGAGGAATCGGTTGACACGAAATGAATACCTTCGGTCAGGATTGTCAATTCCGCTATAGAGATCCAGGGGTTGTTGTTGACTTCCGAAAGTGCTCTTAATTTTATATAGCGGCCTTTTGTGGGTTTCTGAAATTTGACAATATTTTTGCCATTAAGTTTGGTAAAAGCCCCTTTAATAACAGGTGCCCCGAACTTCTTTTTATCATTGCTTACAAAAAACTCGTAGTCTTTGATTGTCCCGTTGTTGCCACCGCTTGTGCGCGGCAGATAGACAAAACCGGATATTTCATAGGCATCTCCCAAATCAACGATAATAGCATGTGGAGGTTTCGGATCTCCGGCCCCGAAAAACGTATGCCACATTGTCGAAGGATCACCATCCATCGCCCTGTAGCTCTCATATCCGGCTTTCTCGCTGTCGGCGGCGGTCTTAATCTTGACAATCCTGGCCTTTGCAATGACCGTCGAACCGGTAAATAAGGCCAAAACCAATGCAGATAAAATAATGAAGTGGGTTTTGCTTTGAAATGTGTTTCTGATATCGATATTCATGTTAATTCACTCCATTCTGAATTAGCCAATAGTATTTCAATGAATCAAGTATACTGAACCTCGATTACCGAACCAGATAATACCCCTTACTGTCCAAATATTCGTATGGGACATCTAACCATAATACAGTATATCACTTTTTCCTGCAATTTCAAGAATTTTTGCTAATTAAATTAACAGCTTTTGCAAAGAGCGTATTTGTCCTTAATACAAAGAAGCAAGCCTGATAGCCTGCTTTTTGTGGTTAAAGTGTCACGAAAACCTTCTTGAATTATTGAGCGTTAGAGGATACCATAAGTCCCGGTTTAGCAAATGTCTTAACAGAGAATTAATGTTGCTTTGATACGTCTCTCATATTTGTAATTGTACAAGGCGGCATGAGTTTCACCGTTTGAAAGGATGGTTTATGAATACAGTAAACAGGCGGGATTTTCTCAAGATGCTCGCTTTTGGCGCAGCCGCGATGTCCCTGCCAGGGTGCGGGACCAACGGCTTGAGTTCAACCGCTTCGGTCTCTAAGAGGCGAAAGAACATTATCCTGATTATGATTGACGATCTGAGTTGGATGGACCTGCACTGCCAGGGTAACGACCGGCTCGACACCCCGAACATCGATCGCCTCGCGTCGCAGGGAATGCGCTTCACAGACGCCTACTCTGCCGCTCCGGTATGTTCACCTACACGGGCGGCCATTATGACAGGACAGTCGCCGGCGAGGTTGGGTCTGACCACACACATCCCCGACCGTCCGCAGTACAGGCCGAAAGATTCGACACTACTTTCTGCGAAGACTCTTAATCATCTGCCGCTGGAGCACGTTACACTCGCCGAGCGTCTAAAAGACGCCGGCTATGCCACCGGTTTTTTCGGCAAGTGGCACCTCTCGCGAGCGTCGGCACAAAAGGGCCTCAGTGAGCAGGAACTCCGGCCGGAGTTCCAGGGCTTCGATTTGAATATCGGCGGCTGCTCGTTCGGAGGACCGCCGACCTACTTCGATCCCTATAGGAATCCAACCATCAAAAACCGACGACAGGGCGAGTACCTACCCGATCGCCTGGCCGACGAGGCAATAACTTTCATGCAGGCACACAGAGACGAGCCGTTCTTTGTGGCGCTTTGGAATTACACTGTGCACTGGCCGATGGAAGCCCCGAAGAAGTTGATCGATAAATACGAGAAACGCGTCGGTCCCGGCCTGAAAGACCCGCGATACGGCGCGATGATTGAAGCAATGGACGCGGCGGTAGGGCGAGTTATGGCGGCCATCGACGAGTTAAAACTTGCCGGCCAAACGTTAGTGATTTTTACATCCGACAACGGTGGCTTCAACGGGGTCTCCGATAATCGCCCCTTGCGGGCCAGCAAGGGTCACCTCTATGAAGGCGGCATCCGTGTACCGCTGATTGTCCGCTGGCCCGGCGTAGTACCGGCTAAGACGATCTGCCATACACCGGTCATCAGCACCGATTTTTATCCTACGCTGCTGGATGTCTCTGGTATATCCCAAGGGACAGGCAAGAAACTCGACGGCGAAAGCATCATGCCGCTGCTCAAGCAGACCGGCCCGCTCAAACGCAAAGCCATTTACTTCCACTATCCAAACTACGCCTGGCACGGCTCCAACCAATTAGGCGGCGCTATACGCGAAGGTGATTACAAACTTATCGAGTGGTATGACGATGACTCAGTCGAATTGTACAACCTTGCTGAAGACCTCGGCGAAAAGCGGGACCTGTCCCGGGAAATGCCCAAAAAGGCCGCCGAACTTAAACGCAAACTCGACACATGGCTTGTTGAATCAGGCGCGATAATGCCTGAACGGTTGTCACCATTATAAACTCAACTTTAGCAACTGTCGGCAGGGCGGTTCGTATTCGGAAACCAAAGTGAAAATCGCTTTCAGGCGGTTGCAATTTGAGGATATTTTGGTATCATAACCATGTTGAGGGTCTTGGTAGTGGTGAAAACAACAGTAGTTCATGTGAAAGTCCGAGCAAGATGGGTGATTAGATTGTTGTTTTATTAATTTCTTTTAGGCAAAGGAGGTCATTATGAAACGGTATAGACTATTGATTCTGGTTTTGTGTGCGGGTTTGGTCGGTTCTAAAGTGCTTCTGGTTTATTCGGGTCAGCAAAACAAGGCCAGCGATGAGTTCCGCAGGCAGTTTATCAAAAACTTCCAGCGTACCCCACTGAACACCACGGTCGGCGATGCTATGATGCTGCGAATTCTAATCGAAAGCAGCAAGGCCAAACGCGGCATAGAGGTGGGATCTGCCAGTGGCTTCGGGGCCATCAATATGGGGGTGGGTTTCCAGAGAACAGGAGGCCATCTTTACACGCTGGAAATCGATCCCGAGATGGTTAAACAATGCCGAGATAATTTGCGGAAGGTCGGCTTGGAGAAAACCGTTACCTGCATAGAAGGAGATGCCCTCAAGACACTGCCAACGCTTAAGGGCAATTTTGATTTTGTTTTCATCGATGCCTTGAAACGGGATTACTTCAAATATTTCAAACTTATCGAGCCGAAGCTAAAACCCGGCGCAGTGATCGTCGGTGACAATGTAATCCGTTCTGAAAGGGCGATGAAGGATTTTCTGGATTATATGCAGGAAAGCCCCGACTACGACACGGTTATTATCCGGGCCTCTATGGAAAAGAACGATGGCATGTCGATCAGCTATAAGATCAGGTGATATGGTCTCCTGACACCTGGACAAAGACCGATGTTTTTGCCATGAGAGTAGTTGAGTGACAGGGTTTCTGTAAAAGTGGCCGTTCGTATTGAAGCCGAATAAGGAGGAAAACTGTGAAGATTACTACTTCATTCTTTGTGCTCATTGGGATTTTCGCAACCTTTCAAACAGCGACAGGGGCCCCGAGAGCAGAAATTAAAGACAAAACTCTCGTTGTATGGGCCGCGCCGGCCAATCTGAACCAAAGTGGCGGAAGCGCCTTAACGCTTGACGACATGGCCAGTCACTTCGACGGTATCATCTTCGGTGAGCTTGCGCAGGGAAAATGGATGGCCGGTAGCGACTATCACCGAAGGAGCCAAAAGGACCAGAAAGCCAGCCCTGCTGAAACAGCGGGCCGGAATACACTTGTACAGCTCGCTATAGTTTATAAGGGCAAAAGCATCACGATTTATCGCCGGGGCAAAAAATATTCCTCGTACAAAATCGAAAAGCCGCAAAAGTTTGGTTCAGGCAGCGTTGTCATGTTCGGAAGACGCCACCTGGATGCTGCGGACACATCATGCTTTCGTGGAAAAATTGACGATGCACGAATCTATAATAAGGCATTATCAGCCGGGCAAATCGCTACGCTCAAGCCCAACAAGGCCTCAGATATCCAGCCCCTGGCTTGGTGGACATTTGAAGACGGCCAGGCTGCTGATCGCATGGGTAACTTCCCCGAAGCATATCTCACCGGAGGGGCTAAAATAGTCGGTAACCACTTGGTACTTGAAGGTAGCCAGCCTGTTATGGTTGCTGCACCGAAGGCATTCTTTACACGCATGCTCACAAAGTCGGCGCCTCGTACGGAGGATAAAAACCTTGTTACCGCGCAGCGCCAGTTGCGAGAGAAGCTTTTGAGTGACCCACATAGGCCCACCTATCACTTCGTTACACCGGAGGGCAGGTGCATGCCCTTTGATGGAAACGGCGCAATCTTCTGGAACGGTAAGTATCATCTATGCTATATCTTTCAGGACGAACGCGGCCACTGCTGGGGTCATGCCTCAAGCAAGGACCTGCTCCACTGGCGATGGCACAGCCCCGCGTTATTCCCTGCGCCAGGCGATGTCGACCGCGGGATTTTCAGCGGCAACTGCTTTGTCAACAAAAAGGGCCACGCCACCATACTCTACCACGGTGTCGGCGCCGGCAACTGTATCGCTACCAGTGGCGGACCGGATCTGGAAACGTGGACCAAGCTTCCGACAAATCCCATTATCCCTACACCCAAAAGGGGCAGTCCGGAGGAGAAATTGTATCGTTCATGGGATCCGCACGGATGGTTGGAAGGTGATACGTATTACGCAATTTTCGGCGGCGCAAAAGCAACCTTGTTCAAGGCTGATAAACTGGACAACTGGAAATATGTCGGGCCGTTTCTGACAAAGAATATGCCCGGAGTAGATGGCTTCGAGGACATCTCCTGTCCTGATTTCTTCAAGCTGGGCGATAGGTACATGCTCCTCTGTATCAGCCATGCTCGCGGCTGTCGCTATTATCTGGGACAGTGGAAGAATGAACAGTTCACCCCCCAACTCCATCAGCGGATGAACTGGCCCGGCGGAACTTGTTTTGCGCCTGAGAGTCTGCTCGATGACCGGGGACGACGCATCATGTGGGCCTGGGCCCTGGACCGTCGGCCTCGAAACCAGTACGGATGGAGCGGAACAATGACCCTGCCTCGCGTCCTTTCCTTAAACGCCGACGGCACATTACGGATTGAGCCGATCGAAGAGCTTAAGAAGCTGCGCATGCACGGGAAGAAACACGAGCGTATTAGGGTCGCTGATGGTTCGCCGGTCACACTGAAAGATGTGCATGGCGACTGTCTTGAACTGGACCTGACCATCAAGCCCGGCAGCGCCAAAAGGTTTGGAGTCAAGCTGCGCTGCTCACCTGACGGCGCCGAACAGACCGTCATCGAATATGATCCGTCCGCTAAACATTTGAAAATTGACGTGAAAAACTCAAGCCTCGACCAGGTCAAATACTTCACCTTCTGTATGAAAGGCGGGAATAACCCGCAGGTGACCGAACAGATAGCGCCATTCCAACTGAGGAAAGGCGAAAACCTTCGTCTTCGAATCTTCTTGGACCGCTCGATACTTGAAGTCTTTGCCAACGCAAGGCAGTGTGTGACCCAGCGCATCTATCCCACTCGCCAAGACAGCACCTCAGTAGTCCTTTTCGCCGAAGGAGGTTCTGTCGAAGTCCAGTTGCTTCAAGCTTGGCAGATGGCTCCGACCAATCATTGGTAGGAAATCATCATATTCAGCTATTTTGTGCGGAACTGTTCAACTGTTGTCGAGTAAATTTTCGATAGGGCCGATAGGCTCTTAATCTAATGTCGGCCATACTATTTGGCCTTTAGCCTGGGCGACGGTGTTTTCGTAAGAGCCATAGAATTCGCTGTTGCAGTCAAGCCAGAGAGTCAGCCGGTGAAAATCTTCTTCTGAGAGCTTAACGCCGTAATGTCGCTCGTCCATATACTCCATTAGTCCGGAGGCTTTGGCCCCGAACTTGCCGGGGATTGTTCGGCTGCCCCCATGAACGCCCTGGTTAATGGAACCATTGGAGACGTTAAAGTAAAAGCCGTACTTCTCGGCCAGGTTGTTGTACGAGCGTGTCCATCCGTTTTTGCCTTCGATTTCACCGGTAAGATCGAGAGCTTTTTTCTGCTGATGGCAGGTAACGCAGTTTCTTTCCAGGACGGGCTGGACCAGCCGGACATAGTTGAAGGGATTTGAGCCGTTAACGTCGCCCTGTATTTTCGACGCTGGACGTTGCAGGGCCAATGGAGTTGTTGTAGATTGCTTCGGGGTGTGATGTTTTGGCTCGTGGCAGCCCAGGCAGGTCAGTTGCTCGCCGGGGTGCACGTATGTTGCAGAGCGCATCGACTGGATTGCCATACCGCGTTCGTCGAGTGCCTGGAAGTAAATCGCTTTGCCGACAGGCGCTTCGAAATAAACGCTGCCGTCGGTTTCGACAGGTACTGTCCCAAGCACGGCTCGGGCGTTGGTCTGGTTGGCGATACCGATGCGTGGTCGGTTTGGCGGAGGGGTAGTCTTTGGCAGGGCCTGGATGATTCGCAACGCTGCGACCTTTGAGCCTTCGGGCCATACAAAATCGCTGTTATAAATATTGACGATAGTGATGGTTTCCTGTGGGATTTTGCCGCCAGCCCTTCGGATTGCCTCGGCTGTTTGGACTGTCTTGCTCGGGATTACCGGGGGCCTGAGACGCGGCCGCAGCGGAATCGGGCTCAGACACGAGATAGACGGGTCGCGATAAATCAGTTCGCGGTTGCCGAAGCGGTCGATCCAATAGATACCGCGGTTCCTGGCCTCGGAGTCGTAAACACACAGGTAGTCATCCTCGCTCAGCGGCCACGCCGTGCCGTACCTCATATGATCGCGAATCGGCTTCGCTTCCGCTTCAGGGAAAGACGTATCGGGAGTCAGCCGTGTCAGTTGCGCCATCGCCCGGTCGTCCTCGAGACGAGGATCGATCATAACAAGCGATCCGAAGGCGTTCCCATGATGGGAGCCCGTGGTAGCCACGTAGCGGTGTGAGCCGGGGATCGCCCGGATGCTCATCTCCATCCACGGCCGGCTTTCACGCCTGACCGGATAGTTACCGTGGAATGAACGCGGGTTCCGACCGTCCGGGAAGCACGTCCAGATATGATGGGCGATGTTCGTGTCGCGGTCGACATAGTCCCAACGGCTGTAGACAAGCATCCCATCGTTGTTCACACTCGGATGCCATTCATGCGTTTCGTGAAAGCTGATGCAGATGATGTCGCTGCCGTCCGGTGCCATCGAGTACATCGTATATACCGGGCAATTCCGCCCGCATCGCAAATACCCGCCGCGACGTTCAGTGACAAACACGATCCTGCCGTTGGGCAGAAAAGTCGGGTCGAAGTCATTCCGAGGCCCGTCTGTCAACTGCACCAGCCCGCTGCCGTCGGTGTTGACCTTGAAGATATGGTAGCTGATCTCAGGGCCCCAGTCATACGCTTCTTTCCCTTGGTATTTCTCATAGGCTTTGGCCTGTGTGTAGGCGAACAGGATTGTCTTGCCGTCATACGATAGCTCCGGCGCCAGAAACGTGCCGCTGGAAAGGTCGTCGCCGGTGAGCCGTCCCCGCCCGACGACCGAGTTTTGCAGAACGTTGATCAACTTCGGACTTGTACCGAAGGGGTCCGAGAGGATAAACAGTCCGCCCCCGGGCCGGGCGTTGCAGCCGTAGTACTGGTCGCACATGTGGAACACGCCGACGGAGTCATGACGTTTGATAAACAGTATCTTCTCGAAGTCCAGCAGCCGATTGCAAAAAGCTATCTGTCGCAGAAGACTGCGGGCCTCGAAGTACAGCGATTTGCGGGCCTCTTCGGATATGGCCTTATTTGATTCCGACCGGCTAAGATGTTCTCTCAGTGACACAAGAGAGATACTTAGCTTTCGCAGACGGTCCGCATCGCCGTTCTGTCGCTTCAACCGTAAAGCTAATTGCTCGGCTCTGTCAGCGATCTGCTTCGTATGCGCCAGGGAAAATCCGTCCGTCCTGTGTCCGGGCCTTACGACTGTCGTACTGGGATAAGAATGCGGGCTTACGCTCTTTTGGTCCGCTGGTTTTCCCAGGGCAATATTTTTCTTCGAGTCGTCCGCCGCATACACTTCAATTTCATCGAGTGCAAACGAGCATTTGCCTGGTATGGCTAACCGAACAATACGCGCTGATACGTTCTTGTTCTTAAGACTCACTATAAGGGCCTTATTCTCTCCGTAGAAAATCTGACCGTCGTGTTGATAGATGGATCTGAACCGGGTGTTCTTGTCGGATTCACTTACGAGTATCTGGATGTTCCGCGTACGCCCGGCTGTGCCGCCGTCGGTGCGATTGTGGATGACAATTCGATCTAATTTGACCCTTTCGCCCAAATCGACCTGCCACCACGGGTCCTGCTCTTTACTGGCGACATGAAAACCGAACCTGCCGTTCTTGACACCGTCACAGCCGCCCGCGGCGTCCTGGGCCGTGGTCACACCGCTCACATTGACCTTTGCCGCTTTAGATGCATCCGTCCCTCCGGAAGCAAACTCTATATCGGCCCTTACCCAGTCGGCCTCAATCAACTTGCGCACCGAATCGCCGACGTCGGTCGTCCCGACCGATACCAGCGATGCACACAAAGCAAGTATCAAAAATGCAGAATATTGATTAAACCGAAATTTGCCTCTTTTCATTGAAGAATCTCCAGCAGAAATCCTACTTGTCCGCCAATTTTTGTGGCGGATTGATTATACCATAATAGGACAAAATGTATACAAATAAAACCTTAAGCAGCACTTCTAATCCGCTTAGCCGGGTAGGATGGGCTTTAGCCCATGCTGTCATTCCCGCGAAAGCTACAAATCCATAAGAAAATGTCATTGCGAGTCCTGACTTTTAGGACGAAGCAATCTCATCATTTTTGCATTTTTCTTTTTGATATTTGATTTTTTTATGCTATTCTGTTCTCGCAACTTGATAAAGAAACCGGGGCGTTAGCGCAGAAACTAAATACTAACGACTATATACTAAAGACTAATTATAGCTTGATTGACAACTGAGGATTTCGCTTAAAAACGCCGACTAAATACTGGCAACTGGCGACTCAATATGAAATATGAGAATTGAACCGAAGCAGCGGATAAATTGGCAACAAAAAGTGGTGTATATTATTATGTTGGGCCGTGAAGATGAAGAAGTGGCAATATTACACTGCAATGCTTGGCTTCATGGCAAGCTTGCTCGGGGGATGTACAACGCCCTATGATGGATACTCCTCTAATAAGCTGATTGACGAGGGGCGCTTTGGAACTGCCCCGGAGAAGCTGAAGGAGCAAGCGGTACCGCTCGCGCGGCAGAAATATCGCTCAGTCGAGAAACAGGAGAAATTCATCTTTTACTATTATGAGGGTTACGAAAGTGGCCTTAAATGCATTCACGGCACGTACTCTTCCGGAAACGGGAGGGGGCCTGACAATCAAGGTCTTCAAGCAGGCCGAGCTGCTGCCATCGCTGATATCAAAGCCGGTAACATGAAGGTGACACTCAAGGATTTCGGATATGCGTATATCGAGAGGAAAGGAAAGCTGAAGCTTGAGTTTGAGAATAGCGAATTCCTGCCTGAGGATTCTGATGCCAGATGGTGGGTGCTCTTCCACAATCCTGATATCGGGAAGCAATATGCTAAACTACGCAGGAAGGGTGAGTTTCGCCCAGGAAGCTTTTATGTTTATGCACATTTCCGAGGCTACTTGAGCCCTAACAGAGGAATCCCCGCCGGGCATATGGGTCTGTATGACCGCTATTTCGTCGTTACCGAAATTGTCGATATGAGGAAAATAGAAGAGCTGCCGGGTATGCTGCGTCAGCGTATCGATGAACTGCACGCAGCCATAGAGAGAAACTTTACCGCGCTCGACGGCATAATTGCGGATTTCTCTATTACGGACGTTACTGTGGCGGAGGGCGTAGCCCAACTT
>VRUL01000048.1 GCA_019456145.1 Planctomycetota bacterium
TTACGCACAGCCTGAATTCCAACTTGCCGACATAATACTAAACAGTCCTGACGTTTTCTGTGCCAATAATAAGCTCTCAGGCCAAAAATTACAATATAATCCCCGGAAAGGCCTCGGTAGATTATCTAAAGCGAGAAATTCAAGGTGATATAACGGCTTTATCGGTGTGCAGTGGAGTGAAAAGTTATGGCGGGCTGTTTATTTAAAAGGGCTTATATAGCTTATGGTTTTCTTGGCCTCTTTTTTCTTAAAAGCGCCGCGCCAAGACCGAGAAGCAAAAGCGTCACCGGCTCTGGTACAGCAAGATAGTTGAATGTACTGACAGCAAACTGTGGATTATCCGCCGTGTAG
Source organism: Planctomycetota bacterium (assembly GCA_019456145.1). Classification (GTDB taxonomy): domain Bacteria; phylum Planctomycetota; class Phycisphaerae; order Sedimentisphaerales; family Anaerobacaceae; genus CS2-K091. Next base: position 352 of record VRUL01000048.1, read on the forward strand.
AAACGTTCTTCGTAAATGTTAACCCATGACCACAGAGTAGAATCTCCAAGTGCTACTACCCTGCCTTGGCCATATTGGGCTACCGCAGCTATGTCTTTTTCGGTTACTTCCTGCCAGGCGACGGGGAAAGCCGGGCTTTGAGCAGACAATTCTGCTGCAGCGTACATAAATATCTCATCGACGCCATCAAAAATAGGATGGTCAGTGTGTCCTGCGGTAAGAATATCATAAGGGAGCACATCAGAAAGAGCAAGTGTGATACCGAATTCAGATGCTACAGGTTGGATATTGGCATTTGGTGCAACCAGCAGGTCTCCCATAATGAGCAGGCCGCCGCCATCGTTGACAAAATCAACTATACGGTCAACTTCAGCGGTTGTGTAGCTGCTATAAAAAGCGCTCGTAAGACAGACAACTATAACATCATAGCTCCCGGGATCGTCTGTAAGAAATCCTTGAGAGGTAGTATCTACCGTAAAGTTATTATTGCCGAGGTGTTCAGCCAGTGTCCGATAGTATCCATTTTGACTCGGCTGGTAACCATCACCACCAAATGTGCCGGAGACATAAACCCCATGTGAAGTATCCCACAAAACAGTATAGGATAATACTGCTGAAGGTGTAAGCAAAACAAACAAAATCAAAATGGCGCCTATATGTATTAATTTGCCGGTCTGCATTTTAAAAGATGCGATAATCTTACGGCCCAGGAATTGCGCAGAAGTTTCACTGCATGTGATCTGCCTGTGATTGTGATGATTGAACGACATATAACCCTACCCCCTTTTTTAAAGTCCGAAAGGCCCGTGGAACAGCACCGCAACAATTACAACATTGTGGGAGTCCACTTAACTAAAACTAAAATACCCCTACTGATATAGGTGAGGTGCAATCAGCACCTTATAAGTTTTTCCTTATTAATAAAAATACATTATAGCACTTTTTTTGCTCCATGTCAAGAGTTTTGACAAACAAGGGGCTTTCAATGCTGGGAAAACCGGGTGCTATGCCCGCAAAACACAGCAGCAGCTTTTGACTATAGACAAGCTTAAACCCATAATATTAAGAGACTTATGAACATTTGAGTCAAAGTTTCATAACTGAGATTATATATCATCCGATAAAGTAAGCCAGTGGCAGGAGGTTAGTTTCTGTGAAAATACATCATATCTTTTTCTTAAGCAGAAATGATACATCTTTGACATCATCACCCTGCTTAATTGTCATCATGATCTTGTGTCCGTCCCTGGACATTAGAAGGCGTCTAAGCTCTGAAATGTCATATTGATTTGCATCTTTGTCGTTGAGCTTGAGGATGATATCTTTAGCCTTGATACCTGCTTTTTGAGCCGGGCTGCCCTCATCAACAGAATAGACTACGGTCTTGTTTGAAATGTGAAGAAGGTGCAAGCCGCTCATGTCAGTTTCGTCATCCTTCTTGAACCCTTTGCCTTTTTTGAGATAAATTCTATTATTGGGGAAATCTAAAGTGACTCCATGGCGAGACAAGAATGACAATCCTAAATAAGACCAATTACCCTCACCGAAGATAAGATACTGGTACTTAAATGAGCCGACAGAGAGACTATCGATGCGTATTTCTCTTTGTCGTATCACACCGGAGGCTGTTGCAAATAGTATCTCGGAAGTTTTTAGTTCTTTTTCTGAGAGAATTTGATCAAATATGTCGCTGCTTAATCCCCCTGTGCTATTTGCTCCGGTATCAATCCAAAAGTCCACTTTGATACTATCATAAATATTACCTGTAATCTGTGGAATTCCAAGTGGATTATAGCTTATCGGCAACTCGTTCCCCCACTGGGAACGTTGCTGTTCTTGGGGCTGAAGAAATGAAAGTGTCCCTTTATCAAAATCTATTTGGACTACATGTTTTTTTAGGAAATTCATTCCTATAAGCCCACTGACTTTCCTTCCTATGACGGATTGGAGCATCTTGAGGTCAAAGCAAGCCACTTCACCGCAATCTTTGACATTGAGAGGGCCAAGAAAGGCTTCAGGGGCGTCGAATAATTCGGCCACGATACGGTTTCCGGCTGTTAGCGCTCTTTTAACTTTTTTTACGTTTCCCAATTTGTGCTTAAATGATGTATCAAATACCGTGTGAGAACATCCGGTGTCGAGCAAGAACAAATATTCTTTGTCCTTGAACGTAACAGGGAGAAGTATCGGATACCCATCTTTTGAAATTTTGAATTGAGCTAAGACCTTTTGATCGTCCGGCCCGTCAGAGGTGCTCTGGGGCTCATCCGCACAGCCACCAGCGAGAAACAAAACTAAAAATGACAGGAACAGGCCAACTTTCAGTGATTTGTAAATTTTTTCTAAATCCATTTTCATGCATCCCTTGTTGGAGTTCTCGGCACAAATAAGAACATGTTATCTATTTATCCCGAGTTTTTTTCATCCTTCCATATTGGACTAAATCGAATATCATAATGCCTCTTCCAACGCCGGCAGGATCACCCCTTTTGGCAAATTGAAAAGCCATATATCGGCCATCATCGCTCACTACCGGATTAGAAGCCTTGTAGCCGGGGTAGTCACCGAAGAACGTTATGCGTTGTGTCTTGCCTGAGCCGTCCAGTGCCAGTTTGTAAATGTCAATATGCTGTGAGCCTTTAGTATTGTGCTTGTCGCATTCGACCAATGTGTGTTTGCCGTCAGGGAAAATACCTTCCGGTTCATCATACTGGTTCGGAGCCTTCGAGTAGTTGATCACTTTGCCGGTTTTGATATTCAGCCCGGCAACTTCGGTGCCCTGGTAACCATAGGCGCTGAATATCAGTTCCTTTTCATCCGGCGGCCTAAAGTTCTGTGTTTCGAGGCCGGTCTCAAAAGACAAATCTTTCTTGTCCAGAATCTTCTTTTTGTTCGTTAGTTTAGGCCTGCCTTCTCCATAGACTATATCCGCCATATAGAATGCGCCACCCTGTGTCCATGCGATCCGCAGTTGTCTGCGCGAAACCGCCGGGCCTTCAAAGCACTTCTCGCCCAAAGGTTTGGGCGGCCCCGAAAGCTCCTTCCTGAGTACCCATAATTCGGCGTTCTTTTCGCTGCGGCTTGGCCATGGGTCCTTTGCGTCGAATTGTTGAGCGCCTGAAAGCAGGATGTCTCCATTGCTCAGGTACAATGCCCGTGTATAGCCCTCATGGAAGTAATGGTGCGTTATTGGGCGGATAATCTTCGTTTTCAGTTCTACTTCATAGACGTCACCGAAAGTTCTCTCAATAAACAAAATGCGTTTGCCGTCGTGTGAGAAGTCCGCTCTCTGGCCAAAGTGTGTTACCCGCTTTATATGCTGCGGCAGATTGTCCAGCGGAGACTCGCCTTTGCGACTCTGTAGTTGCTCGGTACAGCCTGTCAACAAAAGCCCTACCAAAATCACTAATACAAATATGCTTATTCTGTCCCACATATTTATTCTCCAGCTTACGTGTTTTTTTGCTCCGTTTATAGTTTTCTCAACGCATGTGTAACATTTATTTGTATGTGCGCCCCAAATATTCGACAATTACCTTTTTCAACTCGAGCGGATTTATCATTCCCAGCCGACGGTAAATGACTTTTCCGCCCGGCTTAACCAGAATGGTGTATGGAATGCCCCCGGGCGAATGTTGATCCACTGCTCCCATCAACTCGTATTTGTTTTCCGAATTAAAGAGATAATTTTTGCAGGAAGCCTGCTTATTCTTCAAGAATGAAAGGACTTTGTCTTTCCTCTCGGTCGAATCGCCACTGATGGTAATCATTTCAAAGTCCCGGCCTCGGTACATCCGGTTTATGGTAACAAGCTCGTCAAATTCTACTACACACGGCCCACACCAGGTTGCCCAAACATTGAATAATCGCAGTTTATCCGAGCCATTTTTCGTAAGCTCTCTTATCCCGTCTGCACTTATCATTTCCACCGCGACAGCTTCCCTGGCCCATTGCTCAAAGGATTTTTTTGCGGAGTCTCTTTTATTCGCCCACTTAACGGAACAGCCGAACGTCCTGGTTTTTTCAACGGTGACTTCTTTGCCAGCCAGCAATGCATTAATCGCGTTACGTGTATCTCTGGATTTGACCCGTTTGGGCTTTTCGGAATCGTCAATTCGGCCTACATAGCGCAGCTTTCGTTCTTTATCGAAGATGAACACGTGCGGGGTCGCAACCGGACCGTAAGCGCGGGATACTTTTTGTTTGTCACCATCATAGAGATAAGGAAAATTATATTTCTTGTCCTTTGCGCGGATTTTCATCTCCTCAAGTGAATCGCTCATGTCCGAGTAACCTAATTCATCCAGACGTACCGCCTTAGGATCGTTCGGCGAAATGGCTACGACAGCTACGCCTTTATTTTTGTAGTCGGCTGCCAGCTTCTTAATCCGCTCCTCGTAGGCTTGGGCGGTAGGGCAGTGATTACAGGTGAAAATAACGACGAGAATATCGGCTTTGGCAAAACTTGACAGTTTGTAAGATTTTCCGTCCACGCCGGGTAGCTTAAAGTTAGGAGCTTTGGCACAGATTTCCAGCGTTTTGAGTTTTTTTGTAGCCGATAGTCCCAGACCGGTTGTAAAAAGTACCACCACGGCTGCTACTGAGATGCTTTGCCTGAATTTACTCATTGTTAGATCTCCTGATTACTTAAATTTATTGGTTTTACCTACACCAGCCTACTTTTTTCGCCAGCCGGTTGCTTCGATTCGCTTGAATTCTGCCTTGATGTCTGTTCCCTCGTAGAAAGAAAGCCAGCCGTGCAGCCGATACGTTTGGCCCGGTTCTAAATCTGGAAACTTCGGATCCGAATGAAAACAGGGGCACTTATCATTTGCCCACGGGTTATTGCAGTTTTCCCACGCGGTTATAATCCATCGTTTACTGTTACTACTCCGGCAGGCTACATAGGGATTTGTTAATACTTTGTTGTCGTTTGTTTGCTGCTCAAAGCCCGCTGCCATCTTTGTCATAACGCAGTTCTGCACCCGCAAATCGCTGAGCTTTTTATCTGTTCCGTTCTTCAGCCATAATTCCATCCGCACCGCCTCTTTTGTTGGCTTTACATGCATGCCGAAGGCGATTCCGTTCGGCAGCTTTCGCTCGATGTCCAGCGTCCCATCGGCGCGGCGGTTCCATTCCAGCTTTGGCAGATCAATTCCCTGCTTGGCCCATATCGTATCGATATGGGTATGGGCCAGGTATGTCAGGCCGAGGTTCGACCAGATAGCTTCCGGCACATCCACGACGACGTAGCTATAGGAGGAGGGCTCCCAAGGCGTAAATACACTAAACTTTGTTTCCCGCTGCGGCTCAATCTCACCATCTAAGAAACCGATTCGAGGATGACGTCCACCGGGATAGGGCATCACCAGCAGCGGCGCATCCTCTGCTCGCTTCGGCCGATTGCCTTGCCGAATATTAAATTTCTTTAATGCGGAAATTATTTCCTTCTTTGTAAGCCCTGTAGCGGCTTTTATCTCTTCATTCGTAAATCGGTGGTACCACACCATATTCTTCAGCCAATATTCCAATTTCTCAGTATTTGCCGGTCTTCGAGCATTTGCAACATTTGTGTCTTTCTCAACTAAAGTCCCAGCATAAACAGCATGAGGTGCGCAAACCAAAAAGTCTGATACCAAGCCTCCCATCAAAAGTGTGATAAAAGCTAAAACGAAAGAAACTGTTAATGGTCTGAATGAGTTCGGTTTTTGGGATTGTGTATTTTCTTTTTCGCTCACTTCTTTTTCTCCATCAGGATTTTTCGCATGACGGTTATCAGTGTTCTCGGTTCAAAATAGCTTGCTGGCAGATGTAAGTATACTGTTTTTGGGTCTGGAATTCTAATTTTACCTTTCGTATTGGCAAAGAGAGATTTTGCCTTAGCAGAGGCCTCTTTAGCAAATGAGAATACCACATTGTGGCCACTTGTGACAATGCTTTTTATATCTAATCTGCTTGCTGCGATTCGAAGCTGGGCCAATTCCAACAACAACTCGACTTCATCGGGCACAGGGCCGTATACGTCAGCTAATTCGTTTTCAATTTGCTTCAAATCCTCTCGGCCTCTTGAGACAGCGATTTTGCGGTACATATCCATCCGATGCCTGTCGGCAGGTATGTAATTTTTCGGTATATAAGTAGCAAAACCTAAATCGATGAGGGCTGTCGGTATCGGCTCGACCGGCTCGTTCTTTATTTTATGGACAGCATCGGCGAGCAACTCGCAATACATTTGATAGCCCACTATCTGAATATGGCCTGACTGCTCAGGGCCTAATATATTTCCCGCTCCTCGAATTTCCAAATCCCTTAGAGCAATTCTGAATCCTGCGCCTAAATGCGAATATTCTTCAATGGCCTTCAAACGCCTGGCTGCCAATGGCGTAATCGACCTTGAGACCGGCAGCAGCATGTACGCGTATGCCCGATGCTTATACCTGCCGACTCTACCGCGAAGCTGGTGCAGTTCTGCAAGGCCGAACCTATCGGCGTCGTTTATAAGAATCGTATTTGCATTCGGAATGTCCAGCCCCGATTCGATAATCGTCGAGCACACAAGCACATCAATCCGGCCCATAACAAAATCTATCATCGTTTTCTCAAGTGCGTGCTTAGCCATCTGGCCGTGTGCGATAGTAACCTTTGCATCAGGAACGAGTTTTTGAATATCCCATGCCTTTTTATCTATGCTCTTGACCCTGTTGTGCAGGAAGAATACCTGTCCCTGGCGGTTCAATTCATGAATAATCGCCTTTTTGATGAGCTCGTTGTTATAAGCAGTAACTGTTGTTACTATACTACGCCTGTCCAATGGCGGCGTCGAAAGCGAACTTATATCACGCAGGCCCAACATCGACATATGCAGTGTCCGCGGGATGGGCGTGGCAGTCATCGTAAGAACATCAACATTGACGCGCATCTTTTTGAGTCTTTCTTTGTGTTCTACGCCAAAACGCTGCTCTTCATCGATTATCAAAAGTCCCAAATCGCGGAATCCGACGTCACCGCTCAAAAGCCTATGAGTCCCTATCAAGATATCAACCTTGCCTTGTTTTGTTCGTGCGATTATGTCTCTGGCCTGCTTTGCTGTTTTGAAGCGATTCAGGAACTCGATACAAATAGGAAAGTCTGCGAATCGCTCGGTGAAAGTCCTGCCGTGCTGCACACACAAAACCGTGGTCGGCACTAAGATAGCGACTTGCTTTCCATTCTCGACCGTTTTAAATGCCGCGCGCATTGAAAGCTCGGTTTTGCCGTAGCCCACGTCACCGCACAGGAGTCTGTCCATAGCCACGGCTTCCTGCATATCAGCCTTGATTTGCTCAGCGGCTGTAGTCTGGTCCGGGGTTTCCTGATAAGGAAAAGACTGTTCAAATTCGGCCTGCCAGCTTGAATCGGCCCCATACGCAATTCCGCCTATTGCCTGGCGCTTAGCCTGTACCTCAAGGAGTTCGACGGCAAGGTCACGAACAGAGGCCGCGACTTTTTCTTTCTGCTTCTGCCACTTTTTCGAGCCGACCTTGCTTAACTTTGGGCGCTTCGGACTTGTCCCTATATACTTTTGAACAAGAGCGATATTACTGACCGAAACATGGATTTTGATACCGTCCGCGTATGCGATAGTAAGATATTCGCTCTTGCCGCCTTTTTCCTGTATCGTTTGCACATCTATAAACTTACCGATACCATAGGAAGCGTGAACAACATAATCGCCGGGCTGCAAATCGCTGAGAGTATCCACCGGTGATATTGCCCTCGCCGGCCTGCGTCTTCTTCTTAGCACATACTGGCCAAACAGCTCGTGATGACTTATAACAATCGTATTTAGTGAATTTATGACGAAGCCCTGATGAATAAAACCCAAGAGTAGTTTCAGATTAGCCGGTATTTGTTTGTTTATCTCTTTTACAATCTCTCCTACCCGTTTAATCTCAGCTTCAGCTTCGCAGTAAAGCAGCACTTTTTTGCCGTGTTTTGCTTCTGTAACCAGTTCCTCAAGGGCCTCTTTGTGTCCCGCCCACAAAGAGGTGGCTTTGTGTTGAAATTGCTGCACACTTCTTATATCTACTTTAAGGAAATCCATGGGTTCTGCTGTAGCAAATCGGCAGATTCTCAGTTGTGTGAATTTTTCGATAGCCTGATAAATATCTGCCCAGCTATAAAGCCGACTCTTATCTTCGGTCCGTTCCCGGAACAGCCTCGCAACTTCTTCACAGTCGGTGGGTTCCTCAAGAATGATTATGCAATCTTGCGGCAGGATATTAACAAATAGATCCCTTTCCTTGCGCGTTGCTCCACACACCACTGAAATGATATTAATGCTTTTAATTTGTTCGGTAGAGAGATGGTTGTCCAGATTGATTTGGCGGATACTCTCTATAGTATCACCGAAAAATTCAATCCTGACCGCTTGAGCACCCTCTGGAGACGTGCTTGTTTGCTCTTTGACCGATAGAACTTTATCGACAGTCAGCGGTGCATAAATATCGACAATCCCACCGCGTCGGGCAAATTGACCCGGCAAATCAATCCTTTCCACCCGCTCAAAGCCATTTTCAACCAGCCAGGCAATAGCCTGTTCCGGTGCCGCTTGTCCTTCAACCTGCAATTTAAGACAGCTTTGCTGCAGAACCTGCGGCTTCGGTATCGGCTGACAGAGCGCCTGTATCGATGTTGGTATAACAAATTTATTACCACCTGAGCGAGATGCGAGATGCGAGATACGAGATACGAGCTTTAGCCTCTGGGCCCGAATCTCATCGGTTGCGTCCGCCAGGTCCTCCTCGCCCTCCCATGCACCCAGGGTATCGATTCTTTTGCTCCCGAAAGCGTGCATGTCGTCGGCGGCCTTGTCTGCGTCGTCGATATGGGGGCAGATATACAGAATCGGCCGACCAAGTTTTTCCGAAATGTAAGCAGCCAGCAGGTGCGCAAAGGATCCCCACGTCCCCTCGACTTTAACCACCCCTTTACCGTCCCTGGTGGCCTTAAGCCGGGAGATTAACTTCGCAACAATCTTGTCTCGGCCAAGATTCATTGATTATTTAATAGCCGCCGGTTATCAGCGGGAAAAATCAGCCTGCAACTAACAATGTAATAAACGAGCGATCAGATACCGAAGCTCGTTCCAACAGCCAGGGCTGCTTTTATAAGATGATTGTTTCTGGGCACCGTTTTTATTTTGCCGGCGACCCTCGAAAGCGGAATGCTCGATAATCTGCCGTCTTTGAGCACAACCAGGTGACCCTTGATGCCTTTCATTAAAAGTTCGACCGCCATATGGCCAAAGTTCGTTGCAAGAATTCTGTCAAACGGGGTGGGTGTTCCACCCCGCTGCACATGGCCAAGGACAACCGCTCTGCAATCAAGCCCAGTCTGCCCATTGATTTGGCCGACTAACACATTTGCGACACCTCCCAGCCGAATCGGATCGGGGCTGTGGGCAACTTTCCTGGCGACGACCATCTTGCCGCCTTTTTCCTTTGCCCCTTCAGCTACCACCACGATACTGAATCTCTTGCCGCGTTTGGACCGGCCGTGCACAAAATCACAGATTTTATCGAGGCGATACGGTATCTCCGGCAAAAGGATAATATCAGAGCCGCTTGCCACACCCGCGTGAAGAGCAATCCAGCCGGCATATCTACCCATAACCTCGATTATCATTACTCGATGATGCGAACTGGCTGTTGTATGGATTTTATCAATTGCTTCTGTAGCAGTGTTGACAGCGGTGTTAAAGCCGAAGGTAATATCCGTTCCGTAAAGGTCATTGTCGATTGTTTTGGGTACGCCTATAACGTTGATGCCTTTTTTGGCAAATCTTGCAGCCGAGGCCATAGTACCATCGCCGCCGATGCAGATAAGCGCATCAATGCCGTTGTCTTTCAGCTTCTTGATACAGTTACCCGAGACGTCTTTAGTCCGGGTCTTTTTTTCACCCGTGACGCGATACTTGAAGGGATTGGCCAAGTTGGAGGAACCCAGAATCGTTCCGCCAACTGTCAAGATGTTGCTGACTTCATTGTAGCTAAGCACACGCATCCGATCTTCGATTAGTCCCAGATACCCATCTTCAATCCCCCATACCTCGAGACTGAATTTATTTATCGCGGTTTTGGTAACAGCCCTGATAACAGCATTGAGGCCGGGGCAGTCTCCACCGCCTGTCATTAGCGCTATGGATTTAATTCCTTTTGCTTTCATAGTGTTCAGTCTTCTTGTTCGATATCTTATTAGTTCATTACTTTTTTCACGGCTTCTATTGTCTTGGCGGCTGTAATTCCGAACTTCTCGAAGCAAATCTTCCCGGGTGCCGATGCGCCGAATGACGACATCCCGATAAAGACGCCTTTATCGCCCAGCCACTTCCACCAGCCCTGTTCGACACCCGCTTCAATGCCGACCCTTGCCTTGACGCTGGGCGGAAGAACCGAATCCCGGTACTCTTTGTCCTGCTTTTCAAACAGCTTCCAGCAGGGCATGCTGACTATCTGAGCGTTAATATTTTCTGCCGCTAACTTCTCCGAGGCCTCCATAGCGATGGAAACTTCCGAGCCGCTCGCTAAAAGCAGCACATCGGGATCATCAGCACCGGCCAGAACATAGGCGCCTTTGCTCAGATTTGCAGAAGAACTGTATTTGTTTTGGTCGATGACGGGCAAACCCTGCCGGGTAAGAAGTAGAGCCACCGGGCCATCCCGATGCTCCAGCGCGAATTTCCAAGCCTGTGCGGTTTCATTGGCATCAGCGGGCCTTAACACCAGCAAATTTGGTATCGCGCGAAGGGCGGCAAGATGCTCTATCGGCTGGTGCGTGGGCCCATCCTCACCGAGGCCGATACTATCATGCGTGAACACAAATATCGTCGGGTACTTCGACAAAGCGGCCACGCGGATTGCCCCCCGCATATAGTCAGAGAAAACCAGAAACGTCCCGCTGTAAGCTCTGGTCAGACCGCTTACAGAAATTCCATTCATTATCGCGCCCATCGCGTGTTCCCTGATCCCATAGTGTATATACCTGCCGTCCCGGGCATCTTTCTGGAAAGACTTCGCGCCTGCAAACTCTGTATTATTCGATGGCGTCAAATCTGCCGAGCCGCCCAGAATCAGCGGTAATTTCGGCATCAATACATCGAGCACCTTACCTGAGGCCTTACGTGTTGCAATCATGCTGCCGGCCTCAAAGTCCGGCATATTATCATAGAGGTTTAACGGCAGCTTCTCGTTTGCGGCATCATCGAACTGCTGCGCAAGCTCCGGATGGGCCTTGGTATATTCTGCAAACATTTTATCCCAGGTTGTTTCCGTGTATTTGCCTTTGTCATTAACTTTTCGCATATGAGCGAGCACTTTTTCAGGGATATGGAAGCTTTTGTCCGGGTCCCAGCCGAATCTTTCCTTAATCAATGCGATTTCATCGTCCCCTAAAGGAGAACCGTGTGCTTTAGCTGTGTCCTGCATATTCGGACTGCCGTAAGCGATATGTGTGCGAAGTTTTATTAGTGTCGGCCTCTTCTTTTCCTGCTTGGCATTATTCAAGGCCTTTTCAAAAGCTGCCATGTTATTGCCGTCACCCCGAATTTCCTGTACATTCCAGCCATATGCTTTATAGCGTTTGGCCCTATCTTCCGTAAAGGAAAGTGCAGTGTTACCATCAATACTGATGTGGTTGTCATCGTAAACGACAATCAAATTGTCAAGTCCAAGATGACCGGCTAAAGAGCTTGCCTCAGAAGCAATACCCTCCTGTAAATCACCGTCGCTGGCTATGACATAGATGTTATAGTCAATAATAGGAAAGCCATCCCGATTGAAATATTTTGCCAGGTACTTTTCGGCTATTGCCATCCCGACCGCGTTTGATATACCTTGCCCTAAAGGCCCGGTCGTAACTTCGATACCACAATCAGGGTCATATTCAGGGTGTCCCGGTGTTTTACTTGCCCACTGGCGAAAATTCTTCAATTCATCCAGACTTATATCGAAACCTGTCAGATACAGCAGTGAATAAAGCAGCATACTGCCATGGCCCGCTGAAAGAACGAAACGGTCCCGATTATGCCATCTCGGATTGGCCGGGTTATAGTTCATATGTCTTGTCCAGAGCACATATGCCGCCGGCGCCATTCCCATAGGCATGCCGGGATGGCCTGAATTGGCTTTCTGGACAGCTTCCATGGATAGAAAGCGAATTGTCTGGATACAAAACTCATCAAGTTCTGATAGACCTTGATTTTTTGGAGATACTTTCATTATTGAGTTCCTAAATAGTTTTTATGATACGCTTTAGCTGTCAAAACAAAGTGAATAGAATACCTCTAACCTCATATTCTCGCAAGCATTTTTATTGCTTTGACTTCAAAAGACTATTTAACTGTATGTTTTATGTGAAAATTTTAAATCCCTCGAAAAGACTTACTTATTTGACAAACTAACACATCAGTCGGATAATTGTCGTTAATTGCTGGCTCTATTTTGTCCGGACATTACCAAAATTTATTGACCTTGGCGACTCATTTTTTAGGATTTAAGTTTTGCTTGCATTTCGGCATGCAGCGTTATCAGGAATCTATGTTCCGAATAAGGTGGTGATTAAATGTACTTAGCTGAATTACATGGCAAACTGTCTTCAAGCATTGAAAGAATGGAAGACATTCTGACTTCTAATGTTTTTTCATTTTTTAAATATTCAAGCCGAGAAATTTTTTTGAAAGGATATTTGAATAAATTAGGTTTTAGTATTTCTAATCAAGAAGCTATTGAAGCAGAATTTAAATTTTGGCCACGCTTTGAGGAAAATACCGAACCGGATTTGGTTATAATCGTTGGGGATTACTATTTGTTGATAGAAGCTAAATATTTTTCAGGTTTCGGTGCGGAAACTAAGAAGACTAAGGCTCAACTACTACGTGAAATTGAGGGCGGCAACTTGGAGGCAAACAATTATGGTAAAGACTTTAAGTTGATTGCAATTACGGCTGACCATTGTTACAAAGAAAATAAATTTAAAATAATTCCGTCAGATTTTATCCCTCATTTCAAATGGACTAATTGGCAATCAGTTTCGTCATTTCTCTATAACATCTTAGAAAGTGGAAGAAAAATTAAAAAACAAGATAAGGATTTTGCCTTGGATCTATACAATCTATTAGACAAGAAAAATCTTCGGGATTTTCAAGGTCTCAATAGCCTTTATAACATAAGTGCTTTTCTAAAAAGCTATGCTTCTGTTTTTTTTGAGGCAAGGACAGCTAAATTTCGTGGCGACTTCATTGGTTTTATGCACAGTTTGTCATTTGACAAAAAAATCACACCGCCGAGGAAAACAGTCTTCCTAAGTGGTCGGAAAAAGATGTTTACACCTCTATTGCAATTAGGGAAGTTAAAGTACATTGAAACTCCTATATTTTATAAGGAGGACGGAAATCATGATTAACAAAAGTGAAATTATCGAGCAGACAAATTTAGCGTTCGACTTCATTCAAAAAATATATCTTGAAGTCTCCTATTTAATCAAAGAAATAGAAGGGATCTTACATGAAGAAGATGAGAAATTCATTATTGGAAGACCTGCTGGCTATGGCATTAGTGCAAGAAGTTCAACAGGATTAGAGTCGACTAATGTCAATTTATGGTTGTTGAGAAAATTCGCTGTATTTTTTGTTCCGGAAGACAACACAAAACTCGAACGTGGCCAAACCATAACACAAATAGAGGAGAATTTAAAAGTCTTATACTTAAGAATCCTTCTTAGTGATAAAAGCATTACTGAGCCAGCGGTTTATACAGGAGTGTTGTATAACATCGAGAAAAAACCGCAAGCTAAATGGATTAAAAAATATGAAAATGTAATGGGCAATATAATAGAATATAATGACAGCAAAATTTTTCAAAATATAGAGAAAATTAATTATGAGGACGCGTATGTAACATTTCAAGGGAAGCTAATAAAAACCAATTTATTTGAAATTAACAACAGTGAGACTATTCTCGAGAGGATAATTAAGCCGTCACTTGAGTTGTATAGAAAATATTGAAATTAGCACCCAACTAAAAGGAGACATAACAAATGAATCGAATATCCGGCTTAATGAATCGGCGTGCATTTCTAAAACTAACAGCAGCGACTACAGCGACACTTGCATTGCCGGGATGCGCAAGCGCTTCTCAACGTTCGGCGCCGAAACATGGCAAACGCCCAAATATGTTGTTCTTAGCCATAGACGACCTGAACGATTGGGTCGGTTGTCTGGGCGGCCATCCGGACGTAAAGACGCCAAACCTTGATAGGCTTGCTCAAAGAGGAGTGCTTTTTACCAACGCCCATTGCTCAGCCCCTGCGTGCAATCCTTCGCGGGCAAGTCTTATGACGGGAGTTCTGCCTTCAACGTCTGGCGTTTACCTTAATCCCCATCCCTGGCGAAAATCACCGGTGCTCAGTAGTGCTATTACGCTGCCGCAGCACTTTATGGCCAATGGTTACCGGGTAGTCGGCGGCGGCAAAATTTACCACGGTTCTTTCCCGGATCCGCCATCCTGGCAAGAATATTTCCCATCCCAGAAAAAGAATAAACCTGACGACCCAATGCCTCCCAAGCGGCCGCTAAACGGCATCCCTAAAACCGCACATTTCGACTGGGGGCCGGTAGATGTCCCCGATGAGGAGATGGGCGATTGGAAAGTCGCGAACTGGGCTATCGGCGAGCTGCGCAAACAGCACGACAAGCCATTCTTTCTCGGCTGCGGCTTTTTCCGCCCGCATCTGCCCTGGTACGTACCGCAAAAATACTTCGATATGTATCCACTGGACAAAGTGAAATTACCGAATGTCAATGAAAACGACCTTGATGATGTTCCGCCGATAGGCAAACGAATGGCCAGGCCTGAGGGCGATCATAAAAAGGTAATCGAACACAAGCAATGGCGAAAGGCTGTGCAGGCTTACCTGGCGAGCATCAGCTTTGTAGATAACTGCGTTGGCCGGGTAATCGATGCATTGGATAAAAGCAGCTATGCCGATAACACAGTTATCATCCTATGGGGCGACCATGGGTGGCATCTTGGTGAAAAGCTGCATTGGCGTAAATTTGCGCTATGGGAAGAGGCAACCCATGCCCCGCTTATGATAATCGCACCGGGAATAACCAGGCCGAGCCAAAGATGTTCCCGGCCGGTGAGCTTTATCGATATTTATCCCACACTGATAGACCTCTGCAGCCTAAGCCCGAAGAATGGGCTTGAAGGCAAAAGTCTCCTGCCGCTGTTAAAAAATCCCAAAGCAAAATGGGACCGTCCGGCACTAACAACACATGGACGTAATAATCATTCGCTGCGTTCCGAACGCTGGCGATATATCCGTTACAGCGATGGCACCGAAGAACTATACGACCACCAAAAAGACGCCCTGGAGTGGAACAATCTTGCCAATGACCCTAAGTATGCCCACATCAAGAAACAATTGACAAAATGGCTGCCAAAGACCAATGAACCGGATACACCAAGAGCGAACAGAAAAAAGAAGAACTCTACCAGGAAGCCTAAGCGCCAGACATAGAGCTAAATGCTGAGTCAGTCGTTGGTAGATTGTTCGAACTGGCTGATTACACAGCAAGATCCTATAGAGGCATTTCCATGATTGAAACTCGTAGTCAGATTACCCTTGTAAAAAAACATAAATATGCTATACTATAAAACTGATTTTTTATGAACGCGGCTACGAACTCAATTATTTGACTATCTGAAAGGGGAAGATATGGAAAGTTTTGTCAACGTTCCGCCAGGGCCCGAAGCGGCCCCAGGATTTATTATACTGCTGCTAATTATGTTCGGTATTTTTGTTGGTCTGATAGTGGTCGTCATAAAGGCAGTTGTCTTTTGCAAGATCTTTTCCAAGGCAGGCTATAGTTGGGCCCTGGGTTTGTTAATGCTCGTACCGATAGCGAATATAATTATGCCGTTTTTCCTTGCTTTTGCCGATTGGCCGGTTCAACAGGAAGCCCGCCAATTGAAACAGCAACAGGAAAAGCCGGAAGAGTAATGTGTGAGTCGTGAATCAAACCACGAGTAACAAGCATCTGGTAGTGTATCATATAATAATAGTTATGATCTGCGCCGCTATTTTGGTTTTTTCACGGCTCCTGCAGTTAAAGGAGGACGAACTGTACCTGTTTGGCTTCAAATGGCCTCATCGCTGTCCGTTATACGCAATTGTCGGCATAAAATGTGCCCTTTGCGGCCTGACACGCTCCTTTTGCTCACTGGCGCACGGTAATTTATCCGCGGGTCTAAGGTTCCATAATTTGGGTCCGCTAATATTTGCCTTTGCTTGTTTCCAGATACCGTATAGAATCTATGGCGTAATCATTAATCCCCGAAAAATGGACAGAAAGCTGATAAAAATAAACTTAAGTTTAACTGTGACAATTTCGATATTGATTCTTGTTAACTGGTTTGTTTATCTTGGAGGCCTTATATTATGACTCCGCAGGAAACCCAAATAAGCGTAATTGACCCTATCAGTCCTGCTTTCGAAAGGGTCAAGACAATCCTTTTCAGACCTTTTGATTTAGGCAAATGGTTCGTAATCGGCTTCTGCGCCTGGTTGGCCTGCCTGGGAAGTGGCGGCGGACCGAGCTTTAATTTCCCCAGCGGACAGCAGCGACATGGGCTTTCTTCCGGCGAGGTCCTTGATCATACAAAAGATTTTCTTATCGAAAATCTATTCTGGATTCTCCCCGCTGCTATAATCGTCACTGTCGTAATCATAATAATCTGCCTTGTCATTACCTGGCTGAGCAGCCGCGGCCATTTTATGTTCCTGCACTGCGTCGCCCTAAACAAAGCCGAAGTTAAAGTTCCCTGGCACAAATTCAAGAAGCAAGCCAACAGCTTCTTTCTTTTCCGTGTTGTTCTGGCCCTTATTGGTTTCGGTGTTGTGATGTTATTAGTCGCTATGTTAGCGGTTATCAGTGTCCTCTTATTCGCAGGCGGCGGCCACTCGAATCTCCTCGCCATAATATTTAGGGTCTTGTTTAAGTTTTGTCTTATCTTACCCACTGTCATCGTATTTACACTGATAAAGAAATTCACACTGGACTTCGTAGTACCGGTCATGTTCCTGCGGGGGACAACCTGTACTACTGCCTGGCGTGAGTTCTGGCCACTGCTTATAGGCAACAAAGGTAAGTTCGCACTATACATCTTGTTCCAGATTGTCATATCGCTGGCTGTTGGCATAATTGTCATTGCAGGTGTTTGTATAACTTGCTGCTTTCTTGGCTGTATTCTGGTGATACCGTACATTGGCACGGTTCTCCTGCTACCGATACTGGTTTTCGATCGATCATATACCCTATTGTATCTGCGCCAATATGGCCCCAGCTTCGACGTCTTCAGCATTGAGCCGGCCGTTGCGTGAGCTTCCTGCGGATTGTTAATACACCAATGTAAATAGTTGTGTTGTGTTTTATTCAGGTACGTTTCTCCTTAAATGCTGCTGGGCCCAAAGCGCAAGGGCTGAACCTATCAGCAAGACCACGCCGAAGAGTAATTGAATCGTGTTCAACGATTCTCCGAAGACAATTCTGGAAATGGCAAAGACGATAAACGGCTGAGATAATATCACAAGCGCCGGGATCGTCGCACCTATACGTTTTATCGCTACATAATACAGCACATGGCCTAATGAAATGGCCGTTACTCCTGAAATCACAACGCACGCCCATCGCCAGGCGCCCATTGTTACGCACTCCTGAACTTTGCCAAATAGCAGGGCGAGTACGAAAAGACCGGCGACTGTGTAGATGCTTATCACAGAGAAACTGTGGTGAGAGGCATTATCCTTAAAAGCGATTTTCACGGAAATTGTGTATATCGCCCATGTAAAAGCACACGCCAGGGCTATAATTATGCCGATTAAGGTCTTAGTGGCGGCGAAATCCTCCTTGTAGTACATTACTCCAACAACCCCGATTGCCGAAAGCGCCAGCCCCAGCCAGAAGTGTTTGCTCCTGATTAGGGCTCTTTCGTCGGCAAAGAGGATGAAAGAAAAGGCCACTACCCAGATAATAGAGGATTTGGTTAACATGACCATAAAGGCCGGGCCTAAATAGTAAAAACCTCCAGCCCAAAAACATTGCATAACAATATTTGCTACGGCCGGCAGGAGCGCTTTGCGCCAGATTTTTGTATCGAACCGTTTTCTTTTGATGGCAAACAGAAGAAAGGGCAGCCAGAACAGGCAAGCCACAGAATACCGCAGCAGGTTTTGTGTCCACAAATCCACATAGTCGGCCAGGTATTTTATAAAAATCGGGCCAAATGCCCAGAAAAACAGCGTACCAAGGCACGCGAAAGTCGCTGTGATGTCGAATTTTCCTTTGTTCATTTACTTTTTGTCCATGTTTAGCTTTTTCTTATAAAGTATGTCGGTATACAATATAAAAGAATAATCATCAATGAATTATCAATATTCTGTCTTGAAATTGGCTTTGATTGGCTTTGAATTGGGTTCGTTTTCACCAAGTGTCCAATCGCATTTGCTTTCATAATTGGCTGTTATTAAAGAGGTTAAGTTCATTTTAGCTTTCGGCAAATTGGGTTCGTTTTGCATAAAAGACTCATAATTGGCTGGCAAATTAGGCTGGATAGGCAGCTTGCGTAGATTGTAGTTGGTAGTTGGTTGTTCATAGTTCGTAGCTCGTAAAAGAAAATGCATAGATTAAAATGTAAAATGCAAAACTGTGGAGGCCCTTCGGGCGGACTTTTAATTGTAGGTGGCGAAATAAGTGTTTTTTATCCATTTAATACACCAAAATGTTTAAATTATTGGCATTTATGATGCAAAATAATGCTTTGTTGGGTGTATCTGCTGATACTACGACTTGCGGTTCTCCGCTAATCTGCCCTTTTTAGGGCGATTCTAATTATACCAAACTTGCCCGGAATGTTCAATAAAAATCAAATATCTTTAATAAATATATCTTCTTTATTCTGGATGCGACAGGCTTGGGGCGAGGGGCGAGTGAGAAGAGTATAAGAGTATTAAAGATTTAGATTCGGCGTGTGCAAAAACAAATTTTGCACACCCTACGCGGCTACTTAGTGTTCTCTGATGCTTTAAGACGTTGCCTGTGTTCAAATTCTTTTCGAACAACTTTAAGTAAATCTTTAGGGCTCTCAACATTTTCTATGGTGTCAATAGAAAAGGAACATTTCGAACATACATATGATACACGGGCTTGGTGGATAATTATTTTAGGACGGTCTATAGTCATTTCAGGCATAGTTATTTCAATATTCAATTCGTACTTACAATCGGGACATATAGGTTTTAAGTCTATAAAGGTTTTGCCTCTCCATTCCCACGAAACACCATCAAAATCTTTATTTATTTCACCCATATTTTTCCTTTCTGTGTCTTCTTATCATAACCACACCTAAGACGAATCTCATCTATTTCACATTTATGGCCCGCCTAAAGATTTGGTCAATTCATAGGCAATTTCCAAATCTGAAATATCGTCAGCTTTCATTTGCAAATATTTAGATAGCAATTTTGGGCTTTCTATTATTGATTGTGTCACGTATTCACTGCAACCACACGCACTCAAATTGAAATGTATATCTTTAATATCTGCGGGAGTTTTGCAATGTTTTCGCAAAACTTCGACAGTTTTTGGCTGATTGGTGATTTTAGATAGCATCTCATCTTTTTTCTTTCCGGACTCAAGTAGTTCTTCTATTGTAGTTAGTGGTTTGGATGGACTTTTTCTAAACCTTGACCGTTTAACGAAATGACTGTAATCAAGGTTGTATGAACTTGGAGCGAGTATTCGAAATATGACCCAGATAATTCTTTCTGCAATAACTGCCCATATAAATAAAGTAACGATAATACCAATACCGCCTTTCCATCCGGAGAAAATAAACGTTAAGATGATACAAACGAGCATTCCAAAAATGCCGAAAGCCTTTATGTGAGGACTTATTGTTCCTCTGCCATGGTGGCCGAAACTTGATACGAAGTATAATAGAGCTGCGAGGATGAGGAATGCCCACCATATTGTTGTTGACAAAAAATCCATAAAGTAAATTCCTATTGTTTCCTTCTCAGCATAATCGTACAATTTTAACGATTGGCACTTTCTTTATCAACACTTTCTGCCATCTCAACAAAGTCTGTTGTCGAGAGAAGCTGTATGGGCTTGCCAATTACAAACTTCCTAACACCATTAGTGAAACCAGCAGGACAAGCGAGAACAGCACTCTCTGCCCCAAAGTGCATCATTGCACCATAAAGGTCTCGGACTGTACCAACACCGACAGGCTTCTTATGTCCCTTGCACTGTACAACTGTTTTATTATCGACCTTACTTAAGATTAGGTCAATGCCTTCATCACCCGAACCTTTTGTATGGGTAACCGAGTATCCCATATTTTTATACAAGCGGGCCAATGCTTTTTCAAATTTCGTACCTTTTAATGACTTCCAATATGATTGTTGTTTGTATTCGTATCTTCTTATTGCATCTTCGCATAGTGCAACTTTTTGGTATTTGGGGTCCAAGAGTTGCTCGTGGTATCGTGCCCGCTTTCTACGCTCGCTATAAGGTTTTGTCGATTCTGTCCATATCATAAAAACAACAGAGAACGCTCCAATAACGCCCCCAATAATGCCTCCAATAATGCCTCCAACAATAATATAATCGGTCTGCAAAATCAAACCTACAATCCAACCTACGAAGAGTCCTGCAATTCCTCCAAGAGAGGCATAAATCATAAGTATCAAGAAGCCCGCAGGCAGAAACATAAAAAGTGTTTTAAGCAGAAGCAGGAAAAGTTCCTCAAGCCAGTTAACATATACGGGTGGGGTATCAAGGACTGCACGGAGGCGAGTACGTTCCGCCACCAGATTTGTGTACTCTTGACTTGTTATGCCAAATTGCTCAGGTGCTGGCTTTTTCATAGTTCCGACTCGCTTCTTTGCCATTTCTTCATCTCACCATTATACCGAGTGCTTATGTCAACAACAATATTTAATTCGGGCCTATTTCACTGACTTAGTGATGAGTGATTATATTGAATAATGAATATTCCTTCGACTGCGCTCAGGATAAACTCACAAATAAAACCAACGCAAGGAATAACGAATGATGAAGTTGAGATTGCCGCGTCGCTTCGCTCCTCGCAATGACCCTGCTCGGACTGAATGACGGCGGGGTGTGGAATGGTGGTTAATGCAACATTTCGACTACTATTTCTGCGACCTCGTCACTGGCTTTTTTCTCGGCTAATGGCTCGGCCAGGTTAATCAGATCTCCACTAACTTGAGATAACTTGTCACTATCCTCCAGGAGATGCTCAATGGTTTCGACAATTGGATCTATCGAGGTAAAATATGGCATGAATTCCGGCACTAATTCTTTGTCACTTAGAATATTTACCAGCGACAGGTATTTTGATTTCACTATCCACCACCCAAGGAGATGCCACAAAATTCTGCTGGATTGATACATTATTACCATAGGACATCCCACTGCTGCCACCTGTAAAGTGGCGCTGCCGCTGGCTACAATCGCAAAATCACACGTACTGACAGTGCTGCGGACTGTGTCGATTGTGTATTGACATTCGAAGCCGGGAATTTGCGTTGCTTTTAAAATCTTTTCTTTCTCAGTGTCCAGGGCGACAGTGACAAAAGTCATCGCGGGATACTTTTTCTTTAGCCGGGCTGCTATCTGCTGCATGGGGAGCCAGAGTGAGTCAATCTCAGCGGGGCGCGAGCCGGGCATCAAGGCAAATCGGGCGTTTGCCGGGTTGAAATCCGCATACTCTCTTCTGTGGCCGGGCAAATCAATATTTAATTCATCGAACAGTGGATTGCCGACAAAAACAGCCTCCATTCCTCTCTGGCTGAACCAATCCTGCTCAAAGGGCAGTATGCAGCAAAGTTTATCACAGCATTTTCGTAGTTTGCGAATTCGAAACTCAGCCCAGGCCCAAAGTTGAGGAGCAACGTAGAAAATGGTCTTTATCCCATATTTTTTCGCGGCTTTTGCGACGTGAAAGTTAAAAGATGGGGAATCGCAGACAATAACCAGGTCGACCTTATTGTTTTTAAAAAAGCCCCTTATGCGCCTTATCAAACCATAAAAATGAAGTATTAGTTTAAATGCATTATAAAGCATTGCAGCTTTTCCGGTAGTGCTTTCCAGCAGCGTGCAGCCGGCTGAGGCCATTTTGGGGCCGCCCACTCCGACAAACTCAATATCGTAACCTTTCTGCCGCAAAGCAGTTATCAAACCCGCACAATGAGCGTCGGCGCTCGGATCGGCGGCGCTTATGAAGATACGATATGTCTTATCTGGTTCAGGCATAATAATTCAGGTGCCTTTGTTACCACGATTTGAATAAAACAGCAACCAGATATTATTAGAACCTATCCCAAAACCTCTTTCGACTACGAACAGCTGCAAAGTCCGTGGCTCTGTGTTGTCGGCGAAAAAGGTTCTCGACGTGCCTTAGCACGCCTCCGAGCCTTTTGAACCTCCGGCCTTGACCACGAACTTTTCGCTCGATCTCGTTACAAAACAGGTTTTGGGATGGGTTCTCGTATTTTGGGCAGGTGAAAAGTGCAATCAACAATGAACGCGACTCGAAAGATGGGAAAAGTCATAAGTAAAGTTGCGTTAGAAGAGACATACGGATTTGTTTTTATTTTGACGTATTAAAAAACTTTGGTTAACATTAGGGGTGAACTTTAGTTTTGATTTGCCAAAGATTGAACTGTGCGTTGTTTTTGAAAGGAGAAGTTTGAGATGAAAAGAAGAGAATTTTTAGCGGCTGGTATTACGGGGGCAGCAGGGCTTAGCAGTTTGTCCGTAGCTGCGGACAAAAGTGGCAAAAAGCGGGAATACTTTGAGCTTCGGCGATATCATTTGCTCAATCGGGCTAATACGCGGGTGTTGGGTGATTTTCTGCGTGAGGTGGGGATACCCGCAATGAACCGGATAGGGATTGAAGCCGTCGGTGTCTTTAATGTGATGTATGGGCCGAATAAGCCTACACTGTATGTACTGTTGGTGCATAAGTCTCTGGAGTCGGTTGTGATGACGTCTGAAAGGCTGATGGCAGATAGTAAGTACCGCAACTCGGACTTTGTTAATTCAACTCTGGCTGAACCGGCATACGCGCGGATGGAAAGCTCGCTGATGGTAGCTTTCAAAGATATGCCAAAACTGGAAGTCCCGGAAAAGAAATCCCGGATTTTCGAGCTTCGCATATACGAGAGTCACGGCATCAAGGCGGCCAAGAAGAAAATTGAGATGTTCAATGAAGGCGGCGAGATAGCGATATTCAAAAAGACGGGTTTGCAGCCCGTGTTCTTCGGCGAGACTTTAATAGGGCCACAAATGCCGAATCTGACGTATATGCTGGTCTTTGATGATATGGCAATGCGCGACAAGAGGTGGCCTATCTTTGGTAGTAGTCCGGAGTGGAAGAAGCTGCGAGTGAATCCGGCTTACAAAGATACCGTTTCCAACATCACCGATATAATCCTGCGGCCGACTCGGTATTCGCAGATATAATTAGTAGCTTTGTTTGGCTCGGGACAGTGTGCCTGTCTGTGCAGGATGGATAAAGGGAAAAATGAAGCGGTTACAGATATTGCTGTTAGTGCTCTTAGTTAGTGTGGGCCCCGGAATAATCGAAGTTGAAGCGGGCAAGACAAAACCGGTGTATCCACGAAAGCAATGGGTAGCCAGGAGGCCGCATGAGGTCGGCCTGGATGCACGAAAATTGAAGGCGTTAAGCGATTACGCCGGCGGATTTGGCTGTGTTGTGCGTAACGGGTACATGGTTTATACATGGGGTGATGCGAGCAGGCGAAAAGATGTTGCATCGGCAGTAAAACCTCTTTACACACACTTTCTACTAAAGGCTGTAGAGCAAGGGAAGCTAAAAAGTATTGATGAGTCAGTCGCTAAGATCGAGCCGAAGCTTAATTCGCTAAACAAATCAATGGATTTGAAGGACCGCAAAATTACCTGGAGGCATTTGTGTAACCAAATCTCGTGTTATGGTGTGCGGGAGCAGCCGGGGCAGGCCTTCGATTACAGCGACTATAATATGGCACTATTTTTCGATACGCTGTTTTTGAAGGTATACGGTTCCGCGTGGAAGACAGTGGACGATGATGTTTTACACCCTGAACTTAACAATGTTCTTCAATGTCAGGATAATCCTACCTTCATGGCTTTTGGAACCGGTAACCGTCCCGGCCGATTGGCGATTTCGCCCCGTGACTTTGCGCGTTTTGGACTCTTGTATTTGCGTAAAGGTAAATGGAAAGGCAAACAGCTTATCAGTGCTGAGCACGCAAGTATGGCTGTGGCGACTCCGCTGCCTACTTCAATTCCACGAACGAAGGGCAAATCAGCAGAGATGATTCGAGGACAGCGCTCAATCGGCGGGGGTAATAACCAGTGCGACCACAATGGCAGTTATAGTTATGCATGGTGGATAAACGGTGTGGGCCGTGATGGGAAGCGCAATTGGCCAGACGTTCCCGCTGATGTGTATGGATGCTTTGGACATGGAGATATACGGGCTATGGTGGTTATGCCGAGCCTGGATTTGATTGTGAGCTGGAATGACACTAAAATCCTGGAAAACAAAATGGTAAACCAGGCTCTAAAGCTGCTCGTGGGGGCAGCGAACTCAAATCCAAAGAATCCGTCGAGTAAACGGTCCAAAAGCGGAGGTGGGGATTTTGGTAATAAGACGGGATTTATGTGGAAGTGCCTGGAGTGGAGTGTGGACAGAGTTTCGGGTTCGGGGAATCTGTTCGATGTGATGGCGACAGTTACTTTTACTCATTCGGACAGTGGTGAAAAGCGGATCACAGAGATGTTCTATGACACAGACAAGACGTGGAAGTTTCGGTTCACCGGCACGCGGACGGGTAAGTGGACTTTCGCAACCAAAAGTGAGGTTCCTGATTTAGATGGACGCAGTGGGACGGTGACAATTAAGCCGAATCCGAATCCTAATATCAAGGGCTTTCTGACGACGCAAGGGAATAAGTTTGCAATACAGGTTGGGAACGAAGGCAAGCTGAAGGCTTACCGATTCAATGCTTATATGAATGGGAATCGGTTTCCGAGATGGGAGTCGTTCGAGACATTTGGCGACCGGAAGATGGTTCTGGCGTACCTTGATGATGCGAGAAAACATGGATTCGATACGATTTTTGTTCACGTAAATAATAATTGGTTCAACTTGGGTACACCGAAGTACACAGACCACAAAAGCCAGAACCCGGACCCGAAGACGTTTGAGATACTGGAGAAGGTTATTGCGACTGCTGGCGAACAGGGCTGTCGAGTGCATATCTGGGCGTGGGGTGATGAGGCGCGGAAGTGGACGCCGATAGGCGTTGGCGGTAAGAACGGGGAGCCGGACAAGCGTTTGCAGCGCTACATTGCTGCGAGGCTGGATCCGCTGCCGGGCTGGACGATGGGCTACGGATTTGATCTGCAGGAGTGGACTAACGAGGAGGACCTGCGGCAGTGGGCCAAGTATTTGCACAAGCATATGGGCTGGCGACACCTTTTGTGCGGACGGGGACGAGCCAATACGGAACTCGATGTCATATCGTACAGCAATTACGACGTAAGGAAGTATGAGCAAATCCGGAAGGACTTGAACTCGGACAGGAAACGGCCGCATCTGTATGAGGAACGACACACGTACTTGCGTAACGGTGATTTGAGTATGGACGGTACGCGGCGGTTCTTGTGGAAGCTGACGATGGCAGGTGGGATGGGGTGCTTCTGGGGGTTTTATCCTAAGAGCAAATATCCTTATCCAAAGCCGCAGCAGTTGCGCTGCGCGAGCGAGTTCTGGAAGGGACGGTTTTTGCTGGATATGTTGCCGGATAACAGCCTGACGGATGGGTACTGCCTCAAGACATCCGACCGCAAGCACTACGTCTTCTACAAAGAAGATGCGGATTCGATTCGTTTGGACCTGTCGAAGCTGGCGGGAAAGGGAGAAGCAGTAGCCGTGGATGCCAAAAAGGCGTACCAGGAAACCAAGGTCGGTGCGCTTATCAGCAAGAAGCATGTTTGGAAGGCCCCTTACGTTTCCGATTGGGGGATTGCTGTTGGTAACTTCGGCAGCGATGAGCGAACGCGTTTGACGGGGAATCCTGTTAGAAAGTCCAAGGCTCGGAGGGGTCAGGTAATTGTCGATCCGGAGCATCCACAATGGCTTAAACGCAAAGGGGGCGGACCGTTCTTTATGTGCGGGCCCGGAGACCCGGAGGATTTCCTTTATCGCGGCAAGTTAAATCCGGATGGAAATCGCAACGGCGATCAAATGGAGCTGATTGGGAAACTAAAAGGGACCGGAGCTAACTGTATTTACCTGATGGGCGTACGGTCACACGGCGGAGACGGCGACAAAACACACAATCCGTTTGTAAACAACGACCCTGTCAAGGGTATCAACGCGAAGGTGCTCGAGCAGTGGGAAGTATGGTTTAAAGAAATGGATAAGAACGGCATTGTCATCTATTTCTTTTTTTATGACGATAGTTCTCGGATTTGGAAAACGGGTGATAAGGTGGGTACAGAGGAGAAGGATTTTATCCGCGCAATCGTTGACCGATTCGAGCACCATAAGAACCTGATATGGTGTATCGCCGAAGAATACCAGGAAGCGTTCAGCGCCAAGCGGGTGAAAAATATAGCGGCCCAGATTCGTGCTGCTGATGATTATGGCCACGTGATAGCCGTGCACAAGCTCAGTGGTTTGGATTTCTCCGAGTTCGCAGATGAGCCGAACATCGACCAGTTTGCTATCCAATATAATATGCCAACCCCCGATGCTCTGCATAATGGTATGGTTAGTACCTTTAAATCAGCTCAAGGAAAGTACAATCTTAATATGTCTGAAGCAGCAGACTATGGAGTCGGTGAGAAGGCGCGCAAAAAAAGCTGGGCGTGTGCAATGGGCGGTGCATACGTGATGATTCTGGGAATGGACATTGCTGCCACTACGGAAAGTGATCTTCGAGATTGTGGGCGGCTGGTACGCTTTTTTGAGTCCACTAATTTTAATGAGATGTCGCCGCACGATGAATTAAGATATGGCGGGACAAAATATGTGTTGGCATTGCCGGGGACCAGTTACATCGCTTACACACCCAACCTAAGGGGTAAAATCGGATTAAGAGGTATGTCTGCCGGCAATTATGAATTTCGCTGGTTTGATTGTGCAACCGGACAACGAGTCCTGCAAACAAAAGTAACTGTTGCCGCAGGTGACAAAACCTGGAGTAAACCTGCCGGTATCGGTAATGAGTTAGCGGTCTATATCAGACGCATTGTGGAGTAATTTCTCATTCTCCAGCATCCTGAGGTGGCAACTCCCGTCTCTCCTTCGCCGAACCTTTCCTGGCACAGGAAAGACCATAAAGACACACCCTGTCGTCAAGGAGTTATTGAGTTTAATGATTATCGCCCTTATCAGCGAACAATGGCCTATCGGCCTGTTTTCTTGTCGATATCTTGCTTTAACCTGTTTTCCCCCTATTTGGGGAGATACTCCCCAGGCTGGAGACGGGTCATCCCGAGAGGAGTAGTGTCTTCTCGAAGGCGTGCCACTTGTATCAAGCCGTCAGATTAGTCCTAATCAAGGATCGACCATTCCAGGAAGGGTTTCGAGACCTTCATAATCACGTCCCTCTCATTCTCAAGCGTCCCCTCACCCGCTGCCTTGAATTCAACATCCACCTTGATATAGGGGCATTCCTTATAGACATACGTTCTCCAAAACCTGGTGGACTCCCCCCCTTCAGTTCTAAGAACCTCAAGGAGCTCACCGCGCGTTGCCCCCGGCCTAATAAGACTGAACATGCTTCAAGCACTCGCTTATCCATGCCGTGTGGTCGTGCGAAGCCTCTTGCTTGTGTGCCGGTTTGCGTTTGTCGATAATCGGGGTATCAGCCGGCAACCGAATCCGATTCAGATCGATGATCTTTCCATCGACCACCAATTCAATATCGATTCGTGCCCGCCACTTACTTGCAGGCCTGTTCGGATCCGCCAAGTATTGCAACCACGTTGTATTCGGATCCGCCAAGTATGGCACCCACGTTGTATGATCCTGCGACGCCGTCACGTATTCGGGCAATTCCCCTGTCGCCCACTTCGCTGACTCCGGCCACGGTGGACCAGGTACAAGCTTCCTGCCTCCTCGAAACGTGAGCGGCCACACCGGATGAACGGGGCCGTATATGCGGACTATCGGCTCGGCCTGGCTGAAGTGCTGCATGAACCACGAGACCTTCTCATCGAAGGGCCTCTCAATACTGCTGAGTTGCAACGTGCCTCGATCGCTCTTCAGCTTCAATATAGTCGGCCATATCTTCTCGAACTCCTCACGGTCGTCGAAACGGATCTCGTACACGTTCTCATTGTTGCCAGGCCATGCGATCTCGGTTGTCTTTGCCTGCGCTCGATAGGGCGAAAGCTCTATCGGCCAGTCAAGCGGCCACGCGCCTTCTCCGCGGGTTATGACCAGCCCCAAACACACCGGACAGCAGAGCAGGATGGCTGCAACACCAAATACCCGCCCTCTCTTCGTAAACGCGACTTTCAGCATTGTGATGACAATCCTTCTTATTCCGCTCATGCCATTCTCCTTCGTATTGATCTTGGACTTCCCATATACGCCGCCTGGCAACGCTGTTGAGCCCTCGGATATGATCTTCTCATCCGGGATTTGCCATTTAACTTCATAATCGGTGCGCCTGTACGCCATAGTCACCATAATACCACAATATAACCTATCAGGAATAAATATTTAATCGGTAATGCAAATATTCTTACAAGTTTCTTTATCATAACATGGTTCGCCAAAAAAATGCTACCGGTCCCGTTATTCCTGAAATCCGATAGTATTTAGATGATATCGTTTCCTGGCTGAAATGCAAACTCTAAACGAAATGTTAGTTGTTTATCGTTCTTTGATAATCAAATATACCGTGGTGATATTGATTGCCTTTCTGTGGATTCGGCTGGAACGTAAATCCGTCCACACCGTCCATAGGCAGATAGGATGATATGATGATATTGATATACTTTCCTTCTTCCACGTTATCACGGACCTTTTGGACAACAACGATATTGACCCTGTGTGTGTACACCTTGATTGGCTTAAGCTCTCTGATGGCCGGGGCCCAGTATCGCTCATGAATCTCATTTGAAGAAGAATTCTCTTTTCCCGCGTTAATAGCACGCACACGATTGGCATAAGTCTGTTGTGCTGCATTCATTAGGGTAGTGGTATTCTCAACATTCGATTTTTTCTGACACGCCGTCAGGCCGAACATTAAAACAAGATTTATAACAAGCCAGAATGTGAGTCTCATTTTTCGGTCTCCTTATCTAACTGCTTTGAAAATTATCTTTACTGAGATTTCCCATTTAAACGTTTACAAAACATTATTCTATCCTTTCGGTGCTAATAATTTTACCAAATTCAACTTGAACTATCAAAATTTCTCTTTTCTGAGGCAGCTTTCTTGCGGATTTATACGAAAGACCAGATTTGTGGGTCCCAGACTGCTTGAAATCCCTGCTTCTGTCCAGACCTTGACCGCTATAGTGTTTATCAAATCAGGTTTTTCAGCGATTCTCCTCATTAGTCATATCCAATCGGTATTGGTTTCAAGCGTTTGATTTTTTCAAGGATTTCATAAAACAAAGACCTCGACACCAACACCTCTGCCATTTGGAACGTCACATAACGGGCATGACTTACTACTTTGGCTCCTATCTTGACTAACTTTTCCCGCATGGTTCGTAGTGACCAGTCTTTTATAGATTTGGGCAACGCTAAACGTCTCAGGAAGTTGCCGATATTATATGCCATCGCAAACAGTTGGAGCCGAACCTGATTGTCATCAAAATCATGGCATGAAAGCCGTGTCCACTTTAATGCTCTTTTGCCTTTTTGGGCGGCCAGTTCTTGGCGAGCCATTCCATCCAGAGCGTCTGATTGTCCGGCAAGTTTTGACCTGTGATCGCCTGGAGTATTTCCATGCTGCCAACACCCATTCGTCCCCTGCCGACACAGCCGCCAGGTCCCCCCGCGTCAAACGGGGGACTGTACCAATACTTCGACACAGTCTCAACGCATGTTGGATCCTTGATCCTCCTGAGTGCCTCGCATATGTCTGAGATAGGTTTGTTTGAATGGCCCTGTCTGTGCTTCAAATATAGAGAGAGGAGGGCAGGTGTGGCAGTTTTCGATTTCAGTCTACCCACAAGTTGAACTGTACGGCTAATCTCAGTCCTGTCGGTTGCGACGCGAAGCAGCGAAACGTACGGTTGCACTTG
This sequence comes from Planctomycetota bacterium, assembly GCA_019456145.1. Taxonomy (GTDB): domain Bacteria; phylum Planctomycetota; class Phycisphaerae; order Sedimentisphaerales; family Anaerobacaceae; genus CS2-K091. The sequence continues at coordinate 30,767 of VRUL01000048.1, forward strand.
GTGATCAGATGCCTCTGCGTGCTCTTGCTTACTTTGAAGGATGCTGAATGCCAAGTCGGCCTGTAGAGCTCTACTATCAGCGTCTGATACATCAGGAAATCTCAGCAACGCTGGGAGCGCTTCATCGTCAAATGCGACAAGCCGGCGATCGATTTCATTGTAACGTGGTCTCTCCAGCCCATCCTTCCGTTTCCATTTCAAAGGGAGCTGCATGCGCCATGATATGAGATCGGAGATGTCATCTTTCATGGCAATCCGTGAGAACCCGATGATGGCATGATGTCGGATTGCCTTGAAGCGATCTTGCACAATCCAATTTCGAAACGTATGTCGGAGTCTCGGCGATCCAATTCTTGACAGAGTATCAATCGCAGTGGAACAGCAACAATACTCATTCTTGTGCGCATGCGTATTGACATAGTCGACCAACGGGCCAATTGATCGCTTGTCAGCCAACAAGGGCAAAGCCTCTACTATGGCGGCCCACTCCACCTTGAATCCATCCGACTCGATGCACTCAATCACAAAAGGTGTACCTTGCTGATTCCTCGTCCACCCGATGGCTCTTACCACGTTGTCAAGGGCATCTTGTGACAATGTTCTGGCCATAGCTCCGGCTTCGATCAGCAATTCCACATTCTCCGGTATGAGGGCCAGTGTATGGCAGATGCCACGGAATTCCTGATAGTTCTTCTTATAGTAAGCCCTGTCCTTGTGCTTTGGCAGAAGGGCCGTGCATCTTCTGAATGCCTGGGCTTTCCACAGATGTCGGTTCTCGCTCTTGTGATTCGTCCACCATTGTTGCCAAAATGAAATGATCTGCGTGTTCGTAAGGCGCGGGCGGTTTATGTTGCCTGCCAACGTATAGTGCCTCAGGACAACATCAGGTGGACTTCCATACAACTCCTGGTTCTTGTATCTTCTGAACTCGGCGATAAGGATTGGAACAACCGCTTTTGGCAACTTCTCAACCTTAGACCAGTCAAATCGCATTTGGAGATTATTCTGCTCCTGCAGCAGTGCACGGACTGATTCAACAGAAGGCGGCTCAATAGAATCGGGCTCAGCAGCCCGGCACATGACGGCAATACAAGCGAACATCATGGTGGTCAGAACGATTTGCCGGCATTTCCCATTTACACGGTTGGCAAGCATAATGCTCTCCTTAACCGAGATTTGCCATTTAACGTCATAATCGATGCTCCTGTACGCCATAGTCACCATAATACCACAATAGGGGGCTCGATTTCAACGCTTCTGATCAACCCCTTCCACGAAGGTGCCGGGACTGACCGGATAAAGTGAGAATATACTATCTGGGATTTCCCATATACACGGTTAAAAAGCATATTTTCTCCGTACGATATCAATCATTTTACAAAAATCTGCCTTTTTGGCTTCACCCATTGGGTTCTCCAATTCAGAACAGTAAAACTGACTTGAGTGGTCTCCATCACGAGACGGTTGGGGATAACATATTGCCTGATATTGGTTTCTGTTGACGTTTTCACGGATTCATGTAAAATTGGGTAGAGCACTTATTTTGGCAGCGCTATTTTAGGAAACCACGACTAAAACTAATCAAAAACTAAGGATGAAATTCGGTTCGGTTTTGTGGTAAAATATGATTTAAACTCGTTTGGAGGCTATCGGCATGAGTATTGTTAAACCTAAAGTTGTAAGCATATTATTGTTAATGACGGCAGGCATTTTGCTAAACGCTCTTCCCTTAGGAAAGCAAAATGCCGAAGCTGCGACAAATGAAAATAAGCTCACTTTAACCGCTCGCAGCCGGGTTCAGATGCCGAAAGGGAGCGATAGATTCAGGGTGGTCAATAGTCAACAGGAATGGAAAGCTTCGGAGACTGCTGTTATCATCTGCGATATGTGGAATCAGCATTGGTGCAAGGGAGCGACGCGGCGAGTGGGGGAACTGGCAAGACGGATGAACCAGGTTGTCCGTAAAGCACGTGACAAAGGTATGCTGATCATCCACTCTCCGAGCGGGACAATCGGTTACTATAAAGACCATCCTGCTTGCAAGCGGGCGCAAAGAGCACCAGAGGCGGCGAACGTACCGAAAGACATAAGGAACTGGTGCACGGTCAAGAGCGAACTGGAGAAGATGTTCAAATATCCGATAGACCAAAGCGATGGCGGATGTGACTGTGAGCCGAAGTGCAAACAGGGCACAGCGTGGAGCAAGCAGATCGATACTATCGAGATTCGCAATGAAGATGCAATCAGTGATTCGGGTGTGGAAATCTGGAATCTGTTGGAGCAGCGGAGTATCAATAACGTTATCCTTATGGGAGTGCATACTAATATGTGTGTTCTTGGGCGACCTTTCGGGCTGCGGAATATGGCGCGTTATGGTAAGAACGTTGTGCTGGCCAGGGACCTGACCGATACGATGTACAATTCACGGATGAGGCCTTTTGTTAGCCACTTTACCGGCACCGATTTGATAGTCGAGCATATCGAAAAATTCGTTTGTCCTACAATTACCTCGACTGGACTTGCAGGTGGACGGGAATTTGTTTTTATCAATGACAAGCGGCCACGTGTTGTTTTTATTTCAGCCGAGAGCGAATATGGGGCCGATGAGTCGCTGCAGGGTTTTGCAAACGACCTGGAGACAAAATACGGATTCTATTGCGAAATACTGCAGGGCAGTACAGAGAAAAGTGGACAAAATCGGCACGAGATTGTTGGTATGGAGGCACTGGTGAAGGCGGATTTGGTGGTGGTATTTGCGCGTAGGCGGGCATTTCCGAAAGAGCAGATGGAGTACCTGCACCTCTATTTGGGCATGGGCAAACCTTTGATTGGGCTGAGGACCGCCAGCCATGCATTCGATGCCCGCGGGAAAGGTCCCAAAGATCACACTGAGTGGCCTATGTTCGACTCGAAGGTTTTGGGCGGGAATTACCACGGTCATTACGGCAGGGGGCCTACGACGACCGTGACGCTCGTGAATGGAGCAGATAGGCATCCGATACTCGCTGGTGTTCGGATGCCGTTCACGAGCATAAGCTCGCTCTACCAGGTAAGTCCGCTGACGAAATCGACCAGGATGCTGTTAATCGGCACAATTCCGAACAAAGAGCCTGAGCCGGTTGCCTGGACGAACAGGTATAGGGAATCACGTGTTTTCTATACTTCGCTGGGGAATGTAGACGACTTCAAGAATCCACAGTTCCGCCGGCTGCTTATCAATGCGGTGTTCTGGGCGATCGACAAGCCGGTGCCGAAAGCCAAGGCTACAACCAAGAGATTCGTTACAAATTAAAAGACTTTAGAACCCATCCCAAAACCTCTTTCGACTACGATCGGCTGCAAAGTCCGTGGCTCTGTGTTGTCAGCGAAAAAGGTTCTCGACGTGCCTTAGCACGCCTCCGAGCCTTTTGAGCCTCCGGCCTTGACCACGAACTTTTCGCTCGATCTCGTTACAAAACAGGTTTTGGGATGGGTTCTATATAAACTGCTGAGTTTAGTCGAAAACGGCTGCTGAGTCTTATGGTTGTAGAGCGGGATAAAGAAAGCCAAATTTTACAAAATATTTACATTTATTTGTCAACCGATTGGCTACAATAGCTGTCTATACTGGTAGATGGAGTAAATGGCCTCAAATGGTGA
>VRUL01000004.1:0-21818 GCA_019456145.1 Planctomycetota bacterium
CTTGTCAAAATACCGTTTTTGGATATATCGACAAAAAGATCTGTGTAGCATCAGATTATCCGAGACAGAGCACTAGTGGCTAGCTATGAATTTGTAGACTCCGCGGATAATGATCCGGGAATGATTAATGCTGTTCAGGCTGGTGAGTGGTTAGGAGTTCTGTTTGACCTTCAATTGGGGGACACATACTTTGATGTGATCAACGGACTGAACGACGGTACAATTCTAGTCGGCATTAAGGTTCAGGGATTCCCTGACGGTGGCAGCGAGTCCTTTGTCCTCATCCCTGCACCAAGCGCGATTTTCCTGAGTGGCATTGGCGTAGTTCTTGTCGGCTGGCTTCGGAGACGCAGAACGTTATTATGAAAAAATGATTAATCCTGAAGAAGTATATATGAAAACAGGGCTAAGTCATACGGCTTAGCCCTGTTTGATTATCCACGTCTGGGATTTAATTTATTTGTTTTGATTTGTGAAAAATCGTGGCTATCATCAGCTATTCCCGCTGCCAGAGCCAGTTCTCGGCAAAAATGCGAAGGTCAGCAGAGTCCACCATGCCATTATCCGTCAAGTCCTGAATACAAGATTCCTTAGCAGACCACTTATTGGAAAACTCAGTGAAATCTACAAAATTGACGAATCCATCTATATCGAAATCGGCCGGATTGCCGTTCATACTTGTCTGATTTGTTCCGCCGTAAACTCCTATATTTACCCGTTTGCCATTTGGCCACGGCTCATCACTCCAATCTGAATTAGGATCTCCCGCATCGATACAAAGACTTGTATTGGAGTCCGTTGCCCAGGTTTGGCTATTCGTGTCCCACCTGCCGTAAGCGCTCTGCAAATGGAAATCCCACATATTCGGGTCGCCAATTGGGTCAAACGATGCAAAACACGGGTCAGCATCAATATTGCTCGTCCCAGGCCAGTCACCTTGCACATCACTGTAGCTGATTGAGACGCTGCCGGTCGTAATTGCTATCTGTGAGCCGTCATCAGCTTCATTTGCCCAGACAATACTGTTATTCACGACCACGTTACTTGCCCAACTGTAGACAGCGCCTCCCGAATTGGCGTAGTTCTTCGTAAGGGTACAATTGGTCAACAATACGTCGCCGTTGGAAAAGCAGTCTATACCGCCGCCGTTGCCACCTAATGAATTGTTATCAGCGATGATGCAATTCATAAGCTCAGGCATACCTTCCCAGCACTCCAAAGCGCCCCCGTCCCATCTCGCTGTGTTGCTGGTAATAATACAACTTATGAACTGCAAACTGCTACTCTGGCAGAACATTGCCCCGCCATACATTCCGGCGTAATTACCGGATATAACGCAGTTTGCAATAGTCGGGCTGCTATTATAGCAGAAAATACCTCCACCTTTCCCACCGGTGTATCCATTTCTGATGGTAAGCCCGGAAATCACACAGTTTGCATCCTCGCCGCTGTGGATGTAAAATCCCCGGCCGGCCTCATTTGGATCAATGATTGTATTCACGACCACATTAGGGTCGTTGGGATCGGTGCTGCGAATGGTGATGGCCAAACCGCCCGGGTCAAGGTTGTAATTGCCCGGCCCTGTGTAGATCCCGGATTGTATCTCAACAATGTCACCATCAATGGCTGCATCGATTGCGTCCTGAATTTTGCGGAAAGGGTCATCAAACGTGCCTGTGCCGGGATCGTTTGGTCCATTAACATCAACATATATGACATTTGCAGCATTAGAAATCGAGACAAGGCATAGACTAAACAGTATGATAACTACTATTTTTGAGTTACACACCCGCGCTCCTTTCGTAATCAAAAACTTTTATTCTCGTCCTTAGAGATTTATCATCTCTTGAAGGGACGGGCTTCGCCAGCGTCCAATACCATCCCACCAGGATGAAATATAGTCAACAATAGCTTTGTTTTGGTTTTGTTCTCTGTATATACCTATTGCCATATCGCGAAGCTGTCGCATACAACCAAGTCCGCCAATCTGCCAGGCCTTGATGCCCATTTCAGCCGCTTTACGTTCTGCCTGCCTAAAGTCAACTGTATTAGTTGCCAGCAATCCAGCGAGCTTTTCAGCCTGCGGCTTCAACGCCTCCTGCCAGCGGCGCCGATCCGATTCGTCTTTCGCCAATGCTTCGGCCAACTGATGTTCACGTTTCCTCCGTCTCTCTTCCCGTTCGATCTTGGCATTGGCCAGCCGTTCAGCGCGGTGCTTTCGGCTTGCAGCAGGCAATAGCATTTCCAAAAGGGCCGTCACAGGGTCCAAAATCACCCAGACCAAAAATGTTGCTCCCAAAGTACCCAGGGCGATTCCCAGCAGGAACTGCTTGATTGCACTTACGCCTATCATTCCCACACAGCCTGCCAAGCCGCCTAAAAGAGGGATGACAACATAGAACACCTTATAGTAATTCGTGTTGGTTAATGGATGTTCCACTTGTATCGTTTGGCTCCTGCCGGCATCTCTGAAAAGCGCGAATGAATATAAGCTGACCATAAGAAGAACAATTAATGTCGAATGCCCCGAGATGGAAAAGATAATCCACCAATGCACACCTGCCTGCCGCAGTGCGAAAGCCAGAATGTAGCCAACGCACAGAATGAACCAGGCCGTGCCGGCAAGATGAATTGCCTTCAATGTCCTATGTCTGGTCATGACTGCTTCCTCTCACAATCTTGGTTCCTTTGTCCAGTTAGACTACGTAGGATCGGCAACGTGAAAAAAATCGTTAATAGCCACCATAGCCGCCGTATCCACCACCAACACCACCCGTTTGTGCCCGCTGTACGATGGTTACCGTTGAGAAAGCTCGCCCGATTGGACGCCCGAATTCTTCTATTACCTGTGCTATAGCAGCCAGAGGTGTTGGGGGTACATATATTATATCACCTTCTTGCAGCAAAACGTTTTTGCTTGTATCACCGTGCGCAACCATCCGGTCAAAGTTTATTTCAAAGATTTTGGGCTTGACGCCTTTATAACTTGACGGCCTGATCACTTGGATGCGCTCCTTCCACGCCATAACATTCGTTCGTGCCTCGGCAAGCGCACGCAATACTGTATCACGCCCGGTGTAGACCTTGGCGCCGGGCAAATAGACCTCACCCAGTACGTAGAACACTTTGCTTCGGTACGCAACAATCCGAACGTCCACTGGCTTGTTGCCTTCTATTTTGTAAAGCTCCAAAGCCTTCGTTCGCACGGCACTTGCTACTTCTTCAACAGTCTTGCCCGCTGCTTCTATTTCACCCAGGCTCTCAAAGCTTATCTTACCATCCGGCCGGATACGCTGCCGTTGCTTGTCGATTTCCGGAACCTTCGAACAATATACCTCAATCTCATCTGGTGGTTGTAAAATATAAGTATCCGCAGTGACATTGACTTGCCGGGGCTTGAGAAACGCCTCTATGTCGGCGGGCATAGATGAGAAACAACCTGTGAGACTAATCATCACAAGCGACAAAATCACCACCATTTTCGTGTAAGTCATAATAGTCCTCCTTTTCCCTTATGATATATGTTAAGCTGCTTATTCCTGTGCTGAACACGTAGGTTCAAAGCAAGCCCATACCAACACTTATTATAAGAAATTTCTATGCTATGTCAAGAATTTTCTCAAAAATATTTTTGAGTCTGCGTCTCTTCAAAGGGCACTTATTTTGCGGCACACAAGGAGCAACACAAAACGAATCCAACAGACTGAGGCCGAGGGCGAAGCCAGGCAGACAACCGACACAGCCGAAACGAAGGGTAAGGCAGAATTTTAATATGGATTTGACTGCGAAATTGTTATTAAGTGCTGTCGATGCCGCAAGGCTTATCAGTGTAGGACGCAGCCATTTTTACGCTTTACATTCGAGCGGCCGGTTGGGACCGAGGCCCATACGGTTAGGTCGTAGGACTTTGTGGAATCGAAAAGAGTTGGAGTCCTGGGTGGCGGCCGGCTGTCCAGCGCGGGAAAAATGGCTGCAAACCAACGGTATGAAAAAGGTTGAGAAATCAAGAGTTTGTTAAAAAACTATTGACAATGTTAAAGGATGGTTTATGTTTCAAGGTATCAAATCCATCTAATTAAATCTGTTTATTGACGAACATAGACGGGAAATCTATCCGTAAGGCCGACTGTGTTTTCGGTTGAGCGTTAATTTCCTTGGCTGATTTAATAAAGGCAGGTGATAAAAATGAGAGTATTTCGAGTATGGTACAAGGACAGACACAATCAAAGGAAGCAGGTTAAGAAGTGGTGGATCCAGCTTCGGGACCACCTGAACACTATCAGGCGTTTTCCGGCTTTTACAGACAGATCGCAATCTGAAGCGCTCGGCAGGCAAATTGGACGGCTTGTAAACTATAAGATAGCAGGTGAACAGCTTGACCCTCAACTATCACGTTGGCTGGAACAGATACCCCAGAAATTACGAGACAGGTTTGTCAAAATTGGCCTTTTAGATGCTAAAAAAGCGGCGGCGGGCATACTACTTCAAGAGCACGTTGAGGATTATAGAAAATCTCTATCAGCAAAAGGTCGAACCGAAAAATATATTGCTGGCATTACATCTGCTTTGGCCCGCATTTTTACAGACTGCAAGTTTGTGTTATGGAGTGATATTTTGGCCAGCCGATTAGAGTGTTATCTTGATGACCGTAGAGACGGGGGAAATGGTATAAGCGCAAGAACCTTTAATTTTAATCTCAAGGCTGTTAAGCAGTTCTGCAATTGGATGATTAAGAATGGGCGAGCAAGCCAATCACCTGTTGCGTGCCTGGAGTGCTTGAACACTGAAACAGACAAGCGCCACCCAAGGCGTGCACTTGAACCGGATGAAATAAGACGATTGTTAGAAGCTGCAGCTGCCGCTCCCAGGCGTTTTGGTATGGCAGGGCATGCCAGGGTTTTACTATATCGTCTGGCTATAGAGACTGGGCTGAGGGCCTCGGAACTGCGAAGCCTGACGATATCATCGTTTGACTTTGACAATTGCACAGTAACCGTTGAAGCGGCCTATAGCAAACATAGGCGGCAGGATATATTGCCACTAAAGCCGGAAACGACAGCAGAGCTAAAATGTTTTATAGCTGGCACAATCCCTGGTGTTAAGGCTTTTAATATGCCGAGCAAAGACCGTGTAGTCAAGATGATTAAGGCTGATTTGGCTGATGCCGGTATTGATTATATTGACGATGCTGGTCGGTACGCTGATTTTCACAGTCTGCGACATACAACAGGAAGCTTGTTAGCTGCCAGCGGCGTACACCCGAAGGTTGCACAATCGATTATGAGACACGCTGATATTAATTTGACAATGTCCCTATATACACACACACTAAAAGGTCAGGAATCTGCGGCTGTAAAATCTCTGCCGGATTTTTCACTGCCGAGCAAGGAGAAACGACAAGCGGTTGCTATGGGTACAAATAATGATGGGAAAAACTTGGCGCAAAACTTAGCGTTTTTTGATGGAAAACCTCGAACTTCTACGGATTTTGATGGACAGGATCCGGAAAACCAAGTATACTCAGAGAAGTTGGGAAAGACGCCTTTTAGGTCAAAAACAAAGGTTTTTACGCCAAAAAAGCAAGCGTCAAAAAAAATATTGGGGAATAGTGTAACGGCAGCACGACTGACTCTTCATCAGGTCTAACCGTTACATAGTGTCCACCTGAAGCTCCAGCATCCTCATTTATATCCCAATTCCCGCCAATCGTTGTACATTCAGGTTCAAAATAAATTATCTGATTCTCACCGGTTTTTCGCTTCGGGAAAACTGGATCTCCAGTTCCCCACCACTCAAACCAGCGAGAATAGTCAACGTGACCGTACGGACTTTTCATGACGTTCGTATTTACAGTCGTGTCTCCAAGTAGGAACTTTTCCACATAGGCTTCTACCTCGGGATACTGGCTAGTCGGCAGACTACAGTGCATATGTCCAGCCACAATAGAAAAACCAAACCTGTCGGGTACGCCAAAAGCTTTCCAGACCTCGTGTGCAGCTTTACACGATACGAAGCCGGACTCATCTGCCAGCCATCCATAATCCGGGTTTCCCAGTACGAGCAACGCGCGAGGTGCCACCATTGCCATTAACTCGTGATGATCGTATGGTAGTTTCGAAACCGAGTTGGCAAATTTGAACATGTCTTCGATAAACCAAGCATGACTGGTATTACCAAGGGTTTCCACTTTCCCCAGGGTCTCCGAGACACGCCAGGCTGCGGCCCCACCGCCACCCGATTCCTGCGCAATAGTAAGCGCGATACGCTCGTCAAACGCCCCGGCAAAAAGTGCCATTTTACCAGCAAAGGAGCAACCGGTTACTGCCAGATGTTTTAGATCTATGGGGAGAACATCCTGAACCAGCTCCAAACCATCGATTAAACGGTTGACTCCCCAAGGCCATGCACTGTAGGCACCCATAGAAGTAAGTTCAGGGTAAAGCTTGTTGATCGGTTCTCTGCCGCGGGTTTGCGTGTGGGCCATTACCTGCCCAAAGTTGAATGTAATTTGTGCAATATTGCGACTGGTAAAAATGTTAGATGGGAGACTTCCTGTACCTCTACCCATTCCGATCACTGCAGGGAATGGTCCGTCCCCCGATGGGAGGGTAACTGACGAAGTCAGCGTGAGCGTGTTTCCATTCACAGTTACATTCACTGTGAGTGTGCCCCCAGAGAAGCTGGCAGTAATGTTTTCCGGACGAACTGGCTTGGATCCAATCTCATAATGTTCGATCTCAGCTTTGATCTCAGCACGCCGATGACTCCAGTTTGCGAAGCTGTTGTCGCGACCGCTCCCATCGGACCACTCGAACGGGTCGGTCAAAGGATTAATGGTCGGAAGCTCGCTGATAGAGGGCAAAACCGGCTGCGGGAAGCTTGCACCCGTGTTCTCAACATTATAAACTAAGGGGATTTCCTGGGCGAATGAATTAGCGACCACAAATGTGTTCAATAGAAGCAATAACAGGATTGGTTTTGTCCTCATTTTGATACTCCTAACGCCGTTGTTTGTATTCCCGAAAGCTTACGGGACCAGAACAAACGGGGTATTAAGTTGTACAGTGATAATGATTTTAACAATTTATCAAATAGTAGGACCTTGAACAAGACTTTAACTACGGAGCGTCTATTTGCTGATTTCTGGCCTCCTCCTGTTTCCGATGCGGTCAATGATAGATTCGAGATTCTGGATCTATAGGAATAGGACAGCTCGAAAGGCAAGTGCAGGTTGGGATTGAGTCTAGCCGATACAGCAAATAGGCAATGAAAAGGGAAGAATATGTACGTCATTTATACAGTGATATAGAGAGCTCAGTTGTCCTCTTTTTGGCGCACTTTGGCGCACCGCCTGTTTCCGTAGCAAAAGAGTTTGACAGGATTGGTAAGAAATCATTATACTGAAACGACTTAAGTAAGAAGCGCCCGTAGCTCAGTTGGACAGAGCAACGGATTTCTAATGTGTTTTGCACGTTTATAACCTCTTATTACACCATACCTTACAACGGCAAAAATGGGCCTATGCAGTGGAATAGTAGTCTGGTAGTAGTCTGATAGTAGGTGGGTAGGACATCGTTGGTGCACTTTTTGGTGCACTTGGGGTGGGTAGAGTGGGAGTAATCTCCCTTCTCCTTCATTTATGATTCTACAGCACCTAAAATGGTAATGATTCAGGGGACATATTGCAAATACTTTCGCCAGGAATGAATGTATGCTCTTATAAGGCAAACAGTTACAGTGAGGTAATATTTACACCCCACGGCATTTAAGTCAATTTACCCCAAAGCTATGAGCCGAAGGTTAGTTTTGCAGTAAGCGTATCGCCGAATGGCTTGTTGTTCTTTGTTGGCTTTCCTGGAGATATATGCTTTTTGCCAAGCTCTGTGGGCTGACGTTTTTCGTTGCGGGCGGTTTTTTTGCTCTGCGTCTGTTCTTTTTTCATACTCATCGATATACGCTTTCTGGCGACATCTATCTCCAGCACACGTACTTTGACTTTCTGATGCACTTTGACAACATCAGCAGGATCTTTAACAAAATGGTCTGAAAGTTCGCTGATATGCACAAGTCCATCCTGATGAACACCAATATCGACAAACACGCCGAATGCAGTTAAATTCGTTACAATCCCCGGCAATTCCATTCCAACTTCCAAATCACCGATTACATTGATTCCTTCGGCGAAACTGAACAGCTCGAATTGCTTTCGAGGGTCTCGGCCGGGCTTGCTAAGCTCAGCTTTAATATCCATCAGCGTAGGCAGACCAACCGTATCGGTAACGTAGTCTTCCAGCTTTATCTTTTCAAGCAATGCGGAATTACCGATCAAATCTGCTACAGCACAATCTAAGTCCCTGGCCATAGAACTTACTATTGAATAGCTTTCAGGATGTACCGCACTTGCATCGAGCGGGTTCTTGGCATTGTGAATTCTGAGAAAGCCTGCACACTGTTCAAATGTCTTATCGCCCAGTCCAGAAACCTTCTTCACCTCTGCTCTGGACTCGAATGGGCCGTTTGCATCCCTGTGTGCCACAATACTTTCAGCCAACTTAGGCCCTACTCCAGAAACATGGGTCAATAGTTGTTTACTTGCCGTATTGACTTCAACGCCGACAGCGTTCACACAGCTACTGACCGTATCGCCAAGACAGCGTCTAAGAAGTGTTTCATCGACATCGTGTTGATACTGGCCGACGCCAATAGATTTGGGGTCAATCTTCACTAGTTCCGTCAGTGGGTCCATTAGTCGTCTTCCAATTGATACTGCTCCCCTGACCGTAATATCATGGTTGGGAAATTCTTCTCTGGCAACCTGCGAAGCCGAATAAACGCTTGCCCCGCTTTCATTTACCATTACGATTTGTATATCGTTCCCCAGGCCAATCCCACGGATGAATGCCTCAGTTTCTCTGCTGGCTGTTCCGTTGCCTATTGCAATCGCTTCGATATTATACTTCCGGCACAAAGCAATAATTTTAGAGCTTTCACGCTTGGCAGTCGCTTCGGAAGACAGTGGATATATCACATCGTCACACAGCAGCTTGCCCTGCTTGTCCAGGCAAACCACCTTGCACCCAGTCCGAAAAGCCGGATCGATGGCCAATATGCTTTTCTCGCCTAATGGTGAGCTTAGCAGAAGTTGCCTTATATTTTCTACAAAGACCTGTACGGCTTCTTCATCGGCCTTCTTTTTGCTTTCAAGTCGAATCTCAGTTTCCATTGAAGGCATTATTAGCCTCTTGTAGCTATCTCTAATCGCAAGTTTGATCTGCTCGCTAGCATCGTTTTCACTCTTGATAAGCAGGGAATCAAGAATTGATATCGCATGATCGTCATCTACTTTCACCCGCAATAGCAGGAATTTCTCATTTGCCCCACGACGCATCGCAAGTACTCTGTGTGATGGAGCCAAAGCGACCGATTCGGTCCAGTCATAGTAGTCCTTATACTTTATCGCCTCTTCTTCTTTGCCCGGTATCACCTTACAGATGAATTGGCCTCTCTTCTGGTAGAGTGATCTTATCTCTGCTCTTGCCTGCTGATCTTCGCTTACCCACTCAGCTATTATATCACGTGCTCCTGCAAGTGCAGTTTCAGTTGAGTCCACCCCTTTCTCAGCATTCACAAACTTACCCGCTTCTCTTGACACATCGAAATTTCCTTGCTCGAACAGCATTCTCGCCAACGGCTCAAGTCCCTTTTCCTTTGCCATGATAGCCCGCGTTCGCCTTTTCGGCCTGAAGGGCAGGTAAATATCCTCCAGCACAGCCATAGTCTCCGCCACCATTATCTTGTGCCTAAGTTCAGCGGTGAGATTGCCCTGTTTTCCAAGTGACTCAAGTATTGCCTCCCGCCTCTTATCCAGCTCAGCAAGCTGTTCGAGCCGATCGCGAATATTGGTTATCACAACCTCATCAAGGCTTCCTGTCGCTTCTTTACGGTATCTGGCAATGAATGGAACGGTGGCGTTTTCAGTCAATAGCAGAGCGACAGCCCCGACCTGTTTGGCGGCTATATTCAATTCATCAGCTATTTTGAGTATATGTCTTTCTTCCATGCTGTATTACACTCTCAATCTTATCCGATACTTCTTCAACTCCTTTGCTCAACTGACCCTGTTGGTGAAGGACTCATAGCACTGCTCCCAAATACCCCGCATAGAATAGCACCCTATCCCAGCAGGAGCAAGAGTTCTTGCCCTGCTTGACAACCTCACAATCTGTGGTAGAGTGGTGGGGAGTTTAGGTAATGTAAATCATATCACGAAAATATTAGAACGAAAGGATTCATGCGATGGCAAAGAAGAAATCTGTCAAAGGCACATGGACCAAGGCTGAGGTCACACTACTCAAGAAGATGTTCCCAAACAATGTGACAACTAAAGTGGCAGCTAAGCTCGGAAGACCCGTAGATAATGTGAAGAAGAAAGCGTACAAGATGGGCTTGAAGAAGACGAAGAAGCACCTCAAGACCCTTGGGCTGGCATAGGTGAGTAACGAGCCGTTATCTTTTTTTGCCGAAGAAAAAAAGATATATGTTCTCAGTAGGTCAGTAGGGAGTAGGTGGATAGCTTTGCCATGCTTGACAACATCACAATCTGTGGTAGAGTGGGGAGGAGTTATGGTGTGGTTTGACTATATCTGGTTTCAAGGAGTCTGAACAATGAAACGTACAGTCTGCTTTATTGTAATACTGCTCCTATTGTCTGGATGTAGAGAGGACAGCCCTGATGCACAGCCAACGCCTGACAACCAAGAGCAAAATGGTCAGCAAGATAAGAATGTTGCCGATGGCAACAAACACCAAGAAACACCGAGGGATGATCCAGAACCAAGGAAACCCTTCACTAATTCAATCGGCATGAAACTTGTCTATATCCCACGTGGGGAGTTTATGATGGGAAGCAGGGACACAGTGGAAGAAGTTAGCCGCAAGCGCAAGGGTGGTGGCAAGAATACTTATTTTACTCATGAACATCCCCAACATCGAGTAAAGATAACCAACGGCTTTTTCATGGGTTCAACCGAAGTCACACAGGGTCAATACAGGGAGATCCTGGGTCAAAATCCGAGTCACTTTAAGGGAGAAGATAATCCGGTTGAGACGGTATCGTGGGATGACGCAGTGAAGTTCTGCAAGAAGCTAAGTGAAAAGGAAGGGAAAACATATCGCTTGCCTACGGAAGCAGAATGGGAATATGCCTGTCGTGCAGGGACTTCTTCACCTTTCCATACGGGAGAAACAATCAGCACAAGCCAAGCCAATTATAACGGAAACTATGTGTATGGCAATGGAGCCAAAGGTGTCTATCATGAGAGAACAATGCCTGTTGGCAGTTTTCCACGAAATGCCTTTGGCTTGTATGACATGCATGGCAACGTATGGGAGTGGTGTCAAGATTGGTATGGTAAGGGTTATTATGAGACAAGTCCCACTACTGACCCACAGGGACCCTCCACAGGTGTCTATCGTCTGCTTCGTGGAGCGTCTTGGAGCATCTGCCCATGGAACTGCCGTTCGGCTAGTCGGTACTGGAATGCACCTTTTGCTCGCTACGACTACTTCGGATTTCGTATTCTCCTGGACTTGAATTGACACTTTGCACTTTGTCCTTTTACCCTTGAACTACTCACCAATAGGAGCAAGGACAATACCCACTCACAACTCCCCAGGATTAGATATATTCTAAAAACTGTTGATGATGAGACCTGTGGGGAATAGTTTTTGTTTTATTAATAAGATTTAATAAATTTAGAATGGAGAGGGATAGTTTTTGTCAATATTTTGATAGGGGGAAGTTCTTGATTTTCCCTTTTCTCTCTTCTTCACTCATCTTTCAGCCTTTAAAGCTGTGGAGTTTCTCACTTATATATATTTAATAGTAATATTTTTGGTAGTTACCGAACTCTGTCATAAGGAAAATGAGCAATTATGATTCTGATAGTTCTTCTTCAGGAAGCATTTCTTTGTCTACAATTGGAGTATTTGCAAGGATTTTCTTTATCGCCATTACCTTCTCATCAGGTAAACAGTTTTTAAATATAACGTGGCATTGCCCATCGATTCGCTTCATAAAAATATACTTTTTTGTTTCATAAATCGAACTAAACATTTTCCATTTCAAGCTCATTTGCAAAAGGTCTGATTTAAAACCATACTTCTCTTTATCCATGAAATAGAGTGCCTCCCCATATTTATTATATACTTTAATATATATTCTTGCTTGATGACTTGGAACTAAAAAAGGAACAGCAAGAGCAGCCAAACAAACATAAAAGAGTATAATAAGTAAGCCTCCACCTCTTGAATCGCCATATACTTGGGCAAGTACTCCTATTGTTATGAGTAATAGAATGTGAAATATTAAATACACTTGAAAAGAACGCGAATTAAGCATTCTATTCATAATCGCACCTTTGTGATCTGTTATCTTAAACAACATTTTATACTCAATCCTATCCATATGCTCTTTCCATAAATCATAACCCAAAAATATAACTATCAGCTATTTCCTCACTCTTGAGCTTCGTCAGGCCTCTCTTCTTCATTCATCTTTCAGCCTTATAAAGCTGTGGAGATTCTCACTTATACCCTCACTCTTCTTGAACTTCGTCAGGTTTCCATTTAAGTTTATGAAGGTCTTGTGTTCTCACAAATTCTAAGCCACCCCAAAACAAAACATTGCAACCTTTATCTTCATGATTGGCTGCTGTTAATATTTCGACTCCACCAAATTGATTCCAACCTGGACCAGTTTCAAAAAGAAGAACTATATCGGAGCGAAGAACTATATCATGATAATTGTTATATGTGATTGGGCCTATATTCTCTACATTCTGATTCATAGCGTAATTACATGGGCCATTCTTGGTACTTGGACACTTAAAGAACCCTTTTCTCGCATATCCACCTTCTATCAATAAATCGCACCATTTTGATGGTGTCGGTAACACACCATTGTGGTCAGAGGCATATAAATGTATTGCTGCACTAAACTCTCTGAGGTTCGTTAAGCAAATGTGCCGATAGACAGGCGTACGAAGGATAAATTTCCATAAAATCATCAAAGCTAAGATAGAAAAAAGACAAGATAAGGCTGCCAATAAGAATATTTTTTTGATTTTGGATTTCTGGCTTTTCTCTTTTCTCTCTTCTTCTCTCATCTGTCAGCCTATAAAGGTTTTGAAAGTCCCACCTATATATTATCAATAGTAATATTTTTAGTGTTTAAAAGCAAGGATATTAACAGTTATGGCTATTTCAAACTACTTTTACTCTGACTGTATCTATGCTACAATAGACTTATTGGGATATTTACTACACTGATGGTAACTAAGCGTCTAATATGGGAAATGTCAGATAATTAATAGTCACATGTAAAGATAGAGTTAATGAATGTCGTCACCTGTTGGTCACATCCTCGGGACAACAATCGTATACGCCGCTTCATCGAAAGCCATGAGTCTGCCAAAACTGTCGAAGGGATGTTATCTTGGCCTTGCTTTGTTAGCCTTGTTGCCTGATATTGACGCAGCACTGCTGTCTCACACTCCTCATCGCGGAGTGACTCATGGTCTCCTGGCAATGGTAGCGATATCATTTCTGTTCTACCTTCTCCTAAGATCAGCAGAAGCTGCAGATGCTCCTCGGTCTAGATTTGTTGCATGTTCAGTATTATGTGCGGCTGCTCATCCCATTATGGATACGTTGGGATGTCCTGCACGTCCTGTTGAATGGTTTTCCCCCTTCTGGTATTCTGGTCTGAGTATCGATCCATATTGGACCATACTACCACAACCATACTTCTACATTGTCCACGGGAACAGCTTCTATCTGCCGTTGTCCGCAATTATGGATAACATCCCACAGCTTATCTTCGAGGTCATGATTCTTTCAGGTGTCCTCGTTTTTTTGACCCTCCCGCGTAGCAAAGTCCACAGTCGGTTCGTCAGGTACGTAGCGATTGTCGTTGCGTGTTTATCCTGGATAGTCTGGCGACTGTATTTCCCAACAGTCTGGATGAGATAAAAAATAGAAGATCACACACTTGCTACTATTTTCAATCATCTCCTTTCTCAACCTTTTCCCATCTCCTACAATCCTATCCATCTCTGCCCAAAACTTTTTACTGTGGTTTTTATGTTTAGTATGAACTAACTCATGAAGAATTATATAGTCCTGTAGTTTCTGTGGCAATCTTATAAGATTCATATTCAAGCTAATATTATTTTTAGAACTACAACTGCCCCATCTTGTTTTTTGATTTCTAATATATAATCTATTGTAGGAGAATTTATATTTATGAGCTAAGAAATTTAACCTGTCAGTTAGGATAGTTTTTGCTTCTTTTTTATTGATAGGGAGTAGGTTCTGTTGTGGATAGTTTTGTTGTAGTTTTTGTAGTTTGTTTAGGTTCTTTTTTATCCAGGGAATTTTAGATTGTAGGAATTTCCTGGCTGTTGGGAGGGATACTCTGGTTGGGATAGTAACTTTGATAGTTTGGTCAGGCTTGATAGTGATTGATAGGCGTTTGGCTCTTGGGGAGGTGGTGAAGAGGACTGGGCCTAGGGATGGGAAGTGGAAGGTGGTGGGATTGTCATTATGTTTGTTATTGGGCATGGGGATAGTTTATAGGGAAAGAGCATTCCCTATTCAAGTTGAAAATGGAGGGTAGACCGATTTCAAAATCGCCTTGATTGAGTGGCTGGCCTTCAAATAAATCTACCACAGCACTAATAGCATCCAACTGGAATGGCTGATTAGGATCATATTTTTTAGCTTCATAGAGCTACGCCCATGTTTACTTCTGATTCTTCAGAGATCAGTTTATTCAATCTGCTATGTTTGTTGACAATATCAATAAACACCTTATTTCTTGCTTCTGCATCTAATATCAATGTTTCTGCACCGACCACATATATAGAAGTTTTCATCTCATCGTAATATTGGTGATAAATAGGTCTGTCAGTTGAAAATAGCGGGGTATACTTATTTCGAACTAGCCTTTTTCCAAAATTCTCATCAACATCTGTTACCAAGAAAGCCCAAATTTCTTGGATGTCTTCCTTGCCCTGGAAAGCAACGATATAATCTATCAATTGTTGCACTCCAGCATATTTATCTCGGTCCGATTTAGCCCCATCATCAAATGATTTCAGCTCTACTAAAACTGATTTTAGCCCTCTTTTATTTATTGGATTATGAGAGAAAAACAGGGCTAAGTCAGGCTTGTCTCTATCTGATTCAGTCCCTGCTTCTAAATTTACTGATTCCAGAATTTTCTTTATACGCTTGTCACTAGCAGCATAGCTATAGCTTGTGAAACGATCATCGAGCAACCACAAATTGTTTTTGCCAACACTGAAATAATCATCGTCCGTGTATTTTTCCATAAATAGATTATGGATAACTTTCTCGCTCTTCTCCTTATCGTTCAGCATCGTCTTCAATCTCTCGATAATTAAAACTCTATCCTGTATATAAGCTACTAACTCGTTCTGAGCTATCTGTATAGCGTCTTGTAATTCTTCATCTGTATATTCATCTTTTCCCGCATGTGCAATTAATTTGTCTTTAGCTGCATCAAATCTTTTTTTGGCCTTATCAATAATTTGCTTTTTATCAACAAAACCAACTATTTCTAAATCCTCATCTTCTATATAGTCGACTAGATATGGCCTTTCTTGTTGAAGATCCTTCAGTTTGGTTCTGTTAATTTCGTCTGAAGTGGGTATATTATGAGCTATTATAGGAGAAATAATACCTTTAAGATGTGCGTTGATATCCTTCCATGAAAGCGTACTATACAAATCTGTTTTTATTGGAAAAATGTCAAAGTCATTTCTCTCATTATCTACGTGTTCATCTAAATAATTGGATTCCAATAACAAATAACCAGAAAAATCATTAGGCAAAGATATCTTAAAATCTTTTTCGGAAAATTCACATACAGTTCTTCTATTAGCACAGTAAAAAGCATGCAATCCACCATCACCCTTGGAAATCTTATGGTATAAAGTAAAAGAAATCTGATTGTCCTTATCAAGAGGCATCTCAAAAGACTTCTCTTCAAACTCAGGTACATCATCACTTGTGATACTCACAGTGTCATTGGTTTCAGTATCAACAAACTCAACTACTACATCACACCCTTTGGTTTTATAGAAAAATAGCGTAGGTATCAGATGCAATAGAACCTTCTTTTTTATTGCATTTAAGTCCATTTCTATTCTTCTATCCAGATGCTTATTTACATCGAAATATCGACTTCTAATTCCAGAAAGTGACAGGATTGTACTATTTTTAGAAACTTCGCAATCTTCACAAACTACATTTTCACTGTCGAAATCAAAAGAAAAGGTAAAAGCTTTCTTCTCTTGTCCCTCTGATAGATAGCTGGTATAAGAGGCCTTTGTGAAAACCTTCAAAAAGACAAAACGTCCAACACCTTTAGCTCCAAACTCGTCCTGTTTATATGCGGTCCTGTATTCACAGAATGATTTGTAGTTAGCATCACCGAAACCATCTCCATCATCCTCTATCTCCATTTCATCTACTTTTCTCTCGAGAACTTCTCCTTCTTCCGAATTTAGCGATCCTTCTTTGGAGGTAAGTCTGCATACTACATGCTTTGCATTTGCATGTATCGCATTTGTTATTGCCTCAAACAGGACTGTCATCTGGCTGGTTCTATTGCCGACTTCCTCCTCCACAACTCTTTTAATATTAGTAAGCATCTGGCTCATAATATTTTCTCACTCCATTCACTAAATTGTTCTGAAATCTTCAACATCATGGCTTTTTACTATCTGTACTTCATTGGTTTTCAACGGGTCTCCGCTGTTGGTCTGCAATTATACCCTTTTGGCCAACAACGACAAGACAGAATTTTGCACGACAATGCTTATTTTTATAAAGCCGTATCCGATGCCCCAAATGTTGATAACAAAAATGCCAAATTTATTACTTTTATGTAACATCCTGTTACATTATCCCCAAAAACTACCCCACTACCCCCACAACCCTCTCCAGTATCTCACAATCCCTACACCCATCCCTACCCACTGGAGCCTTCCCCATATCAGCATATCTCCTAACCTCCTTCAGCAGTGGCAAAACCACCCCAGCAGGATCAAGTTTAATCCTTTTCAAATGAGCCTTAAATGGCATATCAAATCCATCATCCTGTATAACTGTCTCAAATGAGACAGTAGGAGCATCCCCCTGTGGCTCATAGTAGCACAGTCCCAATCCACCTATTTTCCCCATTCCCATCTTCTCAAATATATATGCATAACCATTGAGTTGAATAACGTAAAGTGGTATCAGAGCATCCTGATTATCTGTAAATTTAGCAGTCTTATAATCAACAATAAAATATCTCCCATCTGCCATGATGAATATATCATCAGGCATACCATTCAGCATAATCCCTGTCTTACTATCAACTATGTAGAATTTAGACCAATGAGGAACAGGTAATAATCCTGTAAAATTACCAAATGGTTTGAACCAGGGAGGCACTATCTTATGTTTTTTATAGTATTGCCATGTTATTTTCTTGGAGTAGGAATCGATAGTTGAGAATATCCCAGGAAAAATTTGCCAGGGCAATTTGAATTGTAATTTGAGTTTGAGATAAAAGCACCTTGGGCAATAGTCTGGTAGGGCTAGTTGGCCCAGGTTCTTGGCTGATATTCTGACTTGTTTTTTGTTCATAGAGTATCTCTATAAATTGTTCTGACATTATAGCAAAGAAAATACTAACTTTCTGGGGATTTAGGAGGCGTGTTATATCCCCAGAAAAAAATAAATTGGAAATTTAAGAAATTATAGGCAGAAAAATGATGTGTTGAAATCTTGGGGTCCCCACATGTGACTCCTATTTCTTAAAAAAGATGTTAAAACTAGTTGGATGCACAGGGCGGTCTAACAGAATAAAAAGAATTATTAATTTCACCAAAAAGTCCCTATCTCATATTCTCCCTATTCAAAAAAAGCCTCTCGATACTCACCAATTCTCAATAATAAATTTTATTCTTATTTTCTCCGGCACAAGAAACTGTCAAATTTTTACGACAAAAACTACAATCTTGATTTTTTAGCAGTAAGAAGGCATTTGGGGGAGGATTTTAAGGTTTTGTCTGAAGGTTATCCTTCAGATTCAAATGGATTTGCCAGGGATTTTCCAATGGATTAGGCTTTTTGCACCCTATTTTCCCTACTTCCAGCTTGACGTTGCCATTGTCCAGCGTTATTGTCCCTGGATTTTTTCTGATTGGTGACTAATAGCTGTAAATCACCAGAAAATTGAAAAATATCTCCTAAAGAAAAAAGGAAAAATTAACAATGGAAGAAAAAACTATTGGGACTGATGTCAATCAGGTTGAGATCACAAGCCTCAGCCACATAAAGGGTCTACCACATAATATCCAAGAGCTTCTGAGAGTCAGTATCGACTCGTTCTTTCAGAACCGTGCCAACAACGACAAAAGCACTTTTGGTCCTGTTCTCCTGCTCGGCCCCAGTGGAACCGGCAAAACCCTCACCGCAAAAGCAATTCACTCTGAGTTAGCAAATCTCAATTTGGTCGAGTCGAATGGAGAAATGCTCAATAACACGGCGGAGTTGACCTCCGTTCTTCTGACGGCCGATGATAATACTACGGTGTTCATCGATGAATGCCAAGCATTGAACAGCAAAGCACAGCACTTGTTGCTAACCGCTATATCCGAGAAGAAACTTTATGTTCCTAGGGGTAGAGCAAGAAACGTCAAGCGTGAAATTCCCCTGGCGAACATCGTCTATATTCTTGCCAGCACACACGAATTCCAGCTCCAAGATGCCCTCCGGAACCGCATGAGAATCTACTGCCGATTCGACTACTACAACATCGAGGATTTAACCGGAATAGTAAAGCAGAGAGCAGATGCATTACAGTGGAGATATGAGTCTATCGATGTATTAAAAGAACTTGCAAGTAGAGCAAAACAAACACCACGTTTAGCTCTCAACAGAAATTTACAGATGGCCTGGAATGTCTGTAGTAGCCATGACAGAACCACTATTACTATGGCAGATGTTCAGGAAGCATTTCGACTGCTCCAAATCGACAGCCTGGGCCTCGACAGTTTGCCCAGAGAGTATCTGAAACAACTGGCAAAACACAAATCAATGAAGCTCAATGTTCTCGGCTCAAAGCTTGCCCTTCCAAGGCAAACTATTGCCTCTGTGATTGAGCCATATCTGTTGAGAACAGAGCTTATTGAGAAAAAAGGTTCTGACCGAGCCATTACAGATAAGGGAAGAACACATCTTGAAACTACTGACTTATAATTCTTTGTAATTAAAAGTCTAATTCTTGGAGATATTTTGAGTAATGAATAACAAAAATATGTCAAATATAAAACCTATAATATCTATTGGTGATTTAGCAAAGGCTCTCAATCATAGTAGAGCTAGATTTTATCAGCTTCAAAAAGAAATGATATACCCACCACCTCTCTATGATATCAGAACCAAAAGACCTTTTTACGATGCTCATCTTCAACAGATTTGCCACGAAGTCAGAGCATCAGGAATAGGTTGGAATGGTAGATATATCCTTTTTTATTCTCCAAGAAAAAACAACTCTGATAGACCTACAAGAAAATCAAATTCTAAAAATAGGGAATTAGTTATGACCCTTAATAATATGGGTCTGCATGTCAGCCACGGAGAAGTGGCGGATGCTGTGAAGGAGCTTTATCCCCAGGGATTCAACCAGGACACAGGAGTAGTTATTAGAGAATTGTTTAGGTTCTTCAAACAAGGGATGTAGATATGATGTTTTGGTTTTGTTGTTGTTTGTAATATTTCTTTAGGAAATCGTTGTTAAATGCTTAGTAAATGATGGTTTATTGATAGGTAAATGAGGCTAGAACGATGTCTAATTCTTGTAAAGATTTAAGCAATATAAATGATGTTATATTGCATTCAAAAGGGGTGTCTCAGGCAGAGGTAGTCCGACAGGCGCACAACGATGAGCAGGTGGTAGGTCTGTGGTTGCATGGGCGTAGTCCTCATACACAGAAAGCATATGCTGGGGATATAGTTCGATTCTTCAAACATGTAGATAAACAGTTGAGATATATAACACTTGGGAATTTGCAGGGATTTGCTGATAGTCTGATAGATGAAGAACTCAAACCTGCATCACAACATCGCATACTTGCTGCTGTGAAATCACTTATCACCTTCGCCCATAAGATCGGATATCTCCAATACGATGTTTCTAAGCCTTTGAGAGTCCCAAAATTTAAGGATGAGTTGTCAGAACGGATTATGTCAGAGGCAGAAGTTCAGAGAATTATAGGGATGGAGAATAATCCAAGGAATAAGTTATTATTAAGGATTTTATATGCTGGTGGAATTCGTGTTAGTGAGCTTTGTAGATTGAAATGGCGAGACGTTCAGGAAAGGGACGATGGGGGACAAATGACAGTATTTGGTAAAGGTAGTAAAACTAATACTATTATTATTCCTGAGCCTCTTTGGGGGGATCTTATTTCTTTCCGAAAAAACTCTATAGATGATGCTCCTGTATTTAGAAGTAGAAAAGGTGGACATTTACATCCTTCTCAAGTATGGAGAATTGTTAAAAAATCTGCAAAAAGAGCAGGTATAAAAAAAGCTGTTTCTCCTCATTGGTTTAGGCACGCACATGCAAGCCATGCTCTTGATAGGGGAGCAAAAATTAGCCTTGTAAAAGAAACTCTTTCACATAGTTCGATCTCGACTACGGGCAGGTATTTACATGCAAAACCTAATGAATGTAGTTCTACTTATTTGCAGGTGTAGAATATTTCTGATTCACCCTTAGAGCAACTCCTCCTCACTCTCCAAATCTTCCATTAGTTCCATAATCATTCTTGCCAGTTCATCTCTTGCCTCTCCTGCGACAAAATCAGGAGGTGGAACTTGACCATCACACTTTTTCAGAATATTCACAAGCTGTTCATAAGCATCGTCAAAGTATTCTCCAACAATAAGGTCACTGGTTGCTTTAAGCATATTTCTAAATGCTTTACACCTATTGGCTCCTGATTGACCAGGACCGACACATACAAGAGTTCCATCTTCAATAGATTTATCGAAGAATTCAAGAATACGTTCTATCTGCTCCGCAGGTGGGACAGGTATCACTACACCTACTCCAACTAGGCTGACTGGTACGACAGGCTCGTCAGGATCGTCACTGCTGATTTCCAAAACGGCAGAAAGAAGCTCTTCTGTCGATGGGGCAAATGTAACCTCAACATCAACACTTCCTTCAGGGGCAACAACCGATGGGAGTTCTGGAGATGATGTAACAGTGAAGTCTCCGCTACTCTCAGGTGTGAATTCCAAACTCTCAAAAGTGAGATTTCCATTGCCTATATTGGAAATAGTAATAAGAACAGTTCTATATGTCCCCAGCTCAACATCTCCAAAGTCATAGATAAGTGGAGATACATTAATATCAGGTTGATAGTCACAGTATTCTGGCCTTGGATCATAGGTTAAATTAATACCTGGGTTGTTAGTTTCTATCATTGGGATGTAGATGTCGTGGGCTGGACAATTGAGGGGATTGCTATATAGATTAAGCGAAGTCAGACTATTCATGACGGAAAGTGGGGAAATGTCGCTGATCTGATTGTGTTGCAGCGTAATACTCGTCAGGTTAGTCAGATTTTCCAGGGGGGAAAGATCACTTATCTGATTACGATGCAGAGGTAGTGTGGTCAGCATACTCATCCCAGACAATCCGGAGAGGTTATCTACTTGGTTGAATT
>VRUL01000004.1:21918-221661 GCA_019456145.1 Planctomycetota bacterium
CGAGGCTCAGGGACTTCAAACCCGTCAGATCCAAAAGTGGTGACGTATCTGTGATCTGATTGTGTTGCAGGGTAATACTCGTCAGGTTAGTCAGATTCGCCAGAGAGGAAAGATCGCTTATCTGATTACGATGCAGAGGCAGTGTGGTCAGTATACTCATCTCAGACAATCCAGAGAGGTTATCTATCTGGTTGAATTCGAGGCTCAGGGACTTCAAACCCGTCAGATCCAAAAGTGGTGACGTATCTGTGATCTGATTGTGTTGCAGGGTAATAGTCGTCAGGTTGGTCAGATTCGCCAGAGGGGAAAGATTGCTTATCTGATTACGATGCAGAAGCAGTGTGGTCAGCATGGTCATTTCAGACAATTCAGAGAGGTTACTTATCTGGTTGTTGTGGAGGTCAAGAAACGTAAGATTAGTAGCATGCTTCAGTCCGATCAGATCTACTATCCCCCTTTGTCGAGCATCAAGATAAGTCAATCCCAACATATCGCTCGGAGTAGGATTAGGAATCCCTAATTCTCCTTCCACAGCAGCTTTTAGATTAGGATCAGCAAAAAAAACTGGATCTTCTGCTAAAACAGCATTAGTTGATACTACAAGAACTAATAAAACTACCAAATTTTTCATTTCACTCTCTCCTTTCTCAATCTACAAACAAAAAGACCCAGCACCTATAGAGAACTGTTCCCTACAGCTAAATGGGTCTAATCACCCTACTACTCCACTTGCCTTTCATCTATTTCCTTCCCACCATAATATCTATCTACAGCGCATACACCCTACCAATATCAATAATTATTTCAAGAAAAATCTGGAATAAATATTACCTATTATTCCCAAAAAAAGGCTTTTTGAAGTAGTAATTTATTTAATCCCCAGCTTCTCCCTCAAAAGCTTCAAATTGACAACATCCTCCCTATTATATTCAAGCAATGTCTTTAGGCACGTAGTTTTGGCATATATCTATTATCGATAGATGGAGTGGGAGGTCAATAGGTGGGTAACAAAAAGGGCTACGAACAATAGGTAAGCAGCCCATAGGTAGATCAAGAATCTCCAGCCACATAAGCAGGTTAGTGTTGCACAATGCTTGATTGTAGCCAGTTTTCACTGAATATTGCAAAGTCTGTCAAATCTACTTTACCATCCTTGTTTATATCTGCTCTGTTAAGCGGTTTATGCTTGCCGATGATTGAAACACAATCACTACCATCTATCGGAGTTTCGTCTGTTAGAACACCTTCGACTGTCAACGTTAATACATCACCATCGTTGACATCTCCAAGGGTATCGACAATTGCCTGGGTACGGAATTTTAGAGTGAGGTCAACATAGCCATCAGGACCATCTGTAGTACAGTTGCAATCGTTCGCATCTACAACAGGAGCAGTTACATCTTCATAACTGTGTCGAATTGGGGCAACACCATTCAAACGAACTGACACAGCATCAATAGTGCTTACGTCAAAGTCTTCAGAGCCTAAGATTGCTACAGGGAGTACGCCGCGGCTGTACACGTTAAGTGGATTGGGACAGGACTGAGGCTTAATATCAAAGGCAACTTCTATAGATGGACCAGGAACTACCTCAATTATACCTCGAAGATAACGAGCAGGCACAACGTCTTGATAAACTTCACAATTCCATTTCCCCGGAATAGTAGGATGAAAAGGCCCGGCCATATACATATGATCACCGTTATCATAGATATATAAATATGAATCTATATTCCAAAATGTTACAGGTTCCCCATTTTGCCATGCCCAAGAACTTGGTAACATCCTATCACCATCAATGTGTTCGAGTCCTATCCATATTAAGTTCCAATTTGATCCACCATGATAATCTCGAGCGTATTGCAGACCAAAAGGATTTGAACTTGTATCAAGCAACCAATTCGATTCTGCCTCATCATTAACAGTAACCAAGTGTCCGCCTACAGAAACTGCCTCTGCTTCGGCATCTACCCAGTTGCTGTGATTGGTGGTTAATGTATATTGGTGTCCATTCACCGGATACATATACCACTCGTGTGTAGGTTCGGGGATAGTTTCATATTCAATAACAAAAGCTCTTGGGTTAGATGCATCATCGTTATACAAATCAGAAAATCCCGCATAACTGCTATCATACATTGTATAACAGCCAAAATCTTCACCTACTCTGCCGTTTGGTTCAGTACTCCGCCAATATTGAAAACTAAAAGACTCGCCCGTTGTCCATTTCCAAACACCATCACCATCTTTATATAAACCGATAATAATGCTTATTCCAGCAGAAGGGCTTAAAACATTCTCGAGTAGAAAATTATGCTCTTCAATCGAGGTAACTGAAACTAAATGACCACCATACGATTCAGCCAAATCGTTAGCATCCAACCAGGTTATCTTGTCTGGCATTGCAACAAATTGATAGCCATGACCATTGCCACCTTCCGCCACTTCCCATACTACAATTTGTCCATTTGCCGATTGGACCACAAAACTCACTATCAATAACAATATTAACTTCTTCATCTTCTCTTCTCCTTCTACCCCCAAGTTAATAAATCATACAACTTACCTCAAAAACAGCCCAAACAGCCCTTACAACAGACCTCTTACTACGCTTTTTTCAATTATACCCTGACACTGAACTCGTGTCAAGCTGGTATTGACATTAAATTCGTGTCATGGCTACAAAATCCCAACACAATATGAAGTACCGGATTCTTCCCGGCTTCCTTCGAAATATGAGAGAAAAGGCAGGTTTAACACAACGTGAGATAGGAAAACGGCTTAAAAAGCCCCAAAGTTATGTCTATAACTGTGAAACTGCTAACAGAAGGGTTGATATTACCGAGTTTATTGCCTGGGCAAGAGCCTGTGGGATAAATCCCAAAACAGCCTTTGCCCAACTATTAAAAGAACTGGGATGAGCTATTTTTCTTGAGCTTGCCTAATCCTTTTCTCTATATGAGCCTGAACGACTACGGGCAGTTCAAACCAGTTAATCATCTGTTCATCTCCTACTCTCCCTGTCTCAAAATCTGAGTCATTTATACCGTAGTATTCAGACATTTGAGATACTCCTTGTGGTGAGTCAGGATTTGATGAAAGGGTCAGACATGTCCCATCCCAGAAATAAACAGCGTATTTATCAACTACTTTTTTGCTTGCTTTTGTAATTGCTCTAATAATCATTTTTCTATTTCCTAATCCTTTCTATTATGAAATTAACACCAACGCTTTTTTAGCGTGGGTAATATTTATGTCCCTGTCCTCACTTCTTGCAATAACATACGTCTGTTGGAGCAGTTTCACAGCTTTGCCTGGATTGTTCTCTGAGTTTTCAGATATGAGTTTTACTGTCTCCTGAGAAGCGTCCCATCCCAAATAGGCTATTCTCTGTCTGATTATCATACGGATATGCTCAAGGCTGTAACCTCCCAGCTCACACCTAATACCTACATATTTCAAAACATCAGGGTGAACAATAGGATTTGGATCTGTAGATAGGATTATCAATCTATTTTTATACGGTATGATTTCTGCCTCTTGACTGGGAAAAGTTTTATGTAAACATTTATCTCTTATGATGTGGACTAAAGCTCCTGCTACGATTGAGGAGATTTTGTCAAAATTAGGAATATATAGAGTTGTATATTCAGTCGCAGTCTGAAAGAATGGTGTATGGTCTTCTGAGGTTCCTAAAATCAGAGCTGCTTCCCTAAACTCCAAATTGCCTATCGAAGAATGCAAGGCCCTTGCAAGTGTCCTCCTACCACCACCCTGACAACCAGATAACAACACTACGGGATATTCTGGATTTCTTTTTTCAATCCTGTCGTTGTGAATTTGATCGACCATTGAGATAAGAGCATATTTACTTTTGTATTGACCAATATAATTCCACAAGCTTGGTTCGAAACTATCGACATTTGTTGCTATTGTTTTATTATTATCCATTGGTTGTTTATTTTTCTTTTTCTACTTTGATATTATCTTAGTCTCAAAATCATTGACCCACAACTCGCCCTTTTCATCACGATGCAAATCAGATTTACTGCCCTCAATTACATCTAACTGATAATAAAGATGACCATCTTCTTGGTCTTTATGAATACCCGTTATAAATGCCTTGCCAGTGTCTAAACCTTGAGCAATGTTAAATATTACTTTTGTTCCTATGGGCATTTGTTTTCTCATGATTACTTTTTCGAGAAAGAATAAGACTACCCTTTTTCTGTTCTTATTAGCCTGGCTTGAGAACCACACACAGGACAAGGAACCATAGATTTCCTCATGCCAGTCCTGGTAAAGGTAAATCTACACGCTCCATTGCAACATTTATAGAAATATTGAGTCATTTTCTTATCCTTAATAAATAGTTTTTTTTCTGCTCATCTTGATTTGTACCTGAAAAATAGTTTTCTGGGGATTTACACATCCAATACCTGCTCTATTTCTCCCACAATCCTAACAGCATCTGTTTTCCAAACAGGGATGTGGTTTAATACTCTTTCTCCAAACTCATTTCTACGAAAGAAATTTCTCAAATCTTGAATAGTGGGATAACAGGCTATCCACCCATACTTATTATAATGGGCAATGCTCCCACAGGATAAGCTCAAGAATTTGTAGAGATAGTTTGTAAGGCTTTTCATGCCATATTTTTTGATTCTCTTTATATCCCGTAGAATTCTTTTTTTGCTCCATACGGAGTTACCATCAAAGAGGATATCAACTTTGATTTTTTCAAAATCAAGACAGTCCTGGATTCGTAGTCGTGCCTGGGATTCTGAAAGAGTAGGACGTTGTGGGATATTTTTTATAAGGATAATCTCTGCTTCTTGTATCTGTTTTTTAGAACCATAGAGGGCTACTCTTTTGTCAATTTTTAATATTTGCCTCATTTTTTCTACTCCTATGTTTTTTGGGTTTTTATTAGGAGGGAAAAAGTAGTTTTCTGGGGATTTAATTACTCAATGGTTACAGTCCCACTTGCTCCAGGATTGTCTTAGATCGATTGTGGGCCGAGTTCTCGGTAGTTTTGGTGTTTGGATAGGGGGAGAGGGTTTTAGAATATATTAATTAATAGATTGAATTGTGACGGTTGTTTCAGAAGATATTAATAGACCCGTATCTCTGTTCCATGAAATACTTGCAAAGATTCAGCGATTGAAACCTGCGGGCATTGGATACGGTTAATGCCAAGAATTGCTGAAAAACTTGGATTTCAGATGGGTACACTGGTTGAGGTACGTCAAAGAAACGATAATCAGTGGCCAAATTCGTGTTTTTGCTATTATTGTGGCTGAAATATTTTCAACATGAAGCTGGAAACCTTGAATTTTTGAGATCAATTTGATATTCTATTGGAAAAGAGGCTCAGCGGCGTAGCTGAGCTAACATATACAATGTTATATGGGAAATCCCAGATTATTGTATTTCTCATGAAATTAGATCAGAAATTAAAATCAATAATTATAAGCCCACGTTATCAACGAATGCGCCTTTTTAACACCATTATTTCCATCGCATTGTTTGTTTTATTCCTAATATTATCTGGCCCAAGTCAAGGTTATGTTTGGATTTTTGGAGTCATTGGCTTAGGTAGTGGGATTTATTACGCATACATTCGGTGGCGATCAGGTAATCGCGGAGTATGAGGCTGATACTGTAGTTCGAAAGCACATCTTTGGCCCCGGCATCGATGAGCCGATATGTATGATTGTATCAGGCGTTGGGACTTACTATTACCACTTTGACGGGTTAGGGAGCGTAGCTGCTCTTTCCAATTCGAGTGGAAATATGGTTGAGCGTTATTCTTATGACGTCTTTGGCGAGCCGAACAGAACCAGCAGTATCGGAAATCCGTATATGTTCACCGGCCGGCGCTATGAGCCTGATTCTGGTTTGTATTATTACAGGGCAAGGTACTACTCACCTCAAATTGGCAGATTCTTGCAAACTGATCCGATCGGTTATGTAGACAGTATGAACCTATATACTTATGTTGTCAACAACCCAATAAATCTAAATGACCCTACAGGTAAAATTATTGCAAAGATAATTCATTGTGCAATTTGCCTTTGGAAGCTTGGTAGCTTTGACTACGATGAAGATTGTGGTCCTGAACCTACCCAGCCTGACCCATCTGATTGCAGTGTTGCGGGATTGGAAAAAGACTTACTCTATCTCAAGGAGTTGAAAAAGTGGCAAGTGAATTGTATAAATCAGATAAAAAAATTAATACCCTCATGTGGAAAATGTGCGTGGGCAATTCCCACACCAGGTAAATAAGGTAAAGTGCCATGGATTACATGAAACGTAAATTTAAAATAACTGTCGCCTGTTTATGTGCGGGAGGTCTAATTACAGCAGTGGTGGTATTTACTAAACTGCGATGTTCTGTTTCTGAACACTACCAAAAGAAATTCGTAGTTGATGCTGGTTTCTTATGCCAAACTCACAATGTTGTAAATGCAATAGATAATTACGCTCAAGCGATCCAAATTCTACATGCTAATGGCATTGATGAAGATTGGCTGCAAAATAAAACAAGCGACATCAGAGATGTTCCGTTGTCGAGGTCCGATTTCGATAAAATAGTCAATTTGTTAATAGCAGGGGCTAAATCGCAAGAACTAGGGATTTCTAAGCCAGGTTCTTATGATGTGTCGGTTTATTTGCAAGACTATGGAGAAATAGAATTTCTGAACTTCGTGCTACTACCTAAGATTATTAGCCAAACAACAAGAGCAGATTTGAACCAAAAGGAAGATTCAGATAGAGCAATTCTTATTGGTAAGGCAAATATCGCCGTGGGATTACAGTTTTCAGCCTATGATGATGTCGTTTTAGATGTTATAGGGCTTTTATACAAAAGACACGGTCTAAATATCCTAGAAGAATATGCAGAGGTTTCTGGTGACAAGAACATACAAGACTCAATCGATGCTATCCTTTCAGAAGTTGAAAAAGAATGTAAGAGAGTAAAGAAAACAATAAAGAAACAAACAGGGAGAGGAAGGCTTTCCAAGTTTTTGTCGGATCTTGGCTAGGATTCGGAGGAAAAATAGCAATTAGCGCTATAGTAATAGTAGATCACCAATTTTGGGTACTGTGTGTCATAGGAATTGTCATAGTAAACTCTATGGGCTTGGCAGAGATAAATGTGTTGTCCCTTAGCGAGTCCGGAAACGATACTACGGCCCAATAGTTGTTCTGATAGTTTTATTATGGTTAAGGGCAATGAGCCGATATGTATGATTGACGTTGCTGATAGCAATGCGATAATGCATATCGACCTTGGCAATCGACCAAGCCAAAGGATTGGTCGGGCAGATAAATACAAGCTCTCAATCGCCCAGAGGTATAGAATCCGCTTAGCAACCATAATATTTACACTCCCAACAACTTTGCCATGCAGCAGAGTTGAGAACAAGACACTAAACAGCGACAGGACGCATAGTGAGAAAATTAATCCTCCGATGGACAATTTAATGTATGGAATACCAAAAGGTTCAAATCCCGTAAGATTTCTGAACCTTTGAAGTCTCAAGCAGCCCTATATCCAATCAACTTGGTGGGAGCAACAAAGTACAAGCCACTGATCCTACCCCCTCCAATCAAGCCTCTTCCACATATAACAACGAACCACAGTCCAACTACCTCCAAATTCTACACCACCTACACAACATTTTCAGCTTATTTAATATTACCACTATATATATCCTCTTTGCCCTAAAACTCGTAGCAGCCGTTTCTACCACTTTTCTTTAAAAATACGAGCAAATCATCAAATATATAGAGTTTTATTAATACAGATGCACCGGCTTGTCCAGACAGCCCTCCTGTAATGAATACAAACTACCTTACATCCCTATCCTGTTATTTCCATATTGTCCCAGTCCTGGAGACTTCTCATCCCTTTATTCCTGGCTTTATCGATATCTTTCTTATCCACTGACTTTTCGAATTCTTCATAGTATGGGAACTGGGGAGTAAGTGTATAGGCCATAGACCTACCTTTGACTTTGACTAGCTTCCAGTCGGAAAGATCAAATCTCGGCATCTCATAATCAGGATCTATCTTCTCCAACCATCCATAATGCTCAAACAACAACCTACAGGCTAAACACCTGTTATCATCTACTTTAACACCGTAATTCTTGCAGAACTTCTTGAAACCATCATATGTTGATAATGTTAATTCCTTATTCCTCGATAGATGTGTGAGTAAGTAACCACCAAACAGATCCAATATAACATTGTTGGGCCTGTATTTCCTTGCTCCTGTATCCTTGAGAATATCTTTGTATTCTGCTCTTACGAATGTCTCCTTGATAGATGGAATAAACATAAATCTATGATATTTTGGTTTTCCACCTACTAGCTCTGGCTTGAATGATTTAATACATTTTTCCAACAAACTGATTATCCTCTTCCTGTCATATTTATCTTCTCCTCCTGTTCCATACTTCTTCCTATATCCATCACATACTGTATCTCCTTCTTCTTCTACTGTAGGAACAGTATTATTTGCTCTGTAATAATCCCTCAAAAAACTTGTTATATATGTCCCTGTCCGCCTATTCGCATTATTGGAAATTTCTTCATTTTTCTCATTTTTTACGTTTTCATTGCTCTTAAAATCCTTGTTATTTGCTTTAGATCTTAATTTTCCTAGACAATAGTTACGTGGAGTAGTAGTGGTGGAAACGTATATAGAATTCTCATTCTCCCCATCTGAGGATAAAGACACGACATTTTTTTCCTGTGAAGGAAAACAAATGGAGGGGCCGATTGGTAGGTCAGTAGGAGTAATAGGCAAATCAGAAGAAGAAAGAAAAGAATGAGAAGAACCTGAAGAACAAACATGTTTACCGACAGGATTAGTAGAACCATCTTTATAGATAATAGGAATATCAGGAAGAGAAGAATCTTTATTAGAAGAAACAGATATATCTACAGTAGAAGATGGACTAGGACTGGGAACATAGGACAATATATCTGGATCATTCTCAAGGGTATTGAGCAATTCAACAAGATGGGAGAACTCATAATATTCAAGATTATAGAAGAACCTAATATCATCTAGAGATGGACGATCTCCATGAGTACGATTAAATCTAGGAAGTTTTCCACATTGAGATGATTTTATAGAAGCCGGTACAGGAGTTTTTACTATTTTGAGTATATCATTGTAATGGAAGTTCTCAGAAATCTGTAAGTTGAGCTGCTCCAGCTTGTCAATCTCTTTGGCTTTCTTTAGTTCTTTTATTTTTTCCCGAAGAGAACGAAAATCCTTATATTCCTGATAGGAGATTTTAGGTAGGTCCTTGGGAGTTTCTATTGTATTGTCCCAGGTAACTATAGAAGGAAGACCACAGGGAGAATCAATAGGAGCTTTATAACCTAATAATTCTCTCTTGATATCTAAGATTTTGAAGAGCCTGTTTAATATATTATGGACTTCTTCGAGAGGAGTTCCAATAGGGATTGCTATTTTGATATATCCATGTTTTCCGGAGAAGGATGTGGAAGGTTCCCAGTAGGACTGCTTGAAATGGGTAGTGTTTAGCCATATAGCTACTTTATTACAGTCTTTTTCTTCATTGTGACCATCTATATCGACCTTGCAGAGGATGACGTAGTAGCCATCGTAATCTTCTCTTTTTGTATTTATGCCAAGAATATTATTTAGAACAGACTTTTGAGCAATCTTGTCAGCACGGTGATAACCTGTGGAATGCTTGGCATTATAATTACACCTGAAATAATGGTTTTCTACTTGGAAGATGTGAAGATGGTATTTGCCTTTACCATAAAAGTAGGAAGTAAATACACCTGTTCCACTAAAATGGTGGTTCAGCAGTTCATTGGTATTGAAAGGTATTGCACTTTTGTTAATCTTAAAAGAACACAGCAATGGAGCTACAAATTCTTTGATGACAAACCATGCCGCTTCTGTTTCTTGTGGGTATTCTTTGTGTTTTTTCTTTGTTCTTTTTTTCATATCTTATCCCCCAAAAATTATTATTCATAAAAAGGGAAAGCCCAGAACTTTTAGGAACTGGGCTAGGGACAAGATATAATTGACAACATCCTGTTGATAACTATTTTAATTTATACGTCCATATATTATTCTCAAATCCATTCATCCTTGTCCCTTTCCCCCTGCATCATTAACTATTAGATTCTACTTTTAGGTAAATAATCCTTCTTTTATCTTATCGTCAGAATCTAAAGGAAGTTATTACTTCGGCCCCCGTCCATGGTTTGTGCTTCAAATCTACTGTTATTTTACACTACCCATTATCACTTTCCAACTTGTTACACCATTTTTTTATAAATTATTTTTTTGGGGATAAAAAAATAGATGATGTAAGCATCAGAACATAAGAGATGCTGGACCGGAGCATATACAGGGCAAATAAGGTGTGTAGCACTTGATATTATAATAGATGTTAGACCAATATGACCTATTTTGATTTTTTAATTAAATTATAATAGGATTTTATTTGAATTTAAAAGTGGGAGGATGCTGGCCCGGTGTATTCATGACCGGCTCTGTTTTCTATGCTATTCACCAAGTAGGGCAAAAACGACACAGTGTCGTTTTTGTATATAGCTCTCACACATGTGACTGACAACAACAGAGGATGAAACAATCTCACAAATAAGACTACAAAAAGTTCCCTTACAACTTTCACTTTTGTAGTTAGACTCTTTTTTATAAAGATATTTACAAATTATTATTTTTCAATCTTAACTTTCACTTTTATAAAAGTTAGTTTTTTCACTCATTGAGGGGACATTTCAATTTCTACAAAAGTGAAAAAACGTTTCTGTAGAATGATTTTTCATGTCCCCATACAAAAAAAGTTTGGAAAGTGAAAATAAAGGTGTTAGAATATACCCAGTCCGTCAGAAATTGGACGGATAAAGAAAATAATTACAACAATAAAATAATAAAAACAATAATGATAAAATGACAATGGCCAAAAACCGGCCACAGTTGTTAATCTGATAAAATAGATTGACAGTCGATCCACATGGGTTTTGCCGGTTTTCCCCAAGTGATGTGGATGGGCTGTTTTTTTATTGTCCCATCTGCATGAGTAGGTGGGCTTTTTTATTGGCCCTCCAGATAGCTCTTTGACAAGTTCATAGGGTGTAATCGTAACTGCCTCTGGGGCCGGTGCGCAGTTGTTAACGTTAATGATCACATAGTTTAAGGATAATGAAACATGAAAAAATTGAGTAGTAAACAATATGAACAACTTGCTGAGCAAGTAGGCCTGGAAAAGATGTCTCAAATTGAGCGGGCCAGTGGCTATACTGATACGCCACTGCAAAAGAAGGCCGAGAAGCTCAAGCAAGAACAAGAGAAAAATAATGATATTGAGAAAAAAGCTACAAGAGTTGTCGTTTCAAGGAAAAAAGACCAAGAAGCTTTCGAGTCGAACACAGAAAACATCATCCGGCTTCATATATCAATTGCTGATATGTTATCTCAAAGTTTGGTGACTGCAACCGAAATAGGCAGGTTGCTGTTTGAACAAAAAAGGGTAATCAAACACGGTGATTTTTCAAATTGGGT
Organism: Planctomycetota bacterium; assembly: GCA_019456145.1. Taxonomy (GTDB): domain Bacteria; phylum Planctomycetota; class Phycisphaerae; order Sedimentisphaerales; family Anaerobacaceae; genus CS2-K091. The sequence goes on from VRUL01000004.1 coordinate 33,512, forward strand.
AGAAGCACATTTACCATTTAAACTAAGAACTGCCCAGAGGTATATGAAGCTACATCAGTATAAAGAAGCACTAAATGAAAAAGGTGTAAACTCCATCACAGAAGCCTATCATTACTTGTTCGACCAACCAATATCGGATGAGATTATAGAAGTTGATGATAGCCTAAGTGACTCTTATGTCTATATAAAGGAAACAGTCAATCTTGATAAGATTGAACTTCCAAAGAAGAGAAAAAAAGGGTTACAACATAAATACAAACTCAACAACAACTTGATAGATCAAATCCTCAACAGCAATTCCATTTTACCAACGGGACGTGAAGGTCGGTACAGCAAGATTGTTATAGAGTTGTGTAAACATGATCCAACGCTAATGAGAATCGGAGAGCTTGTAGTTGCAATTGAGAAATTCTTGATGCCAGGCGGAAAGATTATCTTTTTCAAACGATGAAAACGCGGGAATACGTATGGAAAAAGTATACATAGACATTTAAGAAGAACACTAAATAATGAAAATAATAGAAATAATAAAAATAATGATAAAAAACATATAATGACAAAATAATACTATGACTGCTAAGTAGTTTAAGATAGAAGCCCTGAGCATTGATTTGTTCAGGGCTTTTTTAATTGGCTGGTCCAGCCAAAAACATTTTCACCACTCCAAAAAAATATCAAAAAACACCTCCAGAAATTTGCAAAGTGATTATCTATCCATATATTCGACCTTAGTAACTGTCGTTTTTTTGAAGGTTGAATGAAAGAAAATGTATGAGAATAAATATGGAAACAAAATCTTCATCACCATGCAGGACCTCATGTCTCAAATGGATGTTTCCGACAAGACGCTCCATCGAATGATAGAAGAAGGGGATTTGCCTGATTTTAGCTATGGGTCTAAGTATTCTAAGAAGAAAGGCTGGCACGCCGCCGTGCTGGAAAAACATGCTATGGAGAGGTATGAGCGGTCAACCAGCTACAAGAACGTCAGTAACGCCCGTAAGGTCGTCACTGAGAATATGAGCATAATGCCTCTGGGTCGTGGTAATCGTGCTGTGACCCAACAGGATACTCACCTTGATAATAGGAATACCACGAAGAAGAAGTTGAGTGGCAAAAAAGTGCCTCAAAGCGTGAGGTCCTCCACCCGAAAGTCCCGCGTTTCGACAGGTTTTTGCTATCCGACCACTTAGAACATACCGTGTCAAAAGCTCACCATCTGGGGTCAGGAAAACGGCATCAGCAGGTTTTACCTTACGACCATCCCTCATCTGTTTCAGAACTCCCATGGCGGCATCGTTCAGGCCTATCGTACGTCTCTTCCTGCCTTTGCCTACAATAGTGAGGGTCTTCTGCTTGAGATCACAGTTTCGCCATCTCAGATTGCATATCTCACTGGCCCGAAGCCCTGTATTTGCAAGAAACAGCACCCATGGATGGACTACACCAGAACAGCTTCCCAGTACCGCCTCATATTCCTCCTGGTTAATGAAATAAACTTCAGGTGGATCTTCCTTCAGCTTCTTGATCCCATCTGCCGGATTATCGATACCATAGTTCTCATGGATGTAATCACACAGGGATTTGATGGCACACATGCTGTTATTGACGGTCTTGTTGACTACATTACTCATCTGGGAATTGAGGTAGCAGTTGATATGAAACTTCGTCAGGTCGGTTATGTAAGCCACAGTGTCAGGCAGGAAAGCCATGAACCTTTGAACCAAGGAAATATATAGCTTCGCTGTAGTCTCGGTATAACCTTGGCAGAAATCCACCCAATGATTAACTGCCTCATCCAATAGTACCGGCTCAATAATCTCTGCCCGTTTTAGCACCTGCTCCCGTTTCTCACAGTGTTTCTTAAAGCTTAGAGCAATCTTTTTATCTTTGAAGGACTTGCTCCCTTTGTCCACACTCCCATCAGAGAGAGTCACGTGCCAGAATACTCTCCATCTCTTGCCAACTTTTTCCCATCCCATTGATGCCAAACTATATACTCCAAAATATAAAGACCAAAGCTATTAGATTGCTTATGTTTTTGGAGACTACCGCGGATATAATCACTTTACAAACTTTTTTGAAAAAAATAGAGAATTCGACAAGATTTGGACTGGTGGGGAGGAAGTATTTGTATATATATATTAAATAGTTTCTATTTTACCCTACCCCAACTACCCAATAGGACGAGATCGTTTCTATAATTTCATCCTGGGGGCTTTTATGGTTATGTCAGGAAGACTATGAGTAGGTGGTGTAGGTGGTAGGGGGCTTAGTAAAGTTTTTTTAGCCAAGGAACAGTGTGGTTTTGAACGTGATTTTCCGTGCTTAGAACAGGTAAAATCACAGTCAGGATTCAAACCCAGCACATTTTTTCACCGGAATTTTCACCGGAGGGCATAAACATAGGTCGAGTTTTAACAGTAAAAACTGTTGTAAGTCCTTGTTAACAAAGGACTGCGAGCGGAGGGAGTCGAACCCACACGTCCCTAAGGACACAAGGACCTAAACCTTGCGCGTCTGCCAATTCCGCCACGCTCGCATGTATTACTTGTCAAATAATTTCCCATTAAAATGGAAGATCTTTCGCGTCTTCTTGTTTTTTAGCTTCCGGCTCTTCTTGCGATTTTGTATCCGGTTGGGATATTTTCTCGATTCGTTTTTCGGCTTTCTTTAGTATTGTCTGGCAATGCTGAATTAATGACATCCCTCTTTCATACTGGGTGAGACTGTCCTGCAGAGGTATTTCGCCTTGTTCTATTTTGCCGACAATGCTTGTGAGTTCTTTAATCGCATCTTCAAAGCTCAGTTTGCTTATATTATCTTTTTTTCTTTTATCTACCATCTTTTCAAACCTTCACTTCTTTTTACTTTTTTGTGACCCTGCTTTCAATGAAATTTTCGTCTGTAAGTTCGGTATTCAACATATCTCCGATTTTTACATCTTTTATATGTCTTACTAATAAACCTGTCTTTTTGTTGGTAGTAATGCTATATCCCCGCTGCAAGATGGATTTTGGATTCAAGCCTGCCAGGCGGTTTGTCTGAGCGGTGAGCCGCAACCTGCGTTTGTTAATGATTTCCTTCATTGCCGCATTTGCCTGATTGAGCAGGTTATTCAAAATGACCGTTTTACTTGCTAAAAGCCGATGAGGCTCGATTGTTCTGATCTGTTCAGCGATTGCATACAAGGTATTACGTGTATCAGCCAATAGATGTTTAACTGAACTTTGGAGCCTGAAGCACAGCTCATCAGATTGCTGTTGCGAGTTGTGGACCATGAACTTGAGTTGAGATCCCAATCTTTTTTTGAAATTGTCTAAGCCCTCCAAAACATCCTGCATGTCCGGAACTGCTACAACGCCTGCTTTTGTCGGCGTCGATGCCCTGGCGTCGGCGACAAAGTCGGCGATTGTGGTGTCAACCTCGTGACCGACCGCACTGATGACAGGTATTTTGGAATCGAAAATTGCCCTGGCCAGGACTTCTTCATTGAAAGCCCACAAATCCTCCAGCGAGCCGCCGCCTCTGCCGACGATTAGAATGTCGAGTTTGAGTTTTTTGTTACGTTTATTTACATCTCTGATTGCTGCTGCGATTTCCTCGGCTGCCCCTTCGCCCTGGACAGGGACCGGATAAAGGAACAATTCGGCAGGGGGCCAGCGGTTCTGAATGCTATCTTTTATATCGTGTACGGCTGCGCCGGATTCACTTGTCAATATCCCGATTCTTTGCGGATACAGTGGCAGTGGCTTTTTGTGTTTTTCGTCAAACAAACCTTCTGCCTGGAGCCGTTTAACCATTTGCTCAAAGGCCAAATGAAGTGCCCCTATGCCGGCCGGCTGCATCGACTCAGCGTAGAACTGGTACTTGCCGTGCGGAGAATAAACCTCGATGTGACCTTTAGCAATTACTGCCAAACCGTTTTCCGGCTCGAATTTAATCCTGCTGAGACTGCTTTTCCAGCAAACACAGGGCAGCAGGGCGTTTTCATCTTTGAGGCCAAAATATGCGTGTCCGCTGCGGGCGATACTCCAGTTGGTTATCTCGCCGGTAATGATCAGACGCGCGGGCAGATTATTTTCGAGAATCTCTTTGATTAACGAATTGATCTGGCTGACTGTATATATTTTCGTTCTGTTTGACATATTCCAAGGCCATTATACGCAGTCGCTTCAGATTATCAATCCCAATACAATAACAAAAAGGACTGCAAGCTCAATGCCTACAGACCATTTTATTATCATGATTATAAAAATGATTTTATCGACATTTACAGCGCAACAAATCATGTATTTTCAGCCATTCTTTACATTTTTAAAGTAAGGAACAACTAAAATGAAAAGAAAAAGCTGTGAGCGGCGAAAGCCGCTCACAGCTTTTCAATTTTCCAATATAACTATCCGTTACGGAGGACAGCCAACTCCCCACGAAGCAACCAGAATCTGGACGTCTATTGCAGTGATAAAGCCGTCATGGTTGAAATCGGCACACGCATCATAACCCCCCCAGGCAGCAAACAGCGCCTGCACATCTATCGCTGTGATAAAGCCGTCACAATTGTAATCACCATATTGATGACACGGGCAGCACCAGCAATCCGGTTTGCCGACAGAGAGCCACGTGGCGTAATCCGGATCAGTAGAGGGGAAGCATTCGGGCTCGGTGAACAACATGAATGACATGTCTTCGCTGTCGCCGTTCTGGTCATAAAGCTCGTTCCAGAACCATTGGCCTACAGCCGGGTCAAACCAACCGGCAACGGCATCATCGTTGTACACGTGCTGATGATTTGTCCAGCCCCAGGGATAGTTTGTGGGCAGCGGGTCTGTGTAAACCGCTACTACACTGAACCAGTAAACGTCGTTAACATCCTTTTGTAAGAACCAGTTGTCCTCGGGCAGCCGCACTGAGTAGCGGAAGACCGGTTCACGCCGCGCGTTGGCCTGACCAAAGGGGTGTTTGTCAAAACCAACCAGCACCTCGTCAAAATCATAGGCCCTGTACTCCCAGATTATATCTTTGGGATGGCTATTTGACGTTGGGGTAGCCGGTACGTCGGTCCAGATGTTCAGCAGGAAGTAATCCGGCTTCGGCGGCTTTGCTATTGTCGTATCCTCACATGCCTGGTATCTATAGCCGATATAGGAGCCCCACCATACCGCGGCCGTCACCGGTGTTGTTCGCTCACAGAGCCAATCATCGGCTACGAGACGGTTGAAGACAACCTCGGTTTTTGTTCTATCGGTTGTAAGCTCAAATGCCAGGTCCATAGATTCCCCGCCTAAAGGATGTAATGGCGGATAGCGGAGCTCTCTCCAATCAGAACCAATATACGGCGCTAGATGTGTAACCCAGGTTGCGTCATCATTGAAGTGCCCATCATTGAGGAGATCCCGTGTCTTCCAGCCAAACCTTGTGTCGGGATTCGGTGATAGCGGTTGTGCCTGAACCTCCAGCCAGTAAATGATCGGATTGTCAGTTGTGCCCTGCTGGGGGAATGGATTTCTCGGCAAGAAGTTGTACTTGTATACTCCCATGTGATCGTTGGGGAAATATTGGTCAATGCAAGGTATATAGTAGCTCTCCGGTACCATTGCCGGAATCGTCTCAACGGTGAAGTCACCAGCAGCGAATTGCTCCGACCACAGAATATTTCCGGGCATACTGTAACTATTAGGATTAAGGGGATCGGCGGGAATATCCTCATGAATGCTCAGCGTGAAATTCACCATGAGCGGGTCGCCGTTAGGCGGTTCGTCGAGCCGCCACGAGCCGTAGACGTGAATGTCGTCAATCGTTTCGGTTGTGGTGCAAGGGAAGTCATCCGCAAGAATCTGCGGGCATACCATCGTCTCAAGGGTTGCGTCTACGTCAATACCCAAATCGCTCAGGTCCGGCAGCTGGGCCCACTTGATCACGTTCTCTGTGGTTGTTATCACATTGGCCGTGGACAACTCATCCTCATAATGCGGCCAGTTGCGGATACCCGTGAAGGGCTGTTCCCACTTAATGTAGTTCGGATCTGTATCAAGCTCAAAGGCTACATCGTAGCTTTGGCCCTGAAATTCAATCGGATTGATTATACTTGGGTCAAGTATCGTACCAGGCAGGAGGTCTCCGTCGGTGGTGAAAGTTACGGCATCGTCCATCCAATGCCAGGGACGTGTCTTCCAACCCCACATAAAGGGGATTTGGGTAGCGCCGGGATAAGCCGCTACAATGCTGACCCAGAAGATATTGTCCTTTGTTTGGTCGATAAAATCATTCTGCCAGAATACCTCAGATGGTTCAAAATCAACATAATACTGGAAGCAGGTTTCTATGGTTAAAGCCGGGTTGAGCGGAAACATATCTAAACCAGACCACTCCACTTGCACACGACTGTTGGGTACCCGAATCTGCCATAACAGTATCTCCGGGTAGCTATAAAGAGCACCAATACCGGCCGGAACGTTGCTCCAGAAATTGATAAGCCAGTAGTCCGGATCCGGCGCAGGTGGGTCAGAACCTAACCAGCCGACATAAGAACCCCACCAGTGCAGCGATGTAACCGGCATACTGCCTAAGCACCGGAAATCGTCCGCAACGACTTTCATCTGGGGACCCGCTCCGGCAGATTGGATCAAATAAGATGGTTCGTCCCAACCGCAGTAAAGCGGTGCACCGTGCCTCGGTTCGATTTCGATAGGCGGCTGAGACCATTTCAGATGCTCTGCCGGCGGCTTGGGCGTTCTTTCCTTGGTAGTCAGCTCAAAGGCGAGGTCCCAGGAATCAGCCGGGCCCGGCCAGAAGATTGGCTCGCCGAAAATGTACGAACTGCCCAATATAGGCGAGGTGGGATTAAAGATGCGTACTGCATCATCCGGTGCCCGCGAATTCAGGTCACGTAGTCGTGTCTTCCAGCCCCACGGGTGTTGCACTATAGTTCCCGTAGGATACTTGGCAGCGATACTAATCCAGTAGATGTTGTTGCCGGGTCCCTGTTCGAACCACTCTGGCTCAGGAAGGTCTTGCTCAAACTTGAAGCAGGCCTCTGGTGGCGCGAGTGGATCGCGCGGGTCGATGTCCCATCCGACGAACACGCTGTTGAAGTCATTACAGTCAGTCTCCCAGATGACTACGCCGGGATGGCTGAATAAGATATCCGGGTCTGTATCGGCACCGGCAGGAACATCCGTCCAGATGGCGATGTGGAACGAATCCGGCACCACCGAAGGCTTGCCCTCACAAGACCATCCGAGGTACGAACCCCACCAATGAATGTCCGATACAGGTTCGTCGGTATTGCAGAACCAATCGTCGGCAGCTATCTGATTCCAGGTATAGACCGAAACTTCATTCCAGCCGTCGTATGCCTCCGGCGTATAAGGCTCGGGTGGCTGAGACCACTTGACATACCCCTGTGATGCCACGGTGCTTGTTATAGCAAAGGCCATATCGCTGCTAGTATCTGCCGGCCAAAGGATGGGTTGCCAGGGGGCGGACAATGGTGGTTCGATCCGCTGCACTGCCGGGCAGAGGATTGGAGTTGTGCTTCTTCCGGCTTCCTGCCATCGCCATATTGCGGGAATCAACGGATCCATCGCAAATGCGGCAATGTCGAGCCAATAAAACTTGTCAATCTCTTGTGGGAATGGAGTAACAAGGTCGTATTCGTAGAGGTATATCTTGCTTCCATCACTATTAATCACGCCGGTGTCAATCTCGGTCAGTGCGGTAAAGGGAACATCGACTCCCCAGACTTCACTGGTTTCCGGTAGGCATGCAGCAAACGGGAAGGGATTGTGAATGCTCAGGTGGAAGCGGCGGATACCGGAACCTCGCATTTCGTTTCCGAGTAAATCTAATTCATAGTTGCCGTACCAGTGCAGGTCGGTTACGAGCCCGCCGTTACACCTCCAATCGTCTGCTATGGTTATAGACGTGTAGCCCGATACTGCGCTCTGGGAGTCGTGGCAGTAAACACCTGGCAACTGTTTATTTGGCGGCTGCTCCCACTTGTTAGTCGTTGTAACCGTTTGTGCGGTCAGTTCAAAGGCCATGTCCCAGGATTGGCTCGGATCAGGCCAGTAAATCGGCTTGCCGTCTAAATACTTATCCCCGATTTTGGGATTTGTGGGTTTGCGTATTATAACGGCGTCATCGTTGAACATTCGCGGGCGTGTCTTCCAGCCCCACGGGTTGTCGACAGTCGCGCCGGCAGGATACTGGGCTGCAATACTAATCCAGTATATGTTTGGTGTCCCATCCGGATTAGTACGCTGGTAGAAGAATTCTGCATCAGTCAAAAACTGTTCGAAATAGAAGCAGGCCTCATAGCACTTTGTCCGCGGGTCATAGTCCCAGCCGACGAAGTTGGATGTGAAGTTGAAGCAGTCGATTTCCCAGACGACCTCATTGGGATGGCTGAACGAATCTGGTACACTAGGATTCGCCGGCACATCGGTCCAGATGGTGATATGAAAGCTTGTCGGCATCTGGGGTGGTCGGGCATCATTCCAGTTCTTGAAGGAGCCCCACCAGTGAATGTCTGTCACCGGGTCATCGTTATCACACAACCAATCGTCCGCAACAATCTGGTTGCTGTCATATATTGAATCCTCATTCCATCCGTAATAAAGGTTGTCCGGTGTGATGGGTATCGGGGGCTGGGACCACTTGATCCCCTCAGGGACCGGTACAATTGCGTTTATCGCCCCAAGTGCGTCCACTCGTATCGGGTTTGGAGACGTTGAGCAATCGTCGACGGTGGAAACGCCTGTATTTTTCATAATCTGTACTATCTGATCAGGCGTTAGCGAGATGTTATTGCTGTCAGCTTTCTGGCACATCAGTGCCGCGACGCCTGCACAGTGCGGTGAGGCTTGAGATGTCCCCGTATAGGTGCTCGTGCCGCCGCCCATACCCGGTGCGGTAATACGGCGTCCGGGCGCAGCAAGTTCATTACAACCGCTGCGGTTGGAAAAACACGTTATTTTGTCGCCGGCTGTAGTGGCATCGAAGCAGTTACCGAAAGAAGTGCCGTAAGCGCCTTGGTATGTGCCGACATCGGGCTCCCGGCCCAGGTCCTGGTCGTAGACGGCAGCAACGGCCGTCGCCGCCGACAGGCATGCAGGGCTGCTCATCGAGGTGCAAGAGCCGCGGTTGCCGCTGGAAGCAAAAGTCACTATACCGGCGTTCTTTGCCGCCTGGAGGGACGTCTGCAAAAGTTGGGTGAACGCGTCTACATTATCGCAGGGACACTGGGTGTAAAGTGTAAAGGTGCCCAAACTCATATTGATGGCGCAAAGGTTGTTATAGTTATTCTTGTTGGTTACCACATAATCAACGCCTTTCGCCCAGTCGCTGACCCAACCATTGGCATCCACACCTAACACCTTAACTGCAAGGATATTAGCATCGGGAGCGACTCCCACAGATGAAACCACTCCCTTGGATGTGATAATCCCGGAAACGTTTGTGCCGTGGCCGTGGTCGTCTTCGGCCCCCGGACCTGTGTACCCGCCCTGGCTCAAAAAGAAATACCATCCCGAAGCCAGGTCGTCGGAAAGGTCGTTGTGATTACTGTCGATACCTGTATCCAGGACCGCGACAGTTATCCCTTCCCCGGTGTAACCCGCAGTGTGCACATCATCTGCGTTAATGAAAGGAACACTGACATTCAAATGACCGTATCCCATAGCATCGGGACCTACTGATATGACCTCGGGGTCTGCTACGAGCTTGGCCAGTCCGACGGCAGTTATACGGCCCGTCATGGCCGCGAAATTCTCGTACTTATAAGCAGGAGTGAATTCCCCAGGTGCAAGCTTCTCCAGGACGCGGTTCTGGACTTGCCTCACTGCCTCCGGTCGTATCTTCGAGGTTGCTTCCTCTGGCACAACGGATTTCAGTATCACTATAACGTACGCCTGCCCGTTGGCACTGTTCTGAAGCTCGGCATAGACTGCCGGGTCCGGTAGTTTATTGCCGGGAACTTCATTGCCATTTGATGCGCGTGCTCTCGCAGGCGCGATTCCTGCCAGCAGCAACAATGCCAGCACAATCAGTAAGAATTGAAATTTTGTTTTTAGCCTTTTCATAATGAAATCCTCTAACAAAAATTTTTATAATTTTCCCCTGCGGCGGTAGCCGCTGATTTTCTTTTCGCTATTGATATAGGGAGTTTGTTTGGGGTTTGAAAGTTGAAATGACAGAAGCAACGATGTTAGCACGTTACCACTCCTCAATTAAAAATAAACCATTCTATATGCTACTGTGTTATTTCTTTCAGGTCAAGAAAAATATAGCAAGAAACTTAAAATTTATAGCAAGAAAATCACAGGTTTATAAGTAAGCGAGATTTTTATGACTTTTATAAACTATTGCAGGATCAGGTTTTATACGTTTGTAGTTTGATACTTCTATCTATGCGTCTGTGGCCTTTTCAGTAAGTGACTTAACCAGCCGGACCGTGTATATTTTCTTTTTATTCGGCTTTTTCAGACAAAAAACTCCAATCTTAGTTTCTTAGTTTGTTTTTTCCAACAGTTGAAGATAAACGTATATTTCCCATAATTAATGCCCAATTAATACTGATATCGGCATAAATAAGAGGCTGCGAGTGGGAATTACTCACAGCCTGCTTGTTGAAAGTCTAATATTCCACTTTTTAAGCGGCATTGGCCGAGCAATTGGCGTCGAAAGAAACGCGGAGTGCTGCTATTGAACTAACACCGCCCAATATCCTTGCGATGGACACCGTAATGTTAGTTTGCTCTTACCTTCTACGCGTTGAGAGTCCAGCCATCGGGACTTCATTATATCCAGCCACCGGGCGACAGCCGGTTTTTTCAGCTTGCTGATATCGAGGGTGACTTCACCGCCATTTGGGAAATAGACAGCATATTCGGCGCCCGGATTTGCCAGACAGTAAGCCTCGTTTGGTTTTCTGTTCGAAAGCAAATCGTTGCCAGGTGCACACGTGAATATATCCATCTTATCTGTAAGCAGACGCATACTCCGGATATTCGCCTGCGCCTTTTTACCCAGCCCCAACCCCGAAGTTGGACGGTGGAAACGAGATGATGCCATCCCGCCGAGGATATTCCGCCAGAACCGCTCCATACCATCCCTGTCGTTGCCGAACCGCCCGTACTCATCAGCCCCGTAGATTTTCACGTTGTTCAGCGGGCGAACGTTTTCAGCTATTCGTGCTCGCTGACGCTTTGCATTATCCCAGTGCTTTTGCCCTTTTTGATGGTTGTTCTGCGAGATGTCTACAAACGAATAGATTTGAGGATGGTCAAATGTCGCGTTATGCATCGAATGGCCCAGGTCCCACTTGTCCCACATCTCCGTGGTGTGAACGCGCAGGCCCGCCGCCTTGGCCTTGGCCTTGATGTATTGCGACCAGTACTTGCCCCATTGCGGCGTTACTGACGTTTCGTTGTCCATGCAGTAGAGGACATTACCGAACTTAAGTGAGTAGGAAAGCATTTTGTCGACGAACCGCCACTGGAACTTGAGCACGGTTTTCTGGTTGCTTTCGGCCGGGACCGACCAAAAGAAATTGTTCTCACAGCGGATGGGGTGGCTGTTGACCTGTTCGGGCAGAGAAGTTTGCGCCGCGGTGTAGTTGATATTGTTCTTTGGGTTGAAAGGATTGACCGCCCAGTTGTCCCGATAGTAGTCAAACGTTGCCCAAATCTCAATCTGGACGATGATGTCACGTTCTTGCGTCCATTTCAGCATATTTTCAAAACGGTTCCAGTATTCGTCGTTCCACTGATTGAGGTCATACTTTCCATTGGCGAGTTTCTTGAATGGATGGACCTCAAAATCTTTGTCGTTTCGTGAGCTCATGGTGTTACGGATGTAGTTGCCGCCCACCGACTTGAGAAGGTCGAGATGGTCTTTCAGGTCGGGAATTTGAAAGAGGCTGTCGTCGACGCTTCCCCCAAGCAAAAGCACTGGCTTGCCTTTATATTGCCAATAGGCTGGATTTCTCCCGTAAATTTCTATTTTCTTTTTCGGTTCCGTCAGAGCCTGGGCCGAAAAAGGCCACACCGTCAGGACTGCAAATACTATCAGCAATAATTTTAATTCTGTCTTACAACTTCCCATAATATCTCCTTCTAATGGCCAGTATGACAATAATATGTGTTTTTCTACTCTGTGGATTATAAATCCAAAACCGTCAATCATCAATTACCAATCCCAGGATTCGAGATTCTGTTAATTGTCTTGATTTCCGTGTCTTGATTTGATACAATGTTGATATTAATAATAGCTTAACTTGGAGGAGGGTAGATGAATCCTTGGCTCGAAACAATAGGTGTTATCTTCGTGGCTCTTTTGGGTGTCCTCTTGGGCAAGTTATTCTCATGCTTTCGCAAACCTTATTATTGGTCATGGGGCTATTTAGTGCCCTTTATACTCATCGCGATGTTGGTACTGACCAGGTTCAATCATGCACTGCCCTTTGTACCCCCATTCTCCTGGGTCACGGCAGGGCGGACACGGTTCATCATTTTAGCTTTGGCCGTTACAATGGGCTTGACCACTCCGCTCTCACGTCTGCCTCGCAAATTTGAGAGGATTACTATCGGCCTCTTGATGGCTGTAGTTGTTGTCTGGTTTTCGGTTTTGCCCTTTCTTCTACCTGCTTTGATTAAGGACGACCTCTCGAATCTTGAAACAAACGTTAATTCCAACGGCATTTGCTTTCAGAGCAGAGCTTATACCTGTGGACCGGCTGCAGCGGTAACGGCTCTTAAAAGATTAGGTTTATCCGCCAACGAGGGAGAAATAGCTGTACTTTCTTATACCAGCCCCATTGCAGGCACTCTTCCAACCTGCCTTAGCTCAGCTCTTCAGGACCGCTACGGTGCTGAAGGTCTAAAATCTCAGTACCGTTACTTCGACTCTATTAATCAGCTCAGAAATGCAGGCATTACATTAGCTGTAGTCAAGGTTGGATTTATGTCCAGCCACTGTGTCGCTGTCCTTGGAGTCTCAGACCACATAATCACCATTGCAGACCCTGTTGTTGGTAGAATGTTGATGTCACACGAGCAGTTCGAGGAGATCTGGCAATTTTCCGGCATTGTGCTAAAGAGAGAGCCTACGCAGAGCATCTAATTCGTGTTTCGTCAATTGCAAATCGTATCCCGTGAAAAGGACAATAACCACGGATACGAGTGTTGAGCAATGGAAATACGTGACATTCCTACCTTATTTGCAGATTATTTTCACAAGCTGTGACATACAGTTGTCACACCTCCTAAAAAAAAGTGGCTAAATCTCTTTCGCCTTGATAATATCATTAACGAAATGGTTGGAGTCAGGGTTTTGATGGTAAAGTCATTAAGACCCAGCCGAGCTATTTACGCGGGGGGGAGTAGCCCGGCTGGGATTATTTCTATAGCCTCCCGCCGACCTGCATAGCATCTGTTCTGTTAGCTCAATCCAGACGCTTTGGATTTGTCCCGGCATCACCTGGATTTGTGGATTTACCATCAGGGCCTGCATACCACTGTGCTGCTGAGCTAATCTGTACCGCTGGCAACAGAAACAAAACAAACAAGACGATGCAATATCTCATTAACAACATCCCCCATTTTATTCGATACGCTTCCTGTAAAGGCGGGTTTGTAAAGCGTTTTTCCAGGCGGTCCAGTTAGAGTCGCCCGGTTCGTTCTCAATGGCCATTGTTACCATGTTTACCTTGGCGTCCAAATTGTCAATATAACAAACCATAAAGGCTTCAGGTGTGGCAGGCAGCTTCGGTGAGCCGAATTCATACTGACCATGGTGTGACAGGATGATATGTTCAAGGGCATCCTGTACTGCCTGTTCGATCTGCGTACCTTTTGCTCTGAGCTCATTAGCCTTTTGATTTACCATTAGAACAGTTTTGACGATGTGGCCGATTAGCTGGCCTGAATCGGTATATGAAAAGGCCATATCGTACGACAGCTCTTCGGTCTTGCCCATATCGTGAAGAAAGATACCGGCCAAAACCAAATCGGATTGTGCTTTTGGATAAAACGGCAATATCGCAACAGCTATTCGCAGCATATTATGGGTGTGCTCCAGCAGCCCACCGAGGTAATTATGATGCAGTGCTGTTCCAGCCGGTGCTTTGCAGAATTTCTCCATCAGTTCGGTATTGGCCAGGAACTGGCTGACCAGCGCCTTTAGCTGTGGGTTCTTTATCCGGCTCACGGTCTTTTTTATCTCCTCGAACATTTTGTCAGTATCTTTGTCCGTTCGCGCCAGAAAATCCTCAAGACAAACTTTACCTGCATCAACAACGCTGATGTTATTTACAACGATTTGGAGATTGTTTTGATAAAGCTCGCTTCTTCCCTGTATATGGATAAAGCCGGGTTTTGGCAGCGCTTTGTAAACTGCTTCGGTTGCCTGCCACATTCGCCCGTTTAATTGGCCGGTGCGGTCCGAAAGGTACATCGCTATATACAAGTCGCTCCGTGCTGTGCTGCGCAGAATCGGCTCCCTGACCATATAAATATCGTCAATTGTCTCACCAGCCTCGATTTCGTTTATAAACTTGTGCGCCATTATCTACTCCCTAAAAAGGTGATTTAATAAATGCCTACAATTGCTCAATCATATTAGTTGGGTGGCGTTTATGCAAGAATGGTTAGAAATTCTGTAATAAGAATTATGGTATTAAACGTACAAGATTGGCTCTGTTTATGAATTTTTGAGCCAATCGACAATAACCACGGTAATATTATCGCAGCCTCCTGCTGCATTGGCAGTATCGATAAGAGCCTGACAGGCTTCTTTGCAGTCTTCCTTCTTAACTAAAATTGCTGAGATAGTTTTATCGTCCGCTGAATCTGTCAGACCGTCCGTGCAGAGCAGCAACCGGTCGCCTTTTTTGAGGCTGAAAGAGCGTATATAAGGCAGGGTCTTGGTCTCCATGCCAACATAATGGGTGATTTCGCCTTGAGCCTCGTGGTCGTGGGCCTCTTCGGGTTTGATTTTGCCTTTGTCCAAAAGCTCCGAAACAACAGAATGATCTTTTGTGAGCTGCACGAGTCTTTCCTTGCGAAGGCGGTAGATTCTGCTGTCACCCAGATTTGCAATATAAGCGCGATTATTCCTGAGCAGAGCTGCCACGAGTGTTGCCCCCATATCCCTGTAGCCGGTTTCACTTGTCCCTTCCAGGCGCAATTGCCTGCTTTGTTCTACGATAGCCTTCTTGAAAAGAGACCTTATTGTTGCCTGGCTGCCGACTTTCAGCTTGTCAAGCTTGACCTCGATTATCACGGGTAAATCTTCTGTGACGATTTTCGAGGCAAGCTCTCCTCCCCGATGGCCTCCCATTCCATCGGAGACCAAAAACAGGCCCAGTTCGGGGTCCATAAGGAAGGTGTCCTCATTTTCTTCTCGGATCTTTCCGATATGACTTGCTCCCGCGCACTTGAGTGGTAAAGTAGTAGACAGTATGCTTTCAGGCTCTTTTCCCATTTGTTGCTTGTCCTTACAACTCACTCATTAAATGTTATGGCTTGGTGAAAATTCAAGGAACCTGCCACTATCCAATCAGGATTTGCTCGCACCACGGACAGTAATTCCAAAAGGACGAGTCAATTGACCACTTACACCGGTTACATATTTCTGGAAAAGGACGAACCTGCCAGGCTTTACGCACTTTGCGATGACACCAGGGGCAATATCGCATGAATCGAAGGAGCCCACCCTTGCAGTATTTACATTTTGACTGGTAACGTACTTCAAGAGAACGTTTGGAACTGGGAGACTCGAAACCCGGTCCATAGCACCAGGGACAGAATCTCCATTCAGGCAAGACTCCTCTATGGCAACGCGTGCAAATGTAATCAAACCTGCTGCGTGTATCGAAGCGATTGCGGCCATTGCCGCACCATGGACATACCTTCATGCTCTCAGCTATCGGCTCAGCACACTCCACACAACGGTGAAATGTAGTAAGGACTCTCTTATAACGTCTGACGAAGTCCTCTTGTCGGATCTGATGCCAATCGGGCTTTTTTTGTTTATCCGGGTCCAAAAGAAATCCGTATCGCAGCTTTTTGGGCATTACCTGCAGAAGCGCTATGAGCATCTCTCCGGCATCGGCATATCGCCGGGCTGGGTCCACTATAAGAGCCTGTCTCAGAAATCTCGCTAAGGCTGCGTTTGTTTGTTCACAGAGGCGTTTATAGCCTTTGAACGGCCAGCGGAAGGGCCAGCGGGGCAGAACGCCGGTGATATACTCGTAAAGAATCAGACCGACGGCAAAACAATCGCTGCGGAATGTAGGTCTTCCGTAAGCCTGCTCGGGCGCGACATAGCCGGGGGTGCCGAATTCATCTACAGTCTTCATACGACCCTTCTGCTTCTGAGAGATTCCAAAATCACCCAATGCTGCTCGGCCGTTGGGAAACAGGAATATGTTTCCGGGTGTCACATCACAATGAATAAGACGATGCCGGTGTGCATAAGCGAGCCCATCAAGGACCTGGGCAGTAATAGACAATATTCTGCGGACCGACATTGGCCTGGAACAGTCATCGAGTGTTTTGAACGACAATTCCGTGGCTACCACTATGTGGTCGTCGATGATGTCGGCATTTTTGATTGGCATTATATGACGATGTCTTAATTTAGTGACCATGCGAATTTCGCGAAACAAGGCCTGATTGTTGCGTTCGCCTCTAACATCCATAAGGGGTATCTTCAAAGCAACATACATCCCTTCGACACAGTCTCTGGCTTTCCATACCTCGGCACTTCCGCCGATACCCAACCGTTTTTCCAGGCGATATTTACCTAATCGACGGCCACGGGCCAGATTCAGAGAGTGCTCGCTTGTGTTTTTTTTGCTTCCCATTTTGTTATTTTATCCTGAAACGAATCAGGTGCTCAAGCGGCCAGAACAAGCACCGGCATTAAGCAGACAGAGTTCTATAAGTATTACCTGACAAACTACACATTTTAATCTAACTATGTGGATGTGCCAATACTATTTAGATAGAGTGAAATTTTGTTCTGCCGGTTGGACGGGAAAAAATATCAGGATTACACATTTTAGAAAGCGGAAGTGTAAAATTTGAAACAGGCCAAACAGGGAAAATTTATGACGGGGCTTGCAAGCATCAGGATTTTGGGCTATAAAGGTGCTTTCATATAGTTTGATATAACGGAATAGGATACACGAGGCATAAGATATGAGATACAGCCGGATGTTTATACCGACGGTCAAGGAGGTGCCCTCTGATGCCGAGACGGTAGGTCACAGACTAATGATTCGAGCTGCTTTGATACGCAAAGTGGCCAGCGGGACCTATACATACCTGCCGCTCGGCTGGCGTAGCTTGCTCAAAATCATTGCCATCGTCCGCACAGAGATAAACAAAGCCGGCGCTCAGGAGATCCTTGTGCCTTCTCTGCAACCCCTTGAGCTTTGGGAAAAGACCGGCCGCAGCACTGATTACGGACCGACGATATTCCGTTTTGAGGACCGCCACGGCAGGGGAAATGTACTCGGCCCCACCGCCGAGGAAGTCTTTACCTCTTTGGCTGCCGCTGAGATAAAGTCCTACAAGCAGATGCCAATAAATCTTTATCAGATTAGCCCCAAGTTCCGTGATGAGTTTCGTCCGCGTTTTGGCCCCGTGAGGTCTCGTGAATTCATAATGAAGGATGCCTATAGCTTTGATGCTAATCCTGAAGGCCTTGATAAATCGTACAAAGCAATGTACGATGCATATTGCAGTATTTTCACACGCTGCGGCCTCGACTATGTAATCGTCGAAGCCGAGTCCGGCGAAATGGGCGGCTCGGGCTCACACCAGTTCACTATCCCGTGTGAATCAGGGGAAGATACAATCGTCTATACCCAAGACGGCTCTTACGCGGCAAATCTCGAAAGGGCCGATGTGGATCCGCCGCCAAAAGAAAAGGCCAGTGCTGAAATTCCACCAATGGAGGATGTTCATACACCGAATGTCGGCACTATCGAAGCAGTCTGCAATTTTCTTAAAACCAAACCAAAACAAATGGTCAAGACGCTGATTTATTCAACTGAGGACAAAACCTTAATTGTACTTGTTCGTGGCGACCATGATGTTAATGAGGAGAAGCTGAGGCTGGCTGTATGCGGCAAACACATAGAGCTGGCAGATGAAGCTACGATAGAAAAAGTTACTGGTGCAAAGGTTGGTTTTGCCGGGCCCGTGGGATTAGCTAACAAGGTCGAGACTGTACTAATGGACTATGCAGTGGCAGCAATGTCGGTGTGGATTACCGGCGCCAATAAGACGGACTATCATGTTAAGAACGTTGTGCCGGGTAGAGATTTTACGCTCGAAGGAGAAAATATTACCGTTGCAGACATCCGCTATGCTGTTGAAGGGGATACGCATAAGGGTAAAAAGCTGCTGTTTAAGAAGGGTATTGAAGTCGGCCAGGTCTTCAAGCTCGGGACAAAATACAGTGTAAAGCTCGGTGCCAATTTCCTTGATGAAAATGGTGACGAAAAGCCCTGTATTATGGGCTGCTACGGCATCGGTATAAACCGGATACTCGCTTCTGTCGCTGAAACCTGTAACGATAATAACGGTATTATCTGGCCGATTAGCATAGCGCCGTTTGATGTTTTGATAACCTGCGTCAATCAGGATGACGAAGAAGTGGCAAAAGTTGCCGAAGATATCTACCAGCAATTGCTCACCGGCGGCATGGACGTATTGTTAGATGACCGCTCCCTGCGCGGTGGAGTGAAATTCAAGGATGCAGACCTGATTGGCATACCCGTCAGAGTGACCGTCGGCAGAAGATCCGTTGCCCAGGGAAATGTGGAGATCAAGCTGAGGTCGGAATCAGAAAGCCAAAACGTCCCTTTAGAAAAAGCAGCAGATAAGGCGATTGAGCTGGTCAATTCATTAAAAGAACAGATGAGGTCCTAATGGGCTGATTATTCTGTACAATTAGTAATTGGTGAAATATTAGTGAACTACCAGGGATGGCAATAAAGCCAGCCCAAAATTCGAAAGGAGAGAATCGATGAAAGAAGAAAAAGTTTCAAGACGCACTTTTATCCGTTATAGTTCTCTGGTGGCCGCAGGGACAATTGCAGGTGTGTCGTCTCAACATGCCACGGCTGCGTCCGCCCAGGTCAAACGGATCGTCAAAAAAGGACGTATCAACCAGTCGGTCAGCAAGTGGTGCTATGGCAAGTTTAAGCTTGACGAGTTATGCGCGATATGCAAAAAAATGGGTATGAAAGCGATCGACCTGCTCGGTCCATCCGCCTTCCCGACTCTCAAAAAACATGGCTTAGCCTGCTCGATGATTAGCACACACGGCTTGGGCAATGGGATAAACAGGAAGGCAAATCACGAGCAGTGTCTCGCGAAAATCCGGGACGCCATTGACGCCGCGGCAGAATACAGCTTTCCGAATGTAATTACATTCCCAGGCAACCGGCGTGGTATGTCTGATGAAGAGGGAATTGAAAACTCCGTCATTGCGCTCAAGCAAGTCGCTGGACACGCGGAGAAAAAGAAGGTTACAATCTGCATAGAGTATCTTAACAGCAAGGTCAATCATAAGGATTACATGTTCGACAAGACCGCCTGGGGCGTCGAGGTCTGCAAAAAGGTCGGCTCCGAGCGCATCAAGATACTTTACGATATCTACCACGCCCAGATAATGGAAGGCGATATAATTCGCACGATTCGTGACTACAAGGACTACATCGGCCACTACCATACCGGCGGCAACCCGGGCCGAAATGAAATCGATGAAACGCAGGAGTTGTATTACCCGGCTATTATGCGTGCTGTTGCCGATAGCGGATTCAAAGGCTATGTCGCGCATGAATTTATACCTAAACGAGACCCTATTGAGTCTCTGGCTTATGCCGTGCGAATTTGCGATGTATAACATTGCTTATTTTCTCTATGGTCTTGGTGGCAAAACTAAAAACTAAGAACTCAAAACTCAAAACTATTTATGTGGAAGCTAAAAGACCCTAAGCCGGTCAAGCTGATAATCGGCATTTTGGCTGCCGACCGTCAATGTCTGCACGCCGGTATCGAAGCGTTGACCCACAAACTCGGCACCGCTGATTTTACGAGCGATGTATGGCTGTTCGACAAGACCGATTATTACAAAGACCAGACAGGCCCGCATATCTTAAGGCAATTTGTCAGTATTGAAAAGCTGATCGATCCCGGCAAACTGGCAAAAATCAAATGCCAGACAAACAAACTCGAACAAAAATTGGCAAAAACTTTAGCTCTTCCTCTACCCAGGCCGGCAAATCTGGACCCCGGCATAATTGAACCTGCGAAGCTGGTTTTGGCCACAACAAAAAACTATTCGCATCGTATATATATCGGCAAAAAAATGTATGCTGAGGTAACACTCGCCTTTGACAAAGGCAACTGGCGGCCGTTAGGCCATACTTTCCCGGATTACAGGCAAAAGTGCTATTACGATTTTTTCTTTAAAGTCAGGATCCGATTACTGGAGCAGTTAAAATCGCAACGGTGACCAAATTAGCGGTAATCTCATTAGCCGGCTCTTTTTTTCTATCAATGATTCTGACCGGCGTTGTAAAAATCTTTGCTCAGCGAGCCGGTTTTCTCTCGCATCCGGTCAAGGACAGATTCGCCGCTAGGGCCGTTCCGCTTGGCGGGGGTATTGCAATCTTTATCACACTGATGGCTTTCATTCTCGCTGCTATAGCTGCAGTAAAAATTTTTCCAGGCCGTATCGATTCGCTTGCCCAAACGGCAAATATTGACATGGCTGATTTCTTAGCCAAAATCAACCAGCTCATAGCAATATTATTAAGCGCTTCGGTCTTGTTGGCAATGGGCCTCTGGGACGACAAAAAACATCTCGGTCCATTTTTCAAACTCTCTGTTCAATTCGCCGTTGCAATAATAGCTGCTCTCTTTGCGGATGTTAGGGTAGAGTTTTTTATCGAAAACAAAATAATTACCTCTGTGCTTTCAGCTCTCTGGATAGTGTTGATTATCAACGCCTTTAATTTTCTCGACAATATGGACGGCCTGGCTGCCGGTATCGCGGTCATAGCAGGGGGCATTTTATTTACCGCAGCCGCTATAAGCGGGCAGGTTTTCGTGGGTGGCCTGACACTTGTTTTTATAGGGACATTGCTGGGGTTTTTGGTATTTAATTTTCCACCGGCGAAAATCTTTATGGGTGACGCAGGCTCACTTGTAGTGGGCTTTTTCGTTGCTATTCTGACTCTCCGCACTACATATTATCACGAAGCAGAAAGCGGCCGATGGTATGCGGTCCTTATGCCGCTGGTCGTTATGGCGGTTCCGCTCTATGATTTTATCAGCGTAACCATGCTGCGTATATGTCAGGGCAAAAGCCCGTTTGTTGGTGATACCCAGCACTTTTCCCATCGATTGAAAAGGCTCGGATTGACCGATACACAAACAGTTCTGACATTATACTTAGCTACACTCTGTACAGGCCTTGGTGCAGCTTTTCTTTATCAGGTCAATCTGGCCGGGGCGATCATAATCTTTACTCAAACGTTTATGATATTGGCCATTATCGCCATCCTGGAAAAAACTGCCAAAAATGACAAAAGCAGCAATTAGTTGCAACTCATCTAAAAGCAAAGGGCAAGTGCTTTTAGAATACGTTCTGCTTTCCCTTTGCCTCTGTGTAATTGCACTTCGGACAATGTATACCGAAAGCCCTGGTGGGCAATCGATGGCTTTGTCGGCCAATCTAAACGACAGCATTTACAGTTTGTCGATGTCGGGAGTATTGATTTTTTCATTTGTTGTTTGGTTTATAACGGGCTTTTGTAGAAAGAGATTTTCATATCGCCTGACCGGCATAGAAGTCGGTCTGTGTATCTTCAGTGCCGCTGCCATTGTTGGTATCTTTGCGGCCGCAAACAAACGGGCTGCAATCACTAACTTCACAAGTCTGCTGGCCCCTGTCCTTATGGCCGTTTTGTTCGTGCAGATATTGGATTCGCATGCAAAAGTAAAACTGCTGCTGGCTGTCATTGCTGCTTTAGGCGTAGTCTCGGCCTATCAATGTGCTGAGCAATTTTTCGTCAGCAACCAAATGACGATTGAGCAGTACGAACAAAACAGGGAGGCCGTACTTGAGCCGCTTGGTATTAAATCCGGGACACTTGCCCATTTTCTTTTTGAACATCGGCTTTATACAAAGGGAGTGCGCGGCTTTTTCACGACCAGCAACTCGGCCGGTTCATTTGCGCTGCTGGCGTCTTTTGCGGCTATAGGTTTGTTTGTCGACAAGTTAAAGAATCGCAAATATGGTGCTTTCGGGCCTCTTCGATTTGTTAGCTGCGGTATTGCGGTCATCATCGTTATTTCCGGCTTTGCTATTACGCGCAGCAAAGGCGCATTTGTCGCATCAATGGCCGCCACTGCAATGTTTATTGCATACCTTTTGTTTGGAAATTGGTTGAAAAGGTATAGGAAAGCCATATTCATTGTTTGCTTGCTATTCTTTGTTGCCGCCGGCTTCGTGGTTGTTAGGCATGGGATTATTCACGACGGGCTGCCGGGCGGAAATTCCATGCTGGTCAGATGGCAATACTGGAGCGGTGCCGCAAAAATGTATGCTGACTATCCTGTAACAGGCGTCGGCGGCGGCAACTTCGGCAGCTTCTATCCCCACTACAAAACCGCTTCAGCACTGGAAACTGTTGTGGATCCGCACAATTTTGTGCTCAGTATCCTGGCTCAATATGGCCCACTCGGGCTTATAGGATTTTTAGCTGTTGTTTCGGTGCCGTTATGGTCGGCATTGTCTCGTCAATCTGTTTTACTCTCACCGGAAGCTAATCAGCGTAAGCCGGCTTTTACAAAAGCCATACCTTTCGTAATTGTTATATCCGCAGCTTTACTGCTCATCAGGCCGGCTCTTTCCCCAATACCATCTGTCGGTACGATTCAGGAGAGGAACGCTGCGATAATTGTGTTTTATGTAATACCGGTGATTGTATTTGTTGTTGGTTTTTTGCTTTTTACCGGAGGTCGAATATCGAACAAAACTGACTATGCGAATATTGCCGCCGTGGGTTTGTTTTGTGCTTGTTTGGGATTGCTGATTCATAATCTGATAGACTTTGCGATTTTCGAGCCGGGCGTCTTTACTACTTTTTTGGCGATAATAGCCTGCCTGATTGCAATGGATTTTCACCAAAAGTCTCCGCGGCAGTTCGTTTGTAAACCGGCTCTTTTTACAAAAGTGCTGGTGACGGCGGGGGGGGTGGTAATAATTGTGGCGTATTTTAATTACGCCTTTATCCCCGTTGCTAAAGCCGGTGCGAATATCAAACTGGCAATGCAAGGTATCGGGTACACGCACAAATATTTAGATCAAGCTGCCAAAGATGATCCTCTGGACCCATCAGCGCCGAATATGAACGGCAGGCTCTATTTGCATCAGTATAACCAGACAAAGACAAGACAACCGGTTTTGCTCGAAAGGGCGGCTGAGTGTTTTTATGCCGCGATGGAGCGCGATAACGCAAGTTTCAAGAATTATGAGAAACTCAGTACTGTCTATAATCTGCTTGGCGATGCTCAAAAAGCCTACAACTGGGGTCTTGGGGCGGTGAAACGTTATCCCGGCAGTGGGCGATTGCAATTGAAATTAGCTGAAATCGCCGAACAGTTGGACAAAACAACTATCGCAATCGGGCATTATAAACGAGCAATACAAATCGAGGATAAGTATCGCCTCCAGTTCCGGGAAATGTACCCTGTGCGAAAGATATTTAGCCGACTCGGTGAAGAAAAATATAAAAGAGCAAAAAAGCGAATAGAATATCTATCCAAACAACCTGTCTTGTAATCTGATACGTTACTTATTGCCTACTTCCCAAACAGCCGGCCTTGTAATCCGATACGTTACTCACCGCCTATTTCACTCAAAATCTCGTCAGGTATGTCAAAGTTTGCATAAGTGTTTTGAACGTCGTCGTGGTCTTCAAAGGCATCCATCAGAGAAATTATCTTCATTGCGGTTTTCGCATCACTGACCGTCACAGTATTCTGCGGCACCATCGAAATTTCAGCTATCTGAGTGGCTATCTCTTTTTCCTTCAGGGTTTCTTTTAGCTTCTCATAAGCGGCCGGGTCACAGGTTATTTCGTAAACTTCTCCAGTATTTTGCATATCATCTGCACCAGCGTTAAGAGCGA
Organism: Planctomycetota bacterium; assembly: GCA_019456145.1. Taxonomy (GTDB): domain Bacteria; phylum Planctomycetota; class Phycisphaerae; order Sedimentisphaerales; family Anaerobacaceae; genus CS2-K091. Next base: position 57,735 of record VRUL01000004.1, read on the forward strand.
TTTCAAAAAGCTGCTCCTCGTTCGTATCATCAGTACTAACCGTGATGAGTCCCTTCTTGGTGAACATCCAGTTCACGCAGCCAGTCGCACCTAACGAACAGCCGTGCTTTTCGAATATTCTCTTAATTTCCGGAGTTGTACGATTGCGGTTGTCCGTTAGCGCTTCCACCATTATAGCTACTCCACTCGGCCCATAACCTTCGTATAGGACCTCTTCGTAGCTAACACCTTCAATGTCGCCGGTGCCTTTTTTGATAGCTTTCTCAATTGTGTCCTTGGGCATATTTGCGGCTTTGCCCTTATCGATTGCATATCGAAGTGTCAAATTAGCAGATGGGTCGCCGCCGCCTGCCTTTGCCGCGACGATTATCATCCGGGAGATCTTGCTCCATATCTTGCCTCGTTTTGCGTCAGCGGCCGCCTTTTTGTATTTTATTCCCGCCCAGTGTGAATGACCTGACATACCTGCTCCTAATACATTACGAAAAAATCACTCGTTCAAATCCAAAAACAATGAATAATTATAGCGTTTTGCCAAGAAAATACAATAATCCCGCAGCCAATATACTATTTATTCTATTACTTTCCATTTCCCGGTCGCAGGCATTGAGAACTTCTATTTCGTCGGGGTAGTGACCGAGAGACTTATGCCGGGGTTTAATCTTCATACTCAGCAGCATTATTTTCCTTTGATCCGCCACACAGATGGCGGGCAAGCCCGCCAAACGGCGTTGCGGGCAAGCATTGGGTTTGATCCGGCTTCGCCAGAGGCTACGCAGGACAAGTTGGGTTCGTATTGGGTTTGTTTTGGCATTATATTGGCATTTATTGGCTTTGTTTGGCTTTGAATTGGGTTTGTTTTTTCCATGTTCACCAAGTGTCCTTATTTTATAAACCCTTGTTAATACCTTGTTTACGTTCATTTGACTTTTTCGGAAATTGGGTTTGTTTTGCATATAAACAGGGCTGATTTGTAAAGAATCCTCCACAGTTGTCGAATACAGTGGCCAGTTGCCGGTTGCCAGTTGGGAGTAGACAGGTGCTTTATAGGCACGTAAAAGTAACCACAGATTACACAGATTTTTGGCCATTAATACACCAAAATGTTTAAAAACTTCGCTTTTATGATGCAAAATAATGTTTTTTTGCGTGCCCCGAACCAATTTTGCTTAGGCTCACGCCTAATTGGTGCAGGACGACTCGTGCGGTTCTCGGCAATAAATTAGTATTTAGTATCTCGTATTTCGTATATAGCCGGTTGAGGCCAAAAAGACCTGATTCCTTGCTTTTAACTGCTCAATTTTACATTCTCAATTCTCAATTCTATATTTCTGTTTGTATTATACCAAACTATTCCGGAATGTTCAATAATATTCTAACTTTTTTAAGAAAAATATTTACCGCAGAGATCGCTGAGAACGCAGAGTTTAAATAGCCACTAAGGCACAAAGGCACGAAGAATATAGCCACAGAGGACACACAGAGATTAATAATAAGAAAGTATTTTATTGAACGAAATTAAGCCAAGAGATAAAATGAAGACATGAATATTAGCGCAATTATAGCAAAAGCTCTGGGCATTATTTTATTACTTCTTTGGCTGTTTTTTCTACCAGCAGGTAGGGTTTGCCTTCGCCAAATGCGAGGGTTGTTGTTGTGGGAACCAACTGACAATCTCAATGAAAAATTAAAGCTGTGGTTGGAAAAAGCTGGCGATTTCCAAAAAATAACTGTGTCCATTATGCATAAAACAATAATCAGGAAATGGGACGCGCTTAGTGCGGGTAGGGATTACATTCGACAAATGGGAGCGCCGAGGTGTGACAAACTTGACAATTTCCACAACCAAATTGTGTATGCTATGTATACAATAATATTCCGATGGCATATTCTCCCATTTATTATTGGAGTTGGGTTAATCCTCTCGGGAAGTTTATGGCTGATATTGGTATTAGCCGTAGCTTGGATACTTTCTGTTCCGCCGTTTTTCTTTATTGTTGAGTTTCTACTGGTGATTGTTAGTGGGTGGGTTTATGGGGGTCTTGTGTATAATCGTTTTTATTCTGGATCGGGATTATGGTACTATGTAAGTTCCGGTGTTGGCGTTCTTTGCATGTTCTTGTTTTGTTACGTCATTTTGGCAGTTACAGGAACTCGAAAATTATATGAAAATGCTCAAAAAAGTTTTAATAAAAATATGGAATAAGATCAAATATTTGTTCGGCAAAAGAAAATTGGAAAATGGTAAGATAATAAACGGAAATTGTTGGGTCGCTTGTTTTGATATACTTGGGTTTGAGAATCTTGTAAATGGTTTTGTGAAACAAAATGGAGAGGATCATTTAGATGTTTTTGTTAGGGTTTATTATTATGATATTTTAAAAGAAGCAAAGCGAGGAGTGAAACAGCATAGAGAATTGTTGGACAGGATTGAGTATGCTTGGTTTTCAGATACTTTTCTTTTTTATATTCCAATTGATAAAAAAGGTCATGCTGCTACAGTCATTGAATCTTTGGCAAGGCAATTTTTCTTGGGTTGTATTTGGAAAGGCGAAGAATATCCGTTGAGAGGGGCCTTGTCAGCAGGGGATTTTTACGCCGACAAACAAAACAATATTTTTGTTGGGCCTGCATTTATAGATTCGTATAAATATGTAGAGAAGCAGGAATGGATAGGATTGGTTATAACACCTAAAGCATGCTCAGAATTACAAAAGGTCGATCTCTGTCCGCCCGATAGAGGCAAATACATAGAATATGAGGTGCCCGTTAAACAAGAGAAAATATTCGAGAATAACAAAATTGTTATACCTATTGTTACGGAGAAACTATTTGCATTTGTGATGATTCGATATCCTCACGTAGAAGATAGTATAAATCGAATGAAAAAAGAAGCAGAAAAAAGAGGGGCAGATGAAAGTGTCTTGTTTAAGTATGAAAACACCATAAAATTTATAAGACAAACAAGATTAAATTGATTTTATATATGTTTTCTCTGTGACCTCAATGGCTAAAAAAGGAATCGATATGGATTTTTAAAAAGCGGTTGACTCAATTAACAATTCAAGCAATATTTTAATAAAGACTCATACTAAGGTGGATGGCGATGTCCGTGTCTGCCTTTAATTGGGAATTTCTCACTTATGTCGCATAAAAAATTTGAGAAAGAAAGCAATTTAAAACTATGCCGTTATTGCTCAATAAAGATCAATAAAGATGCAAAGGTTTGCCATTATTGTGGGCAAGACCAAAGACATTACGTTCAATATCTCGGAAAATATGTTTTGATCCCATCAATCGTAATCTCTTTTTTTATTCTAGGCATGTCTTACCTACAGTTACAAGCTGCGCGCAATAAGGACATCGCTGTTGATGAGGCCTTAAAGAGAGCCAACCAAGCACTGGAAAATGCCGAGATTGCTGAAAATGAGGCAGAGAAGATAAAAATCAGTCTGAGGAATTTTTCAAAGATTATGGCCCGTACCGCATTATCTCTTGTTCAGAGAAAGGGGAGGTTGAGGCCTTTTTCAGATGAATCCCAAGAAGATATTAAGAACTCTATCATAAAAGATTTAAGGCAGATAGGTATCCTCGACCAAGAGATAGAGGAGATTCTAAATGATAGTTTGTGGCATACATTTATAGAATTTGACTATGTTTTTTACATTTTAGGAGGCGACCAAATACCAAAATACCTCCCACGAGAGCTAATCTCAGAATGGAAGCAGTTGAGGAGTTTTGATAATATCCCTAAGCCAGAGGATTTAAGTAAGTTTTTGAAGAAAGTCGTGCTTTTATCCCATGAGGGAAAAGAGCTGATAGAAGATTACGACCACTATATAAAGCATCACCAACACAGACGCCCCGAGGTATGGAGAAGGCGGGAGTTGTGGTCCCATCTTAACAAAACCAGTATTAATTAGGGATAGTCACCGCTGTCCGTAATAACGGATGAAAAGAGATGCTAAAATATGACCCTAAATCACCCATCTTATCCTGGCTCCGGTTGATTCTTTGTCCCTGCATTGTTGTTTGCGGCACAGCGGGAGCCGTTTATCTCTTATGGAGAATCCATTGGTTAGCCGCACTTGCTACTGCTGTACCCGTGTGGATTCTGCTGGCTGACCTTTTTGTAACGGGACGAAAGTCAGTTAGTTGGTATCTCCTTGATTTCGTTCGACACCTTATAGCACTAGCCGGAGTCGCCGCGGGCGTTCGGTTTCTTTGGAACATCTACTGGCTTCTATGTTTAATTGCGGCTTTGCCAATTCTTATTTTGCTCATGAATGTTGTTGGATTCTTGACCTTACCCCTGTATCATCACCTAACCCCAGAGGGAAGAGCCTCCGCAAGAGCCGCCTTAGAACTATGAAAGTACTTGAAGCGAGAGTAGGTCATCGCCTCAGCACCAAATTATCCCGTACTAATTAGACGTTAGTTCGCACTCAATTGGTGCGGGACTCCGCTTGGAATGACAACTCATAAGCATCAGTGCAACATTATAACAAATCCGGGCAACCACTTAGGGTTGCCCCTACAGGTTGTATTCCTTGAATTTGCGGAGAGTGTTCTTTCGCCGATGCCGAGGATATTCGCCGCCTTTTCGCGGTTGCCCCTGGTTTTGGCCAATGTGTCTAAAATAGCCTGTTTTTCCAGCACATTTAGCAATACGCCCGCCAAACCGGCCTGTGCCCCGGTGTCGGCAGCTAATTGCCGTATCCGGGCAAGCGATTAGATTAGCTGTATGTTATGCTATAATAAACGGTTATACGCATTTTGTCTCGTTTCCCGAGCATATGATCGCCTTTTACACAGCCATACTCTACTGCATTATCGGAAGCATAAAATTGACCGAATTTGTCTGATTTTTTTCTTGACCAGCCTCAAAAAACACATTAATATGGTATCTTGATTTACCGATGATGAACAAGATTGTGGATTGTCCCGTATTATCGTTATTAGTTTGTAGTTACTTTGAAAAGGGACACGCAAGACGGGAAAGGTTTGTAAGTCTTTTCTCGAAAGGCAGTTAAGTTGCAAAGATGCCCGGTGCCTATTTTGAAAATCGACTGTGGTGTTGCCAAATGAAGCTTAATGCTATGAAAAAATGGTAACTTCAGAGTTCTCGCTGGAATCTCAAAATAGGTGTGGGGTGAATTTAAGAGTGAAACGAAATGCGTTTGAAAGAAGTATTCGCTGACCAGCGAGATAATGCTGGTATTGAGTATAAAATCAACAAATTACGTGGGGAATATGAACTCTTTAAAGGTGAGGAACCCGTAGTTACAGCCGGGATTTTAGGCCCGGATAGTTGATTATACCCTCTGGCGAAAAGGATTTCGTAATTCACTACCATTTCTTTGGATCTTTCCTGCCGGATAATCCCGCAATCTGATTTCATGGACTGATTTTTGTTAACTCTATGAGAACTACAAGAGAAAGGTAGGGATTATGGATACCATAGTAATGGGCGTAAATATTGGCCTGCCTGATGTGCTTATCCCACTTGTTACCTGTATTCTGGGAATTTGTCTTGCCCTTATCGTGATTCAGATGATTTCCAAGGCAAAATCAAAAACATTCGAGCAAGATTTGCAACGTCAGATTGATGGTGCCGAGCGAGAAGCAGAGAACATAATCAAGTCGGCCCAGATTGATGCCGCTTCCGAGACGATCAAGAAAAAAGAGCAATTCTCAGCCGAGTCCAACAGAATGCGTTCCAAATTGCACGAGACCGAAATGAGATTAAGCAAACGTGATGATATTCTTGATCGGCAGGCCGAACAGCTCCAGCAGCGGGATAAGAAACTCAAACATCAGGAAAAAGAGAACGACAAGAGAGTACACAATATCGGCCTTAAGGAAAAACAACTTTCGGTTTTGATGGCACAGCAGAAAAACCAACTGCTTAAGATCACGGCAATGGACATCGAAGCGGCGAAAGAGCTGCTCTTAAAACGCCTCGAAGACGAGTGTGAGCATGAGATGTCTGCTTTGATTCAACGTAAGCTCGAAGAATGTACCGAGACTGCTAACGAAAAAAGCCGGGAAGTAATCAGCACTGCCATTCAGCGTTATGCCGCTGAGCAGACCTGCGAAGTATCTGTCTCAACCGTAGATATCCCTAATGACGATATGAAGGGCCGAGTTATTGGCAGAGAAGGACGCAATATTCGAGCATTTGAAAAAGCTACGGGCGTAGATGTCATCGTCGATGATACTCCCGGAATGATTGTTGTAAGCGGCTTTGATCCGGTAAGGCGTGAAGTTGCTCGCCTTTCGATGGAACGGCTCATTCAAGACGGCCGAATACATCCGTCCCGCATCGAAGAACTTGTCGCGCAGACCAAAAAAGACGTCAACCAGAAGCTTTTGCAGATTGGAAAAGATGCCGCTGTCGAGGCTAACGTAAAGGGATTGAGCAACAAGATACTCAGTTTTATGGGTGCTTTGAGCTTCAGGACGAGTTACGGTCAAAATGTGCTTCGACATAGCGTTGAAGTTGCATATCTGTCACAGGTTATGGCCGATGAGCTTGGCCTTGACGGTTCGGTGGCAAGGCGTGCGGGCCTATTGCATGACATCGGCAAGGCCATTGACCATGAGGTTGAAGGCAGTCACCCCGCTATAGGAGCAAGTTACCTCAAGCGCTTTAACGAATCATCTATCGTGCTAAATGCCGTTGAAGGGCATCATGGCGATATCCCGGCGGATAATCCTTATACGCCACTGGTTGGTGCTGCAGATGCAATTAGCGCTTCCCGGCCCGGTGCCAGAAGAGAAACGCTCGAAAGATATATCAAACGTTTGGAGAAGCTCGAGGAAATCGCCGGCAGCTTCAAGGGCGTTGAGAATGCATACGCAATTCAGGCCGGACGAGAAATTCGCGTGATTGTCGATGCTGAGAAAGTGAGCGATGATGCAGCGATGAAAATTGCCCGTGATATTGCTATCAAGATTGAAGGTGAGATGACGTATCCCGGCGAAATCCAGGTAACGCTGCTGCGTGAGGTCCGATGTATCGAGTACGCCAAGTAAGAAATAGCGGAAGTAATTATGAAGCTGAAAATACTTTGTGTCGGTGACATAGTGGGCCGTCCCGGCAGGCGTATCATTGCCGATAAGCTAAAGTCAGTGGTTAGAGATCTGGATATCGATTGCGTAATAGTCAACGCTGAAAACGCTGCCGGGGGCTCCGGCCTAACACCTCAAATCTACAACAAACTGCTGCGGTATGGGGTAAACCTGGTCACGTTAGGTGACCATACTTACCGTAAAAGAGATATAATCAAAACGCTGGAAACAGAGGAGAATATCGCCCGGCCTGCAAATTATTCCGCCCCGGCGGCCGGAAAGGGCTTTGGAATTTACAAAACCGGTAAAGGACCAACCATAGCGGCTGTCGCTTTGATAGGTCGGCTCTTTATGAAGCCAGCCGATTGTCCATACAATACCATTGACAAAATCCTTCCGCAACTCAGGCAGAAGGCCGATGTCATAATCGTTGACTTCCACGCCGAAGCCACCAGCGAAAAGATCGCGATGGGCTATCATCTTGACGGTCGTGTTAGCTTGTGTTTCGGTACTCATACTCACGTTGTGACCGCTGACGAAAAAATCATGCCTCAGGGCACCGCATATATCACTGATATTGGTATGACAGGTGCACACGATTCGGTGCTTGGCCGAGGGGTTGAGAACGTCTTAAAGTCGTTTAGAACACAGATGCCGTTCCCGTTTGAAATAGCTACCGGCAATGTAAAAATGAATTCAATCCTGGTTACAGTTGACAGCAACACGAAGAAGACTGAGCGTATTGAGCGAATTACAATTGACGCAGACAGTGAAGACTCGACAAATTATGACAGCGATGACAGCAAGCCGGAATACTTCAATAACAACTTCTAATGCCTGTACTTTGCCGGTTTAGTTCAGTGGTCCACCTTCAGAGTTAGCTATGTCCACGACAACGCATGCAACCAGGAATCGCACCGCAGACTCGGTGTCGTCGGCGAGACTCTCAAGCTCACTTGTCAAAGGTTCCTCAATCACATTTGGCCAGGTAATTGGTAGATCCTGCCCTACCTGCCTGTAAACAGTCCGCAGCTCCCGAATCGCAAGGGCCATTTGATTCTGGCCGGGTTGAATATTGTCTGGATCATTTCGCTGTGCGACCAGCAATAAAGCACCAATGAGAACAATCAAAGCCAAGCAGGCAGCTGCCGCAGAAGCCCAAAACTTCGTTCCCACTTTGTGTGTTTCTGTGCGTTGGTCAGGTATGGCCCTGAGAATGCGTTCACTCAGCCGTTTGGAAGTCCGCGTGTTCGAGATAGCCGCATCAAGAATTAAGCCTTCTCCCAACGATTGACATGTGTTGTAAAAATCCCGACAATCCGCACAGCGACGAATATGTTTTTCTGTTATTCCTGATGACCGATTACCATTATCCAACGTGTGAGAAATCATAAATTTATAGAACCAACAGAACATTATGCACCTTCAACTTTCATAAAAGATAATACTTCTTTAGGGGACGTATGGACCGCCGCTTCTTTTTCTACATTCACATTCTGTAATCTCTTTGCCAGATTTACCCTGGCCCTGTACAGAAGCACTTTCACATTTACCTGCGACTTTATCATTACTCCGGCGATTTCTTTTATCGACATATCCTGCACATATTTGAGCCACAACGCCTGGTACTGATTCCTGGACAAATCCCTGGCTAATGCCCACAGGTTCTGCTGCGTTTCCTGCTCTTCAACCATTTGCCCCGGCTCCGGGCCGAAGGACTCAATCTGGCCAACGGTCAGAAAAGAGCGTGACCTGCGGAAATGGCTGTATGCCAAACGTGTCGCTATCGTGAAAAGCCAGGTTGAGAATTTCCATGAGTTTCGGTACTTGTGAATGTTCTGGTAGGCCCTGACAAATGTATCCTGAACCAAGTCCTCGGCGTCCTGGATGCTATTGGTTTTATAGCGAAGGAAATTGAACAGCCGCATTCCAAAACGCTCGATGAGTTCGGCGAAAGATGCCCGACAGCCCTGTTGTGAGCGCCGAGCCAATTCTTCGGCGCTAAGAATCCGCAGGATGTGCGGCTTCGGATCGGAGCCGGGCACTACTGCGTCTGAGCTTCCTTTTCTTTGTTTTTTTGCCATTGTTCTTTTAGAAACTGCACAACCGCTTGGTGATCTGATTCAAAATGTATATGAACCGATTTTTGCTCACATGACACTTTTATCTTTTTGGCCAGTTCGGCCAGTTTCGGCTGCTCTTGGTTTGGCAGCGATACGAAGGCGATAATGCCTTCCAGCATTTGGGTTATAGCCTGGGCCGCTTCCTCGGACTTTGTTATCAGGCCCAAATCCATATAAAAGTTGCCTTCGGTTTCACCTATGGAAAGGGAAAGCTGGTCTGTTTGTTTGAGAGCGGCCGCTTCCGGGTCCTGTCCGACCATTTCACCGACACGCTTTCCCATCACCTGTATAAAGGCCCCTTTTGCATTCAGTGCAGCCTGATTAAAAGTATCTCCGGTTGCGTTCTTTGCCGAACCATTGAGGACATCCACGGCGAGCTTTACTGCATCCAGGCCAGCTCCCATGATGATGAGATCATCCTTATAAAAGCACCCGTACATCATCTGGTTAGGGTCTTTCTGATTCTCATCGAACCATTCATGCAGCACTATATTGCCGTGCTTAATTTCTTTATATTGAGGGTTCATGCGTAAAAGCGACAGAATCCTTTCTTTATCGAAGAACCCATCAATCAGAACTACAGCCTTTGCGCGGTCTTTACCGGTGCCGTAAACCGTAACGTCCCGGACATCGTCGAGCGGATGGAAAGAAAAAATCGTGGCAAAATTTGACAGATTCTCCTCAATCCCCAGATTGACCAGTTCTTCTCGTATAAGCTTGCCGGTCAGCGTTTTTCTGAACTGCTGCTGGTCGGCGTGAACCACCCAACTGGCACTACCGCTAACCTGTTCAATAACCAGAGATCCAGCCAGTACAGAACCTTCGGCAACCAAAACACTTGCAACCACCATCATTAGTAGCTTTTTCACAACTGGCACTCCTTTCTATTTGACGCAATTATAACATTATCTGACCCGAAAAGCTATATACTTTCATTTTCTTATACCCCCTTAGCAGATAAAAGGTTACACCCTCGAGTCCGGAACTGCGCCGGAATCCATTACCGTTAGAATTTAAGCTTTGCAGTTATGTTTTTTTGGAATGCACTGGACAATTACTGCAGGAACTGGTTGTGTGCCTTTTCGTGGGCTATTGTTGTTGTTGGGCCGTGGCCGGGGTAAACGGTAGTGTCTTCGGGCAGTGTAAAAAGCTTCTCCCTGATGCTCTTTATTAGCTGAGCCATATTGCCGCCCAAGTCCGTTCGTCCGACCGAGTCGGCAAACAACGTGTCATCGGTAAAGACGATTCCTTCGTCCTGTGAATACAAACAGATGCCGCCCGGGGTATGGCCCGGTGTATGGAGAACATGCAGTTTTATGCCAGCCTGCTCGATTACACATTCTGCTTCGAGAAGCAGATCTGCCGGTTGAGTGCCGGACGCTCCACCCATCAGAAGTCCCATGTTCTTTGCCTCAGTTAGCATATCGGCATCGAGCTTATGGATATAAACCTTTATTTCGGGAAAGCTTTGGCGTAATTCGGCAACTCCGGCAACATGGTCCGGGTGGCCATGAGTTAGAATAACAGCCAGGGGATTGAGATTATATTGCTGGAGAAACTTAACCAGTTGGCCTGCCTCCAGGCCCGTATCAATAATAAGGCAGTCTTTGGCAGATTCGGCGCTGCGAAGGACATAGCAGTTGGTTTCATACGCACCCAGTATTAAATGGTCGATTTTCATTTAATTGTTACCTTAAAGAACCGGCAGGATAGCAAAAATACTCTTTTGAGTCAATTAATTCTTTGGACTTGACTGGTAGAGCTTAGTTTGTTATTTTGCCTGGCTATATAATCGTCGTATGTGGCGGTTTTCTTGCTCTAAGTCGAAGGAGACGATTAAGCAGGGCAGTCGTTTTGTGATGCTATGCAAAATGGGGTCCGGGGAAAAAGGAAAAAATTTAGTCAATGAAGGATTTTAAGCGAGTATTCAAATATGTTTGGCCGCAATGGCCCCGGCTGGTTGTCATCGCAGTAAGTGCAATGATGATAGGCCTGCTCTTTGCCGTTAGTATAGGAACGGTCCTGCCGCTTTTGAAAGTAATGATGGGCGAGGAAGGCTTGCACGGCTGGATCGACAGGCTTGTAGCCAAGGACAGATACGGTGTCAGTTTTTACGTGCCGGATAAGATAGATATGTCCGACCCTAATGTTGTCTATCATCTTCGTGTTACGGCCGTTAAAGATGAGAGTCAGGCGGCCATCGCAGGTCTGGAACAGGGCGATTGGATTGTTGGCATCCCAGATGGTTTCTCTGCTCCAGGTGACGCTGGTAAGGTATCTTCGACGAAATTGCTTGAGAAACTTGCTACTGCGCAGAGCAATACTGAGCTTGCGATTCGTTGTGAGAGGCTTAACTCCGATAACCGAATGGAATTTTTAGAACTGAAATTAGCTGCAGGTCCGAAGCCCTTCTGGGCCGATTTTATCCAGCAGGCAATAGGCTTTGTGCCCAGGGAACAGAGCAGGGCAAACACCAAAAAGGCGGTTATTTTTATCATAATTATGTTGACAGTAGTTACAGTTATCCGCTGCACAGCCAGGTTCTACCAGGACTATACCGTGCAGAAAGTTATGAATACCTCTATAGCTCATCTGCGTGAGGATATGTTTGTTCATTCGATGGATATTCCTGCCGGTTTTTTCGCTGAACAAGGTACGAGCGATACGGTAAGCAGGCTGATACGTGATACCAACGATGTGGGAGTCGGTATAAAAATTATCTTCGGCAAGTTACTTCGTGAGCCTCTCAAGGCCATTGGGATGATTGTCGTGGCGATGGCGATAGATTATAAGCTGACCTTGATATTTTTGTGCGGTGCGCCAATGGCTCTTTATTCACTTAGCAGACTCGGCAGAAAAATAAAGCGTGCCACCAGGAAATCATTACTAAGCTGGGCGGGGATGCTTGGCAAACTCCAGGAGGTTATTGGTGCTATAAAGGTGGTGAAGGTTTATAACCGTCAATCATACGAACGAAAGAATTTTGCCATCTTTAACCTTAAGCTGCTCAGGCAGCAGTTCAGAATCGCAAAGTTGGATTCGATTGCCGGGCCAATTCTGGAAACGTTGGGCATGATAGCAGGCTCGGTGGGCCTGATATTTGGGGCACAATGGGTTTATGAAAACAAAATGGAACCAACCGAATTCTTTACGCTTCTAATTGCCCTTGGTGCTACAGCAGAGACACTGAGAAAGGTCAGCGGTGTGTGGAACCGGATTCAGCAGGCTAATGCTGCGGCAGAGCGTGTGTATTCGGTCATTGATGAGCGGCCGGAAGTGGAAGTGCCGGATGCTTTTGAACTTGCACCTTTGAAAGAAAAAATCGAATTCATAGATGTTGTATTTACTTATCCAAAGGCAGAGACGCCGGCATTAAAGGAAATCAATCTTTCTATACGAGCGGGAAATAATGTTGCTATCGTAGGGCCAAACGGCTCAGGCAAAACAACACTTGCGAACTTGATGCCGAGGTTTTATGATCCCGACAGCGGCCAAATCTTGATTGACGGCAAGGACATTAGTGACGCAACACTGTTTAGTTTGCGAAGCCAGATTGGATTGGTCACACAGAATGTAGTGACATTCAATGATACTATAGCGGCAAATATCGCGTATGGCAAGCCCGACTCAACCAGAGAAGAAGTGATTTCTGCTGCAAAAGGTGCATTTGCCCACGAATTTATTTCTCCGTTGCCGGATGGCTATGATACGGTGATCGGCGAGCATGGTGCCGGTCTTAGTGGCGGCCAGTTGCAGAGAATCGTCATCGCAAGAGCGATTTTGAAGAATCCGGCAATTCTGATTTTCGATGAGGCGACAAGTCACGTTGATGCCGACAGCGAAGCCAAAATTCACAGGGCCATCGAAAAAATTATGCGGGACAGGACGAGTTTTATAATAGCCCACAGATTCAGTACGGTTATTACAGCTAATGTGATAGTAGTGATGGATGATGGCCGAATTATCGCTCAAGGGCAGCACGATGAACTGATACAAACCTGCCCATTGTACCAGGGGCTATACGAAACACAGTTAGTAAAAGCATAGCTTCGTGATGTGTCGTGCGTGATCCCTGGTGCACAATACAGGCAGAATATAAGAGAAAAATTCACTTTGTTTTACATTAAATCGTTGATTTTGCCGATTAAAATCAGATAAAAGAGCACCGGTGCAAAAGAGCAAAAGGGACTTTTGTATATAAGTGCCGTTTATGACCTTGCTATTTTAGGGCTAAAACAATGACTAAGTTTTTACAGCAGGAAAAAGCACACGAACTCTTTAAGAGGTATCAGGGTAATCCGATATTGACGCAGGAAGATTGGCCCTATCCGACGAATGCGGTCTTTAATCCCGCAGCGGTTAAGTTGAACACAGAGACGCTGCTGTTGGTTCGCGTCGAGGACATGCGCGGCTTTTCGCATTTGACCGTTGCTCGCAGTCCTGATGGATTTACGAACTGGGAAATTGATTCCGGACCAACCCTTGAAGCTGATCAAAATTCTCGGGAGGAAAAATTCGGTCTTGAAGACCCTCGAATTATTTGGCTCGAAGAGCAGAAGCAATTTGCCATTACATATGTCTCATTCAGTGAAGGTGGCCCTGTAGTTTCGCTGGCAATTACCAAAAACTTCAGCACTTTTGCCCGCCTGGGTGCTCTTTTGCCTCCGGAGGATAAAGATGCCTGCCTCTTTCCTCGCAGATTTAGGGGGCGTTTTGCATTGATTCACCGCCCCATCGTGAGAGGTGAGGCTCACATGTGGATCAGCTTTTCGCCAGATTTGAAACATTGGGGCGACCATAGATTGTTGATTCGATCAAGAACAGGCTACTGGGACGGCCATAGAGTGGGTCTGGCTTGTCAACCTATTGAAACAAAGGAAGGCTGGATGGTATTCTACCACGGTGTACGCATGACAGCATCTGGATCGATATACCGCCTTGGATTGGTACTCCTGGATTTAGAGGAGCCGTGGAGAGTCTTGCGCCGAGGCATGGAATGGCTTTTGGGTCCGCGTGCTAATTACGAGCGTGTAGGTGACGTGGGGGATGTTGTGTTCCCATCCGGTGCTGTTGTTCATAAAGAAACCGACCAGCTCCACCTCTATTATGGTGCTGCCGACTGTGTCGTCGCCGTCGCAACAGCCAATCTAAGCGAGGTCCTCGACTATATTATGTCATCTCCGGAAGTGTAAGGAATAAACTGCCGGAAAGTTCAGCGCCAGTGGCCGAAATGTCAGTCCTGCTCATCAAGCCTTTTTTGCAATAATTAGCCCAAAGTGGGAATATTCCCCGTTAAATCCGTTAAATATCGTGCATCGTTCCCGTTATTCTGCATGAAAAGGAAAAATCGGGAGAAAAATAAAGAACTCCCTTGACTTTTCCGGCAGATTTACATAGTTTTGCGATTTGACGGAGCGGGGTGGAACCTTCTCCTGTTTTCTGCTGGATTTTTTACCGAGAAAAAGACTGTGCTCTAATTGTCGCAGACGCGGCAGGGGGCTGAACAGAAAAAGCTGGTTTGGTGTGGTTGTGCGATAAAGGCTTTAATACAAATAGCCCTGTTTTACGGCCAAAGAAAGGCTGGGTGGAAGGAGGTACAGGCTTATGCAGTATAGGGGGTAGTTTTTTTGGTTAAGGATTTTGTTTGTGTGATGTTCTGACAATTGTCTTTCTAACAAAAAAAGGAGAGCTAATTATGAAAAAGTTAATTTTTTGTTTAGTCGTCGCTTGTTTACTTGCTGGTCAGGCTTTGGCGCTGGAACTTTGGCTTGAGCCAGTAGGCACGTATGCGACCGGTGTCTTCGATGATAAGGGTGCTCAGATCCTCGACTACCATGCGGCATCGAAGCGGCTTTTCATTACCAACGGCGCCGATGATACAATCGATGTTGTAAGTATTGAGCAAGTGGACGAGCCGCAATTACTATTCCAAATCCCGTTGGATGGAGCACCACTGAGTGTGGGTGTCCATCCAACCCAGGAATTGATTGCCGTTGCTATCGAGGGTGACCCAGAAACCGACCCCGGGACTGTTGAATTTTATACTCTTGATGGAGAGCTTTTGGGTTCCGTGGTTGTCGGCCCGCTGCCCGATATGCTTATATGGACCCGCGATGGGCGGAAGGTTTTGGTCGCAAACGAAGGTGAGCCGACGAACACTGAGTACGAGCCTGAAGAAGGTGAAGAGTTTGTTGACCCGGAAGGCTCGGTCTCAATTATTACACTCGGCTCCGGCACGCCATTGCAGCAGAAAGTCGAGAATGCTACCGTCGTTGAAGTCGGATTCGAGGGATTCAATGACAAGAAACAGGAGCTACTTGATAAAGGTGTACGTATCTATGGCCCCGGAGCCACTGTTGCACAGGACCTGGAGCCAGAGTACATCACACTTGGTGCGGGCAATAGGTTTGCTTACGTTTCATTGCAGGAAAACAACGCTATCGCAAAGATTGATGTTTTGAAGGCCAAGATTGTTGATATTTTTGCAATCGGCTACAAAAACCACAGCGTGGAAGGCAACGGACTCGATGCGAGCAATAAGGACGATGCCATCAATATTAAGAACTGGCCGGTATGGGGGATGTATCAACCGGATGCAATTGACAGCTTCACTGTCGACGACCAGTTGTACTTGATCATAGCTAACGAAGGTGACTCGCGTGATTTCGAGGAAAAGAGGGTGGGCAAGCTCGACCTCTCAGATGTGTTTGGCAGCCCCGAAGAAATAGATGACCTTCAAGAGAATGAGAATCTTGGTCGCCTCAAGATTACCAAGGCATTTCCGTCAACCAAAGACGATGAGGGCAACTATACCAGCCTTTACTCTTACGGCGGTCGTTCCTTCTCCATTCTGGACGCCGATGGAAATCTGGTGTTCGACAGTGGTGATGAATTTGAGCAGATCACCGCAGAACTGTTACCGGATTACTTCAATTCGACGGATGACGAGACAGACTTTGATGACCGTAGTGATGATAAGGGACCAGAGCCAGAGCACGTCGTTGTAGGCAAGATTTACGGACATACGATTGCGTTTGTCGGTCTTGAACGTATAGGTGGTATTATGGCATACGACGTGAGCAATCCGGCTAATCCAGTTTTCCTCGACTACGTAAACAACCGTTATTTTGAAGAAGACCCGGAAAGTCCCGAGGCAGGCGACCTTGGCACAGAAGGTCTGTTGTTTATCTCTGCTCGTCGTAGTCCGAACGGCTGTCCGCTGGTTGTTGTTGCTCACGAGATCAGTGGAAGCACAACGGTCTTTCAGATTAATGTTGAGCCGCCGTTAGAGGATGATGAGGATTAAGATTCTTCTATGGTGTTATATGTACATTCAACAAAGGGCTGCAGGGATTGAACTTGCAGCCCTTTGTTCATAAAGATGCTGTGTGATTTCAGATATCGTCTCAGAGAAAGTTGCGCAATTGGTGCGAAAAGTCTCCCCTAAAGTTTGCCCTTTAACAATTCCTGCAGCTTCTCAAACTCGCCTGCTTTCATGTGGTAACTATGCGCTTTGTCAGGGAAAATACCGCTTTTTATCTCTTTGCTGTAGTTATTGAATGCTCCGATTGTATCATCTGCCAAACTGCTGTAACTCTTTGTGAATTTTGGGCCTGGCCCCTGTGTCAAACCCAAGATATCGGGTGCAATCAATATCTGGCCATCGCATCCCGGCCCGGAACCACAACTGATTACCGGCAGTTCGCAGCGGTTTGTGATAATTTCTGCTACCTCTGCAGCGGTTCCTTCAATCAGGAGCGCACTGGCACCAGCCTGTATCATCTGCTCGGCAAGGGCTATCAGCTCCAAAGCCATCTCAGCGGTGGTGGCCTCGGCTTTTAATCGGCCAATTTTGCTGATGGTCTGAGGTCTTATTCCAATATGTGCCATGACGGCCATATCAGCATCGCTCACTGCTTTTATTGTATCGAGATATGCTCCACTGGCTTCGATTTTTATCATCTGGGCACCTGCTTCAACCACGAATCGACCGGCATTTCTCACCGCTTCTGATTTGCTTACCTGATAGGATAGAAACGGCATATCTGCGACAAGGTATACATTCGGTGCCCCTCTACGAACAGCAGCGGTTATGGCAACCATAAAATCCATCGTAGCCGGCAGGGTCGAATCGAAGCCGAGCATAGCCTGGGCAGCGGAATCGCCTACCACTACCATCTGTACACTGGTTTGAGAGATGAGTTTTGCTGTGGTATAGTCGTAGCAACTGACAGCAACAATCCTGCGATTTTGGCGTTTTTCAGCTAAAAGGTCTGAAATTGTAATTTTGGTATTCATGTCAGCCTTTCTGAAACTTGAAAAAGAATTAACAGCTTATAGGTTAAAATATGAGAACAAAATTGATTTATCAAGCGTAAATTATATTGGTTTTAAGGCCAATTTTAGCTGTTTTTGAGTAAAAAGTAAAAAGAATTGAGATTTTGACCATTTAAAGGTTGATTTTTGTTAAAAAAACATAAGTTTAAGGGATTTTTCTTAAAGAAATTTCGGATATTTTATCGATTTATAGAAATATAGATATAATAGATATTAGGAGTTAGATTTAGTTTTTTAAATTGTGGCATTATATTGCTTTTCATCACCCTCCTCCGAAGCCAGATTCTGCTGTTGTTAGGATCTGGCTTTTTTATTTTTATACTATACATGCTAAAAGTAGATTGCCTGGGTTCTGACACTATTCGGGGCAAAAAATAAAAAGGGCTGGTAGTTTTGCAAAACTCCAGCCCTTCCTTACTCCTATCCTTCCCTGAATATAAAGTCAAATATCAGTAAAATTTAATTATGAACACCTTTGCGATGGCCCCTGCCGCCACTCATTATTCTAACAGTGTCTGTGCCATAGAAGTATTGACCGGTCTTCAACTGACCGACGAGATTCAATTCCAACCTGCCGTCATCGGGTACAGCTTGGATCAGGTCAGCCTTATTGAAGAAAGCAAAGATGCTCGTACTTTGATTGCCGCCTGGACCTGATTGAATAATATGTTGATGGTATGGTTCAATATTAAGTGGATAAAGGAGAAGTGGCTGTTCAGCGACAATTTGGTCTTTGGTGACGCCCTGGGGTAAATGAAGCAGTGCAAATATTTTTGGTAAACGGCTGATACGGTTAATTACCTTTGGGGATATCCACAGATGCGATTCCAATGGCTCTATGACTGTTATAACGACATGGTCCGGTGCAGAATCACGAATACCATCGTTTACAATTAGCGAAATGATGTGCCTGCCAGCAGGTAGTTGAATTGTGACTATGGGACCTCTTTCAGTTAAGGTGTTGCCGTCAACAACGCAACTCCAATTAAATGTCAGCCCTTCAATATTGCCTTCGAAGGAGTCAGTGCCATCGAGAGTTACCTGGGCAAAGCCATCATGTCTTGCAAAGACAGTCTGGTCCGGGCCGGCATCAGGGAAGCCTGCTGCGATTTTCGTGCCTTGATGTTCGGCGCGTGTACCCGGCTCGTAGTAGAGGTACGCTTTGCTATCAGGAATTAGGGCGCGTACCGGGAAGCGGGCCTTGATCTGGAATGTGAATGTGCGCTGCTCGCCACTGACCAGGCCATCGATATAGAGGATGACTTTTCGCCCAGCCACTTCAACCCGGCTGACTGTCCCTGCATCGACAAGAGCGTCGATGGACTCGCGTACCGGCGTAAATCCTGTGGGCACACCTACATCGACAATCATCATTCCGGTTTCGCCCGCCTGGCCAAAATAATGGACGACTACGGTAACGTTCACAATATCGTCCACGTGGACGTTGTTGGCATCATATCTCACCTGTAAAGCCATATCGTTTTCAATGGTCTGATCGGCTAGGGATACATTGAATCGGCGGACCAGTTGGAAACGGGCTTCACCAGAGCCGGTGGCGCTGAGTTGGATACTAGTTCCGGCAGGCAGTTCGGCAATCTGTAACACGTCGAAATTGCTGCTGTTGACGGTGAACTGTGCCAGAGTGGTACTGTCTGCTATAGCGGTTATAGTCAAGTTGACGTTGCGTGTTTGCATTTGGGCGGCCGTCATTAGAGCCTTCAGGGCCATGATGGTGTCCTGGGTGCTGCCGAATCCTCCGCGGCTGTTCTGGTGCAGAGCAAGCCACTTGATGGCATCATTGGCCTGGGGCTTCTGGACCTCCATCATAGCCAGGGCCGCATAGGCCGTGGTCTCTACGGCGTGAGGCTCCCAGTGGATACCTTTGCCGTCTCTGATGGCTATTTCGAGCAGTCGGTCAACAACCGTATGGACAGCGCTGTTGTTGACTCTCGCAAGGGCCAGAGCCGCGATAGCTAACGCATATGGCTGATCTTGAACAGAGTAGAGATTGTTCGTGAGATGCTGGGTCGCACGGTTGAGGGCTTCCGTAGAGGCTGCACCGTAATCAGCCATGGCGATTGTAACAAAAGCAGTGAGTGCGAAGCGGCCTGTAGCACCTCCCATCATGTCCTTGTGGTGAACGAACCCTACAGGCATCCATGAACCGTCAATCAATTGGTGTGACTCGATCCAGTCGGCGGCATCGTCGAGAACGGTCTGGTCTATCGCCTGAATGTCTCTGGCGGCGCTGAAAGTACCGAGAACAAAAGATGTCAACCAGAGGCTGCCTGATGCATCTCTATCGCCAAATGCTGAAAATGAGCCGTCCTGTCGGCGGTACGTAAGTTCTCGCTGATAACCGGTGGTGATAAAATATTCGGCTTTGGCGCGGACCTCAGGTGTCAATTGTTCAGTCGCATCGAGGTAGCGGAGGATTTCGACGTCCGGTGCAAAGAAGATCATGTTCTGCTCACCACAGCCGTAAGGCATGTGCAGCAGGTCGTCAACGCCGTTGATACTCTGGGCAACAAGGCTTGGGGTGATGCTTAGAAGGAGCTTTTCAGAACCGGGTACGAGATACTCGGGCATATTAGTATCAAGAATAAGCGTTTTGTCTGCACTAATCATGCCATTAGTCACAAGCTCTCGCTGGGTGCCCTCTGGTTCGACGATGAGTTCTTTGCGCACAGCGTCGGCCCGGAGCGTTGAGCGCAGTGTCACCTCAAGGGTATGACGCCCGAGCTGGGTAGGCTGGATTAAGAATGAGGCTAACCCAACTGAATTGGCATTAACGGAGATCTGCTGGGTACCAGCTTCGAGCAGGTCGAACCATTCGGCATCGTCCAGTTCTACGTGGACGAGCTGGGGCGTGTCGAGATAGTTAAATATCTGGATGCGCACAGGGAACTGTTCACCGCGTGTAACGGCATACGGCAGGTCCGGCTCACCAAAGAATTCCTGAAATACCAGAAGCGTTGATTCAGAGATTCCGAGGCCGTTGTCGGATGTTGAGACTGCATGCAGCCGCCAGGTGGTGATGCTGTCGGGGGCTGTAAGGTCAACAGCGACGGTCCCGTCCGGCTTGGTGAGCAGATCCGGCATCCAAAGCCATGTTTCTGGGAAAAACTGGCGGATACGGCTCACCTTGGCGAGTGGGTTGGGTTCATCCGGAGGCGGTGGCGGTGGAGTTCCGGGTGGTGGAGGAGGTCCCGGAGGACCTGGAGGTCCAGGAGGCGGCGGAGCTGGCGCCGGAGGGGGAAGTCCCGGAAACGCGGGGCCGCCGGATCGGCCACGTGGTACTGTAATAGTGTCGGAAACCAGCACCTGGAGGTCTGCCTCATCAAATACCTCGTAAGCCCCGTAGTTTGATTGATGCACCTCTGATTGAGGTTCCATGAATCTATTTTCAAGTTCGTTGAACACCTCGCGCATATTGAGCCGGCCCTGGTTTAGGGCATAGACCGACTCGTCCACTATTGCAAGACCAACCATCACTTCAGTGTCAGCCTGAACCGTGACCTGGACCGGGTCGCCGGGAAGGACCTGGTTGGCGTCGAACTGTACTTTGAGCCCGGCGGAATTATCCAAGGTCACTTTAAACGATAACGTCTGAGCCGATACCTCATTGTTCGGATTGATAGCGTAGGCAACAACCTTAGCGGCGGGCACCATCTGCTGCGTGGCCTGGAATACGATTTGAGGAGAGGTTGTGGCGTCTGACCAGACGGTACGGCCATTCGCAAATATATCGTAGTAAATCGTTACGTCGTGCGTCTGAAACACATCGATAGTTACAATATCTCCAACGCGGATTGGAGCATCTGAAGACCGCCTGAGATGTAGGAAGCTATCAGTGGGGGAATAAGAGGCATAAATAGTCAACTCGGCATCGGCGGTGACACCATCTTTACTAACCGAACTGCGAATGTGCACACAAGCTGTGCCCTCAGGTGCAAGGAATGTCACAGTTGTGGAGCCGTTAACACTCGGAAACACGCGTGTGTCAGTAGAGAGCAATCCAGATTCGGTATTCGTTAAGTTGTATAACAGTGAATTCTCTATAATCGCTGGTGGAGGTGGTGGGGGCGGTGGAGGCACAGGTGGTTGAGGAGGCAACGGTGGCAGAGGAGGAGGTGGAAGTGGTGGTGGAACAGGGCAGTATTCATCGGAGTATTCGCAAGTGACTTCTGCGGAGAATGTAACGGGTTGGCCATCGGGCGTTTGGGCGACAAGAAGGACATCAAATGGCTGGCCCGGTGTGATGGATTTTGACAATGCGATGATTTGATGTTGGATTGTAGAGTCCACTATCTTTAGCAGTTTCGTGGCTTTTTCTTCGTGGCCCGATGTGTCGGTGACTGTAGCCTCAAGCTGGACACTACCGGCGCCGTCTGCACCGGGTGTGCCACTTACATAGCCGACCGGGGGCAGGAGGAAATCCGCCATTCCATTGGATAGCGTCGTAGTATAGGTTGCGTATTCCTCCCAGACGCCTACATAACGTTTGGCCAACAGGTCGACGATTCCATCGACGGCCTTGCCAAAGAAGTAGGTTGCGTTAATGGTGCCAAACATATCTTCATCCACGAGGAAGTAATCTCTCACAGTAGACAGTTCGACTTCAAAGCGTGGAAGCACGTATTTTTCTACTCGGATATCGATCTGGCCGGAGGCCGACCCGGATTCGGCGGCGATTTTCCAGGTACCGAAATTAAGCTCATTTGCAAGGTCGAGTTTGAATGGCGCTACGCCGAACGCGTTTGTTTTCAGCGTTTTTCGGAAGATTTTGATTCCCTTGCCATCGGTGATCTCTACGTCGACTTTGGAAGAGGTGGGCCGCAGCTCGTTGGACAAGACAAGGAGACGGCCCTGGATGGTCTGGCTGGGTTTGTAGATGGGTTTGTCGGTCTCGATAAGGAGCACGGGCATCCGTTTGAGCTGGACCTGAGTAGTCAAGATTGTTTCGATACCCTCGACCTGGATCTCGAGCGTATACTGCCCCGGTGTGAGGTTTGGGGCGTCGAACTGCGCGGTGAGCCGCCCATGCTCATCAGTGAGACCCTCGAAGACCTGTAAAGATGCCGAGGCCTTTTCCAGTGGTTCGCTATTCAGTTTAGGTGGCGTCGGCGGAAGCGGCCATGGCGGCGGTGGAGGCGGTAATGGCGGCTGTGGAGGCGGTGGTGGAGGTGGAATCGGCCCAGGCCCTGGTATAGAGTCTGACTTTAGCCATATTACCACGGGGACGACGGTTGGCCTCTGGTCGGGAATGGTTAATGCTGTGACAGAGACCGTGGCTGGAGTGTTGGCGTACAGAGTCCTGGGGGCGAGTGCGACGACGCTAACAGTGTCCTGGCAATTGGCCGTGCTTGCGGATAGGACCATCACCAGGGCTGCAAAAACGAACATTGCGATAATTTTTGCTCTCTTTTTCATTTCTTTGCCCTTTCAAAAATTTATGAACATATATTATGACGGTACAGACGACGCACCTGTACCCTGTTTGTGTAAATTGAGTCTTTTTGTGCATCGCAAGAAATGAACCAACTCCTGAATTCCGTATTTTTTTGCACTTCGTTTCTCCTTCTAACGGCCTGAGTAATGCGCACAGGACCCTAAAAAAGATAGAAAGTACTTTTGGAAGGCAGGAGTCAGTATGAAGTAGAATAGCAGTTTATAATAGCAACAAATATATATTATGACAGCTTTAAGCCTGCCTTCAATTCCCACTCTAATTTGTTTTATTACTACTGAAGTAGATTAATTGTGCGAATAATTTTTATTTTTTTATAATTTTTTATAAAATTGTACAAATGTAAGTCTGATTTATTTGCGTCGAAGCCCAATTTGGGCTAAACAATTATCAAAGATAAGACGGGAGGACCAAAGATATCGGGTGAAATTCAGAATCAGATTGTCAGGTTGCGCCGAGGATAAGGCTGTTAAGTTAGGGTATAAGTGGAAGTGGCTGGTTATTGATTTTTCATTATTTACTGTTTATTATTTAGCTTTGACGCCTTATTATGTTGTTTCAATGGGAATCTGACGTCAATGTTTTATCGTTGGAAGACACAGTCTGAAATAGCGTTTAAGGTCTGCAGATGAAAGGAAAGAAAAGTCAGTCTGCTGTAGAGGCTGCGGCCGAGAAGTCACTTCGGCCGGCTTTGATTGTATCCGAGCATACAGTCTTTGAGTATTCGATATCTTTGGAGCATCTGTTGGTTGGATTGGCGGATGAGTCGATTCCTGTGGCTTTGGTTTGTCCGCCGAGCTGCGAAATGGATTCTATTGTTTCCGGGGCCTTTGAAGTTATCAGTTACCCTGCTTTTGACCTGCCGTTAATGGGACCGCTAAATAGAAAGGAACTTGTTGAGCAACTAAGCAGATTTAAGCCTAATGTTCTACACTGTATGTGTGAAAGCAAGGCGGGACTTACGAAACAATTGGCCCGTCAATTGGATTTGCCTTATGTACTAACGGTTAATTCGCTGCAGAAGCGGTGGAGACACTTGGTCTATCAGAGGCAAAAGCATCCACCTTCCATTTCGTCCAACCATTGTGCAAAAATCATTGTGCCGGCCAAAAGTATCGCGGCTAATGTAGCGGAACTTTACCCCAGGTTTGCTGAACGAATCGAGCAGATAAATATCGGCACTTTTGTAGCAGAAAGCAGTAGGTGTTTTTGCGAACCTTCTCGGCTGCCGAGTATGGTCATAGCTCATCCTTTTGATAATGTGGATGACTTTGAGAATCTGTTTGGAGCGGTGAGGCATTTGTCAATTGAGGGGTATGAATTTATGTCCGTGGTGATAGGCAGCGGGCGGGCCGAGAGGCAGTTGCGGAAATTGTTAGCTGCACTTGATCTTTTGCAGACTGTTACTATTATTCCGAAATTGAGGCCCTGGCGTTTGGTTGTTGGCGCCGGCGATATCTTCATTCAGCCTGTACCCAGTACTGCTTTTAATCCTTTACTGCTGGAGGCTATGAGTGTTGGAACGGCGGTCGCGGCCTGTAGGGGCGGGGTCGAAGATTTGATTATTGAAGAGCAGACAGCCATTGTGTTTAATCCGGATGATGAGCTTGGCATTTATAACAGTTTGCAGCGGTTGTTCGACAGACGGGAATTGGCGCGTCAAATTGCCAGAGGAGCACAGCAGTATTTGAGAGAAAACCATACGGTAAGTAATATGATTTCTTCTATGTTGCGGACCTATCGCCAGGCTGTGCAGTGGTACAAGCGTTAGGGGGGATATAGGCCGTTTTTGGTCTTGAGAAACTTTTTTGGTCGGAGGAAAGTGCCGTTAATCAAAAAAAATGGGCAGGGGAGTATTTTGTTGAATAATCTCTATCTTCAGAACGACTTATTTATGAGTGATAAAAAAAAGTCGAATACTGATAAGGAGATATAATGATGTTGGAGAACGAAGTTGTGTTGTTACACCGGTTTGCAAAGACCGGTGATGCGGAAGCGTTTTCGGAAGTTGTACAACGGCACGCAGGGCTGGTGTATGGGGCTTGTTTGCGCATTCTGGCAGACAGGGATAGGGCGGCGGATGCGGTGCAGGAAACGTTTTTCCAGTTGTTGCGGAATGCAGGGAATATTACCGGCCCGGTACCGGCCTGGCTGCATAGGGTGGCGACACGCAAAGCCATTGATGTTGTTCGCAGGGATTCTTCAATAAGACGGCGAGAAACGGAATATGTAGCCAATAAGCCCAGGGAGGTAAGAAAGTGGCAGGATATATCGGGGTATGTTGATGAAGGACTGAGCGAACTTGATGAGCCAACACAAGCGATTCTGATACAGCACTTTTTCGAAGGTCGGTCTATGGCGGATATTGCAGCCGGGACGGGGATATCGCAGCCGACTATCTCGCGGCGGATTGAAGCCGGGGTGGCAAAACTACGAGAAAAACTAAGAAAGCGGGGGATAATAGTTGCCTTGGCTACATTGGGTGGTCTGTTAGGGGAAAATGTCGTCGAAGCAGCGCCGGCATTAGTAATAAAAGAGTTGGGCAAGATGGCACTTGTGGGGGGAACGACTGCGGCGGGCTCCGGAGTCGTCAGCGCCTCAGCAGTTTCAGGCGCCGGGGCCAAGGCGGTGGCCGGCGCCGTGATGGCCGGGGTCAAGGCAAAGATTATTACGGCTGCGGCGGTGACGGTGGTGAGTGTGGGTGGAGTCGCTACTTATAAGCACGTTACTCGGCCTGTTGAGGTTAAGCAACCTGCAGGACAGTATAGTACTCAGCAATTCAGGCCACGTCCGTCGAGAAGACCGCCGGTTACCGCACAGAGTCGGCCAACCGTCCGCAAAGCCCGAACGGCAGATGAAGAAGCGGACTGGTCGGAGTGGGAAATGATGATGGAAATGATAATGGCTGAGGATACGACCGCTGCGCGTCCGGCCGTATCCACTACCGCGCCGCCCCGTTCTGACGAGCCCGACACCGAACCTATGATGGGCGGCTATGCCGGGGGCGGTTATGGCGGTGGAGGTTTCGGCGGAGTCGGGCCGCCCGTGCCTGATAAAGAAACTGACAGCGAGGATAGTAAGCCACCTGCTATGGGCTATGGTGGCATGGGCTACGGTGGTATGGGCGGCGGCTACGGCGGTGGTTATCGACGAGTTGAGAGACCAGAAGACCCCAATAGTCCAGATGCTAAATCGCCCGAGAACAGACCGTGACCAATTTGAAGTGCCAACCTGGTTTTTGTTTAAACGCTGTGACCGTCATATAAGGAGGCGACGATGTGGAACGCTAAGCGACCAATCCTGATTATAACGCTGATTTGTGCAGTTATGGTGCCAGTCTGTTCGGCGAGAAGCAAGGCTAAGTCGAAAAAACCTACCGCCTTTGAATTACTCGATAGATACGAGGAAACGCAAGCTAAAATCAGAAGTTCTTTTATCAGCAAGCATGAAACTGCTGTTAAGTGGGAAGGATATGATAAGCTCAAGCCCAATATTAAAAAGGGTCTATTGTATGAACGGCATATAAAGGTCGAACTGTGTTCAGATGGGACTAAGTACTATTCTTTTTTTAAGCAATGGGGGGACAAGCCTGGCGGATTGCCAACTACCGAGGAACGTGCCGGTATTGTGCAGGTTCTTTGGGATGGCGAAGCACGTTACCAGTATATGTACTCTCCTGACATATATATGTACACTCCTGACATATCTGCTAAGGCTCGTTTGGAAAATGGCAGACTTTTTTTAACACCCAAAGCCATGGTCACATCACCTCCAAACCGGATTTGTGACGCCGCCGAGGGAGGGCAGCTTAGAGGCTTTTTTTACGGAAGCAATGAACGAATAGACTCCGATATCAGGCAGGCCGAGACAATATCGCTTCAGCATAAAACTGAAAAAATTAATGGGTCGCAATGTTACGTGATTAATGCGAGAACGAAAAGATGCAAATATAAAATATGGATCGACCCCGAGCACGATTATCATATTGCCAAAGCAAGAGTCAATAGAAAATGGGGGTCTGCTTCGCGGCCGGAAAAAAGACGCATGAAACCCCCAGATGGTACCAGTCAGAATGTTATGGAAAATGTTCTGTTTAAGAAAGTTAATAACATCTGGCTGCCTGTCGAGTGTGATTATACCTTGAACGTAGAACTTGTTGGCGGAGCTTATTCGAGAGCGCATTATCATCATAAGGTGACAGAATATGTGGTCAACCCAGACCATGATGCCTTAGGGTCATTTGAACCCGATTTCATAAGGGATGGCGCCGTTGTCAAACTTATTGGTGTCAGAGGCATTAGCTATACCTGGCAGGATGGCAAGGTTGTGGACAAAAAAGGCCGGGAGGTGGATGTTGACAAGCTAATAAAGGCTGAAAGTGAAAAGGTGAAAAAGCCTAAGCCGAAAAGAAAATAATGAGAAAAGCAAAGAGAACAATTTTGATTGCGATGCTGGTTTGTGCAGCTTTGGTACCCATCTGTTCGGCGGTGACCGCCACCGAAACGGCCCAACAAAAGCGTGTGAGCGCACAGGATTTGCCTCGAAAATATCAAGCAAATCAGGCGAAAGTTACTGCGCCTCAGAGCAAAGAACGCGTTGTTCACTTTCCAAAAGACAGACACTTGGGTACGCTAAGACTGCAGGACGATACGAACGAACACCCAAGTATCCTAAATACAGATTTTGAGTATGAGTACTTCGGCTCTGCAACGGGTGATGTTACGGTTCCTGCGGGCAAGCGTCTGATACTGTTTGTCGGACAAGATGCCTGGAAGGACTTCTCACCTTTGTCAAATCTCAGACCGGACGACCTCTACCAGCTTCTTGTGTCCGGCTCCTACTCCGGCGGGCCGAAACCGGGGGATGTATGTATGAAACATTTGGCTGGCCTGACAGGCCTAAAGCAGCTTCGCTTAGACAACACCAACATTACTTATAGAGGCCTGCGCCACGTTGTAGGACTTCAGTCTCTGAATTATTTGCAGATTTCATCAACCAGACTCGGCGACAGAGCACTGCCGTACGTCGCCGAGCTGAAACACCTCAAGACGCTGGTTTTGGGTGGCAGCAACGTTACCGACGACGGGCTGCGGCATCT
The DNA here is from genome assembly GCA_019456145.1 of Planctomycetota bacterium. Classification (GTDB taxonomy): domain Bacteria; phylum Planctomycetota; class Phycisphaerae; order Sedimentisphaerales; family Anaerobacaceae; genus CS2-K091. Next base: position 85,837 of record VRUL01000004.1, read on the forward strand.
TTCCGGGATGAATTCACTTGAGGAGGTGTTCCTCTGGGTCAACAAGATCCGCGGACCGGGCCTGAGGCATCTGGCTGAGCTGCCCAATCTGCACTATCTCTTTCTGAAAGGCACAAACTATGATGGCAAGTGTAAATTCACGGACTCGTCCCTGTGGTACCTCAAGGATGTCAAATCCCTCAGGAAAATAAGATTGGCACGAGGCCTTCAAATCACAGATGTCGGGATAGCACATCTGGCCAAGCTCGCCGGACTGGAGGGGCTGAACCTTTATGGGAACCTAATTACCGACGCGGGCCTGGCCCATCTGAAGTCTCTAAATTCGCTCAAGGAATTGGACCTTAGAAAGACAAAAATCTCGTCCGGTGCGCTGATGCAGCTAAGACAGATGAAGTCGCTCGAATATCTAAAGCTCCCTTCAAGCGTGACAGATGCAGGTCTGGCTTATCTTGCCAAATTCGATAAGCTTAAGTGTCTGCATGTTGGTATTGGCGATGGCAGGATAACCGATGCCGGTCTAAGTCACGTGGCCAAGCTACATCGCCTTGAAGAACTCTCCATCAGTGGTAAAGATATCACCGATGCAGGAATGTCCCACATTGCAAAGCTTACTAACTTAAGGTTTCTGAAGCTCTGGACCGACCAGGTAACCAATGCGGGCCTTGCCAAGCTTACTACACTGAAGTCTTTGAAAAAGCTATACATTTATAGAGCCAACATAAGCACTTCAGGATTGGCTCACCTTAATGAGCTACCTAACCTAACGGAGCTAATTGTCCATAATCTCAAACAGGATAGTAAGCCCTTGAACATTGCAGGATTACACAACCTTAAAAAGCTTACCATACTATTCGAGCGAAAATCGGAATTTCGTGACCAGGACCTCGCCTGCTTAGCAAAACTCATGCGTCTCAAAAGTCTGCAAATCTCACACAGGGGCATCAGTAATGAAGGTCTTAAACACCTGGCCGGCCTGACCTCTCTTAGGCGACTTTCCGTTGGAGGTAAGCTCGTGACCGACGACGGCCTGGCGCACCTGGCTAATATGAACAAATTGAGCAGCTTAACACTTACGGGAAACTTCACAGATAGAGGTCTACGTCACCTTGAACGGCTCAAGGCATTAACGCTTCTTGATTTCATGGCTGGGGCCAATTTCACCCCTACCCCTCGGGCTTTGAATCAGTTTCGCAAAAAGATGCCCCATCTTAGCTTGCTAAGGGATTATGGAAAGAGCCAAAAGCAGCGGCCTAAATCAAGGAGATGACATTGAGATGGCTGCATTTAACTCCATCAAAAAAATTCTGTCCGCAATGCTGATTTGTGCAGTTGTGGTGCCGGTCTGTTCGGCGAGAAGCAGGCGCAGCAAAGCCAAACCCATACGCATGAGCATTTTGGAGATCCTGGACAAATTTACAGAAACCCAAGAGAAATTACAATCCTTTATCATCAAAACTCGAGTCGAGACGAAAGGCATAGCAAATAAGAAAAAAGCAACCGCAAAAGTTACTTCAGAGTTTCGGTTTGATGGAAACCGCTCTAGCGTACGTTTTCATACTTTTAGAGATAACGAACGCTCCTATAATAGTCGTCTCTGGGACGGCCATTCACGTTATGAACATGCTCGCGGAAGAGACAAACCAGGACGTGTGGTTATTACAAGGGAGAGAAATGAAAAGCAAGAAAAACAACGTATTTCCCGAGGGTCATTAATTGGTAAAACTATGGGCTATTATTACGGTGACGACGAGCGTATCGATACAATATTACGCAAAGCTATCAAAAGAGGTGAAAGTGTATCTGTACAGGACAAAATGGAAAAAATTGGAGGCTCAGATTGTTATGTTCTAAAAGCCCTGACAAAACGAGGGGAATTCACTATTTGGTTAGACCCGGAGAAGGATTATAATATTGTAAAAGCAATTTCTAAAAAAGGAAAAGGAGGTTTATTTTACAAGTTGCCCCCGCTGAAAGAAGGAGAATATAGTTATTTTATACTTAACAGTATCCAATATAAAAAAATTGGCGATACATGGCTTCCTCAAAAAACTGAATGGCACAGAAAAAGAAAAGCATTGGGAGGAAAGTATTTTGAAGGTGTAACAAATTGCACTTTCACGCAAATTACTCTCAACCCTGACCATGATTCTCTTGGTTCCTTTGTTCCAGATGATATTATGAATGGAGCAAGAGTATATATTGTAGGTATACCAGTTAAAATAAAATACACGTGGCAAGATGTCAAGGTTGTGGACAAAGATGGCCGGGAGGTGGATGTGGACAAGCTAATAAAGGCTGAAAGTTAAAAGGTGAAGAAGCGTAAGCCGAAAAGAAGATAATGAGAAGAGCAAAGAGAACAATTTTGATTGCAATGCTGATTTGTGTTGTTACGGTGCCGGTCTGCTGGGCAAAAAGAATGAAAATGTTGATTGAATAAGGACTTTGATGAGGACCTTGTTCTTTGTTTTTTGTTAAAGGAGAAGAAAATGAATAAGAGGAAATGCTTTTTACCGGTAAGTATTCTATGTATGTTATCTGTATCAGTTCCCATAGTTGCAGCAGGTTCTCCGGATGCCAGAGATGCCAGGAAAGTGTTACGTAGATTTGCAAAAGCGCGAGAGAATTATACTTCTTTTATTTTAGAAGCTAAGACAAAAACGACGTTTAATTATCCTCAACAGCATTGGAAGGGTGAACAGTATAGTAACGCTGAATACAGATTTGATGGTAACCGAGGCAGAGAGTGTTTCTCTCTATGGGGTAACGTGGACATGTATTCCACCGATGTTCCTGAAAACCAGGCGCAGTATAGCAGCAATCTGTGGGATGGGAAAGACCATTATACTTATAATAGACCTTCTGCCATTGGGACTAAGCCTGGTCGCGTGGCAATATCACAAAAAGAGGATCCAGAAGGTGTCCCAAAAACCCGGACAACTTTCGTGCAAAACAGTGTTTTTCCCGGTCTGATTATGGGGTACTATCAGGGTGACAGTGGCAAGCGGATAAGCGAAGTATTGGGTCGCGCCAAACAGCTTCAACTAAGACAAGAAAAATTAAGAGGTGTAGATTGTTATGTTATAGACGCGGTAGTGCGAGGAAAAGGTAAATATACACTCTGGATCGATCCAATTCATGATTATCATATTGCAAAAATACATGTTCAGCGTAGAGGAAATGATTATTATAACACTAGTAAAATACCGAAAAATGATTCTTCCGATGAATTGTATGAGGTTTTGCGTTTTCAGAAAATTGAAGATTCGTGGTTTCCACTTGAATACAAAACAAAAACTGAAACGCGCATGCGTGGGAATTTGGGAACCTTTGAAAGAAATGCGAAGATCACACATATTGTTTTGGACCCGGACCATGATGCACTTGGATCCTTTCTTCCGGATGATGTTCCCAATGGAAGTGTTGTAAGGTTGCTTTCACTGCCGCCCAGTATGAAGTTTGTCTGGCAGGATGGGGTTGTTGTGGACAAAGATGGGCGGAAGGTGGATGTGGGCAAGCTAATAAAGGCTGAAAGTGAAAAGGTTAAAAAGCCTAAGCCGAAAAGAAGATAATGAGAAGAGCAAAGAGAACAATTTTAATTGCAATGCTGATTTGCGTGGTTTTCGTGCCGGTCTGTTCGGCCAAAGCAAACAGAGGGACAGCCAAGACGCGTGTGATTCATTTTCCCAAGGATAGGTCTATTGGGTGGCTTTATCAGGTGGAGAGGCCATTACCAAAAGATTGTTTGTGGCACGAAGTGCTTGTCTGGGAGAGGAAACGGTTGGGTGAAGCTCAAGGTGATGTAAGAGTGCCGGCAGACAAAATGCTCAGGCTCGATCTTGGCAAGAACGCGTGGAAGGGCGGCCGGCCCTTTGCGGGCCTGAAACCCGACGATATCCAGATACTGAACTTCTACCAGTACTCTCACGCCGGTGATTCGGTGTTGAAAGATGTCGCGCGGTTAACCAGTGTGGAGGTGCTTTTCTTTGGGGAGGGTAATTTCTCAGAAAGAGGGCTTAAACATCTTACTGTACTCAAGCAGCTTAAGGCCCTTTCGCTGCCGGGGCGTACTCACAGCCGAGGATTGACTTACCTCAGTAAATTACCGTCACTCGAATATCTCTGTTTTGGAGGACCAATGGTTACCGATGCCAAAATAGTCCATATTGGAAGACTAACCTCATTAACACAATTAAGTCTCGGCGGAAGCAAGGTAGGCAAGGGCCTGGCGCATCTGAAAGGCCTCAAATCACTGCGGTTCCTTAGCCTGGCAGCTACGCGGAACGAACACATTGACAAGCACCTGGCGCATATAGCTGAGCTTACCAACATCGAGGAATTTGACCTTGGAGATACACTGGTCGGCGACGCGGGTTTGGAACATCTTAAAGGTATGATAAAACTGAAAAAGCTCAATATCGGTAATCGCTATTATTCTGTTTCGCACAACATCACAGATGCTGGAATGGTTCATTTAAATAATCTGAAATCGTTGGAAGAACTCCAACTGTCTCATACGGGTGTAACCGACATTGGTCTTGCTCAACTTGCCGGCCTGAACGCACTCAAGAAGCTAAATGTGGGCAGAGATGTAACTGACGAAGGGATGTCCGCGTTGGCAAAAATGAAATCGTTAGAGGACCTTAATATCAGCAGCCCCCATGTAACCGATGCCGGTATGGAAAAGCTGGCCCAGTGTCCTCATCTTAAGTTTCTGAATCTGGGAAGGTGCCCTGTAACCGATAGAGGTTTAGCCCGCCTGGTAAAACTTAAAACACTTACTAAACTCAGTCTCAGGAGAACTCAGGTAACCGGGAGCGGGTTGACCGTTCTAAAAGAGCTGCCTTTGCTGACGGAGTTCAACGTTCACAACATAGATTTTGGCGAAGCCGGCATGGCTCATCTTGCCGGTTTGAAGTCGCTGGAGCGCTTATGGATATATGGGCCTGAAGGAAAAATCACGGATGATGACCTGGCGGATTTGTCACGCGTAACATCCTTGAAGAATCTGCAAATTACTATCCTCGATAGTTCGCAATCGTTGATTACGGACCAGGGGCTGGCCCATCTGGCGAATCTGAAGGCCCTGGAGTCCTTGAATATACACTCATGCCAGAAGGTTACCGATGCCGGACTGAGGCATTTTGAAGGTATTGCTTCCCTTAAGAGACTGCGCCTGGACTTCTCTCGAATCACCAAAGCAGGAATCGCTCGTCTGAAAGCAAAAATACCAGGCGTTGAAGTAATTGTGCAACGTCCTGTCCCACGCCGAAATGCTCAACCTGAGCTGCGAAATAAGCCAGGAAGAACCGTGCAGAGACGCTCTCCACGCCCACGACCTCGATTAAGGAGACGGCGCTGAAATTGCCTGGATTAGTAAGAACAGTTTCAGCCTGTGAGGCGAATTTTTAGTTTAACAGTGTGTAACTTTTCAATCAATAAAAGCTAAAAAGCCAAAAGTAAGGGACTTTCAATTTTTGCTTTTGTCTTTAGCAGCCGTCTTAGGGATTATCACTTTGATTTGGTGAATGAAGGCCATCTCCTGCTCATCCAGTTGGTCGAAGAGCCGAGCCTCGCGCATATCAAACGAGCGTCGAGGCTTGCTTTGCGGTTTGTCTTTCTGGTCGCCATTGTGCAGGCACCAGCCGGCAGCGCCCGACTCTAAAGCACCTTTCAAATCGGCTAAAAAGTCTTCAGCATTCGGCTGCCACCTTTTCGGTGTGAAACCTCTGCGAAATGGTTCCTGATAATGGACCGGCACCGTTCGGCCTAATTGCTTCATCAGCTCAAAGTATTTTTTTGTCTGAGCAGCGGTTTGTCCTGCTGATTTCGCGTGTCGCGGGCGGTGGGGGGCTAAAAAGTCAACGCGGGCATCAAGAAGGATTGTTTTAAGTTCATCCTTTTTGATGTCTCCAACGTATGAAGCAGTAACCAGACGGTCAGGATCGAGCCCTTTTATAAACTTTCTTAATTTGGCCAATTCCTCGGTCGAGACAAATCGCTTGTCGCGAATGTTTCTTTCGTTTCCCATATCGAGATACCAGTTGCGGTAAGGCATCAGGGATGTAACGATAGTTTTAGCGGCACGGCGCAATGCCTCGGGGCTTTGTAGCCGAACAGGGCCGGTAATACCATTGCCGCGTGAAAGAGTCACATCAACGATAATACTTCTGCGATTACATTCGGCCACCAGCCATTGAAGCTTGGCCAGGTAAGGTCCGCGCGGCTTTCCCTGTGGGCCAACAACCGAGACCTTATTGCCGAACGCTCCCCATGTCGCCCAGAGGCGGAACCAGTTGAAGCCATTTTTTTGCATATCATCGAGGTCGCGCCGGATGAAATCCTTGGATGCACCGAGCGCGCCATAGTAGCTGACGCCTAATAGAAAGGTCGGTTTGCCGTTGATGGTAAACTGCTTGCCATCAATGCCAAGCTCTGTGCCGGCGCCGGCAACAGCACTAACTGTTAAGACGCTTAAAAGAAAAATAGTCTTCATCATTTTTTCTCCTGTTAAAAGGTGTTCTTATTGCAGCAGGCCGTATGTTTCCAGTGTTTGTCGCAAGATAGCCTTTTTGTCTTCGTCCAGAGGCGTCATAGGCAGACGCATTTCATCCGAAGCCAGATTCAGCATCGAGATTGCCGCCTTGATTGGTATTGGGTTGGTTGCCAGGCTGAGAAGATTTCTGCATAGGGCAAAGAGCTTGTTGTGCCATTGCCTGGCTGAAACCAAATCGCCTTCGAGGATTAGATCGGTCATTGCCTTGACGTCTGCGGGGACGATGTTCGCCACGACGCTAACAACGCCTTTACCGCCGACCGAAGCGATGGGCAGCGTAAGAGAATCATCTCCTGAGAGGATGGTGAGGTCGCAGCGGGTCGCGATTTCACTGGCATGGTCGAGCTTGCCGGTCGCCTCCTTTACGGCAACGATATTCTCAAATTCAGCCAGGCGGACGATTGTATCTGGTGTCATGCCGGCTCCGCATCGACCGGGTATGTCGTATAATACTATCGGCAGGTCAACCTCTTCGGCTATTGCCTTGAAATGCTGATAAAACCCTTCCTGCATGGGCTTGTTATAATACGGGTCGACCTGCAGGGTGGCATCGGCACCGACCTTTTTTGAAAATGCCGCCAGTTCGATTGCCTCAGCGGTCGAGTTCGAGCCGGCCCCGGCTATTACGGGGACTTTACCGCCGACGGCTTTGACCACTCTTTCGATAACTTCTTTGTGCTCTTCGTGACTTAGGGTAGGTGATTCGCCGGTCGTGCCTACCGGTACAATCCCGTCTATGCCGTTTTCCAGTTGAAAGTCAACCAGCTCATCGAGCGTTTCAAAATCGATTTTGCCGTTCTGAAAAGGCGTAATCAACGCCACCATTGCTCCTGTAAACATTTTTCTCTCCTTTAACTTTGAGCTAACACTTTCAAATATTCTTTTACCGTATTGTCGAGTCCGGTTTCGAGGGCGTCTGCTATAAGGGCGTGGCCGATGGAGACCTCCAGTATACCCGGGACGGCAGAGCAGAATTTGCCGAGGTTTTTCAGGTTGAGGTCGTGACCTGCGTTCAGTCCCAGGCCGATTTCATTAGCGAATCCTGCAGCGGCGGCAAATCGCTCAAGCGTCTGCTCTACGTTGTCGTTTGTTCGAAAGGCTCTGGCATAAGGCTCGGTATATAACTCGACACGGTCGGCTCCGATTTCTTTAGCCATCCGGATCCCTGCATTATCCGGGTCCATAAAAAGACTGACGCGGATGCCCAAATCTTTAATCTCTTTTATTACCGGCTCGAGACGTTCTTTGTTTTGCTGCATGTTCCAGCCGTGGTCGGAAGTATTGGCACCCGGGGCATCGGGGACCAGTGTCGCCTGGTCGGGCTTTAGTTCGTGCAAAAGCTCTATTAGTTTGCCCGTGAAGGGATTGCCCTCGATGTTGAATTCGACGGTAAGCATTTTTTTAAGCTGGCGGGCATCGTCATATCTTATGTGTCGCTCGTCTGGCCGGGGATGGACCGTTACGCCGTGAGCGCCGGCTTTGATGACTGTTGTGGCCGACTCTATTACGCTCGGTATGTCGATATCACGCTGGTTCCGCAGCAGAGCGATTTTATTTAGATTAACGCTAAGTTTCGTCATTCTTGAGTTCTCGGAAAACCTTTGCGATTATATCGCCGGGGCGGGTTACATCAAGAAAATAAAATCAGGACCAAAGATTGTTGACCATATACCAACAACCAATGTAGCCATAGAGGGCACAGGATAATACGGAGGGCAAAAGTACATAAGTTATAAGTGAAGAACTCATAAGGCAAAGGAATGACGGTCGAAAGATTCTGCTTTTTTTAATAATTTGTTGATTCGCTGTATATTTGTGATATATTCTGTGGCGATATCGATGAATTTTGTAGGTTACTGATTATCAAAATAGTACGAGGGATTAACTATGAAGCATAAGTACTCATTCCTATTAGCGGTTGCTCTGATTTGTGCTGCGATTGTACTTGTCTCGTGCAGGAGTCTTACAATTGGCGGGTCATCCGGCCATAAGCATGGACTCGGACATGGACCTCCGCCGCATGCTCCTGCTCACGGTTACCGCCAAAAGCATCAAGGCGTAGAACTGGTTTATGATTCCGGACGGGGTGTCTATGTCGTCGTCGAACTTCCCAACCATTTTTACTTCGGAGGCCGCTATTACCGTCAGAGAGAAAGCCAATGGGAAATAGGCGTGCATGTCAACGGCCCCTGGGAGGTGGTGGTCGAAGAGTCACTGCCGAAGGGGCTACGTGGCAAAAAGAAGGGCAAGGGCAAGCCGAAAGTGCATCCCGGCCGCGGGCTTGGCCTCGAAAAGAAAAAGAATAAGTGATAACTGTCATCACCGGCGCAACTTGAACCTATTGCTGCTTCCGTGGCTGCCGGGAAGAAGTTTTTCATTCAAGGGCTTTTCTGTTGGATTGATTGTGGCGGCAGTATTATTTTTTTTGAAACTCACAGGATAACAGCTCAGACGATTGCGTGGATGTTTTTGATTGCTGTGATTTTGTCATTTCTTACGATGAACTTTACCGATGCGTCAACGTATGCATTTTTATCAGGAGTGAAAAAAGAGATGCGTATCGCAGTGCCGTTGCAGTTCTCAAGGGGATGCTTAGGGTCAGTGAAGCAAACAACGATTGTTGCAGTAAATCAGATAAGCTCTGTGATTAATCCGAAACCCCGGCATGCGTGATATGTCTTTTTACCTGGCCAATCTATTTCTTGCTAAATGTGCTTTTTTCGGTTATAAAATCGTATCGCGTCGTGTGTATTGCGTTTTTATATGCTGGGCCCGTCTGTAATTGCATGTATCCTTTTTATTCATAACCACGAATAAAATAATTGATTATTTCAAATCCTTGTCTATAATATAAGTGTAATAAATGACTCAATAGGAGTAACTTTATGCATAATGAATTTACTGCAATAGTGGAAAAGGATGGTGACTTGTTCATTGCTTATTGTGCTGAAGTGCCGGGAGCTAATGGACAGGGTAAAACCAAGGAAGAATGCCTTGCGAATTTATCAGAGGCAATCAGCCTTATTCTTGAAGACCGTCGTCAAGATGCCTTACGTGGAATTCCTGATGATGCAACGCCTGAAGTGGTGAGTGTGGAATGAAACGAATCGCCCTTCTGAAACATCTCAGAAAACATGGATGTTATCTGAAGAGAGAAGGTCGTTCGCATTCGCTTTGGTGCAATCCTCTTACAGGTCATTCAGAAGCAATTCCCCATCATACCGAGATCTCAAATAAATTAGCAAGAAAAATCTGCAAGGCATTATCAATAAAAGATATTTAGAACAGCCAATCTATTTCTTGTCAAATCTTACTTTTCCGGTTATAAATCTGGTATGAAATTGAGTTGGGCCAATCGGATTACGATTCTTCGGATTCTGCTGATAATCCCGTTCATTAGCTGCATGTTGAAGATAAACGATGCTGAATTCGGCAACGTGATGCGCTATATCGCTATTTTTATTTTTTTGTTCATGGCAATTAGTGACGCGGTCGACGGTTATATTGCTCGCCGGAACAGGCAGATTACCAGGCTCGGTGCATTTCTGGATCCGACGGCGGACAAACTGCTTATAACCAGTGCCTGTCTGTTGCTTATCTCGCAGCGGGGAAGCGTTGGAGATTTTCCACTGCCGTCGACAGTTGTAGTCTTGATAATAGGCAAAGACGTGATTTTGACGATTGGTTTCGTCATTCTTTATTTTATGACTTCAAAAATTTATACCGCTCCTGTATTTGTTGGTAAGGTTGCTACAACTCTGCAGTCGTCGATGGTGGCGGGGATTCTGCTTGGTCCTGAGTTCTCAAGCTTTTTGACCGGCTGGATTTGGTTTCTCCGGGTGCTGTGGTGGTCTGCAGCCGGGACTGCTATTTTGGCAACTCTTATTTACATTCGCAACGGAATCCGCTATTATGAACAGTACGAGCATGATGTTGGCCATGAAAAGTAGGGGCTTTCATTTGGCGTCTGGGTGTCTTCGAAGTGTTTGACATTTTTGGTGAGCGGCCATTCCAGAAAGTGAAATATAGATGTTTGTTAAGGATCGTGGGATGAAATCAAAGTATTGGGCTTTAATCGTTGCGGCGGCTATGAGCGTTTTCTGCGGCACAGGTTGCCAGGTCCATCGCAGCGCTTTGGCATCTCCGCGTCTTCCCGGAGCCCGGGCTGTTATCGACGCGAGCTTTTATCCAACTCTACAGGCTGCAATTGACGATGTGCCGGACGAGGGGGGTGTTGTCCGTATGCCGCCGGGTACGTTTGAGATTGACGAACCCTTGAAGGTCGGTATATCTGACTTGCTCATTGAAGGGGCGGGCACCGCCACGCACATCAAGAATATCAACGTCGAGGGCAAACCAGCATTAATACTCCGGCACCCCAGCGGCGCCGATGACCGAAACCATGAACTGTGGCGGATTCGGCTGGCCAACTTTCGCCTTACCGGCAACGAAAAGAGCGGCTGTGGCATCGAAGCACGACACATCAACGAAATATTCATCGATGGTGTTACCGTTAGCTATCATGGCGGGGACGGCATTGTGCTTGACCATTGCTACGAGGACCCGCGCATTTGCGATTCGCTAATCACCTACAACAAGGATACCGGACTCAATCTAATCGGCTGCCATGATATTATCGTTTCCTCAAACCAGTTCGAGGAGAACCGGGATGCCGTCCGGTGCATCGACAGCTATAATCTTACCATGACCGGCAACAACCTCGACGACCACCTCGGCGACGGCATCGTCATAGAGAATACCTATGGTTCGGTTGTTTCAGGTAATATGATCGAGGAGTGCAGGGGCACCGCTATCGTACTCGACCGAGACTGCTACGGCATCACGCTGAGCGCCAATGTCATCGCGCATAACGAATCAGGCGGAATCGACCTGCGCGACGCACACGGCTGTACTGTCAGCGCCAACACATTCACCATCATGGGCGGTTACGCTTTGGCTATAAGCCCCAATAGTGGGCGCATCACCGTTACCGGCAACAACTTCTCCGACAGCTACATCGGCGGCGGCAAAGTGAAACGCGGCGCCGGCGACCGTAAGGCCGGCGGTATGATTATTGTTGGAACTTCAGATGTGGTTATTTCCGGTAACGTGTTTTCAGGCGTTAAGCCAAAGGCCCTGGCCGTCGAAGGTGAACCAGGCAGGCGTATTGTGTTCACCGACAATGTGTTAACCGACGTGGAAAGTGATCATGCGAAATTAGACGATTCATCTTTAGTTAACGATAACCTGGAGCCGGTGAAATAATGAAGTAAACGCAGCGTGATAACGCTCGCTGCGATTGAGAAATTAGTTGAAAGAATTCCCAAATATTTAAATTAGCAGGTATGAATAAATAAGAAATGACAGTGCAATTTAGCGAAATATCGGAAGTCCTGGAAGAGCTTCGGTTGGGTAAGATGATAGTGGTAGTAGATGCTGAAGACCGCGAAAACGAAGGGGACCTGGTTTGCGCCGCTGAGAAAGTGACGCCGGGGATTATTAACTTTATGGCCAGATATGGTCGTGGTCTTATCTGCCTGCCGCTTACGGCGGAGAAATGTGATTCGCTTGGTCTGTACCCGCAGACGGTCGATAATACGGCCCGATTCGGTACTGCGTTTACGGTGAGTATTGATGCGGCTGAAGGGATAAGTACAGGCATTAGCGCTGCTGACAGGGCAAAGACGGTTCAGGTGGCGATTGCAGACCAGACCAAAGCAAGAGACCTTGTTCGCCCGGGTCATATATTTCCATTACGCGCAAGAGAAGGCGGGGTGTTGGTTCGAGCCGGGCAAACTGAGGGATCAGTTGATTTGATGCGGTTGGCGAAACTAAAGCCGGCTGGGGTCATCTGTGAAATTATGAACGAAGACGGTTCGATGGCACGGGTGCCGGAGTTGTTGAAATTTTGTGAAAAACACGAACTAAAAATTGTTTCAATCGCCAAGCTCATAGAATATCGTCTGCAGCGTGAAAGCCAGATCAAGCGGCTTGAGAGCGTGACTTTGCCTACCGACTATGGGGAATTCAAGCTGATTGGCTATGAGACTAAACTATCATCTGAGCCGCATCTGGCATTGTGCAAGGGCGGCGTGGGCGACCTTGATGAGAACGGAAAACCTATCGAACACGGAGAACCTGTGTTGGTGAGAGTGCATTCGGAGTGTATGACCGGGGATTTATTTCATTCGCAGCGGTGCGAATGCGGTTATCAATTGATAACTGCGATGAATATGATAGAAGATGCCGGCAAAGGGGCCTTGATTTATCTTAGGCAGGAGGGCAGGGGCATTGGACTGACCAATAAACTGCGGGCTTATAAACTTCAGGAGCAGGGTCTTGACACGGTTGAGGCCAATATTAAATTGGGCTTTATGGCCGACAAGCGGGATTATGGAATTGGGGCTCAAATCTGTCGCGATTTGGGGCTGAAGGAGATACGAATACTGACAAATAATCCGAAAAAGATAAGTCGCCTTGAGGTTTATGGCATAAAGATTGCCGAGCAGATACCATTAATGGCTGAGCCCAGCAAGCATAACATTGACTATTTGAGGGCAAAAAAACGCCACCTTGGCCATATGCTTGATGAGGACTTATAGTTTATGAAAACGACCGGTGTGATAGCGCATATTTTGTTCGTTATATTACTTTTGTCAGTGGTCGGCTGTGGGCAGCCTCAGCTCGGCCCAAAGCGGACTGAAGGACAATCTAAAACTGTTAGCGATTGTAATGAAGCTTTTGCATACTCTAATTATGCTCCGATGAAAATCGATATTGTTCCGTTAACTGAATATATCGTTGCCGGTAATGCCGGAGAAGGGTCAAAGATAGAGGTCTATGTGAGTTTGTTGGACTCGTTTGGTTCCCAAATAAAGTCACCGGGTATATTTCGTTTTGAGTTATATCAGAGAGTTCCTCGCTCGGCTGAGCCTAAGGGCAAAAGAATTGTGCTCTGGCCGGATATCGACTTAACAACTTTAGTTGAAAACGACAACCACTGGCGGGACTTTCTCAGAGCCTATGAATTCAGTTTGCCTTTCGAATCAGAAGCGGACCAAAACTACATATTGGAAGCCACTTGTATATCTCCCAACGGCAAACGTCTTTCGGGTGAGTTTAACCTTACCCATATAAAATGATTTGTCGATGGCTTTATACAAGCATTAAGCGCATTCTATATTTACCTGCCTGGTTAAATTAGATTGACCAAAAAGGTCTAATCTGCAATTATATCCAGCAGTTTGACCTTATTTTATTATCGGAACCTTTTGGGGCAATGTTTGTCTAATTAAATGGATAAAGGCGTGGCAAAAGCAGTAAATATCGACATTGATGATGGGGTACTGGTTGAGCGTTGCCGGCAGGGTGATTCTGCAGCTATGGAACGCCTTATCCTTAAGTATCAGGATCGCATCTATAACGTCATATTGAGAATATGCAAAAATACCGATGATGCTGCGGAACTTACACAGGAAACGTTTGTCAAAATAATAAAGAAGATAAATGAATTCGAGGGCAGAAGCAGCTTTTATACCTGGGCGTTTAGGATAGCCGTTAATTTAACTCTGAATTACTGCCAACGAAACGTCAGGTTTAAGCATCAAAGCCTGGATACAGAAGACAATGAATACAACCGGCAGGCAAGGAGGGAGTTGAAGGAGTTTTTGACTGATGAAAGCAGCCCTGATCCGGCGGTCGTAGCGCAGAACAAAGAGCTTTGCGGGATGGTTGTCGAGGCGCTGATGAAATTGGATGATGCGCATCGAGCTGTGCTTGTCTTAAGGGACATTGAAGGTATGAATTATGCTCGAATCGCAGAAGTGCTTGATATCGAGCTGGGTACGGTTAAGAGCAGATTAAGCAGGGCCAGAAGAAATCTAAGAAAGATTATGGAGGCCAATTTACGATGAAACAAAAAAGAGAAAACCCGGATATTGAAGAATTGCTGAATAGCTTTATTGATGGAGAGCTGACAGAAAGGGAGAAGACCGAGGTTCAACGGCTGATATCGCATGATGCACAGGTTGCGCAGCGGCTGCGAGAACTTCAGACCAGTAAGATGTTGGTTAGCTCTTTGCCTCGTGCAGAGGCACCGGCTCGGATTCTGGAACAGATAAAGTCTTCACTGGAAACAGAGACAATATCGGGCCGACGCGAGTGGAACGAGGAACATTCCGACAGGCGAGTAGGTGTAAGGCATCTGATGGTTCGCAAGTTGTTGGCTGCTGCAGCTATGGTTGGGCTGGTAGCTGTTTTGGGGAGTGTGATTTACACAATTGTTGTCCCTGAGTCTCATCCAATATCCCCAGTACCCACAGTAGCAGCAGTAGCATTTGATGGCAGGCTTGAATTGAAGACGGATGCATTGAGAACTGTTAACACATTTATCGACAGGGCGATTGAGGATAATGGCCTTTCTGATTCCATCAGCGTAGAAAGCCGGGGCGGCAAACGCGTATATTCTCTTATTTGTGGCCAAGAGGACTTAAATTTACTCCTGGCTGACTTGGCCGATGTTTGGGAGAGTTGCAATTCGACGACATTATTTGTTGAGACCAAGTCGTCAGGCGAGCAAAAGTTTGATGGTGTTAGCACAGACCGTATTATCAAGATTGTTGACGATTTGATAACCCCGGTAAAGCCGATTATTACCAAGGATGAAGAAGAGATAGAAAAGCCTACGATCCGAGTGAAGGATGCGAAGAAAGTGCATCTGAGCATTGTGGTTGCAGGAAGCGAATAAATAGATTCGCTGTAAGGAGAGGGTGTCATTCGGGTCGGTTGAGACCGCTGAAATAGTCAAAAGTGTTTGCCCAGCAAAATATGTCGAGCGCAAATTCTAATCACAATGGTATTGGTATCAAGCTGATTTCTTTTTGCCTTTTGGGTCTGGTTTGGTTTTGTCAGTGGATTTTGAATCTTTGCTTTTATCAGCGGTTTTCTTTTTCGTGGTGGACTTGTCGGTTTCGGCGGCTTTCTTCTCGCTTTTTTCACCTTCCTTATAGCTCTGGCTCCTGTAATCGGTTTGATAGAATCCTGAGCCCTTGAAGATTATGCCTGAGCCGGTTCCCACGAGGCGCTTCAGAGTTGACTTTCCACAGTCAGGACATTTTCGCAGAGCACCGGCTGTTATGGACTGGAACCGTTCAAACTCATATCCGCAGTCTCCACATATATACTCATAGGTCGGCATGGCAGTTACTCAGTGTCGGTTGTTTGGCATTCGTCGATTGTTTGTTCCGGCGGTTCTGCTTCCTGCTTGGCCGGTTGTTCTTGTGTTAGCTTATTGACGATTACTTTGCTTGGTCGAATGACTCGGCCGTTGAGTTTATATCCTTTCTGAAACTCTTCGAGCACAATATTTTCTTCTTTTCCGTGCTCAGTCTTTCGCATCATTGCTTCGTGCTGAGCTGGGTCGAACGGCTCCCCCAGTGCCTTTATCTGCTCTACGTTGTGTGATTTCATGATGTCGAGCATTTGGTCGTAAATGATCTGAATACCTTTGAGAAGGACGCCAACGGTTTCGGCCGATTGCGCATTTTGGAGTGTATGCTCAAGATTATCCAGGGTTGGCAGGAGGGTTTTTATTAGTTTTTCCTTTTCATAGCCGATTGTATCGGCAATTTGTTTGGCCGTGCGTTTCTGCAAATTTGCATAGTCGGCGCTTACTCGCTGCAATTTCGCAAAAAGCTCGTCTTTTTCCTTTTGCAAATTGTCTATTCTGATGTGTTGTTCTTCCAACTCATTCTTCTTCATATCAGGTTGTTTTTGTTCCCTTGGTGTTTCTGTTTTTTTCTTTTTCATTTATTGTTACCGAAGTATTTTTTCAGTTTATCGAAAAATCGCTTGGACTGCGGGGAAACAGTTTTGTTTTCGGTTTTGACGAATTCTCTCAGTAGTTCCTTCTGTTTTGCGTTTAGCTTGGTAGGTGTTTCGATAGTGACTTGCACGAGTTCGTCTCCGGTTCGGCCCGTTCGCATATCCGACAGGCCCTGGCCTTTTATTCTAAAAACACTCCCATATTGTGTAGCCGGCGGGATTTTCAGGCCTCTTGTGCCATCGAGGCTCGGCACGTCAATAGTAGTCCCAAGGGCAGCCTGTGTAAAGCTTATGGGGACAATGGCAATCAGGTTGTTTCCGTCGCGCTGCAGAAATTCGTGGGGTTTAATTCTCACGTAGCAGTAGAGGTTGCCTCTTGGCCCGCCTTTTCGGCCGGGTTCACCTTCGTTGGCGACTCTTATACCCTGGCCTTCGTGTACCCCTCGCGGGATTTTGATATTGACGACTCTTTTTTTAGGAACTCTGCCGGTGCCTTTGCATTTTTTGCACGGATTCGTGATAACTTGCCCGCTGCCTCTGCATTTCGGACAGGTTGAGACCATCTGGAAAAAACCGCCCCGGCTTGCTATCTGGCCGGTCCCGCCACAAGTAGGGCATTTGCCTGGTGTTGTTCCTCGGGCGCTGCAGCTGCCGTTGCACTCCGGGCAGGTATCCTGACGCGTGAACTCAATGGTTTTCTCAGTTCCTTTTGCGATATCATTAAGTGTTAGTTCGACAGTGGTTTCCAGGTCATAGCCGCGTGAGGAACCGCCTCGTCCCGCTCTTCTGCTTCGGCCTCCGAATATGCCGCTGAAAAAATCGTCGAAGCCGAAGACATCTTCAAATATGCTGCCGATATCCTGCCAGTTCATATGCGCGTAGTCACGCATACCTATTCCGCGAAGACCTTCGTGACCGTACTGGTCGTAACGCTGACGTTTTTCGGAGTCGCTTAAGACTTCGTAAGCTTCGGCGCATTCTTTGAACTTGGCCTCGGCCTCTTTATCATCCGGATTCTTGTCCGGATGATACTTCATTGCCATGCGCCGATATGCGCGCTTAATATCAGCCTCGGAGGTGTTTTTGCTTACACCCAGAACTTCATAATAATCCCGCTTGGCCATAATATCGTGTTTCGCGGCTTATCACCAGCTACTTTTGAACACCTCAGGAAGTTTTATCTTACAGAACCCGGTATTGGCTCTTCGTCTTTATCTTTTAAGTCTGTTATTAACACGTTAGTGGTTAACATCAGTGCTGATATGGAGGCGGCCGTTTCCAAGGCGGTTCTGGCCACTTTTGCCGGGTCGATAATTCCGGCTTTGAACATATCAACGAACTTGCCTGTATTGGCGTTGTAACCGATATTCTTGTCTTTCTCCTTTTTTTCAAGAAGTTGAGCAACAACTACATCACCCTCGTCGCCGGAGTTATCCACTATATGAGTTGTTGGCGCTTTAAGGGCATTGCATACAATGTCAAAGCCGATTTTTTCATCGCCTTTGGCCTTTGCTCTGGCTTTCTCTACCTGGCTGATGGCACGTAAGAACGTGACGCCGCCACCTGCGATCACGCCTTCTCCGGTTGCCGCTCTTGTGGCGTGAAGTGCATCTTCCAGCAGGTCCTTGCGTTCCTTCATTTCAGTTTCGGTTGCGGCGCCGGCCTTGATAACGGCGACTCCGCCGGTCAATTTGGCGAGCCGTTCCTGAAGCTTTTCACGGTCGTAGTCACTGGTTGTCTTTTCAATTTGATTGCGGATTTGGTCGCAGCGGGCAGTGATGTCTTTCTTTTTGCCGGCCCCTTCGATTATTGTGGTTGTGTCCTTGTCGATAACGATCTTTTTGGCCTGACCTAATTGTGAAAGCTCGATGCTTTCGAGATTGATGCCCAGGTCTTCGGTGATTACCTGTCCTTTAGTTGAGATTGATATGTCGGCTAACATTGCCTTTCTGCGGTCACCGAATCCGGGAGCTTTTACGGCACAGACTCTTAATACGCCTTGCAGACGGTTAATAACCAATGCTGCCAACGCTTCGCCTTCAACATCTTCTGCAATAATTAATAGCGGCTTCGCGACTTGAGCGACTTTTTCGAGCAGCGGGATAATCTCGCGAACATTGGATATTTTCTTTTCGTGCAGCAGGATATAGGCATCTTCAAGGACGGCTTCGAGAGTGTCGGCGTTAGTCATAAAGTATGGGGATAGATAACCCTTATCGAACTGCATACCTTCAACGAAACTCAACTCGTTTTCCATTCCCTTGCCTTCTTCGACCTCGATAACACCTTCCCTGCCGACCTTATCAATTGCGTCGGCCAATATTTCGCCAACTTGTGAGTCATTGTTTGCGCTGATAGCTGCCACTTTTGAGATGTCGCTATGGCCTTTCACAGGGACACTTACCGATTGGATGAATTCGGTGACAACTTCAGCAGCCTTGCCTATACCTCTTTGTATGGCCATTGGATTTGCGCCCGCGGTTACGTGCTTGAGGCCCTCGATATAAATTGCTTCTGCCAGGACAGTTGAAGTTGTTGTTCCATCGCCGACAACATCGGAGGTTTTGCTGGCGACCTGGTTGATCATCTTGGCGCCCATGTTCTGGAATGGTTCGGGCAGCTCGATTTCCTTGCTGACCGTCACGCCATCCTTTGTTACCTTCGGAGAGCCCCAGCTCTTTTGCAGTATGACGTTTTTGCCGGTCGGTCCGAGGGTCACTTTGACTGCTTCGGCCAGTTGTGTAAGGCCTGCTTTAAGCTCTGTTCGCGCTATATCATCAAACATCATTTGCTTTGCCATTTTTTTACCCCTATAAAATCCTTCTAAATTTTTTAAAGATGTTGTTTATTTTCCTTTCGGAATTACCTTTCAATAATCCCGAGGATATCACTTTCTCGCAGAATCACATATTTTTCTCTCTCGATTTCGATTTCGCTTCCCATGTATTTACCATAGATAACCTCGTCTTTTTTCTTTATAGACATTTTGCCTCGTTTGCCGTTATCGAGCAGTTTGCCCGGCCCGGTGGCTATTATTTTGCCGATCTGTGGTTTTTCTTTTGCGGTGTCGGGAAGGATGATGCCGCCTGTGGTCTTATCTTCAGCGTCAGATTGTTTTATTACAACTCTATCGTCCAGAGGTCTAAGTTTCATAACTCACTCCTTTTCTACTTGGTTTCCACTTTCTAACTACTCATTTACAGTAGACATACTCTGATTATTTGTTTATTTCTTAACCGGGACAAGCGTTACTGACTTTAAGTTCATCACCGCGCCGCGGGGCATAGTTTTGGGCTTAATGGAAAGGTTATATGTACCGGGCCTGGCGATTTTCACCGTTCCAAGTTTATCAGTGACAAAACTGGTCCAGCCGCTGGTGTCTTTGACTGTGCCTGCAATCTCCTGGCCACCGGCCGTTAGAACGTACTTGCTGCCGCCCGAGCCTGCTGCACAGGCTAATGTCACCGCAACATTAAAAGTCCCTGTTTTGTTTACTTTGAAGCGCCAGATAACATAGTCGGCGGGATTTGTCCAGTAGCCGATGTTGTCCTTGCCGCCGCCTGATTCGTACCTCGCGTTTGTTCCGCGAACAACGGCATCACTGGCCTTAAGAGTCACCGAGCCGTCTTTGGCCTGCGGAGTAACAACGGCTTCAGCCTCCATTTCCAGCATAATAACTGTATCGATCTTATCAGGTACTCTTCGCGGTACGGTTACAATAAGATTGCCGTTATCATCACTGCCCAACAGGAGTTCTGCGCGGTCCTTTCTCGCAAACAGATATGCTTGTTGGACCTCACTTCGGGGAAATGGCACTTCTAATTCTCCGTTTTCGGGCCAATCGAATACGTGCAGATACAGCTTGCCGGGCTTGGCCGTACACCTGCCCCACGAAAGTTTCTCGAAAGGACTCGCTGTCGTGCCATAAATGCTTTCGCTGTTCTTCGCCATCCATTCACCCATAGCAGCCAAACGCTCGACGCTGGCTTGGGGGATAAGGCCCTCGGCGGTGGGCCCGACATTGAGTAGGAAGTTGCCGCCTTTGCTGGCGATATCCACGAGTTTGCGAATCAGATCTTCCTTTGACTTCCAGTTGTGGTCGTATGACTTGAAGCCCCAGGTGTTGTTCATTGTCATGCAGGTTTCCCAGTCAACTCCAGGCAGCCCCGTCGGCGGTATTTCCTGTTCGGGCGTACCGAAGTCACCGGCGAAATAACCTTCTTTGGTCATACCCTGCATACTCTTGCGGCCCTTGCTGACGCGGTTGTTGACAATGATGTTCGGCTGAAGGCTTCGAACGTAATTGTACAGGTCTACGCCCTGCGGTTCGGTCCAGTCCTTTATCCATTCACCGTCGAACCACAGTACGCCCAGTGGACCATAATTGGCGACAAGCTCTTTAAGCTGCGGCTTCAGATATGTTTTGACGTATCGGTTAAAGTTAGGATTCGTGCGTTTGCCGTCGTTATAGTTCGGGTAAAAAGGTGCCTGGGCATCAGGATGGTGCCAGTCCATTATAGAATGGTAAAAACACAGCCTGATATCGTACTTCTTACATGCGACAGACAACTCCTTCAGTATGTCGCGTTTGAACGGCGCAGCATCCATAATGTCGTAATCGCTGACCTTCGAATCCCACAAACAGAAGCCGTCGTGGTGTTTGCTGGTGATGACAATGTACTTCATCCCCGCGTTCCTGGCGAGTTGCACCCATTGATCGGCATTGAATTTAACGGGATTGAACTGTTTAGCAAACTTTTCATACTCTGCAACAGGAATGTCGGCCCTTTCCATAATCCATTCACCGATGCCTGGTATTTGTTTGCCTTTGTACGCCCCGGTAGGCACAGAGTATACGCCCCAGTGGATAAACATGCCAAATCTCGCCTGGCGCCACCACTGCATCCGTTCATTACGCTGCTCTTTGGTTTCAGGCAAGGCTGATTTGGCGGTTGTCTGAGAACTGGCTGGGAATATCATAAAGCTCAAAACCGTGAACGCAATTGCCAGGCTTATTCTGTACCTGTGTACAGGTGTATAAGTTTGGGACGGTTTTGTTTTGTTGCTCATTGTTTATCCTTATTTATTTATCTGCCGGTCGTCATGGGCTTCGGATGGTATTACATCATACCCATTCCACCTCCCATGCCGCCCATGCCGCCTCCCATACCACCTCCCATGCCGCCCATGCCACCACCCATGCCCGGGCCTCCTGGTGGAGCCATTTCTTCTTCTTTAGGCTTTTCGGAGACAAGGCAGTCTGTGGTTAGCAGCAAGCCGGCTATACTTACGGCGTTTTGCAGAGCGATTCGTGTTACTTTTGCCGGATCGATGACGCCGGCTTTGGGAAGGTCTTCATACTTGTCGGTGCCGGCGTTGTAGCCGAAGCCGCCTTTGCCTTCGGTGACCTTATTAACCACGAGATTTGCCGTTGCTCCCGCGTTGGCGGCGATATAGTAGCAGGGCATCCTGAGGGCCTTTGACAGTATGTCGGCACCGGTTTTTTCATCCCCTTTGAGTTTCAACTTCTCAACTGCCTCGATACACCGTATAAGGGCTACACCTCCGCCGGGAACGATACCTTCCTCGATGGCTGCTCTGGTAGCGTGCAGGGCATCCTCGATTCGGGCCTTTCGTTCTTTCATTTCTATTTCGCTTGCGGCACCGACATTGATTTGTGCAACGCCGCCGGTCAGCTTGGCAAGCCGTTCCTGTAATTTCTCCTGGTCGTAATCACTGGTGGTGATTTCTATTTCGTTCTGGATTTGCTTGATTCTGCCGCTGATAGCTTCCTGGCTGCCGGCACCTTCAACCATTATGCAATTATCGTTGTCGATGGTTACCTTTTTGATCTGGCCGAGCTGTTTGACACTGATATTTTCCATCTCGATTCCCAAATCTTTGAAAATCGGCTCAGCACCTGTCAGGATTGCTATGTCTTGCAGCATTGCTTTTCGACGGTCGCCGTAACCGGGTGCCTTTACAGCCGCGCACTGAAGGATGCCTCTGAGTTTGTTAACCACCAGCGTTGCCAACGCCTCGCTCTCGACATCCTCTGCGATAATCAACAGAGGCCTTTTGGTTTTTGCAATCTTCTCAAGCAGCGGTACGAGCTTGGCTACATTGCTTATTTTTTCCTCGTGAATAAGTATATATGGTTTTTCCAGTTCGCAGACCATATTATCCTGGTCGGTTACGAAGTGCGGCGAAAGGTAGCCGCGATCAAACTGCATCCCTTCCACAAAATCGACAGTCGTCTTGAGACTTTTGCCTTCTTCGACGGTGATGACTCCGTCTTTGCCGACTCGTTGGAAGGCTTTAGCCATAATCTTTCCGATTTCTATGTCGTTATTAGCTGATACCGAGGCGATATTGATTATGTCATCGATTTTGGTGATGTCGATTGGCTTTGCCAGTGAGGCGAGCTTTTCGGTTACTACCTCAGCGGCCTTTTTCATGCCCCGGTTCAAAGCCATAGGGTCCGCCCCGGCTGCGAGGTTCTTGCAAGCTTCCTTGAACAAGGCTTCGGTCAGGATAGTAGCGGTTGTTGTTCCATCTCCGGCGATTTTTGAAGTTTTGCTGGCGGCTTCTTTTACCAGTTTTGCTCCGAGGTTCTCATTCTTGTCGATAAGGTCAATTTCTTCAGCCACCGTTACGCCGTCTTTGGTTACGGTCGGTCCGCCCCAGCTTTTATCGATAATAGCGTTTCGGCCTTTCGGGCCAAGCGTTGGTTTGACCGCTGATGCCAGCTTTTCGACCCCGGCAAGCAACCCGGCTCTTGCATCGCCTTCAAATACCAATTCTTTTACTGCCATAATTAATTGCCTCCTTATATTATGTTCAAAAGGGTTTGGTCGTTAATCTTACGCATAATTTATAACAGACAAGCAAAAAATATACCAGTTTTTATGCAGAGAACGGGCTATTTTGGGGCGAATGCCTGTAACTTCCTATAATTACTACAATTAGGTGATACAAAAATCATTTATGCCGGCAGTGATACTGCGGTGTTTACAGTAAAATATGCAAATTTTGGCATATCAAAGCCGCTGACTACGCCAAGTTGACAGGCATCTGCAAGTCTAAAGGTAAAAGTGGGAAAAGATTTGAAGAAAGTGGGTGCTTGAGTCGCACGAACACCTTTGATTCCCTATTAGTTTACATACTCTGCTCTGATGTGGCCCGTTTGCGAAGAAAACGTAACCTTTTATCCAGGCGGTGTGTATAAAAAAATGAAGTGATTGGCCGGGTCAACGGCCGGAAGCGTCGGGATCGAACCGCATGTTGTGTTATTATGGAAATCGTAGCGTGAAGGAGAAACGTTTATGAAGACAAATGGAATATCCAGGCTTGGAATACTGGGTGCCGTAGTTGTACTGCTGATTACCGCCTTGGCAGTGGGAATTGGCATCAAACTGTATCAACCGCATCGGGTTGAGGTGGAACCACAAGTCGAAAAGCAACAAACCAAGCCTGCCCAAACACGTCCGCAAGAGGAGATCAAGCTGTCGGAAATGACTCAGGAAGACGAGGAGTTCCTGCTGTGGCTGGACGAGGAGATTGAGAAATTAGAAGAGCAAGAGGCAGCAGAGGCCATGGTGGTCGAGGAAGAAGCGGAAGATATACCGGAGGCCGAACCGGTAGAAGAAGAGGTCCAAGAAACGAAAAGTTTTGGCGGCTGGCGAGAAGTCTGGGCAAATCTTGATCTGACAGAAGAAGAGCAGGCCAGGCTGAGAGAAGGATTCATGTTAGCGATGCAGAGATGGCAGAATATGTCGCCGGAGGAGAGGGAGGAGGAAACAGCCAGACTCAGGGCAATTGGGGAAAGGTGGGAGAATATGACCGAAGAGGAGAGGCAAGAAGCCAGCGAAAGAATGCGGGACCGATTCGATGAGTGGCGGCAGAGTGGGGATATAGAGCTTCCGGAACTTCGTCTGGATTGAGACTTACGGATTTTTTGGTGCTTTGCAGATGCGTGGACGTTATTCGTTACGGGCAGCAGTTTTGGATAAGTGGGCCGGCTGGGCGTATAAGAGAGAAAAGTGATTGTCAGTTGGACGTTGTTTCTTGCGAGACGGCGAAAAGTTGATTAGACTCAAGAATCAGTGCACTCATTGAATCAGGAGACTTACAATGAAAAACGTTAACGTATTGATTTTTGTAATCGCATTTCTCGTAGTGTATGGGCAAATTGAATCCCAATCGATGGCTGCCGCGCCAAGCGTCGATATATGGACGGCTGCAGCGACAGATAACCTGGAAGCCATCAAGCAGCACGCCTCAGCCGGCACAGACCTCAATGCCAAGGAGCCGTCAGGGGGCAGTACGCCTTTGATGATAGCGGCACTTGTTGGCCAAACCGAGGCTGCAAAACTGCTGATCGAGAAGGGGGCCAATATCAACGCCGGGAACAACGAAGGATCAACCGCTTTGCTTATCGCAGCCTTTTTCTGCCGCACCGAGACCGTGAAGCTGCTCTTGGGCAAAGACGCAGACGTGAATGCGAAAAATATCCGGGGCGAGACTCCGCTTCACACAGTGGCGGCTCCCTGGAGCCAGGATGTGGAGGGGATTTACCGCTACGTCGGAGGGCTTCTGCAGATGCAGTTGGACTTGGAGAAGATTCGGGCGACCAGGCCGAAGATTGCTGCGATGTTGCGGAAGGCAGGCGCTAAGATGGCAAGTCAGTCAACGGTGACGGCAACCCCCTTCAGAGGATCATATTTCGTCAACGGCGAAATTCACGTTAACACGTACGGCACGCCAGAGGGCAAACCGTTGACAACCGGGCACCAGGACTTCAAGCCGTCCTGGTCGAAGACCGGCGACATGCTCGTCTTCTTTCGCCGTTTGAAGAATCACCGCGTGACGGTGATGTGGAAAACCGCGATCTGTGTTATCAACGTTGATGGCACGGGCTTCCACAAGCTGACCGACGGCACACACACGGATTTCAATCAAACCTGGACGCGTGACGGATTCAACACTCCCATCTGGAACCGAAAGAACCCGGAGACGGGCAGCTTCTACGTGATGCAGAGCAAGGTGGGCAACAGCCCCGGGCAGGAGGTCGCCCTCACCGACAAGCGCTATCACAGTTGGGCGTACACGTGTCTGGAGGACGGCAGAATTCTGGTACAGTCCGCACACCCGAAGCAAGGGCACGGATATTACCTGATGACGCCCAATGTGGGCGGGAACCCCCGCTTTGAACGCATCGACTGCGAGCTGGCGAAGAAGGGGCTGCTGGATCGTATCAGTGTCTCGCCGAGCGAAAAAAGGGTATGTTTCGAGTACCAGACGGGCTTCAGGTACAAAGACACGGGACGCACGCTCTACATCGCCGACTTCGACGCGAAGAAACGCACCATTACAAACGCCAAGCCGTTTGCCAACGAGGAGGCGGATCCGAATCCATGGTATGCCTACCCGCGCTGGACCAGGGACGAAACAGCGATCGTCTACCACGCCAGCAGGGCGCTCTACCTGTACACATTGAAGGACGGGTCCACCACGAAAGTGTCGACGAATGATGGCGCCGACTACCGGTATCCCCACTGCGAGGCAACGCCGAAGTAGGAGACCAAGGGCAGTAGAAAACATTGTAAAGGAGCCATTGTAATGAGCGGACTGAACAATGAATTGGGACGACGTGAGTTTCTTAGGAAGGTTACTCAAGCGGCCGCGGCCGGTGTGATTTCAACGGGGATTGCATCGGGGGCAGTACCGAAGGAAAAGAAGATCGCTCTGGCCGATACGATTCCAACCCGTGTCTTCGGCAAAACCGGAGTAAAACTGCCGATACTCGGCTACGGCGGTGCCGGGCTTGTCGAGGTTTGGGGCAGTCCTCTTTCGCCTGAGGACCGTGTGAAGCTGGTTCGCTACGCCTACGACCGGGGTGTGCGTTACTATGATACGGCGGGTAACTACATGGAGAGCCAGCCGATTCTCGGCGAGGCGCTCAAGGACGTGCGCGACAACGTCTTTCTGACGTCCAAGGTCGAAGTGATGCGGGCCAGCAATACACGCAAAGCATTTGAAAAAGTCCTTGGCGAATTGAAGACGGATTATCTGGACGCGATCCTGATCCACGGCACGCCGGGCCTGGAGCAAATGACCGTCGCCGAAGCCATGAAGGTTCGCGGCGAACTGGTCAAACTCCGCGACGAAGGGGCCGTTCGTTTTATCGGTTTCTCGGCCCACTCTTATTTTGACAAAGCTCTGGCTTTGATTGAGTCCGACGGATTCGACCTGTGCATGTTGTCCTACGGATATATTCCCAGAGGGCATAATCAGATATTTTCCGCCAGGATGACCGAACTGCGCAACGCATGCATCGCCAAGGCCCACGAACGCGACATGGGCATCGTCGCCATGAAGGTCGTCGGCGCGGGTGTTCTCGGCGCATGGTCCGGATACGTTGTGCCGGGATTCGAAGCCAAACGCCTCTCGAAACTGCCCGCTGCCGCAATCCGCTATGTGCTGCAAGATAAGCGGATTCATCTGCTCACGATCGGCATGCGTCTGAAGAAAGAAGTCGACGCCAACATCAAGACCCTCTCGGGAGGTGCAACGTACACCCTGGATGATCGGGCGCTTCTTGCGGAGTTTTGCGCAAAAGCGCTCGACAGCGACCCTATCAAGGCGATGAAGATTGACTGACCGGAGAGCGTGTGTGGACCGCCCAGATCCAACTTCGTATTAATCTTGTTGGCATTGATTCGGGTGTGCCGGGCTGACGGCCTCCTGAAAGTCTGGAGAGGGCTCTTCAGAGGCTTCCTGGGTCTCGGTATTACATTCAGGGCTGGATTGTGAAGATTCATCTGTCTGTAATTCCGGAGGCCAGGGCTCTGATGTATCGGATGGCTCCTGGGATTCTTTGCCGGGCCTGATGGCGTTGATAATTCTTTCAAATAAATTTAAAGACATTTTTACACTCCTTAATCAATCGAATTTTGATTTGGTTTTCCTCCTTGTGTGACGTTTTTTCACGCTTAGGGTATTTTCGGCGATTTTTGGCAGGGACTTTATTGAAGAATCCGTATGTTCTCGGACTAATTGCCAAGCACAGGAGATGGATTTCTTGCGCGCTGCACTTGACCCAGCGGGGGATTGGGTTTGATTCCGGCTACGCCAGAGGCTACGCCGCGACAAGTTGGGTTTGATCCGTCTTCGCCAAAGGCTACGCCGCGACAAGTTGGGTTTGATCCGTCTTCGCCAAAGGCTATGCCGCGATAAATTGGCTTTGTTTGGGTTCGTTTTGGGTTCGTTTTTCCCGTGTTCACTAAGTGTTCTTTTTTTATAAACCTTTGTTGATACTTTGTTTACGTTCATTTGACTTTTTCGAAAATTGGGTTCGTTTTGCATAAAAACAGGTCTGATTTGTAGAGACTTCTTTACAAGTGTAAAGATGCCGAAAGCTCGTAAATAGTTCATTAATCGCGGATTGCGCTGAATAAAAGGATTTTTTAGCCACAAAAACGCACAAATGTTTACGGTTTGACGGTTGAACGGTTTAACGGTTGGACGGAAAAGCAAAAAACAAAAAGCACGAAGAAACAAAGAAAATAGCCATAGGGAGTACAGAGATATTAGCCGGCTTGGTGTTCTTGGCAAACTCTGCTCTAAAAGCGAGCTTTTGACGCAGAGACTTGCCTTCGTCCACAAGGCCATCGAAATGGCCTTTTTCAAAAGCCGGCTAAAAACGGTTCTTGTTAGCCACAAAGATGCACAAAAGACAACAAAAAATGACCAAAATAGTTCTTTATTATCCATTAATACACCTTTTTGATTGATTATTGACGATTTTCTATTGATTATTGATAGATGACTTGGGCGGCTTGCCCGACTCGTGCGGTTCTCCGCTAAATTCAGACGATAGACTCAAGATTCAAGACTATAGACTTCTGATTGCTCAATTTTACATTCTAAATTCTTAATTCTAATTTACTGTTTGTATTATACCAAACTTGACCGGAATGTTCAATGAAAATATAACTTTTTTTAAAAAATAACCACAGATTGTACAGATTATTTAGACGCAGATTTCGCAGATTTCGCAGAAGAATATAGCCACAGAGTACAAAAAGAGCTATTAGCCAGCTTTGGCGTCTTCGGCCATACCTTACCTCGAAGCCAGCTTCCGCGAAAGGCCCGGCCTTATCCGCCGGGTCATTTTTCAATGCCCCATTTTTGAAGCTGGCTAAAAATTGGGTCTTTATTAGGTGCTTTATAAGCACGTAAGTAGCGGTGCCTTATAGGCACGTAAATAACATGCGTCGGAAATAGCTTATAGGCAGGTAAATATGACAAAAAGGGCAAGTTTTTCCTGGACAGAAATAACAGAAGGCCGTTATGATTATTTTTAATTATTTATTGACATGGCGTTATTTGTTTTTGTATAATATCGA
Organism: Planctomycetota bacterium; assembly: GCA_019456145.1. Taxonomy (GTDB): domain Bacteria; phylum Planctomycetota; class Phycisphaerae; order Sedimentisphaerales; family Anaerobacaceae; genus CS2-K091. The sequence goes on from VRUL01000004.1 coordinate 114,622, forward strand.
ACAGTTGGGTATATTTTTGCGTCTCTCAGAAATATTCTCCTGGAAAAAATGATAGAGACAAGTTTTATGGCCATTTAGAGGGCCAAAGGAGTACAGTAGTGGCAGCAGGAACAGTAAAATGGTTTAATGGAAACAAAGGCTTTGGATTTATAGTGCCGGATGATGGCGGCGATGATTTGTTCGTTCATCACTCGGAAATCAAGTCGGAAGGCTACGCCAGTCTTGACGAAGGCCAGAAGGTTGAGTTCGAGATAGGAGAGGGTAAGAAAGGCCCTTGTGCGACCAACGTTATCCCCGGCTAATCCAAAGAAAAACACCACAAAAACCAAGGGGCCCCGAAATACGCGGGGCCCCTCTCATTTTGACATTTCAATCGTTTTCGTATCTCGTGAAGCGTGAAGCGTATCTCGCCGGCTGAGGTGCTTTAAAAGCACGTAAATAGCTGGATCCCTGCCTACTGGGTCCCTGTCTACAGCCTACAGGGATTCGGACTCTGGCAGGCGGCGGAAGACAGAAATTGTTTTTGGGCCAGAATGGTCATACAATTGATTAATGGTCTAAAAAGCTTGTTTGTTAGTAAAGATTCGCTTGATTGAGGCATGTAAAATGCCGCTTTGAAGGCAAAAATCAATGACGAAAAAAAATCTGTAAAATTTTCGAATTTAGGGATTGACAGTCCTGCTCAAAGGCAGTAGGATTATATATTATAGATAGCCACGAGATTTTGCACCTTTTGTAACAGGCCAAGAGATAATGTTTGCATTGTGAACGCTTAATGACCGCTTTGGTCAGAAATGAGGGCAGTAAAATGATGGGGGAAACAAAGAAAATCCTGAAGAAGCTGGTTTGTACCGGCATAGTTATAATATTCATGACAGTAAGTGCGAAAGCGACTCACGTTAATTCTAATTCCATAGTTGTAGATGGCATAGAATATTACATGCAAACAGACAAATCTGTTTACAGGTTGAGCGAAAACGTCAAGATGTTGTATAGACTTACTAATTTAAGCTATAGCTCTGTGACGTTTGAGTTTGCGAATCTACAACAGTGGTCTTTCGAAGTAAAGGACGGTACAACAACAATTTGGCGATGGCCAAAACCGTTTTTTCCAGCACTCAGTAGCTTTACTCTTTATCCCGGAGACGTTAAGGGGTATTTAAAAAAGTGGGATATGATGAATGACAACACTGGAACTATAGTTAGTCCAGGAACTTATGGTGTAATCGGTGCGTTATTTTATTGTACAAGTCACGGATATGTGCCAGTTTCAGTGCAAATAGAAATAGTGGAAGGACCATACTGCGGTGACACTAACCACCCGTATCCGGCTGGAGACGTCAACCATGACTGTAAGGTAAATCTGCTGGATATGGCAACTCTTGCGTTCTCTTGGCTTGAATGCACGGCGCTGGATTGTTAAACATGGGTATAATGTCCTTAAGTTTCCCTTGTTGTTCTTACTTGTAAGTTCTCTATATTTATTAGTTGGCATCTTGCTTCTTTTATCACCCGTTTATTTCTACTTCAGAGCACGGTATGCAAGGAAAGTCTACAGAAAACGCATTCTCCACGCGAAAAGGCACTGATTAAAGCAGATTTTTATTATGGACAGGCAAGGTTTGGATTGGTAGATTGGGGGCAGAGATAGTTTTGAGTTTTAAGTGTTTAGTTTTGAGTTGGGATTGAGATTCTTCGGTGCTTTATAAGCACACCATATAAATGATTAAGGATGATTGATAATTGATTATTGTTAACGAGGCCGGGAAGGCCGGCGTTTGTTTTGAAAGGGCTTTATTATGAAAAGGGGGAAGAAAATCAGGATTGAAGGAATATATGTTGAAAAGCTGTTTGGCTTATACGATTACGAGATCCCCGGAAACGAGGACCCGAAGAATATTGAAAAGGTTCTTATTTTGTACGGCGACAATGGTTCGGGGAAAACCACAATCTTGAGGCTTATCTTTCACTTGCTGGCATGTGAGTACGCAGAAGGACACAAAACATTTGTGTCGCAAACAAAGTTTAAAAGATTCATAATGAAATTTAGCAATAAGTATAAGGTTGTGGCCAAACGTAAAGGAGATAAATTACTTGGTACGTTCCTGTTGGAGTTATGGAAGGCAGAAAAAAGAATTGCGAGTACCGAATTTTTGGTAGATGCCGAGAATATTACAAAAAGTGGGAGTCCAAATGAGGAAGAGAATAATAAGTTTCTTGATACCTTGAGGAGCCTTGGCTTGACGCTTTATCTGCTCGGTGATGATAGGACTGTTCATGTTACTAACCCGCACGGGGCACAAAGGCAGATGTACAGAAGAAGAGCGATGGAGGAAAGGTCAACTGTAAGTACTTGGGAGAGCAGTGGGCAAGAACTGGATCCTGAGCAAATTTCCATAAGGTTGCTAGAAGAGTCTATGCAAAGGTTAAGAGGATGGATACGAAACCATGTGATGCACGGGTCAACGCGCGGCGAGTCTGACGTCAACGTGATTTTTTCGGATATCATAGAGAACATCGCGAGTGAGCAAAGAAGGGGACCTAGGAAGAAAGCTACAAGGCGCGAATATGTGGTGGAGCGCATAAACAAGATAGAGCAAAGAAATAAAGAGTTTTCAAAATTTGGCCTGACTCCGAGCTTTAATGGGAAGAAATTAATGGATGCGATTGACAAAGCTTCTAACAAGTTTAAGAGCATACGTCCGATTATTGTCCCCTACCTAGACAGTCATGAGGCAAAATTAAACGCACTCGATGACATCCAATGTACCATCGAGAAATTCGTTTACACGATAAACTCATTCATGGTTGATAAGAGCATATCGTTTCGTGTGAGAAGGGGATTCACGATTCTGTCTCGAAATAGGGAGGTTTTGTCGCCGCGCATGTTATCCTCCGGTGAGAGGCACCTTTTGTTGTTGTTTTGCAACGCTATAACAGCCCTTGATGAACAGAGCATTTTTATTATAGACGAACCTGAAATATCGCTCAATATAAAATGGCAACGTAACCTGATTACTTCACTGCTTGATTTTGTAAAAGATAGCGCGGTGCAGTATGTGTTTGCCAGCCACAGCATGCAAATTCTAGCGCAACATGAAGATAAAGTAGTCAAGCTAGTAAGTACTAAGGAGTGATATGGGCTCTATTGACATTAAACAACATCTGAATGAAATCAGAGTGCAGTACCAACTTGAACCGTCTCTCAAGGATGTTTATGTTGAGGGAGATAATGAGGTGAGTATACTGAGATGGTTTTTTGATGAGAAGGATAAGAAAGATGTGCACGTTTATTCTATAAATATTGTGGAAATTCCTGCAGAGGCGTATGAGAGAACAAGTTTGAGGGCTGGGTCAAACCATAACAAAGTAATCGTTCTGTCAGAAGAATTGAGCAGGGACTTTGATAAAAAAAAGATTAAGGTAAAATGCATAGCTGATGCTGATTACGATAGATACTTGAATAAGTGTAGGAAAAATTATATTTTAGAATACACAGATTATACTTCTATTGAGATGTACTATTTTAATAAACCATTGTTAAATAAGTTCGTCAAATTGGTTTTACACGGTCTCAAGTTTTCAACTGCTAGTCTCATGCGTGATATGAAGAACGTACTTCAGCGAATCTTTCTGATACGCTTGGCGAATGAGAGGCTTGAGTGGAGCATGACTTGGATAGACTTTAGAAGTTATCTTTTGTGGGGTGAAGGTCGTATTAAATTTGATGAGGAGAGATTCTTAAGAAATTATCTTACACGGAACGGGAGGAAAAGGGATACTAAGCAATTCAAGGCTGTGTTGCTGGATTTTAAAAAGCAAATGCATCAAGACCCACGCCATAATATAAGAGGTCACGATTTTACTTATTTGTTTTTTTTAGCAGTTAAAAAATTCAAGGGGCACCGGGCAGGATTTCATGACGTGTGGTCTTTTGAAAGGGCATTATGCGGGTGTTTAGAGTTAGATTCTCTTGAGTGTGAGGCCCTTTTCAAAAGATTGGGGGCGTGATGCAACGCAGGTATATGATAAGCATTTACGTAAGTGACTTACCTAAAAGTTTGAGGGATAGTTGTATTTTGTCTTTTTTGATGAAAACCGTAAGGGTAATTGGGTGAATGATTAAAAAATATATTTGACATAAAACACGCTTTCAGAGATGACATAGAAAAATCAAATATCAAATATCAAAAATCAAAGAGCAAAACGCAAAAGAAAAGCAAAAAGGATAAGTAAATCGTGAAATCCAGCAATTAAATGCTTTGTCGAGTGCGATGCAAACGTGAACTCGTTTGATTTTTGGGACTTTACCTCAAACTGGCTGAGAGGTATTGAATAGTCTTATTGCAAATCCCTGGTCTATGTTCGGGACATTTGTTTTTCTTCGGCTTCGGGTCTGCGCAGGTATTTTGGTTGTAGTGTCACGGGGTCGGCGAATTGTCCGGCGCAGGCCATCTTCCAGCCGAGCATGTGAACTTTTTGGGCTCGTGGATCCCAGTAGCTCTTGTCCAGAAAACGAACGCCTTGGGCTTTGAATTTATCTTCATAGTAAACCAGGCCCTCCCCGAGCAGCCATACAGGTTTGGCTTTGCCGGCGAATCGGTCAAGGAATTGTGAAGCAGTCATCAGGGAATCCGGAACAATTTTTTTCCAGTTTTCGTCGCCGGCCATTCGTTGCTCGTCGCTTATGTGTTCGTATACGGCGATATAAAATTGGCTTCGTTTGGCATCGAGAATGACGGCGATTGTCTCGATTACGGTTTTTTCCTGCTCCATATAATCATCAGTATTAGCGGCGATTACGTCCAATGTATCGACGGCGACTATTTTTGTGGAGTTTGCCAGATGCATTGTTTTTGCCATAGTGACAGCTATTCTCAGTCCGGTGAAGCTGCCGGGCCCGATAGATATATAGATATGCTCGATGTCTTTGGGCTTTTGGCCGAGGCGGTTTAACAGCTTGCAGATAGCGGGAAAGGACTCTGAACTATGTCTCATTGGGCCGGAGAAGGCGGCTTCGGCGAGCATTCGCCGGCCGAGTGCTATTGCAACCGATCCCATCCTGCCGGAGGTTTCAATTGCTAAGATCAAAGGCTTTTGTGCCATAATTTTTTTAAATTTCTGGTTTTTTTTTGCTTTTTATCGATTTTCCCAGAAAGCCCATTGTGCCAACAAAAAAGCGGTTTTTTTGTTCACTATTTTTCCCAGTCTTCCTAATTATACTTATCAGTTTGGCGAATTAATGCTAACATATTATCGGCTAAATGCTTACAAATCAATTTTTCACTTGCAAAAACACGTATTTCTTTATAAACTGGTGTTAATAATCTAACCTCTCTGAATTGGAGGCTGTATAACTTTTTTGGGTGGTGATAAATTCGTTTTGAAATATTTTCCGTGGGAAGGTGTTTCTTTCTTTGGCAGGAGGTCTTTATGTTGAAAGCAAGGTTTTTGATTGGGCCTTTCATTGAAAAGTCCCCGTTTATTATTTTGGCATTGGTGTTGTTGCTGACAGTATTTCTTTCTGAAGTCGCTCAATCTCGGGAGGTTGGAGCTGAAGAGCAGAAGAAAGTAGTCCGCCAGGTTGCTCAGAAGTTTATTCAAGATGGGACCGAACAATACAACAGAAGTTTCTTCAAACTCGCAGAGCAATCCTTTTTTCGAGCGCGGGACTACCAGGGATATTTAACTGCTGCTGAGCGTCAGAAACTAAGCGAGCTTATCGAAAATACACACATAGCTGTGCTTGAGAGAAAACGCATCCTGGAGCATATTCAAACCGCTGATAAATTAATTGGGCAGGGCGAGCTAATAAAGGCCAGAGCGCATCTTGAAAAGGTCAAAGACAATAAGTTTTTGACCGAAGCAGAGCGAAAGCAAATCACAGAAGGGCTTGGAAAATTAGTTAAGCCGTCGGGCGGACAGACGAAACAAATTGTTGACCTTTATAGCCGCAGCGTGGAATTGTATCGTACCGGTCAGTTCGAAAAGGCCCTTGCAGGCTTCATTGCAGTATCTAATAGCGGCTTATTAGTAGCATCGCCGGGGCAAACAGCAGAAGATTATATCAAATTGATAGCTGCGAGGATGAAAGCAAAGGAAAAAGATGAGAAGCTGCTCGTGGCTCCAATTACAAATCAAGCACAAAGGGAAACTGTGGTTGTCCCCGAGCCGGTATTCGAGCCGGTAACCAGGCCGGTATCAAATGTCGGAGCCAGCTACATTCAAAGGGTTAATCGTAAAAGAGATATCCGGCGAAGCTATACGGGAATAGTTGTTAATGATGCCTTGGCTAAAGCACAAAACTACATAATTCAGGGCGAATTCGATAAGGCAAAAGAAGCGATTGAGGCGGCTAAGCGGACCGTCTATGGAAACCAACTAGACCTCGGAGAACTTCTTTACCAACAATATGATTCACAGTTAACAGAAAATGCTGATGAAATAGCCCTCCGAGAGAAAGAGATGGCTGAATCGCGTGAGAAATTGAAGCGTGCAGAAGCGAGGGAGGCGGCACAAGAATATAAAACGCAGATGGAAGCTGACAGAGCCAGCAGAATAACCGAGCTGATGGAAAGCGCAATGACTCTTCGGGAGCAGTTGCGCTATGAAGAAGCTCTTGGCCAGTTGGAAAGTTTGCTTGTGTTAGACCCGCAGAATAATAATGCGTTGATACTGAAAGAGTTGCTGGAGGATACAGTTAACCTCCGCAAACAGTTAGAGGTGATGAAGAAAAAGAACAAGGAAAGAGAACAAGTTTTGCGAGAAACTGATATAGCCTCGATACCATATTCTGGAATAGTGAATTACCCCGATAATTGGCGGGAAAAAATCGCAAGCCCTTTCCGCAAAATAGAAGAGCCAATGGGACTGGATCCGATTGATATAGAGGTCTACAAACAATTAGATGAAATTGTTGACCTTTCAGCACTGACGCCTGAAATGCCTTTTAGCGAAGCGATAGCGGAATTAAAGAATTCTGTTGACCCTCCATTGAATATATTTGTGATCTGGCGGGATTTGTCCGACACAGCTAATATCGAGCCGGTTACTGCTTTAGGTATGGATGGGATACCGGCAGTTCGGCTCGGCACGGGACTGGAAAATATGCTAAAGGCGGTTTCGGGCGGATTTGCAGATCTTGACTATGTTGTCCAGAATGGAGTAGTCACTATAGCGACAATAGATTCACTCCCGAGCAAGCTGGTAACGAGAGTTTATGATGTAACCTACTTGCTTGGCCAGCCGGCCTACTTCACCCGGGGTCTCGGCGGCGGCGGCTTCGGCGGCGGCGGTTTGGGCGGCGGTGGCGGCTTCGGCGGCGGTGGCTTCGGCGGGGGCGGCTTCGGCGGCGGTTTCGGCACCGGCAGCATTGACTTCCTCGCTCAGTATCGATCGCAAAATCTGATCACCCTTATCCAGGATACCATTGAGCCGGATAGCTGGTGGGATGCTGGTGGAGAGGGTACGATTACAATTTATGAAAACAAGAAACTTATTATACTCCAGCCGCGTGATATTCATAATGAAATTGACAGGCTCCTCAAGGAGTTGCGTAAGTCGCTTGGGCATCAGGTTGCTATCGAGACCAGATTCTTAGTGGTTACAGAGAACTTCCTCGTGGATATCGGTCTTGATTTAGATTTTACATACGATTTTGGTGGTAAGTTGAGTCCTCTCGATTTTAGACAAGATTCTTTAGGTTCTGTCGTCACGGAAATAACAAAGGTTCCGGGGAGTTTGGCTGGCATAGGAACCGCATTGGAGATAGGCGGGAGGGGTATTAGTGGTTTTGCGACTTATGGAAATATACTTGATGACCTTCAGGTTAGCTTTATTGTCAGAGCTACCCAGGCACATACAGATGCAGCGACACTGACTGCTCCGAAAGTTACAGTTCTAAGCGGAGAGACCGCGACGTTCGAGATTCAAAGAAGTATTACATACGCGCTGCCGCCGACTGTTCTTGGCAGTGGTGTAGGCACTGGCGGCTTTGCTCCCGGCGGCGGCGGCGGCTTTGGAGGCGGCTTTGGAGGCGGCTTTGGCGGTGGCGGCTTCGGTGGTGGCAGCTCCAGTGTATTACAGAACGTGCGATCTATACCGGCCGGTACTACGCTTACCATTACACCAACTATCAGTCCGGATAAAAAATATGTATTGCTCAATATAGTTACTTTCCTGCAGGACTTACTCAGGTTGAAAGTGCACGAGGTTGAAGCGGTTATACCCGGACAAGCTGGATCACCTACTACACGGGTTCCATACCGTATAGAAGTGCCTGAGACAGAATCGTCGAGCGTGCAAACACGTGTGAGCGTACCGGATGGAGGAACGTTACTTTTGGGCGGTCAGAGAATAACCGCAGAAATTGTAAAGGAAGCAGGCGTACCGATCTTGAGCAAGATACCGCTTATTGGAAGACTGTTCAGTAATCGTACCAAAGTAAAGGACCACAAGATATTGCTGATACTGGTTAAGCCGATTATTATTCTGCAGGAGGAACGTGAACAAGAAGCCATTGCCGCAATGGAAAATAAAATCTACTAAATCCATTCGTGCATAATTTAATGTGTGATGCGTATTGCGAGTGAATAAAAAAGCAATATGATATATGATATACAAGATACGAATTACCGCATTTCTGAAGGAATAGAAAGTGAAGCGACATATCTCTACACGACCTGGAGCCCATAGGTTCCCGGTTAGGTCATTAGGGGGTCCAGGAGCACGTTTTCTGGCTTTTGGGATCCTGGTTTTTGTATGCACACAACTTGTTTTTGCCCAGGCAGTTGATTTGCCCGGGTCCCCGAATGCAAAAGGGGACGTTTGGGTCCCGCCTTATAGGCAGGGAGAGTTGATGGTGCGTTTTGCTGACACAGGGCCACAGTCTCCGATTCGCAGGGTGATACCAGGTCCGCTGACAAATCGAGCAGTAAAAAATATAATTTCGAGCTTGGCTGTTCCCGGTGCTGCTGTGCATAGAGAGTATGACCGTATTGTCCCCGGCCTGACGCTTGTAAAGCTACCCTGGCACACTACAGTTTTGGATGCTCTTGCTGGTTTCAGCCGGTCGCCTGACGTTTTATATGTCGAACCAAACTACAAACGTTCGTTGTCTGCTATTCCTAACGACCCCAATTTCCCCAATTTGTGGGCAATGAACAACACGGGTCAAGTCTTCGGCAGCACTGTCGATGCCGACATCGATGCACCGGAAGCCTGGGATATCGAAACCGGAGACCCGAGTATCATTGTTGCTGTTATTGACACCGGCGTTGACTATGAACACCCTGACCTGGCAGACAATATGTGGGTCAACGAGGCAGAGTTGAATGGTGACCCGAACGTTGACGACGATGGTAACGGCTACATAGACGATATTTACGGCTATGATTTTGGCGGTGTCGACGGGAACGCCCCGGGTGATTGGGATAATGACCCCATGGATTTTTATGGGCATGGCACTCATGTTGCGGGTACTATCGGCGCGGTGGGTGATAATGATGAAGGTGTTACAGGTGTCTGCTGGGATGTCAGTATTATGGCCCTGAAATTCTTCACCGATGATGGTGAAGGCGGATACATAAGTGACGAGATTGGAGCCATCGAGTATGCCAGAGTTATGGGTGCCGATGTTATAAACGCTTCGTTCGGAGGTTACTTCGAAAGCCAGGCGGAGTATGATGCCATTGCAGCGGCTGATGCAAACGGGATACTTTTCGTAGCTGCTGCAGGTAACGACAGCATCGACAACGATATGTTTCCTTCTTATCCCAGCAGTTATGATTTGGAAAACATCATCTCTGTAATGGCGACGAACCCCGCTGACGACATTGCCTACTACTCCAGTTACGGTGCTGATTCTGTTGATATCGCTGCACCCGGAGGGGAGCAGTTCTTCGAAGGTGACCCTCGAGGTATCCTGAGCTGTATTCCGAATGGTGGTTATGGATATAGGCAGGGTACATCAATGTCCGCTCCTCATGTGGCCGGTGCTGCTGCTCTTGTTTGGTCAAATGAACCGAACTTGACACATACCGAAGTCAAGGGAAAGCTCGTACATCCTCTGGCGGTAGACCAGCTTCCTGTTTTGCAGGGGTTGTGTGCCTCCGGCGGCCGGCTCAATCTTTTCAAGGCTTTGAGCTTTCCGGGAATCGGCGACCTGGTCGTAAATACATCTATACCTTATGACTCCAATGATCCGAATACTTTCTGGACGACCATTCAGGCGGCGATAGACGATGCCAATAACGGGGATGAGCTGATAGCCGATTCCGGCCTATATACCGAAAATATTGATTTCTTAGGAAAGAACATAATACTCCGCAGCGGCAATGTTTATAACTACAATGACCCGAATATCAATCCTGACGGCACCTTCATCTTTGGTGACAACAGTGGTTCAGTTGTAACTTTCCAGAGCGGTGAAGGTCCAGGCGCCATATTACAAGGATTCACAATCACCGGCGGCCTTGCCGAGTACGGAGGTGGTATCGAATGCGTTGATGCCTCACCAACAATCACCGACTGTACTATTAGCAATAATACCGCAGAGTACTATGGCGGCGGGATCGATTGTTATTACGCTTCACCTACAATTACAAACTGCATCATTACTGACAACCGAACTTCCGAAAATACCAGTATCGGAGGCGGTGTCAATTGTGAGCAGGCTTCTCCCACGATTAAACACTGTATTATCACAGACAATTCGGCAGAGAATGTCGGCGGCGGAGTAGCTTGCTATTATTCATCCCCAGTCATCTTTAATTGCTTCATTATCAGCAATTCAGCAACCTACCAAAGCGGCGGAATTGATTGTGAGACTTCGTCACCCACTATTACGAGCTGCACCATTGCTAACAACACTGCTGCAGACGGCGGCGGCATTCTTGCCGACCAAAACTCTCTACCGGCAATTACAAACTGCATCGTGTGGGGCAATGGTGACGACCTTTACGGAAGCTCCGCTGCGTACTCCAACATCCAGGATGGTGACTCCGGAACAGGTAACATCAATTCAGACCCGTTATTTGTGACCGGACCGCTTGGTGACTACTATTTAACACAAATTGCGGCCGGACAGTTAAATAACAGCCCATGTGTGGATGCCGGCGACCCCAATACGCCCTTTACCCTACGATTACAACTGTTTAAATATACCACAAGGACAGACAGTGCGATCGATATATCTTTGATTGATATGGGCGCTCATTACTTGCGTACCGAGATCGAATGGCTCCAGCTAAACACCAGCGTGGTTGGCGGCAATGGTTCCATTATGCCGGACCCCAACCTCTATCGGAAATACTCGGTTGTGCGATTAGAGGCAATCCCTGATCCAAACTATCGAGTTAAGGCATGGATCGGTACCGATGATGATTCGTCCACGGATGTCAACAATACTGTTACTATGATTGTTGATGTCAACGTTACCGTTGAATTCGAAGCGATTCCTTTCTACAGGCTGCGTACCGATGTTCTCGGCGGCTACGGAACAATTTCACCCTACTATAGAAGAGGCGAATACTTTGCCGAAGGTACCGTCGTAAAACTTGTTGTAACGCCTCAGCTGAACCACGTCGTTGAAAGATGGAATGGAACCGATGATGATACGTCCTGGGCCAACAACAATACGGTCACGATGGATGCAGACAAGGATGTTACTGTTTCGTTCCGGGAATCACAGGCTTACCATGTGCCGGGACAATTTCAGACTATCCAGGAAGCAATCATCTTTGCCTACGACCATGGCGACAAAATCATTGTCTCTACCGGGACTTATAGCGGCGGTAATGATTTTCTCGGTAAAGCAATTACCATCGCCAGCGCAGACCCGGATGATCCATGTGCTGTTGCTGCTACAATCATTCTTTCTGGGCTTCCTTACGGGCCCGCTTTTATCTTCCAAAGTGGCGAGAAGAGGGATTCGGTTGTTGACGGCTTTACCCTTCAAGGTGATGGTGACCCGGGCCCTCAAGACCCCTGGGGCACTGATGATGATGCCGACGGTGTCGGCGTTCACGGCCCGAATTCTTTTGGCGGGGCGATAAGTTGCTTTAACGGAAGCAGCCCTACTCTGTCCCATTTAGTCATCAGGGACGTTGTCGCCCGCGGTGTAAAGGGTCAGGACGCAGGCTTTACTTTTGATCCTCATGACCCTCCTCCGGATCCTCCGGACCAACTGGATCCCAACGACCCCTTGCCCGACCCGAACGCCCCTGACCCCAACGAGCTTGTTGTCGTAACCAAGTGGTCACAGCCGCCAGTACTTTATAATGATATGCTGCCGGACTATTACTGGGGCTGGAACGAAGAGTCCGAAGAGTTTCCGCCTGATTCGATAATGTTGGCCGATGATTTCTTCTGTGACAGTAACTTACCAATAACGAATATTCGCTTTTGGGGCTCACTGCGGGACTACAGCGGCGGTATGGGAGAGCTACCGGCGATTAGTGCATTTCCATCCACTTTCCGGATAATGATCTGGACGAACGATCCAAACAACTTTCTCTTTCCTCTTGGTCGTCCAGGCGAAATCGTTCACGATGTCATAATCCCTGCTTCCCTCTTGGTTGGCTGGTACGGTTGGGAGATTGACCCGCGCGATCCCAATGGCGCCGAACCCAATACCCCAAAACTGAGCAAATTTCAATTTGAATACACGTTCGATCCTAACGACTACTGGTATCAGCCGGATGCTAATGGACACTTCTGGCTGGGTATTCAAGCGCTTTATATTGACCCTCCAACGGACCAGCAGTGGGGATGGGAAACCCGTGAGCATGATCCGAATACAGCCAATGCTGTACGTATCAGCCTGTTAGACGATCCCTTCACTTTCGAGCATATAGACTCCAACGGCATGCTTCCGCGGATGGACCTGGCCTTTGAACTGATATATGCTGAGCCCAATCTGCCGATAGACGGCGATGACGGTCAGGACGGCCTGCCCGGCATCCCCGGCATTCCCGGCCCGAATGGATTCCCCGGCGCTAATGGTTTAGGTGGCGGCCATGGTGGTGACGCCTATGGCGGAGCGATGTACTTTGACTTCAATAGTAGTCCTCTGATTACTTTCTGTACTTTTATCAACTGTCAGGCCCTTGCCGGAGATGGCGGATTCGGCGGCCAGGCTCAGAACGGTCAGAATGGCGGCAATGGTCAGATTGGCCAGGACGGCCAACCCGGCCAGAATGGAGGCCCGGGTTTTAACGGGGGAGCGGACGGAGCAGGCGGCGATGGCGGACCCGGCGGTGCCGGCGGAGCCGGGGGCTCCGGTGGAAGAGGTGGTGAGGGAGGTATTGGCGGTGATGGCGGCGAGGCTTTAGGCGGAGCGATATATTTTGGGCCCGGCTGCAAACCGACAATACGATTTTGTACAATTACCAATGGCTACACTCACCAGGGATTGGGTTCGCCCGGCGGAAACGCAGGCAACGGCGGCAACGGAGGCAATGGCGCAGTTGGTGGCGCAGGCGGTGTAGCCGGGACCGGCAATCCGGATGGTGTAGACGGTGCCGATGGCGGTGATGGCGTCGGCGGTGATGGGGGTGATGGTGGCAATCCCTGGATTTTCTTTTTTGATGGGCGCCCGGGAGATATGGGCCGAAACGGTGCACGCTCACAGGCAGGTGCTATATTCTACGGTGCAAACTGTGATGCAAACGTTTCGGATACTGTAATCAGTTACAGTTCCACTGATACTTCTGCACCAGCTTTTTCCTATGCCGCAGGTAACGGCGGCAACGGCGGCAACGGTGGTGACGGTGCAAATGACGCCTCCGGCGGCAACGGCGGCAACGGCGGCTGGGGTGGTGGAGGCGACCCCGAGGGCGCCGGCGGCAGCGGCGGCAGCGGCGGCAATAACGATGGCGCTGATGGCTTGGATGGACCGGACGGCGGTGGTAGGGGCAGTTTCACTTCGGGCCTTGGTGGTTCAAATTTCTATGATGTCAATTGTACAGCCGAGTTGACTAACTACTCAGTGATCTACAGTTCCACAAGTTTTAGTGGCGGCGGCGAGTACTACTCTTCGCTCGCCACTGTTTGGATGAACAACTGTCAATTCATCGGTAACACAGGTGGTGGCAGCGGAGGTGCTCAGTATTTTGGCTCGTCACTTGTGTTGGAAGCTAACGATTGTAACTATATGAATAATACTGCCGGTGGCGACGGCGGCGCGATATTCTGGCCGTATATGGGCACAGCGAAAATCAACAACAGCAAATTCATCGGCAATTCGGCTGGACGGTCGACTATTTCTTCTATTATTTTGTCTTCTTCCTATTACGGTGGTTTCGGCGGTGCCTTGTACGGTGGCGGAATAGTCCAAACCGTTTGGTATTGGGACCCTGACACATTTCAACCTATATATTACACGTACTTGTATAATGACAGTAATATAGCAATCGATAGCACTCAATTCATCGATAACCAGGGGATAATAGGAGGCGCTATATACTTCTTCGGCAACGGCTCACAGGTATCCATCTTAGACAGTGCGATCAATGGCAATATCGCAGAGCACGGCGGCGGTATGTACTTTAGCGGAGGGGAACCCGAAATTATCGGCTGCACCGTTAGAGGCAACAGGGCAGAAGGACGCTGGTTCTCGATCGAGTTCCTTTCCTTGTATACTCAATTATTCGGTTATATAGGTAATGAAAACTTCTATGGTGGCGGTGGTGGAATCTTCTCCTGGTCATCAGAGCCGGAGATTGAAAACTGCTTCATAAGTGATAATACTTCGTCCGGCTCCGGCGGCGGTGTGTATTTTGGCGGAGACCCGAATCAACCGAAACTTAAAAACTGTCTGGTCAAAGGTAACTCGGCTGTCCTGGAAGGTGGAGGCATTGCTTCCAACTGGTTCGTAACGCTGACAATCTCTAATTGTACAATCGTTGACAATACTGCGTATGATATCTACAACCCGAACCGTGGAAGGGGCGGCGGTTTATCCTGCTCATACGAGAGTAATACAACTCTTGTTGACAGTATCCTTTGGGGCAACACTGGTGTACTCGGCAACCAGATTGCTATTGGCAGCGATGACGAGCCGTTCTATATTGACAGGCCTGCTACTTTGACAGTATCACACTGCGATATCCAGGACGGCAATAGTCCACAATCTATCTATTACGAGCCGGGCCGCATACTCAACTGGCTCAGCGGTAATATTGATGATGACCCGCTCTTAATCCTGCCGTACTACTATCTCAGTCAGACTGCGGCAGGACAGGCTGCTGACAGCCCCTGTGTAGATGCAGGAAGCGATTTGGCGGCAACTCTTGGCCTCGGCAGCTATACTACACGCACCGATGGCGCCAATGACGTAGATGTGGTCGATATGGGCCTGCACTACCCGGCTGCTACGGGTGGCCAGTATCAGTTAACTGTAAATGTCATCAACGGCCAGTACGGAACGATCCAGCCAGATAGTGGACTTTTCAACAAGTACACCGTAGTAACACTGACAGCAACGGTGAGTCCGGGCTATCGCGTCAGATGGACAGGCACAGATAACGATACGTCTCACTCGCTAACCAATACGGTCTCAATGTATTCAGACAGGACCGTTACTGCCGTAATAGAACAAACTGTTATCATTGAAGTAGGAGGTAACGGTAACTATCCCACAATTCAGGCTGCGATTGATGTTGCAGAGGATGGCGATGTGGTTGTCATCAACAGAGGCCGTTATATGGGCGGCAATATCATCATTGCGAATAAAGCTATTACATTGGAAAGTGTTAATCCCGACGATCCATGTACCGTAGCAGCGACAATTATCGACTGCCAGGGCTATACTACCCGCGGTATCATTATCGGAACCAGAAATGGTCCGGATACCGTTATCAACGGTCTGACAATCACAAACTGCAGATGGACTGTAGTGCAAAGAATATCGCCGCCCGATCCCGGGGATGACGGCTACGTTGGGCGAGATACCTGGGGTGGAGGGATATGGATCGAAACCGGCGCCGGTCCCACTATTCTTAATTGTATTATTACGAATATCCGGATTCGTGCCGGCAACGCAAGCAGCGGCAATGACGGTCCAAACGTTGGTGACCCGATTGACCCGAGTGATCCGGCTTCGGCATTATGGGGGGCCGGGCAGCCGGGTGGTAGAGGTGGTGACGGCGGTACTGCGCATGGCGGTGGCATTTATTGTGGCTCTTACAGCTACCCAACTATTCGCAATTGTACGATTTCTAACTCCCGGGTCATTGGTGGTAACGGCGGCTACGGTGGCGGTGGCGGCAATTCCGACAATGGCAACGACGCAGCCGATGGTGGCGACGGTGGTAATGGCGGTGGAGCCTATGGCGGTGGAATTTACGTCGGCACTGCAGGTACACCGACCATTACAGATTGTACTATTATTGGCTGTGCGGCTATCGCGGGTGATGCAAATGATGCCGGAGAAGGTGGCGATACAAGCGGTGACATAGCCGGTATCCCGGGCGAAGGTGGCGACGGGGGCCTCGGCGGTTCTAATGGCCGGGCCTACGGTGGTGGAATTCACTTTGCCGATAAGGTCATTGCTATGGTTTCCAATTGTCAAATCATCAACTGCTCTGCTACTGCCGGTGACGCAGCGGACGGCGGTGATGACGGAGACGGCGATTTG
Source organism: Planctomycetota bacterium (assembly GCA_019456145.1). Classification (GTDB taxonomy): domain Bacteria; phylum Planctomycetota; class Phycisphaerae; order Sedimentisphaerales; family Anaerobacaceae; genus CS2-K091. The sequence continues at coordinate 131,258 of VRUL01000004.1, forward strand.
GGCGCGGACGGTTTAGCCGGCTACGGTGGCGGATACCTGCCAGGCTACTTGAGATACAGTGCCTATGGCGGCGGTGTATACTCCGGGATAGATAGTAGAGCCACTTTCGAGGGCTGCACATTCAGCAACAACACCATATCCGGTGGTATGAGTGGGATTGGCGGTGACAACTCACCGGGTATGCAACCGCCTATAATCAGCTATTTGATTCCCGTCTATGGAGCGGGTGTGTTCTGCGACAGCTCCTCAAGAACAATATTTGAGGATTGCCATGTAGCCGACAACTTTGCAGATGACGTTAACGACCCGAATGGGCTGGTTTATCGTCTGAATCCATACGTTAGTTTCGGCGGCGGCATTTGTCTTATAGATACTAACTCGACAACAATTATCGATAGTAACTTCAGCAACAATTACGCAACAGTCGGTGGCGGTTTGTACTGGAATGAGGCCGACGACTTTGTAGTGACCGGCTCTAACTTCACTGACAACTCAGCGTCCAAGGGTGGTGGAATATATAGTACCGATAGTGCGGCTGCGACTATCACAGGATGCATAATCACAGGCAATCAAGCTATTGAACCCGGCGGTGAAGGTGGCGGTATATATTGCTCCTTATTACCGGCGCTAATTACTGATAGTGAAATAAGATTTAATTACGCAGATTACTCCGGTGGCGGTTTGTATTTGTCCGGTGGTGCATCGGAGACAAAAACACTCAAGAATTGTCTGATTACCGATAACTCTGCCGGCAGAGACGGTGGAGGAATTTCGGCAAGTTGGCATAATGAATTGACTATATCCAATTGTACTATTCATAATAATATCGCTTACGATGTCAATATCCCCAACGGTGGATACGGTGGGGGACTGTTCTGCGGATACGGAAGCTATACCGACGTTATAGACAGCATATTCTGGGACAATGAAGGTAACAAGGGTTCAGAGATTTCAATCGGTCCCGGTTTCTGGCCGTACTCAACTGTCGCAGTCTCCTACTCCGATATCGATGGTTGGCAGGATCCCAACGGCGCCGAATGGGTCAATCCCGACGCTGTCTTTGTTGATCTAAACTGCATCCTGGACTGGGACTTCAATAGTGTCATCGATGACGAACCGCTCTTTGTCAGTGGTTACCGTCTAAGTCAGACCGCATCAGGTCAGTCACAGGATAGCCTATGTGTGGATACCGGCAGCGACCTGGCAAGCAGTCTCGGCATGGGCAGTTACACCACCAGAACCGATAGTGTCAACGATGTCGATTTAGTTGACATGGGTTACCACTATAGCGTGTCCGGCATGCAGTATCAGTTAACTGTTAATATAATTGGGCCCGGCACAATAGAGTATGCACCGGACCACGGCGGCATATATAACGAGAATGCAATAGTAACAGTGATAGGTGTTCCTGACCCCAATTACTACGTCAGAGGGTGGTATGATGATGTCAATGGTGTTTTGGTTTCTGCCAATAGGATCTTTGTAGTAGTAATGGATTCTGACAAGACTTTTGACGTTGAATTCGGGCTACCGACTACTACCCAGGTTTCAGTCTTAGATGGACCCAATGCTATCTTTGATGCTGTTAATGCGGCACAAAATGGCGATACGCTTACCGTTTATGCCGGCGTTTACAATGGCGACATCAACTTCCAGGGCAAACAGCTCAGATTGTTCAGTGCCAAGCCTGACGATCCCAATGTTGTTGCTAACACAATTATTGACTGTCAAAACAGCAGTCGCGGCTTTACCTTTAATGGCGGTGAAGATGCCAATGTGGTAGTCGACGGCTTTACGATAATCAACGGCAGCGTTACGGGCGAGCCCGGCGGCGCCATATACATCGGCCCCAACAGTAATGTGGTCCTTGCTAATATTGGGATAAGCAATAGCAGCACTATCGGTGCTAATGGTGGTGCCATATACATCGATTCTAACAGCAGTCCGAGAATTTCGAATGTCGCGATAAGCAACTGCGACGCCAACGACGCCAACGGTGGTGCGATATACATGGCTTCAAATACCAGTCCCACACTAATAAGCGTCTGGATAAATAACTGCAGCGTTACTGACGCAAACGGCGGCGGTATATATATCGACGCCAACAGCGCTCCCACATTTAGATATTGCACAATCGCCAATTGCTCTGCTACCGGCGGCTTTGGTGGTGGAGTCTTCAGCAACGTCAACAACTCGCTGGTATTTGCCGACTGTAACTTCAGCAACAACTTCGCAACCTACGATGGCGGCGGCCTCTATTATGATGTCAACAGCGTCGCGGAATTTACAGGAACTGCGTTTATCAATAACACAGCGGATTCCTACGGTGCCGGAATCTACGCTGGTGCTAACTGCCGGTCACAAGTTAATGGCTGTTCCTTCGTCGGCAATACGGCAACTGCCGATGGCGGTGGTATCATTTATGACGCCAACAATGTAATAGCCATCAGCGACTGCAACTTTATAAGCAACTCGGCGAACTACGGTGGAGGATTGTTGTTCGAACCGAACTGTTCAGGAACGGTTACTGATACTGTACTGGAAGATAACACAGGCAACCAGGATGGTGGCGCAATATACCTTGTCGAAGGTAGTATACTGGTTGCCGACTGCAATATTAGCAGCAATACTGCTCTTCGTGGTGGTGGTTTGTATTGCATTAATTCTCCGGAATCACAAATTATACGCTGTAAAATCAACTACAACGAAGCCTACCGCATTGACTCTTTGATCACTCAGGGCGGTGGTATATTTTCTTTCGCCGGCCCGACGTTAATTGAAGATTGCGATATCAGTTACAATACGGCCAGGACGTCAGGTGGAGGTGTGTATCTGGCTGGTGCATATCCGCCGGAACCCTACATCGGGCCGGTGATGAAGAACTGCCTTATAACTAACAATACTGCAGGCAAAGATGGCGGCGGAATTTCGGCCAATTGGCGGTCGAAGGCTTACATCCAGAATTGTACGATATCCGATAACACAGTTACTGACCCGAACGCTAACGGTGGAGGATTGTATGTCTCCTACGAAAGCAAAGTCGAAGTTATCGACACAATCATTTGGGCCAATAAAGGTAGTGACGGCGCGCAGATTGCTATAGCCAGTGGTGATTTATCCCCTCTGCTGACCTCGTCGCTGAAAATCACGTTCAGTGATATTGGCCCGCGGTCCGAACCTAATGAGTCACCTTTCGTTGGCGCCGGTGGCTCAGGCACGGGCACTACGGGACAGACCGGTCCCGATACGGTTCTTGTGGACGGCCAAACTATTTATGACCAATTTGACCAAGGTGAACAGTGGGTGAAAGTAATCGTAACTCTACTTGAACCTGTCGACCTGAAGGCAGCGACCAACTGGAATTCATCGGAGTCACTCAGCAGACTTCAAGACAATATAGCCGCTCGTCAGGACTACGTTTTGTCTTCACTTACCTCTGCCGAGTTCACACTGCAGTATCGTTATGAAAACTTGGCAGGATTCTCGGGTGAGGTTACAATTGAAGGTCTTAATAAACTGCTTAATGATCCCATGGTGGCGCATATTGAGCCGGACAGAATTCTGTACCCGGCCCTGGCTCAGGGTATACCTTTAATAAATGCAACAGCAGTTCGACAAAGCTACAATGGTCAAGGAATTTCCATCGCCATTTGTGACACCGGTGTTGACTATACTCACCAAATGCTCGGTGGCGGTGGTTTCCCGAATGCTAAAGTAATTGGTGGTTATGATTTTGGTGACAACGACCCCGATCCAATCCCCGGTGGTATGACGTTCAACACTGCGCACGGAACCGCCTGTGCCGGTTTAGCGGCCGGAGACCTGGGGATGAACGGTGATTATATTGGCGGAGTAGCCCACAATGCGAGAATCTACGCATTGAAGATATCCTCTGATACCTTTGATGGGGCATTTATTGGGGACATGGTTGCTGCGTGGGATTGGTGTGTAACTAACAAGAATAACGACCCACAAAATCCGATTATGGTGACAAGCACCAGCTTTGGTGGGGGGCGATTCTTCGACTCAGGCACAGCCGACAATTTTTCGCCCGCTATGAAAGCCGCTGCCGACAATGCGAATGCGATTGGCATCACTGTGCTGGCCTCGTCCGGCAATAATGGCTTTACAGATTCAATGGGCTGGCCTGCGGCCATTTCGAGCGTTATTTCTGTTGGAGCGGTATACGATACGACAGATCAAGTGATAGGTTATTCCAACACGGCTGATTTCCTGGATATTCTCGCCCCATCTGAAGACGCTTATACCCTTGATATGGTGGGTGCCGCTGGCTACGACCCCGGTGATTATTTCGCCTTTTTCAGTGGAACGTCGGCGTCCTGTCCTTATGCAGCCGGGGCTGTTGCTGTTCTGCAGTCTGCTGCTGGACGCAGCCTTTCAGCTCAAGCCGTGAGAAATATACTGGTCGCAACCGGCGACCCTGTTACCGATACAAAAGTGCCCATCACCAAGCCTCGGGTCAACCTTGGCGCGGCTGTCGCCGGTCTCACATTCGGAGCTGCAATCCATATTGAGCAAGGTTGTGTCCTCAATGGATGGGTAGCTCCCGACACCAACAACTACTTTGGATGGGACGCCAATACCTGGGATCCGAACAGCTTTGTCATCGAGGAAGACCCGAACTTCATCCATGGTTACTATCTGAGCCAGTTTGCTGCCGGACAGATAACCGAAAGCAATTGTGTCGACGGTGGTAGTACATGGGCGATAAGTGTTTTCGACATGAACGCCTTTAACTATACCACTCGCATTGACGGCGTCAACGATATCGATATGGTCGATATGGGTTACCACTACACCCAGGCTGTTGTCAAGTACGAGTTGACCGTTATCATACCCGACGATGCAAACGACCCCGGAATCCACGGAACTGTGGAATATGATCCGGTCCCTGTTGAACCAAACGGCTGGTACTATGAGGGTACACAAGTGATCCTTACGGCAATGCCCGATCCGGGCTATTACGTCAAAGGATGGTACGATGTTAACGACGTCTTACTCTCTATCGACAGAACATATAATGTAGTAATGGATTCTAACCAAACCATTGTTGTCAGGTTCAGACTCCCTGTTACAATTGAAGTATCAGGTGGAGGCGATGCGATCCAGCAGGCTGTAAACGGTGCGGAAAACGGTGACACACTTGTCGTTGCTGCCGGCACCTATAGTGGAGATATCGATTTACAGGGCAAGGAGATTAGGTTGTTTAGCGTCAATCCTGATGATCCTAACATTGTTGCCCAGACGATTATTGACTGTCAAGGCAGCGTTCGTGCCTTTACTTTCAACAATGGTGAGGATGGCAACACGGTTGTAGACGGCTTTACCATTATCAACGGCGGCCTTTTCGGGCAACCCGGCGGTTCTATTTACATCGGTGCCGAAAGCAGTCCTACAATTGTGAATATTGTGATAAACGACTCCACTGTTTTCTTTGACAACGGTGGTGCAATATACATTGGTTCCGGCAGCAGTCCGACCATTATTAACGTTGAGATAAGAACTACTACTGCCATTATTGGCAACGGTGGTGCAATATACGTTGGTGTCAACAGTGCGCCCACTTTTATAGACTGTAATATTGTCGATTCATCTGCCATTCTTGGTTCCGGCGGCGCAGTTTACAGTGATGTTAACAGCTCTCCGGTATTTACCAACTGCAACTTCGCCGATAGCTCTGCAAGCTTTGATGGTGGCGGTTTGTACTATAACCTTCATAGCACATCGGCGCTAAGTCATTGCACAATTACCAATAACACAGCGGAAACTGGTGGTGGAATCTACTACAATATGGATTGCATATCAGACCTGGATGACTGTACGTTCACAAGTAATTTCGCCTTTGAAGATGGCGGCGGCATCTTCTACGATGTCAATAACTTGATAACAGTTTCCGACAGCAACTTTACAAACAATTCGGCAACCTACGGCGGTGCTTTGTATCTCGACCCGAACTGCTCTGGGACAATTATCGAGACCGTATTGTTTAGCAATGATGTGGGCGAAGACGGTGGCGCGATATACATGGCCGATTCTAATATGGCCATTATCGACTGCAACAATATCACCTACAATACAGCCGCTCGTGGAGGTGCTTTATATTGTATCGAGTCTCCGGAAACGGAAATAATCGGCTGTTCTATTAACTACAATGAGGCTTCCCGCGTGCTTGTCATTCCTGAATACTACACTCCCAATCCTGACCCGAACCTGCCGCCCATTCCGGGTGGTGACCCGAACGACCCGAGTGTTATCATTATTGTGCGTCAGGACAGGTCCGGTGCCGCTCAGGGCGGCGGTATCTATTCGTTCGCGGGTCCGACATTAATCAAAGACTGTGAACTTAGCTACAATTCAGCCGGTACTTCTGGCGGAGGTATATACTTTGCCGGCGGAGAGTATGACGTAACGAGTCTTCACAACTGTCTGGTGACCAATAATTCGGCCGGCAGAGACGGTGCGGGAATTTCAAACAACTGGCAGAATGAATTGGCCATATCCAGCTGCACCATAGCTCAAAATACACTTACAAATGTGATCTCTTACGGTGGAGGTTTGTACGGTTCTTATGAAAGCAATACCGTAGTTATAGATTCTATCATTTCGGGCAACTTGGGTACAAGGGGTTCACAGCTTGCTGTAACTTCCAGTGACCCGCCGTTCCCATTGCCCTCAAAGGTCAGGGTAACACACAGTGATATTAGCCTTAACCTCGAACAGATGATAGAGTTGGTTGAAACTGATGAACCGCCGGCAATCCGTCCCGGATTCAACAGTTCTTCGGTGGGGCCGATCGATGATTTCCCGAGCCCCGGTGCCAACATGGGATTCAGCATCAACTATTTCGGTTCCACCTATCGTTGGCTTTACGTCAACAACAACGGCAATGTGACATTTGATGGGCCCTTGTGGTGGTTCACGCCATTCGCTTTAACTGGAAATATCGGCACCACGATTATCGCGCCTTTCTTTGCTGATGTCGACACAAGAGTTGGTAACGTAGTAACCTACGGTCAGGGGACCGTAGCCGGCCGCAACGCCTTCGCGGTCAACTGGATCGACGTTGGTTATTTCTTCATGAGCAATGATAAGATCAACAGGTTCCAGATGGTCATCATTGAGCGCGCCGATCGTGCTCCGGGCGACTTCGACATCGAATTAAACTATGAGACAATCAATTGGGAAACCGGCGATGCCAGCGGTGGTATCAACGGTTTTGGCGGTTTTTCAGCCCGTGCTGGTTTCTCGAACGGCTCGGGTAATCCCGGTACGTTCTACGAGTTCCCAGGCTCAGGCAGCCCCGGGGCGTTCCTCGATAGTAGTCCTACCGGTTTAATCTATGACAGCCGAAACAGTTCGGTTCTCGGACGCTACGTCTTCACGGTCAGAAATGGAGCCATCGACGTAGGACGGTTGTTGGGTATTCCCATCCATGTAGACAATGGCTCCACCCTCTATGGCTGGGATCCCTACGATGCCAATAATCCCCTGGACCCCAATGATCCGGATGGTCCATGGGATCCGAACACAAACAATATCTGGGACGACCCGAATTTTGTAATGGGGCCCCTGGGTAATCACTACCTGAGTCAAATCGGTGCCGGAAACTTCCAATTGGTCGACAGCAATTGCGTCGATGCCGGAAGCGACCTGGCAAGCAATCTGGGTCTGGATGTATTGACGACAAGGACCGACCTTGTTCCTGACGCGGACATCGTGGATTTGGGTTATCACTATCCACTGTATGGAGTCGAGCACGAGGTAATCCTTACAGTGATTGGCCCAGGTGCAGTGGCGGTTGATCCCAACCAGCTCGATCTGAACAACGTGTCATACGACCCCGACAATAATGTATACACATACAAATACTACGCAGGTACTGTGCTTATCCTGACGGCAACGCCTGATCCGGGCTACCGTGTGAAGAGCTGGACAGGTACTGACGATGACCCATCCTGGAATGCAAACACCAACACCGTAATAGTGGATGGCGACAAAACGATTGTTGTCGAGCTTGAGGAGGATGTCACCAAGCTCATAAAAGTCCCGGGCGAGTACGCTACAATTGAGGAAGCTATAGCAAATGCTCCCGAGCATGACGCCGTGATTATCGTAGAACCAGATATTATCTACTATGTAACTAACCCGGCAGGGATTGATTTCCAGGGCAAGGAAATCACTTTGAGATCTAAGGCCCCGACTGACCCGGATATAGTAGCGAGGACAATCATTGAATGCCTTGGCACCAGATTCAACCCGCGACGTGCCTTCCACTTCTACAGCGGTGAAGGCCCCAATACAATCGTAAAGGGATTCACCATCAGAGGCGGTTTCATGGTCGGTCCTACCGGTCTGCCGGGGCGTTTCGGAATACTGACTCCTGAACCCTACGAAACCGTCTGGAGAGAGGATTTCTTAAATCAGCTTCTCCCACCACGTGCCGAACGCGGCCAGGATGGCAGTGGCAGTGCCTACGGCGGTGGAATCCTGTGCGAAAACGCAAGCTCTCCAACCTTTGAGAACTGCGTGATAACCGACTGTACTGTTGTCGGCGCTTACGGCGGTGACGGCGCATCCGGGCCCGGGATACCCGGGATATCCGGAGGATTTTCTTTCGTGCCGCCCGGAGCGACCGATGTGGAAACTATTGACGATGGCCAGTGGGGTGGCAACGGTGGTGACGGAATCGGGTACGGATACGGCGGCGGTTTCGCCTGTCTGAGTCGGAGCAGTCCGATTATCACGAATTGCATCATCGAAAATAATATTGCCAGAGGTGGCTCCGGCGGAAACGGCGGGAACGGCGGCTCAGCAAACCCAAGTGGCGGCTACGCAAGCAACGGCGGAAATGGCGGAAATGCCTTTGGTGACGGTATCGGTGGTGGAATCTACTGCGAAAACGGAAGCGAGCCGGTATTGACGAATTGTGAATTTATTAATAACCAGGCTACGTCTGGTCTCCCCGGAGCTGGCGGTATTGCAGGCTGGGGTGAGACGCGTGAATTAGTCTTTGGGCCAGTTGTTGCTGAAGGCGTTATCGGCCAGGCCTTTAGCTACGGCGATATAACCGGCGGTGCAATTTACTACCGAAACGCAGATGCCAACCTGGCTGATGCCAATTGCACTTTTACCGGCAACCAGGCGTATCTAGTGCAGTACGTCCTGGATAGGTCCGAAACAGTGGAAATAGATGACATTTTCCATTACACCGACTACATATACGAGCCAACTCCCTCGTATACCTCCGGCGGTGCTTTGGCCTCTGATATTAGCAATATTATTACTGTTGGAAACTGTGAGTTTATAGACAACCTCGGCGGCGCTGTCCGCATAGACGCCAACTGCATTGTGGACTTCGACAGATGTTTATTCAAGGACAACTCTCAAGCAATAACTGGTGGTGCAATAACCATTGCCGAACTTGGCTTTGCAGATATTAACGACTGCACGTTCAGGTATAATTCCGCCACCGGTGACGGTGGCGCCGTGCTTTGCAACAGCGACGCGGTCTTCACTGAGTGCCTCTTCGAGGAGAACCAGGCCGGGGGCAATGGCGGTGCAATGTATGCATATTATAATTATGGAGGTACCGATCCCAACATTACACCGACATTGAATATAAACATGGAATCCTGCAGCTTCTTAGGAAACCAGGCCGTTACCGGCACCGGACTTGGCGGCGGCGTGTATTTCCGGGACTTCATCGCTTTAGCCAACGATTGCTACTTCCTGGACAATTCCGCCAGGAGCGGAGGCGCACTCCAATTAACACTTGGAGACATGACAATAACCGGAGGTCTTATAAGTGGAAACACATCCATTGGCGGTGACACTTATGAGATGGGCGGTGGCGTGCTATTCATGAATACTGCTGCGGTAATTGAAAACTGTATTCTCAGTGATAATATTGCCGAGGGTGCTGTTAAAGGCTCCGGCGGCGCAATCAGTTTCTACGGTGGATACCTCACACACCTCGTCAAAAACTGCCTTATAACGGGCAACTCTGCAACTTTTAATGGCGGTGCGATTTCGGCCTATCTTCTCGCGACGCCCGAAATCCGAAACAGCACATTCAGCGAAAATTCGGCTGGAACCCTCGGCGGCGCGATATTCTGTGACGTGGATTCTGACCCAACAATTATTGACTCCATATTCGATAACTGCGATAACCACGCAATAATTGAAGAGACCGCCGGGAATGGAATCGTATCGACTTCATTGTTCTACAACAATCCCGATGGCGATTATGGGATTTATAACATCAATACGGAGCAGACAACTACTACTGCCGGTGTTGACCTCGATGTTACGAATATCGAAGGTGACCCGCTGTTTGTAACCGGCTTATTCGGAAACTACTATCTAAATCAAAACGTAAGTCCCGGCGTTGATAACGGCAGCGATACTGCTGTTAATCTCGGCCTGGGTACCTTTACGACCGACCCCAACGGCGTTACCGATACGGGCCAGGTTGACATCGGCTATCACTACAGCGACCGGTTGCTCGCTCCACGATATAAGTTGACTCTTATTCTCTTGGGCGGCAACGGCACGGTCGAGGTAAACGAACCGAACCCGATTACTTTCGATCCTGCAACCGGTACTTATACTTACTACGCCGGAACGATGGTAAAGCTAATTGCCACACCCGAATCAGGCTACCGGGTTGCAAGCTGGAGCGCCACCGATGAAGAGCCGGGCTGGAATCTTAACACCGTTAACCAGCCGAACTGGAATCGTAACAGCATAGACTTGGTGATGTATCGCAACAGAATCGTAACTGTCAAGTTTGAGCCGGATGTCTGGCGTATCATCAAGGTCCCAAATGAGTTCGGTACAATTGAGGAAGCTGTAGCGGAAGCCGACCAACATGGCACCATAATTGAGGTTGAACCCGGAGTTTACTTCGTAAGCGATCCGAACGGTATCGACTTTGCGGGCAAGAGCATTACTCTGTCATCTTCCGAACCGAATATACCGAGTGTGGTAGCGACTACGATTATTGACGCTGGGGGCAGCCGATACTTCTCGGGGCGTGCATTCAACTTCCACAGCGGCGAAGAGCCCACTGCTGTGGTAAAGGGCTTCACGATCCAGGGTGGTTATGTGGTTGGCGGCCTCGGCGTGGACGGACGGTTTGGAATGCTTACGCCTGAGCCGTATCAGAATCAGACGTGGAGAGAGGATCTTACTCAGCCCCTTCCTCCGCGTGCAGAGCGCGGCCGGGATGAGACCGCCGAGGCCTATGGTGGTGGTATTCTGTGCGAGAACGGAAGTTCCCCGACGTTTACGAACTGCGTGATTACAGGCAATGTGGTTGTCGCGGTATATGGTGGTAACGGTGCTCAGGGGCAATCACTGTTTCCGCCGGGATCAGGTTGGGTGTGGTTCTGGCTGCCGCCGGGAGCAACCGACATAGAGGAGATACCGGACGGTCAGTGGGGCGGCAACGGTGGTGACGGGACAGGTAACGGTTATGGCGGCGGTATTGCAATTCTTGGTCGCAGTAACCCTGTCATCGTGGACTGTATCATACAGAACAATTCCGCCCGCGGCGGCTTCGGCGGCGACGGGGGGGCCGGTGGCTTCGCAGCGCCTGAAGGCTATTCAAGTAACGGCGGTAACGGCGGCAATGGTTACGGAGACGGTTTCGGCGGCGGAATCTACGTCGAGAACGACAGCATACCGATTATCAGGGATTGTACGTTCATCAATAACCATGCTACGACAGGACTGCCCGCTCCCGGTGCTCCTGCGGGCTGGGGTCAGCCGCGCGAACTAGTGTTTCCGCCAATGATTCCCCCGACTGAGTTGGCGGGATATGATGGGCAGGTCTTTAGTCTCGGCGGATTGGCCGGCGGTGCAATCTATTACAGAAATACCGATGTTGACCTGGGCGATTGTACGTTCATCGGAAACCAGGCCTATATAGCACAGCAGACACTTGTCTTTGGGCAATATACACATGTCATAACACCACATGTAGTTCCCCTTGACTGGCTGGTTGTGCTGCCCGAGACCTCGGTCTACGGCAACATTGATCCGGCAAACTACTTCCATTATCTCGATCCCACGTACGAGCCGACGCCGGTATATACCAGGGGTGGCGCCGTGGGTTCTGATGTGGGCAATACGGTTGCTTTGTCGAACCTTGAGTTCTTCAAGAACCTCGGCGGTGCGGTGAGCTTCGAACCGGGCTGCACCGTGGATATCCAGAGCTGTCTGTTCGAGGACAACAATGATGCCGCAGCGGGCGGTGCAATCTCTATGGAAGAGCTTGGTTCGGCCACCATCAGTTCGTGTGAGTTCCTGGGTAATGCAGCCACCTCCTCGGGTGGAGCAATCAGCACGGACAGTGACCTGACTGTTGTGGGGTGCTTGTTCTCTGAGAACCAGGCCGGCAGCAACGGCGGTGCGATAGATGCATATTATGATGATCCCTTCGACCCCGACATAATCACGACATTGAATATAAACCTGGAATCCTGCAGCTTCTTAGGAAACCAGGCCGTTGCCGGCACCGGATTGGGCGGCGGTGTGTATTCCCGGGACTTCATCGCTTTAGTCAACGATTGCTACTTCCTGGACAACTCTGCCAGGAGTGGAGGCGGGCTCCAATTAATACTTGGAGACATAACAATAAACGGAGGGATGATAAGTGGAAACACATCCATTGGCGGTGACGTTTACGAGATGGGCGGTGGTTTGTTCTGCTCCGATACTCCTACAGTAATTGAAAACTGCATTCTCAGTGATAATGCCGCCAAGGGTATCAAAGGCTCTGGTGGTGCAATCAGTTTCCTCGGTGGACGCGTCACACACCTCGTCAAGAACTGCCTCATAACCGGCAACTCTGCAGCTTTTAGTGGTGGTGCGATTTCGGCCTATTATGACTCGACGCCCGAAATCCGGAACAGCACATTTAGCGAAAATTCGGCGGACAGCTTCGGCGGCGGCGCGATATTCTGTGACTGGAGTTCGGACCCAACAATTATCGACTCCATATTCGATAACTGCGATAACCACGCAGTACTTGAAGTGGACACCGGTAACGCAAGCGTATCAACTTCATTATTCTACAACAGTCCCGATGGCGATTACGGGATTTATAACAGCAATACAGAGCTGACCACTACTACAGCCGGCGTTGACCTCGATGTTACGAATATCGAAGGTGACCCGCTGTTTGTAACCGGCTCATTTGGAGACTACTATCTCAATCAAAGCGCAAGTCCCGCAGTTGATAACGGCAGTGATACAGCCGTTAACCTCGGGCTGAATACTTATACCACTGACCCCCTCGACGTTACAGATATGGGCCAGGTTGACATCGGCTATCACTACAGCATCGACCGGTTGCTTGCCCCGATATATAGTCTGACTATTGGTGTCTTGGGCGGTCATGGCACGGTTGAGGTGAATGAGCCGGATCCGATTACTACCGGACCTGAACCTGCTACTTCTACTTACTACATCGGAACGATGGTAACACTAACCGCCACTCCCGAACCAGGCTATCGGGTTGCAAGCTGGAGCACGACCGATGACGAACCGGGCTGGAATCTTAACACCATTAACCAGCCGAACTGGAATCGTAACAGCATAAACGTAACGATGAATAGCAACAGAATCTTTACTGTCGAGTTTGAACCGGATGTCTTCAATATACTCTATGTTCCTGAAGAAATCGCTACAATCGAGCAAGCCGTAGCAGAGGCCAGGAGCGGCGATAAAATCTTCGTAGATCAAGGAACCCACTATATAAGCGAACCCAACGGTATTGATTTTAGAGGCAAGAGCATTCTTCTGACGTCGACAAATCCGTATGATGCGGGCGTCATAGCACGGACGATCATTGACTGTCAAGGCGCCAAATACTCCCCGAAGCGTGCCTTCCGATTCCACAGTGGCGAAGAGCCCACTGCCGTAGTGACGGGATTTACTATCAGAAACGGTCTCATGAGCGGTGTGATCGGCGATACCGGTCGGTACGGAGTTTACTATCCCCTTCCCTACCAAAACATAGATCCTGATGATGCCACCTCCCCCCCGAAGGCCGAGCGTGGAAAGGACGCGACAGGCGATGGTTATGGTGGCGCAATCCTTTGCGAGAACGGCAGTTCTCCGACTATCCGGAATTGCGTGATAACCAACAACGTCGTTACCGGTGCGGTAGGTGGTTTCGGTGCTACGGGTGTCGACACTTTCCCGGGATTGGATACGTGGTATTACATATTGTTTGATCTGAGTGAAGAGCAAGCTTTGGGATCAACTCAGGACGGCCAGTGGGGCGGTGACGGTGGCGATGGTGAAGGTACCGGGCATGGCGGCGCTATCGCCTGCCTTGACAAGAGTTCTCCATTCATCACGAATTGTATCATAAGAAATAATGCTGCCCGAGGCGGTTGGGGCGGCACCGGCGGACTTGGTGGCTTCAGTCACCCCGCGGTCGGCGGCGCCGGGAGCTGGGGCGGTTTTGGAGGCAATAGCTACGGTGGTGGCATCGGTGGCGGTATCTACTGCGAAGGCCAAAGCGTCCCGATTATCACCGATTGCAACTTCGTTGACAACTTCGCTACATTAGGCCCGATTGGTGTTGGTGGTCCTGCGGGCAGCGGTGCACCACTTGCCCCGCCTCTTGGCCCTGCCGGGCCAGGTTTAGACGGCTCTGCCTTTAGCTTTACCTTTGGTTTTGGCTTTGGCTTTAGTGGAATAGCCGGCGGTGCAGCCTACTACGACAGCGACTCTGATGCAAACTTTACTAATTGCATATTCTCCGGCAACAGCGCTTATGACACCTTCACAACCTTCGACGCATCCTTTAATCTCGTGGAGATGCCACTGTATACCGAGGGAGGGGCTTTGTATTCGGTGCCCGACAACAATATTAAGCTCAATACCTGCGACTTCATAGGTAATCTCGGTGGTGCCGTTTACTGCGAGCCGGGCTGCGACTTGGACTTAGACAACTGTGCATTCGAGGAAAACTCTGAAGCAGCTGCTGGCGGCGCAATCTACATTGCCGAAGGTGGTTTCGCAGATATTGAAGATTGCAGCTTCGTGAGTAACACAGCCATCGGAGATGGCGGTGCAATTATTTGTGACAGTGATGCCGACTTCACCCGATGCTCGTTCACCGGAAACAGGGCAGGCGGCAACGGCGGTGCGATAGATGCATATTATGAAGTAATCGATCCTAATATATATAACATACTGAAATTGAACTTCGAATCCTGCGGCTTTGTTGGCAATAAGGCCGTTGATGACATATATGCCTATGGCGGTGCGGTGCATTTCCAGGACTTTGAGGCCTCATTCACTAATTGTCAATTCCTGAACAATACTTCCAAGAGCGGCGGCGGTTTGTTCCTCACGGCCGGAACCGTCACTATGAATGGGGGAATCATAAATGGAAATAAGGCCTTAGGCGCCAGTGGTATCGACACCAGTTACATCGCTCTATTCAACCCGCTTTTGATTGGGGGGGCTCCCGGCGCCACCATCGGTGATGCGAGCAGCATGTTCGATTTTGTTGGGAGTTTCGGAGCAGCCCACTGGATAGACCTGAGCGGCAGCTTCAGCATGGGTGGTGGTATGGTTCTTGCTGATACACATGCGACGCTTGAGGACTGTGTCCTGCAGAACAACGTGGCCGAGAGTGTTAACGGGACCGGCGGTGCGATTATCTTATACGGCGGCAACGTCGACCATCTAATCAAGAACTGCCTGTTGACCGGCAACTCGGCCGTGGCAGAGGGCGGTGCGATTGCCACTGCCATCTACTCGGTGCCCAGGATTCAAAACTGTACTTTTGTGAACAACTCATCGGACAAGCTTGGTAGCGCCGTTTACAGCGATTGGACTACCGAAGTTGTAATCAGCGACTCCATATTCGATAACTGCAACAATGTGGCGATAGCCGAAGAATACTCAGGCGGCGACATTTTGGAGCACTGCCTGTTCAACAACAACGCCAATGGTGATTACGGTATTTACGACGGCAATACCGGGCAGATTGATATCATGAGCGGTACCGATCCTAACGTTGATCCTAATGGTACAAACCTTACGGGTGATCCTCAGTTTGTTGCCGGACCGCTTGGTGACTACTACCTCAGTCAGATTGCTGCGGGGCAGGCTCTTAACAGCCCGGCGGTGAATGCCGGAAGCATTCCGGCCCTCAATCTCGGTATGAACACACGCACCACAAGCACCAACGGTGATGCAGATATTGGCCTTGTTGACATTGGCTACCACTACTCAATACATTTGGGGCTTGAGCAGTTTACTTTAACTACGACCGTAATAGGCGGGCACGGCACGATCGAACCGGCCAGCGATACTTACTATGCCGGCATGCTTATACCGCTAACTGCCCTCCCAGATATAGGTTACCGCGTTGATCGCTGGTCCGGAACGGTGGGCGATGCGTCCACTGACAACACGAATTTTGTGGTTATGCTGGGTGACAGGGACGTTACGGTTGAGTTCGAGCAGCCACGGACTATTTTTGTCGGCAACGATGCGAATTATACGTCAATTCAACGCGCTATCGATGAGGCGGAAGATGGAGATGTTGTTGTGTTATATACGGGTGTTTATGACCCGCCATATCCCGGTTTTCCGTACCCACAGGTTACTATTCTGATTGATAAGGGCATAACTCTTCGCAGCGAGAAACCGGACGACCCCACCTCCGTAGCGGCTACGATTATCGATAATGTGATTTTTGAAATATATACTGTCGATACCGAAGCGACCATTGAAGGCCTGACTATCACGCACAGCAGAATGCATATCAATTTCTCCTCGCCCACGATTCGCAACTGTGTCTTCAAAGAGAATAACTGGTTTGGCGCCGACGGCATGGACGGAGCTGATATCGGCGATGAGGACGGTTTCAATGGAGTCAGTGTCAATGGTGGCGCGATGACAATCTATAACGGCTCACCTATCGTTCAGAACTGTCTGTTCCAGGATTGTTCGGTCACCGGCGGTAACGGTGGTCGCGGGGCGGATATGCCTCTGTATGGAAAGGACGGCGGCTGGGCAGGCTGGGCCTACGGCGGCGCGGCATATATTGGCTACGGCAGTAATCCGATATTTACCGACTGCTCGTTTGTCGATTGCTTCGCGTTAGGTGGTAATGGCGGAGACGGTGGTAATGATACGGGTGCACCAATTATCCACGGCGGACGAGGCGGCAACTATATGTGGTCTCCAAGCGAGGAGACAGGGCCGGGGACGTTCCCGAACTGGTTCTGGTGGGACGGATGGTCCTGGGGTCCCTACGATGTGTACGGTATTCCCACGTTTTATGCTGGTTACTACAAGGACTACTGGAAGTACAGTGGATACGGTGGTGCGGTCTATATTGAGAACGATAGTAATCCGAAGTTTTATAACTGCAACTTTGTGAATAACGATGCGAACGGCGGTCTTTCCGGTTTGGGCGGGTTACCAATCGAAACTCTTACTCCGGACGTACGGATGACAATTGAGAACTTCGGCGGTGCGGTTTATGCCTGTTACGGCAGCGCCCCGGAATTCACGAAGTGCAATTTCACCGACAATACGGCTATTCCGACGTTGGATCCGAATACATACGTGGGATTAGATGCTCCCGAGGACATTTACGTCAGCTACGGAGGCACGATAGCTGCAGAAGACGGTGTGTTTATGAAACTTGTGGACTGTAATGTTTCAAACGGTGAAGCGACTGTCGGCGGTGGAGTATACTGGTCTAATGCGGAGATGGCAATAATCAACAGCGACGTCAGCGACAACATTGCGTACCTTGGAGGAGGTCTGTACTCCGTCGATTCCACAGGCGCAATTACAGGTTCTACTATCATCGGGAATCAGGCTTTTGTTGACACAGATATAATTACCAACCCGTTAATGGCCGTTCCTGTAATGTTCGGCGAAGGCGGCGGCTACCATGGCCTGTCCTCAATCGTTGATATAACTGATAGCGTCTTCTCCCAAAACTGGGCAAGTGCTTCCGGCGGCGCCATTTACTTCGGTGGCAGCGATATGGACAACCCTGATACTTCCATCCTCCATAACTGCCTGCTGACGGAAAACAGCTCAGGCCGAGACGGCGGGGCCATATCTTCGAACTGGTTCGCGGAACCAATAATCTCTAATTGTACAATAGCCGATAACAACGTCGCCGGCTCTATTGGTTTGGGATATGGCGGTGGTATTTACAGTTCCTATAAAAGCAATGTGGAAATTATCGACAGCATCATCTGGGGTAATGAAAGTTACGATGGCTCCCAGGTTGCGATCGCTACCGGTGCCGAACCCAGCACGATGAATATTTCCCACAGTGACATCGGACCACGGTACGATCCCAATATATTCGCTGATTTCGATGTCAATGACTTATTTGCTGATCCATTGTTACTAAGCGGTGGCGGTACGGTACTTATTGACGGCCAAACCATTTATGACCAATTTGATGCTGGTGAGCAAAGAGTTAAAGTAATCGTCAGCCTGGTTGAGCCTGCTAACATCAGAGCAACGACCAACTGGGATTCACCCCAATCAGTCAACAAGCTTCGAGCAGAAATAGCCCGTCGCCAGGATGTGGTTCTGTCCTCACTGACGTCCACTGAGTTAACATTGGATTATCGTTATGAAAATCTGGCAGCTTTCTCTGGTGGAGTTACAATTGAAGGCCTTAACAAACTGCTCAATGATCCCCTGGTGGCGCATATTGAGCCTGTACGAAATTACGAACTGATGTTGGCGCAGTCGAATCCTTTGGCGAATACATTAAAAGCCCGCGAGGTCTATGATGGTTCAGGCATATCTATCGCCATAGTTGATACAGGGATCGATTACAGCCATCCCAGACTTGGTGGCGGTGGTTTTCCGAATAACAAGGTTATTGGCGGCGTTGATACCGGTATGGGTGACAATGATCCGATGCCGGCAAGTGTAGCGCACGGAACCGCCTGTGCCGGTATAGCGGCTGGAGACTTAGGCATATTCGGCGATTACATTGGTGGTGTTGCCCCCGGCGCCAAGCTTTATGCTGTCAAGGCTAATCCTGACGGATTTGGAGGTTTCACTAATCCTGCTTTGATTGCGGCGTGGGATTGGTGTATAACTCACCGTAACGACGATCCATACCATCCGATTAAGGTTATGAGTAACAGTTTGGGTTTGCCTGGTCTTCCATTTAACGATCCGGCCGTGGCAGATGCCTTCTCTCCGGCCTTTACGGTCGCAGCCAATACCGCAGTCTCTGCTGGTATCACGATAGTGGCTGCTTCGGGTAACGATGGATTCGCAGGTCAGGGCATATCACATCCTGCTGCGATGTCCATGATAATTTCAGTCGGTGCGGTATTTGATATAACTGACGAAGTAACGGGATATTCGAACGCGCATGATATCCTGGATATCCTGGCGCCTGCTGACCCCATGTACACTACCGACATTGTTGGGGCTGGCGGCTATTGGCCTAACGATTATTTCCCGTTTTTCAACGGCACGTCTTCGGCCTGTCCTTTCGCAGCGGGTTGTGTTGCCGTTGTGCAGCAAGCTGCTTTTGAGAAACTGGGCCGTTACCTTACGCCAGGTCAGGTCAAATACATGTTGGTCGAAACTGGTGACCCTGTTACCGATACCAAAGTTGATATAACCAAGCCCCGGGTCAACCTGGGCGCGATAATTGCTGCCTTTGGAATTGGCCCACCCATCTATATCGAACAAAATTGCGTACTTAACGGCTGGCAAGCCCCTGACACCAATAGCTACTGGAGCTGGAATGGTAACAGTCCCTGGCCCGACAGTAACACTATCGAGGAAGACCCCTACTTCATCAACGGTTACTATCTAAGTCAGTTCGCTGCCGGTCAGATATACGAAAGCAACTGCGTTGATGGTGGAAGTGACCTGGCAAGCATTCTCGGTATGGACACATATACCACACGTATCGATGGTGTCAACGACCTCGATATCGTCGATATGGGGTACCATTACAGCCAGGGAGTTCCTGTCTACGAGTTAACTGTCAACGTGATAGGAGGTAACGGCTCGGTCATACCAAATAGCGGGTGGTACTATGATGGTGCGGTAGTTAGCCTGAAAGCTATACCCGAACCGGATTATTACCTTGAAGGGTGGTACGATGTCAATGACTTCTTAGTCTCTTACAATAAGAGATTTGATGTAGTGATGGATTCAAATAAGGTCTTCAACGTCAGCTTCAGGCAGTCAGCTACAGTCACGGTCTCAGGCGGACCTGATGCCCTCCAGAACGCTATTGACGCTGCAGGCAATGGTGACAAACTTATAGTTGCTGAAGGTACATACAATGGCGATATCAACCTTAGTGGAAAAGAACTCAGATTATTCAGCACCAATCCCGATGATCCGAATGTTGTCGCCCAGACGATTATTGATAGCCAGCAGGGTGGACGCGGCTTTACGTTCGACAATCTTGAAGATCCCAACACGGTTATAGACGGCTTTACAATAGTCAATGGTGACCTTACTGGCCAACCTGGTGGCGCTATATACATCGGCGCCGGCAGCAGTCCGACCATTGCGAATATCATAATAAGTGACTGCAACGTTACTAATGCCGATGGTGGGGCGATATATATCGCTTCCGGCAGCAGTCCTATCATTAACAACGTTAATATAAACAACTGTTCCGCAATTGGTGGCCATGGTGGAGGTGTGTATATTGGAACTACCGCCAGTATTACACTTAGTTATCTCACAATTACTAATTGCGCGGCTTCCGGCTCAGGCGGCGCCGTTTACGCTGTGGCCGGCAGCTCGCCGATATTTGTTGGCTGCGACTTCAGCAGCAATAGCGCCTCCTTAAATGGTGGCGGTTTGTTTAGTGGTAGCGGAAGTACGTCAGTGCTGAGGCAATCCACCTTGACAGACAATACTGCCGGTATTAATGGTGGAGCAATCTACTACGACATGGATTGTGTATCTGAAGTTAATGACTGCACGGTCAGCGGTAACATCGTTTCTGAAGAAGGCGGTGGTATTTTCTACGGACTGAACAGTTCAGTAACGGTTGTCGATTGCAATGTGAGTGGCAACTTGGCTACCTATGGTGGTGCGATATATTTAAGTTCGGAATGTTCTGGGACAATTTCCGAGAGCGTATTCGTACTGAACGATGCAAATGAAGATGGAGGCGCGATATACCTTAGTGATTCTGTTGAAGTGGAGATTTCCGACTGTAGTATCGGATACAATTCGGCTGTCCGTGGTGGCGGTATCCATGGTATTTATTGTTCTGATTCGACCATTATCGGCTGCTCAATCATCTACAACAAAGCTACGCAGGATGTTGTATGGTACGAGTTCTACAATCGCGACCCGAATGACCCGAATCTGCCGATTGGTCCGCCCGATCCCAATGGCAGTTTAGGCGACCCGACTTACATCGCTATCCAGCGAACGGGTAGCACCGGGGTAGCACAAGGCGGCGGTATATATTTGTTTGAGGGTCCGGGTTTGATAGCTGATTGCAATATCAGTTACAACACGGCCACCACTTCAGGTGGAGGTGTGTACCTCGCTGGTGACTTCAGCCCTGAGCTGAGTAACTGTCTAATAACCAACAATAGGGCCGAAAGGGATGGTGCAGGTGTTTCAGCTAATTGGCAGGTTAATGCTACTATCTCTAATTGTACAATAGCTGATAATGAAGTAACTCAAGCGCCGTCTTATGGCGGAGGTCTGTACGTCTCTTATGAAAGCCATGTAGATGTTATAGACTCCATTATCTGGGGCAATATTGGATATCATGAGGGCGCTCAGATTGCCGTAACAAGCGGTGATTTGCCATATCCGCTGCCTTCAACGGTCAATATTATTTACAGTGACATCGAACCTTCCCCGGATCCGAATGTATATGTCGGCCCGAGTGAACTGGATATTGTCTTCGCTATAGACACGACCGGCAGCATGGGCGTTCCTATCACTGAAGTCACAAATTCAATGGTGCAAATTATCGGCCAGATATCGGCCAGGGCCCGCATTTGGAGGATTGGTATAGTAGGATATCGTGATCCTCCTGCGAGTGACCAGTCAACCAGTTATCTATACTATGATTATTCACCGCTGACAAACAATACAACGGCATTGATCAACGCTGTTAACGCGATTGCTCTTGGCGGTGGTTCCGGCGCTCAGGAAGCGGTTTACTCGGGATTGATGCATTGTATCGACCCGAATGCGCTTGATACCTTACTGAATGCGGCCGGTGTTGGTTTCATGGTCGACCCGGCTTCGCCCGGACCGTCCTGGCGTCCTCTTGGGCCGGGTGTAAGAAGAGCAATCATCCTCATGGGTGATATCGGGCCTATGCATCCCGAACCTAATACGGATTACGTAGACAGTGATATCATTGCAGCAGCCAATAATGAGTCGATAGATATCTTCTCGGTCTTGGTTGGATCTCATCCTGCCCGTACGATTCAAGATGAGGTGTTATTCACCAGTTTGGCTGAAAATACGGGTGGGGCATACTATGAGGTGGTTGATGCCAGGGAAGTTGTTGATGCGATTTTGGCCGCCATTCGTCTGATTCAGGCTCAACGTTCGAATGCCATCTTTGTCGATAATGGCTGCGAAGTGGTTGGATGGGACCCGAACACCGAGATCTGGGATCCGAACACCAATAATATCGGCGAAGATCCGAACTTCATCGCTGGTTACTATCTAAGCCAGATTGCCGCTGCCCAGTCGGTCGACAGCCCATGCGTCGATGCCGGAAGTGCCGATGCCAATGATCCTAATATCGGCATGCATACTTATACGACCAGAACCGATGGTGTCAATGACGTCAATATAGTCGATATGGGCTATCACTATAGCCAGGGGCTTGCTCAATACGTGTTAACCGTAATTGTGGTCGATGCTAACGGTGATCCTTGTGACCCGAATTTTGCTCCAGGCTATGTTGAGCCGAACACGGCTATAGCCTATGAGGGGTACACGAACAATGTAATAGATCTTACTGCATTCCCTGATGTTGGATATAAGGTGAAGAAATGGACGGGCACCGATGACGATACATCTACCAGCCGCTACAATACGGTCACTATGACCGGAGATAAATACGTCACGGTTGAATTCGAGCCGGCTCCTTTGTCCAATTTGTTCCTGCGCGTAGAATATCAAGGCTTTTGGCCCAATGGCACGCTCGAACCGAACACTCCATGGGTTACTTACGATCCGAATTTCGGTTTTTGGCAACATTACCAATATTACGACGGAACCGAGGTAGCCCTCATTGCAACACCTGACCCGAACTACGAAGTCAGAGATTGGTCCGGAACTGATGACGATTCGTCCAGTGAACCGAACAATATTGTTACTATGGACAGTACTGACAAGTATGTCACAGTCGAATTCGGGTTGATTGGGTACAATATCATTAACCTTTACGATGAGAACATGGTCCTCGATGCTCGCAGCCCATTCCCCACGATACAAGCTGCCGTTGACGCAGCCCAGAATAACTACACGGTGGAAGCCTCCAGAGGCGTCTATTCCGGGGCGGGTAACTATAACATCAATCTCCGAGCAGGTTTGGATCCGAACGATGTTAGACTTATTACTGTCCGCAGCACAGACCCGACCGATGCCGATGTCGTAGCCGACACAATTATTAACTGTGGCGGATTAGGCCGGGCCTTCATATTCGATAGTGGTGAAGATCCGAACTATATCGTGTCAGGCTTTACAATTATGAACGGCTTTGCTAACAACGGCGGCGCCATACTAATCGACAACGCATCGCCTACGATAAGAAATAGCATAATAGTCGATAATACCGCTACCGGCAATGGAGGCGCGATCTATATAACAAACGGTTCGCCTGTAATCGTCAATACTCAAATCAGCAGAAACAGCGCAGGTGGTTTCGGCGGAGGTATTTACGCTCAAGCCGGCTCGGCTCCCGAGATTATCAACTGCTTAATTACGTTCAACTCATCAGGTGATATTGGCGGCGCAATTTACCTGTACGAGTCGCCTGCTATCATCAGGTTCTCCACCATTGCATACAATTACGGCTTTGCCCTTGAGCAAGATAACTTTGGACGACCCATCCCCATCGGCGGCATTGCCGATCGAGGTGACTCCAGCCCCGAGATTAGTCACTGTATCATAGGGCGCAATGGAAACGATTTCTGGATGAGTGGCAGCATATTGTTCGGTACGTGGGGTGATGCCTTTAGTGCCGGCGACGACCTTTATCCTGACTCGCTTGGTGGCAGTGTAACATTCTCGTGCATTGAGGAAGGTGATTTTGGCGAAGCCACAAACATAACCACTGATCCGCTGTGGGTAACTGGCGGCCTTGGCCCCTTCTACCTGAGCCAGACTCGGGCTGGTCAGCCACAAACAAGTCCATGTGTGAATGCGAATAATGACCCAGCCCAACAATACCTTCTGCAGACTCTCCAGGCTACGTACAATTTGGGTAATATAACAACAACCATCCTGAATCAGACGGATGTTGGATTTCCTGACTTTGGCTATCACTATCTGTTCTTTACCGGCCCGCCGATTGAGTACAGCCTGGCGATAAATGTAGTTGGTAATGGCCGCCTCGAATATACTTATTTTGATAGCAGTCGACTCGTATTTGACTTTAACGACGTTAACACTGTTATTGGCCCGAACGAATCACCCGTAGTTATTAACGTAACGCCAGGCTCTACGGTACAGTTTAGGGCGATACCGGATCCCAATTATCGGGTCCTCAGATGGACCGGTACTAATGATGATACAACCTTTGGCCTCTACAATAGCGTTACTATGTATGGTAGCAGGTTCGTCACAGTCGAGTTCGAGCGGTCTGTCAGGCGAATTTTGGACGTTTCGACAGACGGTAAATATACTTATCTGGGTGTTCAAGATGCTATAGACGACGCAAGAGACGGCGATATGGTTGTCCTTCACAGCGGCACATACGCCGGTACCGGTTTTGAGGTCATAGGCAAAAACATCGTAATTACCGGCACAAATCCTGACGACCCCGATGTTGTTGCATCTACAATTATAGATTGCACAAATGAGCTCAATGGCGGTATCCATATCCTTGGTGCTCCTGGAGGTACTTCGGTCCTCAGCGGCGTCACCATAATAAACTCAAATACCACAACAATAAACGCACCAGCTCCACAAGGTGGTGATGGGGCACGCGGTATAGATGGTTTTGATAACATGCCTTATGCTTATGCCAATCTGTCCGGCAATATTTATACAGGTAGCGGATTTGTAAGAAGCAGTGCCGCTCTGACTGTAATTGGAAATCACATCATCACCAATGTTATTATCAGAGACTGCTCGGTCAGCGTAGGTCTGGCCAGTGGCGGTAACAACGGCAATGCGGACGACATAGATGGTGGTGACGGCGGTAATGGTGGTTTCGCTGGAGCTGCCGGCATCTATATCGGCGACATCTTCGATTACTCTTATGAATACGAGTACATTTTCGACCCCAATTACCCCAACGACATCAACATGGCGATGTATACTTATAAACAAGTCTTTACAAACTGGGGTGGTAGTCCCCTCATTAAGAACTGCATAATTGACAACTGTGTCGCAACAGCCGGTGATGGTGCTAACGGTGGAAACGGCGGCTTGAGAGGTAGCGGTGGCTCTGGCGGCGTATCCGGCCGGGCCCTCGGAGCCGGCATATACTGTGATATAGGAACAAGCCCGACATTCGAAAATTGTACAATCACAAACTGCCGGGCCATTGGCGGTAACGGTGGCAATGGTGGTAATGGTAATCAAAGCATCGGTGGCTATGGTGGATTAAGCTACTCTGATCCCTGTCAGCCTGATCCTGAAATCTTCAGCGCATATGGCGCGGGTGTCTTTTGCGGTGTTGGAACCAAGCCAACGTTCATTAACTGCACAATAAGCGACAATGTTACAGATGGCAGTGTAAGCGGAGTTGGTGGATTTAGCCAGCCAAGCAATATTCAACAACAGCCGCGAAGAAACTACAATATCCCGAGCTACGGTGCGGGCCTCTATTGTGACAGCGGCAGCTCGTCAACACTTACAAAATGCGGCTTCCAGAACAACGTCACAACATATTATGGCGACTTGTACACCGGCTACGGCGGCGGAGTATGCTTCGATGGCGGTAAAGACTATGATTATTCCTTCGGTTTTGGTTTCAACTTTAGTATCTTTTCAAGCTATTACTATTCGAGCTACTTGTTTGACAGTAACTATGTGAGCACTGTTTCGGCTTCACTTACTGATTGTCAATTCAGCGGCAATTCCGCCTCTGTGGGTGGTGGCCTCTACGCGATCGTCTCAGACGTGAATATTGTGGACTGCAATTTCGCCGACAATACATCCTATATTGGCGGCGGCCTGTGTTTCAACGAGAGCCTGGCTGTTATTTCAGATTCCATTATTCAACGCAATATTGTCTCTGCAGATGCTGATCCTAACGATCCTAACGCCTTGGGAGTTGCATTTGGCGCTGGTGGTGGAGTATACAGTTTGGCAACCGATACACTGATACGAAACACCGAGATTAGCAATAATGTTGCCAGCGGCTCCGGCGGAGGCGTGTATGTGGCTGTTGATCCAAACTTTGAATCCTCCGATGACCAGGTCATAAAGAACTGCTTGATAACCGACAACATAGCAGGTAGAGACGGTGGCGGGATTTCGGTCAACTGGCAGGCACATCTGCTTATCTACAATTGTACAATAGCAGACAACAATGTCAGTGACCCCAACGGTTATGGTGGAGGCTTGTACAGCGCCTATGAAGGCAATATCGAAGTTATCGACTCTATTATCTGGGGCAACCAGGGTAATGTTGGTATTAAGGGTTCCCAGATTGCGGTAATGAACGGTGACTTGCCCTATGTGTTGCCGTCTTCTATTACCGTTTCCTACAGTGATGTTCAGGGTTGGCAGGATGCCAACGATTTCGGCCGGATCGATGCTAACGCCGTCTTCATTGACCCGGTCATTGACGCAAACGATTTACGGCGCTGGGACTTCAACACTGTTATCGACGAAGACCCATTGTTTGTCAGTGGTTACTATCTAAGCCATACTGCTGCCGGCCAATCGTTCGACAGCCCGTGCATTGATGTCGGAAGCACTGACGCATCACTGGTTACTATCAACGAGCCGAACATTAGCTTGGCCCAGTACACGACACGGGTAGACGGTGTCAACGATGTCAGCATCGTGGATATGGGATATCATTATCCAATTGTGCTGTACCGGTTGACGGTCTATGTAGAGGGCGATAACGGCGGCGTAACTTTCGATCCGGACGGGCTGGCGAATGCTGATCCGAACAGCCGTTGGTATAACAAGAACGCATCAGTAACTCTGACAGCGCAACCAGCCCCGAATTATCGCGTCGAGGGGTGGTACGATGTCAACGATGTCCTGGTCTCTATCAACAAGAGCATTGAAGTCGTAATGGATTCTGACAAGTTCTTCAAAGTTCGGTACGAGCTGCCCAATGTAGTCATTGTCACAGGTGGAGGAAACGCCATTCAGCTGGCTGTTGATGCGGCAAAGAGTGGTGATATACTTGTTGTTACTGCCGACACATACGATGGCGATATCAACCTGCAGGGCAAAGACATTACATTAGTCAGCTCCAATCCTGATGATCCGAACATCGTAGCGATGACAATTATCGACGGCCAGCTAATCGGCCGCGGCTTTATCTTCAACAGCAACGAAGGTCCCAACACTATCATCGACGGCTTCACGATTATCAATGGCAGCATCATCGGCCAGGGTGGCGGGGCTATATACATTGACGTTAACAGCAGTCCGACCATTAAGAACGTTAATATAAGCAACTCCAGTGTTATCGGCGCCAATGGCGGTGCGATTTATATCGATGCCAACAGCAGTCCGCTGTTCATAAACCTGATCGTCACCAATTGCTCAGCCGATAACGGCGGCGCAGTCCATTGCGATGCCAACAGCTCACCGACCTTCATACACTGCACATTCATAAACAACTTTGCTGCGCAGGTAGGCGGCGCTATACTCTGTGATCCCAATGTCTCGATAACTATTAACGACTGCAACTTCCTCGACAATTCTGCCAACTTTGGTGGCGCATTGTATTGTGCAGAGAATTGCTCAGGAACGATTATCGACACCATATTGGAACGAAACATTGCGAATGAAAGTGGTGGAGCAATGTATCTCGCCGAGGCCAACGACCTCTCAGTTACCGATTGCAACATCTCTTACAATACCTCCCAGTACGGTGCGGGCTTGTATTCACTTGGTTCTTTGAATCTGACAATTAGCGGATGCAGCCTCAACTTTAACCGGGCTCCACTGGTTTTTGTTGACCCGAATGACCCGAATACCACGGTTATTGGTCAGGGTGGTGGAATGTATTGCTTTGCTACAGAAGCGCTAATCAGGGATTGTGTCTTAAACCACAATAATGCCAATACATCCGGCGGTGGAATGTATCTGGCCGGAGAGTCCGATTCATTTGAGATTATAAACTGCCTGATAGTCGATAACCTGGCAGGCAGAGACGGCGGCGGTATTTCTGCCAACTGGTTTGCTGAGCCCAACATCGCAAACTGCACGTTCGCCAGCAACGCCGCCTCGGGTACATTCGGGCAGCTCGGCTACAGCGGCTTCGGAGGCGGCCTCTACTGCTCATACCACAGTAACGTCGAAGTCATTGACAGCATTTTCTGGAACAACTATGCCCTCAAAGGCCTCGAAATCGCCGTGGCGACCGGCTTCGAGTTCGACCCAAGACCCGCAACCCTTATGATCTCCTACAGTGATATCAAACGCTCGGCATTGGCTGTGTGGATTGACTTCGGCTGCACGCTTTGGAATCCCAGCGATCCCAGTAAGCAGACATCTCTGGATTCCACTTATCCACTCGCCGCCTGGGACCCCGATACCAACAATATCGACGAAGACCCGCTCTTCGTAACAGGACCATTTGGTAACCATTATCTAAGTCATATCGGTGCCGGACAGACCGAGGACAGCCCGTGTATCGATGCCGGTAGCGAGCTTGCAATCGACCTTGGCATGATAGAATACACTACCCGCACTGATGAATTACCCGATACAAGAATGGTTGATATGGGCTATCACTACACGCTTGATAAAGAAAAATGCAGGTTCTGCGACCTGTTCCGTGACGGTATCATCAACTTCAAGGACTTTGCGATATTCGCTTCGAACTGGCTTGATGAAGGTTGTATCGACCTTGACGGCGTCTGTCAGGGCGCAGACTTTACATTTGACACCTATGTTGACATTGACGACCTGGCCTTCTTCGTTGAATGCTGGCTCGTCGAAGATGTCTGTGCTCCGATGCCTAATCCCAGCGAGTGGAGAATTGTACCTTATCTGACGTCTGTGACGTATCCGTTCTCGATTAGTATGACCGTAAAGACTGCCTATGACGCCTGGAGCTGGCCCGTCCAGTATTACTTCCAGTGCGTGTTAGGCGATTGCAGCGACAGCGGCTGGCAGGACGGCACGACGTATGAAGACACCGGCCTCGATATCGACATTTACGGTTACAGGGTAAAAGCTAAAGATGGATTAGGCAACGAAACCGAATGGTCGGTTATCGGATATACCGGCACGGGAGACACCTTGCCGCCGGCACCGACTCCTTACATAGAAAGCATCCAGGCGACGGTGAATACAGTTTCAATGACCGCCGAACAAGCCTTTGATGAAAGTGGTGTACAGTATTACTTCGAGGCAACAACGGCTGGCGGAAATGACAGCGGCTGGGTGGATGAGCCGAATTATACGGACGTAAACCTCGCGCAGGATACTATGTACTGCTATAGGGTCATGGCCAGGGATAAGTCGCTCAATCAGAATGAAACCGGCTGGTCATCATCAGTTTGTACGACGACTCTTCTTCCGCCGGATACTCTGGCCCCATTGCCTAATCCGATGTTATGGGATGACGTACTGGACGCAAATAGCTTAGATGGCACTCCTCGAGAAATCGTGATGCCTCCCGGCGGCCAAACCGATTACTGGGCTACAATGAGAGCAATATTAGCTACGGATCAGGCGCCGCTCGGCGTGCCCCTAAGCGAGGTGCAGTATAAGTTCGTATGCACGAGCAATTCCGACTTCAGCAGCGGCGGCCCAGTGGACGTGCAGTTTGGGGATGGCATCGAATGGAGAAGCGCATCTAACGTTCCTGCCGGTACTGACCCACGCACATACACGGTCAAAATGGGGGGCAGTGGACTGTTAGAAACTTTCATAGTCATTGCACGTGACGCCCTTGACAACAAGACGGCCTCGTCGTGGCCACCATACCCCGCAGTAGGGCCGTTCCAGTAGACAGGTCAAACGATAGACAAAAAGACGCTTGACCTCGTGGAAAAACAAAGGGGCCGGGTTTGGAAAAAGCTTCCAATCCCGGCCCCTCTTCTAATCTCTCTTAAGCCAGTGGGGTAACGTATTTGTCTTTGAGCGTCTGGTAGCCGTAGTGTGCGAGCAGGTGGTCAAGTATTACCATCGCTGTGTAGTTCTCAGCAACCGGCCATATCCGGGCCACAATCGTTGGGTCACGCCGCGTGATAGCTGCGAGATCTGTGTTCTCCAGGGTGTACTTATCAATCGTCTTCTGCGGCTTGTCAATTGTGGGCGTTGGCTTGACGGTCAGTCTTACAACAATTGGCTGGCCGGTGGAAAGCCCCCCTGTAATGCCGCCGGCGTTATTTGAATCGAAGATGACCTTGCCTCCTTCAGAGTGCATCTGGTCGTTATTCTCGAATCCTGTCATATCTTTGACAGCAAATCCTGCTCCGACCTCAACGCCCTTGACGGCACCGATGCCGAGCATTCGGCCCAATTCAGCGTCGAGTTTATAGAAGACCGGCTCGCCGAGCCCGACCGGCACACCGGTTACTACAACTTCAACCACGCCGCCCGTGGAATCACCTGTTTTGCTGATTTCGTTGCAGGCCTTGACCATCGCATTGGCTGTGTCAATATCCGGGCAGTTAAGAACGGGATGTACGTTATACTTTTCCTGGACCGCTTTGGGCTCCATTTTAGGTGCCTTGCCGCGTATTGCGTCTATCTCCTGCTCGACCTCTGCCAGTATTTTCATTTTCTCCAGGAACCGCATTTCAGGTGTAATGCGATTTTTGACATAAATCTCCTGATAAAATGGGTCGAGGTCCCGCCGCATTTGTTTGTAATTGTCACTATATTTCAAAGCCGCATCATGGTTAATGTCCGGGCAGCGAATGCCGGCTGCTTCTTTGACATAGGAGAATACCTCGATGCCGCATGCTTTTAATATTTTTTTAGCTACGTATCCGGCGGCGACGATGGTACAGGTGTATCTTCCGCTGAATATGCCCGCTCCGATTGCGTCATCATCGGGCCCGTATTTCATAAAAGAGGCATAAGAAGCATGGCCCGGGCGGGGGGTACGGTTCGTGTCCTGATATTGCTTGATGTGGATGAAGTGGCGGTCAAGGTTGGGAATCAGGACCGTCAGGGGGGTGCCGTTGGTGTGATTTTTGTTACCGGCACCTTCAATTGTATCGGCTGCGTTTAAGCCGCTATAGATTATAGGCAGGTCCGGCTCTTTACGCGGACTGGACAATTCGTCTGCTCCGGGTTTTCTAAGAAGTAAATCCCCGTAAATTTCCTGCTCCGAAAGCAGCATACCCGGCGGATGGCCCTGTACCACGGCTGTTAAGCCATCCTGGTATGAGCCCCCGGCCATAGTTACCTGAAAAATACGTCCAACGTGACAACCTATCATAAACTTACCTCAAATTTTAAGCTGGTATCGCTGATTTTACTCTGTTATCAAGGTTTATCTGTCTATCAGAGTCTACAAAAGTCTCATTAATTCTACCGTTAAGACAAGACTGGGTCAAGACACTAACCGAATCTATTGCTTTGACCTTTGATTCGTGGAGGACGTGGGTGTAATATTTCATTGTAATTTTGATGTCGGCGTGCCGGGCATGGAGCCAGGATTCGGGCGAGTGGTCGATATCCAGCAGAATAGCCGAGTGCTCTTAGTTTTTGCATCATGTAATCGTCTTTTTTATCCTGGGCTCGGCCGCTACGTTCGGAAATCTTGGTGGTTTTCAGTTCTACTCAATTTGTGACTTCGCAATGTCAATTACCTCAAAATGAAACTCGCCGCGAGGGATCGTTACTGACTCCTTGTCCCCTACCGAGAGCCCAACAATAGCATCTCCTACTGGTGAGTGAATTGAAATACTTCCTGTATCAATATCAGCATCGTTAGGGCCCAGTAATTGATAGGTCACCTTCTCTTGAGTATTCAGATCCAACAAAGTCACAACGGTGCCAAACAGGGCCCGATCACATTGAACTTCAGTGCAATCAACTTTTTCTGAACGGCTTATTTGCGCCCTCAATTCACCCAGACGCCCGTCGATAAACCCTAGTTGCTGACGGCCGTAAATATATTCGCCGTTTTCCTTTAGATCGCCCGCTTCACGAGCTATGCCAACCCGTTTACTGACCACAGCCCGTTCTTTCTCAAGCTCGATCAGTTCCTCATGGAGCTTTTTGAAACCAGTTTCTGAGATTTGCACAAGGTCACGCATATTGATATACCTCCATATATAAAATAGTTTGTTTTCTGATATGACAGTCAATCGAATTCATTCTTGTGCTTGCCGATATCGACCAGAGCATAGCGACTTTATTGAATTGGCTGTAAGCCTCTCGGATAATAAAAATACTTTGGTTTTCGAGTTTATCCAACTGTGTAAGATTAGAACCCATATCATTTTTACTTCTCCTGAAAATCGGTGTTCAAAGTTAGTTCATTTCCATATTTGCGCCGATACTTTTCATTAATTCCACGTAACCGGGAAAAGTAACGCTTACTGCTTCAGCCGTATCGATGGAGCATTGACCGTCTAAGTTTAAGCCGGCCAATGACAGGCCCATCACAATTCGGTGGTCACTTCTCCCGTTCAGCTCACCTGGTTTGGGTTTACTTCCCTCTATTATAAGGCCTTCCGGCAGTTCTTCAACATCAATCGCCATTTTTTTCAGCTCTTCTGCCATACATCTGATTCGGTCAGTTTCTTTGCCTCGTGCCTGGGCGACGTTTACAAGGCGGGTCCGGCCTTGAGCGAAGGCGGCGGTAACTGCCATAGCCGGCAGGGCATCGGGGGTTTGATTCATATCTATCTCGATACCTTTAAGCGGTGCGGCTTTAACTGTTACCGAATTGGCTTCTCCGCAGGATGCCTTACGGCAGATGCTGATATCGGCGCCCATTGCTTTTAGATAATCGACCACGGCTTTGTCCGGCTGACTATCCGAGAAATCCAATCCGAGCAGCGTTACCTCATCTGCTGCCATAGCGGCTGCGCAGAGAAAAAACGTAGCACTGGAAAAATCAGCAGGAACCGTGACATCAAAGGCTTTATAGCTTTGACCGCCTTTGATTTTGAATTTGCGCAACTGTTGATTTTCGTATTCGATACCCTGTCTGTTGAGCCAATCCAGCGTCATTTGCACATAACCCGGTTCGTTGAGCAGCGTAACGTCTATCTCGGTGTCTTTGGCCGCCAGGGGTGTACACAACAGCAGGCTGGACAGGTATTGGCTGGTATGGCAGGCAATATTGGTTTCCCCGCCTGACAGTCTTCCGGTTATCTCGAGCGGTGCTTTGCCGTTATTATTTATGCTGGTGCAGTTTGCTCCCAAATCGGTGAGCGAATCCATCAACGGCTCAATAGGACGGCTCTGGATTTGTTCGTCGCCGGTGAAGGTTATCACCTTGCCGGCTTCAGCCAGGGCAGCCGAGCCCATCGCGATACGCAGTGTTGTCCCCGAGTTACCCACATCGATGGATTCTGTCGGAGCGCAGATTTCCCCACCTGTGCCGATTACCTTCCAGAGTTTAGGATCGGATGTATCGATTTTGGCGCCTAATGCTCCGTAGCAATCAACCGCCGCCCGTGTATCGTTTGACTCCAGCGGATTACGAATAGTGCTTTCGCCCTCGGCCAAAGAGGCAATTGCAACCGCACGAATAGTATGCGATTTGGACGCCGGTATAGTTACGGTTCCTTCTAATCTAGATTTTCGGACAATCAACTTCATAGCTATTTTCAAATTGCTTGCGTATTGTGGATTGCACTTTTACCAGAAATGGCGAGCAATTAAAAGAAGTTTTTGACTTTACTGGTTCGCCGTACGTTGGGTACGGTTAAAGGTAAGCTTTTGCCTGGGCTATTGTTACCAGCAGTTCATATTAGGTGCGCCTGGAGTGGCTTCGTCCCCATTAGGTATCTCTTGGCCGTTGGGGCTGTTGCACCAGTTGTTGGGGTCGTTGTTGTCTAACAGAAAGGCATTGGGATCAAGGTTTAATGAGCCGGTTGTGGCCCGGGGCCAGCCGTTGTTCTCGTCGTACCAGACTTCGTCCACTACAAGGCCATCAAAGTCCAGAATCAACTCATCCGCAGTGTTCTCCAGGGTCAAATGACCGTACTCATAGTCGCACACAACACCCCCATTGAAGTTCACCGAGAGGGTGTGGCAAAACACCGCAAATCCTCCAGGTGGAATGATCACATCGTCGTTGACGACTGCGATATCCTGTGTACTGGTCGGCTGGTCTCTGAGCAGCCACGTTCGCATGTTGATGGGAGTATCCGTGGGATTGAACACCTCGAACCATTCGAATCTTCCATCGGGCACCTCAGATGAATCATATAATATTTCAGTGATAATGATGTCGCCTGGTACAATCAGGCCTTCGTCGGCCTTGCCATTAGGATCGCAGTTATTGTCTTTTCCATCTCGAATCTCAGGGGCGCCTGGGAAGACGTTGGGATCCCGGTCATCGCAGTCAACATCGGATGGATAACCGTCGTAGTCAACATCATACAGGTGGTCGAGATCGGCCCCACCGCAGAAGTTGTTGGCGGCATTGCAATCTGTCTCAAGCCAGTATCCGATGAATATCGCAAGGTCCCGGAAATCGACTATCCGCATAGTCCCATAGGCACTTTCGTTGCCGGTGCCTTCATTTCTCCCTGGATTTAATCCATCTTGGCTGGCATTTGTGGCTAAGGTTGGTGTAATCATCAGTAGCCACATAATCAAACACGGGGTAAGTTTTTCGATCAACACATCGATACTAATCTTTTTCATCGTGAAACCCCCAAATAGCAAACCCTAACAAACCTGTTCAGACACGTTCATTCTGTTCATCATATATTTTTTCCACTCGTTGTCGCAATCGGTACGGACTCTCCATCAACAAGGTGCGCTTACACTTGGTTTGGACTATTGGATAGTATAGACGGTTGCCGTTGCTATATCAAGCATATTATGGGACATGTTGCGTTTCAGACTGTTTTTGTTTTGGCTGTGACGATATAAAAATGTGTCAATGAATGCCGGGCAGACAATTTCACACTACTTTGTGTACCAGGTGGCTTTGCGGTTTGTGTTGTCCAAAAAGATTTTCACGTCATTGGCGTCGAACACGCCGTTGCTGTCGATATCGCCGTATAGATAACTTTCCGGTGATGTGATGCTGTTTACCCAGTTATCGAGAACAACAGTGAAATCTGATTCGTCGACAATACCATCGGTATTCAGGTCATACCAAAAGATGCTATCCCTGTCTGGCGTGGCCCCGATGTTCCAGGCAAGGCCGTAACGCTGTGTCCTGGCTGTTTGATTTTCCGCCTGGACGTCGCTGTATGAAAGAACAATTTCATAATTGGTATAGTTTGCATCCGCCCGGCAGTAAATATGTTCTACATTATCGATCTCACTGTCGCTGTAATCGAGCAGATAGTCGTTGCCGCTGTCTTCCGGATCAACCGCCCAGAGTTCAAGCCTTAGATTGCCGTCTTTCTCGGGTACTGGGTCAAAGGGATATACATTGTCATAGTGTCTGTTCCAGGCAACAGTGACATTAATGAATTGCTCTGTGGGTTCTGTTAACGTAATTTTGTAGATATTCTGTAAGCTTCCGTTTTCATCCAGTTGATTCAGGTCCCAGCCCGTCGTTGAGGCACTGCCTGGTTTGTTTCGCCCGGCAACCAGATGCTGATAGGCGCCGACGGCATTTAACATCCCTGCTCCCTGAATGTAATCCAGAGGTACCTTGTGGTCATCATTTTTGTCAAGCCGACCCTTATGCCAGTAGGGCAGTTTGGTGGCCGAATTCATCAAGATGGCTTTCATTACGCAGTTCCCGCCTTCTGGCGAAACAGCTGCGCTCAGAGCCGGGTTCTGTTTGGCTTTTTGAACGAGCAGACCTACTGTTCCTGCAACTATTGGTGTTGAGAAGCTCGACCAGTCGCCGGTTGGCTCATAGCCATTGGGTTCGTTGACGTTGGCAGCCAGGCAATTGCCTGGAGCGACTATGTCCGGCTTGCATCGACGGTCGATGGTTGGGCCAAGACTTGAATGATCCGGGTAGGCAAGTGAGAAATTTGTAAGATTGGTTGCAAGGTCTTCAGTATCTACCGAGTCAATGACCCCCACGCCGATGACATTTGCCGCTGCAGCAGGATAAAGCAGAGGGTCATCAGCCTCTAAGCCGTTGCCTATGCTGGCGACAACAATAAGACCGTGGTGTTCTACCAACGATTCAATACCCCTTGTCCACCAATATTCACATGGATCGCCGATACTGGCAGATACAATGTCTGCATCCGGGGGAACGTGACCGAATACGTTATTAATTACAAAGTGCCAGAATTCGTAAATATCGGCCTGGGCCTGCGGCGCTGCGCCTTGATAATAGAATTGTCCCAGCTCAGGATGTGATGCATCTGGATCCTCACCGAACAATATCGAGCAAATGGATGTTGAGTGAGGTGAAATAGCCGGCGATGGTATGGATTCGTCGTGAAAACTGAATGTCTTGCCTTTAAAGCAATTATGCCCAACATTTGGACGATAATCGTTTTGAGGTTCATCGTTGTTGATATAAGTAATGCTTCGGCAGATAACAGCGAATTTAACGCCGGTGCCTGTCAAATTCGGGTCTATATTTCTTAATGAGTAAATTCCGGTGTGATTGAGCGCTCTGGGTTGCAGCATTTTCTCGGCGGGCTGAATTTCTCCTTGGGCAACTGCGCGCATAGATATCACCATTGCCGCCACGCATGCCATCAGGCCCAACACGAACATTTTTTTCGGACTTTGCACCATAGCCCCCACTCCGGAGGTAGCGACAAAACACGCAAGATTGCTTCTCCGGCTGCGAACCTCCTTAGCTTGGAGTTTCCTGCCCTTAAATCCTTGACAATATGATACCATAAACCGGATATGTTTTCAAGTAGATTGTTGCGATGATTTATGCGATATTACCGTTTTTCAGTATTGAAAAGCTGATTTCCGAAAACTTAATCTGGAAAGCTTGCTTTATCGGGCTGTAGTTGCTATACTCAGGCAAATTTTGGATATCAGTTTTGATAAGGGTTTGCGGTAATTATGATAGTAATTCTGGATTCTGAACAAATAGAGCAGATTCTCAAGGATTTGGTAGGGCGCATTATTGCTGAAACTCCATGTGAATCGGATATTGCCGTTATCGGCATTCGCAGCAGGGGGGAGGTGCTCGCCAAGAGGTTATCGGGCCGATTATCGAAGCAGCTCGGAAAGGATGTTCCATGCGGAACCTTGGATATAACTCTTTACCGGGACGATTTGAATTCACCTCAAGGTACCGCCCAGCCGCAGGTTCGAACCACCGAAATCGGTTTTGATATAGACGATAAAATTATCATTTTGGTTGATGATGTTTTGTATACCGGCCGTTCTGCCAGGGCAGCGATGGATGCACTTATAGATTTAGGCAGGCCCGGGGCCATAAAGTTGGCCGTCCTTGTTGACAGACTCGGCAAAGAACTCCCGATACAGGCTGATTACGCCGGCTACAAAACTGATGTCGAACCTGGAAAATTAGTACAGGTCTTTCTTTCCGAATCGGATGGAAAAGAAGAAGTTGTTATTGAGTAAAATTAAAAAAAAGAAGGGAAAAGTTAAAAATAGCCACAGAAAAAGTAAAACTTAAAAAAACAAGGAGTAAAACGAGAATAAACAAAAGTCCACACTCTTAATTTGGATTAGTAACAAGCGGAACGAAAGATGGAGAAGCTATCTAAAACATGGAAATGGGTAATTATTGTTACCGTTGTTGTTGGAGTGTTGATTGTCATCGACATATATCTGGATAGGATTAAGCGAGCACCACGAAACGAGCATGCTGTTAGTACGGAACGACTGGATAGAAGTGAGGCGGAGTTAAGGGATCAAGATGAAGCTGCTCAGCAGAAACTTTATGATTTAAGGGATAAGATCAAACGGAAAGTTGATGCTTGGAATCAAGGGGTGGAATCTGATTGGGATGTGTATCGTAAAGAAGTCGTTGAGATAGAGCGTGCAGCGGAGGGTGAATATGCTGCTGTGCGGAAAGGTGAAGAAGAAGCTAGAGCAAAAGTAAGAACAGAGCTTGCTAAGGTAGAAGCTCAGTGGCGTGCTAAAGCAGCATCTGCAGATCTTCTTACTAGTGAGGGGACTGCTATTTTAAGTGCGGCTGATGCTGAGCGTCGTTTAGCTGAGAACGAACTTCATGTAAAGCTCGGTGAGATAAAAACTAAGGCGAATGTTGAGAGGGAAGCTATTGTTGCAAAGATCAAAGCAAGAATCAAGGATTGGTCCGCGGCTAATTCGAGATATACTTTAGCCAAATTCTATGAGTTTTTTGGAAGACCTAATCGTTGGGTACCGACCGAACACGGTACTCGCTTTTATTATAAATACAGAGATGGGAGTGTACTACTAGTGTTATCCGATGGGTCTCCTTCCCGTGGTAAGTATGAGGTTTTTCGTCCTATCTCTATCTGGTGGAGTAGTAGCGTAGATGAAGCGTATAGTATTCCTATTAGTTTGCGTTTAGCCCGTGAAGGTTCTTTTCGACCACTGAATGACAAGACTCCAAGTGAGATCAAGCGATTGGTTTCTGATTGGACGTTTGATAATCTACAATCTAAGGAAGAAACAAAATCGTCAAAGAAGCCAATTGAGGCGTTTTACAACGTTTTTGGTGAACCGAAATATCTGGAAGTGCACAGGGATTATTATAGTTTATATTACGAATGCAAGATCAGAGAGCGAGAATATTCGGAACCCCACTTAGCGAAAAACGGAAAAATAACGATGCATCGGAAAGGAGGGGAGCTTAAGGATGGAATAGTGGAGTTACAGATGCCTCGGAGAGACTTTGATGAAAGGGGGACAGTAAACGTCGAAATCAGGAGTGTATTCGAACCTGGTAAATTAGCAGACTCTATTAACAAGATACAACTAAAGGTAAACTGAAGAACATGTAGTAAATTCACGAGTGCTGAGAAGAAAACCGGGAATTAAGCAACAATATGACGCAAAAAATAAAATTACTAACACCTGAAAATTTCTGGCAATTATATTCCGAGAAGTTGAACAAAAATGGAACCTATACAGACTATAAAGATAATAAAAAGTGGACAAAAGTTGTTCTTCCGATAGCTAAAGATGTAATTTCTAATGTACTGAATGTGCCAAATTTCGAAGTTGATTTGGAAGGCTTCAGGATAGATATAATTGGCTACACGACAAAGTGGCCTGAAGAAATGAAGAAGGAAAAAAAAGAAGAACGACAACATGACTGGGAGCTCAAGATTGCTTATGAGCATGAAAACGACCCAGCCGAATGGGATTACGAGCTATGTAACTTATGTCATATCGTAGCTGACTTACGAGTTATTTCGTCTTATTACGATTTTAGGAAAGAAAAAAAGATTGAGGAGCTTCTCCAAGATATGATTAACAAGCTTGGCATGTGGAGAATTCACCGCGTTCCAAATAGCCACTGGCTTTTTGTATTTGGTCCTCTTTGGGTCTGTAAAGAGAAACCGTTCAGAGCTTTTACAATAGACTCAGAATTACAAGTGGTTGAAATTACAGGTGATAAGAAAGTTATTCCTGGTATGTGGAAGAAATAGCAAATAACATTCAATTAACTTAACTTTTACCTTTTCGCTTTTAGTTTTTAGCTTTCAAGATTATGGCACTAAAAAGAAAAAGCAAACAATTCAAGTGGCACCGCAAGCATTTACTTGGGCTTCGGGAGCTGAGCGTTGAAGAGATTACATATATTCTTGATACCGCCAGGGGTTTTGAACAGATAAGTACCCGCTCGGTTAAAAAAGCCCCGCCTTTGCGCGGCAAGGTTGTGGTGAATCTGTTCTTTGAAGACAGCACAAGGACGCGAAACAGCTTTGCCCTGGCCGCAAGCCGGCTAAGCGCAGATGTTATTGAATTCACGAAGAAGGTCAGTGCCGTCAGTAAAGGCGAGACGCTGCTGGATACAGCCAGAAATATGGAAGCAATGGGCATTGACATTATCGTGATTCGGCACGGCGCAGGCGGCGCACCGAAACTGTTAAGTAGAAACATCAATGCTTGTGTTATAAATGCCGGCGACGGGTTCTGTGAGCATCCCACGCAAGGTC
This sequence comes from Planctomycetota bacterium, assembly GCA_019456145.1. Classification (GTDB taxonomy): domain Bacteria; phylum Planctomycetota; class Phycisphaerae; order Sedimentisphaerales; family Anaerobacaceae; genus CS2-K091. The sequence goes on from VRUL01000004.1 coordinate 171,853, forward strand.
TTTTGGATGTCTATACAATTCGCAAAATCAAAGGAACTCTAAATGGCTTGAAGATAGCAATTGTCGGCGATATAGCTCACTCGCGCGTTGCACGAAGTGATATGTGGGCGATGACGAAACTCGGTGCCGAGGTTATATTTGTTGGCCCGCCGACACTTATCCCGAGCACGGCAAGTGAGCTGCCGGTCAGCGTAAGCTATTCGCTCGATGAGGTTATTGAAAAGGTCGATGTGATAAATATGCTTCGGATTCAATTTGAAAGGCTCGGCGGCAACCCGTTTCCGTCGGTCAGAGAATACTCGCATTATTTCGGACTGACTGCAGAGCGTATGAAAAAGGCAAAGCACGACATTTTGGTTATGCACCCCGGGCCCATTAACAGGGGCCTGGAGATGGAAAGCGAAGTGGCCGACGGCCGGAACAGTGTTATCTTAGAGCAGGTAACCAATGGTTTGGCTGTGAGAATGGCAGTGTTGTTTCTCGTAAACCAGGCAGCGGCAATTGCTAATCGATAATTGGTGATGTAACTGTGAATCCTGAAATTCTGATAAAAAATGGCCGGGTGATTGACCCTGCAAACGGCATCGATAAAAAATGTGACGTGCTTATCATCGGTGACAAAATTGCAGATATTGGCAAAATTAAAAAACCGGCACAGAAAGTCATCGATGCTACCGGCAAACTTGTAACGCCAGGTTTAATTGATATCCACGTTCACTTTCGTGAGCCGGGTGACGAAGAAGAAGAAACGATAGCAAGCGGCTCGGCGGCAGCCGTGGCAGCCGGTTTTACCTCCGTTGTCTGTATGCCGAATACCAATCCCCCCATCGAGAATGAAACAGATGTAGAGTACATTCATCGAAAGGCCAGGCAGGCAAGAAAAACGCACGTCTATACAATGGGGACAATGACAAAAAATAGAGAAGGCACCGAGCTCGCAGAGATGGGCTTTATGGCCGAAGCAGGCGCCGTCGGTTTTACCGATGACGGCAGGGGGGTGCAGGACCCGGCTGTTATGCAGCGGGCACTGAAATACGCCGATATGTTTAATGTTGTCATAGCTCAGCATTGCCAGGATAATGCTTTTGCCGGTAATGGCGTGATGAACTCTGGTTACTATTCCACCATATTAGGACTTCCGGGTATAGATCCGCTGGCTGAAGAGGCAATGCTATGGCGAGATATCCAACTCATCAGGAAAATCCGCCCTGGGCGGATCCGCTATCATGCCCAACATATATCAACTGCAGGCTCGGTTGAACTGATAAGGGCCGCCCAAAAAGACTCCCTGCCGATTACTTGTGAGGTAACACCGCATCATTTGCTCTTGACCGAGGAATGCTGCGCCGAATATGATACTAACTACAAGGTTAATCCGCCTTTGCGGTCAGCCAAAGACATCGAGGCTCTGAAAGAGGCGGTCAGGGAAGGGCTGGTTGACGCTCTGGTAACAGACCACGCTCCACATTTACAGAGTGAGAAGGAGCTGGAATTTTTGACTGCTCCTTTTGGAATCGCTTCTCTGGAATGTGCTTTGGCCCTTTTCGTCAAGGCGTTAATAGAACCGGGCATCCTCGACTGGCCGGCTTTAATCAAACTGATGACCGAAAAGCCCGCAAAGATTATCGGTGTTGATAAGGGAACGCTCGGGGTAGGCAAACAGGCCGACGTTACTATTATTGACCCGAAAAACGAGTATGAAATTGACGTAAGAAAATTCCGCTCAAAAAGCGGAAACTGTCCCTATCACGGCTGGAAAGTAACCGGTAAAGTCGAGAGAACAATAGTCGGCGGAGAAATCAGATTCGAAGCATAGAACATAATAGTTGTTAGTTCGTAGTTGAGAGCCCATAGACAACGAACTACGAACAACTTACTACGAACTATGATTATTATTGATGGCCATAATCTACTTCATTCAATTGTAAAAGTAGATCATGACTCCGAGCCAATCAGCGATATTCAGTTGTGCTGGGTTATAAGCAGGTATTTTAAGGCGGTCAATGAAACGGGGGAGATTGTTTTTGATGGGACAGGCCCACGGGACAAAAGCGGATTCGATAATATAGCACATCTTGAGGTCTTCTTTGCCGGTCTGGGCACCGATGCCGATTCGGTCATCGAAAACAAGATAAAAGCAAGCACCGCACCAAAGAGATTGACTATTGTCAGCAGCGACCGTAGACTGCGGAATTCAGCTCGATCAAGAAAAGCGACCTCCGTAAAATCAGAAGTTTTCTGGGGAAATCTCCAGAAGCAGTTAAGGCGAAAAAAGCCGGTAAGAGAGCCGGAAGCCAAACGCATGGGGCTGAGTGAGAGCGAAACCACGCAATGGCTCGAATTTTTCGGCATCGAGCAGTAAAATTGTGCCTTCTTTTATCCTGAGTCTCAATTCTGGCAAGATTTCCATTGCCTAACGAAGGAAGCAGTTGTATAAAGAATGCGTCCGGGCTCGTTGGCGAAATCGTCGTGCTGATATTACCGTCTGTCAGGATGCATCAAAAAACGCGGTTTTGGAGTCCTATTGGATGAGCAAACGACGGTATTTATGTTAATTGTGGTTTCTTAGTTAAAATGGAGAACTTAATGGATCGCAAAATCGTTACAATCGACGGCAACACAGCGGCTGCATACGTTGCCCATGCCACGAACGAAGTGATAGCAATATATCCAATCACTCCGAGCTCGGCTATGGGTGAAATCGCCGATGCAAAGACAGCCAAAGGTGAGCCAAACATCTGGGGTACGGTTCCTTCGGTTACGGAGATGCAGTCGGAAGGTGGTGCGGCGGCGGCTGTACATGGCGCACTGACGACAGGTGCCCTGACGACGACTTTCACGGCTTCGCAGGGACTTTTGCTGATGATTCCAAGTATGTATAAGATTGCCGGCGAACTGCTCCCCACCGTCTTTCACATATCGGCCCGCTCATTGGCCTGTCAGGCACTTTCAATATTCGGTGACCATTCTGATGTGATGACTTGTCGAGAGACGGGCTTTGCCATGATGTGTTCGTGTAATGTTCAGGAGGTAATGGATTTCGCGCTCATCGCTCAGCAGGTGACCCTCGCCTCGCGAATACCTTTCATACATTTCTTTGACGGTTTTAGGACCAGCCATGAAGTTCAGAAGATTGAGCAGTTGTCGTTGGATGATATGCGTGCAATGATTGATGATGAACTTATAGCTCAAAATAAAGCCAGGGCACTTTGCCCCGATAGACCTATGATTAGCGGCACCACGCAGAATCCGGATGTTTACTTTCAAGGCAGAGAGACGGTGAACAAATTTTATCTGGACGCGCCGCAGATTGTCCAGGAGACAATGGATAAATTCGCCAAACTCGTTGGGCGCAGCTACTCTTTGTTTGAGTACGTTGGTCCGGACGATGCGGAAAAAATTATCGTTATGATGGGTTCAGCGGCCGACACCACCCACGAGACGGTTGAGTTCCTGGCGTCTAAGGGTGAAAAAGTCGGCGTGGTGAAAGTGAGACTTTTCAGGCCGTTTAGCGTCAGGCACTTTGTCGATTGCCTGCCCAAAACCGTTAAGAAAATCGCGGTATTAGACAGGACCAAAGAACCCGGCTCGCTCGGCGAGCCGTTATACCTGGACGTTCGGACCGCTATCGGTGAGGCGATGGATGACGGGCAAACTGATTTTGAAAAGTATCCGTTCATAGTCGGGGGAAGATACGGACTTGGCTCAAAGGACTTCACGCCGGCTATGGTAAAAGCTGTTTTTGATAATCTCGATGCCGCAAAACCCAAAAATGGATTTACCGTAGGCATCATTGACGACATAACAAATACCAACCTGAATATTGATGATTCCTTTGAGATTTCCAATCAGGGGATTCTATCCGGAATGTTTTATGGACTTGGCTCTGACGGCACCGTAGGCGCAAATAAAAATTCCATAAAAATCATCGGAGAGACAACCGATAATTATGCACAGGGCTACTTTGTATATGATTCGAGAAAGTCCGGCGCTATCACCACGTCACATTTGCGGTTCGGCCAACAGGTTATTCGCAGACCTTACCTTGTTGAAAAGGCTGATTTCATCGCATGCCATAATCCAAGCTTCCTGGAGAAGTATGATATGCTCTCATCGGCACGCCAGGGTGCAACGTTTTTGCTGACAACCAGCTATAGCAAGGATGAAATATGGGACACTTTGCCGCAGGAGGTACAAAAACACTTAATCGATAAGAAACTGAAGTTCTATATTATTGACGCCATCTCAATTGCCCAGGAGATCGGCCTGGGGCCGAGAATTAACGTCATTATGCAGACCGCGTTTTTCAAAATCAGCAACATTCTACCTGTTGAGACCGCCGTAAAAGCCATTAAAGATGCCATTAGAAAAAGTTACGGAAAGAAGGGAGAGAAAATTGTTGAAATGAACAATGCGGCCGTTGATGGCGCCCTTGAAAAAATTTATGAAGTCCCTGTGCCTGACAAGGTGACCAGCAAGATAAAGATGAGGCCGCCGGTTCCTGAAGGTGCCCCTGATTTTGTCAAGGAAGTAACAGCAGAAATGATAGCCCTTCGTGGAGACAAGCTCCCTGTCAGCAAGATGCCGCCTGATGGCAAATTCCCCACCGGAACTACGCAATATGAAAAATGCAACATCGCGGTAGATATTCCACAGTGGGAGCCGGAAATCTGTATTCAGTGCGCCAGGTGCTCATTAGTTTGCCCCCATGCCACTATAAGAATAAAGGCTTATGACCCAAAGTATCTCAAAGATGCACCCGAAACCTTCGAGAGTAGTGATGCAAAAGGCAAAGATTTTGCCGGTATGAAATTTACCGTCCAGGTAGCTCCGGAGGATTGTACAGGCTGCGGCCTTTGCGTAGCCAATTGTCCTGCCCATGAGAAGGACCAGAATAAACAGCCGACGGGTCGAAGGGCAATCAATATGACCCGACAGGAACCGCTTCGCCTGCAGGAACGTGACAATTATGAATATTTCCTTTCTATCCCAAACACGGACCCGAAACTTTTCAAATCCGATACTGTTAAGGGCAGTCAGTTGATTCAGCCTTTGTTTGAATATTCCGGTGCCTGTGCCGGCTGTGGGGAAACGTCTTATGTCAAACTCCTTACGCAGCTTTTCGGCGACAGGGCCATGATTGGCAATGCAACTGGCTGCTCGTCGATTTACGGCGGAAATTTGCCGACGACACCGTATACAAAGAGAGCCGACGGCAGGGGGCCAATATGGAGTAACAGCTTGTTTGAGGATTGCGCCGAGTTTTCAATGGGTATGCGTTTGACTGTTGACAAATTCAAAGAGCGTGCTTTGACATTGTTGGCTAAGGTGGCAGAGAATGGAGAGATTGATGCCAAATTCGCCGAAGAAATCAGAGTTGCTGCAATAGCCGATGACCCAGCACAACCTGCTATTGAGCAGCAGCGAACTTGCGTAGATAGACTGAAAAAATTAATTGACGAAAGACGAAAAAATAATCAATTATCAATAATCAATAATCAATTACTAAGTGTTGCAGATTATCTTGTACGCAAATCAGTGTGGGCTGTTGGTGGTGATGGATGGGCTTACGATATTGGATACGGCGGACTCGACCATGTGCTGGCCGGCGGGGTCAACCTTAATGTGCTTGTTTTGGATACCGAGGTCTATTCTAATACGGGCGGGCAGATGTCGAAGTCTACACCCAGAGCGGCAGTGGCTAAATTTGCGGCGGCGGGAAAATCAAGGCCTAAAAAAGACCTTGGACTCCTGGCTATGACTTATGGCAATATTTACGTCGCCAAGGTCGCTATGGGGGCAAATCCAAATCAGACTGTAAAGGCGTTTGTCGAGGCTGAAAGCTACCCGGGGTCGTCCCTGATAATTGCCTTTTCGCCTTGTATCGCCCACGGTTACAATTTGGTCAAGGGATGCGAGCATCAGAAGCAGGCAGTCGACACAGGTCACTGGCCTTTGTACAGGTTCAATCCGCAGCTTAAAGAGGAAGACAAAAATCCTTTGCAGCTGGATTCCAAACCACCGACACTGGACTTTGAAGAATATGCTTACGGTGAGAATCGCTATAGAGTGCTGAAGCAGTCGAAGCCGGAGAGAGCGGCGGAACTGATGAAACTCGCCAGAAATGATGCGGTGCAAAGGTATGCTTTGATGCAGCAGCTTGCGAAATTGCCCTGCGGCCGGAATAGTGAAGCGTAATGTCAAATATAAGACACAAAATAATTAACAGGTAGGGGACGGAAAATGATGAATTGGATTTACAGGACAATTTGGCTCACTTCTGTGATGTTGTTGGCCGTCGCAGGATGCCGGCAGGAACAGAAGCAGGAACAGGAACAGAAGGTGGATGTGTCAGCTCCCAGACCACCTTACATATCTCAAGCTATCGAGGCGGCAGGAGGACTCCAACCCTGGACTCAAACACAAAAACTTGAATTTGATTGCGTGGTTGCTTTTTACCAACTGGATGGTAGTTTCTACCTCACAAAGCAGCATCACGAGATTTACCCGTGGTCAAATTTAATTCTGGTTTCAGCCCGGGAGCCACAAGGTAAATACGTTTGGGAATTTTCACCGAATGGGATGAGGGTAATAGAAGGGACAAGGCAAGCTGATTTTTTGCCAATTGGCCTTGGAGCTGTAGATTTTGCAAAAGCGATACTCGATATCACAACGACACCGGTTCGGCTTTTAGAGAATAAGGCTCAGTTAAAAAAGGGTACCAGCCCGGTCAAAATCGAAGGACGATGGTATTATCCAATTGAACGGGTCTTGCTCGATAAGACCGACAGTGAGCTATCTCGTCAAAAACTCGTTTTCCATCAGAATAGGGACAGCTCTTTAGTCGATATGCTTTGGTTTGCAGGTATTGACAGCGGCACGTCTTTGGCCGTTCGTGGCTATGACTATCAAAAAGTTGAAAAAGGTGGTGTTTTTGTTCCTGCCAAGATAGAGATTTTCATGACGGATGTTCGGGGTGTTATGCAGCATCGCCTGGTGACAATAGATTATCACCAGATAAAAGCCACAAAATAGCTGACAAAGAACCGGGCTTTACTGTCCAACGCAACGAAGGATACTCGCATCCGTTTTGCCTTTATTTGCTGCTGTGACCTAAGGCGCCTCTCTGCCGGGCTGCGGCCCCTATGGATCTGTGCTGAGCAAGTCCGTATCATAGCCTTCACTACCTTCTTGGCCATCAGCGCCGAAACTTATGATTACAAATGGCTTGCCACTCTCGGGATAAAGCTCATAAATAAAATCGTTGTCCCAGCCGTCTTTGGGTATTTTCGTAGTATCCAGATATCCACCCGATGGGTATCTTTCGTTTGTACAGATATTGTGGCAATTATCGGGCTTTAGACGAGGGAGTGACGAACAAATCCTCTATTTAAAGAGTATTATTAAAATGTTGACTGTTTTGAGCAAAGCAAGGAAGCCTCTGACAGGCCAGGCAGCCTAATTACTTAGTTTCAGGGCACTATTTTGCAATAAATCCCAATATAGGAGCAATCATAACTACTTTACATGCTAACAGTTATGAAAGACACAGTGGCAATTGATTATCGGATATCAATAATTTAGTAATAATCGATAATCAATAGCCGGTTAAAAAGTTAAGCGAACAGGGTGTTAAACCGATAAATTTCATCAGATAGAAAGATTTTTTTGGGTGTTTTTAGGGCCTTGGAGATTTCCAAACGTTCTTTATCTGCCACCGGTCGACTGAGAAGTGCCCGACCGGCTTGGCTGTCTTTGGGGGCCCGGGAAAGAATAAAAACACCAGTGCCTTTTTGGAATTTTTATGACATGGATACCGTAAGATATTCCTCGGATAACAAAATAGCCCCCCCTGACAAGGAAATACTGCGTCAATATCCACGTATCTATAACAGGATACACGCTGTACCAATTGCATTTTCTGCGGCTTTTCTTTTATCAGTTCTAAGCGTTTGCATGGTAGGTTGCGGCAACAAGTTTTTTGACCCGACAGATACAGGCAGGTTCCGTCCTATCCCGGTAGTGAATGTGATACTGGATTCGTTGAGTGTGGCCGAGGAAGCCCCATCAGCATGGGCAGACGTCGAAGAACCAAAACCGATAGATATTATGGCATTAGAGATAGATTACGTGTTTAGTTCAGGCGATATCGTCAGGATATCAATTTTTGAGCTGCTCCAGGAAGAGGCTGTGTTTGTAAGTGATTACGTTGTTACCGAGACCGGCAAAATATCCATACCGGAAGTTGGGGTAATTGATGCCGGTGGTTTGACTGAAACGCAACTTGAAGAGGAGATAAGGCAAGTTCTTGAACCGAGTATATTAGCAGACCCGACAGTTACTGTGATTTTGATAAGATCGCAAACACGCACGTTTTCAATATCGGGTGATGGTGTGCCGGCTCCGGGCAGATACGAAATTCCGCGGTATGATTTCAGGCTGCTCGATGCGATTGCGACAGCGGGGGGAATAAGCCAATTTAACATAAGCTATGTTTATGTTACGCGCTCTCAAATGGAGTCCTTACGGGCTGTTGAGGGCGATGAGCCAATGGCTGAGCCGATTAAGCCGGGTATTATTGAACCGGAGCGGCAGATGCAGTTGTTCGAGCCCCAGCAGCAGATGCTGGAGACAATAGCGCCATCAGCGAAAAGGCAATTGCCCCTGCGAGAGCAGGAGCTGCTTATGGCTGCTGCAGAAATGATAACGGATAAGGAACTCGACAAAGTGGCTTTCCCGGAAGGTTTTGGCAAGCGGGGCCAGGCCGACACAAAAGAAGAAATACTTGGTATAGCAACTAAACTGGCTTCTCGAGAGACGTTAGATAGGTCAACAAATCAGGATGAAGCAGGGCGTGTTGAGTGGATTTTCCGCGATGGCAAATGGATTCCGGTTCAAATCGGTCGGCAAAGGCCGACCGAACCGGTGATTAAAGTTGAGCCTGAAAAACCGGTCAGTCCACTCGAGGAAAAGGTTCCCTCGGGCTTTGAGTGGGGCCAGATAGGAGCGGCAGGAGCAAAGAGACGAGTTATAAAGATTCTTGCTCATAGGCTGGCCGCAGGTGACCCTCGGTATAATATTGTAATAAGACCAGGTGATAATATTCAGGTGCCTGTTGATATTATTGGTGAATTCTGTATTATGGGTAATGTCAACGGTCAGGGATTCATCAATATTACAGGCAGGCCGATGACTTTGAAGATGGCCATAGCTGCGGCTGGCGGTTTGGGACCTCTGGCTTGGCCGAAGAGATGTGAAGTGATAAGAAGAATCGGCATGAATAAAGAAGAAATCGTAATGGTCGATTTGGATAAGATCGCAAAGGGCGAGCAACCCGACTTCTTTATTAAGCCCAACGATTTAATCAACGTCGGGACCCATCCTACTGCAAGATGGCGCGCAGTTTTGCGAAATGCGTTCAGGGCTACTTATGGATTCGGTTTTATTTATGACCGTAATTTTGCAGATAGAGATTTCGGTACTCGCAGGCCTGTTCCAGACTGGTTTTAACAGAATTGTTTAGTTATGCCGGACAATATTGTTTCCGCTATTGAAGACAGTCCCGATTTTACAAAAAATCCCAAAATGGAAATACAGACACAAGGTTCGATTGCACGTGCTCCTTTTTGCAGTAAGTCACAAAATGGAAGCAGGGCGAGGGTAAGCTGGCGTGAAATTGGGCGCCATAATTATATTAAGATGCTGATAATTGCCGCCCTGTTCTGCTTTCTTTTTCATAACGAAATCGAGCGTATTGTCTCAAGATGGACAGAGCCTAATTGGTCGCACGGCCTCCTAATCCCGCTTTTTAGCTTATATTTCATTAACCAGTATACAAAAGATATTTTAAGTCTTCAAACCAGGCCAAATTACCTGGGTCTGTTTTTTTTGATATGTGGGATTGTGTTTTATGCTCTTAACGGGGCCAGCCCATCCGGATACGCGTATCTTCAGCCCATCAGCATGATAGCGGTACTGGGGGCCGTTGTATTATTTTTAGGTGGGTGGCGTCTGATGAAATATACATGGTTGCCGATTGCTTTTTTGGTCTTTGCTGTACCATTACCGCAGAGATACTATGTGGCTTTAACTATGCCGATGAGACATTTCGCTGCCGATATAACGGCTGTTTTGCTGAATTTGCTAAATGGCCTGGAAGCTACAACAAGCGGTGTTATCATAGATGTGATGTATAAAGGACAGCATTTAGAGCCTCTAAATGTTGCCGAGGCCTGCAGCGGGATGAGGCTGCTGATGGCATTCTTGGCCCTGGGGGTAGCCATGGCGTATCTGCATTACAGACCTGTATGGCAGCGAATCATTTTGTTGGCCAGTACAATACCTATAGCGATATTTTGCAATATCGTACGAGTTACGGTTACAGGATTTATTTATGTGCTTATACACCCAAAGTATACTCAGGGCATTTATCACGATATGCTTGGCATGGGAATGCTGCCGTTAGCGTTCGCCTTATACGGTTTCCTCGCATGGTTTATGACGAGTTTATTTATTGAAGAAGGCGAGGAAATTACTGAGAATATTGTGGTTCGACGCAAACAATAACAGGCCCGGAAACGTATTAAATAAATTAATATGAAAAGCACAATACACAATACGCACAACGCAAAACGAAGCTATTTGCAACCGGCTTTTTTAATATGCGCAGCGGTGCTTGCACTAAGCGGATTTGTTATGCCTAAGCCGATAAAGAAGGAACCGTTACCCCTGAAAAAATCTTTGGACCTTTTGGATGAAAAGGCTTTAGCTCCTTACAAAGTTGTATCAAAACCAAAAATCTCAAATCAGGAGGTTATTGATAGCCTTGGTGCCCAGGATTATATTCAATGGATTCTTGAAGATGCCGATGCCGCCGTTGACAGCGCTGTTCGTAACTGCTCTTTGTTTATTACTTATTATGACCTGCCCGATCGGATCCCACATGTGCCGGAAGAATGTTACACTGGCGGTGGGCATCAAAGGTTAACGTCTGATAGCGTGACGTTCGAAATAAATAAACAAGGAATCATGGAAAAAATCCCCGGAAGGTATCTTGTCTTTGCCAGTACAAATTCCAATTACTGGGGAATGGATACAAAATTTTCTGTCCTGTACCTTTTTAACGTCAATGAAAGTTATGCCAACAGCAGGGAGGATGCGAGATTCGCTCTAAATAAAAATATCTTTTCGAAGTATTCGTACTTTTCCAAGGTTGAGTGGAAGTTTTTTAATATCAGGTTCGGTAAGCCAATTTACCCGGGCAAAGAAGAAGCAATTGCAGCAAGCCAAAAGCTCCTAAGCATAATCTTACCCATTTTAGAGAAAGAGCATTGGCCCATTGTGAGAGAAGAAAATGCTGTGAATAGTAAATAAACTGAGGTGCATAATTAACGTATAGCTTCATCTGTTTTAGAAAAAGAGTATTGGCTGGTTGGCCAAGTGATAAATGATAGATAGTAATGGATCACATATTATGCTTATTGTGAAAATATACACAATATGTAGGTACGATTGCTGGATTTAGTCCCGGTAAACCTGGAAGGAAAAAGCTTATGGCAAAAAAGAGATTGAATAAAAAAGTCGCCCTTATTGGCTCGGGAATTTTTGTGCTTTTATTTCTCGTAGCTATTGGGGTAATTTTGCATTTGAGCAGAGATCCGGAAAAGTTTATCAAAGATGGGGATGCTGCGTTAATGGCAGCTCGTGATGTGATAGATGAGCAGATTAAAAAAGAAACGTACGAGAGGGCTGAACGCAATTATCACAAAGCACGCAGCCTTGTAAAAGCCGACTCGCGTAAGATAGAGATACTCTTCAAACTCGTAAACCTGTATATCGAAACCAACCAATGGCGCAATGTGCTGGGATGTTGGGGCAAAGTAATCAGTATCGATCCTGAGAATGTAGAAGCTCGGTTTGGACGGTTTAAGTTCATGTACATAGTTGCTGATAGCGGTGAAATTCAGCTTTGGCGGGATATTTTGTCACAAGCATCCGAATTTATAGAGGTGGCAGAGAATGCAGACCTGCTTATGGAAGATATAGCCAAATGGCAACCCTCAGGAATGCGTGAAAGAGAATCCCGCCGCAATTCAAGGCAGTACTTAGGTCCATACTTGTATTTGCGAAAGGGAAGGGCAAACCTTGAACTGGCCAGCCTTGGATCCGTGACAGATCCGGATGAATCGCTTGCTCAGGCAATCGATGATTTGAAAAAAGTTCAAGAACTTGAACCAAATAATATTGATGCCTATTGGTATTTGGCCCAAGCAGTCAAAACAAAAGGCCGGTTGCTTGCATCAAGAGGTGATATTGAGGAAAAGGACAAAGCTGATGACCAGGCCAGGAAGCTACTTGAGCGGGCTGTTGAGGTTGCATCTGATAATCCCATAGCCTACATTAACCTTCTAACCGAAAAGCTTACCCAAAGCAGCAACGCGGCACAGCCACAAGAACAAATTCAGTTGCTTGAGCAAGAGTATTTATCGGTAGTGAAGCAGTTTCCCTCCAGTGCACAAGCTTATTTGGCGTTGTCTGAATTCTACCAGATTAATCTCGAAAATCTTGATAGGGCCATCGAGGCGACTCAAAAAGCTGCCGAATTGGATAAGGAAAATGTGACTTACGCAATATATCTGGCCAATTTACTCTATCGTAAGTTTTCTATTTATGGGCAAACACAAAACCTCTATAAAGCAATAGAGATAGCCGAGAACGCTCTTGACTTGCCGGATGCCCAGGAAGAAACAGGCCCGCGAAAACGAGCGAATCTAATGAATAGGGCGTCATTATATATCTTTCTTGCAAATTGTTATATCGAGCAGGTACTTGAGCCTTGCGAGAAAAGAACAGAACCCCAGAAGCAGCAATGGTTAACAAATGCCGAGCAGATGGTGCACGAAATTGAGCAACTTTTCGGCAGTGGTGATGAACTGCAGGTTGTTAAGTGGCGAGGAATGCTTGAACTTGCCAGGGGAAATAAAAACACCGCCGTCAGGAAGCTATATGAGGTTTACGAGAAACTTAAAGCACTTAGACCGCTTCAGCCACCCTGGCCGAGAGACACCCAATTTGCTTTGCTTTCTTATACCCTTGCGAAGACTTTTGAGAGCACTACCGAAACTGGTGCGGTCGGAGAATTCCTGACAAGTGCGCTCCGTTCAGGTATTACCTGGTTAAAACCAGAAGCGCGTTTGGATTTTGTTGAGCTTCTTTTGAAGCTCAATTATTGGACGGTGGCTGCAGATAACATAAATATTTATGAACAGTATTTTGGGGCCAACGCGAAAAGTCAAACATTTCGCATTAACGCTTTACTTGGCGCAGGACAGTTTGATGAGGCTGAAAAGGAATTGGCCAAGATGACCGGAGCATACCCCGATGATCCCAATACAATTAAACTCAACCTGGCACTGGTGCAGGCCAAGATAAGACAAGTTAAAAGAGTCATCCAGCAAAAGAAAATGGAAGAGGTTTCACCCATATTGCTCCAGAGCACGGATACAAAAGAAAATGAAACTGACCGATCGAAAGGCTCCGAGCAGTTGATGACAGATGAATTGAAACGCTACTGGATTGTGTGCGAAGGATTGGTGGAAAAACTACTGCCGATAGAGCCGGATAATAGGACGCTTCTGATATACAAACAGATACTTTCTGAGCCCGAGCCGCACAAGGTTTCCCAACAAAGGCGTAAGGAAATAGAAGAGCAGGTTATATCAAATACTGCCGATCCAATTCGTCGGGCTATTAACCTTGGTGTATTTTACCAGAGGTATAACGAGTTGGATAAAGCTGCTGAAGAATTTAAAAAGGTATTCTCGTCGGACGTCGTACGTGACGAGTATCGTCAGAAAAAAAATACGCTCGAGGCAATGCGCACTACACAATATGAAATTGTTGCCGTTTATCTTTTTGATATAGCAATTCGGACCAAAGATTGGCAGTTTGCAGAGCAAATAGCAGAGACCGCACAACGTGAAAATCTCGATGGGTGTGGCGGTCAGTATTTTTCAGCCTACCTGGCCGTGTCTAAAGAGCAATATCCGGAAGCGTTGGAGAAACTCAACGAATGTCTGAAGCAAAGGCCTGTCTTTTCCCGTGCGCTTATGCTCAGGAGCACAGTTAATTCTGCTCTTGGAAATGAGCATGCGTCTATAGACGACGCTCAGAAAGCGGCATCGTTGAATCCCTTGGATGTGACTATTGCAAAAGTGTTGGCCAATGCCCTGCACCAGCGTGATCAAAAGCTCGGGACAAATGCTTCTTCTGAACAAATTATTGAAACCAAAACCGCTTTGCACAGAGTATTGAGAGCCAATCCAGGCGATTTGCAAACACTTAGCTTTTACGCTGAATATATAAGCAATGACGAGCCATTAAAAGCACTGGCGATTCGACAGAATCTGCAAAAAATCGCACCGAGTGTGCAGAATGCTTTACTGCTGGCAAGGATGGCAATGAAAATGGCTTTTCGCCAGACAAATCCGGAACGCGAAGATGCGCTATTGCTTATAGCGGATTCATCTTTTGAGCAGGCGCAAGATATAGCTCCAGAAAGCAGGGCTGTGATTGAAGCCCGAGCGGAATATTATCGCCGCACAGGACAACAGGAAAAAGCCCGACAGGTGGTGGCCAAAGATAAAACGCTGTTATGGCGGCATTATTATCGGGTTGGTCGACTTAACGATGCCAGGCAGCTTTTGGAACAGTTGCACAAAGACCAGTCAAAAGATATTGATGTTGTTAAAGGGCTCTTTCTTGTTGCAGAAAAGCAAGCCGACGGGGAGGCTGTGCAGAAATATTCTGAAGAACTTTTATTGATTGAAGGCAGTGTAGAAAACCACCTTGTTCAAATTCAGACTTTCCTTAAGATGGGTCTTGTCAAAGAAGCCGACCTGAAATTGCAAAGTTTTAAAGAAAAATATCCTCAGGAAAACCAGGCACTACTGCTTGAGGCGTGGTTGGCAATGAGACGGGGGCAACTGAAAACGGCATTGCAACTGACAAATCGAAATCTTGAGGGCAATCAGAACAATGCAGGGGCATGGCGGTTAAGAGGACAAATAAGTCTTTTGATGGCAAATTACGAACAGGCAATCAACGACCTTAAGTTGAGTAAATCATTGTCGGATGAACCTGTTGTCCGCATTTCTCTGGCGAAGGCGTATCGGTATACAGGACGATATGAAGATGCTATAACTGAACTTAAAAATACGATCGACATGCCGGATGTTCCTATGTCGGGCAGAGTGTTGCTTGAACAGATTTATTTACAGCTTAACAGAAAAGAAGCACTAAAAAAATTCTATGACGATACTCTCCAGAAACTTCCCGACAGTGTCCTGTGGTATAACAGAGTCGGGGCATTTGCTGTGGCCGAAGGCGAATTCGACAGGGCGGAAAAATTGTATGCACAAGCCTGGCAAAAAAGCAGGAGCAAAGGAAAGGGTGACACAACGGCATTAGATGGATATTTGCACGCACTTGTGTTAGGGGCGGGGACGTCGAATACGGACACATGGAACCCGGGAAAGTTGGATAAGGTCTTTGAAGAGGGCCGAAATGTTGATGGCGAATTTGCTCCCATAGCATACTTGAGAATGGCTGAGGCAAAGCTGAAGCTCGGCGATAAAACCACCGCCATAAAATACTGTAGAAATGCAGTTAATAAAACCGGGACAAGTGAAAATCTTGTAGCTCATACTTTGCAAACAATGTACGACCTTCTGGGAGCAGAAGAGGTTTTGAAATATTGCAAAGAAAGACTTGAGGCTAATCCTGATTCGCTTGCTGCTAATTTTGCTATGTTTATTTTGACAAAGATTAACGGTGAGTACAACAAGGCAGCAGGTTATATTGACAAGTGCCTGCAGATAGTAGGACCTGATGGGCCCTACAGGGGTAATTACCTGCTGCAAAAAGCGGAAGTCATAACCTTGGCTTATAATAAAACTTCCGATAACAATTATCTCAAAAAGGCTATCGCTGAATACGAAAGTCTGTTGGTAGAAATGCCGAATAATATGAATGTCTTGAATAATTTGGCATATTTGATGGCCCAAAATGATGCAAGGCTGACAGAGGCTCTTCAATATACCGAACGGACGCTGCAGGCAAGGCCAAATAGCCCTGGCTTTTTGGATACTTATGCTTATGTGTTACATAAAAATGATAGAAACGCCGAAGCGGTCGAATCTTTGCAGGCTGCCCTGCAACAGTATGAGTCCCAACAGGTCCGGATACCGCCGGATGTGTACGAGCATTTAGGTATGGTAAAAGAGAAAATCGGGGCACAAGCTGAGGCCCTTGCTGCTTATAAACAAGCGTTGCTAATAGGAGAAGGTGGATTGTCGAAAACAGCCGAACAGCGAATAAAGGTAGCTATTGAACGGCTTTCGAAGAAGTGAGGTGTGGTGAAAATTAATCTCCACACTTATTGAGTTCCAGTTCACCCCTGATCAGTGCAGGGGTAAACGAGATATGAAATATGGCAGAACAAAGACCAATGGCTGGAAATAGGATGGCGGGGCCGGCTGCACACCGGCCTGCTCCTGTAGCACTGACACCCAAGGAAGCTTATTCAATATTGCGCCAGCACATATTGCTGATTATTACTCTGACTATATTAGGTTTCATAATTGCCGGTGGCACCTGGTTTCTTTTACGACGATATCGTCCAAAATATACTGCACAAACTTTTATTAGGGTGCTGCCGCCAGTAGAAAAAGACCCTATGACCTTTGTGCCTACTATGGTCAACAGAGATGTTCAATATGGCTATCGTTTATCAATAGCTAATCTTATAAAGCAGCAAAGTACTCTGCAGGCATTGATTAAAAGGGATAATATCAGAGAAACACAGTGGTTTCGCCGATTTGCCAGGTATGACCCAAACGATAAGATTATGAATGTAAACCAGTGCATTCTAAAAGCATTTAAGGATTTGAAGAAGCGGTTCAGTGCTTTTGCTCATAGAGATGCTGAGTTTGTTGTCCTCTCAATGACCTGTAACAATGCTCAAGAAGCAGCAGATATAGTGAACGAAATGGCAACATTGTTTCTTACTTCGCAGGGAAGTACCAAGAGAGCAGAGATTTCTGCTAAGCTGACAAAGCTTGAGCAGCGGAAAAATTCTGTTCAAAGTGAATTGGTCCTTGCCGAGAAGGGGATGGCTGAAGTCCGGACGCGTTTCGAGATAACTGATATTGAAACCCCTTCTAACCGTTATATCCTGCATACATTCGAGTATCTTTTGAATGATTTGGAAATTCAGAAAAGCCGTTTGGTTCCTCTTCTCGAGCAGGCTCGGGCTGATATGGAAAATTATAAGGAACTCGCGGTAGGCCCTATTACTGAGCAGGTCGAAGATCTGATAGAAAGGGACCCCACTGTCATTATGCTTACACAGCAGCTTCATCTTTTGGAAGCAAGACGTGCCGGTCTACTTACAAAGCTTGGTGAAAATCACAGAGTCGTGCGCAACATACAAGAACAGATAAACGAAACCAGACAAAGAAGACAGCTCAGAAGAGGAGAAATTGCAGACCAGACCCGGAAGGCAAATTATGAAAACGCACAGGATAGATTGATTGTCTTGCAAAACGGGTATGATGAATTAGAAAGAATGCGGCTGGAGGCTGAGAAACAAAAAGAAGACCTTGATAATGCCAGGATACAGTATGATCAGCGAGTAGCTGTAAGAGATGAGAGAAAACAGACGCTCGAAGAAATCAAGGCACAGATTGTTAGGTATCAGATAATCCATGATGACCCGGAGACACCTAAGGTCCAGAAAGTCGGAAATGCTCTAGCGCCGCTGGAAGTAAGTTCTCCTCGGTGGGAGTTTTATTTCCCCGTCGGGACGATATTGGGTTTCATTTGCGGTATAGGACTTGCCTTGGCTTTAGAGTTGCTCAATGAGTTGGTACGGACACCGCGGGATGTGGCCAGATTTCTGCAAATCCCGCTTTTGAGTGTGGTCCCCGATGCGGCCGAAGATGAACAGGTTCGGGATATTGACCTCTGCCATGTTGTTCATCAGGCGCCGTATTCTATTATAAGTGAATCCTACAGACGATGTCTAACAAACATAAAGCTCTCTGGCTCTGCGGACTCCGTCAAAACATTGCTTATTAGCAGTGGTGCGGCAGGGGAGGGTAAAACTTCCGTGGCGGTCAATCTTGCGGCAACTTTTGTCGCGGAAAATAAAAAAGTATTGCTCATCGATGCCAATTTCAGGAGGCCGAGTTTACAAACAATATTTTCAAAGACAGAAGTTCAGGACGAGCAAGTCAGACAATCTGAGTTTGGATTGAGTTCTCTGCTTATGGGCCTGTGTAGTTATGAGGATGCCAAAAGGTCCAATGTTCTCGAGGGTCTTGACATAATTGATGCGGGGCCATTACCTTCCAATCCCGCCGAGTTGCTCGGAAGTTATCGAATGGAACAGTTGATTAAGGATCGACGGAAGAATTATGATTATATCATAGTTGATGGCCCGCCGGTACTGCTGGTAAGTGATGCCAAGGTTCTGGCCAAGATTGTTGACAGCACAGTTTTGGTGCTTAATGCCGGCTCTACAAGAAGAGGGGCCGCGCTGAGGACTATTCACGAGCTCAGAGCGATAGATGCCCCAATAGTTGGCTGTGTACTCTTTGCTGTAAGAGTTCTCAAAGGCGGTTATTTCCACGAGCAATTCAGGTCTTATCTGGAATACCAGAAATTACAACTTGCCCGCTCAATCTAATTAGCGCATATTATTGTCATTACTGTGCAGGAATGAATTTATACGCTATCAGTGAGAGGCTCTGCTAATTCATTTTGTGAAAGGATTCTTTGATGGAGAAATGTTTAGTAACCGGCGGAGCCGGTTTTATCGGTTCAAATATCTGCAGAAAACTCATTTCGCAAGGCTGCTTTGTGAGAGTTGTTGACAACCTTCTCACCGGCAAAAAGAGTAACCTCAAAGATGTCATCGACAAAATTGAATTCATTGAAGCTGATATGGGTGATGAACAAATCGCCCGTACAGCGATGAAGAATATTGATGTTGTTTTGCACCAGGGCGCATTACCCTCGGTGCCGCGCAGCGTTGATGAACCTGCCGCCACACACAAGCACTGTGTTGATGCGACTTTCACACTTCTTTTAGTTGCCCGCGATGCCGGGATTAAACGTTTTGTCTATGCATCAAGTTCCTCAGCTTACGGCGATACGCCGACTTCGCCCAAGGTTGAGACGATGCTTCCTCAGCCACTTTCACCTTATGCTGTAGGTAAGCTGGTCGGCGAGTACTATTGTTCCGTATTCTATAAGGTTTTCGGCCTTGAGACTATTTCGCTGCGGTATTTTAATGTTTTTGGCCCGCACCAGGACCCGACAAGCCAATACGCAGCCGCCATACCGGCTTTTGTAACAGCCATATTAAAGGACACTCCTCCAACCGTCTATGGTGACGGCTTGCAGAGCCGTGACTTCACTTATGTTGACAACGTTGTCCAGGCCAATCTGCTCGCAGCACGGGCCGACCACACAGCCGGCGACGTCATAAATATTGCCTGCGGCCAGGCCGTAACCGTCAATGAAACTATCGAGGTCATTAACACTACTGTAGACAAAAACATAAAGCCCATCTACACTGATCCCCGCCCCGGCGACGTGAAACACTCTCTCGCCGACATCACCGCTGCCGAAAATCTGATCGGATTCAAGCCGAAAGTGCCATTCAAACAAGGCCTCCAACTCGCAATAGACTGGTATCGTAAGAACCTTCTTTAGCCAGGTTTATGTCATTGCTGTCCAGAGGGCTCAAGCTTTTGTATTTCTTGGAAGAAAAGCTGTGTTGAGGTAGTAGCAAAAGATTTGGGCTTAGCTGCTGGTGTTTATCTCTGCCGCGGGGATGTTCAGCTTCTCGATTAAATGATTCAAACGTTGAAGTTCGATGCTGAGAATTCTTGCGGCGCTGGGCCTGTACCCCTTGAACAGTTCGAGGGACTTGCCAATAATCCTTCGTTGCACCTTGTCAAGGGTGGGCAATATATGTCTTGGATAATTCTCAGAATCAGAGAATATAATTTTGAAAGGCAGGGCATCGGGGTGAATTACCCGGCCTATGGTTAATTCGTGGGCACGTTCCATCGCCTTGCCGAGTTCACGAATATTGCCGGGCCAGGAGTAATACAAAAGAAGCTTCTTTGAGTCTGAGTTCAGGATTTTATCCTCTCTGTTGTAAAAGTTGGCCTCCTTTGCCAGGAAGAATTCAGCCAAAGACAGAATATCTTCCTTTTGCTCCCGGAGCAGCAGACCTTCGGTTTCAAATACGTCCGGTCGAAAGTATAAGTCTGTACTAAGTTCTTCCAGCCGGGCAGTGGGACTATCCAGCCCACCGATAATAGTGAACACCCTCAGGGAATCACTGTTGTCTTCATATATACCTCGATGGATGGTGGCCTGGTTCATTATCTCTGTCAGAATATAAAAGGCATAGTCGATTTTCTCCTGCAAACCTTTGACTTTAGCCATTAATTCTTTACCGCCGACAACGATGCAGCCACATTCTTTGACTGAAGATAAATCTAATCCACCGGCAAACAACGTCTTCTCGAGGTTACGTTTTACTGCCTCAGATATCGAAAAGGGTTCATCAAGTTTATCCACTTCAGTCCGGCCCATTACTAAGCAGCCGCTCGACTTTATGATACGGAGATAATCCATACCGTCAAAACAAGTATAACGACTGCCAAGGGCACTGACCTTGTTGAAAAAATCAAACAAACCTGCGACCGTTTTGTTTATACTGAGCCACAATGGCCTTGCCGTCATTCCTGGATACATCCTGCTAATCTTGTCATTGTCCACAATGATAAGAGGGGATATTTCACCTGCATTGGCCATTTGACTTAACTCGTTGGCCACTTTAGATGCATTTTTAGGTACCAACGGGGAACCGACTTTGCCTGAAGCAGGTAAAGTCATAATTACGCCCACATGTTTACTGGGATTCTTCTTTCCAATATATCGGGCGTATCTTTTGGCGATATCGATCAGTTCAACAATACTCCCGCTGCCGGCACCGCCACCTGCGCCAAAACACACCATGATATGGTCAACTTGAGTACCAAATGTCTGCCGGGCAAGGTGCAAAATATCTTGCCTGTGCTGTCCAACGGCTTTTGCGCCTCTTTCCATGTCCCTGCTGCCACTGTCTTTACCCATACCCATCAACAACTTTTGACTCTGGGGAATAGCCAGTGAATCCAAATCACGCCCGGTTGTATTCACAGCCAGTACCTTCTTGTAGCCCAGGTCATAGAAAGATTTCACTAATCTTCCGCCGCACTGACCGGTACCGATCCAGGCATAGCAGATAGAGCCTTTGTTCTCGTCCGCAATGCCGGTTTCTTCCCTGATTTTATGTTCGTAGTGCTCCAAATCCAAAGCGGGCAGTAAAAAATTATTGATTTCGAATTCGCTTGTTGCTTTAGCAGGATATTCCTGAGTAGAGCTGCCGTAAGTGCGTGCACCCTGATCTTTTGACTTTTGAAAAGGGGGATTGTGTGCCCCTGTTTCTTGGAGGACACGGATAAGTTCCGCTTCTGTTGCTTCCATCGGCTTTACGCCGATATTGTCAGCCTTCTTTTGGTTTTTGTTCGGTCCTTCTGTCATTTCTCTCTTGCTGACCAGGGCAATTGCTTGTTATTAAATACCTGCCGTGGGCATTTGAAGCAGTATCTCTTTTTTTAACTGCGTACAAAGAGTCGGCGACTTTTTTAATGAACCTCGACCGTGGTGAAGCTTTTAAGTTCTTCCAGCCGGGAAGTAGGGCTATCAAGACCTCCGATAATTGTATATACCCTTAAGCTCTCTCTGTCGTCTTCATAGATCCCTCGATGGATGGTGGCCTCGCCCGTTATCTCTGACAAAACATCAAACGCATAGTTGATGTTGTCCTGCAAACCGCTGATATTGTTCATTAATTTTTTTCCGCCGACGACTATGCAGCCTGCCAGCTTGGCTGTGGATAGATCAAATCCACCCGCAAGCAGGGTTTTCTGCAGGTTCTGTTTCACCGCCTCGGATATTGCATACTGCTCGTCAAATTTCTTAACTTTGGTCAGGCCCATTATCGTGCATCCGCCCGACTCTATAATGCTGTGATAATCTACAGGATCAAACGATGTATATGCGCTGCTCAAAGCGCTGATCCTGTTGAATATATCAAACAGGCCCGCGACCGTGTTGTTTATGCTGGGCCAGAATGACTTTACCGTCAATCCCGGATACATCTTGTGGATTTTGTCGTTGTCAACAATGATACAAGGGGAAATTTCTCCTGCCGAAGCCAGTTCACTTACCTTGGTGGCCGCGGTATATGCATTTTCAGCTACCAATGGGGAGCTGGCTTCGCCTACCGTCGGTAAAGTCATCATTACACCCACCTTTTTGTTTGGATTTTTCAATCCAATATATCGGGCATATCTTTTGGCAATCTCTATCAATCCTAAAACGCTTCCACTGCCCGTACCACCACCGGCACCGAAACAGACCATAATATGGTCAAGTTGAGTGCTTAATGTCTTCCTGGCAAGGTGAAGAATTTCCTGCTGATACTGGTGAACTGCTGTTTCACCTCTGTCTATGTCCTTGCCCGCTC
Organism: Planctomycetota bacterium; assembly: GCA_019456145.1. Taxonomy (GTDB): domain Bacteria; phylum Planctomycetota; class Phycisphaerae; order Sedimentisphaerales; family Anaerobacaceae; genus CS2-K091. The sequence goes on from VRUL01000004.1 coordinate 194,507, forward strand.
CCTTTTCGCCTATGTCCATTAAGAATTTTTGTTCCTTGGGAATGTCGAGCAAATCAAAATCATGGTGGGTCGTGTTCACGGCCAGTACTTTCTTATAACCAAGGTCATAGAAAGACTTCACTAATCTTCCGCCACACTGGCCGCCACCGAGCCAGGCATAGCGTGTAGACCCTTTGATATGGTCTACGACACCAGCATCTTGCTCAATAACAGGTTCATATTGTTCCAGGTCCAAAGTGGGTATCTGTGCCATTTTCGTCTCTCCATTAAAATAATGGTTCGTTAATTCTTGTTCAGCTAATTAGTTGACGATTGCTTCCTTTTGAGCCTTGGAAGCAATATCATTATCTATCGACCTGCCAACTCGGCCACATAATCTCTTTTTTGACGTTTTGATTCTTCCGGCCGAAAGGGCTGTTTTTCGCCTATCTCGCAGGCAAAAGAGTGCAGCGTTGAATTGGAATCGACCTTGCCACCGACTTAAGGCCGATAATCTCATACCGGCAGTGGTCTTGGGTTGGTGCAGAGTGTGTCCTGAGCGATGCTTAACAGGCGAGGATCGGAGGTTAAAGCTGTTTCTTCAGTTCCTCGGCCTTCCGGATTAGTTCTTCTCGGTTTATCTCTTTTTTAGGTTCAAGCTCAAACGTCCATTCATACTCATTGACGATTCTGCCTGGATTGAGTGTGTGTGCGAAGAAGTCGAACGGAAACCCATCGTACCACGGCGCTTTTAGCTTGCGATGTGTCTTTAAGGTCTCAAATCCCTCTTTGCTTACTCTCACGTTATAATCGCCGTACCATTCAAAAGACACGGTAACGGGCGAGGTGCCTATCTCCTCATCGTTTAATACAACCAACGCCCCCAGAGGCTCAGTATTGATTGTCAGCGTCCGTTCAACACATCCGCTAAGGATTGGAGTGGCGACTAAGCCAACGACTATTAAGACGACTAAATTGCTTTTTCTCATAACAGAAATCCCTGTATTATTGAAGCTGCTTGAACAGTCCTGATTATAAAGAGAAACTAAAAAGATGAAAGGTAAAAGTTCAGTGTCAAAATGTTTTCTATCTGTTGTCCTGCGTCCGATTGATATTTTAGGCATCAGCGGTTTTCTGTTGATTTGTCAGTCTGCCGGGACACATCTGCCCTCGGCCCAGGAACGCAGAAATTGGACACTTTCAGCCATTGTTACCGAAAGAGGCGGTGAAGTTCTCAGTGCCGAGAGAATTCGATTTGTATCCAGTTTGGTTTTATTGGCATATGCTCCGTGCAGGGCTGATATCACCGCTTGTTCAATTTCAGAACCACTGTAACCTTCGGATGTCTCGGCCAATGAATCAAGGTCAAATTGCCCGGGATCACGCTTACGTTTCTTTAGATGAATGGCGAATATTTCTTTCCGCACTGATCCGCTCGGCAGGTCAACGAAGAATATCTCGTCAAATCGGCCTTTACGAAGAAGCTCGGGCGGTAAGGCCTCAATGTCATTGGCCGTAGCAATGATGAATACGGGTGCTTCGTGTTCTTGCATCCACGTTAGAAGCGTCCCGAACATCCTTTTGGACAAACCGCCATCAGTACTTTGACTGGCTGCAGAAGCGAAGCCTTTTTCGATTTCGTCTATCCAAAGAATTACTGGTGACATCGCCTCAGTCTGCCGTAGTGCATCGCGGAGGTTGCGTTCGGATTCACCAATATAGCTGGCGAATAAAGCGCCTGGGTCCATTCTCAGCAGCGGCTGATGCCAGGCCGTTGCGATGGCCTTGGAACAGAGACTTTTTCCGGCACCCTGAACGCCGAGCATAAGCACACCTCTGGGAGCTTTAAGGCCGAAATCTTCGGCCTTCGAGGTGAAAGCATCCTTACGCTCTTCAAGCCATTTCTTCAATCGCCTCATACCGCCGATTTCGCTCAAATCCAGCGGCGTTTGAACATACTCGAGTAGACGGCCGCGTTGAATCATCCGCCGTTTACTCGCTATTACAACATTGATATCATCATCGTCAAAACGCCTGTCCTCAGCAATGGTATCAATGATAATGCGTTCAGCCTGCCGACGGGTCAGCCCGCTAAGATTGCGAACGATTGTATCGAGTCCCCTCTGTGTAATCCCGACTTCGATGGGCTTCTTACGGTGGAAACGCTGAAGCGTCCTTCGAATGATTTCCTGAAGCTCCTTTTTGTCGGGAAAAGAAATTTCAAAAGGCCTCGCAAAGGACCTCATTACATTTGGCAAATTGTCATTGCAGTCAATCATCACCAGGGTGCTGCCATTCTTCTCGGAATGCTCGATAATATCACGCAAAGCCCGCAGCGCCTGTCCACCCTTAAGATATTCGGCAAGGTCGAGCGTGACACAGATGGAGCCTTCTTTGGCGTTGGTAAGGTTACGAAGCCCGGCAGCGGGTGATTCAGTATCTGCTATGAAAAGGCTACCGGCTAACAAACCGTCTCTGACGCCGCCGGAAATAGACCATATCCACAAGTCACGGCTTAGCTTAAGAGCCGCCTGACGCACAATCTCAAGGGCATACTGTTCCTCATAGGTCACCATAGATATGCAGCAGTATCCACCGGTGATGAGTTGTTTGAATCGCTTGATATCGTCCATTTAGCGTTACCCCACGCTTAAAACTGCGAAACGGTTAAAATAATCAATCATCAATAATCAATTACTTAGTTGGTCCTACGAACTCGATAATATTACCGTCGGGGTCTTTCACCAGAGTTAGGTAGTTATTGCCGCCAAGCTGGAAAGGCTTTTTCACCACAAGTGCGCCGGCTTTTTTCGCCCGCTCTACTGATGCGGTCGTATCGGAGACAAATATCGTCAGGTAGCTATAGCCCAGGCTCGAATGAATAAAGCGGTGATCAACCTTTTTTCCCGGTGCCTTCGGAAACTGCATAAGTTTGATTTTGGTCGCGGTCGGCTCGTCGCCTAACACAAACACCCTCACTTTGAAAGGCTGGTTATCAGTCAGACCTGAGCCGCCTCCCATTTCCGCAGACACTTCGAAGCCCGGCACTTCCTTAAAGCCAAGAGCATTTTTATAGAAAGCCGCCGATTTTTCCACATTACTTACCACAATTCCCACGTCGATTGTAGTACGCGCGAATGCGCTGCTTTTGGTACCCGCCTCACTCTGGTCCGCGCAGCCGCTAAGAAACAGACTCACGGTCGAAACGACGGCCAACACAGCGAACAAACTGGATTTTTTCATAATACATCTCCTTCATTTATTGAATAACGATTTATCACCATATTATAAAGAAAACACAACTGTAAAACAGCCAAAAGTTATCTATCGCCGTTTTTATAACCACAAGGCTATTCTTAGCGCTCGCTTATCTGACGTTTTGCAGCTATTGCGCCGGCTGTTCTTCATTGTTCATTCTCCTGTTGATATGAACTATCATTCATAAATTTTCCAGATAACAAGTATATCCGTTTATCAGGCGTGAATCAAAATAAACATTCAAAAACGTTGACAGCCATACTTCTGACCGTTATGTTATTGCCAAAATTGAAGTTTTGTTTTTTCGGGTACTTTTTTATGAAGGTTTCGCTGAATTGGTTAAGTGATTATATCGAAACAGGGCTTGCAACCGAAGAAATCGCTGAGGTTTTAAGCGATTTAGGATTCCCTTGCGAAGGGATCGAACACATCGGTGACGATACTGTGCTTGATATCGAAGTAACCAGCAATCGTGGTGATTGTTTGAGTCTGCTCGGTATCGCCCGGGAGTTGGCTGCTGCAACGGGCAGGGAATTAAAAATACCGGAAGTTTCCCCGGACGAATCCGACAAAGATGTTGCGGAATTCGCCCACGTTGAGATAGCCGAGCCCAAATTGTGCGGCAGGTATACCGCCAGGATTATTGAAGGCGTCAAAATCGGCCCATCGCCGGATTGGTTGAGAAAACGAATCGAAGCTCTCGGCCTGCGCAGCGTTAATAATGTCGTTGACGCCACCAACTACGCGATGATAGAGACAGGTCAGCCGCCGCATGCCTTCGATTATGACAAAATTGCTGATGGCAAAATTATTGTCAGAAAAGCTGTTGCCGGCGAACGCATAGTCAGTATCGATGGCACAACCTGCGAGCTGGGTGCTAATATGCTCATTATTGCTGATCCCCGGGGGCCTGTCGCTGTGGCCGGCGTTATGGGCGGCCTGGATACCGAGGTCAGCGAAGCGACAAAAACGATTCTTTTGGAGGATGCCTACTTTGACCCGGTAAGTGTACGCACAACGTCTCGCAAACTTGCTCTACCTTCCGAGGCGTCCTATCGATTCGAAAGAACTGTAGATATTGAGAGTGTGGACTGGGCCTCGAAGCGCACCGCACAGTTCATCACACAGATAGCAGGCGGCAGGGTGGTCAGAGGCGTGGTTGATGTTTACCCTGAAAGAAAAACGCAGCAGGAAGTAACGTTACGGCTTTCCCGTTTAAACAAGCTGCTCGGTATTGAAATACCCTCTGAAGAAGTTATAAGAATCCTCTCGGCATTGAGTTTCCAGCCGCAAGCGAAAGAAGATTTGATAGTTTGCTCATTGCCTTCATGGCGAAGTGATATTGAGCGTGAGGTAGACTTAATTGAAGAGGTCGCGCGTGTATATGGCTACAATAAAATACCGACAGAGAACAAAATCAGCATTGAAGTAGTCCCCGTAGATACTCGCCAGAAAATGATAGAATCTATTGGAACCTATCTTAACGGCTGTGGCTTTTATGAAACGATTAATGTGGGTTTTGTTGACAGCTCTGTCGCCCGGCTTTTTACACAGGGTGATGTGAAGGGGCATTTGGGCGTAACAGATGTGACCAGGAAAAGCGCGAATTTGCTTCGCCAAAACCTAATCGGCTCGTTGCTGGCCGTCCTAAAAACAAACGCAAATGCCGGGAACTTACCGTGCAGAATATTTGAAATTGCAGACACATTCCTACCTGCTGAAAAAAAGGGTGTTCTGCCCATCGAAAAAACTAAACTGGCCCTGGTGTGTGATGGTAATTTCAGAGACTTGCGGGGCGTAATTGAAGGCCTGATAAAAAGTGTTGATAGAGAGGCCCAAATAGTTTTTGCTCCTGCGAAAATGGTCTGGGCCGAAACCGGTGCCCAAATCCTGATAAACCAAAAGGCCTCCGGTGCGGCAGGGGTTCTCGGTAGGGCGGTTAAAGAAAAATACGATTTCAAAGACCTCGCACCTTGTGCCGCGGAACTCGACTTTGAGCTGCTTTTAGCTTTGCAACGAGGTGCTGTCAAGGTCAGGCCCATCCCGAGATTTCCCGCAATACAGCGTGACTTATCAATTATTGTCAATGACAATATTCGTTGGGCTGATATTATTGACGCAGTCGAAACCAGGGCCCCGGCTGAGCTTGAAAACATTAAATTTGTAGGGATATACCACGGCCAGGGCGTACCGTCCGGGAAAAAGAGTGTTACGCTCTCGCTGCGGTTTAGAGATGAGGATGGCACATTGACCCATGAGGCGGTCGACTGCTTCCAGACTGATATTGTCAAAAACCTCGATAAATGCGTCGGGGCCCAGCTTCGAACTGTGTAATTCACATTGCCGGATGTGAGAATGGATGCGGACTCCACAGGGCGTTCCAATCAGTATTTCCCCCCAAATCTTATTGACTTTTGGCCCCAAATACTGTATAATTATGAGACAATAACCGGCTTTGCCGGGGGCCAGGACGTGGTGAAAATAACATTTTCATTATCCCAGCTCTGCTAAGTTTTTCAATGAAACAATAGCGAGCACAAGGTACACCACAAAACGTTGAATTTCTTCAAAAGGAGTTAAAAAATGAAACGGGCGGAAATATTAGCAATTTTGGTTTTAGCTGTGGGCCTGATGGTCTGGTCGGCCGGGGTTATTGAGGCGGCGCCTATGGGTACGGCGTTTACGTATCAAGGCAGGCTTATAGACGCCAATGGTACGACGGATGGTCTGTATGACTTTGAGTTTAGGCTCTTTGATGACCCCAACGTCATAGACGGTAACCAAGTGGGAAGCACGATTGATGTAAACGACCTTGATGTAATCGAAGGCTATTTCACTTTGGAATTGGATTTCGGCGGCGCCTTCGTTGGTGATGCCCGTTGGCTTCAAATTGCTGTAAGGCCCGGTACCAGTACCGGAAGCTTTAGCACCCTGAGTCCACGGCAGGAAGTGTTGCCAACTCCCTACGCGATCTTTGCCGAGAACGCCGGCCCCGACAACGACTGGATGCTCTCCGGAAATTATATGTATTCGATTCCCTCCGGAAATGTCGGTATCGGGACGACGAGCCCCACTGAAAAGCTCAGCTTGTACCATGCCTATTTCACAGCAAACAATGTTGAGGATATGCTGGAAATTCAAAGAGCAACGACAGGGACTGTCCAAAGTGGTATCGGCGCAGGTATCATTTTTAGAAATGAGCTGGATAACGGAAGCATGGCGCTGTCAGGCAGAATCGCAAGCGTGATGGAAGACCCAACCTTTGCCGGCGGCAGTACTGCCGGTATGTTCTTTGAGACTCTCGCTTCAGATGGTACTATGACCAACGCGCTGTATCTTGACCCGGACGGCAAAATCGGAATTGGGACCACGAATCCATCTTCCAAACTTCATGTAGAGGGTGATACAACTAATGATGTAACCGCAACGATACACAATCTGGATAACACCGGTTCTGAGAGTCTTTATTTTGGCACGAACAGTGCAAGTGATGCCGGAATATCTGTATACGGTTCGGCCAACGCAGGTAAGCAGAGTAAATGGGAATTTTTCAATAACAAATTTTCCGGGCACTATGATTGGATAACAGGTGGTTCGGTAAAAATGACGCTTTCAAATCAAGGTATGCTCGGAATCGGGTATGCAAATCCCTATGCGAAATTGTTTGTTCAGGAGTCAGGCCTTGTTGATCCGTTTCAGGTCCGTGTAGCAGGCAGCACGAAGTTAATTGTTAAAAATGATGGCAAGGTCGGCATCGGTACGTCGATTCCCCAGGCAGGGTTGCATCTGAATGGAACGGATTACCCGAGTTCCTTTATGTTCCTGGAGAGTGATACAGGTGAAGACGCCGGAATTCACTTTTACGAAGGCAGCACTGTTAAATGGCACATCTTCAATAGCTCGTCGGATGGCGGTCTGAGAATATCTAATTCCGCTGATTCGACTGTTTTGTTTGCCGAACAAAGCACCGGCAAAGTTGCGGTGCGGGTCTTAGAGATCACCGGCGGCTCGGACCTGTCTGAGCAGTTTGATATCAGAGGCGCTCAAGATACTGTCAAGCCGGGAATGCTCGTAAGCATCGACCCCAAGCGGGCCGGAAAACTAATTATAAGCAACGCATCATATGATACAAAGGTTGCCGGTATCATCAGCGGAGCGGGCGGCGTCAAGCCGGGTATGATGATGGGCCAGGAAGGTTCCAAGGCCGACGGTGATTACCCCGTAGCCCTGACCGGGCGGGTGTATTGCTGGGCAGATGCCTCAAACGGAGCAATCATACCGGGCGACCTGCTGACTACTTCAAGCACACTGGGACATGCGATGAAGGTATCCAACCATAACAAGGCTTTGGGCGCCATCATCGGTAAGGCCATGACCTCACTTGATGAAGGTAAAGGTCTTGTGCTGGTTCTGGTATCGCTGCAGTAGCAAATTGAAAGTGTTTTACTTTACCGAGAAAGGAGGTAAAGAACGAAATGAAATGGTTATTTATATATAAAAAAGCGTTGTTTATCGCCATTGCATTTATGTTGATTGGTCAATCTGCCCTTGCTGCTACTGCGTACGTACCGGTGCGGATTTCTATTAAGTTTATCCTTAGTTCAGGTGGAAGCCGGCCTGCAAGCGGGAACTTGAACACGGATGCAGAAATCAATGCAGAGTTTGATTGGGGTAATACTATATTGACCGATAATTTGAGTGAGCTTCGTTTGGACCTAATAGAGTTTGTGGACCTTTCTGGAGTAAGTCAGCATTATAGTAATGATGCAACCAACGCAAATCGAGACGCTCTTCGCGATGATGCAATAGCCGATCCGACGACGTATAAGTGGAGAACCGACGCCATCAACATATACATAAATGGCGGTACTGGTTCGGCTATAAGCGACTTGCCTCCGGATAATGACATTATCCTGATGAACCAGTGGTGCGGCAATACTCCTTCATGCGTCCTTCATGAACTTGGGCACAGTCTGAATCTACTGCATACGCATCAGGATGGTGGCGCCGATGGATGTTCCGATACACTCGAAGACAATTCAAGCTGGACCAAGAACCAGATAGCTATAAACGCCTATGGTAAAACTTACGCCAACTGTACTGCGGCAGAGAAGAACCAGGTAGATTTGGTCTTTAACAATGTCATGTCTTATCACGCCGGTGAACCACAGCTTCGTCTTTCTTATTGCCAAATGGACAGGACCAGTACTCAGGCAGATAGTGACCGGGGCTGGTTGCTTACAAGAGAGCCGGTCTATGTTGACAGCGCTTATACAGGCAGTGAGTCAGGCAGATTTCCAACCCCCTACAAAACATTGCAGTCAGCTATAAACGCGGGATTGTCCGGTAAGGCGGTAGTGCTACAGCAGGGAAGTTATACGGCACCGACCAGTCCTATTTCGGATTCTTCCTACATTGTAACGCGCTTCGGCACTTCTACTGTTGGCCAGGGCTGCTTGCTTTATTCACTGCCGGTGGACATGGAGAAATCGAAGATTCCGCAAGTCAGTAATGCGATCAAGGCCGTGCAGTCTGAGGACACAGCAGCCAGAAAGGTAATGAGAGGCGCTAAAGCGGCTGCGAAAATGGTTGGTACGAAAGGGACGGAACAGGCCGAACAGGATAAATCGTCAATGATGGAAAATGCAGAGCTAACAAGAAAACTACACGAGGATAATGCTATTGGTCACCTGCTGTATGCAGAGGTATTCGCGACCGGAAAAGAAAAGATAGCGATTCAGCTTGAGCTTGCGCAACGGTATAAGTATTCAAGGAACTGTACTGAAGCTGTTGGCTTTTTCATACTGGTGGCAGATAATACGACACAGCCCCACCTTCGTGCAAGAGCTCTCTATGAAGCGGATAACTGCCGGAAGTTGATCGAAAGGAGTCAGAAGGGGGCTGTTTCAAAACAGCGGGAAAAGAATGCCAACAAACAGAGGGAGCTTAAAGAGGACGAACAAATCGAAGAATAACAATTGGATCAAGAGAGTATAAAGGATGTTGTCTCTGGAGAACAAGTTCTATAACCTTTTGTTTGTGTGTCAGGCTATGAAAGCCCGACTATTGACATAAAGGAGGTGTACCAATGATACAAATTGGTTTGGATAAAAAGATTTGGTATGTGAATGTTGTAGTTTTGGGCATCTGCCTTTCACTTGTTTCGAACACTCTTGCTCAAAGCGGCGGATCGTACGAATTGAGTTGGAGCACAATTGACGGCGGCGGTGGGCGAAGCAGCGGTGGGCAATATACGCTTCTTGGCACAATCGGTCAGCCGGATGCTGCCTACTCGGCCGACGGGGATTTCGAGCTGTTAGGCGGCTTTTTGCCGGGAGGGCCTTTATGCTTTGTTAACTTCGACCACTTTGCAAGATTCGCCCAATACTGGCTGGAAACAGGAACAGGGCTGTCCGCTGACCTCTACGAGGACGAGGATAATAAGGTAAACGGGCTTGATTTGGGAGTCTTTATTGATGAATGGCTCTGTTACTGCCCGGCGGGATGGCCGTTAAAATAAGAGTAAAAACGAGACTGTAGCAAGATTACAGAGTATGCTGTTTGGTGGGCATATGTTGCTTGCAGCTGAATCGTGGCATAAACCCAAGTTTAATGCTTGGATCCGCTGAAACAGAAACCCGGCAGGTGTTATTAGCTAAGTTAGATGCTGTATAAGTCATTGTATTCAAACGCCTTACATATTATTTGCTCTGTAAAGCTACTACAGTCTCGTAAAAACGATAAATAAAGAAAGACAAAACAGTGCAATTAAGAGCTTATCCGAATAACCGGGTCGTTATGAGGACGAGCGAAAAGTTCGAGGCCAAGGCGGCAGGCCAAAAATGCTCGGAGGCGTGGTTTTTTCCACGTTGAGAACGTTTTTGGCCGACAACGCAGGCATCGGGCTTTGCAGCCGGCCGCAATAGAGCGGGTTATTTGGATAGGCTCTAAGTCCACACATTTGACGTAATTTTGTTGACTTTTGCACTTGGATGTGGTATATATAAATGTTGTAGGTTATTCTCTACGATGTTGTTGGTATAGAAAGTGTTATTTGAAAAAACCGATACACCCAACTCAGGGAAACCAGGTCTTGATGGCTCGGACATGCCTACTCGATAGGACTTTCGGACACAAGCTACGGTTGCCCACGTGGAAATAATGGGTTTTTCTTCAAAAGCTTTCTTACCAAATCTGTGGAGGAAAGCCCGCAATTTATAAAAGGCCTGTGCATGCAGGCCTTTTTTTTCGCACTTTCAGTCCACGACTATACTGGATATTTCGCGGGATTTTGCAAAGGTTTTATCCGCCATTTATTTCGCGTCTTTTTTGTTGTGTTTTCTGCCCCTATTTAGGCACGAAAGTGCAGGTTTTGCGACCCTGAAATATATTATTTTTTCCTTGAAATTTAGAGAAAATATGTTATGTTGTTTATATGTGTTTTTCGGCTGTCCAAGCGGAAGATAGCTAAAATGCGTTTCTTTTAGCACTCCCCTGAATAGCCCTGAGATTATAATTCAAAGGAGGTTCGGACATGCAATTGCTTTTGTTTAAGTCTTTGCACGCCATAGAGCGGAATCCCTCCGCAATAAAAACCAACCATTTTTCAAGAGGGAGATAAAAATGAAAACGCCAAAAATCATGCTGATAATCTTTGTGTCGATGTTATCTGTCGGATCAGCAACCGGTGCGAATTTCACTTTGTCTGACGATGGCCTGATGGCCCTTGACTGGGTTATGGGGAACCGCACGGCGATTCTGCTTGAGAAAACAAATGTCCCGGGGCTTGGTGTCAGGTTTGTGATCAAATATCAAGGTAACGAGCCGCAGGATCAAGGATTTCGTTATGTTTCTCATGAGGACTACGGTGGAGGCTTATTGACAGGGATAGACGTAAGCATGTACGATTATTATCAACTAAAATTTACTCTGCTCTCCATTTATAGTAGTACGAACCCAGATCCCGGAGCCGTGCTGGGAGTCGGCGCGTTGATTGGCCCTTATGATGATCATTCGTCTGCGTATGACCCGGAAGGATTAGATTTCGATCCGGGCCCCGATTACGGTACTACCGCGATTTCATCGACCCCGGTCCGTCTCGATAATACGCCTTCTCTGCTTGGCTTCGTCGCTTATCTGCCGTGGTTGGATCAGTGGAGTCCGTCGGGAACGGTAGTGACGATTTTGGTAGAAGCCGTTCCCGGTGCTGTGGCTATCCCCGACTTGCACAAAATATACTATGTTGATGTGGACATGGGTATCGTGGGTGACGGCAGCAGTTGGGCCGATGCTTACAATGATCTCCAGGACGCTCTGGCTATCGCCGAAAGCGGCGATGAAATCCGCGTCGCCCAGGGCATTTACAAGCCGACCGGATACGTCCCACCGCCGCCTCCGCCACCACCACCACCGGGGGGGGATATTAATGGCCAGGAAGCAGAATTAACGGCTGGCGACCGCACAGCCACGTTCCAGCTTATAAACGGCGTTGCTATTAAGGGCGGCTATGCTGGCTTTGGTGAACCCAACGCGGATGCACGGGATATCAAGCTGTACGAAACTATTCTTAGCGGTGACATTGCTGGTGATGATGGGCCTGACTTTGCCAACAACAGCGAGAACAGCTACCACGTTGTAACCAGCCACTATGCCGACGAGAATACCGTTTTAGATGGCTTTACAATTATCGGGGGAAACGCCGATGGTGAGCGCTGGCTTCCAGACAGCTTTGGCGGTGCAATATACAGCTATAGAAGTAGCCCTGTAATTAGAAATTGCACTTTCCACTTAAATGTAGCAGGTTACTTCGGGGGTGCAATGTACATCCACGGAGGTCGCCCAACGCTACTGAACTGTACTTTCATTGACAACAAAGGGGATTTCGGTGGCGCAATGAACATTTACAATACTGAAGCTGTGCTTAGAAACTGTGTCTTCAAAGGAAACGTTTCGGTGTATGAACATGGACGCAGTGGTGCGATTCATAATATTTTGGCTAGTCCAATCATAATCAACTGTCTGTTCAGAATGAACTCTGCCAGATACGGTGGTGCGATAACCAACGTCGACAGCAAACCAGTATTTATTAATTGTTTGTTTAACGCAAATTTGGCATCGTCAGTGGGCATATTTGGAAAAGGCGGCGCGTTAGCCAACTGGCGCAGCAGTCCGATACTCACCGACTGCACTATCAGCGGAAATTCGGCAATCTCCGGCGGCGGGATTTACAACAAGGAGAGCAGCGCGACGCTGACTAACTGCATCCTGTGGGGTAATGGGCCGAATGAGATTTTTAATGATGCGTTAAGCTCAACCACCGTTACATATAGCGACGTCCAGGGTGGCTGGCCGGGCGAAGGGAACATTGACGTTGATCCCTGTTTCGTTGAGCCCGAATATTTTGGCCCAATCGCTTACTGGAAGTTCGACGAAGCCAGCGGAACAACTGCGTATGATTCGGCCGGCTTCAATCACGGTACTGTCTATGGAGCACAATGGACCAGCGGCCAGGTCGACAGTGCATTGGATTTTGACGGCATGAACGATTACGTTGATATTCCCTATGATTCGAGTTTGGATATCGATGCTTCAGAGGGAATTACCTTATCGGTCTGGATTAAGTTGAATTCTTACCCGGGTACCCTTAATCAAGGACCTATATTTGGACTCTATGATAGTACTGGTGCGGGAACAAAAAATTACTTATCTATTATGAAATCCAACTATGGTAATGTCATCTCCTGGGATCAGTGGCCCAAAACGTCGTATGGGTGGATAGAATCCATAAAACCTGATTTGGATACATGGTACCATGTCACAGTAGTTGAAGATTCATCTTACAGGGCAATTTATATTAATGGCTCTTTAGATGCATCAGATAATACACCCGAATCTTACGAAGGAAATCCTCCAGATACAATAAGAATAGGTTGCAGGGCTGATGATTGGGCACCCTTCTACTTCGACGGCACCATCGATGAAGTTGTAGTCTACAATATAGTTTTGTCGGCCGATGATATCCAGCAGCATTATCTCAGCGGATTAAACGGACAGGCTTACCCGCCCGTGCGCGACTATCATCTGCTCCCCGGTTCACCCTGCATAAACGCCGGGGACCCTAATTATGTACCTGAACCTAACGAAACAGACTTGGACGGCAATCCGCGCGTAATCGGCGGCCGCATCGATATGGGCGCTTACGAGCTTCAAAACACGTCGCCTGTTGCAAATGCTGGCCCTGACCAGGTTGTCGAATGTGCGTGTAATACAGGAGAGGGCACAAAGGTTACGCTGGACGGCAACGGTTCTTACGATGCCGATGGTGACCCGCTAACCTTTACCTGGAGCGGTTCTTTCGTTGGGAGTCCTGCGCAAGGGGCTGCGCCGACCGTCACATTAGAAGATGGCTGCCCGGATAACTATGTAATTACACTGGTTGTTAACGATGGAATAGATGACTCCGAGCCTAACGATGTTGTGATAACCGTTGTGGACACGACACCGCCTGATTTTGAGCTATCGGTCAACCCAACGATGCTTTGGCCTCCTGACCATAAAATGTACGAGATTACGCCGAGATGGACGGTTAGCGACAAATGCGATGCAACGCCTGACGTGATGCTGGTAAGCATCGCAATGAGCGAGGCTGATAACATACCAGGCGGTGGAAATACGAGCGATGATATTCAAATAGGCGAGGACGGCTCTATCTATCTAAGGGCCGAACGAAGCGGGACCACCGATGACAGGATTTACACTATAACCTACCAGGCGGTCGATGATTCCGGAAACGCTGCGGTTCGCAGCACAATCGTGAGCATTCCACATGACTTTAAGGTCTTAGCGAGAATTGCCGCCCGATGGCTTTGGACGAATCCGGCAGGCAGGATTCCCGAAGACCTTAACGGTGATGGGATCGTGAATCTCGCAGACTTTGCCAGGTTTGCGGAAAACTGGATAAAATAGTCTGTTGCGGATTGCAAAGTTTAACTTCGGATATGGGTGATGTCTTTATACAAGAGGCCGTGAGCGTTACGCTTGCGGCCTTTTGTATTAGTATGGATTTAACGTAAATATCTTACGTCTTTCTTGAATCTTCTAATCGCACATCGGCCTGCCTGTTTGTACGGTATAGGTGAGCCAACTGCCAAAAAATGGCATATTTAAGAGAGTATGAAATATTCGGACTCTAATGCCGAACAATATAGGACCATCAAAATCACACAAATACCTCGATCCGCCAACACATGACAAAACTAACATTTCCTTTGTTTTTTGGATTTAAGCTAAAGAATAGATTTGTCGATTAAACAGGGGCAGATGAATAATTTTTCTCTGCAGCTTAAGATATTCCCTATTATTTACTGCCATTAGACCTATCTTTTGGAGAGACAAGAATGCCAAAGGTGCGCAACTTTATGGTTTTACCAACACTGCCGGAGTCTTTGAAGGACCTTGAGACTATCGCTAAGAATATGTTTTGGTCCTGGAATCCTGAGTTTGTAGACCTGTTCAAACGTATTGACAGTAACTTATGGACAACTTGTGGTCATAATCCGGTCAAGTTCCTTTGTAGCGTTTCCCATGATTCATTTAAAGCTTTAGCGGAAAATGAAGGTTTTCTGTGCCAGTTAAAGCAGGCTGCCGAAAAGCTCAAATCATATCTTGATGCCAAGACATGGTATGAGAAAGTCTGCTCAAAACATACTAAACCGCTTATTGCGTATTTTAGTGCAGAGTTTGGGCTTCATGAATGCCTGCCTATTTATGCCGGCGGCCTGGGGATCCTGGCAGGTGACCACCTAAAGAGCGCTTCGGACCTCGGAGTTCCAATAGTCGGAGTGGGACTTCTGTATCATAAAGGTTATTTCCGCCAGCATTTGAATATTGATGGTTGGCAGCAGGAAGTATACATCGATAATGACTTCTATAATATGCCCATCGAGCTGATTCGCAAAAAAAATGGTGAGCCCTTGACGATTGGCGTTGATTTTCCCGGCAGATGCGTCTCTGTCCAGATTTGGTGCGCTTCGGTTGGCAGGGTAAAATTATATTTGCTTGATACAAACTTAGAGCCCAATTCGTCTGTGGACCGTCTGATTACCGCAAGTCTTTATGGCGGCGACAGTGAGTTGCGAATTCGCCAGGAGATTATATTGGGAATCGGGGGTTTAAGGGCGTTGTCTGTTGTCAATATTGAGCCTACTGTCTGCCATATGAACGAAGGCCACGCTGCTTTTGTCACGCTCGAACGTATAAGAAAATTGCAGAGCGAAAAGAATATGACTTTTGATGAGGCTGCCGAAGCTACAAGATCAGCAAATGTTTTTACAATGCATACATGTGTAAAAGCCGGGCTCGACGAATTTTCAGTGAACCTCATGGATAAGTATTTTGGAGATTACTTCCCACATCTCCGGATAAATCGAAAGCAGTTTTTAACTTTGGGAAGAATTCTCCCTGACGACGAGCTTGAGCCATTCAAAATGGCGGTTCTGGCATTGAAATTGAGCAGCTATGTAAACGGTGTAAGCAAGTTACATGGGGAAATATCACGAGAGTTGTTTTCGAGTCTGTGGCCTGGACTACCCGTCGATGAAGTACCGATAAAGTCCATTACAAACGGAGTGCACGCCAGTAGCTGGACATCTGACGAGATGAACTCTTTATACCAAAAGTATTTAGGGCCGAACTGGGCCGATGAAATCACCGATACCTCAGTTTGGAATAACATCGAACAAATTCCTGATGAAGAACTCTGGAGGGTACATCAATGCTGCAAAGAGCGTTTGATTGTTTTTGCACGCAACCGCCTTAAAGCTCAGATACAGCGGCGAGGAACCTACCATTCAGAAATGAACTGGGCTGACGTGGTTCTCGATCCTGAGGCTTTGACTATCGGTTTTGCCAGACGATTTGCCAGCTATAAAAGGGCAAATCTGCTGCTGAAAGACCCACAGCGGTTTGCAAAGCTCCTTAGTGACACGAATCGGCCTGTCCAGATTATCTTTGCCGGTAAGGCTCATCCCAAAGATACCGAGGGAAAGGACATCATACGTCAGATTATCAACTTTGCCAACAAGTACGACCTCAGACGGAATATAGTATTTCTGGAAGACTATGATATTAATGTCGCAAAAGTCATGGTTCAGGGTGTCGATATTTGGTTAAGTTCACCTCGAAGACCCATGGAGGCCAGCAGCACAAGTGGTATGAAAGCCGCGATTAATGGTTGTTTGAACATGAGCACTTTAGATGGCTGGTGGTGTGAGGGCTACACACCTGATGTAGGCTGGGTTATTGGCGCAAGTGAAATCTACGATGATCATAACTACCAGGATCTGGTCGAGTCTCAGGCAATTTATAATATTCTGGAAAATGAGATTGTTCCGTTCTTTTACACTCGACAGGCTGACAATCTCCCGCGGGCCTGGATATACAGGATGAAAAATTCTATCAACTCGATAGCCCCCGTATTCAACACACACAGAATGGTCGCTGAGTATACGCAAAACTGTTATAACCCTGCCGCTCAAAGATGGCGCTATTTGACTGCCGAAGCAATGTCTCGCGCTAGGGCGCTTTCCATGTGGAAGTCAAACATGAAAACAGCCTGGTCTGAGTTTGCCATTAAAGATGTTCAGGTACAAATCAACGACGTCCCGGGTGATACAAGGATCAGCACCAAACATTCTCAGCTTAAGTTTGGTTCGGAGCTGAACATCGAGGCATTGGTTAAACTTGGCAAGGTCAGCCCGGATGATGTTTCGGTTGAGGTTTATCATGGCCCTGTGGATTCCCGGGGAAATATCACCGACGGATCAACAGTAAGAATGGATCATAAAGAAGCCTCGAGCCAGGACGGTGAACATTGGTTTGTTGGCTCGATACCTTGTAAAACCTCCGGCCGAAGGGGTCTCGCTGTGAGGATCATGCCAAGGAACGATGATCTCGTTAATCCCTATGACCTCGGCCTGATTTTATGGGAAAAAATACCCCAAAACAAGCAGGCCTGATGACAAAGACGTGAATCGAGAATCAATCAAAAACCGCGATTTATTCATTGTCTTTGTTATTCAGAAGCTCATAGACCTCGTCAGACGATGTTGTCGTCACAAGGGATTGCCTGAATTGTTCGTCGAGCATCAGTCGGCTTATCCTGGCCAGGGCCTGAATATGAGGGCCGGTTTGGTCGGCCGGCGAGACCAGCAGGATGATAATTGTAACGGGTTTTCCGTCAACGCTTCCAAAGTCAACCGGCTCACCTGCGATCCCAAAGGCCATAACCAACTCTTTGACGGCATTACATTTGCCGTGTGGAATGGCGATTCCTGCCCCGATACCTGTGCTTCGGGTCTGTTCACGAGTAAAAACCGCCTCCAAAACAATGTTTTTGTCCAGCAGCACTCCGGAAACGTCCAGCAGCTCCACAAGTTCCGTTATTACGGATTCTTTATCTTTACCTTCCAGTGGAACTTTGACGCAGTTGAGTTGAAGAATCTGTGTTAGCAGCATCTTAACTTATAGCAAATATAACTATCTACTTGAATATTGAAACAAACCCAAAAGTATACTTACTTGTAGCTCCAATTGCAACAATTTTACAAAATTTTTTTCCACTTTTTCCTACCTGCTATCAACGACCCGCCAGGTGCTATACCCTTCGATTTTCCCCTTTACATTTAACCTCGCCTCTGTAAAATGGCGTCTTTGAGCATAGGTAGTCTGGGCAGTCGAATGAATTAACGCACCAGCTCATTTACGCATAAACGCATATTTGATACGAGATTAGCTATGGAAAAGATAAAGCTTTACGACACGACCCTTCGCGATGGCATGCAGGCTGAAGGCGTAAGCTTCTCGCTCGAAGATAAGCTCGCAATTGCAAGATGTCTAAACGAGCTTGGCCTCGATTATATTGAAGGAGGTTTCGCAGTCTCTAATCCCAAGGAGATGCAGTTTTTCCAGGAAGCAGCCAAACTTGGCTTAAAGACCTCAAAAATCGTCGCTTTTGGCAACACCCGCAGGGCCGACACAAGCGTCTCCGACGATGCCTCGCTCAATGCGATGCTTGCCTGCAAAACACCGGCGGCTACTTTGGTCGGCAAAACCTGGGATATGCAGGTAACCGAGGTACTCGGCTGTTCACTCGATGAAAACCTAACTATCTGTGCTGAATCTGTAGAGTACATAAAAAAGCAAGGCATTGAGACGATTTTCGACGCAGAGCATTTCTTCGATGGCTACAGGGATAACCCTGAGTATGCAATGAAGGTCCTCTCCGCCGCTGCTGAGGCCGGAGCTGACGCCCTGGTGCTTTGCGATACTAATGGCGGCTCTTTAGTCGACGATTTGTACGAAATCACAAAAGCCGTCTGCGATAAGTTTGGTACTCTAACGGTCGGCATCCATACCCACAACGACAGTGACTGTGCCACCGCTAATACTCTTGCCGCCGTTCGGGCCGGCGCCAGCCACGTACAGGGAACAGTCAATGGCCTCGGCGAACGGTGCGGCAACGCCAACCTCTGCACGGTTATACCCAATCTTGCTTTTAAGATGGGCCTTGAAGTTCTTAGCCCCGACAAAATCAAAACACTCACCGAAGTCTCACGTTTCGTATTCGAGATTGGCAATTTGAACCCCGTAATGAATATGCCCTATGTCGGCGAAAGTGCCTTCGCCCACAAGGCAGGCCTGCACGTAGACGCCCTGAGAAAAAACAAACGCACATACGAGCACATCGACCCGGCCGTTATCGGAAATGAACGACGGTTCCTCATTTCAGAACTCAGCGGAAAATCAAACGTACTGGCCGAGCTGGAAAAGGCAAAAATTTCCGGAGATAAGAAATTGGCAAGAGAAATCCTCATACGTGTCCAGGAGCTCGAAAACGCAGGCTATCAATTCGAGGCCGCAAACGCCTCTTTTGACCTGCTCGTAAAAAAGGTCATGGGCACCTATGAGCCGGCTTTTGAGCTGATAAAGTATTACGTAACCGTCGAGAAACGCACTTCAGGCGAAATGGTCAACGAAGCCACGGTCAAACTAAGGATCGGCGATAAGATCGAGCACGTCGTCGGAGAAGGCGATGGCCCCGTAAACGCACTTGACGCTGCTTTGCGAAAGTCGCTGGAGAATATCTACCCGGCCATAAAGGACGTTCACCTGATTGATTATAAGGTTCGTGTGGTCAATGCTAAAGCCGGGACCGCCGCCCGTGTGCGGGTAATAATCGAATCGCGGGACAAAACTTCAATCTGGGGGACGGTCGGCGTCTCCGAGAACATAATCGAAGCCTCCTGGCTCGCCCTCACAGACTCCGTAGAATACAAACTACAAAAAGACAACGTGCCCCCCGCCCCTGACACCGAATCCAAACATGCTTAACCCCGCCGGCTTTGCTGGCCTCGACCGGCTAAATACTAAGTCTAACGACTATCGACTAAACATAAGTTGTGTGGGATAGGCTTCAGCCCGTGCGGATATTATTTTAAAACCGTAATTCATCATCGCTTTGCTCTGTCAGTTCTGTTCTTCGCACAAACATGTTGCTTTTCTTGTGTTTTTTGCGATATGGGATCCTGAAACCTGCCGTAAAGTTGTTGAAATCGAGATAAAATTTGGGTATTATAGAGTTTTGATTGATCATGAGTGTTTCGGTGAAGTGTATATGGGAAATGTCAGATAAAAGCCTCCTGATATTGGTCTTGCTACTTACGGTCTTTGCCGGGGGCCTATATGCCGTCGATGGAGCGATTGTTGTGCCGTATATCACCGGCCGCGAAAAGCTTCAACGCTTCAGTCCGCATCCCGGATGGGTTGCAGTCTTTGAGCAGGGCGAATCGACAGGCATATACGCAACGATCGATAGTGCGGGAAACTTTACTCTCGCCGATGTCCCGAGGTTGCCCTCACTCATCGCGGGCTTCCACAAAATGGAAACCGCCCCGTTGATACTATCGCAATGGAAACCTGCCCCCGACGGACTTTCCAATAGAGACCTCGCGGCTATGGAGCATTATGATTATGTTTGCCTTCCGCCCGGATATCCCGATCTGTGGGACAGGAAATACATGGTCCGCGCACACACCTTCTACCAAACGTTTATCGCAAAGAGCCGATGGCTGTACAGCGTGACTCTCTATGATGGGCCGAAGATTGTCTGGTGGGGCAATAAGCCGTCGGTCAGAATATGCGAAGGAACGATAGGCGGTCCGCCGATTAAGATGCGCCGCCACGATGAATACGAGGAAGCCCAAACCTCCCTGCACACCGACCATGCCTTCCCGCGAGTTGGCTTTCGTCACGGCGATATCGAGCTTGAGCCGGGCAAAAAATACACGGTTGTCGTCAAGGGCTACGAATCGCACGGAGGAGAGCACTTTGATTTGGATCTCTTCGTCCGCCCGGACAAGGGCCACGGCTACGGACCCGGAAGCGCCTATGCGGATCGAGTCCCACAGGGGGGCGATTTGTGCATGCTCATTATGGGCAACGCCACAGGGCAGATCGTCGAGAACCAGATGCGGACCCCGGAGTGGGAAATATTCATCCCTAAGCGAAAACCCGCCAGGAGTTGGGGACAGGCCTTCATCGCGCACGGAGTAAGCATGGCCGGAGTCGAATTCTGGGGCAGCGACGGTGCCAAAACTCCTGTAAAATGCAGGCTCACCATTCGAGAGGATGGCCCAAACGGCAGGCAAATCGGACCGGCCAAGACCGCCATATCACAGGACAGCCCGGAACAGCCGGTCATTCGCTATCCACAGATTCCTGGGCAAATGCCGGGATTTGACGCGTACTACGAATATCCCTTCGACCGGTTCGCCGCCGCCTGGACCGCAGACGAAGTCCCGCTAACACCCGGCAAGCCATATTACGTCGATTGTTCCTTCAGCGAGCCCGTGCTCTTATTCGCAGACGGAGACTACTACCACGATGGCTACGCTTACTACAAGGGCAGGCGAGTCGATAAAGACAAGCTCTTCCACAGCCCGCGATGGACCCTGCTTATGGCTATCGTGACATACGAAAACGACGGCGGTGCGCCCACCGAATATCCCGAGCCGGCCCTGGCAAGGAGCGACGGCGACAATCTGATTCTAAACGGCGGGGCAGAGCAGGGCGATTTCTTTGGCTGGACTATCGGAGGCGATCCGACTATCGACCCTTCAACCCACATACCCGACCCGCCGAATCACAGCGGGCAGCACCGCTTCGGCATGTCCGTCGGCTGGGGAAAGGCCGATTTCTATCAGTATCAGAAGATAAAAGTAAAGCTAAACGCTACATACGAGGTCGGAATGTGGGCCGCCAAAGCCGACGGAACTGATGAGACACTGGAGATGTCCTGGATCGACGGCGCATTCGGCGGCAAAGAGAACCGTTTGTACACCGCAGGCCCCCAGGAAAAATTCGACAAATGGCGACAATTCGCTGGCGCCCGTTTCACACCAAAGGCCGCCCAAATCACCCTCATAATCCGCTACCGCCACACATCGCCCACCAACATCGCCAGCATCCACGTGGATGACATCACGTTGAAAATAAGAGAATGATTACCCTCAATATATCATTCTCAATTCCATATTTTCAATTCTTCCTTCTGCCTTCATCTATTACTCTGATAACATCTGTTGCCTCAAATATAGTGCCGTCCTTCAGTTGACCGGTAATTGTCAACTCAACTTCACCGGTGTTGATGATACCCCGCAACTCCTCACGGTTGAACCTGGCTATGCCGACCTGCTTCTGTTCGTCGACCGAGAGCTCTTCAGCTTTCATTTGCTCCTCAAGAAAAACGCTGTTGGGATCAATATCAGCAACGTTGTAACCTTCGGGGAGCCAGATATAACAAGTAAGCCGGTTTCCTTTGCTCGCGAGATTTATAGTGCGGGGAATAATCTTGGCCTCGGCCGGTATGGAGGGCGTGGACTCGTAAGCGCCCATATCGATTCGCCTCCCCATAACACGCGGCCTGCCATCCAAATCCGTTTCATTCGGCTCGGTTACATAATTCGGGTCGCCGGCATCAATACATGGCGAATCCCATAGCAAATGATAGTCACCTTCAACGCACACACCATTCATGTCCCAATAACCGGGCGAAAAAAAGCATGGGTCGGCATCAATATTGCCCTCGCCCCAGTTTAGTGTACAACCAATCCCCACGTATACACCTGTGACGCCTCCGTTTACGTCGCAGTATTCGATATTAATTGTGGAATAAAAACTTTGGTATGGCCAATAGTCGCTGCACAAGACCAAATATATTTCTCCGCCCTCTGTAGCTGTGTCGGCCCAGAGAATACAGTTGTTAAGTGTTGCATTGCTTCCTTCATTGTATATTCCCCCGCCATTAGTGCCGGCCGAGTTACTGCTGACGGTGCAGTTTGTCAGCGTTGGGTGGCTGACATAGTTATACATACCCCCGCCATAGGAGCCGGCCGAGTTACCGCTGATAATACAGTTCTTAAGCGTTGGGTAGCTATATCTATCATCACTGCTCTCCGATGCCGCGCTCCCGCTGAACAGGAAGTTTGTAGGTGTTGAGACGACATCATTGCTGCTGTAGTAATCGCCTAACGACAGGTTTACTTCAATGTTGCTACTGGAGATTACGTCTGCTCCAGAAGGCAGTGACGGCACAGGCGGTGGGGGCGGAGGCCCCGGATGACAGGAGATGCCACCGCCACTAACGAGTGCTGTGTTGCCGTTGATGGTGCAGTTGATAATTGTTGGACTGCTATAAAAACAGCCGATTCCGCCGCCAGATGATCCAGCAATGTTGGCGGTTATATTACAGTTGTTAATTGTTGGTCTGCAGTTATCAATACAGGTGATGCCGCCGCCTGTTGTTTTTGCGTAGTTCATAATGAAGCTGCAGTTTGTTATCACAGGCTCACTATAGTACCTGTTATACATCCCACCGCCATCGAATGCTGAGTTTCCGGTGAAAGTACAATTAGTTACCGTTGGATCGCCGATGTCAATAAACATCCCGCCGCCATAGTACGCTGAGTTTCCGCTGAAATTGCAGTTAGTCACCGTGGGGTCGCCGTATTCGATATACATCCCACCCCCTTCAAAGTCGGGAAATATATACGGATAATTGTTGGTATTGCCTCCAGTTATTGTAAAGCCATCTAATCCTGTAGTCGCATCGTTTTCGCTGCTGGTCACTACATGATAGCTGTTCTCATCCCTTGACAGTTCGTCCAATAAGTCACAAGGGTCGCTAACATCGATATCATTGCCGGCGAGGTCGCCGCTCAGAATGGTCTCGTATGTGTTGATATCTCGAGAATCAGGGTCTGCTTCACCAAAGCCGGCGTATCCGCCCTTAATAACCACGCCGTTAACAAGTTGGAACGTGGCTTCGCGGTCATCAGAGAAAAGCTCATCTGGCTTGTAAATGCCTTCAGCCACCCATATCTGGTCAATCTCAGGGATAGCTCTGGCGGCACTAAGTGCTTGTTGTAAGTCAGTAAACGCATCCACCCATTTTAAGCCGTTATTCGCGCCGGCGGCATCAGCATCAACAAGAAGGATGTCCGCATACGGCTCATTGTCTGCTTCTGTTGCTGAAACGGACGCAACGACAAACCCGGAGGTACTAATCCAGAATAAAGCTTCGCTGCTGAGGTGGTCCTCATCCTCGGCTGCGGTAAGTGTGACGGTTTGGGGCTGCGAGTAGTTCGAGGAGTCGAAGATCAGTAATGCGCCGGACTCGACCGCGATATCGGGATCGCCTGATTTCCGGTAAACTGTCGCTTCACGTGTTCCATGCGGATCCATCGCCAACATCACAGTGAAGGTTGCTGTTGATCCTTCGGGAACTGTAATCGACTGTGGGCTTACCAAAAAGCCTAAATTAGTACGCTCGTATACTCCCATATCAACCCTGCCATTGACGATTCGGTCTTTGCCGTCAAGGTCGGTAAGCAGTGATACCGGAACAGCCGAGTTATCGCCTGCATCGATACACGGCGAGCCGGCCGAGAGGCGGAAATCCTCCTCAGCAGGATTCACGAATAGCGGATCGGCATTAATGTTACCGACTCCACCTAAATAGCTGGGCAAATCATGGATGCAACAATAGTTAATTAAATTTTTGTAGTATTTGTCACTGTAAATTTGAGATGAGTAATCAATGCCGTTTTTGCCACTGTTTCCCCACAAAATACAATTAGTCAACTCTGGTGTAGCGTTTTTATTGTAAATACCCCCACCAAGGGTACGGCCATAGGTCGAGTTACCAATAAAATTACAGTTAATGAATATTGGACTGTTGGCGTTGTTATAGACTCCACCACCTCCACCAATATAAAAAATCGATTGGAAGAATTTTCTATTTCTTATGAAAACACAGTTAGTCAATTTCAGGCTGCCACCCCAGTTATACATTCCTCCGCCAGAATATTTGGCTGAATTAGCTGTAAACGTACAATTGGTCAATATCAGATTGCTATTTTTGTTGTACATTCCACCACCGTAATCAGACGAGTTACTGGTTAAGATGCAATCTGCTAATCGTAAGTTCCCAGCATTGTTATATATCCCACCTCCATACTTTCTCGCTGAGTTAAAATTGATTATACAGTTTTTTATTGTTGGTTTCCCACCGTCATTAAAAATGCCCCCGCCATAAGTCTCGGCGTTACCAATCGAATTTTCTGATACCGTACAGTGACTTATGATTGGATTGCCGTTTCTTATATAAATCCCGCCACCCCTGGCATTCTTCTTGTCGGATGAGTTGCCGATAATGGCACATCTTGTAATCAGGGGGCTGCTGCTGTTTATGTAAATTGCGCATCCTTCGAAGGCAGAACCATTGGCTACTGTAAAACCCGATAAAACCGAATTGGTGTCTTCTCCGCTGTGGAAATTGAATCCTCGTCCCAACCCCTCACAGTCGATGACAGTCGCTTCTACAATGTTGGGATCATTTGGTTCGACACTTCGAACGGTAATGGCCTTACCGTAGAAGTTGATGTTGCGGTTAACATCTCCGCTGTATGTCATTGGAGCAGCAATGATTGTATCGCCGTTTTGGGCAGCATTGATTGCCGATTGAATTGTTTCGTATTCTGATGGTACATACAAAATACCGTCAACCGGCCTGATGTATAAGGTTATAGGAATCCTCAAGGGGCTGTTGAAGGCACCAACAGCAGTTATCTTCAGCTCACAATTGTATTCGCCGGGCCACAGCTCCCAGGTATCTACACTTAGATTAACCAGGTCAATTTCACCGGATGATTCACCCTGGATTGGTTCAACATTAAGCCACGGGCAATCATACATTATGTTCCAAATCAAATTGATGTATCCTGCGCTGTAAACAGACAACAACTGTTCTTCCGGATTGACTCCTCCCTGGTTTGCGTGAAATGTAAATGAGTTAGGCAGGATGCCAATTACCGGCGTGGTTGTTGAGATAAATTCGTCCACACCCATATCTGTCCGCAATCCTATCACTCTTGGTTCGTTATCTATGTCCCTCTCTGAAGGAAAAGGCAAATATTTTGGATCACCGGTATCAATACATGGTGAGGAACTGGACAAGTGAAAGTCACCGGCCACAGGATTGACAAAAAGAGGATTAGTATTAATATTGCCAATGCCGGGAAAACCGCCTTGGATATTGCTGTATGATACTTCTGGATTCCCCCCTATCTGTAGTGAATTGGAGGATGTATTGCCCCAGACAATGCAGTTCTCAATTGTAATGTTGGCGTATTTGTTGTAGCAGAAGATGCCGCCGATTGTTTGAGCTGTATTGCCGGTAATCGTACAATTCCTGAGAGTAACATTGTTGCTGGATAAAAACAAACCGCCGCCTCGGTTTTCTGAGGTTGTTCCTATGACTGAATTGTCTGCAATGATGCAATTACTGATTGTAAGGTCTGTAGAACTACTACAAAATATTCCACCCCCTTCACCGTGGTAGTATTCGGGGCCTACGATATTGTTCATTATTATGCAGCGATCGATTATTGGAGTGCCATCATATACGTAGATGCCCCCTCCCCGCCTGCCGGAATTCCCTACGATACTGCAACGCACAATCTTGGGACTGCTTTTTTGATTACAGAAGATACCTGCACCTTTACTGCTGAAGCCATTGGTAATTGTAAGACCGTCGATAACGGAGTCCGCACCTACGCTGCTTCGATAGAAGTAGAATCCACAATGTCGGTCAGAAATACTTGCTTGACAGTCAATAATTGTTGCTGAGACAATGCTTGGGTCATTTGGATCAATGCTTTGAACGGTAATGGCCCTGCCACCATAATTAATGTCCCGGTTGCCTTCTCCGGTATATGTGCCGGGGGCAATAATAACTATATCACCATCCGCACAGGCATCAATAGCAGTCTGAATTGTAGCGTACTCATCTGGAACCAGGCGGGTCTCTGCTGGTGCTGACGATAAGGTAACCAACAGCACAACAATGCTTAGAAGAATTGTCTTTCTCATTTTTCGCTCCTTTCAAAAATATTATGATAAATATATTATGACCATACAGGCACCGCACCTATACACGATGCGCGCAAGCCAAGTGTGTTGTGCATTGCTAAATGTAACATGATTCCCGAATTCCGCATTTCCTGTTCCTCGTTTCCCCGGCTAACGCCATAAAAAATGCGCGCAAATCGCTAAAAAAAAGAAACTAATAACTTTGGAAGGCAGGGGGGTATGAACTTACTTACAAGTTTATGATGGCAACAAATTTAATATAATAGCTTTGTCTGCCTTCGTCTTCTATTTTTATCGATTTTTATTATAACACGAGAGTGTTTGTTTTGTCAAAGATTTTTTAATGTGTTTCTTTAGAGCATTTTAAGTTTTGGTGTACTGGTATCCGCAGGATTCAAACCATCCTTTCGCATCGCTGGTAGTAACTGCTT
>VRUL01000049.1 GCA_019456145.1 Planctomycetota bacterium
GATGTGGAAATGGAGAACGAAAACGAATCTGCTAATTCAAGCAAAAAGAGAATTTACAGAAAAAATGTTGCTTAATCCTACTGTAAAACTCATATCTGGAGAGGAGTATTCTGTTGAAGGTGTGTCTGCTATAGACGAGGAACGTGATGTTGTGATATTGCGTGTTAGGACCAAAGGAGAAACAACGCCCTTTTTAAAGCCTATTAAGGTCTTACCCCTTGTCGGCGAGGACATTATCATTGTGGGCAATCCTCTGGGGCTCGAATCAACTGTCTCAAAAGGTATCGTTTCAGCCATACGCAAGGTGCCTACTATGGGTACTATCCTGCAAATATCTGCCCCTATATCACAGGGATCGAGCGGGAGTCCCGTACTCAATATGAAAGGCCAAGTTGTAGGTATAGCAAGTTTTATATTAGAAGAAGGACAGTCTCTAAATTTTGCCATCCCAAGTGAGACGATCTTGAGCCTAAAGAACACAAGTAAGACGACAAGGCTTACTGATTTGTCTCTGCTTCTTAAATCGGCATCTAAAAAGTCCGCATCGTTTCCTGCTATTAAGGCGGTGGATAATCCATGCCTTAAGTTTCTTCCTGCTGATTGGTGGCTTGTTGGAAATTTCAATCTCAAAGCATATTTTGCTTTTATAGAATCATTAGCAAAAGATAATCCTTTGCCTTCTATGGTCATGGATCAGTACATTGAGATGGTCCAAGGAATGATAGGTATCGATCCTCGAAAGGATGTTCAGTATGCTACATTTTTCATGTCGGGAAATCCAGAAGCGAGTTTCCAAGGCCTCTTGATTGTGAAGGGCACATTTCAAAATCACATTACTGAAATGCGCCTAAAGCTTGGTTTAGGTGCCGAAATGCAAAGGACGGTATACAAAGGTATTTCACTCTATGAAGACATTGATATAGGCTATTGCTTTCCCGAAACTTCAACTCTCTTACTCGGAAGTCCAGCACTTTTGCGACATTCTATAGATGTAGCCACAAAAAGGACTGCATCACTGCCGGATACTCTACACAGCACACTATTACGCACGAATGGAGCATCGATAGTTTGGCTGGCCGTTGACACAACCGTTATTCTGGAAATAGAGGAGTTCGAGGCCCAACAAGAAGGGTATCAGGAGTTTTTCGACAACATATCTGCTACGAAATGTGCCTCACTATTTTTTGAGTCGGTACAGGACGGCTTTTTGGCAAGCGTGCTGGCTTATGTCCCAGAACGTGGCGGTTCACAAAAGCTTTATCGTTACCTGAATGAAAGAAAACATAATTTCTTGGATGTTGAGGGGGCTAACATGTTCTTCAATTCCTTTCTCATCATGTCCGATGTTAGTATCGATAGTCGCTATGTCCGTTGGGACACGCACTTGACTGTGGATTCCTTATTCCAACTTTGGAATACAAAATTCATTCGTAAAAAATCTGAAGACTTGTCAGTCATGTCCGATGAAGAATTACTGCCACCGCCGCCGCCAACAGAAGATGAGTTAGCACAAGAGTTGTTGTCTAAAAAATGCTTAGCATTATATGTCGAAACTCTTTGGAAAAAAGGTCCAGATGATGGTTTGCCTGTGCCTCCACCACCTGGCTACGAATGGTTGATTAGAGATGCAAATATATATTCAGATATTAAACCGAAAAGGGTAAATCCACCGTCTTGGATGACCAAATATGCTTATGTGGCATCAAACCCAAGAGAGAAAAATGATGCAAATTCAAGTTACAGAATAAGTGAATTGTTAGCTGAAAAAGTGTTCCACCGTCCAAGCTGTGAATGGGCGCAAGGTATAAGACCTGACAGGCTAATTAGTTTCAATTCGCAGGAAGAAGCGATAAAGTCAGGTCGTAGGCCATGTAAAGGATGTATACCCGTACCCCAGACTAATGCTGAAATGATGGCCGAAGAAGTTTCACATGCTTTAGAAGGAATATCTAAAGAGGATATAACAAAAGAGCTTATAGAGAAGTTCAATGAGGTTCCTATCAAATATACTTCATTGAGTGATGGCTTTGCTGTATTTTTCCCTTCAACACCCCAACAAAATACAATTGAGAATGTTATGGGGGATACTGTAAAGAATTATAAATCAGGTAGCCAAACTTTAAAGAATTATCAATCAGTTAGCCAAGATGGACTTGTGCAATATAACGTTTTTTTCAACTATTATGACAAAAAAATCTTAAGCGATGAATCTCAAGAGGCTTTCTTGGGTAGTCATTTAGCGGGTAGATTGTTGGTTTATAAAAACAGTAAGGTTATCACAGATAACCAACTCATCTTTCTTGGTTTCAACGCAAGAAATTATGAATATATTGGTGTCGTTGAGGGTATTGAAATATTACATAAGGGAATCATTTTTATCCTTGATGGCGATTCTGTTTCTCTTACTTGTGTCTACCCCAAAGCAGTATTCCCGCAACCATCATTCGATGAGTTTGTGAAGTCGTTTGAACTTTTACCCTTAGAGGCGAAATTGTCAAGTGAATACTGGAAAGACTTTTCTACTGGACTCATGTTCAAACCCCCTATTGACATGCACGAAAGAGAAAAGAAGAGCCTTAAAAGTGTTATGATTGTTACTTTTGCAAATAAAGCCGGTCATTCCCTAAGTATATTCAATTTGACTGCTGAATATCCCTCATTCAAACTTTCCGATATTAGAACAGAATTTCCACAAGCAATAAGCGATTCCGAAGGCTTCTTGGTCAATACTTTTCGCAGCTCAACAAATAACATGGAATTTATTCAACTTATGAAGTTCATTGAGCACGATAACAATATCTTTATGCTCCAAGGATACGCTCCTAAACAGACTTTTTTCAGGTCGGAACACAGATTGAAGGAATCAATGAATACAGTGAGCTTTGAAAATTGACTTCTTCATGCCAGACGCTCGATCTCTTACTGCTCGGCTTCGGTGTGGTGATAGGGAGAAGGAAACGGTAACAATTTTTTATGAGAGAAGATAAAAATGGCGATTATCCGCCCTCGATTACCAGACTATCATAATATAGCCATTACTCAAGAAGATGCTGATTTCGGCATCCCATTTCTCGATGAAGACATACCTTTCTGCCTTGATCCTTTTTTGCTTTTCAAATCTCCTTCACAACAAGATAATGCCTTACACGCAGGACTAATCAATTCATTCAATTATCTTGGCTACCTTGTTAATACAGGAAAAGAAAAGATAGCCTCAGAAATGTTAATACGAGCTTCAGAGTGCAACGAAGTTGGTTTTGGCTTCTCCGGCACTCGCCAAGGATTGCGTATTGGTCCGAAAACAGCAGCTAACATACTTTCTCTTTTCAAAGTCATTCCACAAATCAAGCAAAATGGCTTTGTCCACCTTGAAGAAATACAACTCTATGTTGACCAAATCGCAAAAGACCGTATTAGCGATATAGTTTGCACTTTCTTGAAATCTTTCCTTATTGACTACACAATGGATCAGTGTCTAAAACTGGGTATACCTGCTACGGATATAGATATACTCAACGTTTACGACCTAAAAGCTAACAGCTTTATTGACTCCGAGAAAGTAAAGCTTCCAACCAATCCTGAAACGCAACAACCTATTCTGCTGGTTCCAAAAAGGTGGTTACGACGCGCTCTTTGGATTAATTGTGACGATTATGTCAGCGGATACTACCTTAAAGATGTTGTTAAAGATGAAACAGTAGCTAAGAATAGGATAGAAATACTCAACTTCAATCGTCAAAATTACGACCTTGTTCAAGTCTATGTCAAAGAAAAAGAGAAGATTCAAGCCGATTGTAAAAATGATCCCTTATTCCAGCCAATTCCAATTTTATCTGCTAAACGTAAATTCGCAGCTATTAAAAAACTTCCAACTGGTAAAACAGATAATGCTGATAAAATATATGAGGGGCTGGTTTGTCAATTACTCGCTTCATTGTTGTACCCCCATTTGGATTTTGCTTCTGAGCAAGTCCGAACTGTTTCAGGTGTACAAATTCGAGACCTAATCTTTTATAATAGCCGTTCAGAAACTTTCTTGGAAGACATATACAAAAATTATGAGAGCCTACAACTCGTTTTCGAACTGAAAAATGTGAAGAACATCGAGAGAGATCACATTAATCAGCTAAATAGGTATCTTGCTAACGAATTTGGTAAATTTGGTGTTCTTATTACACGTAACGATCTGCCAAAGGCAATGTTTCAGAATACAATAGATTTGTGGTCCGGTCATAGACGCTGTATCATAGCATTGACGGATGCAGATCTTGAGCTAATGGTCAATGTTTACGAAAGCAAGCAACGGTTACCGCTTGAAGTAGTCCAAAAATAAAATATAGAATTTGCCCGTGCCTGTCCTGGATAGGGGTTATATTTTGAGAAGCGAATTTAAATTAATTTAATCGTGAGGATTAAAATGAAAAGTAAGGCTGAAATCGATAAGTTCGAAAAGACTAATGAACAATTGAAAGCACTTCACGGTGAAATAGGCATTCTTTCAAAAAAGAAACCAGATGACGCAATTAATAAGTTCAAATTACAGTTCGTGAATAATGTTCTTAAAAACGCCAATGAATTATTAGGTAAGCAGTATAAACCTTTCTCTGAATTTGATCTATTTGATAAGGATGATATACCAACTAATAGTGATGTCATTATGATATTAGCTCAATACTTAAATTGTATGGAAAAACTACGATCTGACAATATTTTTAACAAGGGGGGATGTTACTATTGGCTTATAAAAGACGAGACGACAGACTTTAGAACTTCAAGGCCCAAAAAGCTAAAGGAATAATGAGTTATGGCAAAAAAAGGAAAAACTGACCCTACACCTACAGAAGCTCAAGTTGAACAATACGAGATGCTTTATCCAATATTAACAAATCTTTTAGTTGAAACAAAGGAACTTTCTAAAAAGAAACCTGACAATCCTTTAAATAAACTCAAGGTTCAGATGGTAAACAAGATTTTGCTTCAAGTAAAAGATGTGCTTGCTAATGATCCTGCTTTACAATTCTTGGACATGCTTGACGACGAAACATTACCATCTAATAGTGATGCTGTCTTTATCATAGCACAATATGAAGCTGCAATGGAACAGTTCCGTTCCAAACATTATTATCAAGACAAAAATACATATAAAATGCGATGGCATACAAAATAGATATGATAGCTCAGGGCCTTATCCCAAGTATAACACCAAGTCGCACAGGCCGTTAATATTAACTTGTCAAAGAACTTTACTTCTTGTGCGTTTTTACAGCTTCCGGTTTGCCTTTTTGAAGGTTTTGTCAATGCCTTATCACCGATATTTGCTTGTTGAAAGAGCGAAAAACGTATAAAGTAAAAAAAATGGGAGGCGTTGTGCTTCTCTGTTAATAGTAATCCCCTATTTGGAGGATACTACTATGAGCAAATTAATTGCTCGTTGGATAACAGGGTGGCGTTTATTTGTAGTTAAAGAATAGCATAGCACACACCCACACAGGGCCACTTAAGGCTCACCACCTTAGAGCGGAAGCTTATTGCATTCGTTAGCGACAGATAGCTTTCTTACTCTCAAAAGAGAGCGGGGAAGTCACACGATAATAAGATGGTAACTTATTGTCGTGTGGCGCCTCCCTTATTATTTTCAAGTCTTACCACCGTTTTTTTTTCAAAGAGCAAACTCTATTTAACCTGTCAATAGCCTCATATAAGGACGTTTCCTGTTCGTGAGACGTCCGTAGAGGGGGTCTCAGCAAAAGAAGTGGCCGGTTCAACACAGATTTGCCTTGCGATTCCCACAACAGCCTCAGATTGTGCCTTTTCGTCTTTTCCCTGATTCGGTCGATATTGCCATAACGGACAGGTTACAATATCACATTGTTTGATTTCGGCTGATTGCCAACACATACAATCTTGGCACTTGGCATTGACAGCCGACCTCATAGACTTTTTGGTGACGGCCTTACCCCATACCCGGCGATACGATCCGTTGTGCAGGTCTGGTATGTTATTGCGAAAACGTCTTAATACTTCGTAATTATCTGGCATGATTTTACTCCCGTGCTATTTTTGAAATACAGTATGATTATTGCTGGCTGGAGTACTCCCACAGTAAGATGCCTTATTGCGGTATAACATCTTGGATTTAGTACTTGAAGCCATAGATTACCTATCTTGACATCACTCCCGGCGTAAAAGTTGGTAGATATAGGAATTTCCATTCAAGCTCCAACCCGGCCCCCCGTATGCCTTTTAGCCAAAACGGGCTTTTTGTTTTGAAAACATATCCGCTTGCAGGTATGATTAAACGTGGTTCAGTGCGGTTCAGGACGTCAAGCCATGTAGGTTTACCCCTGCTTTACACGCGCTTTACTACTGCTTTACACGCGCTTCGATACTGCCTTGCCTTTGCTTTGCTCTGCCTGATTCCTATACATGGCCGGGCTTGCAGCCGTGGCGCGGCGTCTGTCTTTGCTCTGCTCTTGACTATACATGGCCGGGCCTTGCTGCTTGCAGCCTGCTCTTGACGGCTTGACAGTGGCGCGGGCTGTGATATGGCCGGGCTTATCTCTATGTGGATCGGCGTCCCCGTTTTTAGATCGCAGACAGCCCTGCAAGGCAAGTCTGAAACAACGTCTGAAATAACAAACCCGATTTCAATTATCGGCAAGCCCAAAGAAAACTAAAGAAAAATAAAATAAACTTTCGTCTTTAACCGCTTGTAATACAATAGCTTATCACTTTATAGCAAAGTTATTCTTTAGAAAGACTTGACAATTGCCGATATAGCTGATAGTATTTACAGAGAATCAAAGTCGTTGTGGCTTTGGTCGAAAGTTGGCCCGGCAATACGCTAATATTCCGGGCCGTGGTTCCAAACTACTAAGGAGTTTAGAACATGGAAACAGTACAAGAAAACAAGTCAAAAAGCAAGTCGGATCACACAATTATTGAAGTCTTGGAATTTTGCAAAGAGCAGGATTTTCCGGCCCGCGTTGTTGGTCGATGGGTATGGATTAAGTTTGAATCCAAGCCAAGCGCAGACATTCGGCAAGCCCTTAAAGACTTCGGCTTTCGGTGGTCAAGGCGCCGTGGTCAATGGGCGCATAACTGCGGCCATAGCAGCCGACCAGCCCGGTCTTATCGTCCTTGGGATAAGTATCAAACCACGATGTTAGAAGATTATGTCAATGCCGGATTGGAGGTGACTGTATGAACCTGTATGAACTACACCGACCAAAAAGTCTTGACGACGTACTTGGCCAAGACAAAGCAGTTAAGACAATCAAGAGACTCATTGAGCGCGGTATGGGGGGCCGCGCTCTGTGGATTAGTGGTTCAAGTGGAATCGGCAAAACTACGCTTGCCCGGATTGTAGCTGGTAGTATCGCCGACGATTTTTATATTCAAGAGTATGATTCGGCCGACCAACTATCGGTATCGGAAATCGACAAGCTCGAAAAGGATATGCACTATTTTGCGCCGGGCAAGGGCGGCAGGGCTTATATCATCAATGAATCACACGGACTCCGCAAGCCCGTTATACGGCGCCTGCTCGGCTTATTAGAGCATATCCCGGCCCATGTGGTGATAATCTTCACAACTACTAAACAGGGCGAATCTCGGCTGTTTGACGACCAGATAGACGCAAGCCCATTGTTATCTCGATGCACTAAAATCGAATTAACGAATCAGGGTTTGGCGAAAACATTCGCGATCCATTGTATGAAAATCGCAACCGCTGAAAACCTTAACGGAAAGCCGCTCGAAAGCTATGTAAAACTGGCCCAAAAGTGCAAGAACAACATGAGGGCCATGCTTTGCGAAATCGAAGCCGGTTATATGATTGGAGGCTAATTATGAGAACCGAATCTGTGGGATATTGCCGTGTGAGCAGTATCGGACAAAAGAAAACCGGGGCCGGATTAGACC
The DNA here is from genome assembly GCA_019456145.1 of Planctomycetota bacterium. GTDB lineage: Bacteria > Planctomycetota > Phycisphaerae > Sedimentisphaerales > Anaerobacaceae > CS2-K091. The sequence continues at coordinate 7,924 of VRUL01000049.1, forward strand.
GGCAAGAAAAAGAAATTCGGGCCTACGCAAAACAGGCAGGATACAAAATCTCAAAAATGTATCTCGAATCATTCACCGGAACCGAAGTCGACCGGCCTGTCTTTGACGCAATGATAACCGACCTATTAGACAATGGCTGCCGTGTGATTATCGTTGAACGTCTCGACCGGCTTGCAAGGGACTTGTCCATTCAATTACAACTTACAGCCTTGCTTGCCGGTAAGGGTATCACTTTAATCTCTGCCGATACCGGACAGGATTGTACAAACCCATCCGATCCGATGATAAAGGCAATGTGCCAAGTTGCCGGGGCTTTCGCCGAATTAGATAAAAACCTGTTGGTCAGGAAACTCAAGCGGGGCCGTCAAGCCAAAAAAGCAAAGACCGGCTCTTGCGAAGGCGCAAAGCCCTACGGTAAACTTCCCGGTGAAGCTGAAACGCTGGCCCGTATCAAGCAGCTATACCGAAAACCGCAAGGTGAACCACGGCGCGGCCCCTATCAAATCGCAAAGATACTCAATGCCGAAAAACGCCCGTCACGGTTTGGCCGGGGCTGGACGGGTGTTACTATCAAAGATATAACGTCTCGTTTCTAACGCCATTCAGGGCCGGGTTACTTTTGTTGGCCCGGCCTTGTTTTCTTTACTTGTCAAAAAATCCTCGAATAGCTTGCATTGCGCCACGGTTACAAACAGATAACGCATCATCGGCAACAACCGCAAATATGTATGCCGATATATCTTTTGAAGATATGCAAAACGGTGTTACGGACTTGTATCAGTAAGAATTAGGCCCGGGCTTAACGGTCTGGGCTTTTTTTGTTCAAGGGCTCTCCTATTTATTAGCCTTATTGCATTGGTAATAGCATGAAAGCTTAACGAAGAAGGAATCCGACAAGAACAGGCGCCAAACGTATGCTCAATCCGATGTCAGCACTTCGTTCCGTTCTCGACTATCAAAGCACCAAAAATCAACAGCAAGCATCATGTGGAATTAGTCTCTAACCAGACCAGAACATTTCATATCTCTTACGAGATATGAACTTTTTCTCGTTTAAAACAGCGGCTGTCTGAAAATCAGGTCTGTTTTTGACCTCCGGTCATAATAGCCAAAGATAAAGTTCATTTCTATCAAAACGCTTTTTTTCGCGATTCAACAAAAAAATTCTTAAAATCAAAATTTCTCATCAACATTTAGCCCCACTTCTACGGCTTAATGAATAAATAGCGATAAGATGCCAGATTCGAACATGCTCACGACCTGCTCGGTCTGTGATTGACAAAACTAAGTGGCCGTTTTTAAGGAGAATTGCCAATGCCTCGCATGCCAATCTTCTGTGAGAAGGGCCATCATGTGGCTTATAGCCTGTTTGTATTGGAAACGCCAATGGAAGCTTTAAACAGAAAGGGAAACGAATCATGTTAAATATATTTCCAAGATGAGAATCAGGCACTCTGGATCTGGCCGAAGCGGTAAGTAATCGATGGTTATGCAGCACAAGGCAGTGACTATCCCACCATTGAGGGTCAACGCCACCCAAGATGTTTACTGCTTATGCAATTGCCAGCTATGCGGAGGGGGGCTGGCAATTGCTCTTGGACAGTAATTCTACTGCCTGTAGAACATGCTGCTTCGTGCGGACTAATATAATCGAACGTTAAGAACGAATGAGCCGGACCGGACAAATCTGGACTCTGCAAGCAGAGTAGCATTGCACTCAAAAACGAAGTCAAGCTTGTAGACCAGCAATGTGGCGTTCAATTGAAATACTGTGTCAGGGATTTCAAAAGCGTCGACTGAAGCTTGTTGAGAGACACTGTGTCAGTGGCCCTGGCAAATTTTATGCGGGGACTTATGTAAAAGTTATTTTGTGCATACGGTATTTTTTGGGGGGGGTATCGTTATGTTGGGAGTAGTTTTGCAAACAGATTGTCAAGTACAAACAGCTAAGAGCAAAGAGGGTAAATATATCGTCTTTACGTTTTTCGAAAAGAACCATGGTATGGAATTGGAAGTTGTCGGTTGGACAAAATTAAGGCAACAGCCGGGTAAACCTGATTATATCAAGGGGTGTGTTAATCCGTGGATGTGTGAAATACCCGTAATTGACCTTAAATTCTTGTATGGGAAAGGCAAAACAGAAATGACAGCCACAACATGTATTGTCATTCTCGAACATCCCGAGCCATACCAAAGTTATTTTGGGATAGTAGTCGGTGAGCTTTCAAATGTAATAAATATTGTAAGCGGTACAGAGAATAAAATGTCACCACTGCTGTTATCGGCAAAACGACACCTCTCGACCAATCCCACGATAAAAAACTGAAGTCCGGTGTCATTGTTATGAATGAATATGGTGAAGACAGGTTTAGCAATACGGCAATGGCAGGATTATCAATGCGCTAACGGTACTCTAACTACGACCTCTGCAACATTGACGGTGGATCTGCAAAGGGCAAGCGAAAAGTAAATCTTGCAACTTCAACGTTTATTGAAAGAAAGGAATTCTCATGCACCGTGATCATGATATCTTTGTCAAAGCAATTCGAGACAAGAAAAAAGTCCTACTGACTTTTGTCAGCAACGAGCATGGCGGCACCGAAGACGGGCTATGCGGCCCCATTCTCTATAGTCCATCCTGTGTGGGAGACGATTCAGATTGCTATTACCTTTGGAATTTCGAGATTGTAACCGGCAAAAACTTCTTAGGTTTGCCGCCATCTCAAATAGTGAGCATGGAATTAACCGAGGAGCCCTTTGATCCTGTTGAGTTCATCCCCTCGAGGAGAGAAATCAGCGATTCTTAGTGTGGGAGTGGAACGAATTTGCCTAAAACTAAAAGGAAAAAATCCAGTGGAAAAAGTCTGTAAGAATTGTGAGTATTTTGTGCAAGCACGTTCTGGTGATAATAAGTATATTTGGGGCGATTGCATGAAAGCATCAAGTTCTAAAGAAGCAGATGGCAAGAAAAAAAGAGGTATATTTATGTGGGCCGATAAAACATGCAGTGATTTCAAGCCAAAGGAAGAGCAAAAGTAAGGTCAGCACTCAGCGGGGGGTGGTGATTGGAGCGAGACGTGGGCCAATTTAGCTCAGATCAGAACCGATGGACAGCATAATGGTGATAATATAAGTGTACTATTAGTACTTTAATTGTCCTGTCAAGCCCTGTAATTGTGTCAGCAGCCTGCGCCGTGGCTTTTTATTATTGTGGTAGAGTCAATTTTTTGTCGAAAAGTTTCTTTTCTTGTACTTGCCCTGTAAGTTTTTTTATCATTTTCTCGACTTGCTCAGGCTCTCTAAAACCTATGTTCAAGTGCCTAAAGAGCGTTTTTTTACAGGTAAACTCCCTCAACCAGACCATCGAAATAATAAACTTTTTATTGATAGTAATCAACGTATCTTGTAAAATACTTTGAACTTCTAATAAAGTCTTTTTTGCTTTTTGGTTGATTTTGAAATCTTTATGGGAGTAGAACTGGGTGGCTGAGGCAAACATACACCAAAAGTCTGATGCCCTGAGCAGCGTTGACCGCGTAGGGGAGGTTTTTGACGAATACGGGGATTTTATTCGCTCGATCATTCGTTTTCATATTAGGAATGAGGCAGAAGCTGAAGACTTGTTCCAAGACTTGTTTCTGTCTCTGATTGTAAAACCAATACCTGAAGAAGTTCAAAATGTAAAAGGGTTTCTGTATAAGATCATATACGATACAGTCAAAGATTCTTACCGTAGAATAGACCGTTATCAGGCAAGAATACGCAAGTATTCCAAGCGTAATTTACACATTGTCAAAAATCATCCAGAGAGCAGTCTGATAGATGTGGAGGAAACTAAAAAGATGTTTGATTTAATAAAGAGACATCTGCCCACGCAGGAGGCTTTGGCAGTAACGCTGAGGTACAGGGATGATTGTGATACCGGGGAAGTCGCGGAGATAATGGGCGTAAAACCGAGGTCTGTCAGTAGCTATGTTTCTACCGGATTGAAGAAAATTGGCCACGCTTTCGGTAAAAAAGCAAGGGAGCAATTATGATATCTTTTGATCCTAATTCGATGTGTGAGCAAATTAAAGCCTACTATTATGAGTATCTCTTCGGTGAAACAAAAGAATGTGTTCCCACACAGATGCTTGGTCATATCGACAGATGCTCCTTTTGCCAGGCTGAGGTGGGTAGGCTTAAGGGTATACTGGCTGATGGCAAAGAGAATGTTGTCAGAAGCACCAGGGATACAACCACTGTTCTTACTACTAACTTGAGGTTTCATTTTGCCTATCTGGGTGCCTTCGTGGATTGCAATACACTCAAGCTGTTTCTACCCGGTTTGGCTATCCCCGCCTTAGAGGTATCTGTCCCGACTCCTATTACCGTGCATCTTGATAAATGTAAACAATGTGCGAAGGACCTTGAAACGGTTCGGCAGTTAAAACTCACCAATGAACAACTTAGCCGATTAGGGCAGCTTTTTGCAGAAAAGCGCGGCAAGTATAATATCAGTTGCCGGCAAGCCCATCCTGCTGTCCTGGCGGTCTTATCAATGGACTTTCGCGAAACCAAGAAAGAAGTTTTGAAACACGTCTGCACTTGTCCCTATTGTCGGAAGTTGTTGTATCAATACAGAGAAGCGTTTCGTAGTGAACATCTATCTAAGAAAAGAAAGCAAGAATTCCCATGCAACGAAGTTTCAGTAACTGATATTTTTGATTATGTTGTGCCATACGGCCTTGACCCGGCCAATGACCAATACGCAAAGTTCCGCGAGTCGCTTACTTTACATGTAATGAATTGCCCGAGATGCCTGGATAAAATGCAGAAACTGCACGATACTGTGTATAGTATTTTGGAACGGCATGAATCCGGAATTGCTACATGCTATAACATATGTGACTCTGGCCGAGATTCGACTGTGAGTAGTTCTGATGACCTGTATGAGGATTGGCCGATAGAAGTACAGGTGTTTGACAATTCCACTGAAACCGAAACCATAAAAACCAGAGACGCAAGCCCTGTAGAAGGCATTGCAGTACCCCTTGAGCCTGAACCGAAACGGAAACTATCATTCCTTAGGCCATTTATCAAGCCGGCAGTGGCGGCAGCGGCAGTAATTTTAGCGGCTCTCTTCCTGTTCAATGCTCCCACTGCCAAAGCTGTCAACCTTCGCCAGATTAGCAAGGCTCTCGAAATGATCAAGAATGTCTGTATTACTACTTTTTACCAGGAAGAATCAAACAAGACTCAAGAAATATGGGTGTCTCAAGTGTTAAATATCAAGATACTAAAGACCAAGGCGGAATGCGTTCTATGGGATATCAAGGCCAAATCCCAAACAACAAGAGATTTGAACACAGGTTCAATTGCAACAATATCACTGAACACCGATGTTCTCTTAAAGATTAAGGAAACTATGGAAGGGTCGTTAGGTCTGTTGCGATTTAACAGTATGCGTGAAGCACCGGAAGGTGCTAAGTGGCTGCCGGATATTGAAACCACAATCCACAACACAGAGGTGTATGATTTAATATGGACTGAAAAATCTCTTATTGGCTCCATAATCCACAGAAAATGGCGAGTATATACAGACACCGAGACGAAGCTGCCAAAAAGAATTGAGTGGTTGTTGAAACTGCCTGATGAAAAAGAGTATAAGCTCGAAACTATTACAACCGTTTCTTATCCGACCACCGTTAAAGTGAAGGCCGTTATCAAAGAGGCTGGTTTTTAGTCATTTTTTTCGAGCAACCAAAGCGGTGAACCATTACGGTAGGTACCGTTGACATCTTCCACCAGCAAATCATCTGCTTTAAGACGGCTTATGTGGCCATCTGCAAACCCTACATTAACGCTATTATTGAGGTGTCGCCCGTCTATGGCATCTCCCTCCTGTCCGGGGAATATATCTCTGTCTTGATTTATTGGCAGGCCCGGGACATAAAAAGAACCTTCTCTTCTTGTATTCTCAAAGGGCTGAAAAGGGGCATTTGTGGCCCCCTTCCAGCTTATCAAGCTGTATCCACTGTCTGTTATGAGTAATGTTTCGGCCGGACGCCGAATCTGATACAGGGCCAAAGGCACTCCCTCAAATTCGCTATCCCCAAAAGCAAGAGCATCCTTACAAACAGCTCGATTTACTCCGTAATTTCCACAAAGGACAAAGGATTCCCTTACATTTCTGGATGGACACCAAAGAATAGTTCCCTTGCCGTAGTTTTGTCCTCCAATGCCCGATAAGGAATGGAACCACCACCAACCAAGTAAGTCACACGAAGCATCTCCAGGATAACCACCCGGAGGAATGACTATGCCGAACTCTGAATTATCGAAACCATAGGGAAAGGTCTCGTTATCCTGGGCGTATGTTGTCAGGGCCAGGGACAACTGCTTCAAATTTGAACCGCACACCACTGCCCTGGCTTGTTCCCTTGCCGTGTGCGATATTGGTATGAGGATACCCATAAGAACCGCGATAATCGCGATAACGACAAGCAGCTCAACGAGTGTAAAACCCATACCTCTCATATCTGCATTATTTTACCAGGACTTATAAGAAAGTAAAAGCAGGAATAGTATATCAAGATTGCGTTATTTGCATTTTAGACGTATCTAAAAGGGCCTTTTTTGGCATTTTACAGGCCATAAATAGGTGAAAAATCAATATCCCAAAAAAAAAATAAAAAAAGTTTCTATTTTTTTATCAACATCGCAACGATTTGCTTCGGCAAGTAGTATGATGGGTTAGTGGTCCTCCGCCTCGCCGGGGGGATTCTTGTGAATTCAGCAAAGGAGGACCTGCCAGAAGAACAAAACTAACTCCTCCTCAATAGGGCGGCCGGAACTGTAGTTTTCGGCCGCCTGATTTATTTGGAATATCACTAATCGGGATCACAGGGCAGGCACGCCCGTATATCCTGGAAATAAAAGACATAGTTGGATGCACAGCCACCTTGTCCATTATCTACGCACGGAGTCGAGACATTCCCGGGAAGAACAGGATTAATCTCTGCTTCGCACTCGTCACCCTCATCGCCCGGTGTACATCCACACCGCTCGAAAAATTGTATGTATTGTCCACCACAAAGACTTCCCACAGGAGGAACAGGACATTGTATTATATCGCCATCCTGGATCTTTTCTTCGCAGGTGAAGTTTGTAAAACCACCTTCGGTTGACCCGATTATTTTGTGCAGCTCACTGTCATTGATCAGGGTGTCGTTCGGGTCCGGATCCAGAGGCTTATCGGAAACGAGCAGTGCAGTACCTGCGCTCCAGTTAAGGCCAAATCTTCTGAGCTTAGTACGATAAAAGAATCTATTACTATCCAGGTCTATGACCCATACGTACTCATCGTCGATATATTCGAAGACCACATAATGATTAGCTCTCGGTAGATGCAGGATTGCCTGACAATTCTTCAAACTCTTCAGTGTTGCTAAGTCGGTTTTGACCGCAAGGCAATATAAATCCAGGTCCCGGGCAAACTGCCTTAGTGCGTAAAGGCTTGTGCTCTTATTAGGTTCGCTCACCAATTTGGCAAGGTCCTGGTCGGTAGCGTTTTTGCCTAATCGTTCTGAAACATACTTCATAGCCATTGTTGCACAGTTCTGACTCTGTGAATCCTTAGTCAATGCAATCTCAAGCTTCTGTTGAAGAAGCGAATCAGTATCAACTTCGCTGTAATATCGATACCATAAAGCCTTTTTGCTAACCGGCGTGTAGAATTCCACCAATGCGTCGGTTTCATACGGAACACGAAAAGAATTGGTTTGGGGAAGAATTGGACTGATGGAAGTAAAATCCCAGTAATCTCGAGATAATAGCTCAGGCGGTTGTTTACTGTTGTCATGACGCTCAATAATAATTGTAGTGGGAACCCATTTGCCTAAGATCGTTTCATAATCTCCGTAAATTTTTGTGACAGATGACCCTCCGGCATAATCCATCAAAGAGGATAGCAGGGCATAATCTTTAGCAGGATCAAGAACGAAGACCATTTCCGGAGCACTCGTCTTATTGAGTCTTAGATGTATATGTCCCTCAGCATCAACCTTTGCGGATGATTCTGCGGCCGAGAGATTCTCAAGCGTAAATACACCGTATCCCCAGAGAACGATTCCAGCGGTTAACGGCCCATTGACAGCAACTGGAATGTCCCTTGGATTCTCGTGGACAATTGCCTGATTCCCCGGTCTAAAATACATAGTGTAGCGTTCACCATCCCAGACAAATACACGCTTTTTGTTCCAATTCAAATCGAAACTATCCTGCGAAGGTTTACTGTTGTTTTGTTGTTTAGTGTGAGAATCTACATTGATTTCCCAGTAGAATCTATCTCCATCGTACTTTACAGTAACAATCGAATCAGTCATGTATCCATTCGACGATTTGTATTCGTGGTGTGTGGCCGTGATAGTACCGCTTGGGATCCAGGTCTGTTTTGGCTGGTCTGTAAGCATTTTAAAGATTTGCAGAATCTCCGTCCTGTCTAACTGTCTATCCGCAAAGGCAAAATCCTGAGCGATAAATAGCAAAATAATCACCAGCACAAAATTTCTTATCTTCATAACAATGCCTTTTCCTTGAATAATCTATTGAGATTTATGCACTAACATAAAACTTTTTACCGGAGTTACTAAAACGAGTTCTTAACACTATCAATGAAATCATTCCATTCTACTCTGCTAACCGTTTTTCTTATTTCCTTATCCTCAAACCATAACTCCTCCAACCAGCTTACTATCTCATCAATGTCAATCACATCTGGCGTCCCAAGCAGCATTTCGCTGCCCATCCCCATCATCATCAGAGGATCTATCTGGTGAATGACAATAGTTTCCAGCTTGGGAAATACGGCTTCGTTATCCGTGTTAAATGAGGCCCAGTTTTTCAGCTCAAGTGTAACATCACCCTGGCCTTCACATGTAAATACAAAACTGGCTAAATGGCCATCTGCAATTTCACCTCCTGTGGTTAAACCGAATAATTCAATACCTTCTTCTTGCTCAAAGCCAGGCCCCCAGTAATCCCATAATGCCTCCCTATCAGGCTCTGCCAGGATCTGTGCGGTGCCGCCGGGATACTCTGTATTGTCAATTGAGCCAAGATTTGGATCGGAAAGGTTGACCTCAATATCAAAAGCCCACACATTGTTCTCAGTGGTGGATGCAATATCCACATACAACGTGACACTGTCATTGACATCAATCGTAATCTCACTAAGACCATTGACATCTACAATACTGTAGGTAATATTCGTATCTTCCGGATAGTTCGGTTCATCAGGGCTATCAGGTTCGTCAGGGCCATTATTCGAAGTTGGCCACAGCCAATACCCGACAAAAAGGCCCAAATCCTTGTGGTCGACGTTGCCATCTCGGTCTATGTCGGCACCTGCACACCAATTTGGACCGTTACAGTCTGTGTCATTCCATTGTGAAGAAAATATTGCAAAATCACGAAAATCCACTGCTTCATCTGAATTCAAGTCACGCGTGGGAACATTAAGGAAAGTGATGAAATAGTTGGGCTCACGCCAGCTAATGCCATATTCGTTATACTTATAGAATCCTACATTGCACTCATTTACTTCGTCAGCATAGTAATCAATAATGAACCAATCACCCGGAACTGTGCTATCGTCTACCATATTGTTGTCAAAGGGGTAAAAGGGGCGAAATGTGTAAAGGTCAAAACCCCATATCGAGGAGTCTCTCCAGGCAGTCACTTTGGCCAGGTCACCTGCATCTTCAAGATGCGATCCGATATAATCTCTTGCGTTTGGGTCATTTGGATCTAAGCCTCTTCCAGCCAAAGTACCCAAAGCCCTATCCTGCCCCGTAATGTACAAACCGCCGCTCCAGTTATCGTTGCTGTCTGAGCTTACGATAAATACGAGTTTGCTGCCGACCATAATGTTGCTATTACAATCAAATGGTGTTACCCCATCAGCCTCATATACTTGCAGCGAAGTCTGCCCATGAGATATTGGGACTATACCAAGAACTAACGTTAGTATCAGAAAACCTTTCACTATCATCTCCTGCATAGACATAAAAACTCTCATCCGTGTTCTCCTCACAATAAATGAGCTTAGTTTTGGTGTGATTTTTCTTTTCCTTCGTTTGTGAAAGACATTTTGTATCGTTACTAAAACAAGTGCTCTCTGCGAAGCGAATAGCAACGAGATACATAAAGCGACACCAACAAAGCAATCTTAAAATCAAGTGTCTAATGTATATGCCGATACCGAGCACGCGGATGTTGATGAAAAAATATTTCCCCCACATTTTTTTTACGAGAGTATTTGATAGTTAAGCAGCCAAAAAGGATGAAATTAAACCCAATTCATCGAAGCGTGAAAGTTTTGAGTATAATTCCCCCAAATTCCAATGGTGATTCTAAAATGAAATTATACCAAATATGTCACTTTATTTCAATAGGTGGGCACGTCAATCATTCAGTTTATTAAGCACTTGGGTGAAGTTAGATAACCGTCATTGATGTATAAATGTATATTGCATATCTTATCGGACAGGTGAGACGCTAATTATTTGAGAAGACTATTTTTTTTAACTGAATGTGTTAAGAATCATGTGGCCTTTGTTGCACTTGCAGACATACTCAGAGATAGAACCTAAAATAGGAGTATTCTGGTCAAGCGCGTACATAGTTCTGCCCTGCCGAAGCAGACTGCTTCTTATGCAGCCGGAAAACGACAAGGCCTCAAAGCACGATATGAGGTTGCATTTTATGAGTTGACTTTGAAGGAATCCGTGATATAAAACTCAATAGCTTTGAAAGTTTCAGAAAAGGTGTGGAATCTAAACCTTTATTATTCCGATAGAAATCTCATCTACAGTCTCAGGCGTCCTCTATATACGGAAATACCTATTCCCAAGCGTCTCTCAAGAGCTTGCAGCTTCCGCGCTTTCCTCGTGGGTTTGCCTTTATATGTCCAGCGCTTAATTTGGCTGTAATCGGATGTTCAATCCGTTGACCTCCTTTTCTGCCAATCGGGCACGATTCCTAAGTTTAGCATGCTTATTGGTATCCGATTACCGTAACAAGGCATAAAATGACATAATAGCACATCAATGTTAAGTAGAGAGATAAGCTACATGTGGTTATCGTAATCTGGCTTTAAATTTCTCCATTTGTGTCATAATCGGTCCTGACAACATCTCCATTTTCCGCTCAAGAGCACGCAGCCTTCTGGCCTTCCTTGTGGGCCTGCCTCTCCACGTCCAGCGCTTGATTTCGCTTTGTAGCTGGTCTATCTGCCTCGAAGTATGACCAAATGCCTCCATTCTGCAACGGTTCCGGCTCCAGTAAGTCAAATTGTAGCAGTGCCGACACTTAAAGTAAATTTTACCAGGCGCAAGATATAACACGCCAACACGTTCATGACAGACTGGGCAAGCAAACCAGTACCTTACACTGCCGAAATTGCAACCACACTTAACAACGAAAACCTACCAAACCGCAAAGGCGGCGAGTGGCACGGCAGGATTATCAAGCGGCTCGGCTGGCATAGCTAAGAGCTAAGGAAAAAAAAGACAAGGGGCCTGGGCTTTCAAACTCAGGCCCTTTGCCTGTTCTAACATCATCAGAGAACCGGGCTTACTTCCGTTAGCTCGGCTTGTTTTCTTAACTTGTCAATGAATCCTCGTGGCTTACCCCATGTCTGTAAAGTCCACGTCACCCTCAAGAGCCACACGGTTTACCTCTTTAGGGCCAAGCTCTGCCCTTGTCTTGTATGGGCCATGATTTATGATGAGCTTATTTCCGTTCCTCTTATTGATAGCGCAATGCCTGCATGTGCAGTTCTCTAAACCATAGTTTTCAGGCACTGCCTGCTTTATACCTTCAGGCGTCTCACAACCTGGTATAACTTCTGTTGGTATAACGGGCGCTGGCTGTGTTATGCCTCTGGCTTCTGCCTTTAATGCCTTCTGCCTTGCCCTGTATCGCTGCATTGATAACCTGCTGGCTTCTCTGTGTTTTGTTTTGTCCTTATAAGCCACCGATAACTCCTTTTTTATTTATTTGTGCTTAGTTTAATTTTAGCCCAATTCTTGCTTTATTCCCTGCTAAGCAGCTTCGCCGCCTGGATTCGGCCAACAACTTCCATCAAATTCCGCTATTATTGGCACGTCTCACTCCAAAGAAGCAAATTCACTCCGGGTACTCCCACGGGAAACAGCCTTACCATATCCCGCCTCTTTCGGTTACTCTTTATCTGACCGGATAGATTTGTCAAGCCGGATAGATACGTTCTGACGGCGGCAATGACTCTTTCTATTGTTTTATTCGAGGATATGAAAGTCGGCAGATTGCTTTCCCAAAGAGCAAATTCAACCTTGACAACTCGTAAGAAAGAAAAGTTTATTTTATCAGTTATAAGCCTACGTTTTTTCTTAGTTATACCCACAGTCATATTCATACTTTTTGCCAACTACTTCCAATTACTGGTATCCATTCGCCTTATACATCAAATCTTTACTAAATCCGTCTTCTTTGGCTTCTGTGCTTCTGAATACTGCCCACCCTTGCCAATAGCTACGAAGTTATACCGCTTTTCATCATTGAACTGGTGTATCATTGAGCGTATTAGCTGCTTTGTCCCGATCCTTGCCATTTACTGAGTACTCCCGATATGTGTTTGAGCTAATGCTTTGACTGCGGCCTTGATATGCTCCGGAAGTTCCGGCCAAATAGCTACTATTTCTGCTAAGTCTGGGGGTAGTTCTTGAGCCTGATTTGGGACGTTTTCGGAGTTTCTACTGTCCGTTTTCCTGTCCACTTGGGTTTTGCTGTTTGCTAAGTCTTTGTTTTTGGTGGTGTTAGTGTTTTTGTCCAGTGGACTCATAATCCATTGGTCGAAGGTTCGAATCCTTCCGGGCCCAGTTCCAACTTCCTGCATCATAGTCTGATATAATCCAAAATTCACCTTTTATCATGTGTGAGCTTTGCCCAAATGGGTCATACTTACTTCATAGAGAACAGAAAAAAACTCAAAACAGGCCGCACATAAACTGTTGACAAATATGGCAATTATGGTATATATGGACAACCATGGTGGATAGTGTAAATCCATCCGTTCGCATAAGTTGCTTTGCTGATAATGACTTGTAGATGTGAGATGATTCACCGGCAACAAACGGCAACTTCCGGAACGAAGACGGCATTTTCGTTAAACAACAGCATAGTAGGAGGAAAACCACTATGAGCGAAAACACGATAAAAAGCACCTCTCGTCGCGAGTTTCTGAAGAACACCGGCCGTATCGCTGCGACTTCGGCTGTAATGGCGGGTATCGTTCCACGCATCTATGCAGGGGAGAACAATACCATCAAGGTGGTCCTGATTGGCTGCGGCGGCCGGGGAACCGGCGCAGCATCGAACGCCCTTTCAGTCAAGAACGGGCCAATCAAACTCGTCGCACTGGCAGACGTTTTCGAGAGCCGTCTTGCCCGCAGTTACAAGAATTTGAAGAACCGACATTCTAACAAAGTGGACGTACCCAAGGATCGCCAGTTCCTCGGCTTCGACGGTTACAAGAAGGCGATGGACTGTCTTAGCGCCGGTGATGTGGCGATTTTCGCGACGCCTCCTGCATTCCGCTGGGTGCATTTTGGATACGCAATTAAAAAGGGCCTGCACGTTTTTATGGAAAAGCCCGTTACCGTCGACGGCCCAACGACACGCAAGATGTTTAAACTCGCCCAAGAGTCTGTTAAGAAGAATCTCAAGGTGGGTGTCGGCCTCATGATCCGCCATTGCCGGGGCCGGCAGGAACTGAAACGCCGAATCGAAGACGGCGAAATCGGCGACATTATTATGATGAGAGCCTACAGGATGGGCGGCCGGGCTTGCACCGCAGGTCCCAAGCCGGATGGTAGGAGCGAGCTTCTCTACCAGATCCAGAAGTTCCACAGCTTTCTCTGGGCCAGCGCCGGGATGTACAGCGACTTCTATATTCACCAGATCGACGAGTGCTCGTGGATGAAAGGCACCTGGCCAGTCGAAGCCCATGCCTCGGGCGGCCGACATTATCGCGGCAATTACGTCGACCAGAATTTCGACAACTACTCGGTCGAATACACTTACCCGGATGGGACCAAGTTTTTATACTACGGCCGAGCCATTAGCGGCTGTAAAGGCGGATTCGACAGCTATGTCCACGGTACGAAAGGCTCAGGGGTCGTCTCGACGCGCGGCCACCATCCAGGCAAAGTTCGTACTTACAAAGGGCACAATATGACAAGCGACAACCTGATTTGGAAAGTCCCGCAGCCCGAGCCGAGCCCGTACCAGCTCGAATGGGACGACCTGATCGACGCCATTCGTGCGGACAAACCTTATAATGAGGCGAAGCGCGGCGCCGAAGCAAGTCTTGTGAACTCCATGGGCCGAATGGCCGCCCACACAGGCCAGGTCATAACCTTCGACGATATCCTCAACTGCAAGCATGAGTTTGCCCCGGATGTCGATAAGCTAACGATGGATTCCCCGGCGCCTCTACAGGCCGGGCCCGATGGCAAATATCCCGTCCCGCAGCCAGGTAAACTAAAAGACAGGGAATACAAAGATTTCGTTTGACTCACATAGAGTAAAAAATTAGTCAAATTTAAAATGTACGGTGTCATGATGCAAAACTTTAGTACTGTTTCTTATCGTGTGGTCACATATTTGGCTCTGTTGGCGATTAGTGTCCTTGCGTGTCAGTCTCCGAAAGACGTGGAAGGCAAAGATCATAATCACAAGAAAAAATATACCGATACTATTACGTCCAAAACCGGTGATAAAATCTCGTTCAATATGGCGCTTGTTCCCGGCGGAACGTTTGAGATGGGAAGCCCAAAGAACGAACCAGGCCGTAAAGGCGATGAAGGACCGCAACACAAAGTGCGTGTCGCTCCCTTCTATCTTTGTACGACAGAAACCACTCTTGAGCTTTTTCTGGCCTATTATCAAGAGACGATGACCGCCAAGAAAGACTTCTTCGAACAAGAACAGGAAAAGAAGGAAGCCGAGCAAGGCAAAAAAGACGTTGACGCGATTACCGGCCCTACGCCTGTTTATGGTGACCTGACAATGGGTTACGGGAAGAAGCATCCTGCGATGGGAATGACCTGGCACAATGCCACGAATTTCTGCAAGTGGCTTTCAAAGAAGACAGGCAGGAAATATCGCCTACCGACAGAGGCCGAATGGGAACATGCCTGCCGTGCGGGCACTACTAACATCTTTGGCTTCGGAAATGACCAAAAACAACTTGCGGATTTCGCCTGGTCTGATGACAATTCCGACGGCGAGACCCATGAAGTCGCTAAGAAAAAGCCCAATAACTGGGGTCTATACGATATGCCAGGCAATGTTCGCGAATGGGTTTACGACTTCTATAGTCCCGAGGCATACAAGGATACTGCCAAAAAAAGCCCGGCTATCAATCCACGAGGCCCAAAAAGCGGTAAGGTACATGTGGCCCGCGGTGGTGACTACAGCAGCCAGATAGAGGAGCTTCGCTGCGCGGCCAGGGCTTTCGAAGAAGAATGGTGGCGCTCCGGTGACCCACAGATACCAAAGAGCAAGTGGTGGCTGCCCGAAATGGATATCATAGGCTTTCGGATAGCCGGTTCTATAAAACCAAAATAATCATTTTCAGACAAATAGAGAACAATAAATGAAAGGACCAGTCCAATGGATGCTTCAAAAAATACAACACGGCGCAGATTCCTGAAAAGTACAGCCGCTTTAGCAGGCGGTGCACTGGCAAGTAAACTGACTACCGGCGAAGTTGCCCATGCTGCCGGCAGCGATATCATCCGGGTGGGTATGATTGGCTGCGGCGGACGTAACACCGGCGCCGCCGCCCAGGCGCTAACGGCGGACCCCGGCGCCCGTCTGGTCGCGATGTGTGACATCTTCATGGACCGTGTCAAAGGCAAGCGTCAGATCCTCAAAGAACAGAAAAAAGGCCAGGTCACTGTAAACGACGACCACTGCTTCGCCGGCTTCGACGGTTACAAGCACGTGATCGAGTCGTCGGACGTGGTAGTGATTGCCAACGCGGCCAAGTTCCATCCGTTGCACGCTATGACCGCAATCAAGGCGGGAAAGCACGTGTTTGTAGAAAAGCCCCACGGCATCGATCCGGCCGGGCTCAAGCTCTTGCAACAGGCTGCTGGGATAGCAAAGCAGAAAGGTCTGTGCCTGGTTTCCGGTTTGCACAGCCGCTATCACACAGGGTATGCCGAAACAGTCCAGCGGATCCATGACGGAGCTATCGGCGACGTGGTCGCAATTGAAGAAAACTTCCTACGCGGTCCATATGGTGTCATCCAGCGCAAGGAGGGATTGACGGAACTACAGTGGCAATGCAGTACGCAATACCATTTCCGCTGGCTGTCGGGAGATGATGTCCCCCAATCGCTGGTGCATAACATTGACCGTTCCAGTTGGGCGATGGGGAACAAGGCCCCGGTAAAATGTCACGGTATGGGCGGACGGTCTTCGATGACCAAACCTATCTACGGCGATGTGTTCGACCACCATTCAGTCGTTTACGAATTTGCCAACGGCGTACTCATCTACGCCTTCTGCCGAACTACGAACGGATGCTACAACAATTCTTCCAGCGTCGTGCTTGGCAGCAAAGGCAAGGCGAGTATTACGGGGTGTCGGATATGGGGAGAAACAAACTGGCGATGGCAGGGAAGATGCAATCCTTACCAGGTAGAGCATGACGTGCTCTTTAAGGCCATTCGCTCCGGCAAGCCCGTCAATAACGGCGACTACATGTTCCGCAGTACGATGATTACTGTAATGGGGCAGATTTCCTGTTACACAGGCAAAGAGGTCACATGGGAGCAGATTAATAAGTCAGACTTCTACTATCCGCCCAAGCCCGAAGATTGCCGCGACGATATGGAACCGCCTGTCACAGCCGGTGCTCATGGCAGCTATCCCGTGCCGAAACCAGGTATTACAAAAATGATTTGAGCCACAGGAAACTGGTTATAAATCTGTGTCCGTGTCCTGATAAACCTACAGGATTGCATAAACAATCGGCGTATTCGGGCGCCCCGGTATGACGGGCGTCGAACTCTGGACTAATGAGGTCAATATGAAAAAAGAAAAACGAGAATTTTTGTCAGACTCAGGCTCCAAAACAAACAAACTGAGAATGCTTGCTATCGTGGCAATACCATATCTTTTAGGATTTGCGCTGCTTCATTTTAGTTCTGACGCTCAATGGTTCCTGAGGACAGCCGAAGCAGGGAGCAAACGGTCCGGAACCAAACAGGCCTTTTGGCCCCAGTTTCACGGGCCTAACCGAGATAACATATCTACCGAAAAAGGCCTTTTGAAGAAATGGCCCGAGGAAGGCCCTGCCCTACTCTGGACAGCTAAGGGATTGGGACATGGGTATTCCACCGTATCAATTGCCTCTGGAATGATTTATACAGCCGGTAGCATCGAAAAAGAGACTATCATCACCGCTATGAATATGGAAGGCAAGGAATTATGGCAGGTGAAAAACGGTAAAGGCTGGACAGGAGACCGGCCCGGCACTCGCGGAACTCCAACCATAGACGGGGACAGGCTATACCATGAAAGCCCTCTTGGAGATGTTATCTGTCTTGAAGCCAAAACGGGGAAGAAGATTTGGGAGTTGAATATCCTCGATAAGTTCAAGAGCAAGAATATCTTTTGGGCACTGTCTGAATCGTTGTTAATCGATGGAGACAACGTGATATGTTCTCCGGGAGGTCCTCAAACCTGTATGGTTGCACTGGATAAGAATACCGGGGCAGTTGTTTGGAAAGCAGCCAGCACGAATGAGCCGGCGGGTTACGGCTCGCCGATTGTCGTTGAGTATAAAGGATTGCGAATCATCCTCACGCTTACCCTAAAAGGGATGATAGGCGTGAATGCCGATACGGGCGAACTTCTGTGGCATGTCAAACATGTGTCATATGCGGATGAGAACGTCTTCACTCCCATCTTTGACAACGGCCAAGTGTTTATCAGCAGTATAAAGGCGGGTTCGGTCAAGTGGAAGATTAATGTCAAAGACGGCAAGGCGTCGGTTGATGAGATATGGCGTTCAAACCAACTCGATAATCACCACGGAGGCGGCGTATTAATCAATGGTTACATCTATTCATCAAGCTGTATCTACAATAGAGGCAAGTGGATGTGCCTGGACTGGAAGACCGGCGAGAAGAAGTATGCAGAGAAGGGCATCGGTAAGGGTTCGCTGACGTATGCCGATGGATTGCTGTACATGTTAAGCGAAAACCGTGCGGTAGGACTTGTTCGGCCGACTCCTGATAGTTATGGACTAATCAGCTCATTCAAGATTCCAAAAGGCGGAAAAGGCAGCAGTTGGGCCCATCCGGTTGTCTGCAACGGCAGGCTGTACATTCGCCACGGTGATTTTCTTTATGCATACAGTGTACGCTGAAGACAGCCGGCATCTTTTTGTCTATCTCTACGGTCTAATTTTCAACCTGAATAGCCAACTAATATAAATTGGCATAAGCCGGCTTCAATCCATAAGTCTTGGGTTGTATTGGCCAGGACCGGCTTTATAACCATCAAATGCAGCCGGTCTCAATGGCTCCGGAGAAAATATCCATACATATTTATCCCATGGATTATATAGAACCACTTCTTGGCGCTGGTCACCACAGACATTTGCGGCAATACAATGATACCACCCCATCTTTGTCGGCCCGATGGGACTGGGCAGGTTGGGTAAGTCAGCGAATTTTTGGCCGTTAGCACGCCACAATACGCCGCCATTGTAAAGCAAAGCCTCACGAGCCTTGCCGTTCCACTTTACCGCTTCCATACCAGTGTGGTTGGGAGAATAGTTCAACTCGAACCTTCTGATGACTTTTCCGCTGTTAGCAACGACCATTACATCAGGATTGTGCCCATTGTACCGAATAATCATCTCAGGGCCGGGCAGGCTTTTGTCAAAGTCAGCCACTCGGACCTCCTGGCCGTGGGGGACAAGCTCCCTTCCCAAACACAATACCACCTTACCTTTGCTGTCCAGCACGTGACCGTACCCGCTGCAAATGGCCCGCATTTTCCCGTCGTCCCACGGTACTATAGCAACAGAATCCATGTGCCCGGCGATCTGGCCTTCCCAAAGAGGCCGGCCATTATCGTCGAGAATATAATATCCGCCGTTGACCTCGTCCCGCTTATCACCATCAATATCCCCCACCGACGGGATATACGCAGAACATCTGCTATATTCATTCCATCGAATATGGTATGTCCATAGCAGGTCCAGATCTTTGGTAAAAGCAAGCACTTTCGAGCCCAGTTTGACTACAAAATCCTGAGGTCTTTTAGTTCCGCGGAAGTTCGCGATGAGCAGACGATGATGGACCCAGTTTGCACCTTCACCAGCACATTGACGCATCGAAGCAGGTGCCGCCTGGCGAATGACTTTTCCGGTTAATCCATCGCGAATTTGAATCACCACATTGTTCATACTATTAACAGGAGCCTTGACAGCAAGATCAATGAAAAAACAAAGCACTTCCGCTCGGCCATCCCCATCGAAATCATATACCGCAACCGGGCCGGGCCTTTGCGGCTGCTCACCCTCACGACCATCCTGCCAAAGCTTCTCACCGTTGCTGTTAAAAGCGCCAATGAAACAAGGTTTCATCCCGCTATCAGCAGAACGAAACAAGATGAATTCAATATTTCCATCACCATCCAGGTCTCCGATACGCATATCACCGGCAAATCCCTTGTCAGCCAGCAGCGATTTCGGCACCTTTATCCTGCGCCAAAGGCAGGGGAGACCAAAACCTGCTGTCTCCGAAACATTATCTTCAGCAGTTGTCGGAATCACCTGCATGACCAGAATCATAAATCCAATCAACAAACCTTTATTTCCTATCATCTTCCTATTCTACACAAGATTTGAAAATTGATTTGCAGCCACACATAACGTGGTCCCCGGTTTTCATAAACATCCCAGTGGTCGGCCTGACAGGCGGTTGGGACTGCCGGTCATTGGCACAATTCCAAGATTCAAGGTCGTATCTGCAACAAGCACCTTCAAATTAGCTTTTCAATCACCACTTCCTGCACGCCGGACGACCACCTTTCCTGGAGCACAATTTCGATTTTGATGCCGTTGGTCTTCACCGGTTCAAAACTAACCTTGTTGAAGGTGTCCTTTTTTGTGAGGTAAGGCGTGCTGTTTTCTACCGGCTTCCAGGGACTTTCGGCGTCGCGATACAGCACTTTCCAGGATTTGGGCACACGGCAGGCGCCTCTGCCGGTGTCGTCGAACCAGTAGACTTTGACGCTGGAGATTTTATGCTTTTGGTTCCATTCAAACTTAAGCCATTCGGTTTTGTCTTTATGAGGCCAAAAATCCAACTGCAACGCCGACGAGTCGGATGAGCTTTGCGGCAGAATCTGGTCCTTGATGGCATCCAGAGACACGTGTACGAACGACGCAGTGGTCTTGCTTCTGTATGTTAGTGTATCTGCCGGTTCGGGCCTGGCGGCCTGTGGTTTTCGAGCCGGCCACACAGTCATTTGCCCTCTGCCACGATGGGCCCATGCGTAATATGGAATAGCAGTGAATTGCTTTTCCCCGGCCGACACTATGTCGCCATTAATCGTGCGTTTGGCCAGCCGCGCCGTACCTGTAATCACCATGACACCGTTTAAGAGGTCCGGCCTGTATTCGGTTTTAAGCTTCGCGTCGTCCGTGATAACCAGATTCGACACCTTGCTGTCGTTGTCCGGCCATTCAAGGCAGAAAACGAGCGGGCCGCGCTGAAGGGCCACCCTGTCTCTATCGGCTTTGACGTTCTGATGGGCGATGACCCGGCGGACCGGCATGGGAAGATTCAACTCAATCGTATCGCCTTTCCGCCATTTGCGCTCGATGCAAGCAAAACCCTTCTGAATGTTCAGGGGTGCCGGCTTACCATTGACCTTCAGCCCAACCTGCTCATGCATATCCTTGTGGAATTTATAGAGGTCGCTCGGTACAGGTTGATTCCGGGCCCAGCCGGGGATACGAACGTAAATGGCAAACGTGTCGCTTTTTTCCGGCTCGACGCTGATGTTAACTTTGCCCTTCCACGGATATTCGGTTTGCTGAGTCAGCCTGACCTTGTTATTGATGGTTTCAATCGCAGCATCACCGCTAATAAACAGGTTCACATACACATTATTGTTCTTATAAGCATAGGCATAACCCGGCACCGAGGGAACAAAGCGGGCGACATTGGAGGGGCAGCATGCACAGCCAAACCAGGGACTTCGGGCATGCTGACCGGTGGATTCGAGCGGGTTCGGATAGAAAAAGCGGTCGCCTTTCATCGAAATTCCCGACAGCGCAGCGTTATACAACACCCGCTCCAGAACATCGATGTATTTGGCATCACCATGCATAAGAAACATGCGATGATTCCAGAAAATATTGGCAATCGACGCACAGGTCTCGCAGTAGGCCGTCATATTTGGCAGCTCATAAGCTCCGCCGAAACCCTCATGTCCGCCGGCCGCCCCGATACCACCTGTGACGTAAAGCTTGGTGTCGACAACGTCTTTCCAGATAGTGTCAATCGCCTTGACATATTCCATGTTGCCGGTCAGCGCCGCGACATCGGCCATGCCCGTATACAGGTAAGCAGCACGTACCGAATGGCCAAGGGCCCTGGTCTGCTCGGTGACGGGTTTATGGTCCTGCGAGTACGTGCCGTAAAGCCCGCGGTTGCCGTTTGGTCCACGGTTGCCTTTGCGGCCGCGCTGGTCCAGAAAGAACTTCGCCTGGTCCAGATACTTCTCGTTACCGGTGGCGCGATACAATTTGCACAGCCCGATCTCGATTTCCTGATGTCCGGGGGGGTCGGTGCGCTTGCCTTCGGCGAAGACGTCGCAGATAAGGTCTGCGTTTTTAGTGGCGATGTCCAGGAAAGCCTTGTCCCCGGTGACCTGGTAATGGGCGACGGCACCTTCGTACATATGGCCCACACAGTACTGCTCGTGAATCGACTGGACATTGGTCCAGAGTTTTTCAGGCTGCCTTCTGGGTATGGAGTAAAAGGTAAACAAATATCCATCTTCCCACTGAGCGCCGGCCATTATCCTGACTACCTTATCCAGGTACAATCGCATCATCGTATCTGGTTGCACCTGCAGCGAATACGCGGCACCTTCCATGACTTTATAAACATCCGAATCATTGAAGTAGATCCCCTCGTGTTTACCTTCCATCAAGCCCGCCGCCTTTTCATAGTTTCTTATTCTCCCGGTCTCCTCACATTTTTTGAAGGCATAGGGAATGGTAACTTTACGGCTGGTTTCAAGTCGGGGCGTCCAGAAATTGTCGTTGACGTGAACCTCGTTAAAGGGTACGGGTTTAACATTGTAATCACGCCTCAGTTCAACCTTCGTTTCTTCGGCCATGCTCGACACAGTGCACAGCCCGGTCGTCACGGCCACTACAAGAACGGCTGCAAGTATTTGCTTTTGATTTAACATTGGAACCTCCATTTACTAAATATCATTTTGATTTTATTTTACACTCGATAATACCTGTCTGTTTCATTTGCCATAACGTTTACAACCCTGTCCATAGATCGGTGAATGGGAAATTATCATATCATATCCATCCACCCAATACAAATACGAATTTGACAGAACTCAAGCCGAGCAGAGGAGAGGAGAGGCGGCATGAATACACAGCGAGTCTTTATGATATGGTACTTTGATATATTCGTTCACATAATTTATTTTCCTGCGCCATTCTGCAAATCACGCCTCGACGCTATATCACCGTTTATCAAGAAGGAACGTCACGGTTTTCTGCGATTCATTGTAAGTCGCATTTACACTTTTACCATTGAGCCTTATTTTGTGTGGTTTTTGGGTTGTTCGTAAGGAAGCCCTTACTATCGGCTGTCCCTTCAAAGCCACCTGCATTTCAGGTTTGCCGGCAGTAAACACGGTATAGACTTTTGAAAGCGAGTCGAGTATTAGCTTGCCGTTTTTGCGCAGGTAACTTCCGCAGGCAACGAAGTATCGTTCCACTGAATCCGGATCATTCTCATCGGCGCCCGTTGGCCGAGTGACGGCCAGCAAGTAGGCATCTGTATCCCACCCATTTATAACATTACAACTGTTTCGATGCATCTTCCTGCCATCGGCGCGCAGATTAAGGTACACATCAGTAATCATCCGCCCCTGGCGAATGCGCACGCCAATCATTTCCCGGCCCTGTAATGGCTCTATTGACGCCAGGTTATTTTTACCGCTCTTTCCTATAGGCAGAATGGCCGTGACGAACTTTGTTTCCCGCATTGTGCCCTGAGGCGAGATAGCTAAGTACGTAACTTCCGTATCCGGGTCGTGGTCTTTGAGGCCTTTCTTTTCGGTTATGTTCATGTTCTCCGGAAATAACGGGCGGACAATCGCTTTAGCCTTGCCGCCGTTGGATAAATGCAGTTCTGAATTCCGCTTATCCGCCCGGCCTTCGTAGTGCAGCAGCCATTCGAGTTTCCCGGCTTCGTGTGTACGCACATCATCGAAAATTAGTATAACATCGTCAATCCACAGGAAGTGGCGATAATTGCGGGAAAATTTCCATGATGTAGGCCCGGTAGCGTCAGCAAAAACATATTTTAATCCTGCCAAATCCAATAATTTGTATACCCGGCCGGGAGTCTTTACCCCACGATCACCATGACCGCAGTCTTCCGGATTCTGTCCGTGGCCGTTGAACAAAATCACGTTATGGGCCTTGCTGTGGCGATAGTATGTAGAGTATTCCCTCCTGCTGTAGGAGCAGTTTCCCGAATCGATAATCAAAGGTTTTCCCGCGTGAAAGAGTATAAAAGAACCTGCGTCCGGATGCGCATGATTCCAGGTAAAACCTGATTTGACCGCCATCATAGTCGCGTCATCTTCCCACGACGACCTCATAATGACCCAGCCGATGTCAGGATAGATAACCGATGTCGGCAGGTTCTTCGGGAGGGATTTCTTCGAATCCGTTTGGTAATAAACCAGCCCAATCGGGTCACCGAGTCCCGCGTCGGTTCGACTTAGATACCAGTGATATTCGTCGGCTTCATACCCATTTGCCAGAAGTAAACGCAGAGTTCGTGCTCCTGCTGCTTTAATACTGCTGTCCCCGAAATTCACCGACATCATGGAATCTGAACTCGGGTAGCATGTGTGCACGAAAAAGTCGCCGGCTGTTTGCAGAAGTGCAATCTCAGGCGGCTTGGAATCGGAAAACACGTTCGAAAAGGCGAGCCGAAACAGCAAATATTCCGACAAGGCATAATTCGCGTAATTCACACTCTCATAAAAGCCCCCCCCTGCGTCAAAATTTGTGGACTTATTCTGAAGAACATTGCCGCTATAATAGAACCATTCCGAGAATGAATCCGAGACCTGCCGCACCCACTGCTCAGCCTGCGGTTCGTCTCCCAGAAGCGATAAAGAAGCAAGCCCCGCCATCGATACACAGACACTCCACCAGTTATGCCCCATTGAATCCAGGGCGTGAATACGTTTCTGCCCAAGTACCCAGTCATTGAGACAAGGCTGCACGCCCAAACGTATCATGTCGCTGGCAATTTTTTTTCGGTCCTTCTCAGATAAATAATCATAAACCGAATCGTATCCCACTGCATACCCAAAGCAAAACCTGGCTGTGTTCAACTCTGAGTTCCAGGGTGGGTCCCGCTTTGCGTCGCCGGCCCATCTTCTAAGTCCGCCGAAATGAATGAGGGCTTCCCTCAGTTTTTTAGCATAGCGTTTTTCGCCGGTCATCTGATAAGCCAGACCAAGCGTCGATGCCATATTGCTTACCTGCCCGCTCGGCCTGCCGTAATTGCCGTGTTGCCCTGCTCCGCCGTCGGCATATTCTTTGGAAACCAATTTCTCGTCGAGCAGACGAACTGCTTTCTTTTGCAGCTTGAGCCAGGCCTCTCTAAACACACCTTCGGCTTTGACCTTCGAACGCAATTGCTTTATTCTCTCAGGGGTGAAAAATAAGCGCGGGCGCGACGTCTTCCATTCCGGGCCCGACGAGTTCTTCTTCTCATTCGTAACGTCAAAGCGTTTCTCACCGTCAGCCGCGATTGTATTACTGTTAACGACAGCTAAAAACATGGCGAATATAAGGGCTGTGCGAATATGCTCAACTAATGTGATAAGTGTTCGGGCCCGGCTCTGCTGGTATTTCATCACGATACTCCTTAACGGAATTTTGAAAAAGTCCTGTAAGATTAGATTATTGCACCAAACAAGAACGCCGTAGTCAACAAGTATCTTTCAGCCTTTTGCTAATGTACATCTGAGATCTGTAATCTAAAATGTGAAATATAAAATGTCATCCCGACCGGAGTGGAGGGGTCTATTTAACAAAATGTCATTGCGAGGAGCAAATACTTACGTGCCTATAAGGCACCGCGGCAATCTAAAAAATTAATCAATAATCATTCATCCTTAATCATTTATATGGCAGGGACACTGTGTTTTTCACTTCATCATTCGAAATTCCTTGTTCAATATTCGATATTCTTTTTCCCTTTTCCCTTCTTACTCCTTACTCCTTACTCCTTACTCCTTTTTTTTGCGTCTTTTTGTTTGACACATCCCCGATGTTATGTTAAAGTAGTTTTTAGCAAATCTGAGAGGTTTTATTTGCTGTTTTGTGAGAGTATGGGCCGTGTGTTTTGGCGAAAATCGGCTCAAAAATGAGATATGGGGCTGGAGGGGCTGATGGAAACTGAAGACTAATCGGGAAGGTAGCATAGATATTAAAATTGATCAGTGATCACCATTATACCGCCTATTGACAACTGGCAAATATTATGCTTTGGAGTATTGCTTATGCCGGTATTACGCAAAGCGAGAAAAATCAAAGCTATATTCGCTGTAGCAGGGACCATAGGCATCGTATCAGTGACTGTTTATGTATACCACTTGAAATTGGTCCCCACATCCCAGCGGCTATCAGCCCCTGTGCAGACGGACAGTCAATCCGTAAATCAAACAGACGGCGAAGAGTCCTCGTTCAGTGAACAGTTGCCGTTGGGCAGCCTCTTAGGGTACAATAAGCCGGCCCTTCCACCTATAATCATGAATGTGGGACGCCCACCCGGCCAGGCCGACACCCCGGACCTCAGTATGCCTGCTGTTGCAGTGTACAGTGTTTTATCCCTTATTGATCAAGCCAAAACAGATAAATTAGCCCCTTGCTTCATCGAAGAGATACAAGATATGGCGAGCAACCTGTATCCCCGCTACCTGGGCCATCCCGTAGAACTCGTGGAGGT
>VRUL01000050.1 GCA_019456145.1 Planctomycetota bacterium
CCTTGTCAAAATACCGTTTTTGGATATATCGACAAAAAGATCTGTGTAGCATCAGATTATCCGAGACAGAGCACTAGACTTCGGTGATTTTGCTATTTTCGCCGCCAACTGGAATGGTGGTGGTGGCATGGATATGAATGACTTGGCAAGTTTTGTCCAACACTGGCTTGATTGTTTTAATGTGTTAGATCCTTCCTGTTTCAACTTATAGCAGAACAATTCTTCTTTATTCGTGTATTTCCTGCTGATCTCTAAATTAATCTGCGTCTAAAAAAGCCGTGAAATCCGCCCAATCTGCGGTTAAAATAAGAGGCAAATGGCAAGATTCAAACTCAATAACGAGTATAAGCCCGCCGGAGACCAGCCGGATGCTATAAACCGGCTCGTAGAAGGTCTGCGCACGGGCGCCAAATTACAAACACTTATGGGCGTGACCGGAAGCGGCAAAACATTCACAATGGCAAACGTCATAGCACAGCACAACTTGCCGGTCCTTGTTATATCCCACAACAAGACATTGGCCGCTCAACTCTATGAGGAATTCAAAGAGTTGTTCCCCGAAAACGCCGTCGAATACTTCGTCAGCTATTACGATTACTACCAGCCGGAGGCGTACATTCCGCAGCGGGATATATACATAGAAAAGGACGCCTCCAAAAACGCCGATCTCGACCGGCTCCGGCTTTCCACTACTACAAGCCTGTCGACAAGAAATGATGTGATTATCGTTGCATCTGTTTCATGTATTTTTGGTCTTGGCTCGCCCGAAGACTACAAGGCTTCTGTGGTTGCCATCAGAACCGGCGATTCTTTGGAGAGAAATGAACTGCTCGGCAGATTGGCTGACATCCAGTACACCAGAAACGATTACGATTTCCAGAGGGGAACGTTCAGGGTTCGTGGAGATGTAGTCGAGCTCTATCCTTCTTACGAATCTTTTGCAATCCGCATCGAGTTATTCGGCGACCAAATCGAGAAGATAAGCTACATCAATCCCATATCTGCCAAGACCCTGGCCTTAGAAGAACAAGTTTTTATATACCCCGCCAAGCACTACATTATGCCGAGCCACAGAATTGACGCTGCCGTAGCAGGCATAAAAAAAGAGCTGAAACAGCGACTCCAGGAACTGAGGCAGCAGGGCAAACTCCTGGAAGCCCAGCGGCTGCAGGCAAGAACAATGTATGATCTTGAGATGATACAGGAGGTCGGCTATTGCAGCGGGATTGAGAATTACGCCAGGCACCTCTCGGCCCTGCCGCCCGGAGCCAGACCTTACACCCTGATTGACTACTTCCCGAAAGATTTCCTTTTATTTATCGACGAATCCCACGCTACCATTCCGCAAATAAAGGCAATGTGGGCCGGTGACAGAAGCAGGAAAGAGGTCCTGGTTGAACACGGCTTCAGGTTGCCCAGCGCACTGGACAACAGACCTCTGTGTTTCGAAGAGTTTCAGGAAAACTGGTCCAACGTCATTTTTGTCTCTGCGACGCCCGGACCATTTGAGATGGAAAAATGTCATAATGAGGTTGTTGAGCAAGTCATAAGACCGACCGGGCTTGTGGACCCTGTAATCTTCGTGCACCCGGCCGGTAATCAAGTACCACATCTGCTCGATGAAATCGAAAAGCGAGTCAAAGCAAAGGAGCGAATGCTCGTTACAACCCTGACGAAAAGAATGGCCGAAAACCTGGCTGGTTTCATAGCTAAAAAAGGTTTCAAATGCCGTTATCTGCACAGCGAAGTCAATACCCTCGAAAGAATTGAAATACTCAGGGACTTACGCAAAGGCCGGTTCGATGTTCTGGTGGGGATAAACCTGCTGCGGGAAGGTCTGGATTTGCCGGAGGTCTCAGCCGTCGCGATTCTTGATGCGGACAAGGAAGGATTTCTGCGAAGTCATACATCGTTGATACAAACAATCGGCAGGACCGCCAGAAACATCAACGCCACTGTCTTTTTGTATGCCGATAAGGTCACCAAATCGATGCAAAAAGCTATTGACGAAACAAACAGACGCCGTAAAATCCAGTTAAAATACAATAAAGAACATAATATTACACCCGAAACGATAATAAAGGAAGTCCGCAAAAGCCTGTCCCAACAGATAAAAGCCAGGCAAACTGCCCGCCAGGCGATCCATTTCAGCGACCGTGAATATGAAAAAGTTGAGCTGGCCGGCCAGATTGAGAAAGAAATGCTTGAAGCGGCCCAGGCCCTGGACTTCGAGCGGGCGGCCTTCTTGCGGGACCAGTTGCGAGAATTAAAAGAGCTGCCGGAGTTTGTTCTCGTCGAATCAAGCAAGAAGAAAAGTGACCATATAGCTGCACAAAAACACAAAAGATATAAAAAAGGTATTGACCCTGATTCCCCGGATTAAGCGTTCATCCAAAATCGCCTGCCCCACAGGCGAACAACTCAAACCTAAAAACTAAAACCTCAAAACTGTTTTGATTCTCTCAACTTCACTATCCCACCTGTGGCATCCCATCCCATCTCATCAATCCGAGCCTTAGCCTTCTCAAGCGTCTTCTTCCCCTTCTCTTTCTTCCCCTCAAGAGTCAGAACCTCCGCCTCAATCAAAAGCACCTCCGGCCCGCGACGATGATAACCCATCTCCTCGATCTCGCTCCGCGCCTCCTCAAAATACTTCCGCCCCTCCGCCAAAATCTCCTCCACACCCATCTCGACCCGCTCATACCCGACATCCGACATCCGACATCCGACATACGAAACAACTACCGATGCCAGGTTGGTGCGAACATGCTTATTGCCTCGGAGAACAACGCTTTCCGGCGGAAATCTGCGGGCTTGTAGGCAGGTTTTGCAGGGTCTGCGTTGACCCAGGCCGAATGGTGCCTGCCGTAGTAGGTCCCGTAGAACTGATAGTTGCAATCGGCCCAACGGCTCAGAATCATCAATTCGATTTGGGTCAGCATCGCCGAGTGGTCTTCCTTGACATTCTTCGGATGAGCTGAATTTCTCAGCATATCGATCATTACGCTCTTATACGAGCCCAGGCTCTTGGGGGCCAGAGTCGAGCCGTTATAATTACCCTGATCACCCTGCTGAAACGAAGTAAATTCCGGGATAATAGGCCCGGCCAACTGCTTTTTGGCAAGCTCTTCATAAGATGTATTGTAATAGACGGTAACATCGCCGGTGAGTTTCAAGCCGCCATCCGGATTGTCGTTGCCGTGGCACGAGACGCATTTGGCATTAAAGATAGGCTGAATATCAGTGGGGTAATGAATCACCTGCCGGGCGCTGCCGTCGCCGCCGTTTTCAACAAGATCGCATGGCTGCGGTTGCGGCGTGCTCGGTGCCCGGGCCGTTGCGATTGGCGTATGAGTGCTGCTGATCGGACGCCCGGCATGGTTAGTTCGACCATGACAACCCACACAGGAACGAACCTCGCCGGGCCTGTAATTGACATACGTCCTCTCACGCTGGATTTCCCGGAAGTCCTTATCCAGGGCCTGGAAGAAGATATTGCGGTTGGCAGGGACCGTAAAGTGGGCCGAGCCGTCTTTTTCCACCGGCACAACGCCCCACTGCACCCGCGGCCAGAGCGCAGCCTTCCAGGCGGCGCTGCTCGTGGCTGAATTCCATCTCCTGCCGGTATCCCAATAACGAGGTATCGCTTCATTGATCCGCAGCCATTTGACCTCTCCCGGCCTGATGCCATCCATCCCCTCATACACGTTGGTCACGATACACAAGGCTTCATTGTCGGCCGCGTATGCCGGATGCCGGGACGAATAGATCTTTGGCGGTACCTTGCGGGCCACAAGCGGTGTCGGATGCCACAAGGAAAGCTTGTCGTCCTTATGAACAAGGCGATGGTTTCCCTCGGTGTCGATAAGATAGATCGAATAAGCATCGGCAACATTCTTGTAATGATCGGCCGGATCGACCTTATAAGAAACCAGGAACTCAGTCTCACTAACCGGATAGGGGTGGGTATAAAGATTGCCGCTACAGCCCTCGCGGTCGTGCACGTATTTGCCGTCCTTGGTCAGGAAAAACCACCCAGGCTCGGTTCGCCGCTCGATAAACACATGTGGCGTGATATTCGTCACGGCGTATCTCGGGTCCCATTTGGCATAGCCCGCTTCATCAGGGTCTGGTCCACGGACGCGCAGGCCTCTCTGCAAATCAATGAGCATAATTGCTCCCAGGCAGCCGCCCTGCGGGAAATGGCACGTGCCTACGCAGACCAGGCGATGCCTGTCGCCCGGTATCGCCTGAGGGTACATATACACCGTCGTAGAGTCGTCAGAGACGCCGTAGAGTTCCTGCGGCATTGTCCCGTCAGGATTCATCGACCAGATAGTCTTGGCTACACGGGCGCCTTTATCGACATACTCCCAGCGGTGATACATTACCCGCCCGTCGTTGAGAACGACGGGGCAGAACTCGCTAACCGGGCTCTTGGTAAGCTGTTCGACATTGCCGCCGTCGGCATCCATACGATGGAGCGTGGGAGCCACCAGGGCGGCCGAGCCGCCGCAGAGAATTGTGTGCTCGCAACGCGTCGAGGAGAAAATGATCTTGCCGTCCGGCAGATAACACGGATGGATATCGTCGGTGTGCCACGCTTTGCCCCAGCGGCCGACTTTCTCGGCTTCATCCGCTGGCCGGAGCAATACCTGCCGCAAACCGCTGCCATCAACATTGACCTCCCATATTCGAAAGCCGGAGCTGGGAGTTTCGCGAAAATCGAAGATGACTTTCCGGGCATCGAAGGACAGACTGATCTTGCCGATGAAACCCTTGCCGCCGGGCAACTGGGCCGCCGTCACCACCGCCCGCTCCTGCTGAGTGCGAACGCTATAAACACAAATGCTGTTGTCGGCAAGGAAGCGGTCGGCGCTGGTGCCGTTGTTTATATCCGTATAATAGTGGTCGGAGGAATAAGGCTTGCGTTTTACCAAGACAATCTCATCAAAGCCCAACTCATCCGGGCGGACCGGACCGGATGTCCCGCCCGAATCAACCGCCGGCGCCACGGCGACCATGCACGCAAGCGCGGTTTCGGCTGTCAGCGAGTCGCTGGGAATCGCCGTCGTAGCCGTCGCGCCAGGTAAAGTAGTTATTAAGACCGCAATCAAAATTGTTACAGAATATCGCATCATAAAGCCTCATCCCATTCAACAATTCGCAGCAATTTGTTTACAGTAACTTCCTACAACCTTATCCCGGATAGGCGCCAAAAGAACGTACTTCGCTCTACCCGACATCAGTTATATTACCATAAAAGCCTCCCGGTATCCAGAGTTCTGTATTTCCAGTTGAATGTGCTGGTTATTTCCGTCGGAAATCACAACCAATTGCGGGGATCTTCCACCGCCCGCCCGAATCCGAATCCAAATTGTTAGCCCCCCACCCTTGTGCTGGGGGGTCTTCTTTTTTATAGCCCCACCCTTGTGCTGGGGGGTTTTCTTTTTTATAGCCCCCACCCCTGTGCCGGGGGGAATTTTATTTGAACTTTCTCAAGGTCTATGCTATTCTCCGCCAGTCCCTGCATGCAGTAGGCAGGGATCCAGATGTCTTTTTCTCTTTTCTATTTGATTTTTGATATATTTCTGCTATTCTCTCCCCCTAAATGCGTGATGTACAAGTAGGATTTTCTCTTAAAAAAACGCCGCCTAAATACTGGTAACCGGTAACTGGCTTCTGGCAACTGTCGTTTATCTACTGGAAACCGACACCCGGCAACTGGAAACTGTTTTAAATTTGCTATCAACATTTAACAAGACAGGAACGGCTATAGGGTGTAATGTATTTTATCGATGGGCGACGCTTGATTCGTTATGTAAGGGATAGAAAATGATTCAAATCCTAATAGGCATTATCGCATCCTTGATTGCAACCTCCTTGGTAGTATTCTTAACGTGGTGCGTATGTAAGTCTAGAAACATAAATTGCCGAATACTCACTCGCTTTGAGGAACGTCCGATTCAACCAGGCATGCGTTCAGAATTTCCCTTTGGAGGTTCAAGACCTAACTATGTTACAATCGAAGTCCCAGGGCAACCTCCTATGTGTATATCTGGAGGCAATCTAGAAAGAAAAGAAGGCACAAAATATGAGTTACTTGTTGATCGATCAGCACGTCGGCTTGTTATTGCAGGATGGGGAAGTTGCCACTCAAAGTCCAAGATCTTCAATGGGTGCATTACCGACTCAGCAAAAATTGGACGAATAGAGTATAAGAATAGAGAAGGGAACATCTTAAAATCCGGAGAGATCCGGTTACCAGGATATTGCTCTCGGTCTCAGGACTCAAGGACTATTCTCAAGCTGGCTAGTGGTAGTCCATTTTTCTCCGGAGATCCCGATGACAATGTTGTACGCTCTTGTGGCCTTCTGGGTCGAGTAAAGTTAAATTACAATAGAGAAGCACGCCAGTTCTGGCCATTTGCAAACGTATGGTTGGATGAGGTCTGGCTTCCGCGAGGTACCCACTCTGTGAACCTTATCGCTGGTCCAGGAAGCTTCTCTTTAGTTCATGTGCGCATTGCGCATCGACCTTGGATTATCGAAAAGATTTTGCGCATCCTTTCTAACCAAATCTCTGAGGCTAATGCTTCAAAGGACTTTAAAAGTTACTCGCATTCGGAGCTTTCAGCCGCTCTTGGCTTGAAGCATAATCTTTCTGATAGGCTTGAAGTGCGAGCAGGGCAGCTAACCAAAGTGGCTATGCATTTAATAAATGCAGCTTACTATCTTGAAGAACGGGATCGTAAAGATAAACTAAGGCAAGCAGCCGAATTATTTTTAGAGGCATCAAAGAATCTCGAACAAATGGCACCATGGAAGTCTTGTCAATACTATATACAAGGATTTGTTTGTTTAATACAGTCTGGTAGCGAACGGATATTTGATATTGTAGAGGAAGTTAACTCTAAGATTAAAGATCTTTCTGATCAATTCACTCGACATGGTGAGGCAAAATCACCATTCTCATTTCATCCTTTGTTTTTAAAACTGCGTCATCATGTTGGTTGGTTTTATCTAGAATGTGCTCAATCGGCAACGTCAATTCCAGAACAAATTAGATGGCTGAAGAAAGCAGATATAGATTTTTTGGAAATGTATAACATGACAATTAAATTCGGACAAATGCTTTCAGAGCCCTTGCTTCGCTTCCTCCAAGAAAGGTGCTTAATTTTAGAGCGTGTGTATGACGAATTAGATATTAGAAGAGATGCAAGCGAATCTCTTATGCAAATCAAGCATATAATAAACAATTTATTAAAAGAAATTCTTAGTGACAAAGGTCAAATTTGAACCGTGTAGGTTGTGCAACTTGTTTGCACACGCGGAATCATTCAATGAAAGTGATTGAGCAGAAAAGATTTGAAAAGAAAAGATAGAAAGCTTGATCAAAATCGTTTGATTCAAAAGGAAACAAAAATGCCGGATAAAATATCAGTATCAACAATTATGAAAACCATGGTTCTAATATTTGCTGTTCTTTCAGGTATATATGGTTCAATACGTTTTATTGACAGTCGTATTGAAAAGATAGTGAATGATGAACAATTCATTCGAAAAGTAGCCTCTTACGTTCGTCCATATATCACTTTTGATGAAAATGAATCGATTCTCATAGATGGCGGAGCTATGCAACATTTGGAAAGCATCCCTAAAGTTAGTAAAAAGGATAAGAATTATCAGATTATTATCACACCAAAAGATTATTTGGCACATGCCCCTCTTATAGAGACGTTTGGTTTATCCAGATATGATATCTTATCCAAGCGAGGACGTGGATTTCAGTGGATCTATGATTTGCATTATCTTGGGAGAACTGTCGGTGTTGAAGAGCATCCGACGATTTGTTTTAGATTAGAGATTTTAAGATAAACCGCACGGGAAACTAGGGGAAGCTATGGACAGTTAACCATTTTCCAACACCCAAAAACACAATTCCAGTCAAAATAAGAAATTCCGGCATAATTTCCTATTTAAACGGTGATAAAGATGGAATATTTATGAAAAAAAAGTTATATTTTTATTGAACAATCCGGGGGAGTTTGGTATATTGTAAACATGTAGACATGTTTAGTCGATAGTCGTTAGTTCGTAGTTTTTAGCCATAAGGCTTCTCTGTGAACTCTGTGGTCTCTGTGGCTGGATTTAAAGCGGAGAACCGCACGTCGTAGTATCAGCAGCGAGTCCCTGCATGCAGTAGGCAGGGAACCATTTTGCAAAATTAATCGTCAGTGAATACTCAATAATCAATAGAAAATCGTCAAAAATCAATCAAAAAGGTGTATTAATGGTTATAAATCTCTTATTTAGCCGGCTTTTGAATAAGGCCATTTTGATGGCCTTGTGGACGAAGGCAGGTCTCTGCGGCAAAAGCTCGCTTTTAGAGCAGAGTTTGTCGAGAACACCAAGCCGGCCAAAAACCTCTGTGATCTCTGTGGCCAAAAATCTGTTTAATCGGCGCAATCCTATGAACTGGAGCCTGTCCGCCGTAGCTTTAGCGAAGGCGGATGCCTTTTTGTGGCTAAAAAATCCGCCTGCCCCTGCAATTCTTAGGCAGGGGTCAAATCAGCGCAATCCGCGATTAATGAACTATTTACGTGCCTATAAGGCACCCTTTTCCCCTCCTTACTCCTTACTTCTTACTCCTTACTCCTTATTTTTACGTGCCTTCGGCATCTTTACAACTGTAGAGAATCCTCTACAAATCCGCCCTGTTATTATGCAAAACGAACCCAATTTCCGAAAAAGTCAAATGAACGTAAATAAAGTATTAACAAAGGATTATGAAAAAATGGACACTTGGTGGAGTGGGAAAAACGAACCCAAAACGAACCCAATCAAAGCCAATTAAAGCCAATAAAATGCCAAAACAAACCCAATACGAACCCAAACAAACCCAATTCTTGTCCGCCATCAGTGTGGCGGGTCAAAGGCAAAAAAATGCTGCTCTCCACTTTATGCTGTGGGATATGTAAGGAAAAAATGATATTCTGTAACCTTATTAATATGAAATATCAGGTTGATTAGCCACTTCGTGGCTAAGGAAAAAGTGAAATGAAAAAACTAAACATCGCAAAAGTACAGCAATTAATCCAAATGGCGATTGAAGAAGACCTCGGGCAAGGCGATATGACCAGCGAGCTTCTCTTTAACGACGATACAACCGCCAAGTCCAATATTATCTCGCGAGAGGAAATAGTAGTATGTGGAATGGACCTCGCTAAAGAAATCCTCAAACAATACGATAAAAGACTCAAGTTAAAGGTTAACGTCAATGACAGTGGATCAGCTCACGTCGGATGCAAACTCGCTACAATCGACGGCCCCTTGCGCTCCACGTTAAGTGCCGAACGGGTTTTGCTCAACTTCATGCAGAGACTCAGCGGAATAGCTACGACAACACGCAAATATGTCCGTGCCATCCAGGGGACAAAAGCGAGGATTTACGATACCAGAAAGACAATGCCCGGCTGGCGACTCCTGGAAAAATACGCCGTTCGATGTGGCGGCGGATACAATCATCGCCTGGGATTATACGACGGCATCTTGATTAAAGATAACCATCTGGCACAACTCGGCAGAAACTTCTACCCAAAACTGAAAAAAATAATCCAGCAAGCTAAGAAGGTAAAAGGCGCAAAGTTTGTCGCTGTCGAAGTCGACCATGTCGATGATCAGCTAAACTACGTCTTAAAAATTCCGGGCATTGATATTGTGCTTCTCGACAATATGGGTCAGTGGCAGTTAAAACATGCCGTGGACATGCGAAACGAAATGCTCGGCAAAAACAAAAAACCGCTCCTCGAGGCCTCAGGCAACATAACGTTGAGCAACGTTTCAGCTATCGCCCAGTGCGGCATCGATAGAATAGCTATCGGTGCAATAACTCATTCGGCAAGGGCCGTTGACATCGGACTCGACAGGTAATCTATGGCTTGCCCACAAACAGACTTACTGGGCCCAGACAAAATACAGGAAAATCTGAAAACCAGGCGCATAGGCAGAAAAATCTTAGTCTATGACAGCACATCAAGCACAAACGATATTGCTGCCGAATACGCAAAAAATAAAAATAATGACGGCCTCGTAATCTTTACCGAAGAGCAAACTGCCGGCCGGGGTAGAGCTGGCGCCAAATGGTACAGCGGCCGAGCGGATAGTGTTATATGTTCAATCGTTTTAACTGATTGCAAACTAAATCCAGAGTTGCTCTCGCTAACCTGTGCCGTGGCAGTCGCCGATGGGCTGGGCAAAGTAGGTGGCGCCGAAGCAAAAATCAAATGGCCAAACGATATAATGCTAAACGGCAAAAAGGTGGCCGGTATCCTGCTCGAATCAAAACTAAATAACGACGGCGGTGCTTATATCCTCGGTATTGGAATTAACTGTCACCAAAAACAAGATTCCTTCCCTGTCGAATTACAGCCAATCGCAACAAGCATCGACATTGAAAGTCACTCAATTGCCGACCGCGTCTCATTGGCAAAAAGATTACTTACCTCGGTAGACCACTGGCTTGAAGTCGCCGAATATAACAGCGAAAAAATTACAAACCAGTGGCGTAAACTAAGCATCCAGCTAAACCACAGAGTGAAGCTTATCTATAACAGCCGGGAATTCGTAGGTAATTGCATTGGAATAGATCCCGAAAAGGGCCTAATCCTGCAACTCGATACCGGCGGCGTAAGAATGTTCGACGCCGCTCATACTTCTATAGAAAAATAACTGTTATTTTTTACCAAGGCTTTCGCCAAATGCCTTGAAACCGGTCTTTTTCATCTAAAACAATTTCAAGTTTTGAAGCGTATGCAAGACAGTCCTTTTTCCCAACATAAATCTTTTTAACAATCCAGATCTTTTCCTGCTTTTCTGCGCTGTAATGCCAATCTGCATCCTGATAAAAACTCTGGTACAGCCGCTTATCAAGAATCTTGAAATTGGCAGTATTAAATTTCAGATCAAAAACCGTTTTGGAAGCTGCTGATAATTCTTCAAATAACCTGGTTGCCGAAATTGCTGCATCACTATCAGATACTAATATATTTTGTTCTTTCAAAAACGACACGTGCCCAGGTTTGCTAATGTCGGTTATCTCGCCCTCCATCGAAACTGCGAAAAGGGATGGTCTTAAGAACTTTCTGGTCTCGATTGCATAAATCCGGTGTTTCGAAAGCTTCTCGGATATTAGTTCGCTTCTAATCTCTACGCAGTCTATCCGCGGCTCTGAATCTTCCTTGCGAATTTTCTCAATATACGGCTCCACAAAGGCACGCCACTTTTCCTCTGCCTGTCTCCATTTATCAATCTCATTTACTACCTTTAGTAAATTAGCATCTGCTTTGATGCTTTCCGAAATGGTTACATCAATGCCAGCAGGAACATCAAGTTCGTCTAATTTTATATTCCCGCTGCCCAGGAAAACCGTAATTGAAGGGTATAGCTCTTTGGCCTTCATCCCTTTCTCGTGTATTAAGACGCTTCGATGGATGCCACCTATGATGCTCAACTTCCAGTCACAAGGAATCTCCTTGCGCTCGAACGATGTTCCTATTCCAACCTCGCTCCGGATGATCAGACACCGTTGCGGTGCACTAATCGAAGCAAACTTCCTTAACACCTCATTAAAAGTCTTAGTATTACTCTCGAAACAAAAGATCTCACCGCCATTAACCCATACCGAGTACACCCGTCCGGTAGACTTCGCTACCGCCGCAACTCCATCATACCATTCACAACTTATCTCTACCGGCCTGTCGCCAAACCCCTCCATACCTAATCCCGATGTGCTATTAACAGATAAACCACAGCTAAACAGCACAAACAATAATAGTATTATCTTTCGGTTAGTCATTTTTATCCTCCCAGCTAAACCGTTTTATTCCTGATTATAGCACCTCCTTCGCCACCATGTTTGCAAAATCCGATTTTCTAATAAGCTTTAGGTTCCATTCTACTCGATTTTTCTAAAACCCGAACATTAGATTTCGTTTTTTCGCATTTTTCTGCTATATTATTGTTTTCTATCAACGCGTATTTTCAAAATCGAAAGGGTGAATATTATGTTAGATCACAAATGGAGCATAAGGTCATTCGTGATTTACCTGGGTATAGTCCTGTGTTTGCTTACGGCCTCTTTTACGAAGCAGGTCGAGGCCGGTAGCTTGGAAACGTCCAAAGATTATCTACAGGCCGGGGAGCAGGACATGCAGGCCTGGCGCGAAATGAAATTCGGCCTGTTTATACACTGGGGGCCGGTCAGCCTCAAAGGAACAGAAATCGGCTGGTCCCGCGGTGGTGAGCGGCGAGGACGCAGCGGTAAAGGAGAGATTCCTTTCGAAGAATACGACAACCTTTACAAGAAATTTAATCCCGTCAAGTTCAACGCAGACGAGTGGGTGCAGGTCGCCAAAGACGCCGGTATGAAGTACCTTGTCTTCACCTCAAAACATCACGATGGCTTCTCGATGTTCGACAGCAAGCACACTGACTACAAGATAACAAACTCACCGTTCAAACGCGATGTTGTCAAAGAATTGGCCGACGCCTGCCACAAGGCCGGCGTGAAGCTCGGCTACTACTACTCCCCTGTCGATTGGTATCACCCTGACTACCGCACGGAAAACCACCGCCGGTACATCAAATTTATGCATAACCAGATACGCCAGTTATGTACTAAATATGGCAGACTTGACATTATGTGGTTCGATGGTCTGGGCGGCTCGGCAAAGGACTGGGACTCGGAAAATCTCTTCAGGATGATCCGAAAGCTTCAGCCTCACATCATCATCAACAACCGCGCAGGCCTGGCTGCCGACCACGACACACCTGAACAGAGAATCGGCAAATTCCAACACGACCGCGCGTGGGAGACCTGCATGACAATTTGTCGGCAGTGGGCATGGAAACCAAATGACCAGATGAAATCTCTCAAGCAGTGCATCCAGACACTCGTATCGGCAGTCGGCGGTGACGGTAATTTGCTGTTCAACGTCGGTCCAATGCCTGATGGACGAATCGAGCCGCGACAGGTCGATAGATTGCGGGAAATGGGTATATGGCTGAGCAAATACGGCCGGAGCATCTATGGCACTCGCGGCGGACCGTTCAAAACAGGCTCCTGGGGCGCCAGTACGAACAAGGACAAAACCATTTACATTCATGTTTTTAATTGGGATGGCGACACTCTGTCGCTGCCGCCAATACCCAAAAAGATCATCGCCAGCTCGGTGCTGACCGGCGGTAATGCAACGGTCAAACAGACTAAAGAAGCCATCGAGATTTCCGTTCCAAAGGCCTATCACCAGGAGATTGATACTATCATTGTACTCAAGCTCGATGGCCCCGCGAATGAAATCACCCCACGTGCTCTTTCCTCTGGTTCACTGGCAACAGCAAAAAAGGCCAGGGCCTCCAACGTATACCAGAACATGCGTCAGTATAGTGCCGACAAGGCCGTAGACGATGACCCTGCTACTCGCTGGGCCACCGACACGGGTACCGGGCAAGCCTGGCTCGAAGTCGACCTGGGCAAATCAATGACGTTCGACCGCGCGGTTATCAGTGAGGAATTCGACCGCGTAAAGCAATTCGAGCTTCAATACAAGGAGGGCGGACAATGGCGGACATTCAACGAGGGAACGAAAATCGGCAGGAAGCTGAATCTGAAATTCTCGCCCGTAACCGCTCGCCACGTTCGGCTGAACATCCTGAAGGCCTCTGACGGCCCGACAATCCGGGAGTTTCAACTTTTCGCACCGAAGAGCAGATAGATCAGTTTGCACAAGGTTTAGGCCAACTTAAATGTATAGGATTTTGTATTTTTGACGCTGATTTCGCAGATTGCGCTGAAAGATGAAAAATGATTAAACATCTGCGTTAATCAGCGTAATCTGCGACTAATAAATTTTAAAGGAGCTTAAATTATGTCAGAAAGTTTTGATGTCGTAGTAATCGGCAGTGGTCCCGGGGGCTATGCCGCCGCTATCAGATGTGCGCAAAGAGGTGCTTCGGTAGCGGTTGTTGAAAAAAATCTTATTGGCGGAACGTGCTTGAATTGCGGATGTATCCCATCGAAGTCACTGCTTGCGTCCGCCCACGCCCTGCTCTCGATAAAGCACGCAG
The DNA here is from genome assembly GCA_019456145.1 of Planctomycetota bacterium. GTDB lineage: Bacteria > Planctomycetota > Phycisphaerae > Sedimentisphaerales > Anaerobacaceae > CS2-K091. Next base: position 14,128 of record VRUL01000050.1, read on the forward strand.
CGCTGATGGGCGTTGATGTCGCCTCAGCTACCGCCAACTGGCCCAAAATGCAGGGCAGAAAAAACGCCATAGTAACAGGTTTTCGAAATGGCCTGACAGGATTGATACAGAGCCATAAGGTAAAAATACTTCCGGGCCGGGCTGTTATCACCGCTCCGGGCACAATCAAAATCGAAGCAAAAGACTCACCATACCAGATTCAGGCAAACAAGATAATCCTCGCTACCGGCTCGCAGCCAGTTGAACTTTCAACCCTGCCGTTTGACGGCCGGACTGTTATCAGTAGTAAAGAAGCTCTCGACCTTGAGAATATACCCGAATCGATAGTAATCGTGGGCGGCGGGGTAATCGGCTGCGAAATGGCCTGCGTTTATGCCGCGGTAGGAGCAAAAGTAACCATCGTAGAAACACTTTCGCGCCTAATACCGATGGAGGACGAGTGGGTTAGCCGACTAATTGAACGCGAATTCAAGAAACTCGGCATCGACTCATTGACCAGCCAGAAGGTTATATCGGTCGATACAAGTGGAGAGTTGGCAAAAGTAGCTCTTGAAAGCGGCCAAACAATCGAGGCTGAAAAGGTGCTCGTTTCGGTTGGCCGAAGACCGGTTGTTGACAAGGAAACCATTGAAGCTGTGAATCTGGAAATGTCTGACTCTGCTATTTCAGTCAACGAAAAACTGGAAACCAACGTCCCCGGCGTTTACGCTATCGGTGATGCTGTGGGCACAACCTTTTTGGCCCACGGCGCCTTTGCTGAAGCCGAAATCGCAGCGGTCAATGCCACCGGGGGCGATGAAAAAATAGCTGACTACTCGCTCATACCACGGGCGGTCTATACATTCCCGGAAATAGCATCCGTCGGTAAAACCGAGCAGGCCTGCAAAGACGAAGGACTTGATATTTCAGTCGGCAAGTCGTTCTTCAAAGCCAACGGCCGAAGCGTCGCGCACAACGAAACCATCGGCCAGATTAGTGTCGTAAGGGACAAATCCACAGACAAAATCATCGGAGTTACAATGGTTGGTTCTGTCGTAACTGAACTGATTGGCGCCGCCAGGTTGCTTTTAGGAAGCACCGAGAAAATCACCGAGGTCAGCTTCCCGCATCCTTCGGTCTCGGAGGTGCTCAAGGAAGCCGCCGAAGACGCTTTCAACCTGAGCCTGCACAATCCACCAAAAGCATAATAAGAGAAATCACAATGTTGGCAGTAGCTGAAAAAACCGGAAATTGTTCCTTGAGGATATGTGATTGCGGTCTTGCTGAGTATCGCCAGGTTCTGCAGCAACAGCGCCAATTACATGATAAAAGACGCCGGGGCGAAATTCAGGATACCATTTTAATCACCGAGCACCCCCCTGTCATCACTCTCGGCGCCAGGCAAAGCGCCAACAGGCTGCAGGTCAGCCGCGACAGCCTCAAAAAGCAGCATATCGACGTAGTTGACATCCGCCGAGGCGGAGGCACAACAGCACATAATCCGGGCCAGTTGGTTTGTTATCCCATATTGCATTTGCCGGAGCTTGACCTGGGCATTAGCGAATATATCAGAGAGTTGGAAGCAATAGGCGCAGAACTGCTGCTGCAATTAGGTGTTCGAAGCCAGAGACGAAAGGGCTTTCCCGGCTTATGGGTCGATAATAGAAAAATAGCATCCATCGGCGTCCGTGCACCGAAACTTGTAACCTATCACGGGGTGGCAATAAACATTCAAAATGACCTGAGTATTTTCGATTTTATAACGCCTTGCGGCCTCAATGGTGTAGAAATGACATCAGTGCTGAAAGAGACCGGTAAACACCACCCAATGACTCAAGTAAAAAAACAATTATCCCAACTGCTTATAAAGCATTTTTCAACCTCAAATGAACCACAGAACACGAACTTCAAGCCGCGAAAACTGCCGCCGTGGTTGCGCAGGCCTTTATCGGCTGATGAGACTTTCGAGCGCACGAATAATATATTACACTCTCTGGGCCTGGAGACTGTCTGTTGGAGTACCAACTGCCCGAATCGTGGCGAATGCTGGGCAAGAGGCACGGCTACGGTCTTGATTTTGGGCAATATTTGCACCCGAGATTGCAAATTTTGCTCGGTAGCTGCGGGCCAACCCGAACCGCCGGACAAGACCGAACCGTTGCGTTTAGCTGAGATGGCAGAACAGATGGGAGCCAAATATCTGGTAATTACCAGTGTAGACCGTGATGATTTGCCCGACGGCGGCGCCGGCCATTTTCGCGACTGTATTAACAAAGTAAGGCAGCGATGCCCGAATATGAAATTTGAAATACTAACGCCTGATTTTCGCAACTGCCAGTCTGGGGCATTAAAAATCCTGTCCGATGCTTTACCTTTTGTGTTCGCTCACAATATCGAAACAGTGCCCTCTTTGTACCCGATTGCAAGAGCCGGCGGAGACTATCAGCGGTCTCTAAACTTACTTAAAACGGCCAAAGAGGCCCTTCGCTTCGCTCAGGGTGACAGTTTTGAGTTAGTTACTAAATCCTCAATTATGCTCGGCCTGGGTGAAACCGATGCTGAGGTCGAACAGGTCTTAAAAGATTTACGCAATGTCGGCTGTGATAGAATCACAATCGGCCAATATCTGAAACCATCAAAGGATTCACTTGAAGTTGCTGAATACGTTAAACCTGAGAAATTCGACTTCTGGAAGCAAAAGGCCTTCGAATTGGGTTTTTCATGGGTTAAATCTTCGCCGTTTGCTCGCAGCTCATATTTCGCAGAGCAGGAAAAAACGTCATAAGCGGCCAGGGTTTGCTTTGTGTTTCCTTTTTATGGGACGGACGCGGACATGTGATTTGACCGCTATTTACCGCACTATTTTTGTCTTTACGAAAAACATTTCTTATACTTTAGGTGGCAGATAGAAGTTATTAAAATTGTATCAAAAATAGGTGTTTTCCTGAGGGGGGAACAATGGGACCTATCAAGAAATTATTCTGCCGAAAGCATCGCGGCGCTGCACTTGTCATATCAATGATATTCGTACTGGTTTTTTCCGCGTTGGCTGTCAGTATGGCAACGCAGTCCGGCACGAATTTGCAGATTGCCGAGAACCAGCGCAAAGGTGATTGCGCAAGAGCTTGTGCGGAATCCGGCGTTGAGATTATTCGCTTTTGGTTGAGTCGCTTTGCGGTTGTCGGGGCAACAGACCCAGGCTTAGTATTGAACGAACTCGCAATTCCTGCTTCAGTAAACTCGCTTCAATTCGATTTAACAGAAAACAGCATTACAAACATCAGGACCAGTTACGATGGCACTACTTTAACAATTCCAAGCGTTACTTTGGATTCGGCAAACAGCAAAAGCTTTTCCGCAGAGATAACTCAACTCGGCCCCGATGCGCTGCAAATGGACGTCACAGGTGTCTATCAAACGATGACGCGTACAATAAGGGCAAATTACGACTTCGGAATAAGAAGGCGTACGGTTTTCGACTACGGCGTGGCGACAAAGGGACCCTTGCGCCTGGCCGGTAATATTGAGCTTGAAGGTGTAAATGTTAACGTTGAGTCAGATGTTTATATCGTAAGTGATAATGACCTTATGGCTCTGGAGATAACAGGAAATTCGTCAATAGCCGGCGACGTGCATATTAGCAATCCCCTGGCCACTTATGATTTGCAGGGAGGACAGGCCTCAATAGGGGGAGAAACTCTTCCGGAAGCTGACGAACATGTTACAACCGGTTATGGCGACGTCGAATTCCCTGTCCCGAACCCGGGATATTTCGAGCAGTATGTCGTTGAGGATATAAACTTAACAGAAACGACATTTGTAAATGTAAGAATACCCCCCAATACCGATCCGTGTTTCTCCGCCGGTATAACACTATTAGGCATCGTTTTTATCGAGGCTCCTAACGTGGTTACTTTCAGCGGAAATGTCAATATAACCGGCATCATAGTAGGCAATGGTGATATAAATGATGATTCCGGAACAAATCAGATAAATTTCCTGGGCACCGTGAGCAGCAATCCGGTCACAGACCTGCCGGAAGAATTCGGCGATTTGAGAGACGAAACCGGCACATTTCTTATGGCTCCCGGCTTTAGTCTATCTTTCGGCGGAAACTTCGAGACTATAAACGGCGCCATAGCTGCAAATGGGATTACATTCTCCGGCGATGCAGGCGGAACAATAGAGGGCTCAGTGCTTAATTATTCTGATTCACCAATGGTGTTCAGCGGCAACAGTGATCTTTCTTTTAATCGTTGGGCAAACACCGAGATACCCGCCGGATTTGAGCCGGACATAGTATTGCATTATGATTCCACCTCTTATTCGGAGGGTCCTTTTTAGGGCCCCTTGAGTCCCAGCCCGGCCCTCAGCCGAATATGGCATTGTAACATCACTAATTATGGGCTCGCCCTCTAATCCTGGCGCGAGCCTGCCAACTTAACTCCGGATTAGATGACAGCCGGATTCTGCCGATCTGCAAATACACACGCACCATAACCACACGTGCACGAATCACTACCGGAAGCAAAAAAACGGAAATCACCTGTGGAAATCATACAATGAGGTGATAATATGATACAAAGAGGAAAATACTCCTAACGGTGTAAAGCGAAAGCACTGGAGCCCTCAATTGAGCGTTTTTCTGCTTTTCACTGCTCATCAATTCTGCTTACTCGGCCTATGATGACGTACTATCAGGCCGGCAAAATCACTTATTATTTGACAAATCACCTTTTACACAGTTTAATCTGTCGAATTATCATTACTCGGTAGGAACCTGGATTAGAATATGAAAGCAAAATTAGCGTTAGAAGACGGCACTGTGTTCAAAGGTGATTCTTTCGGCGCAACCGGAGAGCGATACGGTGAGGTAGTTTTCAATACCAGTATGGCTGGATATCAGGAAATCCTCACCGACCCTTCCTACAAAGGCCAGATTGTTACGATGACCTATCCCCTTATTGGCAACTACGGCATAAATCACGAAGATATTGAGTCAAGAAAACCATTTGTCGAAGGTTTTGTCATTAAAGAATGCAGCGGCCTGGCCAGCAGCTGGCGAAGTGAAAAAACCTTAGGCGAGTATCTCAGGGAAAATCATATTGTCGGCATAGAAGGTATAGATACGCGTGCGCTGACCCGGCACATTCGGCTGGAAGGGGCAATGAAGGCCGTTATTTCTACCGAGAATTCCGATGACAAAAGCCTGATTGAAAAGGCAAAGGCATCGCCGGGATTAATCGGCAGAGACCTGGTTAAAGACGTGACTTTCGAAAAAATCCACCGGTGGAATGACAAAGGCAAATACAATGTAGTAGTTGTCGATACGGGAGTTAAATATAATATACTGCGAGAACTCGTTCATCGCAACTGCAAGGTAACCATCGTCCCGGCCAGGACCAACGCCACGCAGATTTTTGATCTTAAGCCCGATGGTATCATGCTTTCCAATGGTCCGGGCGACCCGGAAGGCGTGCCCTATGTTGTTGAAACTGTAAAAAAACTATTAGGAAAAATGCCTATCTTCGGGATTTGCTTCGGTCATCAAATGTTAGGTTTAGCTCTGGGCGGCAGGACGTATAAACTCAAGTTTGGCCATCATGGTGCAAACCACCCGGTTAAAGACTTAAAAACAGGTAAAGTCAACATAACGGTGCAAAATCACGGCTTCTGTGTGGACATAGATTCTTTAAATAAGAACGACATCGAAATCACTCATATAAACCTCAATGACAATACCCTTGAAGGAATAAGACACAGGAAACTTTCTTTATTCTCAGTACAGTTTCATCCTGAGGCCTCGCCCGGTCCTCACGATTCACGATATATGTTTACAGAATTTGTTGAGAAGATGGAGCAAAATCGTGCCTAAAAGAACCGACATCAAAAAGATTCTGATCATCGGCTCAGGACCAATTGTAATTGGCCAGGCCTGTGAATTTGACTACTCCGGTACACAGGCCTGTAAGGTCTTGAAAGCTGAAGGTTTCCAGGTAGTTTTGCTCAATAGCAATCCCGCTACAATTATGACTGATCCCGACACTGCAGATATCATCTACATTGAGCCAATTATACCGGAAGTAATTGAAAAGATAATCGAACAAGAAAAACCTGATGCCATTTTGCCCACCTTAGGGGGGCAGACCGCTTTAAATGTCACCGTTATCGTCGCGGAAAAAGGCATTTTAGACAAACACAATGTGGAAACAATAGGCGCAAACATCAAGGCGATTCAGAAAGCAGAAGATAGAGGACTTTTTAAGAAGGCAATGGAAAAAATCGGCCTGGATCTGCCCCGAAGCGGAAAGGCCCACAACCTTGACCAGGCCCTCGAAGTCGTTGAGAAGGTCGGTTTTCCCGTGATTATCCGGCCGGCATTTACTTTAGGGGGCACTGGTGGAGGCGTAGCATACAACAAAGAAGAATTTGAAATGGCCGCCCAAAGAGGCGTCGAAGCCAGCATGGTCAGCGAGATACTGATAGAAGAGCTGCTAATCGGCTGGAAGGAATTCGAATTAGAGGTAATGAGAGACCTGAACGATAATGTGGTCATTATCTGCTCGATAGAAAATTTAGACCCCATGGGCGTTCATACCGGCGACTCAATCACCGTTGCCCCGGTTCAGACGTTGACCGACAAAGAATACCAAAAAATGCGGGATGCGGCAATCGCCTGTATTAGAGAAATAGGCGTCGAAACCGGCGGGTCAAACATCCAGTTCGCAGTTAATCCCGACAACGGCAGAATGGTTATTATTGAGATGAATCCAAGGGTATCAAGGAGTTCTGCATTAGCTTCCAAGGCCACCGGTTTTCCTATTGCCAAGATTGCAGCAAAACTTGCTGTCGGGTACACATTGGACGAAATATCTAATGATATAACCAAAAAGACACCTGCTTGTTTCGAGCCCACTATAGACTATTGCGTTGTAAAGATACCTCGCTTTACATTCGAGAAGTTTCCTGAAGCAGAAAAATATCTGACAACTTCTATGAAATCCGTCGGCGAAGCAATGTCCATTGAACGGACATTCAAGGCCTCCCTGCAAAAGGGCTTGAGATCATTGGAGATAGGTGTAAGCGGTCTGGAGAACCTGAAATTTGATGTCTCTGATGATACACTTTCTGAGAAATTAAGGGTCCCCTGCCCTGAAAGAGTGTTTTATATCAAGTATGCCCTCCAGAAGGGAATGTCACTCGACCAGATTTATGATGCCACAAAGATCGATCGATGGTTCCTGCAGAACATCATGGAAATAGTCGAAGTGGAGAAAGAGATAGTAGAGGCCGCAAAAGACAAAAAATGCGGACCGGAACTTTTATTAAAGGCAAAACAATATGGCTTTAGTGATAAACAACTCGCCGGGTTCCTGAAAACCAGTGAAGGCTCTGTTCGGAAAATGCGCAAAAAAAATGGCATAAATCCTGTATACAAAGCCGTTGACACCTGCGGCGCAGAATTTGAGGCTTTTACCCCCTACTATTACTCGACTTACGAGAGCGAAAATGAGAGTGTCCCAACACCGAATAAAAAGTTCCTTGTCCTCGGCGGCGGACCAAACAGGATTGGACAGGGAATAGAGTTCGATTATTGCTGTTGTCACGCCTCGTTTACCCTGCGCGAAGAGGGATATGAGTCCATTATGGTCAACTGCAATCCGGAAACGGTCTCAACGGACTACGATACTTCAGATAAGCTCTACTTCGAACCGCTCACCGTTGAAGACGTATTGAACATTTACGAGAAGGAAAAACCCGAAGGCGTCATTGCCCAGTTCGGAGGCCAGACCCCCCTTAATATCGCCAACGAGCTGGCCCAGGCCGGCGTCAAAATTATCGGGACCTCGCCTGAGACAATAGATTTAGCTGAGGACCGCGACCGTTTCCAGGAGATAATGAAAAAGCTGAACATACCTATGGCCGAATCCGGTATGGCAAGCAACCTTGACCAGGCCATTGAAATCGCAGGAAGAATCGGCTACCCATTAATGGTAAGACCATCCTATGTCCTCGGTGGACGGGGTATGGAAGTAGTCCACGACGAAGATATGCTCAGGCATTACGTCGCCGCAGCAGTCGAGGTAACGCCCCAAAGACCTATCCTGATTGACAAGTTTCTCGAAAACGCCATTGAAGCTGAGGCCGATGCTATTGCCGACGGTACAGACGCCTTTGTCCCGGCAGTTATGGAGCACATCGAGCTGGCTGGTATACACTCAGGTGATTCAGCTTGTGTGATTCCACCTGTCAGCATCTCCAAAAAGCATATAGATGCCATTACCGAATACACAAAAAGAATAGCAACAGAACTAAACGTCGTCGGTCTGATGAATATGCAATATGCGATTGTCAATGACACTGTCTATGTACTCGAAGCCAATCCGCGTGCATCCCGAACAGTTCCATTTGTCTCCAAGGTTTGCGGCATCTCGATGGCGCGGGCGGCAACACAGCTTATGCTCGGCAAAAAACTTTCGGACCTTAACCTAAAACAACAGTCCATCCCACACTTCGGCGTAAAAGAAGCCGTATTCCCGTTCAATATGTTTCCGGAAGTCGACCCGCTTCTCGGACCGGAGATGCGCTCGACCGGCGAGGTGTTGGGTATGGCTGATTCATTCGACCTTGCGTTTTTCAAATCCCAGCAGGCCGCAAAACAACAGCTCCCTTCCGAAGGCGCTGTCCTGATAACTGTTACTGGCTCAGATAAAGCCGCTGCCCTAAATATCGCAAAAGAATTCCATAAACTCGGTTTCAAAATCAAAGCAACTGGCGGCACTCACCGCTTCCTGGCAAAAAATGGCCTCGAAACCGAGCATATCCTCAAAATGCACGAGGGCAGGCCAAACATTGTGGATTCGATTAAGAATGGAGAGATTCAGCTCGTGATAAATACCCCAAGCGGTAAGCTTAGCACACACGATGATTCCTATATCCGCAAGGCAGCTATAAAGTACAAGGTGCCTTATATAACCACGACAGCCGCTGCTGTTGCCGCTGCAAAAGGCATCGCTGCCGGCAGAAATGGTGACATTTCCGTAAGATCACTGCAAAGTTACCATTCAGCCATCAAGTAGGGGTAATGATTGGCCAGAAATCTGAAATTCAAATACGTCAAAACACAAACCAGATTCTCAGGCCCGTCTTGAATACTGACTGAAATTGCTCAGCACTTGAACTTGTTGTCTTAACCGGAGACGTTTCTTCCCTCACTACTACGTTAGCGAAACTAACGTCGGCGAGATATGACAGCTATCACTGTAACTGCTATTCCCGAGATGACAATTAGAATCCCGGATGTAAGGCACCAAACTGCCATCAAAATGCCAAATATCGGCGATCCCAAAAGGAACAAGACCGCTAAGCTGACTAATCCAATGCCTATCAGCCCAATACCCAAAAGGCAGAGAATGACGCCGGTAATGATGAAACCAACAGGTTTGCTTTCGTTCCGGATCTGATTTGCTTTTTCTTGTTCGAGCGGCTCGGTGGGGCCCGGTGCTTCAGTTTGTAACTCGACCTCAGTGGCCGGTGCGGGGCCAGCGGGTATAGCAGCCGGCTCATCCACCGGTACGCTTCGCAATGTGTTATCACATTCGGCGCAGACAATATTACCTGCAAAAACGCAGGCTTGCTCAGACCGCGAAATTTCCCGTCCGCAATTAGAGCATATTTCGATATCAAATGAGCCCATAAACTGTACCCCCAATACAAGCTATATTTTACCAAAAATGAGCTTCTATGTCAAGTGAATTCTTGTTATCGAAAGGCAGACCCTCATCCCTCTGAGACGATAGCGTGCGTCACCTTCACCACATCAACCATCTCCGCCATATCATGTACACGTACTATCGAAACCATTCCGGCAACACACAAAGCAACCGAGGCGGCGGTACCGAATATTCGGTCAGCAGGTTTGTTTTTATCGGTTATTTTGCCGATAAAACTTTTGCGACTTGTGCCGACAAGCACGCGATAGCCCGTATTAACGAACTGATCAATATTTCTCAAAAGCAAAAGATTATGCTTCAACGTCTTGCCAAAGCCGATTCCCGGGTCTATGAAAATCCTTTCTTTTGGTATGCCGAATTGTTCCGCCCGCTGGGCCTTATTCAGCAGAAACTGACGAACCTCACTCACTACGTCTTCATACTTCGGCTCAATTTGCATAGTTGTCGGCGTCCCCTGCATATGCATCAAAATAACAGGCACCTGCTCTTCGGCTACCAGCTCTCCCATCCGCTCATCGCTTAATGCCGTGATATCGTTTATCATTGCCGCCCCGGCTTCCAAAGCAGCTTGAGCAACTTCGCTCCTGTTCGTATCAATACTAATCGGCACATCTATTTTTTTACAAAGCGCTTCTATTACCGGTACAACCCGTTTTATTTGCTCCTCTGCCGAAACAGACGCAGAGCCCGGCCGGGTTGATTCGGCTCCTATATCTATTATTGACGCTCCTTCAGCGGCCATTTTCAGGCCGTGCTCAATGGCCTTATTGGTATCAAGGAACTGACCGCCATCACTGAATGAATCAGGCGTGACGTTCAAAACACCCATCACGATACAGCCCGCCGAAAAATCCAACCGCCCTTTCGGCCACTCAACGATATCTTTACCAGGATTTCCTGCCATATTTTTCATTCCTGCCAAACCTGGAATCCTATACCCTTTAGCTTCCTGGCCAAGCTGCTGTCTACATCTTTGATTATAATCCGTGTATTGTGAAATTCCCGCCGGACAGGATAACTTTTGCGCAAGTTGTCAAAATAGTGACCCCTTTTTTCCGCACTCTCTTCTAAAATCCGCCTGAGCCTGACATCATCGGCCTTAATATCGTAAATCTTCTCCACAGCACCCAATAACACATCCTGCTCGCTACTGCCGTTGGTATTTATCTCCAACTCCGGCACAGCGGGCGCAGGCAAAAACGAATCAATATCAAATTCAGCCTCAAGTCCAAAATACTCGCACGCCGCCTTATAAATCATAAGCATACCCGCGATCTTTCCGTCCAGCGAATAGCCGGCTATGTGTGGTGTGCCAATATCGACCATTTCCAGAAGTTCAGTATCGATATTAGGCTCGTTCTCCCAGACATCGAGTTCGGCAGCCTGCAATCTTCCTGCTGTTATAGCTGCCTTCAAAGCGCTGCTGTCGACTACGCCGCCCCGAGAGGCATTGAAGAAAATACAACCTGATTTTAACGACTTGAAAAATTTCTCATCGGCAAGATGAAACGTTTTATCCTGTCCCTCAAAAGTGAACGGCGTATGAAGCGTTACAAAATCGCAATCAAAAAGTTTTTCTATCGGTAGGTATTTTGTGTCGCCGGTTTGCCTCTGTAAAGGCGGGTCATTGAGGTAAGTTTTCATTCCCAGCGCTTCGCATTTTTCAGCCGCCCTGCCGCCGACATTCCCCACGCCTATTATACCAACCGATTTACCTTCCAAGTCTATACTATGCTGTTTGGCGATATTAAGCAGCGCGGCAATAACATATTCAGCGGCGGAATTAGCGTTCGAGCCCGGTGCCGATGCAAAACCAATATTGTTTTGCGAAAGATATTCAATATCTATATGGTCAAAGCCGATGGTCGCTGTTCCCACAAAACGGATCTTGCTGCCCGCTAACAAATCCTTACCTATAGGCGTTATACTGCGAACCAGCAGAATATCGGCACCCGCAATAACGTCTGGCGTTATCCCTCGGCCGGGAACAACTTCAACCTCACCGACAGAAGAAAAGCACTCTGCCACAAACGGAATATTCTCATCTGCTATTATTTTCATCTTTAATCAAAGCTCAAAACCGGCTATCTTTACGCCACAATCCGGGCAACAAGAATTTGCTATGTTATTGGCTGCTATATGATAGCCCATACGTTCAATCAACATTTTGCCGCAGTTGTAACAAAAAGTACTCTCTGATTTCGCACCCGGCATATTACCAAGGTAAACATAGTGCAGCCCCGCTGCCTTGCCTATTTGCTCTGCACGCTTGAGACTCTCGGCTGGTGTGGCAGCCGAATCCAAATACTTATACTGCGGATGGAACCGGCTGATATGCCAGGGAACATCTGCGCCGGCTTTTGAAACAATAAAATCGGCAAGTTGTTTCAGCTCGTCCTCGGAATCATTTTCGCCCGGGATCAGCAAGGTCGTAACCTCGAGCCAAATATTCGTTTCCTTTGCGATATAGCAAATCGTATCAAGCACAGGCTGCAACCTGGCCTTGCACAGCCTCTTGTAATAATCCTCACTGAAAGATTTAAGATCGACATTTATTCCGTTGAGCCAATCGGCGGCCAAATCAATTGCCTCACGGGTCATGAAGCCGTTGCTTACAAAAACGTTCGTAAGCCCACGCTCTTTGCCTATCCGCCCGCAATCATTACATAGCTCCATAAAGATAGTCGGCTCAGTATAGGTATAGGCTATGCTTTTGCATCCGCTGCGAACGGCCGCTGCGACAATCTGCTCCGGGCTAATTGCTTGTCCATCAATTTGTCCGCCTTCCAGGGCCGCCTGGCTTATCTGCCAGTTCTGACAAAACTCGCAGCGAAAATTACAACCCATCGTGGCGATGGAAAAACTGCTCGTCCCCGGCTGAAAATGGAACAAAGGCTTCTTTTCAATTGGGTCAGGATTAGCCGAGCATACCTTGTCGTAATTTAGTGAATACAGTACGCCATCTATGTTTTTGCGCACTAAGCACTTGCCTAATTTACCTTCACCAATCAAGCACCGCCAGTTACACAGCTTACACAGAACCTTTTTATCCTCTTCCGAGGGGTCCCAAAGCACCGCTCGCTTAAGATTCTCTTTTGTCGGTATCATTGCAAATTTCCCCTAATTCATTTTACTTTCTGTAATTTAATATATCGAATAAACCGGATAAAATCAATTAGTCAGTGGAAACCAGTCATCATTTAACCAGACGCTGCAAAAGAGGGAATCTTTACTGGAATCTCAAGTGAGCTGCCGTAGCTGGCGCTTTGCATGTCGCAGAAAAGATAAAATCCGGCACGATTGTTGGGATTCAGTCCGCCTTATTGTCCTTATGGATAATAATTGATGTTCCGAGAGGAGAGTAACCAAACAGAAAGCCTTCATCGACACTAATACTAATGTGACGATATTCGGGTTCTGACTCAAGCATGTCAATCTCGGCCTGGACCTCTTTGCCTTCAAAAACTCGTTCAAAGGTAATTGGCAAAGTCACGGTGTCCCAATACTCATAAGGTTTCGACTCATAATCCGCTACAACATCCTGAAGAAAGCGTTTTAGAAGCGGCTTTGTCCAATCCCGAAAACCCTTTAGAACTCCTATCCCTATAGCCAAAAGACCCACACTAAACCGGATCACATTACGGGTAATTCTTGATTCGGATAGTGGGTCGGTAGATTCAGGAAATATCCATTTGGCTACAAAGCTAAGAACCAACCAAACAATGAAACACGTAAGCATAGCTTTTGCCAGCATAATGGCAAATAACCGTTTTCGAGACATATTTCACTAATCTCCTATATCATTTGAATAAGCTTCAGCCAGAATCTTAATCGGATGCACAACGACGCTGTCGCTTATATGCTCTATCTGTATTCCAGCAGTGGTGCTCTTATACTTACAAATAGACTTTTAGCAAAATCCAAACCACAATTATTACCGGCATACCCAGAATAACCATCTCTGCGATTGTAGAACCAACACTCTTCGATTCTTTCCGGGTGAGCAATAGAACCCTATTAACAATACCCAACAACGGAGAAACCATAAATGATATGATAAGGCCAACCAAAAGAAATCCAGTCTCTAGCCACGAACTTATAACCACTAAGATAACGCCAAAAATAAAGGATATTTCTGTAGCAAAGCCAAGTCGACTTAATTGCTTCATGTAAAATGCCAGCACACGACCTAAAACAGCCGAGATCACTAATAAAATGAAAAACGGAATGCTTATATGTCCGACAATTTCAGACTCAAATATCAATACCAAAATCAAAGCTACTAGAAAAATAATAGTGGCAATCCTTATGCCCCTGTAAAATCTGCACATCTTCCTAAAAAGTTTATCCCGAGAAATAACTCCAGAAGATACTTCCGCCTCTTGTGCTTTCTCTAAATTTTCAAACTTGCCATTTAATTCAGCCATAAATACTACCTTTGCATAACCTTTTATTAGGTGTAGGCTTCAGCCAAATTTTTAATCGGATGACTGACTATCGCTTCGCTTATATGCTCAATCTGCATCTTAAAGCAGTGCATTCGGTCAGTATATATTCGGTCGGTGTTTTTTCCAGTGCCTTTTTTAATCCCGCGGCACAACGACACCGCCAGGGACTATCCTGTAAATGCCGGCATCGGTGTTATAGAAGGTCCTGTGCAATATATCAGAATAAACATCGGCTCGTACAACACTGGCCAAATCGGTCGCAACTTGCTCCGGCTTCTCACGCATTGCTTTTAGTTATTCCTCGAAATCGCGAGGAAGGAACTGGGTTTGGAAAATAGTCCCGCTTGCACGCAGAACTGCAAGGTCGTCTTCGTTGACCTGGCCATGTATGAATTGCTGAACGACAGGATGGGGATGTTCGCGAATATGTTTGGCATTACCATCGGCAATAATCTTGCCGTTATGCAGCATAATGATACGGTCGGCTATCTTGTAGGCGCTTGTCATATCGTGAGTAACAACAACACTTGTCACGCCAAGTTCTCTTTGCAGCTTCAAGATCAGTTCGTTGATAACATCCGAACGAATAGGGTCCAGCCCGGTAGTCGGTTCATCATACAGGATTACCTCGGGATTTAATGCAATAGCCCTTGCCAATGCAACCCTCTTGCGCTGACCCCCCGAAAGATTAGAAGGATAAAATTTCTGAAAACCCTCAAGGCCAACCATAGACAGCTTGGTCTTAACAAATTCATCGAACTTGCTCCAATACTTTACCTTATAATGCTGACGTATCGGAAACGTTATATTGTCAGCAACGCTAAGACTGTCAAACAAAGCTCCTCCCTGGAAAAGAAAACCGTAATTGGTACGCACTTTGTATAATTCATTTTCATTCAGATTATCGATCCGCCGCCCTTTGAAATAAATCTCGCCCGAACTCGGCCGAAGCAACAATATAATATGTTTTATTAATACAGTTTTCCCACAGCCGCTGGGCCCAATAATAACAGTCGTCTTACCCTTCTCTATCGTCAGGGAAATATTATCCAGAACTACATTGCCACCGAACTTTTTCGTGAGGTCCTTAATAACAATTATACCGTCTCCCTCAATGACCGATGGCTCGGTTGTCTCATCGTCCTTTTTCACTTTTCGCTTTTTTCTTCTCGTCATCATTAAACCAGGCTTCTGACTGACCAAAATGTATTGTAAATCGCTTTGAAAATCACCGCCAGAGCATAATCCAGCGCCAAAATGGAAATAAAGCTCGCCACAAACGCCTCTGTACACGCCTGTCCTACGCCATGCGCACCTTCTTTGCAAGTAAAGCCTTTGTAACAACTAATAACCGCAATAGAAGCGCCAAAGAAAAAGCCCTTGATCACCCCAACAAGAACATCCCATAGTTCTACACCACCGGCACTAAAGTTCCAATATGCCCAGCTGTTAATCTTGAACTGAACAACGCCTACAAAATACCCCCCTAAAATACCCAACAAATCTCCATAGATAATCAAAGCAGGCGTCAGAAGCAGGCACGCCAGAACACGCGGTACAACCAGATAGCGAATCGGGTTGGTCCCAATACTTCTGACAGCGTCAATCTGCTCTGTAACATTCATCGTCCCCAATTCAGCCGTCAAAGCCCCTCCGACACGCCCAGCCAGCATAACAGCCGCAAGTACAGGCCCTAATTCCTTCACAACAGATATATTAATCAAAACACCCAGACGCTCTTCCAGCCCCATACTCACAAGCTGGTCATATGCCTGAACCGCCAATATCATCCCAACGAACGCACCGGTTATCATTACAATCGGAACACTGCGAACGCCGATAATATTCATTTGTGCCCAGATTAAAGGATACGTTTTGGTCTTAGCGCAGCTCAGTACGGACGCGACTATAGTCTGCCAGACAAATCTTCCAAACCGCCCGGCATCGTTCACGACAGCTACAGCTTTCGATCCCACTATCTCAATCATAGTGTTTCACTCCAAAATACTATTCTCAAGACCAACCTCTAAGTTCATTTTTAATAGTAAATCGCCAATAGTCAATAGTCAATAGTCAATTATCAATGTTAATCTGAAATAGTCAGTACTCAACTCCTCGGACAATGTAAGGAAAAGTACTTACGAGCATAGTTCCAAAGCATCTTGAAGATGATTTTTGGCTTTTGCAGAGCCTTCACTTGACTTCTGAGGCCCTGGAAAAGCTCAAGCTAATAAATCGAAAGTCAATCTGATATTGTCTGAATGGTCAAGTATAGTTTTTTACAAATTATCATTTGAAAATTACTCCTGTTATTGTGAAATAACTGGGGCGTTCACTCCCCTATTCTTCGTTCCTCTATCTTTGATCTGCTGCCATACATTTTCTGCCTCCTATAGCATTGATTCTTCTTATCGAAAGTCTCTTTTCCTGTGCCATATTCAACCTGTCATAACCAAGGATTTTAATAACCAAAGAACATGATTTTTGAAAGAAAAACCCGATTTTTCTGTCCGATATGATTTCATGCTCCTAAGTGTCTATAAAGACGTCAGTTAGGCAAAATAAATAATATGGGCAACTGCACCGCCCCCAGTCCATCCTTCCCATTTTAACTAAAGTTTATGACAAATATCCTCCGATACCTAATATTGATGATTATGTATATTGCCTATATTAACATTCGTATCGCTTTAAGAGGCTGGCATGGCAATATAGACAATATAAAAGAGCTAATAAAAGTATTTAGGATCAAATTATGATAAAAAATGGAATTATGGAGCGATATTTAGACAGCTTACTCAAAGGAGATAGAAACCGCTGCAGAGCCGTTATAGAAGAAATCCTCCAGAGCGGCACGCCGGCCAACTCGGTTTACGTCGATGTAATATGGCCGATTACAGCAGAAATCGAGAAACTAAAGCGCTCAGATAAAATAACACCTACCCAGGAAAATTTAGCTACTCGAATCAACCGTACAATTGTAAACCAGCTCCAAAATAAATTGCCCAGACGTCCAATTAAATATAAGAAAATAGCCATCTGCTGCGACCTGTCTGAACTGCAGGAACTCGGTGCCCAAATGACGGCTGACCTGTTCGAAAGTGACGGCTGGGAAGTAAGGTTCCTCGGCGGCGGATTAAACAACGACGACATCCTTGCCTTCGTAAATGAATACTCTCCCGATATACTGCTAATCTATGGCAGTACTCCAAAACAGGCACCCAACATACGCCAGCTTATAGATATTATCAAAGAAGTAAACGCCTGGCCCGATATGCGCATAATGCTATCGGGCGGAGTTTTCAACCGAGCTGAGGGACTCTGGGAGGAAATCGGAGCAGATTTATTCGCCGCCACCGCTTTCGAAGCACTGCAGGCAGCATCGAATGATACGCCAGATGCGCACCATGAGCGGAGAACAAAGAAACGCCGAAAGAAAAGACGGCAGACAATAGCCCACAAGCTGCCTGTGAGTGTGGCACTAAAGAGATAAATTGTTAGTCGATGAAAGTATTAGCTTCCTGATACATTCCCGTTGTAAGATGCTCAATGCTCGATATTTGCGTTGCGTTTTACTCCACATGAATTTGCAGCCGTTATGAAGCCCCAAAGTTTTTATTCCCAAAGCTGAACTTCCGAATCCGACCAAATACACTGATAGACCTTTACCCATATTAACACGCTTGAAAACTAAAATTTTTGGGATTTAGGGATTTCTGAAGATTTTTGTTTTTTGCTTCGTGACTTGGTTGCCTACCTTGCATAAATTGCCCAGATTGATGAGTGATTTACGAAAAAGGGTCAATTTCTGTAAAGCTGGGTAAGATATCAGTCAAAATCAAAATATTGATCGAAAAAACACCTAAAAAAGGGGTCATAAAATTGCAGAAATTTACAGAAATTCGTAGAAATGTGTAAAAACTTACATTATATTGTCAGAAATGTGCAAAAAATCACCTACTTCTATTTTAACATATTGTTAGTCTGGGTGGCATGGGTAAGCTTAATTCACATTTCATATCTCATAATTTGATGCTTGATGCTCGATATTCGAAGAACTAATGAGGCGAAATTATATTCTCACCCCTTTGCTTTCGCTATACAAATGCCGGTTTTCAGACTCAAAATGGGGTTCAAAAAAAGCCCTTAAGACATATTTAAGGTAATTTAAGTTTTCGTGTACCGTTTTCCGATATGGTATGCATGAATACATATCCTATAGAATTAAGACAGCGGGTTCT
>VRUL01000051.1 GCA_019456145.1 Planctomycetota bacterium
TCCGGCTCGCTACGCTCGCCTCCACCCAGCCACATGCGGTGGTTAACACCAATTTACAGAAAAGATTTTACACTACCGACCAATCGTAGCTTGGGAGTGGTTTGAGCGTTACATGATAGAACGATTACACATCTCCGAGAATACTGTACAAATCATTGGTATTTTCGTTTGGGTTGTGTCGGTTATTGCTATTCTTTTGATTTGGCTTCTGAAAAGAAGACGAAAAATTACGAGTTGAATAAACATGAGACCACCACAGTAGTCAGGGAGAATTACGAAACGTAATTCATCATGTTGAACATAAAACAGGGGATGCAACGGATATGAAACCTTTCTGGGGGAGTTGCAGGTGGTAGAGCAAAGGCAACGCAAGTATTTATCGAGAACCCTAATCTTTTGATTCAGTTAGGACTATAATGATGAAGGAAAAGGAGTTTATTGAAGAACTTCGGAAGACAGCAAAAACACTTGAACCATTTGTTCAATCTTATAACGCTGGATCCCTTAGGTGGAATGGATCTGACTATGTCGAAGCTACTAAAACCAAGAAACCGAACCCATATGCTTTGGCTTGGTGGTCAAAATTACGAACTATTGCCGATCTTCTTGAAACACAGGAATCCAAAATCACAGAACGACAAAAAGGATACATCCGACACGAACTCTCGGGTGGCATGGGAAGTCTAGCTGACTTATGGTTGGACCTAGGGAAAGAAGGAACATCCTCGGATGAAACAAGCAAGCAATTGGAAGAAGCAAGACAGAAGTTGTCCGAACTATTGAATGGTTAGTTTTATGCTTAATCACAATGAAGTTAAACTAGTTGCACCTCTTCCCAGCAAGAATATGCCGCTGGATGCAAAGATTGTCGGTTGGTTTATATTCTACACAGCATTTATATCCTTATTGATTGGAGTATTATTGGTTAGTGGAATAGGCCGCTTTACCTCAAGTGAAAGTAGTAGAAATATTCTATTTGGTACTATTACTATCAGTTCGGAATTGTCACATGGAATATACATTATTTGCATCAGCTTCCTCCATTTTGTTTGCGGTTATGGAGTCGCCAAAGGCTATAAATTCAGTTGGTGGCTGATGTTGATCCCCTCTTTGAGCGTTATTTGTGATTGGATTATGATGCTTCCTGATCACCAAACTGGTGCTTTAATATGCATTTGCATTAACTTAGGGATAATTGCTTGGCTTATCTATCGCAGAAAATTCTATGGCATTAGGGCAAAACCTATAATAATTAGTGACTAAAAGTGACTTAGGAAAGTTGGAATGAACAAAAATATATCCTCTGATTATATTGTTGGAAATATGGCTGGCTTGAGCATGTATATTTCTTTGCTCTTTCTGATTTTCCAGGGCCTGGTATGGATACCTTTTGCTATCGTGGCAATTGTGCTTGTCGAGAATAACATTATTCCAGAATCACATGGAAGTTTGGCTTGTTTAATAACATTGGTATTGTCAGAATTAATTCTTATTGTTGGGATTATCATTCACATTAAGAAAAAATACATGCCGCTTGAGTTTGCAGACTGCCACGAAAAAGGACAACTGAAACCATTTAATGAGTCGTACTTGGAGTGGATGCTTAATATTACAGCAGGCGCAGGTATCCTGTGGATTATATTGCTTGGATTGTCCTTTGATTCCATTAGGATTTTCCTTATCGTTCTTCAAGGATTCGGGATTCTGTTTTTAACAATCTTTTTTATTGTCAGGCTGCTGTTGACAAAGAGGTTTGCATTTAGAACACTTTTTTCAGTATTGTTGTCTGTGACATCTATTTGGATAGCAATAATCGTATAACAGATTTCAAGGCCAATAGCGTCCAGACAAGCAGCATTTTCAAAGTAAAGTAATATTCTGTAAAATGGATGTAAATAGCTCTTTCGGAGAATTTTATGATTAAATTTATTATAAGCATAATAATAATTATCTGCGTGGTCACCTGCTTGTTGTTATTTTTGTTATTTCTGAGTTTTACGCCGTCATGTCGTATAGTAAAAGATCAGTCCAGGTTATCTGGTACCTATGTAGCCGATTATGAATTTGCAAAAGAAAAACTCACTATTAAAAGTGACGGAACATTCATTCAGGAAGTTACCCTCAAAGCCTCATCAAAAGTTGACATAGCAAAGGGAACATGGACTTACAAACCCAGGAATGGTTATTTTAGGTTTGACCATAATTTCATGTCTGTTTTGGATGGTGCCCAACGACTAAAACCTGATTATGCGCAGCCGCGGGATAGTGGTGTTGTATTAAAACCTGCAGAAAGGTGGTTTTTTCGCATCTCATTGGGATCCCATGAAGGTGTGTTATACAAAAAGATCGACTGAAATATTTCTGTTATGACCATTAAAGTAAATAGGAATACAAGCAGCGTTTTCAAAGTAACGTGATATTCTGCAAAAAATGAAAGTGGCAGGTAAGTGACATGGATTCATTATTGCAGTTATTGCTTATGCTCGCAACATTTGTATCTCTCTTATCAGGTTGGGCATGTTATTTTGTAAACGATAGATATGTTAGAATTTTGGAAACGAAATTTCCGGATATGATACAGAGCCTTTCGACACGAATAAAGTGGTCCATTGTTCCATTCACATGGCATCATCGCTGGAGGAAGGCAATTAAGCTTGGGGATGATGAGCTGACAAAGGTGGCTAAGATATGTTGTCTCTTGATGTACATTTGCGCTGCAACCGGGATATATGTATTTCTGTGGGTTATGATGAGTGAATAGGTATTATAGATGTAGCGGATTCCAATACTTTCTATTATTACCATTTTAATGGTTTAGTTTTTGTGGTGCAAGTTTGTTAAGGAGAAGTCCGCCATGGGAGATACGGATATCGTCGCCCCTTTTCTGGATTGTGCAGCGGGCATAGTCATTGCTGCATGGCTTGCTCTTACAATAAGTTACTTCGTCTTATGTTGGAAGCACGATAGATATCTCAAGAAGCACTTTCCTGAATTAAGCAAAACTGAATCAGTTTGGATTTTTGGCGGAAGTTGGAAGCCTCTCAAAATGTTGTCTAATACTTTCTCGCCTGGGACTGCACCGAATGAGTATCTGTCCCTGTTGAGAGGAAAGATTAGACTCCTCGTCTTTAGCATGTGGCTTACTATATGGTTATTGCCAATAGTGCTGTTTCTGATTCTGGTTTTACTTTTGGGGTTTGAGATCGGTGGCGATAGTGTAGGTCCTAATATTGCTTATGTTTTTTCTCAATTAAGTTCAGAAGAACGCTTTTGGTTGTTCATCAGCTTTTGTCTTTTGTTTTCGGGGCTAATAACCCTTGCAACGGTAATCATAATGGTAATCATAATAATGTCGAAGCGTAATAAGGCTAACGGAGTTAATTATGGAGAAAAGTAGCGACATCTCGGAAGAATCGAACAAGGCAAACACCAGTCACCCTGCCGAAAGCAAGGCCCGGGCGGCAAAGGTCGCGGACGCTCCGGGGGAAGATACGCCCATCACAAGCTGAAGGTAAAAACGCCGTGTTGAATAACGGGAAAAATTTCTGCTTGAAAAACCCGGCACCATCCAATTAAAATGGGTCCGTATCCCGATAAGGTATGCTCCGGGCCTACAGGGAAACCGCCTGAGGCCTGCCGCCGAAACATTCAAAATAATAGCTAATTAATCAAATCGAACAATGAAGGTGTTGTCTATTATGAAAAAGTCAACCATTTGCTTAATTGTTAGTATAATCATTCCCGCCGCATTATACTGCGGATGCCACAGACCATTTCCAAGCGAAGCCCCGACTGCGAGACTGACTTATCCACCAGCCCGAAAGGATTCGGCGTCCGACGTTTATCATGGAATCAAAGTCCTCGATCCATATCGTTGGCTTGAAGATGCCGAGGCACCTGAAACGCAGGCATGGGCGGCGCAACAGAATAAGACAACCCGCGATTTTCTCACCACAGCCACCCCCAGAGAAAATATCAAGGCCCGGCTGGCCCATCTGTTGAATTACCCCAGATATTCCGCTCCGTACAAGAAAGGCGGCCGGTACTTCTTCCGAAAAAATGACGGCCTACAGAATCAGTCTGTCTTTTACACGCAAAAAACACTCAATGACGAACCGAGCGTCATCATCAATCCCAACTTACTCAGCGAAGACGGCACAGTCGCATTGACTACCACCACAGTGTGCAAAGACGGAACGCTTTTTGCCTACGCCCTCTCACGCAGCGGCAGCGACCGCCAGGAAATCAAAATACGCTCCATCGATCCTCTCAGGGACTACGATGATACAATCAAGTGGTGCAAATTCACCAGTATCGCCTGGAAACACAACAACGAAGGCTTCTTTTATAACCGCTTTCCCGAACCAAATTCCGTCCTCCCTGAAGACCGAAACAACTACAACCGCGTCTACTGGCACAAACTCGGCACACCACAATCGCAGGACAAGCTCATCTACGAACGCCCCGACAACAAAGAATTAACTTTGGCGCCGTTGATTACCGAAGACGGCGAATTCCTCATCCTATACGTATATCACGGCACCGACCCCAGGAATCGCATTTATTACCGTCCTGTGGAAAGCACCAGCCCGTTTATCAGACTACTGGATGAAGCCGACGCCCGTTACGACTTGATTGGCAAGATCGACTCAGTTCTTTATTTCCATTCCGACCTTGACGCCCCCCGCGGCCGTATCATCGCCATCGACATCAATAATCCGGCACGCAGTAACTGGCGCGAAATCCTCCCCCAGCAGGCCGACGTCATTAATTACGTCTCACTTATTAACAATTCCTTCGTCGTCGCCTACATGCACGATGTCCACCATCAACTAAAAATCTATAATCTCGATGGAACTTTCGTCCGAGAAATACCCCTGCCAACCCTCGGCACAGTCAACGGCCTGTCCGGGAAGCAAAACGATACTGAAATGTTCTTCTCTTTTACCTCTTTTCTTTTTCCCACTACAAGTTATCGTTATGATTTTCTCACTGAACAGTTGACAATTGTTCACAAACCCCAAATCGATTTCGACCCTTCAGACTACCAAACACGCCAGATATTCTATCATTCCAAAGATGGCACCCGTATCCCTATGTTCATCACCCACAAAAAAGGACTTCGCCTGGACGGCAGCAATCCGACCCTGCTTTACGGCTACGGGGGATTTGACATCAGCGTCAAACCGTCTTTTTCGGTCTCGGTCCTGACCTGGTTAGAGCAAGGCGGCGTATATGCCGTCGCCAATTTGCGTGGCGGAGGGGAGTATGGACAGGCATGGCATCAGGCAGGTATGCTCGAGAAAAAACAGAACGTCTTTGACGACTTCATCTCCGCGGCCGAATGGCTCATCGAAAACAAATATACTAATCCGAAGAAGCTCGCCATAAGAGGCGGCAGCAATGGCGGACTTCTCGTAGCGGCCTGTATGCTGCAGCGCCCCGATCTCTTCGGCGCCGTCATCTGCCAGGTCCCCGTTGCTGATATGCTAAGGTACCACAAATTCACGGTCGGGCGTTACTGGATACCTGAATACGGCAACGCTGAAGCGAGCCGGGATCAGTTCAGGATTCTATATGCTTATTCTCCCCTGCACAACGTCAAGGCAGGTGCCGAATATCCCCCTATCCTGGTTACTTCAGCCGATACCGATGACCGTGTCGTCCCAGCTCACGCGAAAAAATTTATAGCCACGCTTCAGGCCAAAGCCGGCGACAAAAACCCGATTCTGCTCCGTGTTGAAACCAAAGCCGGACACGGTCGAGGCAAACCCATTTCCAAAATCATTGATGAACAAGCTGATATTTACGCTTTTCTGTTCAAGACATTACACATGCGCTACCGCTGATTTGTTATCGAGAAATTATATGAATTTTTTCCTGATGACTCCCAACTTTCCAAAACATATAATCTCATCGCCGGCAAGAATCTTATTATTGGCAGTAGGATTTGGTATAGTCTTGTCTGCCCGGACTATAGCCAAGACTGTAATATCATCTTTTCGCAGCCCGGATTCTGAAAGTGTCTTGCCCAGTAGTGGTTTATCCTGACGGATCTTAATTTTAGTAACACCGTAACCGCCGGTGGCCACGGCCAGTTCTTCGCAGGAGACAGATTTAATAATCTCCTTCTTGACGATACGGTTTCTCAAGACATCTGTTAATTTTCGAGCAAATTTAGTATTAGTAAAAATCTTGTAAATGATGAATATAGCGGACACGATAATCATCAGACTTACCAAAGGCTGCAACCAGGGGGGAATGTAACCCGGCAAAAACGGGACCGACCAATTGGTAGATTGCGGTCTTAAGGAATTAGCAAAAGTTGCAATCATCGTAACAAAGCCGGCATGTCCGAAAACGATAAGAACCGCAGCAATCTGTCGTCTTGTTGTGTCACCGGTAATCAGCTCAGCCTCTCGTGTAGTAAAACCTGTCGCAGTAAAACATGATAGCGCCTGGAATTTGGCCAACGACCACTCAAGCCCGGTCAACTGAAACGCAATAGCCCCGATTCTTACAATAATAAAAGATACGGCAAGCACCGTAATAAATAACAACAGATTCATGGATGTCTCTCCTTAAATTCCTCTGTTAAAAAGCCAGAAATTTCCCGGCTTTTTCCAATCTTAGTCCGACTTTCCCTACATCTTCAATACACCTGATACGCCTTTTCTTTCTCTGTTCCAAAATCCGTTTTATTGTTACGGGCCCAAGCCCGGGCACTCTGAGAAGCGAAAACTTTTCGGCCCTATTGACACTAACGGGAAAAAACTCAGGGTGCCTCAGCGCCCATGCCTCTTTCGGGTCAATTGCCAGAGAAAGATTACTATTCTTTTCAAAAACGATATCGGATTCCGTAAAGCCGTATTTTCGAAGCAGAAAATCCACCTGATACAGCCGATGCTCCCTGACAAACACATCTGTTGGTCTTTCCTGCATCACTTGTTCACCGGTTACAGATTCATCCCCTAATCCCTTTTGATAAGCGCTGAAATACACTCTATGCATCTTCAAGCGGTCATACAGGCCGAACATATACTTGACGATTTCGGCATCCGATTCTCCGGCAGCCCCCACAATAAACTGCGTCGTCTGTTTGACCCTTTCGTATTTCGTACCGCGACCAGTCAATTTGCTCATCAGTTTTATCGGCTCAATAATATCTTCGATATACTTTTTCTTCTCCGAGAGTTTCGCCAGGTTTGCCTCTCCCGGAGTCTCAATATTCAGCGATACCGCACTTGCCAGCGATACCGCCTCTTCTATCGCCGCATCGCTTGCCCCGGGAATAACCTTTAGATGAATATAACCCCGGAATCCATGCTTTTTACGTAAAATCTTCGCAGTTTCATTTAGTTTATCCATCGTTGCATCAGCCGAGGCCAAGACGCCGGAACTTAGAAACAGTCCAAAAACCTTTCGCTGCCTATAATAATCCAGAAAAATCTTTGCCGTCTCTTCCGGCCGAAGACTACACCTGCGAATGTCCATATCTGTCCTTAGCGGACAGTACTTGCAGTCATTTGCGCATACATTCGAAATGAGAGTCTTAAATAGCGTACTTTTACCCCCATTTGGAAGGGTAACGGGATATATCCATTTCCCGTCATCGCTTCGCTGCCGGTGCTCATCCTTACTACAACTGCATGCACACGCCAGGTCATACTGCGCGTCGGTGCTGAGTATCTCTAATTTCCCCCGTGTATCAGGTTTTGAAACGACCCCTACCATAAAGCCACCATCCATGGTTTCAATATGTAATTAAGAGCCATTGATCATCGAAAATCCATACATGGCTCCTCTAAAATTATCAATTATCTTTATTCAATAATCAATGAAAAAAATCCGAAGGCACGGGTATCTCTTTTTCACTTTTTCATTGAATTTCTCTGTAAAACCGTATCTAATCTTTCTCAGTACTTTGCTATCACAGTGGCTGTAAGAGCTATGGATACCATTCTCTACATAATTGCCGGCCCCTTGTTTCTAATATCCTTCGCCGGATACCTTTATGTCAAACTGAGCCTCAAACCGAAAGATGACTCCGATTTAGATGACTATTATTATGAGTTTGAGGACCAGCATCCAGCTTTGGCAAAATACACAAAATGGTCAAAAATCACATTATCCATCGCTGTTATCGCCGCCCTGCTCTTATTTCTGGCACTGGTAATGTGAACACCTGACGCCCAGGCTGTAAACTTAGAGCCTATCCAAATAATCCACTCTATTACGACCGGCAAAATCCAAGAAGCTATAATCATTAAACAAAAAGAACTCAGAAGTGTGGCTGTATGTGCACCTGTCATCGCAGCACCGCAAGCGAGCAGTTGTTCCTGACTGAAAAGAATACTTCCTTTGTGTGAAGGCGGGTGAGATTTATCAGAATAAACAGGCCATTACAAAGATAAAAAAGACTGACGACCATCAACAACCATCAGTGATAACTAATGCAGCACGGATTTAATCAACAATTAGAGACTGTTTGCAATCACTTCTGATAAAGGAAAAAAGAGCGGCTTATCGACTACCCAAATGCAATAGCAACGCCGATCTTAGCACTCCTGAGTATATTCTTTCGGTCAACCCTAACCACTTTCCCGCTCTTAATCCGAGCATATTGCCCTTTTTCCTCTGCTAACGTGATTGTACGTGGAAAATTGATTTCGACAATATTGCCCGGCCGAACAGGTGTCGTCATAGGAACTAAAACGAAAACACCCGCCTTGCTAACATTGGTGCTTCGTCCGTTAAAAAACCTGTTTGCTTCCGGCAGCCACAGACTTACAGGCCACGAAAGGTCCGTTCGGGTATTCTTACGCTGCTCGACTAAGGTTTCCATAAAAAACTCCTTTAAATCCCATGCCATCAATCACCAAGGTCGCAATAGACAATGATAATCTTATCGACAATGTTAATTTGGATAGATTAGCGTAATTAGGCAAAATAGAAGTTTTTCTGAAAAAAAAATATCCCCCCGCATATCACTGTGTCTTTGTTCTTTTTATCGGTCCTTGTTCTCCTCCTAAGTTTGAATCAATGCGTAAGTCTCTGAACCACATTCCTTTGTCGCCACGACGAATGTTTTTTTAAGCCTATGATCCAGATTACACAAGAACGTATATTGAGCCAATATTGGCAGCGGTTGACACAGCCGAAACTCGCCACTGAACTACCGCTTCCCATTCAGATGCTACCAAGTAACTGCTGGTCGGTTAAGATTGTGTGCTCACAATCTATAGGTACAGCCAGATATTGGGTAAGTTATCTTGCGACTGTAGGTGGTTTAGTGTATTTTATAGAGCTAATGCAGACGAAAGTGATAAAACTCGATCGAGACAAAGCTGATATAGCGAAAATAAAAGAAGCCGCAACTTTAGTCGATTCCGGCGGACTCGTTGCATTTCCTACTGAAAGCGTCTACGGAATCGCCTGCCGGGCTAACATTGACTCACTTATCAAGCTCAATAACCTCAAAGGCAGGGATTCTGATAAATACTATACACTGCATATCGGCCAAAAAAATGAAGCCAAAAAATACGTGCCTACTATCGGCCTGAAAGCTGAAAAGCTAATTAAAAGCGCCTGGCCGGGACCTTTGACCATAGTCTTCGAATTAGACGACCAGGATATGGACAAGCAGCAAATCAGCCTTAAAAGAGGAGTTTTTGAAAGCCTGTATAAAAATAAATCCATAGGGATTCGCTGCCCTGACAATCCCATAGCTTCAATATTACTGCGGTTAACGCACAATCCTGTGGTTGCTCCGAGTGCAAATGTAACAGGGCAGATGCCGGCAACAGACGCACAGGAAGTCCTTGCTCAGTTCTCAGGTCAAATCAATTTGCTGCTGGATGCAGGGCCCTGTAAGTACAAACAAAGCAGCACGGTTGTGAAAATAGGCAAGAAAGACCTGGAAATCTTAAGGCCGGGCGTATACTCCCAGTTAGAGTTGGAGGCAATGTCGGAGGTCAAATTTTTGTTCGTTTGCTCCGGTAATACATGTCGAAGCCCTATGGCTGTGGGAATATTTCGAAAATATCTTGCAGAAAAATTGCAATGCGAGGTTGACCTTCTCGGCAAAATCGGTTATAAAATATCTTCCGCTGGCATTATGTATACGGCGGGTTCGCCGGCCAGTGCAGAAGCGACAGCAGCTTGTGCAGCTAAAGGGATTGATATAAAGGCTCACAGGAGCCAGGCATTGTCCCAGGAACTCATCGAAGAAAACGACTTTATATTCGCGATGAGCCGAGTGCACTGCGAGCGAGTAATTGCTCTTAGCCAGGAAGCTTCAAATAAGTGTATGTTATTAGCAGAAGATAAGGACATTCCTGACCCGATAGGTCAGGGACAGCAGGTTTTCAATAATTGCGCTGAGTTGATAGAAAAAGCTGTGAAGAAAAGAATTGGTGAGCTTGTAATATGAAAATAGCACTTGGAAGCGACCATCGCGGTTTCGAAGCCAAACAGCAAATCAAGTCCATAATCAAGCAGTTGAACCACGAGTGCATCGACTTTGGCACCAACGATATCAATCCTGTTGATTACCCTGATCCAGCTTATTTGGCGGCAACGGCGGTATCGAAAAAAGAAGCCGACAGAGCTATTTTAATCTGTTCAACGGGGCTGGGAATGAGCATGGCCGCAAACAAAGTAAAGGGAGTTAGAGCTGCGTTGTGCCACGACGAGCTTGGCGCTCGGATTTCTCGTGACCACAACAATGCAAACGTACTTTGTCTATCAAGTGATCAAACGGGGGAAGTACTACTGCGAAAAATAGTAGAAGTGTGGCTCAAGACCAAGTTCAGCGGCGGAAGACATGAAAGAAGGGTAAGGAAGATAGCAGCCATCGAAAACGGCAAAGACCCAAGAGAAATCAAGAACGGATAGCGTTTAGTTTTTGCCGCGGAGGCCGCTGAGTTTGCATGTTTTAGTTCCCTGGCTTGGCTTAAGGACAAGTTTAATTTGTTTTTTGTGGTTATTTTTGGTTTCTTTTTAGTTCCGGAAGTAACAATAACCTGCCTTAATTCCGTCACTTTTTCAACACCCGCACCGGCACATATTTCCGAATAAATTTGAGCTAAATCTCTTAAGGTCCGTTTGATGTAAAATCAGACTCAACAGAATTCGTAGACTAATGTCCTGGAAATTTGAACAATGGACAAAACGAGGGCCGGCGAAGTGGTCAATATACTGTTTTTTTAAACCTCCACATGTTTATGGTCATCTTCTCGGCAGCCACCCATTCGACATGCCAATCGAGATATAGAGTATTGCAGCCGTTGTTTTTATGCCGGTCTCGTGCCACGCGCCGGCCATTCCGTGTGTCTGGACTGTTTGAGGAGGGCAGATGTCCCGGATCCCAGACATCACACAGATTCCATCCAGTATCGTCGGCTTTTCTAACTATTGGCCGCCAGAAACCGTACTCATTATCGGCAAGATAAATTGTAGAAGCTAAATTACGACAAGTAGATAGTGGGGTTGGATCTCTTGTCTCGTCGCCGACCATGTCCGTGTCGCTTTGGAATTCCCAGCCATTAACGACGTAGCAGACGGTCTGGTCAGGGTCCGGGTAACTGGGGCAGCGATATATCTTGACGTTACGGTAATCATTGCCGATTGCCCTCTGGGCCAGATAAGGCATAAAAAGCATGTACCAGGTCTCACCCGGATCAC
The DNA here is from genome assembly GCA_019456145.1 of Planctomycetota bacterium. Classification (GTDB taxonomy): domain Bacteria; phylum Planctomycetota; class Phycisphaerae; order Sedimentisphaerales; family Anaerobacaceae; genus CS2-K091. The sequence continues at coordinate 11,686 of VRUL01000051.1, forward strand.
CACCCCATCCACGAGGGATTTGCGAATCAAAGTCTTCAGCGTATAATTCGGCACCGAAGCCGATTTGGCGCATGTTGTTTTTGCAAATTGCGTCCATGGCCTGTTCCCTGGCCTTTTGCAGTGCCGGCATCAGTATCGCCATCAATAAGGCAATGATGGCGATTACTACCAATAGTTCTACCAACGTAAATCCTCGTTTGTACATAATCTAACTCCACCCTTCTTCAAAAAATCCAATAAACAATCACAACTTTAATGGAGGTATTTCAATCTTAAGATGGTTTCTCAATTTGCTTCTCAAAGCTTTTGCTATTTTTGGAAATTCTTTGATAGCATTTTTGGCCTGCTTCGGGTCGTCTTTTAAATCATAAAGACAGGGACCTTTGCCCGAGCTTTTACCTCTGATATTCTGGAAATAGTGCCAGTTTAAATTATGGATTGCGCCAAAGTTTTGAAAAACCGTGTAAACATCCTCGTGTATTGACCGGGCCCGGCTTGTTACTAATTTCCACATATTCTCCCCATCCATATTTTTATAGTCGTTAATTCCAAGCAGTGAAAGGAATGTAGGCATAAAATCAACGGCGCTGACGAGCCCCTCAACGCGTTTCCCGGCAAACCGGTCATCAGGGTGTTTTATGATTAACGGTATATTGGCGACACAGCCATTAAGAAGAGCGGGGGTTTTCTGTACACATCCTTCCTCGCCGAGGTGGGTGCCATGGTCCGTTGAGAACACAATAACTGTATCATCCATCAGGCCCATCTCTTCAACTCTTTTCAACAGTTGACCTATACAGTAATCACTGAATGTTACTTCCGCGGCATAAAGGTCCCTTATAACAGGTAAATCGTCAGGACGTATGTCTTTGTTTCTGACTCCATACCCAAACAGATATCGCTCATAGGGATATTTGTCGCGATACATTTTCTGAAATCGTGGAGGTGCGTCCCACGGCTCGTGGGGATCGAACATATCAATCCAGAGCATAAACGGTTTGTCATTTACATTTTGGCCGAGCCACTTCATAGCCTCGATGCAGGATTGGGCACAGAAGTAATCTTTCTCTCCGGTTCTATCCTGAGTGTTCATCAAGTATTGACGCATGTTACTGTCGTAGCGATCGTTCCACAAATGGGCGGGCATGTGTTTTTTCGGGTCAAACATTTTTTTTGGACCGCTTTTCCATCTATCAGTTTCCTGCCCGCGCACCCAATGCCATGAATCGAATCCCCGATGGAAATTATAACCCTGCTTGAAATGATGATACGTATCAACGATAAAGCCGGTTGTGAAACCGCGTTTGCCGAGGACCTGAGCAAAAGTTACATCAGTTTTGCCAAGGGGCTCCCATTTCGCTTCAGGAAGGACGCTCTTTCCGGTATGATAGACCCTTCGGGAGGGAATAGTGGGCAGTCCTTCTGCATAGACATTTGCAAACAAGACACTTTTTTTTGCGAACCTATCGAGATAAGGTGTTTTTATACGGGTACTCTCATAACAGCCAAGATGGTCCACCCGCCATGTGTCGGTCATGATTACAATCATATTAAGCCGGCCGGACTTTGATGTTTTGGTAATGCGGGGAGTCTTCTTTGTGGGAGTTCCCAAGTCCCCCGACCATATGGGGATGTCCGATTCGGTTTCTTTCTTCTTTGCGCCGCCTGCAAGCAAACCGGCCGTACCCATTCCGGCCACTGTCCCAATAAAGCCCCTTCTGGTTAATAAGTTTTTGTCTTTCTTCGGTACGGAGGAAGATTTTTCTCTTGCCGCAGTCTTTTTCTTATCAGACATAATACCGTCCTTGAAAAACATCGTATCTATTTCCCCTCTTCGAGGCCAAAAGCTGCAAAATATTTTACACTCAATAATACAGCGTTTTCAAACTTTTGCGGGGACGGGTTTTTGTTTTGTGTGGATTTTTTCTATGGCTGCCCTTATCTTCTCTCTGCCAGCCAGGGTTTTGCGGCGAAGTTTTTCCGCCGGACTGATGCCTATCGAGCGCAATTTCCTGTATCTGTTCTCAAGCAGATTATCAATCTTAGTGCGTTTGAGGTCCCGCAGTGTTTTGACAATATATTTTTCGACATTATAAACAGTTTCGTGAACATTACGATGTGCGCCGCCGAGCGGTTCGGGGATAACCGCATCAACCAGCTCAAGCTTATACAAATCCTTGCTTGTCAATTTGAGCGCCTCGGCTGCATGCGGGGCCTGTGAGCCGTCACGCCAGAGAATCGCGGCACAGCCTTCAGGCGAAATCACCGAATAATATGCGAATTCAAGCATCGCCATTTTATCACCCACGCCTATACCGAGGGCGCCGCCTGAACCACCCTCACCAATACATATACAAATTATCGGTACCCTCAGGCGTGACATCTCCAGGAGATTAACTGCTATTGCCTGAGCCTGGCCCCGCTCTTCGGCCCCAATACCCGGATAGGCACCCGGCGTGTCAATGAGGGTAACGACAGGAATGCCATACTTTTGGGCGAATTTCATTTTGATTAGTGCCTTGCGATAACCTTCAGGATTGGGACATCCGAAATTACAGATAATTTTTTCCTTTGTGTTTCTACCTTTATTCTGACCGACAACCAAAACTTTCTCTCTGCCGATCTGCCCAAATCCGGTTATGATTGCACGGTCATCGCCAAAACACTTATCACCGTGGAATTCACGAAAATCTTTTACCATCAGACTAAGATAATCATCGAGCAAAGGCCTCTTGGGATGACGCGCCACCTGAACAGTCTGCCAGGCGGTCAGATTTGAATATATTCGTTTTAGTTCGGCGACCTGCTCTCGCTGGAGCAGGCGAATCTCTTGAGAATAGTCGATACCTTTGATCGAGCTGAGTCTGCGCAGCTCATTCATCTGGCAATCAAGGTCTGCCACTTTATCCTCGAACTCGAGATGATCGCCACACCTGATTTTATTATTACCGTTCGGCATTTTAATTCTTATCGTAACCGGTTAAGCCGGGTCTGCAAGACACATCAGCAAGAGCGCACGGCGAAAATAGTCATAAAAAAACCTGCCCACAAACAGCGGGCGGGACGCTATCTTTTTTTGCCATATCCGTTGGCTCTCTTCTAAAAGTTAAAATATTACCATTTAGATAACACAAATAAAAGAAAAAAATTGACATCTGATGTGCCATGTTATAGTTTTTAGCATAATCTATCCTGGGGCATATTTACATAAGGTCTTGATTATGAAAGACTTAAGACAAGTAACTGTAATAGGGCTTGGCCTTTTAGGCGGCTCGATAACTTTAAGGGTTTTACGCTCTTTACCCGGTGTAAAGACGGTAGGTTACACCCACCGCCCTTCTACCCGCTCAAAAGCAAAACAGTTGGCAGTAGCCACTGAAATCGCCGACGATATAAACAAAAGTGTGTCCGGTGCAGACCTTGTCATCCTGGCCACGCCTATACACACATTTGAGGACATCTTTGGCAAAATTCACGATGCACTATCGGATGGCTGCATTGTTACTGACATCGGCTCGACAAAAGTCCTGCCCCACCGCTGGGCGGCAAAGAAGCTGCCTGAAACAATTCACTATGTCGGCTCACATCCAATCGCCGGCTCAGAGCAAAGGGGCATCGAATTCGCCAGAGACGATTTGTTTGATCAAACCACTTGTATTTTGACAACAACAAAAAAAACCAACCGCCAGGCTGTGCAAACACTGAACAGTTTCTGGTCAGGCCTTGGGTGCAGCGTGAAATTAATGACACCAACCGACCATGACAGAATTTTTGCAAATATAAGCCATCTGCCCCACGTAGTAGCAGCAGCATTGATAAATTCCAATAATAACGATGATTTAAAATTTGCCGGCAAAGGCTTTATAGATACTTCCAGAATAGCATCCGGACCAGCAAATATTTGGGCTGACGTATTGTTGACAAACGCCGATAACACCACAAAAGGTATCGATAAAATCATCGCCGAACTATTGAAACTAAAAAAAGCAATCAAAGGCCGAAATAAACAACAAATTGAAAACCTGCTCGAAACGGCAAGAAAAAAACGCAGCACATTGATAAACTACAAAATAAAAAAGGAGGACTTAATATCGTGAAACAATGGCGTTTCGAGGTTTTCAATCGGTCGGGCTTTTCCGATGTGCACGGTAACAGCGTTCTGGAAGAGATCAAAGAGCTGGGCATCGGTTCGGTCGAAGCGGTCCAGTCAGCTAAAGTCTTTCTCATTGATTCCGATTTCGATGATAATTTTGCGCAGCGTATTGGTAAAGAGCTTCTTAGCGACCCGGTTTGCGAAGAATATTATATTGGCAGAAGCGGACCGCCGGCCGGCCTGGCAAAAGCAACACTAATCGAGGTCCATTTGAAAAGCGGCGTCACCGACCCGGTTGCCGAGTCCGTAACGGCGGCATTAGCCGATATGGGTATGAAAGCAGGTAATGTTCGAACCGCGCGAAAGTATGTCCTCCTGGGCGGTCTAAACCAAAGCCATACTGATACTATTGCAAAAAAAATTCTGGCAAACGATGTCATCGAGACTGTCATAATCGGCAGTGAAGCCGAGCCGCCAAGCCCGCATCTAAAACCATACGAATTGCAGATAGTGCATTGGCCCATCCGCGACCTTGACGATGACGGTCTTACAGCGCTAAGCAAAGAAAAAGACCTGTTTTTGAATCTTGTCGAGATGCAGGCAATTCAGAAATACTATCGGCAGCTTGACCGGGAACCCACTGACGTTGAGCTGGAATCACTTGCCCAGACCTGGAGCGAGCACTGCGTACACAAAACGCTCAAAAGCTCTGTCGATATGTCAATTAACGGCAAAGAAATACATTTCGACAACTTATTAAAAGATACTATTTTCAAAGCCACCAAACAACTTAACAAAAGCTGGTGCATATCCGTATTTGTCGATAACGCAGGCGTAGTGGAATTCGACAAAGACACCGCCGTCTGCTTCAAGGTAGAAACCCATAATCGACCCTCCGCACTGGACCCTTATGGCGGTGCAGCTACGGGCATTGGCGGTGTAATTCGTGACCCTATGGGAACGGGCCTCGGCGCAAGACCCATCGCCAACACTGATATATTTTGCTTCGGCCCACCCGATAAAAAACTCGAAGATATCCCCAAGGGAGTTCTGCATCCCAGAAGGATTATGAAAGGCGTTGTAGCCGGTGTTCGCGATTACGGCAACAGAATGGGAATACCGACAGTCAACGGCGCCATTTACTTCGACGACAGATACCTGGGTAATCCTTTGGTCTATTGCGGCAACATCGGCATAATGGACAAGAATAAATGTTTCAAAAATCCACAGGTTGGAAATATCATTATCGTAGTCGGCGGTAAGACAGGACGGGATGGGATACACGGAGCAACTTTTTCAAGCGGCGAAATAACCCACGAATATGAAGCAACCTTTTCCCACGCCGTCCAAATCGGCAATCCGATAACGGAAAAGAAAATGTTAGACGTGCTGATTCAGGCAAATGAGGCGAACCTTTATGAGGCAATCACCGATTGCGGGGCCGGCGGACTGAGCAGCGCGGTCGGCGAAATGGGCCAGGACATCGGGGTAGAAGTAGATTTGGAAAAAGTGCCGCTAAAATACGGCGGGCTGAACTATAACGAAATCTGGATTAGTGAAGCTCAGGAAAGAATGGTCATAGCCGTCAAACCCGAAAACGCCGAAGCGATACAGAAAATTTTCGACGATGAAAATGTCGAATCAACGGTCATAGGCAGGTTCACCGGCGATAAAAAGTTGATATTGCGATACGACGGTCAACAGGTAGCCGAAATGGATATGGATTTCCTGCACGACGGCGTACCTAAATACTCGCGCAAGGCGGTCTGGAACAAACCGGAGCTTACCGAGCCGAGCATTGCCGAAAAAGATAATTATAATGACGAGCTTCTGCAAATTCTTTCATCTTATAATGTCGCCAGCAAGGAATGGGTAATCCGTCAATACGACCACGAGGTCCAGGGCAATTCGGTTGTCAAACCCCTGACCGGTGTAAAAAATGACGGCCCCAGCGATGCGGCGGTAATAAGGCCCAAGTTCGATTCGGACAGGGGCCTTGCGATTAGCTGCGGGATGAATCCGATGTACGGCGATATTGACCCGTATTGGATGGCGCTGGCCGGTATCGACGAGGCAATTAGAAATCTTATATGCGTAGGCGGCCGGGCCGATAGGATCGCCCTGCTGGATAACTTCTCCTGGGCCAACTGCACAAAACCCGAAACATTCGGCGCATTAGTGCGGGCGTCCCAGGCCTGCCATGATGGTTCAATCGCCTTTGAGGCACCGTTTATCTCCGGCAAGGACTCGCTGAATAACGAATTCTCCTGCGAAGATGGAACACAAATATCCATCCCATCGACGCTTTTGATAAGCGCAATATCGATAGTCGATGACGTCAATAAGTGCGTGACAATGGACGCCAAGAGAGCCACCAATTTACTCTTCGTAGTAGGTGAAACTAAAAACGAATTAGGCGGCTCACACTATTACAAAATCAACGGCCAGCTCGGAGCCAACGTCCCGAAGGCAGACCTTCAAACAGCTCCTAAAATCGCCCAAAAGATTTCTACGGCAATAGAGGAAGGCCTTATCATCAGTTGTCACGACTGCTCCGAGGGCGGGCTGGCTGTCGCACTGGCAGAGATGGCCTTTGCCGGCGGACTCGGTATAGAAGCGGATTTGCGGGGCCTGCCGAAAAGCAAAGACTGTACGCGGGTAGATTCGCAACTGTTCAGTGAATCAAACTCACGCTATATCGTGGAAGTCGAGCCGGAAAATTACGATGACTTTGCAAAGATGATGCTCAATGTCCCTTTCGGCCAGATTGGAAAGGTAACAGCAGAACAAACGCTCACCATAAAAGCAGAAGACGGCAAAAAAGTAATCGAACTGGATTTGGACTCACTAAAAAAGGCCTGGCAAAAACCACTGGATTGGTAACTATAAATAGGGATATTGGATGAAGAAGGTTAAAGCAATAGTCTTACGGGCGGCAGGGATAAACTGCGATATGGAAACCGAGGATGCGCTTGAACTGGCGGGGGCAGAAGCCGAGCGCGTGCACATAAACAGAATAATTGAAGATAAAAAGCTGCTCGACCAATGCCAGATACTTGTTTTTCCCGGGGGCTTTAGCTATGGCGACGATGTAGCGGCAGGTAAAATATTAGCTAATCAAATCGTACATCACCTACACGAACCCGTACAGAAATTCATTGATGACGGCAAACTCGTGCTTGGAATCTGCAACGGCTTCCAGGTGCTGATCAAAACTGGAATCCTGCCGGGCAATGGACAAAGCGGAGGTCAGGATACTGTAACCATAACCGATAACGACAGCAACAAATTCGAGGATAGATGGGTGTACCTTGCGCCGCAAACCGAAAAATGTATTTTTATCGAGGCCGGCAGGCAAATCTATCTGCCCATCGCACACGCCGAAGGCAAGATTGTAACTAAAGATGAGGCCGCTCTGGAATCATTAAAATCCGAAGGACACGTTGCATTTAAGTATGTTGATGAAAATGGCGAGGAAGGCCCCTACCCCATTAATCCGAACGGATCAGTGGATTCGATAGCCGGCCTGACGGATACCACCGGCCGGATCCTGGGACTTATGCCGCACCCCGAAAGACACGTTCGCCCAACCCAGCATCCGCACTGGACCCGCTTAAAGGATAAAACTGACGGCGACGGAATGACAATCTTCAACAACGCCGTCAAATACGTACAAGAAAACCTGTAACGGTGCGGTAGTATTTAGGCCAACCGGTAACAATCTGCCATTATTCTATAACTCACAATCAAGAAATGTTCGCTTTCCCCTTCAAGTAACACCGAATTGTGCAATTTCTCAACCTTACTCAGTTGTTTGGGGGGCATTTGCGATTTTGCCATTGTTAAGGTTCAAACCTTCTATTCGCAAAGAATGGTCAATAAACGATTTTGGAATAAAATACGGCGTCCCCGACCTAATACCTCTCAACATAAGGTGTCTTGATAGATACCAATTCCCTCCAATATAAATGAATGGTTTCGCCGGGTTTAATACATCACTTTTTATTTCATTCGGATTCTTCCCATGCAACGAGTAAGCCACACCTGGGCCTGATGGTAGAATGCGAAGAATTGCGTAAGCCGAATGCGGTAAGTAGGAAAGCTGCTCATCCGGTGTTTTTGGTACCGGCGGTATTGGAGTCAAGGTTTTATAAAATAGTACTATATCGTTGTCTCTCCGAAATTTTTGGCAGCTAATACTATGGAGTTGTTTGGCAAGGACCTCCATTTCAGCAATCTCACTTTCGGAGAAGAACTCTCTCGTTTTATCCAACGGCGAAGAACTACGCAATAAATAGAATCTATCTCCACTGATAGATACCCATCTCCATCTGGATAATGTGAGGTTCTTGTATCGATTATGATTTTGTACAAACTCGATACATTTATCGAAAACATACAGATTTTCCGGAGTTAGAGCAGGTGACGTATATATAAAGGGTAAAGCAAGCTGGAGATAGATCGTGGCGATTACCAACAACAATATACTGAGGAAAACGATTGAGGCAATCGCGCTAAACCGGAGTGGTACAATTTTACTACGCAACGAACTAATCTTAATAGCAATTGCCATCGTAATAGCCAGCAAAAAGAATAGCAGATATGTAGGGAAGAAAAGTAAATCAAGGGTACTATCCCGAAAGCTTGGAAATATATTAACTAAAAGGAAGCCAAACAAGAATAAGCTAAACCCCAGAAGAAGACTGATTCTCAAGACACGGCGGAGTAGACGAATTCTTTTCGTATTGCTATCTTTGATATCATCTTCAGGAGTTTTTTTGGCTAATTTCTGAGTATCCAAATTGTCGGAATTCATATTCTTATCCTACATATTCTGAATTAACAATACAAAGAATCTGCCTATAGTTCATCCGGCCGGTCAAGTAGAAGTATCTATCTACATCGTGGTCGCCGGTGTGCTTGGCGATTATCCGGCTATTAGCGTAAATACAAGTCTTCACGGTACCTCCGCTATTATTTAGCTGGCTGAATATTACCGGCAAACCGCCCACGATGTCAACTATATATATACGCCGGCCTGATTTGGGCAAGAACTTTTATTGCGAATAGTGATTTTTGATTAAAAGAACTTGACCCAACTTATAATGTTGGATAGTAGTATGCCCTGAATTTTCTTGCTATATTTTAATACGGAATGTAAATTAAGCCTGTAATCAGGGCCCGTAGCTCAGCTGGTCAGAGCAGTGGACTCATAATCCATTGGTCGAAGGTTCGAATCCTTCCGGGCCCATTGGTTTTTGACTCGTTGTCAGATGATGACAATGAGTCTTTTTTTGTTTCTAAGTCTACTATATTCAAGCCGTTATGAATATTGACCACACTTGCCGATAATCGCTCTGTGTTACCTCCTTGTGTGCCATCTGCGGACATTGAAACACTATCAGAGTAAGCAGAACCTGTCCGTTTTCCTGTCCATTTTCTTGTCAACGGATTGTCAGCCAAAACCGCCCTGCCGTCCGTGCCTGTAGCAACCACTTCAGTCGCTTGGGTTCCTGGCCAAGGATAGTCCGGTAGATTCTCTATCGCTCGCCTTATGTCATAAACCCGAACGTGGGTATATGTGCCTAACGTCAGATTCGATTTGTCGCTGTGCCGCATTATCGTCATTTGTTCTTTCAGTGATGCCCCGGTCCTGTCAAGCTCGGTTGCGAGTGTGTGACGCAGCGAATGAAATACAATTTTGCGTCCAGTATCATCGACAACGGGTATGTTCGCAGCCTGACAGTCGGCGTGGAGCATTTTGGCAGTGCGATAATGGCTCGGCATATCGAACGCCTTTGCATTCGGTAACTTATCTGCAAAGAACGCTCTCAACTGTGCCACTCGTTTGTACTTCAATAACTGGACAGCCTTTTTTCCATCCTTGCAAAATTCGGGCTTGACTGTCGCTGTAGCCACATCGAAATCGAATGAGCCAGCAGTCAAGGACTGCAACTCCCGTACTCGCAGGCCCGTTTCTATTCCCGTCAAATACAATACGGCACGAGCGAATCCCGACATTCCAAAACGAAACGGAGCTTTTTCCGTAACAGCAAGCAACCTACAAACTTCGTCATAATCGAGTGGACGCCGGTCAGCCTCGACAGTTTTTAATCGCTTCAAATACGCAACAGGCGATTCAGCAGACCTTCGTTCTCGTACCATCCACACACAGAACATTCGGATGCTCGTCAGGTAATGGTTAAATGTCGTGTTGCTTATAGTATCACCGTTCCGCTTCTTCAGGTTGGTGAGGAAATCCATTATTTTGTTTGCCTGTATGTCGCTCCAATAGCAGAATCCGCAACCGTCAAAAATCCGCTTAATCCGCGCGAGCGTTATTCTGACATGAGTATCACTGTTGCCAGCGGTTAGCGATTTGCGAAAATCCTCCAAATGCTCCAAGAGCGGGCGTTTTTTGTGTTCTGCGTACTTGTCGGTTAGTCCAGCTTGACAGCGTTCGGCTTGGCGTTCAAGTTGTGCTGCTTTCTGTCTCGTGGCGGCCTTGTCTGCATATCCTCTTACCCGCTTTGTTGTTCCATCCTTGTTTCGGTATTCGATATACCAGCACTTGGATTCTCTCGTAACGTTTTTGCCGTTGGTCAGTTTTACTTTCCGTTTTCGTTTGAATATGCATGCCATAATATCACCTTGCCTTTTTCTTGCTCTTTTTTGCGATAGTCAGCCCAAAATACTTGAGCAGAATATCAGCGGTCTCGACCGTACAGGTTCGACCCTGCATTATCCGGCATAATTGATCTTCGCCGACACCAGTTTCTTTGGCTATTCTGTACCTCGTCTTGCCACAGGTCTTGATATGCTTTCTGATAGTATCAATAATCATGCGAATAATCATATATCGTAATTCCTTCACATACAATATAAACATATACTTGGTAGTTGTCAAGTATTATCTTCACGGAAATCAATTTTTTTCACTTTTCTTCAACTTCGCCCTGTAACAAAAGCTCTATAACAATGTTTCACAAAAAACATCGTTTTTTCGCGCCGTTTTTACTTTCATATACTTAATCACTAATATTTTACTCATAGGAACTACTCATAGAGCATACAGAGAATAAAACAGGTAAGGGGGTGGAATATACGTAAGGCGCAGTTGTAGAGAACTGTTGAAGCTGTTTTTCCAATCCTTGTTTTTGCGCTGTTATTGAACATTGGCTTTTACCTGTTTTAACCTCAACATGTGTTCACAACTGTTGAGCAACAGTTGTTGACGAATGTTGATTCTGTTTTTTGTCTGAGTTCCTGCCATAGCTGTTTCCCTTAGAGAAGCCAAGATGTTGAGTGCGCTTCTGTCTTTTCTTAACTACAAATTCATCTGTTCCAAATGTTTCCCAACGGTCGCTTATAGCGTACAGGCTCTTGTCCTTATGCAGCCCAAATCCTGACTTAGCTATATCAATAAGCCCTACCCGGACAAGCTCATCAATTGCCTTAGTAAACTTATTATTTGATATGCCCCACTTCTCTAATGCCTCATCGTAAGTAAACTGGATTTCGCCCTGATTGGCAAGATAGTATTCTTTCTTACGTCTTGGTGCATGTTCTATTGGTTTCCATTGACACTTGTTCAGGAAGATCATAAAGACCTGACAGGCAGCAGCGGTTTTCAAATCCAGAAATGCCTCTGATGTTATCTGTTTTCGGGACACAAACATCCTGCCCCACTTGACATCTTTGAATTTCTGCTCTCTTGTTTTCAATCCGTCTATTTCGCTCTTTTTAGCCATAAATTCTACTTCGATATACTCAAAACTCAATATCACCAACATCAAGCTGCTCAGTCTCGTAGTCCTTCAGTAAATCGAGGGAATCGTTATAAATCCTCTCGCGCACAACCTGAAGATATACTGCGTCTGATCGTTCAGCCTCAAGCTCGGCGTTAAACAAATCAACATCAATAACGCTATCAATAGCTTCAGACAGAATGTGCTGCAACTGTCCCGGTGTAATGGATTCTAACTCATAGACTTTTTTTCCAAAACGTTTCACAAAGCCCTTGTATCTTGCTGATGTCTCTTTGGCCTCTGCGGTGTTGTCGCTGAGGTTAAACCGCTCAACATGTTCAGGATTCAGGCCGACGCGGACAGCCTCAGTATTATATTCGTTGAAGTCTTCGCGTAGCGACTGCAACAGGCTTTCGCCGATGTTTATGCCCTCGGGATCAAAGTCACTCAATATAAGCAAGAGAAGCCGACCTTTTCCGCTTCGTTGAAACCTCTTTAATATCTCATTTCGCGCTGGCAAGCTGGGGTAGCCCCTGCAAATCGTATACGGGATATTAAACTTGCCACACACCGGCTCTATAATGGACTGTACAGTCATCTTCTCGGCGACAACTTCAATGTATATCGGCTGTGACTGTTGCAAATCGCGCCGATAACCTTTAAGAAAATCATCCAGTTCCTCACGGGCAAAATCCTGGGGGCTGCTGTGTACATACCAGCTTGATGTTGGCCTGGTAGGGTCGGCAATTGCGGTCATCGGGATTTCGCCTGTCAACCTTAGGCGTGTCAGAACATTGCACAAATCCCCATAACTAGCGCGGTCATTTTTGTAAACACTGCCCGGGCGATTTGTATTTCTCAGTGGTGGATTGTTTAGCAGTCTATAATGAATCTGACGATCTGACAATGGCCAAAATTTACGGTTTGTATTTATTACATCTTTCACTACCTTGACCATCTTGAACTTGAGTTTTGAAATTCGTTTCCGCTGGCCCCTTTGGCCGACGCTAATTGTTTCGGTTTTAATTTCTGTCTTCTCTTTGCGAAAAGCAAGTAACTGCCGGTATGCCTCATCGGGATTGGATTTTACTACTGCTTCCCGCAATTGTTCGCCTTGATTCTTGATGCGCTGCGTGTTGTAGCTGACCAGCCTATCCATAAATTTAGGATCACTATGCCGAATCTTTTCTATACGGCATGGCACAACCTTCAGACCGGCCAGTATTGCCGCCTCACACCGTCTATGTCCTGAGATAATATAATTGTCATTCGATATGACTATTGGCTCAAGAACGCCATCCTCGGCAATTTCGCGGGCAAGCTCTTTAATCGTTGGGTCTTCAGGGTCAATCGACTTGTAAATCTTGTTATTCTCTGGACTTGGCTTTAGTTTGCGAGGATCGATTTTTACAATAGTCAGACAAGTCTCACTTTTGGTTTCTTCATTGGTCTGTTCAGCTCTATTTTGCTGTGTCGTCGCCATACCCTACCCATTGCCCTCATTGTTGGAGTTTTTCGGTTCTGGCTCGTTTGAAACGCTCTCAGGCGCTCCCTGTGAAGCTCTGGACTTTGGCCGATATAAAAACAGCGGGCATTGTGGTGATGTACACAAATACACTTCTTTAATCACTCAGCCGCAACATTCCAGGCAGAAGGCGTGCATAGCGGACTTCCGGCTCCTACCGCTAACGGCTTTGTCGTAGATGCCCCGATAGAGTTTTGGTATCTGCGATCGGTGTCCGGCTATTCTTTCCTGCTGTTTCATGATCCAGCTTCCGAGTAATAGAGGTGAAGTTTCCGCTTGAGTAAAAGCCAGCCGGAAAGCCTTTGGGCTTCTGATAAGCCAGCAACAGCTAAGGTAAGCAAAAGATTTGCGATTTGCTCCAAATTTGTACTTGCCTTTAACGCACAGTTTTGGTACGATTCACTTTGTCGATTATTTTTGTGGGCTGTCGTTGGCACGGCAGCCCTGTTTCTTTGACTTAACATTGCTCCGACTCCCTTCTGGCTTCAAATTCCTGTTTTGAGCAACAATCCCATTTGATCCACTGTTCAATATCTGATTGTTTCCAACGGACCGCACCTGCCCCTACCTTCACCGGTGCGCATATAAGTCCTGCACTACGCATCCTAAAGATGGCTCGCTTGCTCAGAGATAATTTTTCTCCGACTGCCTGAGCCGTAAACAATTTTTCGTTCGTAGTCCGTCCGTTGCTCATACTGTCTCCTTTCGTTTCAGAAATTCTTTGACCAGTGCTACAGCACTCTCAGAAAATACCCGCGTTTGACCAGCAATACCCGAAGGTACTATTGCTATCTTTCGTAGCGCATAGCTCACACAGTCTCGGTCAACATTAAGTTGCTTGGCGATTTCGCCAGTGGTTAGAAGTTTCATAACGTATACTCCAAAAAAAATTAGTTATCTACTGGTAGTAGTATACGAAAGAAAAGAGATGTAGGCTGTCACTTCAAAGCATAGTAAGTAAAGTGACAATTATTAGGCAAGTTTGTACTCTTTAATTATGGGGTGATATATTTTCTTGCGGATTGTTTCAGCATCCAAAGGTTCTTCACCATCAGGGATTAACTCGGCGAGTTTCTTAGCTGCCTCACCGCTTGCTTTTGAAATACTCATCCCTTGTTTATGGAGAGAATATACATAAAAGGCAATATAATGATTGCGAAAAAAATAGAGGTCTATATTAGTCTCCGGTATAGTTGGAAAGTTTTGTCCTCTATCCTCAAAATCGCTGTCAAATCCTCTGATTATAGATTGCCAGAGTATTTCTTTTAGCTTGAGTGAAACATTGATTTTAGGTCTGTTCCTTCTCATTCGCTTTTGACTTTCAGCAAATGCCAATATGCCATACTCAATAGGGAGGGTTCTATTTAAGAAGCCAAGTAGATTCAGGCATTTATGTACTTCTTCAACATCGTACATAGGAACTATACCCATGCCGTCAAGGTCTTCATTTGCATGGCGTACCATCTCCAAGGGCATATCAAATGGATTTTCAACATATTCCTTCCACTCTTGAGGCAATTCTTTTGGGAAGCGTTCTTGTCGTGCCGGATAGAGCCCTCTGAAAGCTCGCCAGTAGTCTACATCTTCAGGAAATAATATTTTCCCTGACACGGACTTCTGATACTGCGGTACACTGTCCTTGATTCCAACACCCACTGAAAACATCCATTTTTTGCCCTCCCGTAACCACACGGCCCAGCTCTGTGGGGAAGTGACTCTCAAATCTGGGTCACACAAACAGTGCCCCGGAGTAATCTCTTGTGGCGCTATTATCTTTGCTACGGGTATGAGCAGGCCAAAATATTCAAACACGCTCAAAGCACTGTCTACAAAACGTTTTGGACCTACCTTCAGGACATCCGCATTCGCGACTTGTTGCAAAAATATATTCTTGCTAACATAATCAGCGCCGGATTTTCTTTTATAAACTTTACTTTGAAAATTGGCTCCCATGCCCCCTATCTTAACCAAGAATGTCCCTTTTGACAACTTTTGGTAATAAAAATACTTGCTTGTCAGCGGGAACAGTCTATAATTGACTTGTCTTTTATTGAGCGGGACGGAGCCCGGAGGATGCATCAATCTCTTTTTGAAGGGAGAAATTATGAAAGCAAATCTTTTATCTGTGTTTCAAGAAATATTTCGCTGAAATTTACTTTCAAAAAATCAATGGAAGAAAAACAAGAGGAATATTGAAAATGGGCTTGTTCAGCAAGAAACCTGATCAAAATAAAATAGATTATTTCAAGCTGTATAGTTACAAGGAACTGTTCCACGAATTAATTACACACAAACATTGGAAGAATCTGAACATAGATATAATCAAACAAGTTTTCAAAAAGGCACAAAGTGACCTATTTGCTCAGCCAAATGAAGGGATAGAAGTACTCAAACACTTTATATATGTATCAGAGAAGTATAATTTGGTTGAAGACCAATTTCTTCGTCTTGCGAGTACAACACACGATTTAGACATACTGTTAGGGTACTTTTCATTTCACTTATATCGATTAGGGTCAGACCTTGCTAAAAGATTTTTTTCTTCAAAAACAGAAGAAGAGATTAAAGGCTATGGTATGCAAGCAGATATGGCATTTATGTCATCTATTTTATGTGACGAATACATGTTGCCTTCCTATGCTGGGATGGCTTTCTTGCATGGTGAAATTCATATAAATAAAGATGTTGCTCTTGAGTTCTGTGCTAAATATAAAGCTATAGAGGATAAACTGTTGAATACGCCTGATAACGACTTAAGTCCTTTGCAGTTATCAAAGAAGGAGCTACTTGACCCTAAGAATATGCACAAAACTATGGAAAGAATAAAGCAATACGCCCCTGGTCTACTCCCCAATGATTCAGTGGCTGAGGATGAGGAAATGAGCCAGAGGGATTATATCGAGCAACTTGAAAAGAAGTTGTTGCAATTATAACCACACTACTGCTCGGCTTGGGTGCGATGATTGTGAGGAAAAGAAAACAATAATTTGAAGTGATAGAGTAATGGAATGAAAATGAATATGGATTATTCAAATGTTTTTTACGGTGTTTTGGGGCATCTTGGAAAAGCAGTAATTGTAATTTGTGCTTTCTATTTTGGGCGCTATATGGGAACTAAATATAAACCAAAATGGATCAATTATTTTGCTGTTTTAGGGATGATAGCATTATTCAGTTTAATATGTTGGTCGTCTTATGGAACTCACACCGAAAATGCCGACCCTCTCTATGGGGGCGGAGAGACAGTCGTTGATTTTGAAGCTACTGAAAAAGAAAGGAACGAATACGGACTAACCATGTTTTTTGTTTTTTCTATTCCTGCCTTGTATGGAATACGTAAGAAACAACAAGACCCATATTCCAAATACGTTAGTATCGATAATCAACTGAATGAATTGTATCAAAGTTTAGATTAGTTTCCGTTAAAGCCTTTACGCTCTTACTGCTCGGCCTGAGCAGGGTGATGGTGAGGAAAACATTTAGCCGCTAATACTGGCTTTTTTCCAGTTGTTCAGATAGCAGTTCCTTAACTGTATTTAAAAACTCTGCTGTTTTTCTCTCCCTTTCGGGTATTTGTTCTTCTGCTAACTTACCTGTTGCATAAAAGCGAATCCATACACGAATAAAAGCAAGCCACCTTTTCGTGAGTTTGATTTGCTTGCTACGTAAAATATTCCGATTCGCAGCCTGTATATTATCAAGCCTTAAGAAACTTATGGCACTGTCTAAATACGTCCGACTTGGGATCGGGAAAAATTGGCGACACTGTAAGGCCGCGATTTTTTCGGCTGCAACTAAATTATAACCACGCTTAGGAAAACCATCTTTGTCCACAAGTGTATACAGTGGCACACAGAGTACGCTATATGCAAAATAAGAGGGAAGCCCTTTGGCCTTTTCTGGCAATCGCGGAGATAGCACAATTACAGGCCGAATTTTTACTTTGTATACAACCAAGTCCTCGTCTGACCTAAGGCTTAGTTCTACATGGGGCAATCTGTTCATGCCGTTTGCGCGTTGGGTAAGCTGTTCAAAATTAATCTTCGATAGTTTGTAAGCGGCTGAACTGGGTGAGGCAGAATTGTATGACAAGGGCCTCACAACGTGTAATGTGCGTAATTGATATGGCACAATAGCAAGACAAACCAAACCGGGCACAATATTATCGCCAGCATATTGTTCAAATGGTTCGCCAAGCAAATCTCTTAAGTTTTGCTCCATCAGTCTTCAGTAAGTGCTTTTAAATCTTCCTTGAAATCCGCATCGATATGTACTTCATTTTCTGGCAGTGTAAATAAGCCCTCGCCGTCAATAGTAACGAGTAATTCTAAAACGTTGGGATCTACAAGCTCTTCACACTCCGGCGCACTCATCTCGTCAAATTCTAGTTTTTCGAGCTTCTTTCTGAGTTGTTGGAAAGTCCCCGGAAGCAAAAGGCTAACAGGATCAACAAACCGTTGGGATTTGGGTATTCCCCCAAAATCAAGAGGCTGTCCTTTTACAGCATCTTTCATAGGAGCAGTTTCAAAGTAAACATAGTCCAGTAATTCGTTATAAGGCATAGCTGCAAATCTGTCCAGCACAGTTGGAATTATACCTTCGAGTGCTACGTTATCGAATTTAAGCCTTGGCTTGTCAAATCGAGGGAGTGTCCAGCGCACGGGTCTAAACTTTCCTGGCTCAATTTCGTCTTCCTAGGGTGTATGGAAATCTTGTGTGAGTACCGAACTCAAGGTTTGAGACCAAGGGCCGTAGTGCCAAAAGACCCAATCTAAATCCGTGAGACGCTTTTGTTCCCAGCCATAGTAGTTATGCTCGACCAAGTAGACCAACTTCGTTGTCCGGACTTGCCCAGGCGGAAGAAGGTTGTATAAGAAAGCTTACTCTATCTGTATCCCCAATTGCCAGTACTGCCCAAGGGATTGTTATTAGCTATGGGGAAAATCACTCATCATCATTACCATGTTTTTTTGTGCAAGACATTTCTTTTCCTGCCCAAATTTCACAGACTGGTCGTTCTGTGCCTCCGGCTAATATCCCAAACCCATCCAAACAAGATTTGGAGTTCTTTTTAAAATATATATTCAGGAAGGAACGCTTCTGGGAAGGACAATACGAGGCAATAACGAGAGCAATGTCAGGAAAAGACGCAATTGTTTTGCTACCAACGGGGGGGGGTAAATCAATAGCCTTTCAATTAACATCAATGCTTTTACCTGGTGTTGCAATAGTTATAGACCCTATCGTCTCTCTTATCGAAGACCAAATTGATAATCTTCGTAGAGTGGGAATTGACAGGGCTATAGGGATCACCGCTCAAATAGAAGACCCGAATGTTAAGTCAAAAATTATTAATGCATTTGGTCAGGGGGAATATTTATTTTGTTACATAGCGCCGGAAAGATTCCAAACGGAAGAGTTTAGGGGCAGTTTGCGTTCCCTAACATTGAGCACTCCTGTATCTCTTATAGCAATCGACGAAGCTCATTGCGTCTCTGAGTGGGGACATGATTTTAGGCCATCATATCTTAACATTGGTCGCATAAGTCGCGAACTCTGTTCATCTCACAATCAAATACCGCCTCTTTTAGCTTTAACCGGCACTGCATCTCATTCAGTATTAAAAGATGTTCAGCGAGAACTTCAGATACAAGACTTCGACTCAATAATAACACCAAAGACATTTGACCGGCAAGAGCTGAGATATTCAGTTTATGAAGCACCGTCAGACCAGAAACAAAATCAACTGCAAACTCTACTATTGCGAACCTTGCCAGATAAATTTGGAACAACAGGTACGAGCTTCTTTAGATCGAGGGGAGATAGAACTTTTTCAGGATTGATATTCTGTCCATTTGTCAACGGCGATTTTGGAGTTGTTAATATTGCAAGGAACTTAAATAATACCAGTATTCCCGCAAAATTTTACTCTGGTGGAGCCCCGAAGTCATGGGCGAGAAATACAGGTTCGAGAGACAAAAGTTGGAACCAGCACAAAAGAGAAACAGCCAAAGCTTTTAAGAATAACAAGTCTTCTCTTCTTGTAGCTACAAAAGCCTTTGGCATGGGTATCGATAAGCCAAATATACGGTATACTATTCATTTTGGTATGCCGCCATCTATAGAATCATTTTATCAGGAAGCCGGAAGAGCCGGAAGGGATAGAAAAAAAGCAGAATGTGTGTTATTGTTTTCAGTTTTTGACAGAGAAAGAGTCGAACATATATTACATCCAGACACCCCAATAGAAGAAATTGTAGAAGAGCGCCAAACTGCGAGAGAAAACGGCGCTGATGATGATATTACAAGAGTATTATTTTTTCACACCGAAGCTTTTGTTGGCGTAGAAGATGAGTTGTCTTTTGTTGATATTTTAATGAAAAAATTAGACAAATTGAGTGAGAGGCGAAAAATAACTGTAGTGTTCGGCCGTGAAAATACAAAAGCATGGGAAAAGGCAATACATAGGCTTGTTGTTCTTGGCGTTATTGAGGACTATACAATCAACTATTCTTCTAAAGAGTTCAATATCGTACTTAGAGGCCTTGATAAAGAGGGTATAATTCATCGTTATGAGCTTTATGTATTCGGCTATAACAAAGGACGAATCAAAAAGGAATTGCAAAAACTACAAAAGCATATTGACAAGCCATATAATGATTTTGTAAGAGAGGCATGTCGCATTTTAATCCACTTCATATATGACACAATTGAAAAGGGAAGGCGTAGAGTTCTTAGAGAAATGTTTCTTTTAGCTGATAGCGCAGTTGGTAAAGAGAACTGCGATGAAATAGTAAGAGAAAGAACATTAAGATATTTAGAATCTTCTCGTGCAGAGGAAATTGAATCTGTTTATAATGATGAAAGTATATTTGCTAAACTACAAATAGTTGTGCGGGGTTCCGAAACTTCTGAAGGTGAGATGGTTCATGGGATAAGGTCGCCCAGAGATGCGGCCGACATGCGAGGTCAAGTCGCAAGATATTTGGAATCAAGCCCTGACCATCCAGGTTTATTATTTTTACGAGCAATATCTGAAGCCTATTGTTCAGATTTCAAGTTTGAGGTCATCTTTGAAAACCTAAAGGCTGGAGTGACTTTTGCGCTTAGCCAGTATCTGCTTGATAAGGAGACTGTTTATAAATCTTTATCATGGCTTTTGATGGATATAGCAGAAAGAAAAGATACTGTTTGCAAAAAAGGGTAGTGTAAAATCTTTTCTGTAAATTGGTGTTAACCACCGCATGTGGCTGGGTGGAGGCGAGCGTAGCGAGCCGGA
>VRUL01000052.1 GCA_019456145.1 Planctomycetota bacterium
GGCGTATATATGTGTGTGGGTATCGAGGGTGGCGGAGGATAAGGGTCACCTGCAATAATAGCACCATTAGCAGGATAATCGGGTGCGGCCTCTCCGCGTATAGTAGTGAACTCCCATATAGCGCCTGGGTACAGGACGGCATCATTGACCTCAACGATCTGCCAGGAGTAAGTCGTGCTTGCTACAAGGTCTCCCGGGGGATTATACTCCGCTGGGAATATCGTAAGTAAATTTGCAACAAGAGGCAGATTGCCCGGGTCAGTGCCGAAGTAAACCTGGTCACTATCGGCCCCGTCTCCGCGTGACCAGCCAATATTTGCATCTACGGGCACATCTATGGCACCATTACCCGGGTCGGGAGAACCTGCGAGCGGTGATATGGCAATGAATGGGATATACCAGTTGTTAATCCATTCACTTATAACTTCGCCGCGTGGGTCAGCGTCTTGACTAGCTGTCTGGAAGAAAATGCCTAAGCGACCATCAGTAACCGTATTATGAACGATAATGGGATCAGCTCTTGTTCCACCAGCGTTTTGAGCAAGAACCAGCTCGGAAACCCAATTGTTTGAAAGTTGAGTAACATTGAATGGGCGGTCAGTTAGGAAATTTGCTAAAGTTGGAGTGTAAAGCGCACCATCGGCTGTAACAGTAACAGCAGTATTGTCGTCCCACATTGTAATGCCGGCAATGTCCATCATATTCTGTAATCCACCTTCGGCATTTGCTCCAGTACTATTTACGACGTAGAACATGTAGTCGCCGGTGTTAATAATGACATTACCATCATCTAAGAATAATTCGGCTATTGAGCCATCAGGCTGTGTATTACCAGCTGGATAAATAGTGTCTGGGAACTGTCCGCAAAGAATTAAAAGGTCTGCTGCACCATTACCTGTGTGGGCTGTTACCCAAGTTGCAAGGGCAGCTTGTTGAGCTGATGTGAATCGTTCAACAGAAACAGCCGTTACGTTGTCAACAATTTCCTGCATTTCGGAGTCAGCCGCACCTTGCGACCACCAGTTTGCTTGTGTTGAAATTGCTATGTCAGCCTTAGCCATCGTGCTAAATGCAAATGCGACAAAGAAGATTAGATACATGAATTTTTTACACATAATATATTCCTCCATCAAAAATGAAGTTAAAATAACTATGCTTCGGCCACACACCGAAACATCTTAATTGTTTTTGCCAGGTATCGAATACCCTCGTCCTGTAGTATATTTCGTGCCCGTCTCAAACAACCTCCAACGAATAAAAGAATGTATAATTTCAGCACAGCAAAAAAGTAAAACGCCAATGTTTTCCCGGTTTTTTCCCGGGAAACCTCATAAGTATGCATGCTGCTCAGCAAGTGTCCCAAAACTCCGATATATACATTAAGATTACTACATTTGCCCCAGTATTGTCAACTTTTTTTTCCCATTTTTTGTACTTATTACCGGCATAATCGGCCAAAATGCGGATTTTACCGGCAAAATTCCCTCTTACATCGTTATATCTTCGCCATCCAACCAGTGCTTTCCATCAGAAAATCAAGTTTTTCAGCCATTTTTTGGATTTTCCGGGCCCCGCGGGTAGTCGAAAAGAGACCCGAAAAAGATTCCGAATTAAAACCTTATTATTTACACCACATGCCAATCCAAGGGGACAACGTTAAAACAGGCGTGCGGCATGGCGTGAACACAAATACTTGGTAATAAGAGAGTTGGCCACATTTGTCATCATAAGACAAAATGCCCGGGACTGGAGTCGAACCAGCACGAGCCGAAGCTCACTAGCCCCTCAAGCTAGCGCGTCTGCCTATTCCGCCACCCGGGCCTTAAAAATGATTATTTACTATTAATTATTAATTGTCAATTGTCAATTCAGACAAGAGTTTAACCGTGATACCTCGGTTTATCAATATTCTGGCAGCTTGTAGGCCCAGTTAAATGCCCAAAGTTAGTAATGGAATAACCAACCTGCAATATTAGGGGTACATATCAATGTAAGTTTTCTGGCTGTTTTCCGCCTATTTTTGCTGCGAAACTCCCACAACGGGCTTTCTAGCACGTTTTGGGACGTAAAATATATTTAGGATTTTTCCATTTTATCCGAATTATTCTTGACTTACATGCTGATTGTGCTAATATATATAAATATGGCAAAGAAACTACTTTCAACATCCTGTCCCTCTTGCGGCCTGCCGATGCAGACGGCAGCGATGTCCTGTGCGCCCTGTGGAGTCAAAATCGAGGGCAATTTCAGCCAGACCTTCTTTAATAGACTGTCTCCGGAAAACCAGAAATTTCTCGAACAGTATCTCCTGGCAGGATTCAGCATTAAGACTCTGGAGCAAAGAGGCCCACAAGGATATGCGGCCATCCGCTCCAGATTAGACAGGTTGATGGCAAACTACGAGGCGCTCAAGAAAATGGATGCTCAGAAAAAGGCCGTTCTGGAGCAATTACGAAAAGATCAAATAACTGTCGCTGAAGCAAAGGAGAAACTGGAAAAACTTTCAGGAGATTGAGAAATGGCAAACGCGCTAAACATATCATCAGAAGAAGAACTGCTGCAGCTTCGAAATGAAGGCAAGATAAGTGAAACTGAATATGAGGAACTTCGTGAAACACTGCAAAAGACGACCAAAGTAGATATTGGAGAAGGTGGTAAGGATAATCTCAAGTCGGCTCGAACATCCGGCTTGGCAATTGCATCTCTGGTCTTTTCGCTGGTTGGTCCGATTGGGTGCATCCTTGCTGTAATTTGCGGGCATATAGCTCTAAGAAAAATACGAAAGGAAGCCGAGGTTCAAGGTCGTGGATTGGCCTTGGCAGGATTGATAATCGGATATGCTGTTCTGGGCCTTTCCATAGTTGTGGTTACTCCTTTCTTTCTCCTTTGGGGTATGAAAGCAGAGTCGGTTAGAAAACAGAGGAGAGAGAGTACTCTGACCGAGTTGCAACATACAAGAAAAGAAATCGCCACAAGTGAGTTGAAACAGTATTCTCTCGACAGTACAGAAGGAGTATTAACACAATCGGGCGTCACAATCGACAAGGAAATCTCAAGCGATGGCAAGGGCTCTTTGAGAATCCAAGCCTCTGAACCCACAACGGTACGCTTGTTTGAAACCGGTGACATAGATATCGAGGACGCACGCCTGATTTATCAGGCACGGCTGCGAACAGAAAATGTCGAAGGCCAAGTCTATTTGGAAATGTGGTGTCATTTTGCCGGAGTCGGGGACGCTTTCTCAAGAGGATTGGCGACGCCTCTAACCGGTACCACAGGGTGGACAACAGAAGAAATCCCCTTCTTCTTAAAGAAGGGCGAGAATCCCGACAACGTAAAACTCAATCTGGTTATTAATGGTAAGGGTACCGTATGGATTGACGATATTCGGCTGCTGAAAGGGCCGCTAAAATAGTAAATATGTGTTCTTACGTCCCTCTTTTGCCGTTCCAAAGCAAAACCTGGAGGCGCTGGCAAAATGCAAAGCCGGTTTTCTTGCACAACTCTGCTACCATTGGGGATTTGGCTAACAGTTCATCCCTCGTAGCCGCCTGAGGCATCAGCATTACCTTTGCTGAATCGACGTTTCCTATTTCCTTCAGAGTCTGCTGTATTTCCGGCAAATCGTTTTCCGAATCCAGGACGAATTTTAGCTGGTATTCGTAATTATCAATCAGCTCGCGCAGGACGGCTATATCGAATCTCGAATCCTCGTGAATTGCTGCAAGTTCCGGGTCTGTCGGTGTGGAGTTACTCAATTTCGGGCTGATACTCATTAAATCACAGGGCAGATCCGGTATGAATGCAATACCTGCGGTTTCGGTAGTTATATGTTTATCAGATGCTTTCAGAGCGTGCGCCAACTGCGGCAAATCCGGATTTACCATTGGCTCGCCGCCGGTTATTACGGCGGATTTGGATGGCCACTGTTGAACGATCTGAATAATTTTCTCAGCGCTGTAGTGGGCCCCTGCCGTTTGGTCCCAGGCATATTTTGTGTCGCACCATCGGCAGCGCAGAGGACAGCCCGCAAGACGGATAAACACACTTGGGGCTCCTGCCAAAAAACCCTCTCCCTGCAAAGAATAAAATATTTCGTTTATTCTCATTATTCTCGTATTGCGTTGTACCTATTGCGCTAACTGGTATATTTTACCGAGTCGGTTAAGCCTGCTTCGGCAAAACCTTTTAATCTTAATCTGCAGGAGTCACATCGGCCGCAGCTCCTGCCCTGCTCGTCCGGGTCGTAGCAACTGTGCGTTAAAGAATAATCGACGCCGAACTTGGTGCCGGCAAGGATAATCTGGGCCTTTGTCATATCGATAATTGGCGTATGAATGCGGTATCGGCCACTGCCCTGGACAGCGGCTGCAGTGGCAAGGTTAGCGGTTTTTTCAAAAGCCGATATAAATTCAGCCCGGCAATCGGGATAACCACTATAGTCTGTGATGTTGACACCAATGAAGATATCAAATGCACCCAGCACCTCAGCCCAGGCAAGAGCGTAACTTAAAAATATTGTATTTCGGGCAGGCACATAGGTTGGCGGAATTTGACTTGGATTGTCTAATTCGGCCCTGTCCTTCGGAACTTCAATGGTTATGTCGGTAAGTGCTGAACCGCCAAACTGAGCCAAATCAATATCGATTATACGATGCTTGGCCACCGCTAAAGAATGAGCTATTTTTTTTGCCGCCTCGATTTCTCGCTGATGCCGTTGGCCATAGCTGAAAGTCAGAGCATAGCATTGGAAGCCTTCACTGTGGGCAATGGCCAGCGTTGTAGCTGAATCCATTCCGCCGCTTAGCAAAACTACCGCTTTTTTGTCTGCCACCGGTCAACTCCATCAAGATTTACATAATGAGAGTTTTCTCGTCTCGTATTTTACTCGGTTACTGCCCTTTTGGCCAGGGATAGGCATTCGAACCTGCTTCTTTGTCGATGGGCCCGGCTGGTAACGTCTTTTGCCACTTCAGCAGCTTTTCAGAAAGTTTCCTCACAATGTCAGGATGTTGGTCGGCGACATTATCTAACTCTGTCAGATCCTTTGGAATATCATACAACTCAATACGGCTGCGGTCAGGATTCATCAGCAGCTTCCACTTTCCATCGCGAATGGCCAACATTGGGCACTTATGAGCCATATCGCCAGAGACCCGGAACCGCCACTCCCACATTAAAGGCCTGGTTCGCTGTTTGGTTTTACCGAGTAATGCAGCCGACATATCCTCGCCGTCAGGCTTAAGGTCTCCGGGAAGTTTAACACCAGCTAAATTACAAACAGTGGGAAGCCAATCCACACCAGCGACGATGCTCTTGTTGTCTACCTCCCCGGCAGGTACATGGCCGGGCCAGCGGACGATAAAGGGCATACGGATACCACCTTCGTATATGCTTCTCTTTCTTCCGCGGAATGGGCCGGTACTGCCAATACCACTGTGGACGGCATTTCGGATATCGAAATCCTCCGGGCCATTGTCACTGGAAAAAACGATAACTGTATTATCACTCAAGCCCAGCTCGTCAATCTTCTTAACCAGCCGACCGATTTGTTGGTCAAGGTCAGTGACCGAGGCATAGTAGATTTGTTTTGCTCCCTTGTAAGGTACCCCTCGGGGAGCGTATCGCTGGTACGGTTTCATCTGCTCGTCTGTGGGATGGAGGGTAGCGTGCGGCACGAGGGTCCATACGTTTACATAGAAGGATTTGTCGCGATTGCTTTCGATAAACTCAATGGTTTTGTCAACGATCATGGCTGTGGACCTGGCACGGAAATATGGGTCGCTTGTCCCCTCAAGCTGCGGCCCCGAAGATGTCCTGGTGCTGTGCTCGTCGATACCGTAGTCGCCCGGCGTCGGAGCACCGGTGCCGGAGCCCAGGTGCCATTTGCCGAAATGCCCGGTTTTATAGCCGGCATCCTTCAGCAATTTTGTTACTGTATGCACCTTGGGGTCGAGCCAGTTGGGCATTGCTCGCGCCTCGTTTTGCTTGTGCGTTGCGAAATGACCGTGGACACCATGACGTGCGGGAAAGTGGCTGGTCATAATTGACGTTCGTGAAGGTGAACAGACCGACCCATTAACATAAAACTGCGTGAACAGTATTCCTTTTTTAGCAAGTTCGTCCAGATTTGGTGTTTTAATCTGGCGATTGCCGTAACAGCCGAGGTCACCCCACCCAAGGTCATCGGCAAAAATAAAAACAAAATTAGGTTTAATGCCTTTTGTCGCACTTTTTCCGGCAAAGGCCCGGGACGGCAAAGTTACAACGGCTGCCGCCGCACCAATAGCGTTCAGGAACCGGCGCCTGCTGAAAACCATGGTGTTAGGTTCCATATACTATCCTCCAATTTTCACTGCCGGGTACTTTCGCAATATAGACTGATTGTCAAAAAATTTACGACAGTCGCATTTTACCGATTTGTACAGGTTCTGTCAAAAAACAATGAACGCCGTTTCCGCTGGTCTTTTGTCAAATGGCTTTTTTAATTTTTTTGCTATTGATTATCGCTTGTCTTCGGTTAATATCCGGATTATAATAGTAAGATAGGATTCCTAAGAGAGGTCAGGAAATGGGCAACCAAGTAAAACTGGAGCTGTTCGACAATCCAAATCCTGAACGGGATTACGTCATCACAATCAACTGTCCCGAATTTACCAGTGTTTGTCCTCGGACAGGCCAGCCGGATTTTGGCGAGATTATCATCGAATATTGCCCCGATAAATTATGCATCGAGTTAAAGAGCCTGAAGTTGTATATGCAAAGCTACCGCAATAAGGGCATCTTTTACGAGGCCCTGACAAATGACATATTGAATGACTTATCGGATGCCTGCAAACCACGCTGGATGAAAATTACCTCGCGATTCAAACCTCGCGGCGGTATAACCGCCGATATAGTTGCAGAGTATAAACCGGATAAATAACCGAAAGTTTCGTCAAGGATTACAAAATGTCGATAGTATTTCATTGTGAACACTGCGGTAAAAAGATAAAAGCCTCCAATAGTGCCGGCGGCAAATGGGAAAAGTGCCCATCATGCCATAACAAACTGTATATCCCCGACCTTAACTCTGGTGAAGAGCTTAAACTTGCTCCAATAGATGGAGAGGACGAAGAGAAGCAAAAAGAGCTGATGAACGAAACACACCATCTCACACAAGAGATATTGCTTGAGCGGGAAGCTCCGGAAGGTCCGTCCGGGACCGGCAGGCCGGCATTCGAGATAAGCGAAAAAGAGCTAACGAAAAACATAATTCTGTACCTTCGACAAATGGCTGACGGCGAGCTGGACGACGCCGTAAAAACTGCGGATTTGATAGCACCTTACCGCCGGCAGACAGTTAATATTCTCGACACAATAGCAGTTAGTGAAATGCCCGAACCGGAATTGGCTGATGTCCCTCCACAGGTGCTTTCGGGCCTGATAAGAAATCTCCGCACGCGAATAAGCTAACCCGGAAAAAAGACTTTCTAAAGTCCGGCTCAAAGGTCCCAATAAACATCCTCAATCTGTAACTCCGCCCCGATTTTTTCGGTCTAAAATTTATTAGCACTTAGCATCCTCCCTAATTTGGCTGTAATGAGGCTATTTCCTATATTTTGTATAGAGATGCAATAACAACTTGATTGACCCTGGTTTACAACTTGATTTACCCTCGTTTACAACTTGGAGAAACTTGATATGGCCAATGACACAACTGTAGCGCACGTTACGCATGAGGCCGTGGGCAAAATTGGTGGTATAGGCGCTGTCCTGCAGGGCCTGTTCACCTGTAATACTTATCTTGACAAAGTTGATCGCTCGATCATCATCGGCCCGTTGTTCACCACAGAAGGTTCCGTATCGGACCGGCTCGGTGAGGATGGTGAAGTACTTTATTCTTCGATCGATGGATTTGTCAACACAGGATATGCCCAGGCTTTTCGTAAGATTGAGAATTTCTTCAATGCGGGTATCGTCTACGGCAGGCGAATGTTTGTTGACGAGCACACCGGGACAAAAAGCTCGCCTGAGGTACTGCTTGTCGATGTAAAACACCTGGATAAGGGAGCTGTTAACGAATTCAAAAGACGCCTGTTCGAGGAATTTGGTATCCGCAGCCATTTGTACGAACACTTGTGGGAGTATGAACAATATATCAGATTGGCGCCGGTAGCGATTGCCGTGTTGAAAGCGATCGGAGCGGCCAAAGATTCGACGACCATTATCGCTCACGAGTTCATGGGAATGCCCACGGCACTGGCGGCTATTCTCGAGCCATCCTGTGATTTTAAAACAGCTTTTTATGCTCACGAAGTTGCCACGATGCGCCGAATCGTGGAAGAACGTCCCGGACACGATACGATGTTCTATAATGTCATGAAACAGGCCCACGACAACACAGTTTACGTCAACGAGGTTTTCGGCGACCAGAGTTCCTATTTCAAACACGCCCTCGTGGAAGCGTCGAAATACTGCGATCGTATTTGCGCCGTAGGTGATGACGTTGTCCGCGAACTTCGGTTCCTGGCGCCGGAATTCGAGGCAGCCGATATCGATATAGTCTATAACGGCATACCGGCATATCAAATCAGCACTGCTGAGAAGCTCGCGTCTAAAGCAAAGCTGCAAACATATTGTGAAACCCTGTTGGGGTATAAGCCGGATTTCGTCTTCACACACGTTACAAGATTGGTGCGGAGCAAAGGGCTGTGGCGAGATCTGCTTGTTCTTAAATACATAGAAAACGAGTTTAGAGAACAGGGCAAAACGGCAGTTTTCTTTTTGCTGTCCACAGAAGTACACCGGCGGCGCAGCCGGGATGTCTACAATATGGAATCGGGGTATAATTGGCCGGTGGCCCATCGTGAGGGCTGGCCTGATCTTTCCGGCGGGGAGGCAGGTTTCTATACGGCAATACAGGAATTCAACGCTCAAAGCCGTAATATAAAAATCATTTTTATCAACCAGTTCGGCTTCAAACCAAAATATTGCGGGCAGCGGATGCCGGAAGATATGAAATTTATTGATATCCGCAAAGGAAGCGACGTGGAATTCGGCCAGAGTATTTATGAGCCGTTCGGAATCGCCCAGCTCGAACCGCTTACTTTCGGAGGGATATGTGTTGTCAGCAGTGTTTGTGGATGCGCAGGATTCCTGCAAGATGTAACCAATGGGGAAAATGTAAAGAATGTCATCGTCGCCGACTATACCTACCTGGAAAATCAAGACCATACTGATATCGAAGCCCTGCTGCAAATTGACCGGCCGATACGCAATCAGATAGAGGCAAGTGTCAGTGAAAGGGTGGCGAAAGAAGTTGTCGCCCGCCTGCCCCAAAATGAGTCTGAAATTGAAGATCTGGTTCAAACCGGCTATGGCCTTGCAAAGAATATGAGCTGGGAGGTGGCTGTGAGAGACTATCTGCTGGTAAGTCTGCAAAAAGCCCTGGACAAAAAGCCCAGCCAAGCCATCCATACAAAAGCATAACCCTACAGCCAGCCGGTGGTTAATCTTCAAACGCAGCAGCATTTTTTTGCTTTTGATCCGCCACACTGATGGCGGACAAGAATTGGCTTTGATTGGGTTCGTTTTGGGTTCGTTTTCACCAAGTGTCCATTTGACTTTATTTCCATATCTCCTTGTTAATACTTTATTTACGTTCATTTGGTCATCCGGAAAATTGGGTTCGTTTTGCATAATTAAGAGGGCTGATTTGTAAAGAATCCTCGACAGTTGTCGAATGTGCTTTATAAGCACTTAAGTAGTTCATTAACCACGGATTACACAGATTACACGTATTTTTTAGCCATAAAGCCACTAAGGCACAAAGGAACAGGGTAAAAGAGGGCAAGTTTCGCTTTAAGAACATACACAAGAACCACCTTTCATGAAAGAATAAAATGGCTCCCTGCCCCCTGCCTAAAACTTACTGGGGCAAGCTAAGGCATGCAGGGATTCGGGCCTGCTGGCCCTAAGACCTTGCCACGCTGTGGCTTACGACGTGCAAACTGAAATGTCATCTTCGCCTACTGGCGTCTTATGTTTACCTTCTGGTAAACATACAGGTATTTTAACAGATTTCCAAACAAAAGTAAACAAAAAAATAAAAAAATTAACTTTTTTTAACCACGGATTTCACGGATTTTGTTTTTGACGGTAATTGAGGTTTTGGGTATTGTATGGTGGGGAAATAAAAACAGTTAAATTCAAGCCGAAAATTGCCACGATTTCTGATAGCATGGAGTTCAAAATACGCCAAATTGACAGATAAAAACATACTATATCTGCCAAATCAGCAGACGACAATACTGCATATAGCGATAATCGGTGAAATTCAGTGTTTTGTGAATAATGGTGTTCTGGCACACCTTTTGCATATTTAGGACAAGTATGTTTAGTTATTGGATTGCCTGAAGGCAAGGAAGCCGGCAGTCCTCAAAACGCCTTTGGGGGCTACGATTCAGTTGCATACCGCTTTCCACGTCTGAGATGGTATCTGATAGTATTTGAATATTAATATTTTTATTAAAGGAGTGTATCATGGCAAGGAATAGAAACTCTGATATAGCTGGAAAACCATTCGGAAAAACAACTGTCGGAGATGTGTGGAATAAAGGGCGTAAAATTGATGGGTACGATGCTAATGTATGGCGTCACGACATATGTGGTAAGACTATGAAATTTTTAGATTACGGAAGTACCAATTCTAAACATGGGTGGGAAGTGGATCATATCAAACCGGTAGCAAAAGGAGGTACTGACAATCTTTCCAATCTCCAGCCATTACAATGGGAGAATAATCGTGACAAAGGTGATATGTTTCCATGGCGTTGTTAGTAACTCGGCCTAACGTCGCAAATAATAGCAGATTTTGGGGATTTTATAAAATGAGTTCAGAAATGGTTAAGATTAAAATTGGGGGTGAGGAGCGGAACCTGACAGAGATTGATACAAGCTGGATTAACCAACAAATTAATAGACAACGAAAGGATGGGCCAGTATGTGTACGGGTAACTATCAAGCATGATCCTATAGATATGATCCTTTCATCAGGGGATTGTCCACGAGCTGGT
Source organism: Planctomycetota bacterium (assembly GCA_019456145.1). GTDB lineage: Bacteria > Planctomycetota > Phycisphaerae > Sedimentisphaerales > Anaerobacaceae > CS2-K091. The sequence goes on from VRUL01000052.1 coordinate 11,058, forward strand.
GGCGGGCGTCAAGCAAGGCCTCAAGAGAAGGAGATTTTTGATCTCTGGGACAAACACAGGTTGAATGAAACAGATTTTCCCAGCGGACAGTTAGTTGCTTTTATTAAACAGCTTCAAAGATTATTATGAATTAGCATTTATGCAAATTGCGAATAATTAATATCTGAAGCGAGAAAATTGATTATGGCAAAAAAGAAAGTGAGAACTGAAAATGCCAGATTACTATGAGAAGAAGAATAAGGAGGGAATTCTAATATGCAAAATCAATAGAAAAACCAAAAACGGTAAATATATTATTTCTAAGGATTCATGGCAGAGAAAAAAGTACATATCACAAATACAACTTCACGGTTTTGATGCACTACCTTCTGGATTAAGTAGTACAGGGAAAGGCACGACATATTCTGGTGGGTATTTGTTAAGTTATTTCAAGCAAATACTTGGTGATAATATTAAGTTGACCATTTCCTCAAAAGAACCTTCAAGGGTAATTAAAAATAAGAAAAGTTATAGAATAATTCTGAATCATTCACAATTGCTGGAAATTAATAAAATATTTAGGAAGATTGACAGTGAGAGAAAAACCAATAGAGCAAACAATGTTGAAAGTTTTTTGGCAATAGAATTCCCGAGACAGTTTCCTAAAAAATCTATTAAAACTGTTGGATACAAAAAAGGAACGGTTGCAGAAATACTAAGCTCAACAAAGATAGAAAAACACCTTTCTGATGAAGATAGAACAGCTCTGTTAAATTTGCATTCGAAGCTTATTGCAAGCACACAATTTACGCTCAGATCGACTCAAACAGTTCAGTTAATCAAAAGTGATTATGAAGCAAGTCAAAAAGTATATCTTGATAGCATTGTCGAAGAGTTTGAGAAAAAATTAAAAAGCAATCCAAATGCAGAAGGAACATGGCAGAAGTTTTTGAAGAAACATATTTTAATTCTAATCAACCAATATACATACTTTATTGAAAAAGAAAATATCTCTACAAGAATAGATTACCCGGATTTCCTTTTGATAGATCCATATAACTACATTGATATTTACGAGATTAAAAAACCGGGCACAAAAATATTGAATTACGATTCCAGTAGACATAATTACTATTGGTCAGCTGAGATTTCAAAGGCTATTTCGCAAGTAGAGAATTACAGGTATCAACTTGCAAGGAACGGCTCAAATCTCAGGGAGGATATTGAGAAGTTAAAAGGAATTAAGGCAGAGCTTATACGTCCTCGAGGTTTTATTATTGCAGGAACAAGAAAGCAACTTCAAAGGCCGATTATGAAGGATAATTTTCGTTTGCTTAATGATGCATTAAAAAATATTGACCTGATATTTTATGACGATTTACTAAAAAATCTTAAACTATTAAAACAAAGATTGGGAAAGGGTAAATAATATTAAAGGGGAATTGTTATGAACGAAAAAATAGAATTGATAAGTAAGGAGTAAGGGGATGAGGCACGGTTTGACGGTGAGGCGGTTTGACGGAAAAGCAAAGAGCAAAATCAAAATGCAAAAATGATGCCCCCGACGGTGCCGAGCAAAATAAAACAACAAAAAGCCCCTTGCAGTGCAAGGGGCTAACAACCCCGCCCAGAGGACGTGGCTAACCGAATATCAATCTACTTGACTGATTCGGCGAGAGTGGTTAGACTATTTAGCTGTGGGCAATGCTGGGAAAACACCGATAATAGGAATTTTGGGCGGTATCTGCTCTGGCAAAAGCACAGTCGCGGCTGAGTTTGCCAAATTGGGCTGTGCGGTAATTGACGCCGATGAAATTGTCCACGAGCTTCTTGAGAAAAAAACTATTAGGGAAAAAATAGTTGGACTTTTCGGCCGGGATGTTGTAGACTCCGAAGGAAAGATTGATAGCAGGAAATTAGCCGATATCGTTTTTGCCGAAGCGGACAAACTCTCATCGCTTAATAAGATAATTCATCCTTTCGTTCTGGAACGAACTGAGGAGCTTATTGAACAGTATAATAGTGAGAGTCAGGTCAAGGCGATCGTGCTGGATATGCCGCTATTGGTGGAAGTCGGCTGGGAGAAACGATGCGATAAGCTCATTTTTGTCGATTGTAAAGACAAATTAAGGGTTGACAGGGCGAAAAAATTGGGTATTATTGAAGAAAATCAGCTTAAAAATCGAGAAAATTTTCAGATTTCTCTGGACAATAAGGTTGCTATCGCCGATAATTGTATAGATAACAATTCTGGCTTCGTGGCATTAGCCAGGCAAGTCGCTGATATTTTCTCTTGTATAATGGACAAGTGGGGCTTATCGTAGGGCACTTTTATTAGCGTTACTAGTTCTTGATATATAAATTTTATTTCAACTACTCACAGCTCAAATCCTGCTGAATTCCCACGGGAGAGTTTCACTGTGGAATCACAGAGTATTGTAAGAAAAAGGAGCAATAATGGCGAAAGAGACTTCAAAATCTCAGAAAAAGACAACAAAAAAACGCAAGTCCGCGAAGAAGAAAGCAGTAGCAGAAAAGCCGGAACCTGTTGAACAAACAGAGCAGGCGGAACAGGTAGAGGAAAAAACTGACACTGCCACTGCTACAGTTGAGGAGGCCGCCGATGTGGAGGTCAAGGACGAAGCCCAGCAAGCCAAGGAAGCCAAGGAAGCCAAGGAAGCTGAAGAAGAATCAACTCACGCTAAATACGAGCGGATCAAAAAGGGCGATTTATATTTGACGGATTTGCAGAAACTGACCGTGGCCGAGCTACATGATATTGCCAAGAAAGAGGGCATCTCAGAATACAGTGCCCTTAAAAAGCAGGATTTGATTTTCAGAATTCTCAAAGAGCGCATTCGCCAAAACGGCTTAATGTACGGCGAAGGCGTGTTGGAAGTGCTGCCGGACGGTTACGGATTTCTGCGAAATCCTAGTTATATGTATCTGTCGTCGTCTGACGATATCTATGTCTCACCATCTCAAATCAGACGTTTTGGTCTGCGAACGGGAAACATAGTATCGGGTCAAATCAGGCCGCCGAAGGAGTCGGAGAAGTACTTTGCTCTTCTGCGCGTTGAAGCGATAAATTATGAACCCCCCGATAACCTTGCCGAGAAGGTCGTATTCAGTGATTTGACACCGTTGCATCCCGAGGAACGTTTTATACTCGAGACCACATCGGAAGAGCTGAATATGCGAATCTTTGATTTGGTAACGCCCGTGGGTAAAGGACAGCGTGGCCTAATCGTTGCTTCACCACGTACCGGCAAGACGATTCTATTGCAGAAAATGGCAAACGCCATCAGTACAAATCATCCCGAAGTGAAACTGATAGTGCTTCTGATTGACGAACGCCCGGAAGAAGTTACGGAAATGCAGCGAAAAACCGCTGACGATGTAGAGGTTATAAGTTCCACTTTCGACGAACCAGCCGCACGTCACTGCCAGGTAGCTGAAGTCGTTATCGAAAAGGCAAAGCGAATGGTGGAGTACGGCGAAGATGTGGTAATTCTGCTGGACTCGATAACCCGCCTTGCCCGTGCTTACAATTCCGAAGTGCCGCACTCGGGTAGAATCCTGACCGGTGGTGTTGACGCCAGCGCGATGCAGTTACCCAAGAAATTTTTCGGCGCAGCAAGAAATATAGAAGAGGGTGGTTCGCTGAGCATCTTCGCAACCGCATTAATTGAAACCGGCTCAAAGATGGACGAAGTGATTTTCGAAGAGTTTAAGGCGACCGGAAACATGGAATTGCACCTCGATAAGAAGCTCGTTGACAGACGGACCTGGCCCGCTATTGACATAAGCCGAAGCGGAACCAGAAGGGAAGAATTGCTGCTCGATCCGAGGGAGCTTAAGCTTGTATATCGCCTGCGAAGGGTCCTTAGTGAATTGAACCAGACCGAGGCGGTCGAGCTGCTCAAGAGCAGGCTATCCAAGTGCCGAACCAACGCTGAGTTCCTGATGACGATGAACCTCGACTAAGTAACATCGAACAGTAAAAACCAGACACCATACGCTGACCGGACATCTGTGAACCAAATGGTTTGCTTTACAGGACTGCCCTTCCTTGCTAAAATAATATTCCGGCTGTCGTCTGCTGCCGGATTTTTTATACGCAGATGTTTAAAATCGGGTAAGTTATGAGTGAACAACTTTCGAAAGCGTATGAGCCAAAGACGACTGAGAAGCTGGCAAATGAAATTTGGTTTTCACAACCATATTTTCACGCTGAAGCACAGCCGGATGGGAGCAAGCCCACCCAGAAGTCTTATACAATCGTGATCCCCCCACCTAATGTTACAGCCCCACTGCATCTTGGTCATGCATTGAATAATACGTTGCAGGACGTATTGATTCGGTTTCGTCGAATGCAACAACGCAACACACTATGGATGCCGGGGACCGACCACGCAGGTATCGCCACCCAAACGGTCGTTGAGAAGCGTATTCTCTCGGAGGAGGGCAGGCGACGAACAGATTTTGCACGCGAGGAGTTTGTCGCCCGTGTGCAGGCCTGGAAGGACCAATACGAAACGAGGATTATTGAGCAACTAAAAGCCATGGGCTGTTCCTGCGACTGGGACCGGACCAGATTCACGATGGATGAGGTTTGTGCAAAAGCCGTCCGTGCCGCCTTTTTCAAGCTCTTTAAGGACGGATTGATTTATCGAGGCAAAAGGCTGGTCAACTGGGACCCGGCTACACAGACCGTACTTGCCGATGACGAGGTCGAGCACGAGACAGTACACGGGCATTTCTGGTACTTGAGATACCCGCTTGTCGAACCGGTTGAGATTGATTGTGGCACGGCCTTCCAGGCCGTGAGTCCTGGTGTTCACGGGCAGGATGCCCGTGCCACAGTGCGTAAACGCCAGGGTGCTTGCCTTCCTCACTGGACCCGAGGTAGCGCGACGTATGCCGTAACGTTCCATCTGACAGATTCACTACCCGACGATGCCCTTGAATGTTGGCGCATGGAGCGGGATCAGATCATTCAGCGAGCCGAGGAGCAAGGCCGTGAACCCACTCAGCATGAGCGGCGCGAGCTTGCTCAGCTCTATTCCAATCGCGTTGAGTCGCATCTCAATGCAGGGCACGGGCAATGCTATCTGCGGGATGCGCGGATTGCTGAATTGGTTCAGAATGCCATGAAGCACTTTGACGACGAACGATACGACCTGATTGCATGGGCTGTCATGCCCAATCATGTTCATGCAGTCCTCAAGCCGTATAAAGGGATTGAACTTCCAGACATCCTACATTCCTGGAAATCCTATACGGCAACCAAGGCCAATGAAGTGCTGGGGCGCAGCGGAGCGTTCTGGCAAAGTGAGTATTACGACCATCTCATTCGGGACGAAAAGGACTTCATCCACCAAGTGAACTACATCCTGAGTAATCCAAGTAAGGCTGGGCTTGAAGAGTGGCCTTGGGTAGGTGTGAAGATGGATGATGTGTCCAGTCCTCATGGTCATGTCAACCACGGGCAGGATGCCCGTGCCACAAATGGTCATATCACTATAACACATGTTACTGTCGCGACCACTCGGCCGGAGACGATGCTTGGCGATACAGCCGTCGCTATGAATCCCACTGATCCAAGGGCGGGCATTTTGCTTGGTAAAAAAGTGCGACTTCCAATCGTGGGCCGTATCATTCCCATTATTGCGGATGAGCATGTTGTTCTGCCTGACGCTGAAAGTGAGGATGAAAAAGCGAAGTTTTCTACCGGCTTTCTAAAAGTCACCCCCGCCCACGACCCGGATGACTGGGAGATTGGCCAGCGTCACGGCCTGGACATAGTAAACGTAATGGCGCCGGACGGCACAATCAGTGACAAGTACGGCTGGGGAGATGCGAATACCCCGGAAGCGCAGGCTCTGCTTGGTATGGATCGGTTCGAGGCACGTGAGGCTATTGTTGAATGGTTCCGTCAGGAAAAGCTTCTTGAAGACGTTCGCGAATATGTTCACGAGGTCGGGCATAGTTATCGCAGCCACGTCCCTATCGAGCCGTATCTCTCCGACCAATGGTATATTGCTGTCAAAAAGCCTATCGAGTACCTGGGAGATAAGTTTGGTCAAGGTCTCATAGAGGAGACCGATGTGCCGGTGAATTCCTTAGCTGGTCTGGCCCTGAAGCCCTTGCTCGATAGCCGATTGCGATTCAACCCCCAGCGCTACGCCAGAACCTATCAAGCCTGGCTGGAGAATTTGCGGGATTGGCCGATAAGCAGACAGCTCTGGTGGGGACACCAGATTCCGATCTGGTCAAAGCTCGGAGGAGGTGGACAATTAGAGTATGAGCTTTCAAAATTCCCAGACAAAGTGTGCTCTGAGCTTACTGATTCCGAAGATGGTGCTATAACATATATTTGTGTTGCGCCCGGTAATGAAGATATAGAACAGCAACTTGCAGACAACGGCTTCAAGCGAGACGAGGACGTTCTTGATACATGGTTCTCGTCGGCGCTTTGGCCTTTTAGTACGATGGGTTGGCCGGACGAGACGCCGGAGCTAAAGACTTTTTATCCGGGCGATGTGCTTTGTACTGCCCGCGAGATTATTACGCTATGGGTTTCGCGTATGGTGATGATGGGCCAGTATTGTGCCGGCGATATTCCTTTCACTGACGTGTATATTCATGCGATGATACAGGATGGCCAAGGACGCAAAATGTCCAAGAGCCTGGGCAATGGAATCGACCCGCTGGTAGCCATTAACAGCCACGGTGCCGATGCTATGAGGTTTACTTTAGCCAGCATGACTACAGATACGCAGGATATTCGGATGCCGGTGAAAACAATGAAACTGCCCGATGGGCGAGAGGTGAATACGTCACCGAAATTTAATACCGGCCGAAATTTCTGTAATAAGCTCTGGAACGCCTCGCGTTTCGCCTTGATGAATCTTGAAGGCGTCGATCCCGATAAATTTGACGAAGCCAAAATGACAATCACCGACAGATGGATTCTTTCCCGTTTAGCCAAAACCATCACTGAGACAACGGAATCTTTGGAGGCGTTCAAATACAGCGAGCCTTTAGCGCAACTTTACAGGTTTTTCTGGAATGACTTTTGCGACTGGTATTTAGAGTGGATAAAACCGAGGATGCAGGATGAAAAACAAAAGCCGATTGCTCAAAATGTTTTAGCCTTTGTGCTGGACCAGACGCTGCGTCTGTTGCATCCGTTTATTCCATTTATTACGGAGGGGATATTCCAGAAACTTAACGAAATCGCACCAGCGATAAAACTCAAAAACATATCAGAAACCCAGAAGGCCCAGGCACTGGTTGTTGCTCAATGGCCTAAGAGGTTGGACTCTTTAGTAGATGAGGACACAGAAAAACAGATAGCAACCGTCCAGGCTGCAATTCGGACTGTGCGGGACATTAGAAACGATAGAAATATACCACCAAAGGAAATGTTGGTTGTATCTGCAAGGTCCCAACAAGAAACTGTTGATATTCTAAACCGAAACGCGGAACTTATCCAACATCTGGCTGGGACTAAAGAATTTGAGGCGGGGGTAGCGATAGTAAAACCTCCAAACGCTGCAGTAGCTGTAGCGGATGTAACGGAAGTTTATGTACACGATGCTATTGATCCGGAAGCTGAAAAGCAGCGTCTGGAAAAACAGAAACAGAAGGTTGAGAGAGCCAAAAAAGCAACAGAGGCCAAGTTAGGCAACAATGATTTTCTTACTAAGGCCAAGCCGGAAGTTGTCGAAAAGGCAAGAGAAAAGTTCGCAGAGCTGTCAGGGCAGTTAGAGGTTGTTGAAAAACACCTGTCGGAATTGGAGAGTTGATTTAGTAAAGGCGGTGCCAAAATGGATATCGAAATGGAATTGTCTCGTATCATCATTAACGAAACATCCGACCAGCAGATAATTATCTTAAAAGAGCGGCACGGGCAGCGTAGTTTCCCTATCGTTATCGGGATAGTTGAGATTTTTGCAATCGACCGTCGGTTAAAAGGCATCCAGCCCCCCCGCCCGATGACGCACGATTTATTAGGCAGTGTAATTGAAGGCCTCGGCGCTGAAATAGAAAAGATAGTTATAAATGACCTGCGTAATCATACATTTCATGCAAAGATATACTTGAGCTTGAACGGGCGAACCGTCGAAATTGATTCCCGTCCTTCCGATGCAATTGCATTAGGGACGGCGTTAAACACCCCTATTTATGTTGCTGAGCACGTCCTGGAGGAGACTTGTCAGTAAGAAGACATGAAATAACCATCAATCCAACGCCGAGACAAAGCAAACTATCTGCGACATTGAATGCCGGCCAGTGTTTGCCCGGCCAGTACACTACATCGATGAAGTCACGAACCATCCCATTATTAAATAATCTGTCGTAGAGATTCCCGCAAACACCGGCAGCAAAAAACCCAAGAGCTACGTGAACCAATCTTCGTTCAGAACCGCTGTAAAGAAAGATACCGAAGATTGCTATCAGCGCAACGACCGAAACCGCGACTAACATATAAGGCCTCCCGGAAAATATTCCAAAAGCAGCGCCGTCGTTTAATGCCCTTACCAATGTCAAAACTCCATCTATAATTGAATAGCTGTTATTCGGCTGATGCTCTAACAGGTCGAAGACCGCTTTTTTACTCCACAAATCCAGCGCCAAGCCATGCGTCGTTAAAAGCCAGAATATAAGATGTGCTTTTAAGGGGGGCAACGTAATTCCCCGAAAAAACCGGAAGCAGCGAAAGGGTTTTCCGGTATCGGACAAAAAAGCCCGACCTGAACTCGGCCGGGCACCTTCTTCAGTCTTAAATTCTGTCATAGTTAATCTTGAGCCAATATGATATCTATTTTACTTCGAATACATTTTTATGTATTTAAGTAATCTCTCGCGATGAGATTGAGTGGGCTTGAGGTCTAAAGACTTACGCCAGTGCCGGACTGCCTTGGTCCTTAGCTCTGTCTTGAGCTGCTCATCTTCATTAGTCTCATCAATTACCTTCATCAGATAAGCAACTCCGAGACCCCTGTGTGCTTCCCAGTCGTTATCATTTATCTCGATCGCCTTGATATAACTTTCTATTGCTTTGTTCATCTCATCCAGTTGCAGATAACAATATCCGAGATATCGGTAGGCTGTACTATTATCAGGTTGGGTTTGTGTCGCTAATATGAACAGCTCTTTTGCCGGCTCATTGCGATTAGTATTTAGATACACAACTGCCAGAGAAGTCATAATCCCCGCGTCGTTACTATTTATTTCCAGTGCTCGCTTATAGGAACGGATAGCCTGGTCATAATTTTTCTGCGATTCGTACATCTTGCCGAGCATTGTCTGAATTTCACCTACATCAGGATCGATCCGTTCGGCCCGGCTTGCCGCGGCTATCGCACTGTTGTAGTCCCCAATTTCAAAATAGCTTTTGGCCGTATAGATATGCGCCTCCAGATGATCTGGCTTGAGCTCACAGGCCCTGCTGTATGCCTTGACCGCAAGCGAAAGCTTCTTCATAATCTGGTAAACCTTTCCAAGATTGAAATAATCTTCGAAAGAACGCGGATCCAGCTCCGTTGCCTTTTCGTAGGATGCAGCGCTTTTTTGATAATCCTTTTGTTCCTGATAAATGTCGCCGAGCATAGAATAAGCCATTGGAAGACGTTGGTCTAATACTACGGCAGAGTTGAGCTTTTGAGCGGCCATTTCATTTTCACCCAGCTCCTTGAGCATTACACCATCGAGATATAAATCAATCGCCTTTTGCACCTGTTGCTGCTCATTACAACCGGCAGAAAATGATAAGATTAAGCCTGTCAGGCATATAGAGATTCCAAGATATATTTTCATCCGATAAGACATATACAATCCCCTTTCATTAGACAAGGACCATCCTGCCGAGACTATGTGCAGAAAACTGACAGGGAAATTCATAATTTACGGTAATTATACCATTGTAACCGTCTTTGTCAAAACCTTTTAGCGACCCAAAGATTTCATTTTCGAGCGTTTTTTCAATGTTTGACATTCTTAACACACCTCTATATTATATCGGCTTAATAAGTAAGAAGGTAAAGTACGGATAGTTTACTTTTGTACTTCTTATCTGAAAGGCCCTTTATGGCAAAACAAAAACCGGTTCTGAAGAACAAGCCATTCGTAATGATTATCCGCGACGGCTGGGGTTACAATCCGAATCCGGATGAGGATGAATATAATGCCGTCAAGTGTGCCAATACCCCGACAGATGACATGCTAATGGCCGAATATCCAAACTGCCTTATCCATACAAGCGGCGTAGACGTTGGCCTGCCGGACGGGACGATGGGCAATAGCGAAGTGGGACATCAAAACATCGGAGCCGGTAGAATCGTACCCCAGGAATCAGTAAGAATAAGCAAAGCTATTCGCGACGGTTCGTTCTTCCAGAACAAAGAATTTCAGAATTTGGTCGAATTTGTAAAAAACAACAACGGCAAAATTCACCTTATGGGCCTCTGCAGCGACATTGGTGTACACTCGCTGTTGGACCACTTGTATGGCCTGCTTGAGTTGGCAAAAAGAAACGACGTAAAGGATATTTTTATCCACGCATTTACCGATGGCCGGGATTCGCCGCCGAATAGCAGTGCAGGTTATATAACCGATATAGAAAAAAAAGCCCGGGAGATAGGGGTGGGCACAATCGCAAGTGTAATGGGCAGATTCTATGCGATGGACCGCGACAGCCGATGGGAACGCGTGCAAAAGGCATACGAATGTCTAAGGACCGGCAAAGGCATAAAAGCATTTACCGCGGCAGAAGCCGTTGCTCAAAGTTATGAAAAAGATGTGACTGATGAATTTATCGAGCCGACCTCTATCATCAACAGCGACAACGAGCCCATAGCTATTATCGAGGACGGCGATGGTGTAATATTCTTCAACTTCCGCGGCGACAGACCTCGTGAAATCACGCGTGCATTCACTGAGCCGTACTTCAAAGAATTTGCCAGGCCAACCAAACCGGATATATATTACGTCTGCCTGACCGAGTATGATGCAACGTTACCGGCACAAGTGGCGTTTCCAAAGCCTCCGAAAATGAAAAATATCCTCGGAGCATACTGGGGTTCTCTTGGCCTGAAGCAATTTCGCTGCGCAGAGACAGAAAAATATGCACATGTTACGTTCTTTTACAACGATTACAATGAAAAGCCATTCAGAGGTGAAGACAGGCAGATAGTGCCCTCGCCGCGGGTTCGAACCTACGACTTAAAGCCGGAGATGAGCGCTTACGAGGTTGCCGAGGTTGTACTGCAAAGACTTGACTCTAACAAATATGATGTAGTGGTGATCAATTTTGCCAATCCGGATATGGTTGGCCATACAGGTATATTGGAAGTGGCAATCAAAGCGGCTGAGGTCGTCGATGAGTGTGTAGGCAGGATACTGGAAAAAGTCAAAAGTATGGGCGGCGTGGCATTAATCACCGCCGACCACGGCAACTTTGAAAAAATGTGGGACAAGGAAATTAAGCTGCCCCATACAGCCCATACCGTTGGTGACGTGCCGTTGATTGTTTTCGATGACCGATACAAAAATAAAAAACTACGAGAAGACGGCAGGTTGGCAGATGTAGGGCCTACCTTCCTGGAAATGATGAGGCTGCCGAAGCCCGAAGAAATGACCGGCCAAAGCCTGTTTAAAAATTGATTATTGATTATTGATGATTGATAATTGATTATTGGAAAAAATGTTAATCCCTGATTTTCAAGACAAAGTGGTCAAAAATCGTAGTGTTTGTTTTATTGAGTTTTTCACCTTCATAAGTGGGAAAACCCGATTGAAAATAATCAATAGCAAATAATCAATTGACACAGGGGTGGGGGAATACCATGGCGCAAATAGCCGTCCTTGACCAGAATATGGTGAATATGATTGCCGCCGGCGAGGTGATTGAACGCCCTGCCAGCGTGGTCAAGGAACTGATGGAAAACAGTATCGATGCAGGGGCAACAAAAATAACAGTTTCCATCGAGGACGGAGGCCGAAAATTAATGTCGGTCACCGATAATGGCGGTGGGATGGACCCTGAAGACCTGGCCAGGGCATTTGAGCCGCACACCACAAGCAAAATCAAAACCAGCAAAGACTTGCACGGTATATCGACGCTTGGCTTCAGAGGCGAAGCGCTGGCGAGTATCGCCGCGGTAGCACAAATCAGGGCTGTGAGCAGAACCAAGACTGAAACCGGCGCCAACTACATCGAGATTGATTGTGGAAATAAGGGCGGCGTCAGCCCGGCCAGCGCCGATTACGGTACTACAATCCAGGTCCGTGACCTTTTTTATAAATTACCCGCCAGACGCAAATTCCTTAAAACCGCCAATACAGAAATGGGCCACATTACTGAGCACTTCACTCGCACTGCACTGGCAAATTGCGATTTGGATATGACGCTCATACACAACGGCAGAGAGCTTTATCGATTACCGGGCAGAGAAGGCATTAGCCGGCGCATAGCTGAATTGTTTTCATCTGAGATTGCTGAAAATTCCATGGAGACCAAAAGTAATGAAAGAGGATTAGATATTTTCGCTCTGCTGGGTAAACCCAACATTTCGAGAACAAATAAAAAATTTCAATATGTTTTCCTGAACGGCCGGTTTATCCGCGACAAATTTATCTCACACGCAATCAAAGAAGCATATCGAGGCTGTTTAGGGCCGGACAGATTCCCCGTCGTCTTTTTGTTCATTCAAATACCCTATGAAGACGTAGACGTTAATGTGCATCCCACGAAGATTGAGGTGCGTTTTTATAATGCCAATTTGGTTCACTCTCAGATTCTCGGGTGCATTCGGGAAAAGCTTTTGGGGACAAATCTTGACATTGGTGCAAAGTTGCCGGCGGCAACAACGGCATTCAAGGATAACCAGGGAACGCCTGAAGCAGGTTTCAGAAACCAAAAAATTGCCGACGCAATGGCTGAATTTTTCAAAAAGCACAGACCCATCCCAACGCAGCAGCAATTTGCACGTGAAAGGCAAGGCCCAGGCCAAGAAGCAGGACACCGGATACGGGAAGCCGAATACGACAAGCCGCAGGTCGAAAGAAAATTCTTACAAATACACGACAGCTTTATCGTTGCGCAAAATGATGAGGGTTTCATCATTATAGACCAGCATGCTCTTCATGAACGCATATTATATGAGAAATTATGCCGGCGAATACGCGAAAGCAAACTCGAATCACAAAAACTGCTGATACCCGAAAGCTTTGAGGTCACCGCCTCCCAGGCCGATGCCCTTAAAACCAACGCCGAGCTGATTGAAAAACTGGGTATCGATCTTGCCCCGTTTGGTCCAAAGACGATGGCTATTCAGGCTTTTCCCACGCTGCTGGCAAAGGCGGCACCGCTCGATTTTATTCAGGATTTAATCGATTTGCTCAGCCGTAAGGACGTGAACCTTGATGCTGAAAGATTGCTCGATGAGGTTTTGAATATGGCTGCGTGTAAGGCGGCCATCAAAGCCGGCCAAAAGCTAAGCGACAACGAAATGGAGCAACTGCTTGTAGATAGAGAAATAGTAGAAAGGGCAAGCCGCTGTCCTCACGGCAGGCCCACCACGATAAAATTTTCGTTAAGCGACCTGGAAAAGCAGTTTAAGAGAACGTAATGAAGAAACTGTGGTGGCTACTGGCGATAATCTTGTGCCTAAGTGGCGCAGGTTTTGTAATATTTGGTGTTCCGAATGTTCAAAACCGAAGTGCTTCCCCCCTGCCGAATAAGCCTGTAAGAATTGTTTCGCTCGCTCCCAACCTTACTGAAATTCTTTTTGCATTAGAGTTGGATGAACAAATCGTTGCGGTCTCAAACGACAGCGATTACCCTCTCGAGGCGGCTGACAAAAAAAAGATAGGGACATTCTGGCAGCCAAATACTGAAGCGATAATAGCATGTAAGCCGGACTTAGTGGTTACATTGCAGTTCGAGCAGCAAAAAGCCGTTGCAGATACCCTAAATCGGCTTGGCTACCAGATCTTGACCTTAAAGATAGAGAAGGTTGAAGAGCTTTTGACGGCTATTCAAAAAATCGGTACTGCCACAGGATCCAGGCAGCGTGCGGACCAGCTCATCAACAATATAAGAAACCAAATGAATAATTTGCAACTTAAAATCAACTCAACTAATAAGGTCAGGGTATTGTGGGTAGTGCAGCCTGAACCCTTACGGGTAGTCGGTAGAAAAACCTTTGTAAACGAATTGATTGAACTTGCAGGCGGTGAAAATGCTATCGGGCCCACCATTGCTCAATATCCACAAATAGGCACTGAAGAGCTTTTGGTCTGTGGTGCAGAGATAATAATCCAGTCGGCAATGGGGACAGGCAATATCGGTGAGCAGCAAAAGGCCGCTGAATTGTTTTGGACCAAATGGCCGAGCTTAACCGCCGTAAAAAATAACAGTATTTACGTTCTTGAGCCCGGCACCATCCTGAGATTAGGGCCAAGATTACCACAGGGTCTAATGCTGATCGCACGTTGCTTGCACCCGGATATTTTCAGGTATACAAACAATACCACACAATGATTCAGATAAATCGATGGCTGAAATGCTAACATCAGGAAAATTGGCAGTTAGAGTTGTAACTTGTTTAGCAGTGCTGGGCATGGTAATGTGTCTGTGTGCTGTCGTGGGAACACAAAAGATTTCTCTACAAAAGGTCTTAGCCGGTCCTGGTGAGGTTCCGGGCGAGAATATAGATTACGAAATTTTTGTCGGCGTTAGACTTCCGCGGGTAATCCTGGCCGCACTGGTAGGAGCAGCCCTGGCATGTTCAGGTGTCGTGTTACAGGCAATTTTACGAAATCCGCTGGCCGACCCATACATTCTGGGAATATCCAGCGGTGCAGGGCTGGGGGTGATTATTGCAATCCTGTCCGGTATAAGCTGGACGTTCCTGGGCGGCTCACCCATAGGAGTTTTTGCATTTGCCGGGGCGCTTGGGACAGTTTGGCTGGTCTGGTACATCGGACGTTTTACGGGAAAATCACAGGTGACAAGCCTGCTGTTGGCCGGCGTGGTAATTAATACCTTCTTCTCAGCAGTGATAATGTTCCTGACATCAATCGCAAAAAGCGAACAGTTGCGTTCGACAATATACTGGCTCATGGGCAGCATAACGGAAAAAGACTGGCTAACACTGTGGATCAGCGGTGTCTGCATCCTGGGTGGTATAATCGGATTGTTTAGTATTTGCCACAGATTGAACGCTCTGACTTTGGGAGACAATGAAGCACAAGGTCTCGGAGTTGACACAGCAAAAACCAAAATGGCCGCTTTCGGTTTCGCCGCCTTTATCACAGCTATTGCGGTTAGTTTGAGCGGGCTTATCGGCTTTGTGGGCCTTATCATCCCTCACGGAGTTCGCTTGGTATTTGGGCCTGACCATCGTCAATTGCTGCCTGTCAGCGCGATAATCGGAAGCGCATTTCTGGTCTGCGCCGACACACTCGCTAGGACAATTTTCGGCCAGGAGCAGTTGCCGGTGGGCGTAATTACAGCTATTGTCGGAGGGCCATTTTTCCTGGTCTTACTGGCAAAATACAGCAGAAAAGTCAGCTGGTTAAAATGAGCGGGATTATAGAGGTTGAAAATTTAAGTTTCGGCTACAGGCTGCAAGAGACGATTTTGAATGATATCAGCTTTGAAGTCGCCCCGGGCACATTTCTGGCCATTGCAGGCCCAAACGGGGCAGGTAAAACAACGCTGCTGAATCTGCTCTGTCGACTGTTGCCGGCCAAAGCAGGCTCTGTCAAAATCGATGAAGCGCCTATAGAATCATATTCAGTCAAAAAACTTGCACAAAAGATCGCTGTCGTGCGCCAGGAATTTGTGCCGGTATTCGATTTTACCGTGGCCCAGATGGTCTCGATGGCAAGAACACCATATTTGGGCACGTTTGGATTTGAGGGCCAAGCCGATAAGAAGTTTATAAACGAAGCGCTGGAGATGACCGATACAACCCAGTTCAGCTCACGACCACTGGCAGAGTTGAGCGGAGGTGAACGGCAGAGGGTTTTTATTGCAAGAGCGCTTGCGCAAAACACCCCCATTTTACTTTTGGACGAACCGACAGCCTTCCTGGACTTGAAACATCAGGTTGGCATATATGATTTGCTCAAAGCCATGCAGCTTGAAAAAGGCAAAACAATCGTAACTGTAACGCACGATATCAACATGGCAGCCCAATACGCAGACGCCTGCTTGCTTCTTGGAGCCGATAGCAATTACCGGCATGGCCAGGCAAAAGAAGTTTTTTCGCCCGAGCTAATCGAAAGAGTCTTTGGAGTCAGGGGCTTTACAGGCAGGATTGGCCGGGAGAAATTTTTCATTCCTTTAGGCAAATTTGCAAAAGACAGCAGCCAAATCGACCGAAAACAGGACAGCAGCCGGTAGAAACGGTCGCGACGCCGCTCGTTGTATCTACTTGTAATATAAGTAGTTACGGCTGTTTGTAGCGGCTTTTCGCTAAAGAATTGACCGTTCTAACGACACTTTACTATGACAAGTTAGAACTGCGATTTTGGATAAATATACTATACAACGAATACGTTAATATGCTATAATTCGTGTTTTAATTGACACACAGAAATGCTTAACAGTAGTAAGAAAGGTAAAGTGAGAAGTGGCAAAGAATCGCAAAAAGACAACCAGGAAAAAAACCAGTTCAACTCGGACAAGGAAAAGTCGCTTAAGTGCCGCTGATATTGAGCATTTCAAGCAAATGTTATTACAAAAACGCCGAGAGATTATCTCAAATGTAAGCGAGATGGAAGACGAGGCTCTTAAGCAATCCCGGCTGGATGCAAGCGGAGACCTGTCAAGTATGCCAATCCACATGGCAGACATCGGAACCGATAACTACGAGCAGGAATTTACCTTGGGATTGATGGATGGCGAAAGGAAACTACTAAGAGAAACTGACGATGCCTTGCAGCGTATTGATCAGGGAACTTATGGCATTTGCGAAGGTACAGGCAAACAAATACGCAAGGCCAGGCTCGAGGCCCAGCCCTGGGCCAGATATTGTGTTGAACATGCCCGTATGCTGGAACAAGGACTTGTAAAAGGGCAGGTACAATCAGACTCAGAATCGCAGGAATATCAAACCGAGGAAGGGCCGGAGTAATCCTCGAAGTGCTAAAGTCAGCTTTGGTCTGTTCGATCAAATAATCCTCATACCGGAAATAGCCCAGCAGGCAGTTTTTTCCTTCACCTCATCGACTTTACTATTTGGCAGAGACGGAAAAAATATATTTTACTTTACTCTCGAAAAGGGTAAACTAAAACATCAGTATGAAACACATATGTCCAGTCTGCCATAAAACTGTTAAGGTGCCAACTAAAGAGAAAGCCGAGGAAACAAAATTCTTTCCCTTTTGCTCTCGGCGATGTAAACTCGTGGATCTGGGTGTCTGGCTGGACGCCGGGTATAAACTATCGCAGTCACAGGAACCCGGCGAAACGTCCAATACTTACCCGGACAGGGTATCGGATCAGCGGTAAAAGATGATTTTCATAAATAATATGTCAAAATAATTTGTAGAACTCGGCTGACAATGGTAATATATTTACCGTCTCTTAGGGGGGCCTAAGACGGGATAATTGTAGGCCTTTTTGAAAGGATACAAAATGGGCGACGAAAAAGATTCCTCTAACGGTTGTAAAAATATTCTCTTTCTGAAAATATTCCAAACTTTCCGTATGTCCATTCAGCCAACCAAATTAATAATCGCTTTTATGGCGGTGACTTCTGTATGTATGTCCGGCTGGATTATGGACTTCAACAAAACGGTTGTTGTTATAACGGGTCCACGGGGCAAAATTATGCTTACGGAGCTGCAGCTTTATATCAATAATACAGGGCAACTGGATTCATATATTAAAAGTGCCCAAAAAAAAGGTGACCGCGAGGGTGTATTTTCCACACTTTGGCGTTTCGGTTCAGAAAAGTTTCACAACGCATTAAATCGTCTGTTTGCATTCGATATCTCCGGCGTGGTTGCAAATATCGCAGAGTTGTTTAAAGCGGTGACATGGGCAGTGAAATACCATTTGCTATACTGTTTAATTTTCTTTTTAATAATACTTGTTGTGACTTCTATTTCCGGTGGAGCCATCTGTCGAATTGCAGCGCTTCAATTTGCTCAAAATGAAAAACCAGGCCTGACCGAAGCACTGCGTTTCAGCATAAAAAAGTTTACAAGTTTCGTAACCTCGCCTTTGATACCGATGATCATAATTATCGCCGCAGGTCTGCTCATCTTCCTTTTGGGGTTGATTGGCAATATTCGATGGGCGGGTGAGCTGATAATGGCTGTCTTTATGCTGTTGGCTTTGATTACCGGCGCGTTTATAGCGGTTGCTTCGATAGGAACAGTTGCAGGTTTTAGCCTGATGTTTCCTGCCGTGGCGTATGATGGCTCAGACTGTTTAGATGCGATAAATCGTTCTTTCAGTTATGTGTTTGCAAGACCGTGGCGAATGGGCTTTTATACCGTTACAGCCGCTGTTTATGGTGCTATTTGTTACGTATTCGTTCGATTCTTTGCCTTTTTGCTGCTGCTGTGTACTTATCTGTTCCTGCAGCTTGGCCTCAACAACCAAAAGCTTGCAACGATCTGGCCGGCACCAACTTTTATGAACCTGGTCGATTCGCCGGATTTAGCAGCCGCTAATTTGTCGGTAAAAATCGCCGCCTTTATTGTATATCTGTTCTTACTGGCTGTTGTCGTATTGGTAGTTTCGTTCATAATAAGTTTTTACTTTTCCGCCAATACCATAATCTATTCGCTTATGCGCAAAAAAGTTGATAATACCGCCCTGGAGGACGTGTATTCACCTTTTGAGGAAATCGAAGTTGAGCCGATCGTAACCGAATCCAAGCCGAAAAAAGCCAAGCGAAAGTCTAAGCCCAAAAAGCAGCCGGAGCCCGAAACAGAACCGGATGAATCACCTTCGAAAGAGCAATAGAAGTGGCTTTTTACACAAATTGCTGAGCAAGTGTACTTCATACACCGTCTCCAACTCATAATCGATTCCAGTCTCGCTTGACACAAAGAAAAGCCGACTCGAAAAAACCTTTTTTTACTTGTAATGGAGAAAAAAGATGTTATAGTACCTCTATATCGTCTTTTTGAGTTTTTGAGGGAAAACTAATGAAAAGGCAATCAATTATTGTATGGATTGTCGTGATGACGGCAAGCACGTCTGTGTATTCCTCCGATTGGCAAATTGACTGGGTTAGTGGTACCGATACCACGTGGGGTTTATGGAAAATTTATCCATCACGTTACCCTCCATCGTCACCACCGCCGGATACGGTCCCTTTTTCCGGTCCTACAGGAGTATATAATAACTCTTGTTGGGCCGAAGCTGCCTGGGGCATTCCGGAAATTACAATTGACCAATACCAAAGAACCATCGAACTGTGGTTTAAACAACCAGCACCAGCACCATATTGCCCTGCCGTTTATGCTCCTGTTTGCGGTCTCAACGGTTGGTTCGGCCCACTTTCCGGAGGAGACTGGCTATTCTACTGCAGCGAGATTCCCTTCTGCTACTTCAATTTTCATGTCGATGGCCCACCTCCAACGTTTGCTATAATAAAACCTAACGGCTACGAGCGTGTGCCCGTATCTTCTACATATACAATCAGGTGGGAGGATTCCAGAGGTGAGGGAAACTGCGGTGGCAACTATCTATTAGATTATTCCATCGACGATGGAAACAGTTGGATTCCAATAACCTCCAATACTATCTCTAATACTTGCTCTTATGATTGGCAGATCCCATCGAACCTTTCCTACAAATGCCTGATTCGAATCACTGACGCGGATAACCCGAACATGAGTGACACAAGCGACGATTCATTTTACTTAATTCGCTGTGCGTTTCCGGTTCCAAGCGACTGGAATGGAGATTGTTACCTAGTGGTCTGTCTCTAATCAATTGATGGATATAGTCTTTTCAGTTTTATTCTGGCGTCTTTTGTCGTAAAACGCC
>VRUL01000053.1 GCA_019456145.1 Planctomycetota bacterium
CCCGCCAAAGCCTGCCCCTACCTGATTGGGGGGACGGGAATCCAAATTGTTTAGCCACAGTGTTAGGCTTTAGCTATGACAAAGTAAGTGTGATATGCCATATATGAAGTTTAATCTTGTGCCACGGGCATCCTGCCCGTGTGTAATAAATAAGGCTTAATTTGCCACAGATGAAGCGTTATCTGCCATAAATGAAGCGCCAAGTGTAGCATATTAAGCGTGATATGTCGCAGATGAAAGATGATTTGCCATGGAGTAAGCCGACTTTGTCACATATCATGCTTACTTTGCCACGATGTAGACTTACAATTGCTCAATGTAACCTTACAACGCCGTGATGCAACCTTGCAATGCCACGATGTAAGCGTACAACATCATATTGTAAACGTGCAACACTTAATTTTTGAGCCAAAAAGCCAACTTCCGGCCTTTTCCTGCTGTTTCTTTGCTACGTTTTTTCAACAGCCCCAACGTCCCCAGTTAATCTAAATCCACTCTATTTGAAAAATTCCAGTAGTTTTATATCCTTCCTTCAACTTTCCAAATTTTACTTTAGGAAGTAACTTTCTATCAAATAGAAAATTTGGATTAGGATGAAGAACTCCAACAATATTTGGACGAGGTGCGCCAAAAGGACATAATAAAACAGCAGAAATTGGACTTCTGGCATATTCAATTCCTTTACCCTGTTCTTTTTTAATCGGGCGTAGAAACGCAGCAGATTCTAAATCTGTTTCCTGATATGGCTCTCCAACTGCTTTACCTTTATTAGAATCAAGTGCCATCGCAATATATGGCTTGCCTGTTAAAATCTCTTCTGCTTTTCTATCATTAAAACACAAACAACCACCACGAAAATGATATGTACCAATCACAACAATGCATGGCGCATTTAATCCACTGCATTGAGAAGCTTTCTGGCATAGTTCATTCCAGAAGACCTTTGTTAAAGACCTGTAAAAAGTTGCACCTGCATTTATATCATCAGTAAGTTTTGTTTTATCAGTTACTTTCTCCTGTGATATACAGGTTACTTCTGCAAAAAATTCTTGTTGATTTTTGATACACTTGAAATCTACACCTCCGCTTGATAAATCCTCAAATGGTTCAACTGAACAACCGTTGTTAATTAATAGCTGACAAGTCATGGCTTCACATAAGGCAGATTCAGGATTTGACTCCAGAAGATTCTTCCAGCGGGTTAAACGATCATTTCCAAACGATTGAATCCAGTGTGTGTATTCCTTTATTTCATTTTCATATCGTTCATTCATGCTATTCTCCGAGATAAGTAGGGATGGCCGTTTTGATTTTTAATATGTCATTTTGCATTTTTCTATAGGCACAACAATGATTATACAGTTTTATACGCCTTTTATCCGCCGGAGTTTACCCCTTATGGGGGCGGACTCGCCTGTCCTCCGTAGTCCCTAATGGACGAAGGAGGGTCCAATCTCTTGCGTTTCAACGAACTTTGTCTTTTCGTTCCTTCAAAATATAGGTTGACTATTCCTATTTTCTGAATACACAATTAAAAATCTCCTTGTGTTTTTATCCAGTCTTTCTGTCCCTGAGAGTAATAATCAGACCGGCTGTTACAACAGCAACCATAAAATATTGTACACCAAGACGATACAGGTCAATGAATCTGGCTCTTGCCTGGGGGCTGCCCATTTTTCTCTTGTCGTTTAGCCAGGAGACGGAACTGGGTTTAGTTTCGACTCTTACAGGGGGATCGTTTATCCAGGAATAGGGTCCAGGTTCAAGGGTGTATTTAGGCTTTCCGCCCCATAGTTCTTTGCTTTCAAGAACCCAGGGCGGATAAAGCCCCATTGCCACGATTACAGCTATACTTACCAAAATACATGTTTTCTGTTTTCTGTTCATAATCCAATTCTCCATATTTGATTTACCGTTTCCTTCAGTATAAGAAGTTCCCGTTGCTTCTTCTATCAATAATAAATCATAACTCTGAAATATTAAACACAAAACCCCATCTTTGTACAACCATTTTAAGAGCAATTTTCTTAGGCGTTTAGCTTTACAAAGAAAACCCAAGGCAAGATAGCTTTGAGTACTGATCTTGTCTCTTTTCCTTGCTCTTTTCCCGTTGAATCGCTTCGGATTCTCTCCAGAATTTCTCAAGCTCAGAATGAGCGCAGATCCCGCACCAATTTTGTTTTTTAAATTTGGTGCGTGGACAATCTCCGAAATCCCTGCTCACCTGATAACCTAATCCACTAATCCTCTAATTCCCCCTTCACTTCAACATTCGACATTCCTTGTAGCGGTTTTATTTGTGAGTTTATCCTGAGCGCAGCCGAAGGAATATTGGATATTCACCTCCTGATTACCTGATAAACTTTTTCTCTCTGCGTCTAATAAAAGTCCAATATTTTTAATTATTTACTTTACACAAAACATTTCCTAATGTATAATATTTATCAAACTAATAAAACGTGAATACTGAATAGTAAATTAGGAAAACTTATAATGGCCACAAAAGCCCGAATATGCGCTAACCGGCTAAACGCCCAGGAATCTAACAGCCCCGAAAGTGAAGATGTACGAATTATTACGTACGAAATTATAAGAAAAATATGCAAAACGAACCCAATTCCCCGAAAAGTCAAATGAACGTAACTATAGAAATGAAAAAGGATTACGAAAAAAAGACACTTGGTCAACGTAGGAAAAACGAACCCAAAACGAACCCAATTCGAACCCAAACGAACCCAATTAAAGCCAATTTCCAAAAAGCCCAAATGAACGTAAGTTCTATTATAACAAAAGATTATGAAAAAATGTTAAATCGGGCAATTTATGAAAACGAACCCAATATTAATCCAAAACAAAGCCAAACAAAACCAATGTCAGGGGCAAAAAAATGCTGCTCTCCACCTTTTTGCTGTGGGAGATACGGAGAAAAATAAGTATGAATTCGAAACAGCGCGTATCGGCGGCAATGAATCACGAAAAGCCTGACCGCGTTCCTGTAATGTGTCAACTTGCTCTCGGACACTATTTCTTAAACTGCGACTACAGCCCTTCGGAAATCTGGTTCGATTCTGAAACCTTTGCCAATGCCCTGGTTGATTTACAGCGAAGATATGAATTTGACGGTATCCTTGTAAATTTGCCCGGCCGCCCGGCGGATTGGAAAAACAAACTCAAATCATCAAAGACAATTGATAATACCGAATACCTGTATTGGAAATCAGGACTTGAAACGATTGTTCCAACGGATGATAATCCGCAGACATATCAGTCGGGACAGGCACCTGTGTCATGGGCTTCCAGCCCATGGAATCACGGCCAGGATGGCCGTGCCACACGGGCGGACTATAAAACAGTCGACGTCAATAATCCATCCACATACAGGCTTGCCGGCTATATCTGGAACACCTGGCATATACCGCAGCTTTGGGATATTGATTTGAACGCCGACCTGTCCGACCCGGCAGCTTATCCTGTGTGGTTCACAAGCACGCTGGAGAAAGTCCGTCAGCTTGCGCCGGACGTCTCAGTACATGTGGAAGTATTCTCGCCTTTCACTCATTTTATGGAGCTATTCGGATATGAACAGGCCCTTATGGCCTTGCTCGATGAGCCTCGAAAGTGCCACGATGTACTCGCTGCTTTTACACAACAGGTGCTTGCACAAGTTAAACTGTACGCCGGCTGTGGGCCCGACGCTATTCTTGTAAGTTCAGCTTTTGCCGGCGCGGGCTTTATAAGCCGGCAAATGTATCAAGAATTCGTTGTCCCCTATGAAGACCAGGTTTTTCAATCGATAAACAGACACGGTTCAAAATCGTATGTTCATACCTGTGGAGCAATTGGCGACCGCCTGGACCTAATGAGCGAAACCAGCGTTGATGGAATCGATACATTAGATCCACCGCCGCTTGGCACAGTAGAGTTGCGCCAAGCAAAATCAAAGTATGGTGAGCGGTTCTTTTTTAAGGGAAATCTGGATGCCGTTAACGAAATGCTTAATGCAGATGACCAAACGTTTGAGGAGGCTGTGAAGGACAGGCTCAAAATCGGCAAGCCCGGCAGTGGATATATACTTTCTTCAGCCTGCAGCGTAGCTCCCCATGTCAAACCTGAGAGGCTCAAAAAACTCACAGCTTTAGCAAAGAAATTTGGTCAATATAGTTAGTAAAGTCACTGCTTAGAGACCTGACTCTTTGAGGTGTTATAAGCTTTTTTGCTCTTTGCCGCTGCTGCGTATATGTAACAGGGACACCGGAGATCATGATAAGCAAAAAGAGTGCGATAAAATTAGTGCATTTGGTTTTGAATTTAGTTAATTGATACATGGCAACCTCCTGTAAATGTTTTGCTAAATTTGTGGTGTATAATTAATAAGAAAAACTAAAGCAAAATCTTGAGAATGCAAGGATTTTCTTGTATTTCCGGCCAAAAACCGCTGTAGCATATGCGAGGTGTCGATTAAATTCAGGATTTTTTAAATAGAACAATGCAATAAAATGTAAATTTGGTAATATATGGTTCTTAGGCAAAAGGCAGGTTGAATTTCACGAAGCAAAAGTTACGAGCGTTACCTGAAGAACATCGGAACTTTACTGGTTTTAGGAAATTATATATGAAAATAGGATTTGGCCAATGGGGATACTTGGCAGCCCTTGCTTCAATGTGGCTGCTGGTACAGGTGCCGTTTGCGATAGCTGAGTACAAGACCTCAGATGGCGAGGTTTTGCAGACAATGGTCGAAGCTGACTGGGCTGCACAGGAGCGCAGGAAAAACCGGACTACAGATACTCCTGAAGCCATTCGTGATATATGGCATAGTGCCAACAAGCTTCTCACCGACCTTCGAAGAATGCCCGACGGGCCGGAACTCAGTTTGGAGTCAGCCGCTCTGGAACACCTGCGAGGTGAAGTGAATGCGATAGAATCGCTGGACAAGATGGCCCGGCTGGTCCTGTATCACAAAGTGCGTTCTGTCGCACGGAAGTTGGCTCTGAAAAACCCTCTTATAGCCTCAAAGCCTATTGTGTTTATGAAGCGTCGCCGCTTTATCTGCCAGATGCTGCACGAATATCTCGGCTACTTCTATGACTATGGGGATATTGCCGGCGGCGGAGTGCACATCCTCGATGAACCGGGGCGTTCTCTTAAGGTGCGCGATCTTATCAAGGGCCGTCTGCCGCGCGGCAATTACACGACTCTCACCCTGTCTTACGATGCACAGACGATTTATTTCGCCTTTGCCAAACGGGCTGCGAAAAAACCGGATTATTACTCGCCCCAGAGGCGGTGCTTTCACATCTATGCAATGGACGCCGATGGGACAAACCTGCGTCAACTTACTAATGGCCCAGATGACGATTTCGATCCCTGTCCCCTGCCTGATGGCGGAATCGCCTTTATGTCCACCCGCCGTGGAGGTTTCGGCCGATGCCATAATCCCTGGGAACCACTGCCGAGCTACACACTGCATCGCATGAACGCCTCCGGCCAGGCGGTACGGACACTTTCATTCCATGAAACAAATGAGTGGCATCCTTCTGTACTGACCGACGGGCGAATCGTGTATTCCCGCTGGGACTATGTCGACCGTTCAGCGGCGAACTACCACGGCCTGTGGGTGAGCAATCCGGACGGAAGCAATCCCAGCATTCTCTTCGGCAACTATACTCAGCGTATCAACGCCTGTTTCCAAGCACGAGCAATACCGGGTTCTAATCGAATCGTGTTTGTCGCCGGTGCACATCATGCCGATGTGGGTGGCTCGTTAGTCATTTTCGATCCTTCCCGCGAGATGCTGGATCCTGTGACCGGACAGGACCGGTTCGATTCGATTGAGGTCCTTACGCCGGAGGTATGTTTTCCTGAAGCCCCCGGCTGGCCAAAAAGCTATTTCCACAGTCCGTGGCCGCTCTCGGAAAACTACTTCCTGGTTTCCTTCAGCTTCGAGCCGCTTCCGGGTATGGGGCCCGGTGTCAACAAGGACACACATACGGGAATTTATTACTTCGATCGCTTTGGCAACCTGGAGCTGCTTTACAAAGAAGATGGTATCTCCTGCATGTACCCTATCCCTCTTATCCGGCGTTCGGTTCCACCTGCCACCCCTTCCACACTTAATGCAAGTTTCGGCGATGAGGGCGAATTTGTGCTAACGAACGTCCAGCAGAGCCTGTTTCCTTTGCCGGCATCCCGACCAATCCGTGAGCTGCGAATCTTCCAGGTGCTTCCCAAAACACACTCGCACATAGCCAACCAGCCACAGATTGGCTTTGCCAACGCTGAGAGTACGCGTATGATGCTCGGTACGGTTCCCGTTGAATCTGATGGCTCGGCATATTTCCGGGCCCCTGCGCGCAAGCCCCTGTATTTCCAGGCTGTGGATGAGGAAGGCCGGGCCGTTCAAAGTATGCGCAGTGTCACCTACCTGCAACCCGGCGAACGCCGAAGCTGCCTCGGTTGTCACGAATCCCGTGGTGCAGTACCAACAAACAGGCAGAATGTGCTGGCTCTACAACGGCCGCCGTCGAAGATTCAGCCCGGCCCGGATGGGACCCGTCCTTTCAGCTATCCTCGACTTGTCCAGCCGGTCCTTGATAAGCATTGCGTACATTGCCACGATGGAAAAACAGGAAACCTTAAGAGTCGGTTAGTTTTGACCGGTGAGCCTGCGGGAACCTTTAGTAAATCGTATGAGAGCCTCAAACCGTATGTCAGATGGTATGAATGGGGCGGTGACAGCATTACTCAGATTATCACCAGACCGGGACGCATCGGGGCCGATGAGAGCCCTCTGTTGAAAGTGATAGAGGACTCAACACACGCAAAGCATATAAATCTCACGAAAGAGGAACGAGACAGACTCTATATATGGCTCGACGGCAATGTCCCCTTCTACGGCACCTACGATGAAAAGCAACAACTCGCACAGAGGAACGGTGAGGCCATACCACTACCTTTAATCCAATAGGGCCTTGAGGTCGACCAGGTATAAACAGGCAAATTAAGAACAATTGTCCGGCAAATAAAATCTTGCTTTAAAATTCGTATTCCATATGATACTTGGACAATAGAAAGAGTTGTGAAACTGTTAAGGGAGCAGAAATGAACCTCGATTTTTCTTATTACATGCCAACCAGAATTATCTTTGGTTGCGGCAAGCTCAAAAAACTTAAAACAACGCCCCATCTGCCCGGGAAAAATGCCCTTATCGTTATTGGCTCATCCGGAGCAATGAAAAAACATGGCTATCTTGACAGTGTTATCGACTACCTCAAGGAAAATGGTGTCGAATCAGTTGTCTATGATAAGATTGTCCCCAATCCCGTTTCGGAGCACGTGGAAGAAGGAGCTAATGTTACCAGGGAAAATGGCTGCGATTTTGTGCTCGGCCTCGGCGGAGGCAGTACCCTTGACTCGTCAAAAAGTATAGCCCTCATGGCTGTCAATCCCGGAAAGTACTGGGATTACATAAATGGAGGAAGCGGTGGAGGAAAAACACCTCCGAATCCGGCTTTGCCTGTTGTAGCGATAACTACGACCGCAGGGACTGGGACTGAAGCCGACCCGTGGACAGTGATCACAAAGACCGATACGAATGAGAAAATCGGCTATGGAAATGATTCTACCTTTCCGGTCATGTCAATTGTTGATCCGGAGTTGATGGTAAGTGTCCCCCCGAAGATGACCGCTTATACAGGTATGGACGCGTTCTTTCACTCGGTCGAGTCGTACCTCGCGACGATCAATCAACCGACAAGCGACCATCTGGCATTGGAGGCAATTGGCCTTATTACAAAATATCTTCCTGTCGCTGTAAAAGACGGCAAGAATATCGAGGCAAGGACAAAGCTTGCCTGGGCCAATACCGAAGCCGGCATCTGTGAATCTCTCTCATGCTGTATCTCACATCATTCGATGGAGCATGCTTTAAGTGCATACCATCCGGAAATGGCCCATGGAGCAGGGCTTACTATGCTTTCTGTTTCTTACTTTAGCTGTTTGGCGGAAAGGTGTCCTGAGCGTTTTCCCGATATGGCTAAAGCAATGGGAGAAGACGTTGACGCCCTGCCGGAAAAAGAAAGACCCTTCGCTTTTATTACTGCGCTTAAGAAACTCATAAAGAATGTCGGCCTTGACAAAGAAAAGCTGGCAGACTACGGCGTTAATAAAGAAGAGTTGAAAACACTTGCAGAAAACTCCTCTTATACTATGGGTAAACTTTACGACATAACACCGGTCGAATTAACGCTGGACGATATCGTTACTATTTACGAAAACGCATATACATCATAAGGCTGCGCTCCGCTTATTGACTTTTCGCAATTATGAAGCAGATATAGTTGTTGAAGATTGGTCCTTAATTCTTAATATCACCTGCTTCTACCGCCTCTCTTCGGCGCCGGAAAAACGACCAGATGTAATAAACCGGGATGCCGGCGAGGATGCTTCCGAGGCTGTACATCGAAGGCTTCCGCCACTGAATGAACGCAAATACAGTCATGAAGAGCGTTACTGCCAAGAAGATTGCAGGAACAACGGGGTATCCGGGCACGCGAAACGGCCTTTCCATGTCCGGCCGGCGCCATCGAAGAATGTATACCGCAGCGATGAAGAGCATCGCAAAAATCGACAATCCTACCGACGCATACTGGTACAGGTTCTTGAATTCCTTCACGAACAGAATAAAAATAATCGCTAATAGGCTTTGCGCTATCATTGCATAAAAAGGGACCTGCCCTTTCTTACTGATACGCCCGGCTATAGACGGGAACAATCCGTCTCTTGCCATCGCATAGTAAATCCGCGGGCCGGTGATAATAAAAGCACTTATTGTAGCCAGAAATGCCAATCCGACTGCAACCGAGAAGATGCTGGAAGCCCGTGCTCCAAACAGATTCTCAACTGCGAGTCGGGGAACCTGTTCTGCATTGTCAAATCCCACGTCACCGAGAGGCACGGCATAAGCGAAAACAAGGTTGAGTGCAAGATACAAGACAATAACAAGTCCGGTTCCGAGCAGAATAGACCGTGGGAGAATTTTACCCGGATTCTTTACCTCACCAGCTATATAGCTGGCAGCGTTCCACCCAGTGTAGGCGAACATGACGTAGAATAACTGCGTAGCCGCGGTGCCAAGTTTGACTTCTCGTATCGCTTGTCCCTGTGCAAAGTTTGCCAATCGCCCTTCACCAAACAGAAAGGCCAACACCACAAGGGTCACAAACAGAACAAGCTTAAAAATCGTGGTGAGATTCTGTGTCCAGGCAGACTGTCGGTGACCAATAAGATTGGGTAAGGTAATCGCAACGATAATGAAAGCGCCCGTGATCTGCACAAGATGACCCGATTCCTTATCTAATCCGAACGGCGTCAAGAGATATAGAGCCGCGATATAGCCGGCAACCGCAAGCGGTGCTGAAAAGCCTATAACAAACGACGTCCAACCGCTGAGAAAGGCAGGCATCGGCCCGTATGCTTCTCGAAGGTAAACATACTCCCCGCCTGCCCGGGGCAAAGCGGCTGCTAACTCCGCCACACAAAGAGCACCACACAAAGCGAGCAAACCGCCAAGAATCCAGAGCCCAAAGATGGCTGCGTAGTTGTTGAGCGAAGCCATCATGTACCCGGGCGAGACCAGAATCCCCGTCCCGACCATGCTGGCTATTACTATGTAAGTCGTAGTCGATAAACCAAAATCTCTTCGCATTTCTTCTTTTGACATTCCCATTTTCCTTACAGCGTTGCCGCCGTGAGTGCTTGAACAGGCTATGGCCATTCGCAACTGCCAGCGTACGACAATCAGGGTTCGAGTTTATCGTTTCTTTGGTGTCACAGTTCAATATGGGATTACTTAATTCCCAAAACCACAACGGACTTGGATGGTAAAGTCACTCTTAAAATATCACCTTTTAGCTTGAAATCATCGAAAGCGGCGGTGCTGATTGCTTCAGGATTATCAAAGGTATTGTGCGCTGTCATGGCATCAGCGGTTAAAATACGACCGGAGGCGTTTTGGCCCTTAGCTCCGCGCAATTTGCAAATAAGCTCAGCGATGTTTTTGGGGTCCAGATTACAGAACGATATGTGAATCTTTCCGGTTTTGTCTCGCGACGCGGAGACATTGAGCGCCGGTATTTTTTCATCGCCAAATTGATAATCACCACACTCAAGCTCAACGGGCAGCAAGGTGGCATCATGATGGACCTTATACATATCAAAAACATGATAAGTCGGTGTCAGAATCATTTTCTCGCCTTTAGTAAGAATCATCGCCTGCAAAACATTGATTGTCTGAGCGATATTAGCCATCTTTACCCGGTCACAATGATTGTTGAAGATGTTGAAGGTAACTGCCGCCACGAGCGCATCGCGCAGAGAGTTCTGCTGGTAGAGAAATCCCGGATTTGTACCCGGCTCGACCTTATGCCACGCGCCCCACTCATCAACGAGCATTGCCACTCGTTTCTCCGGGTCATACTTATCCATAATGGCTGAATGCTTTGAAACAAGCTCCTCCATATAGAGCGCCCTTTTGATCTGTGCGAACCAGTCTTCTTCACTAAACCGGGTCGCCGAACGGCTCTTCTTACCCGAACCACAATAATAATGGGGAGCTATGCCATTCATGTGCCTTCCTGCTTCGCGCATCAGTACCTCTGTCCAGTGGTAATTTGCACCGCTGGGCCCGCACGCTATCTTATAAAGTCGGTTCCCTGCGAAATTTCGCAGGTATGTGCTGTACCGACGATAAAGGTCAGCGTAGTACTCCGGCCGCATACGACCACCACAGCCCCAGTTTTCGTTGCCAACGCCCCAGTACTTTACCTTCCACGGTTTGTCCCGTCCATTTTTACGGCGCAGGTCGGCCATGGGACTCTTACCGTCAAACGTTATGTACTCCACCCACTCCTGCATCTCCAAAATCGTACCGCTGCCGACGTTGCCGCAGATGTATGGCTCACATCCTAACTGTTCGCACAAATCAAGGAATTCGTGGGTGCCGAAATGGTTGTTTTCGGTAACTTTTCCCCAATGAGTATTGACCATGCTGGGACGTTTTTCACGGGGACCGATGCCGTCTTTCCAGTGATACTCATCGGCGAAACAGCCGCCCGGCCAGCGCAGCACCGGTATCTTAATTTGTCTCAGCGCTTCAACCACATCATTGCGAATGCCTCGGGTGTTCGGTATCGGGGAATCCTCACCCACCCAAAAACCTTCATAGATACATCTGCCCAGGTGCTCTGAGAAGTGGCCGTAAATGTTTCTGTTGATTGTGTCCCGGCCCTCTTCGATGCGAATGACCAACTCGTTGGGCTTACTTTTGGCCTCGGCCGTGGCGGATACCAACACGACTCCAGTAAGCAGTACTATCCATACAAGTGAAGCAGTTTTTCTGGAAGCTACTGTTTGAGCCAACAATTTCATCAGCTTATCGCATTTCATCTTTCTCTTCCTTTCCATAATCTTGTTAGAATTACTGTTTGCTGACTATTCCCGTTAAGTTCACTTGTTTATACAGTAAAAATCATTTTTCAGAACTGCCCCTTAAATTCGTCTGCATTTTTCTTCGTGATAGGAGGGCATCCAATCAGATAGGACCTTTCCAACTTTTCACCGTCAAGATACCGAACTGCAAGCCGAATCGCGCTACGGCCTTCCTCCTCCGGCTGCTGGTAGCTGGTTCCCGTTACAAGCCCCTGTTTTATCGACTCAATCATTTCCCTGCTGCCACCCATGCCCACAACTTTAATATCCGTACGTCCCGCTTTCTTACATACCTGCGCTGCTGCGATGGCGAAATTATCTCCGTGGGCGTAAACGCCGGTCAGATTAGGATACTTTTGCAGCAGTGTCTGCATCTCGGTTTTCACGGCGTCACGCTCACCCTTTTGAGGGATTCGTGCAACGGATTGAATCTCAGGATGGTCTTTAAGCACATCGCGCAGCGCTTGACTTCGTGCGATTTCAGGACCTGTCCCAAGGCGTTGATGAAACTCGATGATTTGGCCTTTACCACCAATCGCTTCGACAAGAATTTTTGCAGAAACCACTGCACCGGCATAAGTATCGGTACCGGTGTAACAGATATATTCGCAATCGGCCTCGACCTCGCGGTTGACAATAATAACGGGAATCCCGGCCCGGTTGAGCATCTGCACGCCACGAACCAATGGCTCCTTTTTCATGGGCACTAAGCAGACTATATCTACCTGTTTGGCAATCATCTCACTTATTTGCTCGATCTGCAGAACCGGGTCCTCCTTTGCGTTAAGGATGGTCACTTTAACACCAAGCTTCTGCGCCTCGTCCCGTGCACCAAGGCGCATGTTTTGCCAGTATGGATGGTCCAGCGTCATCAAAAAACCGATTTCGCGTTTCCGTGTATCGTCATTGCTCTTGCTGCAGCCTACCAGCATCACAACCACCGCTACGGTCAATACTACGCGAACAACTTTCATCAACATTTTCTTTGAATTCATTATTTGCTTTCTATCAATCTTAGCGCTACAAAAAACCATAGAATGTTATCTTGTAAACACTCAATAGCCAACATTAAACTATGTACTGCTGCGTCTTTTGGCAAGCACATCAACTATCACCACGACAAGAATAATCAGTCCTGTAACAACCGGACGGTACTCCGGGCCAATGCTGAACTGTGTCAATAAGTTGTCGATTACACGCAGCAATAGCAAGCCGATGACTGTCGCGGCCAGCCCGCCGCTTCCGCCGCCCAGAGGAGTTCCGCCTACAATCACACTGGCAATCACCACGAGTTCCTTGCCCATGTGGCTCTCAGCCCCGGCAGTTTCTGTCTTCGCCACGAAAATAACCGCTGCAATAGCACAGGTGAAACCACCCAGTACGTATGTGAGTGCTTTGATCCGGTGTGTGTTTACACCCGCCAGCCACACCGCTTCCTCATTGCCCCCGATGGCATATACATAGTGCCCGAAACGAGTGAACCGCAGCAGATATATGCCGACCGCGAATACCACCAGAAATATCAGAATCGGCATGGAAATCCCACAGCCGCCACAAAGCCGCAACCCAGCATCATAGAACCAGTCAAACCGCCTTCGAAGCAGAATATCATGGACCTGTTGCGTTTGACCACCTCCGGTCAGTATCTGGGCGATGCCTCGAAAGATTAGCATTGTACACAAGGTTGCCACAAAGGGATTCACACCAATATATGCGACAAGTGTGCCATTGATTGCGCCCAGGATAACGCCAACCAGCACCGTAAGCAGCAGCGCCACCGGGATCGCCACTGCTGCTCCATAGGGCGAAAGCCAATCCATGCCCATCACCAGGACAACGCTGCAGACGACAATTGTCGAAGCCACTGAAAGGTCAAATCCGCCGCCAATCATTATAAACGTCATCCCCAGAGCCACTACCCCTAAAGCCGCCGCGTTGGTCAGCAGATTGTCTACAAGATTTGTCCAGGTCAAAAAGGTTGGAATTCTGAAAGAAGCGAAAACACACAGAATCACTAACAATATCAGGATAGATGCCTGTTGGAGCTTCCGAAAGGAAAGTCCTTGGGACCCCGCCGTAAGGCGTCCCCAAGCGGACTTACGGAGAGCACTTTTGTTCTTTCCGGTATTTTGTTTCCTGGCACCAGTTGTCATTGGGAATTATCCTTTCTCATGCATTCAGCGAAAAGGCTGTCCTCGTCGACATCTGCTCCCTGCATTTCTCGCACCAGCCGACCGTCTCGAATCACCAGGATTCGGTCGGCCAGCTTTGTAATCTCGATTAACTCCGATGAGATCAAGATTATCGCCCGGCCCTGACAGGCCAGGTCCATAATCAGTCTGTACATCTGCGACTTGGTGCCTACATCGATACCTTGTGTTGGCTCGTCGA
Source organism: Planctomycetota bacterium (assembly GCA_019456145.1). Lineage (GTDB taxonomy): Bacteria > Planctomycetota > Phycisphaerae > Sedimentisphaerales > Anaerobacaceae > CS2-K091. Next base: position 13,879 of record VRUL01000053.1, read on the forward strand.
AGATAATCACCTTTGATTCGGCTGCCAGCCAGCGTCCGACAATCACCTTCTGTTGATTACCGCCGCTGAGATTCTCAATGTCAAGAGCCGGGAGAGGTGGATCGATTTTCATCTGTTCAATCATTAGTTTGGCCTGGCTGGTAAGACGCCGGGATGATTGAAATCCGAGTACACCGGATAGCCGATCAAGAATACTGACGTTGAGGTTCTCAGAGACTGTCCTGCCTGTTATGCTGCCCTGCTGTTTGCGATTCTCCGGAACCATTCCGATGCCCAGGGCACGACATAGATAAGGGGACCGGTCAACGATGGGGCTACCCTGGAAAACCACTGTTCCGCAAGCTTTGTCGGCCCCGAAGATGGCGCGGGTAATTTCGGTGCGTCCTGAGCCGATCAGGCCAGCGATGCCCAGAATCTCGCCTTCGTGCAATTCGAAAGAAATGTTCTCAAACACTCCCGGCCGACTCAGGCCGTCCACTTTGAGGATGACCCTGCCAGGCCGGTTCGTTTTTTCAGGAAATACCTGGGCCAGGTCGTGTCCAAGCATCATGCGGGTCAGATCCGATATCTGACACTCGCTAATGTTCTTGGTGCCCATCTTTCTGCCGTCGCGCAGCACAGTAACACGGTCGGCGATAATGGGCAGTTCTGCCAAACGGTGTGAAATGTATACTATCGCCAGCCCCCTGCCCCTGAGGTCCTTGATTACCTTGAACAGCTTCTCGACATCTTCACTGCCCAGAGCGGCAGTGGGTTCATCAAATACAAGCAATTTGACCTTACGGCGCACTGCACCGGCTATCTCGACTAGGCACTGCCGGGCTTTGCTAAGCCGAGCGACTTTTCTCTCGGGATCCAGGTCGAAACCCAGGTAGTCAATGATTTCACGTGCCCCGGCGTTGATAAACGCACGATCCAGTTTCCGTGTCCAGCGTCCCGTCTTCTCGTCACCGAACATGATATTCTCGGCCACCGTAAAATTGGCCAGCACACTCAGTTCCTGGTAAATTATGGCAATGCCCATGTTACGTGCCTGACGTGGATTGGTGATTCTGACCTGATTACCGTCGAGGGTAACCCGGCCGAGGTAGTCGTTAAACCGTCCGGCCAGCACGTTCATCAGCGTCGATTTTCCCGCACCGTTTTCTCCTATCAACGAATGGACTTCGCCGCGGCGGACATCGAAATCTACTTTATCGAGCACCCGCGTTCCGGAAAACTCCTTCACAATCCCCTGCATCTGTAATATCAAATTATCGTTCGAAAACACAGAATTCCGTATCCTTTACCTTTTCGAATAATCACCGAATTCGCCGATTGCATCGAACATCGCGATAACATTCTCGGTGGGAGTTTCTTCGAGAATAGTATCGTGACTTGCACCGGCGACATAGCCGCCGCCCGACATCATGATATGAAGAACCTCTCGGGTCTTCCGACGAACAGTTTCCGGTGTTGAGTCAATGAGTACATTATGCGAGTCTATGGCGCCGTTGAAAAGGATTTTGTCGCCGAACTGGGCTTTAAGCATTTGCAGATCCATACCGCGACAGTTCGGCTGGATGGCGTGCAGACCGTCGAGGCCGGCTTCGATCATCAACGGAATCAGCGGGGCAAACCCACCGCAGCAATGCAGTTGAACTTTGAGGTGATAAGCATGACCAAGGTCAATCAGCCGTTTCAAATGGGGCAGCATGAAACGACCAAAGAGGTCCGGCCCCAACAACGGTCCCGCCTGGCTGCCAAAGTCATTGCCGATGAAGAATATATCTATGACCTCGGCGGCGGCGGCAAAAATGCACTGGCTGACTGTCGCATAATAGTCAACCAGGTGCTGCAAGACTGCATCAACAAGCTCGGGCTGAGAAAACATTTTTAAATATAGATTCTCCATACCCAGCAGATCGATAGCGTCGTGCCAGAACGGCGACCAATCACCGCCGAGGATTGCAAATTCCCCATTATAGGAGTTAGCCTCAGCTCTGATATTCGAGACTTCCATCCACGCCGGGTCAGGCCATGGATAATCGTGGATTTCTTTAAGTGAGGCTTCAGCCAGCGGATGATTTATCGGCTGACCATATCCCAGGCCGCGACGCTCTACTCCAAACACTGTCCGGGATATAGCGGCTTCGGATAATACAAACTCAGGCCCGTTATACTCAGCGTAAACCCGCCTGAAATCATCTCCGAATCTTAACCGCAGGCCTTCATCATCAAGGTTTAATTCTCGCTTTGCCTTGGTCCAGAAATCATCCGATGCCCCGCACCAGCACGGCACCAGGTCGGGCTCTTCGTGAGCGAAAGCCGCAAGCACACGTTCTCTTGAAGTCAATCGCAATGGAAGACCTCCTCCATACTCGCCCACCACTGGCCTTCGGCCCGCGTATCGAGCGGCTCCTGACAAGGCTTGCACACATCCCACCACTTCTGAGTTGTAGGATCAGCCGCCATTTTTGCCATATCGGTGTCGAAATCATCACCGACGTATTCGAAATAGCTGAAGAGGTAGCCGTCCTTATGGTAAATCGAGTAGTTACGAATATTGTATTCTTTGATCATCTTCAGCACGTCCGGCCAAACTTGCGCATGAAGTTGCTTGTATTCTTCAAATTTCTCAGGTTTTACTCTGATAACCATTCCATATCTCTGCATAATTCGCCTCCGTATCCGTGATTTCAGATATCCTGATCAAACTCACCCAGGTTTAACGGATAGTTTCCATATTCGCGGACAAGCTCAATGACGTAGTCGTAAGTCTTCGGGTCGACGCTATCCGGCACCGAGTGGTCGGACTGCAGGATAAATCCCCCGCTCTTGGCAGCATTGAGCTTGGTGAGTACTTCGTTTCTAATCTTGTCGCGGTCATTTGTGGCAAGGACACGTACATCAATGTTGCCATTAAAGGCCCAGCGCCGGCCGAATCTACGCTTCAAATTGACTACGTCCAAACCGGCTTTTGCTTCCAGCGGATTATAGGCATCGACGCCGACTTCAATCATATCTTCAAAAACCACGGAAGCATCACCACAGCCGTGATAGATGGTTTTCAAACCAGCGGCATGTACTGTATCGCAAATGCGTTTCAGTTGTGGCTTATATACCTTCCGCCAGTAATCCGGCTGAAAGAGCATTCCTTTGTCATAGGCGATGTCGCCCCAGATATACATTCCCGTGAGCCTGCCATCGGCTGCGGAGATCTGGCCTTGGACAATACCGACTAAAAAATCGCCCAACCTCTCGATAAACTTGGCCATTCGGTTAGGTGCTTCGGCGAGCTTAATCAGGACGTTTTCAGTGCCCATGATGCGCCATATCATCTCATGCGGTTCGCAAACGCTCCCAAAGACACAGAAATTATCTGCATACATATTCACTCTGTCCACGTAAGACGGCAGGTCGAGGTTTAACTCGTCTGCGACCGAGTTGATCTGGTCATCAATCGCTTCGAAGTATCGTCTCTTGTCCCTTGGGTCGTCAAATTCAAAGGCCTCCATCTGCTCATAGGTTTTCGTTTCGAAGTCTAAAAAGCGTGGCATCGGGCAGGTGCCGCGCCGCTCGATGGTTGCTCCGAAACCAGTCCTGACAACCGTGTGGTCTTCTGCTTGTTCCAGAACCTGGATGCCCGTAATATGCGGGTCCATATTCGGAGTGATAACTATCATGTCGAGGTCCCAGTAACGATATGGGTCGAAATCACTACCGACATCCATCTCCGCCCTGGCCCTGCGCAAAAAGTTCGTCCAAAAGAACTCACCCACGGGAACGCGGTCTGCCTCACGATGTTCAAGTGCCGCTGTCACCCGTTCAGTTTTTAACCGAGCATCGCCCATATGAACACCTAATTAAGGTGAAATACCTCTTCCATGTTTGCCCACCATTGGCCTTCTTCGCGGTTTGATAGTGGTATTTGACACGGCTCGCATAACTCCCACCATTTTTGCGTGAGAGGGTCGGCTGCCATTTTAGCCATGTCAGCTTTGAAATCTTCGCCGAAGTATTCGAAGTAACCGAACAAATAGTGTTTACCATCTTCAAGTTCGTGAAGGTAAATTGAGTAGTTACGGATATTGCATTCTTTGATAGTCTTAAGTACGCCCGGCCAAACGGCTGCATGGAGTTTCTTGTACTCGTCCAGTTTCTCCTCCCTTACGCCAATCACCATTCCATACCGCTGAACTTGTTGTTGTGCACAGCCTGCGCCGGCCAATACAATTGCCGCCAATGTAATTATCAATACCAGATTCTTCATATTACCTATCTCCTTGTGAAAAACCAAATACCTTGATAACTAATATACACATTCATGCGCCGCATCGGCAAAAATCTGTAATTTCTCCGGAGGCGTTTCAAAAAAATGATCTGCCAGCGAGCAGATGTATCCACCTTCATAACCTACCTTCTCAAACAACTCGAACACTTTATCGCGTATTTGCTGTTCGGTCCCCTCCGTTACCACGTTGAATTGGTCGATGCCTCCGATTAGAGCAAGTCGATTCCCTATCTTTTCCTTAAATTCCCACGGCTCCTGGTTGCCTCCGATACTTGGGGCGGCTAATGTTTCCGACGCATCGCAGCCATTGGCGACAATCATATCTTCAATTCCCAGTGTGCCGCCGCAGGTGTGGTAGGTAATCTTAAAACCTAATTCGCCAAGCGCATCGTGTAATTTCCGGTCGTAGGGCAAGCAGAACTCCTCGTGAATCTTCGGCGAAATAAGAGTTGATGATGCCGCGCCGCCGCCCGTTTCGATCAGGTCGAACTTTGAGCCCTTCATCCCTTCGGTAAACTGCAGTTTCTTATCCAGCAAAATCTGCAAAAGCTCATGTACCCAGTCCGGCTTGTCATAACAGGCCATTATCAGCTCGCTAACGTCTTTCAAACAACATGCGTGCTGCCAGCAGCCTGCCTGGTCGCCCCATACGAACCCTCGCAGAATACCCCGGTCCCCAATTTCATCATATAGTTCGCTGACCGGCTTCGGGTCAAGCCTGGGTACAGGCATATATTTTCGAATCAGTTCGATGTCCTCGTCACGCTTGATCATATATTCGGTGATCCAGGTGGTTTGGCGGTTGCCCCCGGTCTTATAAGTCAGAGTTCCCCGGGGTGTAACAATGGTATGATTTACAATCCGGTCGTCGGGATCATCATTGATAATTTGTGCCTCGTCCCTCCATTGGCTGCTGGAGGCCTTGGAGAAGTCCGCCTTTGTAACCCAGAATTGGCCCATATCTGCAAAATACTGGATCTGTGCGTCCATATCATACTTTTCGAAAGCCTCGATATCGCTTATCCCACCCAGGAACTTGTCAAGGTGATATGGCTGCCATTGATGAACTGAAACGGGCAGACGATCAGGTTTGCCGCGCTCCAGGGCACACATCATTCGTTCTTTACTTGTCATGGTCCGACTCGTAATACGACTCCTTGCTCAAAGTAACCACTTAAAGGGGTATTGGATGGAACAGATAGTACCTTAGAATATACTTTATAGTCAATACTTTTGCTGCTCCGGATTTGTCTTCTGCAACGTAACTTATTTATTGGCATGGACTTAACGTCCGGTTATGCCCGGACCTATAGTCTCAGGCAATACCAATGAATCTTGCGTCTTGATAGAATACCTTAGAATCCCTTATAATAGTGGCTGCGACTTCCTTGTGGTTGCGTTGTTTCGTGATTATGTGAGCTTGATGGAGACTTGCAATAATATCAACTATTATTAGGCTGGGTTAAGTGACCTTCGACGGAGATTAACCTTGAAACTTATGTTATTATTCGTAATGGGAGGAAATCATTATGAAAAGACGGACATTTCTGAAAGCTGTAGGAAGTATTGCCACGGGGGGCACTCTTGGTGTTCAGTCGATTTTGGGAGCCGAGCGACCGACTTCCAAAGACAGGGATGAGAAGGTCGCCGGATTGCCCCGCCGGGTACTTGGGCGGACGGGCCAAAAGGTTTCGATTGTAGGATTTCCGGGACTGGCACTTATCCATTACGACCAGGACCGCTGTAACACCGGACTCCATGATGCTTTCAAACGGGGCGTTAATTACTTCGACGTAGCTCCCGCGTACGGCAACGGCGAAGCAGAGATAAAGATGGGAATCGGACTTCAAGGTATCGACCGCAGTCGCATTTTCTTAGCTTGTAAGACGAAAATGCGTGACAAGGAAGGGGCCCGCAAGGAATTGGAGCGGTCCCTTGAACGGCTGAAGACCGACTATTTCGACTTGTACCAGTTGCACCATTTACGATGGCCTGAGGAGGTCAAACAGGCGCTGGGCCCCAATGGTGCTATGGAGACTATCTTAAAAGCAAAAGAGCAGGGAAAAATTAAATACCTTGGTTTTTCAGCCCACACAACCAAAGGTGCGCTCGAAGCTATGAAGGGCTTCCGCTTCGACACGGTAATGTTCCCCATCAACTTCGTCGAATTCTTCAAGATGGGCTTTGGCAAGCCGATCCTTGAACTTGCCAATAAGCAAGGTGCGGCAGTATTGGCCATCAAGCCGCTGTCAAAAGGCGCCTGGCCGGAAGGTGCGGAGAGGACTCGAAAATGGTGGTACCGCACGACGGAGACTCAGGACGAGGTCAACCTCGCGATGCGCTTTACCTTATCGCAAAAGTGCGTTGTCGCTGGAATACCTCCTTCTTTCCTTGACCTCCTTGACAAGGCAATCGAAGCAGGACGGTCCTATAATCCCATCACTAAAGACGAAACGCAAAAGCTGCAGGAGATGGCCAAAACATGCGAATCGGTATTCCGCAGGGAAGAAGAACAGGTCGCCCGCGGCGGCTTAATACACCAGCCGGTCTATCCCGACAGCCCACACGAGTGCTGTCCGTGTGCCTATGCATAAAGCTTTGGAAAAAAAGTGCGTTCGCTTGGTCTCCAAACGCAATTTTTTGCTTTGGGGAGCCACAAATAATTGCAGTCATCGAACGTTAACTGATGTCAGTTTAAGCACCCAACCGGCCTCGTGCATCGCCAAATTACCGGGAAAATTCGGCAAAGGAATTGACATTTTCTTAACACAGTTTCTATTAGTCAATTTTTGTGCAAGATTTTCCCGAGATATAGAATCTTACATGGTCGTAGAGAATTTTTTTAATACTATTGTATTGACTGTTCCAGCCAAATTTGCTATTATAGTATACGCTATACTTAATGATGATTAGGAGGCCAATCTGACTCAAAAAAGGAATTTGGGGGATTGCTCTAATCACTCACGAAGCAGAGGAGATTACGCTTATTAATTAGTGCCGAAAAGATGCAGGATAACCAAAAGACCAAAGCCGAATTATTGCAAGAGATGGAAACGCTGCGCCGCCGTGTTGTGGATCTTGAGGAAGACAAAACAGAACACAGGCAGGTGGAGGTGGCGCTGCGGGAAAGTGAGGACAGATACAAAACACTACTTGATTCAAGTCAGGATGGAGTCGTCATTGTCGCCCTGGACGGTAAGATACTTGATGCCAATCAGGCTTATCAGGATATGCTTGGCTATACACTGGAAGAACTTAAGGAGATAACATACCAACAGTTCACTCCTGAAAAGTGGCATAATATGAAAGTAACCGCTCATGAGCTCGGGTTGAAAAAAGGGCATGATATATCCGAAAAGGAATACATAAGTAAAAACGGAACCATATTCCCTGTATTCGTGTCATGGTGGTTAATCAAAGACAAGCAGGGAAATCCAGAAAAATTAGGCGCTTTTGTTAAAGACATCACGGAGCATAAGCAGGCTGAGGAGACACTGGCCGAGAGTGAGGAGAGATACCGCTCTGTAAAAAACGATGTACTCGACAGTTCAAAAGTCGGCATATCTATTCTCGATAAGAGCTTCGAGATTGTCTGGGTGAACCGGGCATTGGAATGCTACTTTGGACTGCGAAGAGAAGAGGTTATTGGAAAGGACAAGCGGCGGCTCATTCGTAGGCGAATCAAGAATATCTTCGAGGACCCGGAAGGCTTTGTCGAGAAGGTATTCGCGACCTACGACAACAACACCTATACCGAGAATTTTGAGTGCCATGTGCTCGCCGATGGTCGGCGGGAAGACCGCTGGCTGGAACATTGGAGCCAGCCCATCAGCTCCGGGCTCTTTGTCAGAGGTCGGATTGAACACTACACTGACATCACCGAACGAAAGCGGGCCCAGGATGTGTTAAGAGAATCTGAAGAGAGATATAGAGCATTGTTTCAAGGTGCTGCCGAGGGAATAATTGTCGCAGACTCTGAAACAAAGGAGTTCAAATATGTAAATCCAGCGATATGTAAAATGCTGGGTTATACCGAAGAAGAGTTGGAACGACTTGGTGTACGTGATATTCATCCTAAAGAAGATTTGCAGTATATCATTTCCGAATTCGAAGCCCAGGTACGAGGGGAAAAGACATTGGCGTCAAACATTCCATGTTTACGAAAAGACGGGACAATAATGTATGCAGATATCAAAGCAGCCTTGGTCTCGATAGATGGAAAACAATGCAATGTAGGTTTCTTCACAAACGTCACTGATCGCAAGAAGGCCGAGGAGAAGCTGCAGGAGAGCGAGATTCAATTTAGGCGAGCCCAGGAAGTAGCCCACATCGGGAGCTGGTACCTGGACCTGAGAACCGGCCAATTGATCTGGTCGGACGAAACATATCGCATTTTTGGAGTTCCTATAGGTAAGCCATTGAAGGAGGTAGATTTTCTTGTGATCGTGCATCCCGATGACAAATCTTATGTGGAGCAGTCTTGGGCCGCCGCGTTGCGGGGTGAACAATACGACATTGAACACCGCATATTAATGGGGGGAATCGTTAAATGGGTGCGGGAAAAGGCGGAGTTGGAGTTTGATGCCGAGGGCAAACCCGTTTCAGGAATTGGCACGGTTCAAGATATCACCAAGCAGAAGGAGAGAGAGAAAGAGTTAAAGGATTCCGAAGAAAGATATAGAATGCTGTCAGGTAACATCCCCGGAATGATCTACCGGGCAAAAGCAGATTGGTCCGCGGAGTTCTTCTCACACAGCGAGACTACTTGCTGCGGCTATTTTGTCGAAGACCTCAAGAGCGGCAAAATCAAATGGTTGGATATCATCCATCCCGATGACAAACAAAGGGTCTTCGACGAAGGTTCTGAACTGGCCAAGGAGCCAGGCGCTCTTATACAGGAATACAGGATTCTTGCCAACGATGGCTCCGTAAGGTGGGTGGAGGACCACAAGACCTCAACCTTCACGGATGAGGGTAAACTGGTGGGAGTGGACGGAGTTGTCTTCGATATAACAGAGCGAAAGCTCGCCGAGGAAGCGCTAAGAGAATCTGAAGAGAGATACAAAACGATGTTTCAAGGTGCTGCCGAGGGAATAATTGTCGCAGATGCTGAAACAAAGGAATTCAAATATGTCAATCCGGTGATATGTAATATGCTGGGTTATACTCAAGAAGAATTGACGCGACTTAGTGTTCATGATATTATTACTAAAGAAGAGTTGCCGCACAGCATCTCCGAATTCGAAGCTACGGCACGAGGAGAAAAGACATTCACGTCAAACATTTCGTGTTTGCGAAAAGACGGGACAATAATGTATGCAGATATCAACACAGCCCTGGTCTTGATAGATGGAAGAAAATGCAATGTAGGTTTCTTCACTGACATCACTGAACGCAAGAAGACAGAGGATCAGCAGGCACTGCGGCTTAAAATTTTGAAAATCCTACATCGGTACGAATCATTAAAAGTCATGTGCAAAGAAACAATCTCTTTAATAAAGGGATATTTGGATTGCGAAGCAGTTGCCCTGAGATTGAGAAAAGACCAGGACTATCCTTTTTTTGTTAATAACGGTTTCCCTCAAGCGTTCTTGGATTCAGAAAATCATCTTTGCGTTCATGATAAACAGGGAAATGTCCCCAAGGATTCCAGCGGTAGTCCCGTTTTAGCGTGTGTGTGCGGGCTTGTTATTAAGGATAAATTGAATAAAGGTAAATCGTTCTTTACGAAAGGGGGCAGTTTTTGGACCAACAGCACTACCGATCTTCTATCATCTACAAAAATAAAGACCGAGATGGCAGCTACCCGTAATGTATGTAACAAATACGGATATGAATCTGTTGCATTAATACCTATCAAATCAAGTAGTGAGAATTTGGGGCTGTTACAGGTAAACGATAAGAGACGAGATTTGTTTTCATCTGCCAATATCAAGTTACTCGAAGAATTGGGGCATTTAATCGGGATAGCAATTGAGCAGAAGAAAGCAGAGCAAAAAGTGCGGGAATCTGAAGAAAAATACAGGGGGCTGACCGAAAGTCTTAATGAACTGGTCTACCGCGCAGACCCGGAGACGTTTGTATTAACATATGTGAACAGTGCTATTGAAAGATTCTACGGTTACAGTGTAGAAGAATGGCTTAGGACCCCGAATTTATGGGAGGATTTGGTTCATCCTGATGATAAGGAAACAGTAATAAGAGAATTCGAGGAAGCCAAAAGGCAATTGAAAAACGCTGTCATTGAATACCGTATCATAAAAAAGAACAAAGAAGTCCGATGGGTCGAAGATCACTTCAGTTGGGAGAAAGACAAAGAAGGCAGAGCGATCTCGATGAACGGGATTATGTATGACATCACAGAACGCAAGAGGGCTGAGCAGGCACTTCGTGAAGGCGAGGAAAAATACAGAACGCTCGTGGAAAGCGCAGGTGAGTTAATTTGCACAATCGATGAGAACGGCGTATTTCTCTTTATAAATGAGATAGGAGCAAAGCGATTAGGAGGCAAACCCGAGGTCTGCATAGGAAAAACAATGTGGGACCTTTTCCCAAAAAAGATTGCGGACCAACAAACGGCCAGCGTGCGACAGGTAATTAATACGGGAGAAGAAATAAATATAATCACACTGACCGAAATGCAGGGTCAGTCCCTGTGGTACAATACTACCATTGAACCATTGAGAGACGGCAGTGGGGAGATAACCGCAGTAATGGTCATAGCAAGAGACATCCATGAGCACAAGCAAGCTGAAGAGGAACTGAACAAGTATCGTGAAAGAATGGCTCGAACTGAACGACTCGCCTCGGTGGGAACCTTAAGTGCAATTATGGCTCATACTCTAAACAGTCCTTTGACTGCTATTCAACTGTCAATTCAGAATGCACTGGCAGAATCGAAAAAAAAGCCTCGTCAGAGTACTATTGTAGAAGAACTAAAGGACGGCCTACGTTCGGTTTCGGAAGTGTCTTCAACAGTTCGCAGCTTGGGCAAATTTGCGTCGGAATCCTCAAAAGAAATTATCAGAAAAGTAAATTTGAAAGCGGTTACTGAGAGAATCGTGAATTTGTTGAATGAAAGTGCACAGCGGGTAAGAGTCAGCCTGCACATCGAAGATATGGACAAACTACCACCCATACGTTCGAACGAGAAAGATTTAGAGCAGTTATTTTTTTCGATGATTGAGAATGCTATACAGGCGGCTGATGGCAAAAAGGATCGCCGAGTTGTTATCAGCGGTGCTGTAAAAGATAAGCAGATTGGGCTGCGATTTACTGACACTTGTGGTGGTATTGCATCGGAGAATCTCGAGAAGATATTTGAGCCGTTTTTCACTACCGGACCTACAGGCGAAAGAACCGGTCTGGGGCTTTGCATTGTCGAGCGCTTTGTATCCGAAGCCGGCGGTAAAATTCGCGTCGAAAGCAAAGCTGGTAAAGGTTCAACTTTTTTCGTCACCCTGCCTATCAATAAAAAATAGGAGGTCCTGACTGAACAGCAATGAAAAGTAGAGCAAAACAACACATCTTTTTTGTTGACGATAAACCGGAGGTACGCAGGGTAGTCGGAAGAACCCTTAAACAAGTCGATGCAAAGGTTAGCTGTTTCGCCTGTGCGGACGATTGCCTTGAGCAATTGCGATACGAAAGGTGCAACTTGCTTATTACCGATGTAAGACTTATTACTGGTGTGAAAATGTCTGGTATGGATGGCATCGAGCTGTTAACCCAAGCCAAGCGTCTTGCTCCATGGTTGCCTGTTTTGGTTATAACAGGTTATGGCAGTATACCAATGGCGATCAGGGCTATGAAGGCAGGCGCATTGGATTTTATTCAAAAACCTCTGGACAGGCAGGAGTTTCTACGCGTTGTCCGGTCCGTGCTACAGCGAAATGCCCGCGCTCACCGGCTTTTGGGCAGACCATTAACTAAAACAGAGACTATAGTCCTGCGTCTCATTATGGATGGCAAAACAAGCAAGGAAATAGCCGAGTTGCGCCACTGTACAGAAAGTACAATCGAATTCCACCGTAGGAACATTCACAAAAAACTGGGTGTTCATAACTTAGTTGAGCTGATCAATCGAGTTCATGAGATGAAGCTGTTTGAGCCACCGAAAAATACCGGATAATAGCCGAAAAAGTCCGTTTTTCAATGTAGAAAACCACCTGTAAGTAGCCATTCACGACCACTTGTCTGCCGTATAACTTTTTTCAAAAAACTGGTAGTTACCACAGTTGTTCACTTTGTTGAGTTCTGATATTTTATATGTAAATAGGATAGTGTTGGAGTGTATTTAAGAAGAAGCTTCATCATATCTCCATTGCTGGGCCTGCTTGGTGAAGATAACTCAGGTTCAGCCGAATGAAAGCACGGCGCGAAATTGCCGTGACATTGATAAATCTTTGTGGATTAACCGGCCCCTGCCGGAGGGAGACAGGGGCTTTTTTAGCCTTGAATTGCATTCATCGAGCGGTAACTGACTTAGAGTCTCTAACAAAATGAATCGTTGTACCGAAAGCGAGCGTTTTTTTGTCTTGCAAGGAAGGCGAAACAGGCAATGCCAAAGCATTGTCGATGCAGCCTGACGCCGTCAGGACGAAAAACAAGCCGCTTGAATACAGAGTCATTTTGTTATAGGCTCTTAAGCTTAAGCCCCCAATCAACCTCGGACTTCGTCAAATCGCCGGGAAAATTCGGCAATGCAATCTTACCCTCCGCATCCGCTACCAGAACTTCCCTATCAAGCCATTCTCCAGTCCGCGGATTAAACCATCTGGCTTCGTATCTCGCATTCGGTCTCGAACCATAGAGAGTCGCGACAGGGCAGTCCTTTTCGAAGTACAACAGAAAAAAATCCTTCTCCCGGGCCTGCAAACAATAAGCCCAGCCGATACAACTATTGGCTTTGCCCGATCTGTTAGGTGAAAGAAGATTTACACTTGGAACAAGAGCCTGGTATCTGCTCCCTTCGGAAAGAATGAAAGCTCTTAAGTGCTGCATTTGGTCTGCAGATTGCCATTTGATGACGTCCCAGATATGGTTGTCAGCGACATCCTCGACGTTGCCGCCCCACATACCTCCGTCCCATCCGCCTGCGCCGTAAATATGTCCGCCCAATCCTCCGGACAACACGCTGCCGTACATCCCCGAACGGCAATACAATTCCGAGGTCTCCGTTCCACCCGGCGCACCTAACATTCCTGCGTAGTAAGGTTCCCCATTGATACCGGGCACGGGTGGCGAGGTATTAAAAATCTCGGTCAAGTAGGGGTAAAGATCGTGGGTACGCTTATTGCCGATCTGATGGAACGTAAGCCACTTCGCTTTGTCAACGTGTCCGAAGTTCCGAAGCGTCGAAGGATTTGAATTCGTCCCGGCCGGGGTACCAAAAGGTGGAGGACCATATTTCTCAATAACCTTGTTCGCTGCCTGGTTCCATTCGTCTGCTGATATGGTCGCCCCGGTCCAGTCAAGATGGATCGGACTAAACAAACAGATATTGGCCTGATAGCGGCTCCAAATGTACTGGATATAGCGCGTATAAGACTGGGGCCACTGGTAATGCTTCTTCCAGGCCTGGCCTATATCCCGGCGGGACACCTCGATAAAAGGAACAATTCCCTGACTATTCAAATAGTCAATCTTTCTGTCCATGTTGCGGAAGTACTTGGGATTAATGCGGTCAACATCGGGGAAGTAATTCTCGTATCCGGGCACTTTACCCGGAAAGAAAAACGCACGATTGCCGTCCTCATCGGTCATATTTTTGGCACTGTTTGTGCCGAGCTGCTTCCACGCTGAACGCAACACTGTCCCGTCGGCTGTCTTCAGCGTTGCAGGTTTGTCATCATTGGCCCAGTTCGGAAAGGCTGCAATCATCGCAATACAATTGAAGCCTTGCTTCCTCCGAAATTTCACATAATCCTTAAAACCGGCGCCTGGACCAATGGGACGCTGTTTGTCGTCATCATACCACCGATACCGAAAAGTTGCGGTGGACCACCATGTATCGCCAAGAAGGAAAAAAGGCGTCCCGTCAGCGTATTCGAATGCATGACCATTTGCAGACGCCTTGATCATACCGCGCCGGCAGGGATTTTCCTGCTTCTGCGCCTCGGACCAGGGACTGGCTGTGAAACTCCCCTTTTTGCCGTTCAGACCCGAATCCGGTTGGTTCGAGCCACTGCGCCACTCCCATTTACCAGAGGTGGGCGCCATAACTCGGATACGAAATATGTCACCGCCATCCCAGAAACCATAGCAGCGCTTCCTGAATACAGATAGTGGCCCTTCTAAATCAACCCAAACCTCCACTTCTTTATACGGATTGTCGTACGACCTCGCTGCGTACAAAGTAATCTCTATCTTCTCGTAAACCTGGTATGTCTTGGCAAAGACTTCGCCAAATGTTCCCGGTAAAATGACGCTAACTACAAACAAAATTAGCTGTAAATGCTTTTTTAATCCTCTTAATCGAAATATCATGACCCTATCCTTAATTGCTCACCTTATTTCGGCTTTTCCCTAAACGCAGAAATACGAATCGCCAAATGACAATACCAGGCATACCCGATAAACGCAAAGCCAATCTTTAACGCTTACTCTGCTCACCATTACTTTACGCCAACAGGCACGGAGGAGAGGTAAAATATAAGTGCCATAAATTCTCTTCCAATTATTGCAGGTTCCGGGTAAAATGTGTCTCGGATGGAAATGCACAAAGTGAATTAAGTGGCATAGGAAAAAACTATGAAACGGCACAAATTGGTCCTTTATTCGATATTCCTGGCAAGCCTGGTAAGTTCTATCCCGCTTGAAGCAAGAGAAATCCTTGTAAAGAACTCATTGGAATTCCGGCAAGCGACTCGAACACTCAAGCCGGGAACAACGCTTCTCTTGTCACCGGGCACCTATGAAGGGAACATTTATCTCAGTAATATCTCAGGAACAGATAAGGCTCCGATCATCATCCGGGGAGTTGATCCCAACAACCCGCCGCTTTTCTCGGGTGGCAGTCAAGCTATCCATCTCTCCGATTGCAGTTACATGATTCTGAGTACCCTAAAAGCCAAAGGTTTTCCTTCCAACGGCATCAACATAGATGATGGAGGCACCTATGAGACCCCTGCGCACCATATCACATTGGAAAACCTAACGATTTTAGAGACGGGTCCTAAGGGAAATCATGACGCCCTGAAGATGTCAGGGGTAGATCATTTTCTCGTACGCCAGTGCTATTTTGAAGGTTGGGGCGGCTCGGGCATCGACATGGTCGGCTGTCATCATGGCATTGTTGAAGATTGCACATTCGTAGGCCGCAAGGATTTTTCGCAATCAAATGCCATTCAACTCAAAGGGGGCACAAGGCACGTTTTGGTGCAGACATCGTTCTTCAGGAACGCTGGTCAGCGGTCAATCAACTTAGGAGGCAGTACCGGCCTACAATTCTTTCGGCCGAAGGTGGATGATTACGAGGCAAAGCAGATAACAATCGCAGGAAACAGATTTGTCGGAAGTATCACACCCATTGCCTGGGTCACTGCACATGGAGGATACGTGCATCACAACACTTTTGTCCTCCCCGAAAAATGGATAATGAGAATACTGCAGGAAACCAGGAATTCGAGGTTCAAACCATGTCACGATGGCATTTTTGAAAATAATCTCGTCATATATGATTCGCGAATACAAGTTTTCGTAAACATTGGACCGGGCACTGCTCCTGAAACCTTTGTATTCCGGCATAACGCATGGCACGATGTCAATGGTGACCGCAAGCCTTCTTTACCTACTACGGAAAAAGATGGGCTTTATCAGGTCAATCTCGAAGTGAATGAGACCCTTCTCAATGACCGAAGCATTCGACCTACGGATGAAGTGTTAAGGAATATTGGGGCCGAAGGTTACAAACGAGCGAAATAGTGCCCACATCAGTAGACACTAATATCAGATTGGTTAAGTGTATGTTTTCCTCGGCAAACCGAATTGAAGACCCGGCTTCTGCAAACAAGGTAGTGAATAGTATTTTGGCTAAATCTTCTGCAAACTGACACCATTTGCTCATTTTGCACGTTTGGGGTGTTTTAGAACTTGACACGACGAACCGGAAGTTGTTATGCTCTGAGCACTTAAAAAAAAGGCGCCTGTAGCTCAATTGGATAGAGCATCGGTCTACGGAACCGAAGGTAAAAAACCGCAAGCCTCTGATAAACAAGAAGTTACGAAACCCGCAAAAGGTGTCTTGTCCTCCTGCTTGGCCTTTTCCGTGTCGGAAACCATCAAAAAACACCCTGAACTCAAGACCATAATACAAGTCTGGCCGGAACTGCCTGAGCATATCAAAGCGGCAATCAACGCAATGATTCAGTCACACGAGGAGGGAGCATGAAAAGCGTAGGGCTAATTAGATTTTTGAAGGGCACAACAGACGTCAAAGCAGGGATGCCGGGCTGTGCGAATTATGACCGCCTTAGCGGTGACTGTCTGCTTGGCAAAAA
>VRUL01000054.1 GCA_019456145.1 Planctomycetota bacterium
TTCGCAGGCCGTTAATTTATCTTGTTATCCAGTACTCGGGGCGACTGGACTTGAACCAGCGACCTCTTGACCCCCAGTCAAGCGCGCTACCAAACTGCGCTACGCCCCGTAAAACCAGCCGTATTCTAATATAAAATGGATTGTAAAGCAAACTTTTTAATTCTACGAATTTCACATCAACTGCCCATCTCAACGATGCTGAGGTGCTTTCTCGACCGGCTTCAGCAATCTGTTGGTTAAGTTAATCTCTGTTGTGAAGCGATTTCTTGTTCGCCACGACGTACAAAGTATCTCCTCGTATACAGCAAATACCCAAGGAACCCAACAAGCGAGAGCCCACAAAACAAGGCCATCGCATTACCCTGCAGTATACCACTATACTGCTTCATGATATCAAGCTGTTGTTCGGGGAAATTCATCTTTTCATAGTAATCCAGCATACTTACACGCGAGAATGTAACAACCGCTGATACAGCCCAGCACAAAACCAATAAAACGGCGCCCCACCACGCATTAATACTCAATCTGTACGTACCCCATGCGATATAACCGGACAGCAACATGACAACGAGCACTACCGCTGCACCTTTGACCCCGCTCAGGATGAATCCAAAGAATGGAATTGTCCATCCGTAAAGCCCCATAGACAACATCGAAACGACCCAGAATCCAAACATCAAACTCAAAGCAAGAACAGGCAGAGGGCATTTGTCGGTCCAGCGAACCTTAGTGTCCCTGAACTCGCACGTCGCCTTTACATTCTTATTTCCATAGAACAGAACAAGTACTACCGGTATAATCACGTAGAAGACTGCCATAAAACCCATCATGGTATACTTCATGAAGATGGCCGCCCCTGCTGGTATCTGCTCGTTCTCTCCCATCTTCTCGAACATATCAGGCATGAACAGCAGCACAAAAATAAACCCACCTATCCCGCCGATAAGCCAGAGCCATGAAGTAACCAATAAAAGTGCTCTTGCCCACCGTCGCGCTTTAATCGAACCGATACCCATACAGACGCACCAGGCAGCCAGTAGTACATAGAGAAAAACCGCAGGAAGCATCATAGTAGGGCTCATAGCTGTAGCAGAACTTTCATCAATGACCGCTGATGCAATCATGCCCATTATCATAAAAGGCACCATGAGCACACAAAATCCGCCAAAAATTATCTGGAGGATTCCGAACACCATAAGTCCCGTCTTCATGTCCTTAAAATCTGAGCTTTGCAGCGTTTCTTCATGATCTGTCATATTTCTTTTCTCCCGTTCTTTTAGTGCGAACTACTACCATGTCCGATTACACAATTTCAAACAACTGTAGGTTAATCACACAGAAAAGTCAATGTTGAAGCCAGGCTTAAAGTGAATAACTTAGTTCCTCCGACTTCGCTGAGAATAATGTATTTGCGATTGCCATCACGCATATTTATTCGATTACGAAGATGTTCTTCTTCTTGCACATGTCTTTGAGTATCTTCGGCCAGCTACGGCGAATGCAGACATGCGTCCAGTCCTAATCTGTCACGTCCATTTATTCATCACAAAAGTCCGTATCCGCCTTCTCAGGAACCAAATAATCAAGAAAGCCGGCCAGCCACCAAATACAAATGCTGTCACTGCGATTGCGACAATTACGGGAATCGAAAGCGGTTCATCCATAGTTGCTATGTGCGATACTATGCCATAAGCCATTCGTAATATGATAACAGATGAGCCTGTCAAAAGCACAATGACACCAATTTTCTTTTTTAGGGCAACTCCCAAAACACCGCCGAATAACGACAGGCAGATAGCAAGCTTCCAGGGAGTGGAAAGGTTTCGGATATTAACAAGCGAGTACAGGATGGCATATATCAAAGATATTATTGTTATTACTATAGGCCATACAGCCTCTTTGGGAATGCTATCCTTATGTAGGTTTGCACCCGGTGAAACGGCGATAGGTTTTAGCGATGTGCCGGGGACCAAAGAGCGATCCTCGAGTTCAGCCCTTAATGCCCTGCTTGCTTTATAGCCGTTGAAGATGCAGTATAGAGCAAATCCATGAAAGGCAAGACCTAAGAAGTCTTTAACGATTAAGAACAGCATTGCATCGAGCACATACAAGATCATGCCGGTAACAAAAGCCCAGCAACGCCCCTTTTTAGACAAGAAGCCAAATAATACAAATACAGAGGCCGCAATGACATCAAGTGCGAAAGCGACTATCCTTGTGATGTAGCTGGCATCCTCTACCACATCAACTGCAATTCCATCGATAACCTGGGTGATTCCCAATCCAAAAAAGAAGCCCCATTCAGTATTTGCGAGAAATAATGCCGAATTCACTAAAGACAGCCCCGCGATCCAAAAAAACCATCTCGCTCCACTTTCAACCTGCTTCTTTAGAATCAATATTTCAGTATCGGGACGCTTTCCAGTATCTATAGCCGATGGAAGAGATTCATCGCTGTATGAATCAAATTGAGCGTTTGAGGCGACATTTTCAGGCTCTGCTGTTTCCTCAAGTGGATAGACTTCAGTAAACAAGCATGTAAAAACACTACCTTGCTTCGTGAAAGCTTGGTCATAAACCATTTCAAAGGGGCGTATCGTTTTCTCTTCTTCTCCATCTTGAATCCAAATCGATAGAGAGCCATCTTCCTCTTCCTGCCAGCCCGCGTTTCTGTGCCGCAAAATCAACTCGCCGACAAATGCGCCCACGGGTAAGGCAAAATACTCGTTAAGGCCTTTTTTCACAAAAGCCTCTCTCAATTTCGGTGTATTTATATTCTCATCAAGAATTGTAGTACTCCCTTTAAGGTCGTCCATGTCAAGTTCCAGACCCAATTTCTCCCTTAATGTACCAATACACTCCCGCGTTAATGTTTCGATATCATCAATTGTAACCTCTCTCAATGCTTGCATGTTTTTACGCTTTTGGCATGCTCCATACCAGATCAACAGCGCAGCCAAAACAGCTACTACCCCGACGATTGAATAAAGCCATATCATAGAGTACCCCTCCTATTTTAGGCACCTTTGTTATTATTCCCGCCCATTTTATCGTCCACACAACATAACACAAACAATTAATTGATGGTTTGGTCCGTTTGCGGAGATTCGATCCGATTCTTTGGGATTCTCGCTGTGCATAAACAAAATCCGTCCCGAAGCCGGGATTCAAAATATAAGTAAATCATTCTATTACGAAGATGTTCTTCTTTTTGCACATGTCTTTGAGTATCTTCGGCCAGACGGTCGCGCTGACCTCGCCGATGTGGGCCTTTTTCAACAAAAGCATAAACGTGCGCGACTGGCCGATGCCGCCGCCGATACTCAGCGGAATCTCGTTGTTAATAATGGCCTGATGGTAAGGCAGCTTCAGCATATCAAGCTGGCCCGAAAGCTCCAATTGTAATTTCAACGTCTCGGCCGTAACGCGAATACCCATAGAAGTCAGCTCGTGCCGGCGTTTCGTTACAGGGTTCCAGACAAGGATATCGCCGTTGAGGCCGTGCATTTCTCTGCCGTCCTCCGATGTTGTCCTGGTTACCCAGTCATCGTAGTCGGCGGCCCTCATTTCGTGCGGGTAACCGTCCTTCAATTCCCACCCGATGCCATAGATGAACATCGCGCCGAGTTCTTTCGCCATTTCTGTCTCGCGCTGCTTACGAGGCAGCTCGGGAAATTTATCCAGGACATCTTCGGCGTGAATAAAAGTAAGCTCGTCGGGCAGGTTCGGGTACTTATCGGTTTTCAATTGCGGAAACTGCTCCTGCACCTGTGCCTCGGCGCCTTTGAGCACATTCCAGATTTTCTCTACGACTTCCTTGAGGAACTGCAGGTTCCTCTGCTCTTTGGTGATTGTCAGTTCCCAGTCCCACTGGTCCACGTATGCGCTGTGGTCGTGGTCGAGCCAGTAGTCCTTGCGGACGGCACGCATATCGGTCAGCAGGCCTTCGCCGACCTCCATCCCGAACTGCTTCAGGGCCATGCGTTTCCACTTCGTCGCGGCCTGCACGACCTGCGCGTCGATTGGATTCTTGTCATGGTCATTTGAAATGTGGAACTGGATGGGTGTCCGTGATCCGTCACGATCCAGCATGTCATTGACACCGCTCTCAACGTCTACGATAAGAGGAACGGTAACGCTAATCAGGTTAAGCTCCCTGCACATATTCTCTTCGATGTAGTCTTTCACGGCGTAGATGGCCAGTTGCGTTTCCTTCGCCGACAGCAGCGAGCTGTAATCCTGCGGCAGGATTTTCTCTAATTCCGCGTAGTCACCGATCCCCGGTCCAGCCAGGTCTGATTTCTTGTCCGCCATTGAGTTCTCCCATTAATCTTTTGTGCGCAGTACATTAGAAACACGATAGCGATTCATTACTTAGCTGCATTAAGGATAATAATTCAAGCGCTGATGCTTTTCAAGATTTTTTTAGTAAGACACCGCGCTAAACGCAGGGCTAAATATCGATTGCCGCGATGTGATCACAATAACACTTGAGTTTAAGCGTTTTTTCTCAGCCAGGTGACGAATTCTGCCAGCCCGTCTTCTATCTTTGTTTTGGGGTTATACCCTAATTCGCTGACAGCTTTAGTCACATCGGCATAAGTGCGCTCGACGTCACCGGGCTGAAGAGGCACGTATTCTATGATGGCCTTTTTGCCGAGTGCCTTTTCTATTTCTGCAACCAAATCATTGACCGTTATTGGGCGTGATTCACCGAGATTGTAGATATTAAAGCCGTTGCATTTTTCCATCGCAGCAACTGTGCCGTCGATTATGTCGTCAATATATGTGAAGTCGCGGCTCATACTGCCGTCGCCGTAGACCGATATCGGTTTTCCCTGCTCGATAAGTCCGGCGAATTTATGGATTGCCAAATCCGGCCTTTGACGAGGACCGTAAACCGTGAAAAAACGAAGGCACGTCAACGAAGTTCCGTAAAGGTGGTGATAGGTATGGCAGATAAGCTCACCCGCCTTTTTAGTCGCCGCATACGGAGAGATGGGAAAATCAACGTTATCATCCTCGGAAAACGGAACCTTTTCATTATTGCCATAGACGCTCGAACTTGAAGCGAAGATAAACTTATTGACCTTATGCTTTTTCGCAGCTTCAAGCAGGGCCATCGTCCCCTTGATGTTGACATCGGCATAGAGCAGCGGCTGGGCAATTGACGGCCGCACACCAGCTCGGGCCGCCAGGTGCACGATTACCTCGATACCATCCCCGATTACCCGGTCCATGGCAGAGAGGTCGCGAATGTCGACTTCGACGAGATGGAAATTTTCGTTCGTAAGACAGCCTTCGATGTTGCTCCGTTTGATTTGAGGGTCGTAAAAATCATCGAAATTATCAACTCCGACTACCGTCCAGCCGTCGCCGGCGAGACGTTCGCATAAGTGTGAGCCGATGAAGCCGGCCGCTCCGGTTACCAGGACTTTCATAAAGCAATCCTCATGCAGAAATAATGATGACCACGCCGATGGCCAGAAAGATTAGGGCCATAGCCCGAAGAAAAATGACCGATTGTTTTTGCCACCACTCAATAATAGGACGCAGCTTTTTCGGACCAAGGACCAGAACCAATATGCCGGAGATTAAAAGAAGAATACCAAACGAAAATATCACCCAGACATGGTTGCACTCTCGCGCGCCCATCAGGAATACAACTGCTAATCCCAGGCGTATCGGGACGGCAACGTAAAGGCGGTTGCCTTTTTTGAAAAATCCGAATAGTCTGTTCATTACCCCCGGCTTTAGTATGTACACGATTGCGATGGCTACAAAAACTATGCCTATAATTTTGATAACATAATCCATGACTTGTCCCCTAAATTCTTGTTGCCAGCTCCTTAATAAACCGGCGGAGATTTTTGGCCATATCCTCTCTCTTAAGCGCAAACTCGATATTGGTTTTGATGAATCCCTCTTTATTTCCGATATCGCACCGTTTCCCATTCAGCAGTAGCGCGTACATCGGGTGGTCTTTTACCATCATGCGCATTGCTTCAGTAAGTTGTATCTCGCCGTCTTTGGCCGGTTTTGTTCGGCTGATATAATCAAAAATATCGGGTGTAAAGAGATATCGGCCGGCAATGACCAGATTAGAAGGCGCCTCACGCTCGCTTGGCTTCTCAATAATGTCCTTCACCTGGTAAATCCGTGGCTCAATTTGCTCGGCATCAATCACACCGTATCGGCTGACCTGGCTCCGGTCGATCTGCTCAATAAGGACGATAGGCGCCTGACGCTGTCCGAATACCTGTTGGAGTTGACCGGCGGCAGGCTCGCTGGAATCAATCAAAGTATCACCAAGCAGCACAACAAAAGGCTCGTCATGCACGTGATGACGTGCACAGTATATTGCGTCACCAAGGCCCTTCATTTCTTTCTGCCAAACGAAATGAATATCTGCTAACTCTGAAATACGGCGAATCTCTGCCAGCTCTGCTTTTTTGTGCTTCTGATGCAACTGGTTCTCTAATTGAAAGCTCCGGTCGAAATGCTCCTCGATCGCGCGTTTGCCCTGGCCGATTATCATCAGGATATCCGTAATCCCCGCGGCCACTGCCTCCTCGACCACGTATTGGATTACGGGAGTATCAACTATGGGCAGCATTTCCTTGGGCTGTGACTTGGTTGCAGGGAGAAAACGGGTTCCGAAACCTGCTGCTGGAATAACGGCCTTGCGAATCATGTTCCAGCCTTTCTTTTACTGCCGGCGATTTTCGGCTTGATGACCTTGATATTCAACTTACCAAGCTTCTTCTTGAGTTGCTTGAACATTTGCTCGTTCTCATATGTCCCCACGATTGCTCCGCCCGAACCCGTGAACTTGGCACTGGCGCCAAGCCGGCGGGCTGTTTCCACCATCAGAATATGCTCTTCGCTCAGCCGGTATATCTTTCGCCTTCGGTCGAAATTTGCATTGAGCAGGTCGGCGATTTTCTCGAATTGACCATTTAACAGGCAGCGTTTGACTTTACCTGTTAGATCGGCCCAATAACGCATCGCGCCAATTACCTCTCTATCACCGCTCTCGAAACGATCGCGAATGTTGTTGTGAAATACCTCCGTTGGCTCACTCAGGTCCCCGTGGTAGGCAATGTACAGTCGTGGGAGCAGCTTCGCTTCAAGCAGTTCGTAATTGCCATACCCCTGCTTAGACATAATCTCTTTGCAGAAATCCATGTAAACCAGACCTTCATATACCTGAATCACCCGGTCCTGCAGGCCCGCTGCAATCCGCAATTCGTCCATCTCTGCTGAAAGTACCAAATTAGCTTGTATGTATTTAGCGATGCTAACACCGTAAAATCCCATAAGTGCCCGTAAGCACGCCGTGATGATTGCGCTGGAGCCGGCCAAGCCTACACCGTGTGGTATGTTCGAGCTATAGCGGATTGTGAAATTATTTTTGTGCAGGTCTATAAGGTTTTCTTCGCAATATTCGTAAAACTTTTTTACCGTTGCCTTCAGTAATCGGATGCCCCCGTAATATCCGTGCAGCCTGACATCCTTGACCAGCTCTGTGATACTGCCGAATCGAGAATGGTCCTTATAGTTCGGTAAAATCTCCAGTTCCGGCGTCTCGTATAGCACGACCTCTGCGGAGAAATTGCTGAACGCAAACGATATCGTTTTGCCGAAGTACCCGTCGGATGGATTGCCAATCAGTCCCGCTCGCGGATAGGCCTTAGTATGGATAATCATTATATATGTCCTCTGTACAACGGCATTACGCTCGCCCGATACTATAATATTCGATCCCCTTCTTTCTCACGTATGATGGGTCATAGAGGTTTCTGCCGTCGAAGATGACAGGTTTTTTCAGTTTGCCGGCAATGACTTCGAAGTCGGGATTCCGGAACTCCTGCCAATCCGTGAAGATAACAAGGGCATCGGCGTTATCAAGTGCGTCGTATCCGTTTTCAAAGGTCTCGATTTTACCGTCAAGCGCCTCCACCGCCCCGGATGCTGCTTCAGGGTCATAGGCTTGTATCTTCATCCTGGAATCGAGCAGCTTTTTTATGCAGTAAATTGCCGGAGATTCTCTGACATCATCGGTCTTTGCCTTAAACGCCAGCCCCCAAACTGCCAATACTGTTTGGTTATCTCGGCCCGAAAAATAATCCTTAATACGTTGTGAAAATCGCTCTTGTGAATTTATATTCACCTGCTCTACAGACTTGGCTATCGACATTTCAACACCGTGTTCAGAGCCCGTATGAATCAGGGCCCGAACATCTTTCGGAAAGCAGCTTCCCCCGAAGCCCACCCCGGGGAATAGAAAGGAAGGCCCAATACGAGAGTCACTGCCAATACCGGCTCTGACATGTTCGACATCGACACCGAGTTTCTCACAAAGAGCCGATATTTCATTCATAAAAGAGATTCTCGTTGCAAGCATCGTGTTCGCTGCGTATTTTGTCATCTCAGCAGAAGCGGGGTCCATAAATAATATCCGGTTGCGCTTTCGCATAAACGGACTGTACAACTGTTTCATTATCTCCTTAACGGCCGGATTAATTGTCCCGATTATTATCCTCTCAGGATACATAAAATCCTCGACGGCCGAACCTTCTTTCAAAAACTCCGGATTGCTGACATAATCAAAGGCTGTTTCTGTTTTGGATTTTATAGTGTCAGTTACCTTCTTATATGTACCTACGGGCACGGTGCTTTTGGTCGCAATAATTCGATAGTCGATGAGGTTTTCCCCGATTTCAGCGGCTACCCCAAGGACCGCTGATATATCGGCTGAGCCGTCCGCGCCGGAAGGTGTTCCCACTGCCAGAAAGATGATGAGAGAATTGCCCACTCCGAATTTCAAGTCGGTTGTGAATTGCAATCGGCCAAGTTTTTTGTTGTGTTTTATTATCTCCGTCAGGCCCGGCTCATAGAAGGGAATTACACCTTCCTTCAGACCTGCGATTTTCTCGCTGTCATTATCCACACATACAACATCGTTACCGGCCTCGGCCAAACACCCGGCCGTTACCAACCCCACGTAACCGACACCAACTACACAAATCTTCATCTACAATCTCCTGTTGTTCAGGTCACTTTGAGAAACATGACCTTGTCATATTCTATTGACAATCATAGCCCATCTAATCGGATTCATCAACCTTCTCTATCATATCTGTGTCTACCTCGACGCTTGTTGCCTGGCCAAGCATATCTATCTGTAAGACCAAACGGATAGTGTTTTTTGTTCTAACCACAATACCCTGCAAATCTGCCAGGGGGCCTGCTATAATCCGGTAACGTTGGCCGATTTTGATGTACTTATGCGGCGCAAGGGGAACACCAGACTGAAGAGCTTGCTCAATTTGCAATAGTTCAGAAAGAAATCTCTGTTGGTCTTCGACTTGAATTATGCTTGCTACACGGTTGGTCCGCCACAGCTCAATCCGCTCGCTCTCTTCGGAGCAAAAGAACACGTACCCGCTGAATAGAGGCAGCAGGGAACGTATCGTTCTGTTCCGGACACGCCGGACACTCCAGCTCATCGGAAGAAAGTAACTTACTTTTTTCCGAATCAAATCCTGAGCCAGGGCCTTTTCGTTTCTGCTTTTCGTATGAGCGACCCACCATAGACCGGGAAAATCACGGACAGATTCTGCCTCAGGCCAAACGATTGGTGGATTTTCACTTGGTTTGAGCAATTCTGTTCTCCTGATCTAATGGGTAATTTTTAAATACCTTAACTTCTTGGCAAAATACTCAAATGATTTATTTGGAGAACAATCAGCATTTATTGCACAGTATAATCACACTAAGGACGAATCAAAATCTATTCTTTCTTCGGCGGGCTTAAATACTGGAAAAACTCCGAATCACTGGGAAGAACGAGGGTTGTTCCTTTGCCAAGGGCCTTCTCATAAACTTCCAACGTCCGGACAAATGAATAAAACTCGGAGTCTTGTTCAAAAGCATCGGCGTATATTTTGATGGCCTCGGCATCTCCCTCGCCTTCTAATTTTTCCGCTTGCTCGTAAGCATCCGCAAGCAGGATGGTTTTTTTCTTATCAGCATCGGCCATAATCTCCAATGCTTTCTCCTCGCCCTCGGAGCGGTATTTTTTAGCGATTCTCTGCCGTTCCGCCTTCATTCGGTCAAAGACCGAACCGGTAACCTCTTGGGGCAGGTCAGCCCGCTTTATTCGTACATCGATAACCTGGATTCCGTAGTCGCCTGCCTTTCGGTTGCACTGCTCGGCTACCTTGTCCATTATCTGCTTGCGGTTGACCGATACTATTTCTGTCAAGGTGTGCCGGGCGATCTCTGCTCGCATTTCAGAATAGATAATATCATCCAGTAGCGACTGGGCGCCGGACTCGTTTCTTGCGGTTTTATAGAACTTAAGTGGGTCAATGATTTTCCACCGGGCATAGTTATCAATAACAAGGTGCTTTTTGTCATCGGTCATAATTTTCTCTTTGGCGGCGTCATATTCCAATACCCTTGCCTCGAATTTGTGCACCCCCTGGATTAGTGGAATCTTGAAGTGCAGGCCTGGTTGTTTTACTTCTCTGATGAATTTTCCCAATTGAATGACAATGGCCTGTTCGGTCTCATCTACAGTGAACAGTGAAGCGTACAGGACCACTGCAATTACCACGATGATTACAATCATACCGACGAGTTTTTTATTCATTTTTACCTCCGATTTTCTCAAGTGGCAAAAGTTGAAGCACGCCGCTCCCTACTTCTGAATCTATTACAAACTTTTTGATACCAGGCAGAACCTTCTCCATCGTTTCCAAATAAAGCCGCTTTCGGGTAACCTCTTTTGCATTTTTATACTCTTTAAGGACCGCTAAGAATTTCTCCGCATCGCCTCGAGCACGCCTGACCCTCTCCTCCTTGTAGGCCTCTGCTGCCAGGATTATCTTTTCTTTTTGTCCCCGTGCCTTGGGGAGAATGTCCTCTTTGAACCCTTCGGCTTCCTGGATTAATTTCTCCTTATCTTCCTTGGCGCTTACCACGTCACTAAATGCCGATGCCACCTCTTTGGGCGGCTGGACTGTCTGAAGTTTAGCCTCTATTATTCGAATGCCGCTGTCGTATTCATCTATTATTTCCTGCATGACTGTGCGGATGTCAATCTCCACCTGCGGCTTTTCCGTGATGAGCACATCGTCGATTGGCCTTTGCCCGACAACATGTCGCAGGGCCACTTCGGCCGCGTCCTTAAGTGTGCCCTGAGGCCCCTCCAGATTCTTCACATTAAACAGGTATTTGGCAGCGTCCTTTATCCTATACTGGATTATGACTTGCGCATCGATAATTTGCTCGTCGGCAGTAAGCATTAAAGACTCTTCTTCGTGGAACCGATACCTTGCCGGCGGGCCCTGGCTGATCGTTTCAAAGCCAATCTCTATTCTCCGTACCTGTTGTACCTTCGGCTTGTCCACTTTTTCCATCGGACGGGGCAGCCGGTAATGCGGGCCAGGCTCTGTTATTCTTACAACCGCCCCGAACCGGCGCACAACACCCTGCTCACCAGGTCTTATGATATATATCCCTGACAAAAGCCACAGGATAAGCACAAAAGGAACTCCCCATTTGAGCCACGGGACCCACTCCCCGCCAAGTCTGAATTTCTGACCATAATCTTCAACCCACTTACTTATCTGTTCCATATCAGGCACCTCAAAAAAAAATAAGCGACACAAAATTGCTTTCTTACTATTGTTGATTATAGACCACCCCGGCGAAGTGTCAAGAAAATCCGGTTAGAAATTATATAATAAACAATAAGGGCAGAATTATGTCAAAAAAGAGCTAAATCCCAAAAGCAGCCGAAAAAGTCTGCAAATGTACTTTTGACTATTTTCGATTGACGGTTAACGATTAACAACGTATCATTAAATGAACTGTATTTTGTGACTTACTTCATGAAAGGGAACCGCAAGCCGGCGGGAAGATGGCGATGCCTAAAGCTAAAAACAGGGCTGAGAGCTTGAGTGTTTTGTTCGCCTGCATTGGCAGACGGGTCTCCTTGCTAAATAGCTTTCGCCGGGCCGCAAAACAACTAAAAATAAATGCTTCATTCTTTGGCACCGATACCACCCAGCTAAGTCCTGCCCTACAATTATGTGATAAAGGCTTTTTGGTTAAACCCGTAACTCATCCCGGCTATATCAGGCAGCTGCTCTCTATTGTCAAAGCCAACAAGGTAAAATTGCTCATCCCTACTGTCGATTTGGACCTGAAAATCCTGGCACGAAACAAACCGAAATTTGCGGCCGTGGGTTGTTGTGTCCTTATCTCTGCTCCGGACGTAATCGATATCTGCCAGGACAAGAGGAAAACGTATCGGTTCTTACTCAAAAACGGCTTCGATACCCCGGTTACTTTAAGTGTGGCCGCTGCGCTTTCAAGCAGGAAACTCAATTGGCCTTGCTTTCTAAAACCTTGGGATGGATATGCCAGCAGAGGAAACGCCGTCGTCAAAAATCGAAAAGAGCTGGCGTTTTTTGCAAAGAGGATACCGAATGCCATCTGCCAGGAGTTTATCGAAGGTACTGAATATACCTGCGATGTATACGTTGACTTTAACATGAAGGCCCGATGTGTCGTACCGAGAAAACGCATCGAGGTAAGAGCCGGCGAGGTGAGTAAGGGACAGGTTATACAACACCCGGACATTTGCGGCAAAGCTGCAAAATTGGTTGAAACTCTCGGGGCCGGACCCGGAGTTATAACTTTGCAATTGTTCCTCAACGACGATGATAAGGTGAAATTCATTGAGATAAATCCGCGATTCGGAGGCGGAGTGCCCCTGTCAATAAAAGCAGGGGCAAACTTCCCAAAATGGATTTTACAAAGTTTGCTCGGTAGAAGGACTAATATCCGCTTCGACAGCTTCAAAGATAATCTAATTATGCTTCGCTACGATGATGAAGTCTGGGTTCGAAATTTCAAGTCTAAAGAATATAAAAGATGATATTTGGAAAATTGATCGGGGATGAGAGACCACTAAGTTGGGCTCTGCAGTTTTGGCCCGTACTGGTCTCGTCGTTTGTCTTTGCACTGGCAGCTACATGGTTGTGCAAAAAGGTGGCCGTAAAATTCAAAATCGTTGACACACCTGATGACCTGGTCAAAACACATAAAGAGCCTATAGCATATCTCGGCGGCCTCGGTATGCTCATCGGATTAACAGTCGGAGTGTTGGCGGGTATCGGATGTCTGAGAAACCAGGAAATTCTCGAACCAGCCTTAAAATGGCTGATAGGAATACTCGCTGGAGGTGCTATAGCTTGTTTTGTGGGTTTGACAGACGATATATTCGAGATAAGCCCGATGAAAAAAGTCCTCGGACAGGTTGTCGCAGCTGTTGTTCTGCTGTTGATAGGTATCATGCCGGGACTGAAAGACATTGCCGGCCCATTACATTTGCCCATGTCGAATAATCTCGAGAAGATTCTGGGCGTTGGGATTGTGATATTCTTTGTACTTGGTGCAACTAATTCGTTAAATCTCCTCGACGGCCTTGATGGACTTTGTGCTGGTGTAACAGCGATTATAACTATTGCTATGCTGCTGTTGGCAATTCACCTGGCAACCTGGGGTTACAGCGACGTAGGGGACCCTGTACGGATTATAATTTGTCTTGGCCTGGTAGGCGGTGTCTGTGGCTTCCTGCCTTTCAACAGGCACCCCGCGAAGATATTTATGGGAGATGCAGGCAGTATGCTGCTGGGTTTTACCATAGCTGCACTAATGCTTTTATTTGCCGAGCGAGTCCCGCGATGGTGGATAGCTTCGATAGTCGTCTTTGGATTGCCAATCCTCGATACCGCTGTCGCACTGGCAAGGAGATTGCTTAATCACAGACCATTGTTCGTTTCAGACCGAGGCCATATTTACGACCAGATGATCGATAGAGGAATACCCCTGAAAAAGACTGTCGCTGTTTGTTATGTCCTCGCAGGCGCTTATGCTGTGATTGGCCTGGTAATGAGCCAGATAAGAACATGGTTTGCCGCCGGTGTATACGTGCTTGTCTTTCTGGTCTCGGCTTTGGTTGTGTGGCGGAAAGGATACTTGAAAATGGAAGGACTGCGGGGAGTTATTCCCAAAGAGCATCAATAGCAAAACCTGTCATTCGATTATCTTCCACACTATTCCCTCTCGCTTAGAGCCCCGCACTTCTGAGACGGCATAAACCTCTCCTTCCGAAAGCCATGTCTCTAAAGGTTTTTCACTCAATACCGGCAAACCTTCGCTGCTCGCATTTTGCGATATGATTCTGATATCTGCCCTTTTACCTTTAACCTGCTGAGCATAAAGTAGTGGATAAACCATCGTGATGTCCGCATAAACGACTGCACCGGATTCGAGTTTGCTAAACACTTTATCGGCGAATCGTTCCGCTCCCCTGTATCCTGTCTTCCAGGGACGTAAGAACCATCTGTAGTCATTACGGTAAGGTATATCTCCACGCGTTGGGAGCCCAAACTGCATTTTTTCCGCTGCAGCAGGAGCGATGATATAAATCGGAATCGGCAGCACGGCAAAGATAAAAACTAAGTAAGCTAAAACTTTGTGAGTGGACAAACTGATAAGCAAATGAAAACCAACACCGAACAGAATGCAGACCAGGCAATAAAAGGGTATGAAAAACGCGTATCTGTCCGGCACGGTATATCGAAAAGCGAATACAAAAAAAAGAGCCAACAACGCCAGAAGGATATTCTTAAAACCTCGGCCCGGAGATAACTTCTTCAGCCCGTAGATGCCTGCAAAGAAAAATATCACGTTGGGAGTCGGAAAATTGTACACCAGAAGTATCACGTTCTCTTTGATAAGCCTGGCTGAAAGACCCATGTTAAAAACATCACTTTGCCACCTCTCGCCGAAAAGCGCTGAAGATAAGGTTGCGCTAAAATCACCTGTTTGAATGTACTTAGTGATAAACAGGTATTCGTAAGGAGCTGCCCCAATCACCCATAGCCCGACAATGACACCAAGGTCTCTTAATCGAATGTGTTTTTGAACTAATAGTACTATCAAAAATACCGCGTAGCAGGCAAAGCCTATAGAAGCGAACATATGGGTGGCGATTGCCAGGCCATTGAAAAGACCGAGAAAATATAGAAAGACCACCCGTTTTGTTTTAACGTATTGCAGCAGCATTAGCAATTCTGCTAATAATAGTGCCGCATACAAAGTATAGTCTTCCGCAATTACACAGTGCCGCCAGAATGTATGTGAAAGCGCCAATGTAATAGCGCCAAGGATCGCAGGGGAATTCTTCTTCAGCCACAATCGCAGCAGCAAAAACAAATTCGCAACGGCAAACGCCCCTGCAAACGCTGAAATCAAATTTATCCTGTGTCCGAATTCGCCAATGGGTATGTATTTGACTCCGATGCCGATAATGTGATAGAGCGGATGCGAAAGGGCAAGGCCCAGTTCCCCCTCTATATCGTTGTGCCAGATTCGGTATTGATACACTCCGCTGTCCTGCCAGAGCGATCCAGACGCGCAGGTCGCTGCATAAAGCACTACCGCCGCTAAAAGCACCGCAAGGTAACTGACTTTAAGATTGTTACCGTCTTTGAGCATTGTCTATCTTCGCTTGGCAGTTTCCTGTTGATTTATTTTAGATTGATTATTTTTAATGTCTTTTCCTACAATCAATTGATTAAATGGTTACTGTAAGGTATTCGGTATCGGCGGCGAACCGTATCGCTCCTTCATAAGCAGCCGGGACAAGCAGGCAATCACCCGCCCTGAATTCAACAGAATCTTGTTCGGATGATATAATTGTTCCGGAGCCCGTTAAAATAATCAGCGTTTTCATCTTACCGGCAGAAAGCAGAAGCTCACAGTTTTCAGATTGGTGCCCTTTATCTATCTTGAAGTACTCACAATCTACTAATCGACCTATCGTTGTAACTGAAAGATTATCGCCGGACGCATCAAAGTGTATGCTCTCCAGCGCTTCTTCGATGTGAAGCTGTCTTGATTTGCCCCTGTCGTCAACTCTATCGAAGTCAAAAACGCGGTAGGTCGTGTCCGACGGTGTTTGAATCTCAGCTATCAGCAGGCCTGCTCCGATACTGTGGGCGGTCCCGGCGGGAAGAAAATGGCACTGCCCGGCCTCAACAGGGATTTTCTCTAATAGCTCAGAAACGCTGCCATTTTTGATGGATTCGGCGAATTTATCTTTGCTTACGCCTTTTTTCAGACCTTTATAAATTACCGCCCCGGGAGCTGCCGAAATTATATACCAGCACTCGGTTTTCGGTTCTCCTTTTTCCATTCGCTCGCACGTCTGCTCATCGGGATGGACCTGAACGCTCAGGATGTCCTGGGCGTCCAGAAGCTTAATTAACAAGGGAAAGGGGCCGGAAAAATTTTCATCGCCGGTTATTTCTTTCGGATAATTTCCAATTGCCTGGCTAAGCGTTTTGCCCGCTAATTCACCGTTTGAGATTACGGATTTATCATCCGGCAGATCTGCCAATTCCCAGCTCTCACCGATTTTTTCGCCGGAAGGTATCTCCTTACCAAACTCTCGCAGCCTCTGCCCACCCCATATTCGCTGCTTCAATATCGGGTGAAATTTTAACGGATATAATCTCATCAGCAGGATTCTACTGTATCGCTGACCGCCAGTCCAGATTTACATACTCTTTTTCCCGCCGCAGCTTGGGCACAGACCTTCGAGCCGGACCTGCTGGCGATGAATTACAAACCCTTTCTTCAATCCTTCAACAATAGAAACAGACAGTCCCACAAGGCAGCGTACTACTCCACAGCTTTTGCAGGTGAAGTGAGGATGGCACTGGCTTTCAGTGCACTTATCGGCAAGTTCGAAATGCCAGGCTCGTTTATGCATAAACGCCTTATGTACTAACCCGGCCCTGCAGAAGCTTGCCAGAGTGCGATATATCGTGACTTTGTTTGGGATGACCGCTGCAAGGTTAGCGGCAATCTGCCCCTGCGTCAGCGGTTTATCGGCCTGAAGAAGAACGCTGAGAATTGCCGCTCTGGGGCCGGTCCGGCGAAGGTTCGCGGAATTCAGAAGATTCTCGATTCTCAGACTCATTTCGGATTTCATTGGCCGTCCTCCCCGTTTTCTCCCAGATGCGCGTGGCTGTGATGCGCATGGTCGGGACAACAACCGGCAATAGCAATATCAGACCTGACGAACAAAAGTGGAAAAACGATGTCACCGACACAGCAGGGCAACCACGTAGCTACAAATAACGTTGCTAATATGCCGGCTGCGGCCCCAATCGTTATCTCAGATTGCAAAGTCATCAGCAAATATGATGATGACGCCCACGTGCTTATCAAAATATGGCCGGCGTGGGGAAATTTTGTCCGCGGAAGAAAATACGCGATAAAAATGCCCAAAAACGCCGCCGGGTTAACAATATACCATTCTTCGATAAATCCAAAATGAAGCCCATGTTCTCCTTGCTCTTGATGCTCATCTGTCTCTGTTGTATGTTCCTCATTTGGTGAAGTTGTTTCTACCTCGTGAACTTGGCTGTGCTTGGGAATATTCAGACCCAATAGTTCCGTTCCGATATGCGGTATTACTATATCGCTGAGCGTGGCAACGCCGATGGAAGCGAAATAACCTACCGCTAACACAAGAAGGAACTGCTTTTTCCCAGCATGAAGTTGGAACATCGATGCAGCTACAATAGCGCTTAACACAACGTGGACAGGGTGGAAAATGGCAAACAAAGTATGCCTGCCATCGCCGCTGATATTTCTAAACACTAACATAAAACTGATACCCAATACCGCCCCGAGAAGTGTAAACGGCCCATGTCCTTTGAGCTCCGCGAGGATATGTTTTGCTTTTTCTTTTAACGACATCTTCGAATCTTTACCTTTAACCGCCAAAATAACGCTCTTAATATTACACTATTATCATGCTAAATGCAACTAAGTTGCAAAAAGTTTTTTACAGTCTTCATTTCAATATCAATTGCCGATTCTGCCATTACAGGCAAATATGGACCAAGCGGCTGTTATTCTATATCAAAAAGCCATTGCGGATTTGACCTAAGATAGTTAAATTAGGGCTTCTATTGAAAAAAACAGGTTTTTTGGAGCAAATGGACATGATGACTGTAAATAAGCAGAAAACAAACAAGATACTTTTATTATTCGTGCTGGTGATTCTGTCCGCTTCTTTCGGCTGCCGGAGCACACGTACACCGGCCCGGCCGCTCATCGGAATTACCAGTGTTTATAGAACAGATTACAAAAGCGGGACGACTTCCGTAAATTTCGCTTATGTAAAAGCAGTCGCCGAGACCGGCGGCACCCCGCTGGTTCTGCCCACTATCTCCGAAGAAGAAATTATGCGTCGATACGTGGACCAGCTTGATGGCCTGGTTCTCGTCGGCGGCGCCGATATCCCGCCCTCGGCCTATGGACAGAAACCACATGAAACCGTCAAAGTCATGCCAAACCAGCGATACAACTTCGACAGTAAGCTGATTTCATTATGGCTGGCTAAAGGAAAACCCATCCTGGGAGTCTGTCTCGGGATGCAGTTCACAAATGTAGTCTCAGGCGGGACCCTCATTCAGGACATCCCTTCTCAGGTAGGTACGAATATACGACACCGCGGGTATCACCAAGTCAAAATTGACCCGAAAAGTTCACTGGCAAAAATCCTCGGCTCCGACCAGGCCTACGTTTACTCGAACCATCACCAGGCGGTTAAAGATGTGGGTAAGAACTTGAAAGTTATCGCCCGCAGCGAAGATGGCGTTGTTGAAGCCCTCGAACGCATCAATGGAAAGTTCGGTCTGTTTGTCCAGTGGCATCCGGAGGCCACCGATAATCCTGACCACCGAAAGGCAATCTACGGTGCTCTCGTTCAAGCGTGCGCCGTCCGAAATAAGAAATCTCCATAGCATAATAAGGATATGTAAAACCCAAATGAAGATTGTAGAAGTAACCTCCGGCCTTACCGAATTGGCAGCAGTGGAAAAAGGCTGTGTGCTGACCATTGGAAATTTCGATGGCGTCCACATCGGCCACCAGGAAATCCTGACCGCTGCCAAACAGACAGCAGCAAAAAGGCGGACGCAATTGTTGGTAATGACCTTCGAGCCGCATCCGCTTGCGGTCTTAAATCCGCAACAAAAACCCGACATTTTAACGTCCCTTCCATTCAAAAAGCTTCTTCTTGCAGAAGCCGGAGCCGATTGCCTTTTCATCATAAAAAGCACTCCCTGGCTCCTAAACCTTTCACCTGATGATTTCGTAGACCAATTTATTGTGAAAAATATTCAGCCTGAAGTAGTTGTTGAGGGTGACAGCTTTAATTTCGGGGCCGGCCGAGTCGGTAATGTCCAGATGCTGCAAAAGATAGGGACAGGCAAAGGTTTTCTCGTTTCTATAATCGACCCCAAAGAAGTTCAATTCTCAACCGGCAAAATGGCCAAAGTTTCAAGTACCGTCATACGAAATATGCTCAAAAGCGGTGATGTCGCCGACGCCGCCCTTGCACTAAGCAGACCTTACAGGCTCCTGGGCCAGATCGTTCCGGGCCGGGGCAAAGGAAAACAATTAGGATTTCCGACAGCGAACATGGGACCACCCCAACAGCTTGTCCCCGTTGATGGTGTTTATGCCGGCTTCGCGGAAATCGGCGACAGCGAACAAGATGTCTGCGCCGCCACTGCAAAATGCCCCGCCGCCCTGAGTATCGGTAGGGTAGAGACCTTCGGCAGCGACAATCCTCTGGCCATAGAAGCCCACATACTACATGACCACGTCGGCGATTTACACGGAAAATGGATCGCTATGGATTTCATTCAGCGTATCAGAAGCCAGCAAAAATTCGATTCCGAAAAAGACCTCGCCGCCCAAATCGCAAAAGACTGCAAAAACGCAAATGAGATTTTAGCCGTGCAGGATCAATAGTGGCTGTTATCGTATAAAATAAAGATGGGAGTTATACAATGTCAAAGAAGGTATTGGTTGCAATCGCCGACGGCATCGAAGAACTGGAGGCAGTTACTATCATTGATGTCCTCAGAAGGGCCGGGGCCGACGTCACGGTTGCCTCCGTAGGTGGCAAACAGGTAACCGCAAGCAGGGATGTAAAATTAGTAGCCGACACCGTCATTTCAGATTGCCTTGGGACTGTTTATGATTTAATTGCCCTGCCGGGCGGCATGCCCGGTGCCGAACATTTAAGGGACAGCAGCCAGCTAATCGAGATGCTAAAAGAGCAGGCTGCCTCCGGGCGCTTTTACGCTGCCATCTGTGCCTCGCCGGCTGTCGTCTTAAAGCCTCATGGCCTTCTGGAAAATAAAAAGGCCACCTGTTATCCGTCTTTGCTTTCGGACCTGGATAAATCTGAGCAGGCAAAAGTCCTCGTCGATGGCAGCCTTATCACCAGTCAGGGCCCGGGCACAGCACTGGAATTTTCACTAAAATTAGTCGAGTTGCTCTACGATAAACAAAAATCCCAGGAAGTTGCCAAAGCAATGCTCGCATAAGACTGAAAAAATCCTTCTTTCCGCGAAGCTTGCCCCTTACCCAATGGGGGGGCAGGAATCTATTTGTCGCGAAAAGATTTGAGCTAAAAAATGGGAAATAATAACATAATAAACGGCAATTGTTGGGTCGCTTACTTTGATATACTTGGTTTCCGAAATAGAGTTGAAATACTTCCTTGGCAGAGTGTTTGGAAGACATATAAAGATATTTTGATGGAGATTCAAAGAAACAGTTGGGCTGTAAGCTGCAAATGGTTTTCTGATACGTTTGTTTTCTATACTCCTGATGATAGTCAAAATTCTTTTTGTGATATCGAAGGTTCTTTACGAAGTTTTTTCCGACACATGTTTGTTATAAAAACAATTCCTTTTCGTGGGTGTTTAACTGTCGGTAAGGTCTATATTGATCTGGCAAACAATGTTTTCTTTGGACAGGGATTTCTGGAAGCTCACGATGTGGCGGAGAATGAGGAATGGATAGGTTATGTTCTGACAGAAAATGCAACAGAAAAAGCAAATGAGTATCCGGCAAAGGAGAGGAGCGTTTTGGATGTGTTGTTGCAATATTACTATAGGGAATATGATGTCCCTTTTAAGGACAACAAAAAGCATAGATTGGTGGTTCCTAATCTTAAAATAGACCT
Source organism: Planctomycetota bacterium (assembly GCA_019456145.1). Classification (GTDB taxonomy): domain Bacteria; phylum Planctomycetota; class Phycisphaerae; order Sedimentisphaerales; family Anaerobacaceae; genus CS2-K091. The sequence continues at coordinate 21,149 of VRUL01000054.1, forward strand.
GAACAGCAATTCACAACAGGCGGTAGAGCATCAAATTCAATTATGGAAAGCTTTGATTATTATGGAAAAAGATGCCAAGAGGTTTATTTACGAAAAGATAAAAAAAGAAAAGATTGCTGGCATGGCCCGTTGCCGTGAATATAAACAGGTATTGAGAAAGTATAAAAACACCAAGAACTTTCTTTTAGAGGTTTTCCCAAGATTAAAAGATAGAATAAAGGGCAAGAATAAACAGGTTAGCCCATGAAAGGTTTTTCATTAAACGTGTTTTTTAAAATCTCTGTGCCCTCTTTGGCTTAAAAATGTAAAAAATTGACTTGACTCTTGTATATAACTGTTATATACTTATCTAAGCATGGACGATATAGGAAAATTGCCGGGCTGCACAGGATTTCAGTGGAACAAGGGCAACATTGAAAAGAATTGGCTGAAGCACAGGGTCAGTCCCGTTGAATGTGAGCAGATATTTTTTAATCAGCCGCTGATTATTCTCGATGACCCTGAACATTCGAGTTATGAAAAAAGATTTGCGGCGTTTGGATATACGGATGCCGGAAGATTACTCGCAGTGATATTCACAAAAAGAAGCAGGCTTCTCAGAGTCATTTCTGCAAGAGATATGAACCGTAAGGAGAAGAAATTTTATGAAGAAAACAAAGAAAAAACGGATACCTAAGTTTAAGAACGAGGACCAGGAACGCGAGTTTTGGGCAACTCACTCAGCTTTGGATTATCTCGATGTCAGCAGGGCCAGAAGAGTCACGCTCCCGAACCTGAAACCTTCGGTCAAGACGATTTCAATCAGGCTGCCGCAAATGATGCTCGAAGAGCTAAAACTTCTTGCCAACAAAAGAGACGTGCCCTATCAATCTCTCTTGAAGATGTTTTTGGCTGAGAGAATAGAGGCCGAACTGACGCATTCGACAAAGCTCTGAGAACTGCGAATCTATGACAGGTATGGCCTGAAAATTTTAAATTCGTGATCTAAAAGGATTGTAATGGTAAGCAGCGAAGATTTTCAAAAAGCGGTTGAGTTAATTGACAAATCCGAAACTATTTTAATAACCGCTCATATTCGTCTGGATGGTGACGCCAGCGGATGCATGGCGGCCATGGATGATGTCTTTACAGCGCTTGGCAAAAAGGTAAAGCTGCTGTTGCTCTCGCCCATTCCAGAATGGTACAGGTTTCTCTTTACCGAACTGCCCCCAATACTCGGCGACGACGTCAGCCTCGAACAACTGCAGCAGGGCCAATTCGCTGACCCGGATTTGGTTATAATTGTCGACACCAACAGCTACAGCCAATTGCCTGAATTTGAGAAGTATCTAAAACAGGCAGACAAACCCGTCCTGATAATTGACCACCACGCGACCGCTGATGGCCTCGGCGATGTCGAGCTCACGGAAAAAGATGCCGCCGCGGCGGGCCTGATTGTGTATGATTTCATCAAGTACGCCAAATGGCCCATTACCGAAAAGATTGCCGAAGCCCTCTTTGTCGCCGCTGCCACTGATACCGGCTGGTTTCAATTCAACAATACAGACAGCAGGGTTTTCAACTCCTGCGCCGAGCTCATTAACGCTGGTGCAAATCCTGCTCAAATATATTACAACTTGTACCAGAATTACTCACATCAGCGATTCAAGCTCAAGGCCGCCATGTTCAACACACTCGAGCTCCATCTTGATGGGCGTTTTGCGACCCAGCACATCCTGCTCAGCGATTTCGCCCAATCCGGTGCGGAACACAAAGACACCGAAAACCTTATTGACGAATGTCGACGGATAAGAACGGTAGAGGCTGCAGCTTTATTCGTAGAATCCGAGGATGGCCGCTTTAGATGTTCACTGCGAAGCAGAGGGGCGGTCAACGTCGGAAAAATCGCACAAAAGTTCGGAGGAGGAGGTCACAAAATGGCCGCCGGCCTCTTTCTATCTCACCCTTTGGAAAAAGCAAAACAGCTTATACTAACCGAAATAACACAACAATTTGAAAAGTCAGACTCTAAATGACATTCGTTGCGGCCGATAATAACTGCTGCGCTCGCCGTTTTCATTTGCAAGAAAGTCTTTCTCCAAAATAGCCCGTCCCACCTTGATCCTGTCCAAAAAGCCCATATCTGCTCTCTCTTAATACAAAATTCCTTTCCTATCTTGCTGATTTTTGTTTGAATTTTGCTGCGGTTTTGGTACAATTATCTGATGTAGCTGACAGAGGTTCAGCACCGGGAGTCTGTTTTTCGATTCCCAATGGACGTACAGAGTCTCAGTTTGGAGAGGTAATAGATGAAAACGAGCAATTCTATTAAAATCATTGTAATATTGACAATCTTCTTTTCTTTGGCTGCTTCCCGACCCGCTGCGGCTGACCCCAACGATTGGGTTATCATCCAGCTCACCAACAACAGCTACGACGACCTATACCCGAAAATTGACGGCCAAAATGTAGTCTGGCACGGCTCTGACGGCAACGACTTCGAGATATTTCTTTATAACATTGACTCCAACACAACCACCCAGCTCACCAATAACAGCTACGACGACACCAACCCCCTCGTGTCCGGCTCCAACGTGATCTGGCTGGGTTACAACGGGCCAGACGCCACCACCGAAATATATTTTTACGATGGAAACTCAGTCACACGGCTCACTAATGACGCCTTCACCGACGGCATCCAACAAATATCCGGCTCATACGCCGCCTGGAGTAGCGCCGAGCAGACGGGCCAATTTACCTGGGTGTACAGTCTCGTGGTCTATGATGGAAACGACACTCGGCGGATTATCGATTACGTCGACCCGGCAAGGGCCGTAAATTCCAGCATATCCGGTCCCAACGTTGTCTATTTGGGCACCGACGGCCTCGATACCGAGCTATACATACATAATATCGATGCCAATACCATCACGCCTTTGACCTCCAACAACTACTCCGACGCTTCTGCCAGCATCGATGGCTCGTGTATAACCTGGGCTGGCCGGGGAGGGACGATCGGCTCCGACTGGGAGATATTGTTCTACGATGGGACAACGACCACCCAGATTACGGATAACGACTATGAAGACTCGGCCCCGGTTGTATCCGGGAAAAATATGCTCTGGCGAGGCAAGGATGGAGGGTCCGGTTCGGACTATGATCTGTTCTTTTACAAAGGTACCGTCCCCATAAAGTTGACGGTTAACGAATACAACGACAACGGTTCGATCTCCGGAGACAACGTGGTCTGGAGCAGCTATGACGGTGTTGACAACGAAATATTCTTCTACGAAGGAGGCAACATCACACAGTTGACCGATAACAGCACCGATGATGCTTATCCTAAGATTTCAGGCAAGAACATCGTCTGGAGAGTACACGACGGAAATGACGACGAAATCTTTCTCGCCGTGCCCCGTTGTTATCCTAAACCTGTCGCCGACCTCAATGGTGATTGCAAAGTAACTTTAAAAGATTTAGCCATACTCTTTTCAGAGTGGCTTAACTGCAATCTCTACCCCAAGACAGGTTGTTGAAATTATCTTCCCCTTCATCAATTAACCACTCAAAATATCTGAGTATCAGACATCAGAAATCAAGCAATTTTCAATCAAAAGTGAACATAGTAAGCGGCAAAATCCCAAAAAAATAAAAAAATTTTAACTCACCTCTCACAAACGAGTTACGAGAATATAGGCTCTTGAATCAAGCACCATTTTCGTACCAAAAGTGAACATTCGTGCAATTATAGAGGGACAGGAAGATAATGACGGAGGTAAGTTATAAAGGTTGTTCTGTCTTTTACGATGCCGAATTGGCTCGCCGGGCCGTTAGTGTTCGTTATGCTTTTGTATCGGCGGGCAAGATACGGATACCCTTTCAGGAGGATACTTCTGACCCAGGGAAAATATGCTATAGTGGACCCGGAAGATTTTGAGCGGTTAAATAAACACAAGTGGTACGCTGCAAGGCATGGGAAAATCTATTATGCCCAACGCACCCTATGGAGAAAAAACGAAAAAACTACCACCATCGCGATGCACCGACTGGTAATAAAAGTCCCCGAAGGAATGGTAGCCGACCATATTAATCATAACGGACTCGACAACAGAAAGGCAAATCTTCGACCCGCAACACCCGCACAAAACATCTACAACAGGCCGATTGCAAAAAAACAAAATGCACAATCAAGGTTCCGCGGCGTTACATGGTGTCGTGCCAAAAATAAATGGCTCGCAAAGATAAAGATAAATGGAAGAAAAAAATACCTCGGCTATTTCCACGACGAGAAACAAGCCGCCAAAGCCTACGACCGCGCAGCTAAAAAACACCACGGAGATTTTGCCGTTCCAAACTTCAAATAAATTTCTAAAACTAACCGATTGTCATTCACAACCAGGCGATGCAACAAGCCGTTCGAATCCAAAGGCATTTTGTTAGACGTTCTAAGTCTTGTTATTGTCTTTGTGGAACGTTCTGTGCAGTAAGTTTCCAAGGATAATAATAATGACCAACAGACCAACAAGGACCATGGTAGCGTAAGAGCTGTAGGATGCGACCCGTTCATGAAGCTGATGCAGAAATAAGGCCCAGCCAAAGATTGCCACATAAGTCCCCGCCAGAACAACGCTCATATTAAGCCACACTCGCAGACCCAGCAGAAAGCCAATTACACACCCGACCACCGGCCCGGTCATCCAGAAAGGAAACCACACAAAAACAAATAAACCGATGATACCATACCTTTGGATTTTGTCCTTATGGATCTCCGCCGACTTATGGATCTTCTCGAATATATTCTTGAGCCAGTTGATTACCAATAGATGACGCCAGCTCAACACAAACAAGGGATAGCAGATAAGCACTAAAACTGTCTCAATCGTTATACAGATTGGGATCACGGTAATATGTTCCAGCCCCAGGGAATATCCAAACGCCATGCCCGCTGCCCGCCCGAACATGATATCAGTTGCGGTCATTCCAATGAGAATCTGCCCTTGCTCAGGAGACAGCAGCAACTTGATAACAAGCCAGAAAGTGTATATCAATGCAAGAGCCACTCCGACTAACAGAATTCGGCCCTCAACACTTCTCAGAAAAGTGACGTTCAAACGATGTCTCTGTTCTGTTTCCAACTCGCTTGCAGGCTGTTCGGCTTCTTTTTCCATGTTTTCCATGTTCGGCCTCCGGACCAATGGCAATTGACCGCTTTATGCTCTTAGGTGTTTTCTACCCTCAAATATAAAGCCGCCATTCTCTACATTCACGCTCAAAATTCGGTGTTGACCTTACCCTTATATTTTAACAATTGCTCCTCTTAATTCAACTCAAATACATGGCCAATCAATCAAATCCTCCCCCCAATCATCATTAATCAATCATCACTTATCGTTAATCATTTTCTGGGAGTGGCAGCCTCAAACATCGTTTGGGGATGGCTACATTCAAAGTCATTTCGACGTCACCGGCCTTTTGATTGCCGCCAGGTCGTCATAGTCACTACTTACGGCGGAGGTGGTGGTGGAGGCGGTGGTGGAGGCGTACCCCCCGAAATAGTCGTAAAGCTCCATACCGAACCGGTGGTTGTACCCCACTTATTGACCTCATCGATACGCCAATAGTACGTAAGGCCACGATCCATCGTGCCGGGATCAAATGTTATAGCAGTCTGGTTGCACACGAATGGGGGCGGACTGCTTGTGCCGAAGTAGACATCGTGCGATGTAACATAGGAGCCGGTAGTCCAGCTCAAATCTGCATTTATATCTACGCCTGTTGCGCCGTCAGCCGGATTAGGGTTGCTCGCCTGAACGTACTTATCAGGTTTTCCTCCACTTTTACTTGTTACTCTAATTAAATCTCTGCCCTCAAATACAGTTCCATTCATTAACTGGAGGCTTATTGATGGTTCAAACTCACCTACGTTAAGAAAGGTCTGAACCTCTTCTTGACTGAACTTGGCCATCACAACTTGCTTTTCTTCATTGAACCAGAATCGCTCAGGTTCAATTTCATATTCAAGAAGGATGCTGTTAGTGTCAATATCAGCCATGTCAGTAACAGCATAACCTTCAGGCAGCCAGAGAAAAGCAGTAATCCATTTGCCCCTGCTTTCTAGACTGATTGTGTGCGGGACAATCCTGACCTCGGCCGCTATCGGCGGACTATATTCGTAAGCCCCCATATCAATTCGGGCGCCGACTACGCGGGGCCTGTCGTCTAAATCCGTCTCGTTGGGGTCATACGGATAATTTGGGTCGCCGGCATCAATGCACGGCGAATCTCTCAGCAAATGATAATCTCCATCGACCCAGATACCGGTCGAATCCCAGTATCCCGGCTGGACAAAACACGGGTCGACATCAATATTGCCTTCGCCCCAGTCGACATAATAATAAACCTGTATACCATCCAAGCCATCTTTGACGTTGCTGTATGAGACTTTACATTTTGGATTAGAAGCATCATAGACTAACGATATACTAATCTCCTTGTCCGCACTTGCTGTATTACCCCATATAATGTTGTTGTTTATCGTTATGTCACAAGCAAACTGAACGCAGATGCCGCCGCCTCTTCCGGCTGCCGAATTATCTGAAATTGTGCAGTTGCTTATCTGAGGGTAGCTCCAAACAGCCGGGCGAGACCAGCTATACAAATCGCCGCTGAAGAAGATGCCACCACCGCATCCGCCCCAATACAAACCAGCGGAAGCCAAATTACGGACAATTATGCAATTTTTTATAATTGGGCTACAATGCCCCCCTTCTTCCGTACAAATGCCACCCCCCAGGTAAGCTGTATTACCCCTAATAGTACATTGATTGATTGTTGGACTGCTGTAGCCGATGCAATAGATTCCCCCACCTCTTGGGGCATAACCGTTCATTATCGTAAGACCAGTTAGAATAGAATTCGACCCTTCGCCGTTTCGGAAGATAAATCCTCGGTGTGGTTCACTTTCACTACCCTGACAATCGATAATGCAATTAGCTGCGCCATTCTCGCTTTTTACCGTGATCACTTTGCCAAGAAAGTCAATGTCCCTATTGCCATCGCCGGTATATATCCCATCAGCGACAATAACCGTGTCGCCGTAAACGGCAGCATCGATCGCCGCCTGAATGGTGCCATATTCCGACGGAACAAATAATTCAGAGCCGCCGAGATTCAAAGTTACTGTGACCATCTGTGGGCTGTTGAGGACATCATGTGCATCTATCGTTAGTAAACACTCGTATGAACTCGGTTCCATTCCGAAGATGTCGACGCTCAGGGTGACTTCGTTCATCTGACCTGTAGATTCTCCACTTGCAGGATAAACATCGAGCCAGGGACAATCCCCGATAATCTCCCAATTCAACGTGCCGCTTCCTATATTGCGAATGGACATAATCTGTTCTTTCGGATTAGGCCCATTTTCGTACGAAGAAAACTGAAATTCAGTGGGCGAAGCTCTAAGAATCGTCGTTAGTGTTGAAATAAACTCGTCCACTCCCATATCAACGCGACCACCTATCACCCGCGGCTCACCATCGATGTCCTTTTCTCCAGGGGAAGTGATGTAATCAGGATCGCCCGCATCAATACACGGCGAAGTAAACAGCAGATGATAATCACCATTGTCGGCATCCACTAAACATGGGTCAGCATCAATATTGCCCTCGCCCCAGTTTAGCGTACAGTCAGTATCCACGTATACGCCTGCGGCACCACCGTCAACGTCGCTGTAGTCCACGTTAATTGTGGAAGGGATCTGGCTTCCCCAAAAGTCAGTGTAAAAATCCAAATGTATTTCGTTTCCTCCTGCCGCGGTATTGCCCCATAGAATGCAGTTGCTAAGTGTCGCATCACTTCCTGTGTTGAATATCACGCCACCATTGTATCTCGCAGAGTTTTTGTTGAATGTGCAATTTGTCAGCATTGGGTTGCAGCGGTAGTTGGACATGCAGCCACCATCCCATCCTGCCGAGTTACCATTGAAAATGCAGTTGAACAGGCTCGGGCTGCTGGAGGAGTTTTGCATCGCGCCACCGCGTGATGCCCAGTTCGATATAAAGGTGCAATTGATCAGGATTGGGCTGCCGGAGGAGTTGCGCATCGCGCCGCCGTATGATGCGGAGTTTGATACAAATGTGCAATTGGTCAGGGTGGGGCTGCTGCCTGTGTTGTACATTCCACCGCCGTATTCTACAGCTGAATTGCCGATGAATTTGCAGTTTGTCAGTGTCGGACTGCTCGAACCACAGCAGATTCCGCCCCCCTTACCTCTCCATTCGGGCAGAGGTGGCGGAATATTTATATGGACTTCATCGTCGTCGTTGACCATCGGACTGCTGTTTTCATTTGGTGACAAGGTGCTAAACTGTCCCCAAGGCTCCCACCAGTATCTGGCCGTATTATCACGGAAGGTGCAGTTGGTTATGGTTGGGTGGCTGCTTGCACAGTAGATCGCGCCACCGCAGCTGGCGTAGCCATTTGTGATTGTAAGGCCGCTCAAAACCGAGTTGCCGTCTTCACCGGAATGGAAATAAAATCCTCGATGTGGTTCTTCGAATCTGCCGTCGCAGTCGATGATTGTTGCTGCGATTATATTTGCGTCGTTCGGGTCGACGCTTCGAACGGTAATGGCTTTACCACGAAAATCAATGTCGCGGTTGCCTCTGCCAGTGTAGATATAGGGAGAAATAATAACTACATCACCGTCAACGGCGGCATCGATAGCATCCTGAATGATGGCGTACTCCTCTGGAACCAGGCGAGTCTCTGCCGGCGCCAATCCCAGGAGAATCAACAGGACAACAATGCTTGGAAGGATTGTCTTTTTCATTTTTTCGTCCTTTCAAAAATATATGATAAATATATTATGACATTACAGATAGCCCTCCTGTACACGATGCGCGCAAACCAAGTGTGTTGCGCATTGTATAGATGCAGCCTGTTTCCCAAATTCCGCATTTTTTGTACCTCGTTTCCCTTTCTAACACCCAAAACAATGAACGCAGTACGCTTAAAAGAAGGAACTACTAACTTTGGAAGGCAGGTGTTGGTATGAAATTACTTACAAGTTTATGATGGCAACAAAAATATTATGATAGTTTTGCCTGCCTTCACTTCTTATCGTTCTTTAATTTTACCACAAGAGCAATTGCTTTTGCAAGGATGATTTAACGCCGTTTTTCAAATATTTATTACCAGCCACGTTTGACCGCCATTTTAAGGTCTAAAACGGCTTGTTTGTAACTAGAGCATTTTAAGTTTTGGTGTACTGGTATCCGCAGGATTCAAACCATCCTTTCGCATCGCTGGTAGTAACTGCTT
>VRUL01000055.1 GCA_019456145.1 Planctomycetota bacterium
TTGCATTAGTTCGGGGCCTGTACTGATTGATTCGGTATAGGCCCCGATTGTTTTTTGAGCAGTAAAATATGAAAAAAACTCTAAGATTAAGCTCCAAAAAGCAACGGCAGAAGGCGGCGAAGGCGAAAGATAAACTATTGGAAGCAAGTGTTGGGTTGGGCAATAAGGTCGTATGAGGTATGTATTAGGCTGAAAGTATAGAGTAGAGTGATGGCAAAGGGCAAGGTAGGTCAAGACATCATAAATTTGAAACTTATGAATTATCCCCGGTGCGACGCTGGACAGGCTGACACACATGGTTCATATCATTGAAGCGAATCGGCAGAGCTATGGCCTTGCAAACACTTAGCTATACGGAACAAGAATGACAAATGGTTATATATATTTACAACTTCTATACTTGCAATTCTCCTTCTAAGAAAAACAGCGGCTTGTGATTGACAGTCGAGGAATTTGTGAGTATTTTAGATTAGTAGGTCTTAGTAGGAACGACAGGGCTATTACGAGGTCATAGAACCGGAGATTATCAGGACTAAACAATGGAAAAGCAGGAAATTGTAGAACTTTTGGCTCTTCATGAAGAGGCAATCAGTAAACTATATAGTGTTATTGGCAAACGGTTTATTGAATACCAGAACTTCTGGGAGAAACTTGCTGAAGAGGAGATGTATCATGCCGGTTCGATCCGGAAATTACTGCTTCGAATTCAGGACGGTTTAGGAATTGTCAATTCAGAAAAGTTTTCTTTCTCAAAACTGAGCGAGTCACTTGCTGATATTCAAGGTGCCATCGGCCGGGTGGAAGAGCCGGATTTCACCCTTCAAGACGCTTTATCATTATCCCTTTCAATCGAAGAAAGTTTACTCGAAGACAAGTACTTTGATGTATTTGTAGGAAATTGCGCCGAGGTCAAACAGGTACAGTATTGTCTGGAGGCAGCGGTCAAGGATCATTGCCAAAGAATCCGGCAAATGGCAGCAAGAGTCAAAGATATCTAACACAAGGGATGTAGCTATTCGCTAATACCCCCTCTCATATCAATCCACAGGTTTTTCACTGTGGTTTACAACACTGTCAATTTTTTAGCCACGGCTTTAATGTGCCCAGGCCCGGTCCCGCAGCAGCCGCCGATTATGGTTACGCCTGCTGAGTGTATTTTTTCAGCCGCCGCCGCAAAATCCTCAGGTGAGACTCTGTAAACCGCTTTATCGTCAACCAGTTCCGGCTTGCCGGCATTAGGCTCGGCATAAATTACAACATCATCTGACAAAGCTCGCACCGCCGTAACAAACTTCTCTGCCAATTCCACATATTCATCGAGCGATGCTGTGCCGCAATTAAATCCTACTGCGTCAACGCCGAGTGAAGCTATCTTTGAAATAGCTCCTTCGACACCAACACCCATCATCGTCTTGAAATCATCCCCTGCCCTGTCAAAAGACATTGACGCAAACACAGGCAAACCACCGCTGACTGATTTGGCCGCCTCGATTGCAATCTCGATTTCATCCAAAGCGGTCATTGTCTCGATTATAAACCCGTCCACCCCCCCTGCCAAAAGCCCCTTCGCCTGTTCGGCAAAAGCAACTTTACATTCGTCAGGCTTCAAGCTGCCTAAAGGCTCCAGAAAATCCCCGCTCGGCCCAATATCACCTAAGACGTACTTTTCCTCCCCTGCCGCTCGCCTGGCTATCTCGGCGCCCGCAGTGTTTATCCTGGCAACTTCTTCAGCAAAGCCGTGCCTGGCCAAAACATACCTGTTGGCACCGAACGTATTGGTAATAACCGCATCACTGCCAGCTTCCAGGTACGCCCGATGTATATCAAAAATAGTATCCGCCGACTCAACATTCAAATAGTCACTGCAGGTCCCTGCCTCAATACCGCGTGCAAACAACTGCGTACCCATCGCACCGTCTAACAGAAACAGGCCCTGACTTATTCTCTCTTTCAGGCTTAGCTTGCCCATAAACAGCTCCTTATTATCTACTGCGGCTCTTCAACCAGATGACCTTCAATGATTCTATAGATATGCTTGTAGCCTTTCGTTGGGGGAAGAGAAAAAAAAGCACTTCGTTGCTTATCGGAAAAGTCCATCGATTTAACAGACTTCAAGTTAAGCGTAATACTGTCCGAATCTTCGGCACCATCCCTTCCATACATCATAATCCTTATAACGTTCGGAACAAAAAAGTCTTCGGTCACACCTTTGTATTTATCCAGTTCGGCTAAAGCCAAAACGTTCCCATTCACATCAAAGTACTCAATCTTTCGAATTAAATAGTCCCGCCGATTGATATACATCTTCTTGGCAATTCCGCCCTTGTCATTGCGCCAGATAAGCACATCAAAGCCGCCTTCCCGAGATAAAGACCAGCTCTTTTCATCGACGACCTCTACAATCCCAAAAGCTTCATCCAAAGTTTTAGGAACAACCATAAGTCCGCTGGAATTATCTTGCTCAGACCATTTGCCCCATGAATAACGGCTGAGTTCCGGTTTGATTAAAAGCCAGAATTCGCTCGCGTTTGAGCCGAGAACAATTCCGCGCGGATTAAAACCGACATCGCCCTGCAGGTAAACCTCACCCGGGGGATTCACCCACAGCCTCACCCAAAAGCTTTCTTTGCGCCTCTTTCCATTACTATAATACTGCCAAACGCATTGCCCATTGGCCTTCAGCGGGCCCGTATGTTGTGAGCGGGACCTCAAAACAGACAGCGCCTCAGCCGCAGTTTCCTGAATGCTTAAGACCGGTTTCGGCTCACGCCTTTCCGGCCCGCAACCGCTTAGAAAAAATATTGCCGAACAAATCGGTATCACGTACTTTCTTAGCATTTTACTACAAGCCCTCAATCTGTTTATAAGCTGCAAGTTCATTACTGTTACGCAATCCGTAATAGTAAGATACCCAATACGAGTTCATAAATCCACCTGAAGTATCTGACCAATATGTGACGATAATTGTTCGATTTGCTCCTCATCGAGACGGGGATTTATCACTTCCACGAATTCCTTATCGCCGCCAGCTATCCTCAAACGCCAGATTTCATTTCCGTCTTCAACCTTGGACGAATCGTATTTAAGACGTCTTTTTCGCATCAAAACCAGCGTCAATACAAACCGAAAGTTGATCTTTTCCTGCTCTGTCTCTTCTGCCAATCGCTCAAAAAAGGACATCAGCATCTCATCGTCAATGAATAGCTGTTTTTTCTCATCGGGGTGTGGCAGCTTGGTCTTCCAGTAACAAAAAACCTCCGGCTTGTGCTCATTCCAGTAATCGGCGCAAAAATCCTGACGCTTCAGTCCTTCCTCGGTTTCTGCAAGGGCGCCAAAGTATTCTTCCCCGTACTCAATTTTTTTACCGCTGCCCCCGCACTGCCCGACAGGCTTGTCAATTTCCCACTCGTCCACGTTTAGAACCTTTCTGAAACAGCTGCTTTTTCCACTTCACGCCACACACGGAGCAAATTAGCTCCCCATATCTTAGTGATATCTTCTTCGGAGTATCCCCGTCTGACCAGTTCGATGGTAACATTCAGTGCTTCGGAATGGTCATTAAAACCCGGAATCCCACCACCGCCATCGAAATCACTGCCGATACCAACATGGCCAATCCCGGCAACCTTAACCGCGTGGTCTATATGATCCACAAAATCTGATAAGTTTGCAGGCGGATATTTCGTATCAACTTCTTTCATTCTTTCCTGGAACTGCTCAACTTGAATTCTTCCGTCGTCCAGCTTCTTTTTCAAATCGCTTATCGCTTTACTACGTCGGGGCAAATCCAGCTTCAAAAAGCCCCCATACGCAACAATCTGAATAACACCGCCGTTTTTCACAAGCGCTTTCAACTGCTCATCGTACAAATTCCTCGGATGCTCGGCAAGCGCTCGACATCCCGAATGTGATGCGATAACAGGCGCCTTCGACACCTTGATAACATCATAAAAAGACTCTACAGATATATGGGATACATCAACCATTATTCCTAAACGGTTCATTTCTCCAACAACTTTTTCACCGAATTTACTCAGCCCATTGTGTTCTGTTTCCTTGTCGCCAAGTTGTTCCCGCCGATTGCAGGAGTCACAAATATCATTGTGGCCATTATGGCTCAACGTGATATACCGGACACCGAGCTTGTAAAACTTTTCAACATTTGACAGGTCTTTGCCGATTGCAAATCCGTTCTCTATACCGGTCATAATAGCTTTTTTGCCGTTTCTTGATATGCGTTCAACGTCATCCGGTGATGTGGCAAACTCGCACCGCTCGGGATACATTTTTTCAGTCAAACGGTGTATTGCCTTAAGCTTACCAATCACAGATTCATATGCGTTCTTGTATCCTTCGGCGTCGCGCTTTGTCTGCCTGACGTACGCAGCTAAAAACACGCCATCCATACCGCCCCTGCTCATTTTCACAAGGTCGCATTTGAGCTTGGGATGGTCTATCCCCGGGTCAAATGCCTCTGTTGCGTACCCGACATCAGGAATGTCAACATGTGTATCAAGGGTCAGCGCCTCTTTGTGAATTAACTTTGCCCTGTCAACGATTTCCTGATCCGCCGCCAACCGTTGCGAACAGCCAAACAAACTTAGCGAAAGCACAGCCAGCGATAGAGCACTAAATTGTTTAAAAAACATTGCCACCTCAATTCTTACTCAAACTTTAACCATTCAGTTATATTTTGTGCCGTTTTAGGCCCTATGCCTTTGATCTTTTGTAAATCATCACTATTCTCAAAGGCCTTACTTTGCCCTTCTTTCCCGAAACTCTCTCGGTAAACCACTATTGCTTCAGCCCGTGAAATACCTATCCCCGGTAATCTTACAAGGCTCGCTGCCGGTGCATCGTTCGGATTTATTTTACCTTCTAACTTGATTTCGCATGATTGCCCGGACCCTGGAATACTCGAAACTGCAAGCCCAATACAGAAGCATAAAGCCACACACACACTGATAACAAAAGCAAAGAATTGAATACTGTCCTGCCCGGCTTCTGCACGCCGGACAAAATTGTCGGTTGTCATATCGCTTGCTGATAGTATCATATTGAGTATAGTGAATATCGTATCGCGTATACCTCTAAAACTCTCTTACGCAATACGCATCACGCGCAACGCACGGCGAAATATTATTTATCAATTGAAAATAGCATCGTGCAATTTCTTCAGGGTGCTAAACGATTGTTTGGGCTCCAGCCGGTCCGTTAACAGCCCGCTGTTGGCTATCGTGCTGTCCTCTGCATCGGAAAGTTTAGAATATGTCACCGTATCGACAAATTGTTTGCTAAGTGCTATCTTATAGAACTGCTCGATCCATTGTCCCTGCCGAGGTTGGTCCCATTCTTTGTGCCACATCCCGGCGACTTCTGACCGCTGTAAACCATCACCGCTTTGGCTCGGAACTTCCACGTCCGTTATATATAACGGCTTAGCTATGGGCCCGAAATAATCCAATATCGCCGATATTTGCATCATATCTCGAATATGCATACCCGATTGATTTTTGCCGAAACGCATAGACAATCCGAATGCGTCAAAATGAATCCCGCTCTGCACTACCATATCCATATAAACTAAAGGAGGAATCGTATCGGTCTTGGTTGCATAATATTCGCCCCAAAGATTACTGATTTCTATTATCTTAAGGGCCCTGTCACTGCCCGCCTTGACCGCCATATTGGCCGCACGGGTCATCTCCAGAACCTGCTCGAAGTTAAATCCAAAATCGTTAAACACATTTAATCCGCTTACAACAGACCAAACATGAATCTCGCTGGAATACCGAGCTACCACCTTTGAAACGAATTGATACGCCGTCTCACGAATCTTTTCAAAACCACCTCCGCTGCGGAGCAGCCATCTGGGTAAATTCTCTTCTGAAAAGCAAAGCAGTGGACCTGCACTAATGGCCAATTTCTTCTTGCCAAGCACCTTAATACAGGCATCAATCATTGAAAAATCGTAACTGCCTTTCGTAGACTCTATCTGGGCCCAGTTTATCGGTATAGTTACGAAGCCGAAAAAATCCAGAAGTTTCTCAACATATTTAGGATTATAAATCTGCATAGGGTCTACTCTGCAGCCAATGCATCCTCGCCCAAACCCACGGCTTGCGCTTCTTGCATCAAAAAGAGCTTCTGCCTGTCTTATAGCCAGCTTCTCGGAAAAAACTATTGCTTTTCTTAGTGATTCATCTGCTAATTTAGACGCCCGTGGTGCCTCTGTTATTTTTTGAATCGACTGAATAAACAAATCCTGAGCCTCTTTGTAAATATCTTCTAAGCCCTCCACACTGTCAAAGAAAGACCAGTCCTCACGCTTGTTAATGATTTGCATCAGCCTGGCACGGGCTATCTCGACGTTCAGAATATATGGGGCGGGTCTTTCAGGCAGGCAGGTTGTCGGTAAAAGCACCCTCCCAAAACCGTCAATAGGCCATAACAAGGCAAGACCCGCAGTTCCCAGATTAGGTTTCTCGCACTCGACAATGCCGTTTTTAAATGTAATCTTCGCCCGGCGAATGCTTACTCCGTCGGTCCCGAAAAGATAGGCACCACATAATTTGAATTTATCAACGACCTTGCCGTCCTTAAAAACCTGAAATTTCATTTGGTCTCTCAACTTAAGTTCATTAACTGTAAATAAAGCGTATTGCAAAAGACGAATTATAGCAATTACGCCCTTAAAAACAACCCAAACTTTGATGGATTTTGGTTAAATGTGGGGCTCTGATGGCGTATATGAAATACGATATGCGAAATACGAAAATCAATTCGAAGCTATATTGCTATGGCTGTACATGCCCAGTTGATTCATTTGAAGCTCATAAGCACGAGCGTTTTTCTCTACCAGCCTGGCTATAAGGCCGATTTGATTGAGTAACATTTCAATCAGGCCAATATCGGTCAAGGTTAATTCAGAATTATATTGTGGCAGTAAAATAATTAAATAGCCGCAATTTGTCTGCTCCGCAGCCAATTGTCCGGCAACTACACCGATGTCGTTTACTCGAGTCACAACCGGCTCTGCACCGTCATCGATTTTAGCACAGAGTCCCTTCAGAAAAGACTCGCTGATGTTCAACGCCGTAAATCTGGATGAGTCGCTGACCCAGCGGTTACCATCTCTGCCGAGGATTATCACAACCGGCCCATCTTCGGGAAGAATGTCAAAAAGCTCACATGCAATCTGCTCATTGAAAACGCTGCTTCGAGAAAGTTGAGACTCATAAATATCCATTCGAACAGCTCCTTTAACCTTATAGTAAAGCTACTCGAAAAGACTTCGGTATAATCGCAGGCAAACTTTCTCCACATTTTAGTCTGAGAGAATATTTTAGTTTCATTCCGAAAAAAAAAGTGTCCCGCAACAACTGGATTAGATATGTGTTTAGCGTAGAGAACCAGCGTTTTTAGGACGTTTATCGAGGTTTTCTATTATCGGCCCCAGTTGGTGCGGGATTGAGCTTTGAATGGGATTTATAGGACCCAGCCCCCCTGCCTTAAGTGCGGATATTTCGCTGGATTTTGACAGCGTACTACCCGGTCTTTACGTTACCTGCGTTTTTGGTGAGTTTTCTTTGTTGTAAGGAACGTTTTTTTGGTAGTCCTCGCATTTTTGAGACAAAAAGGAGGGTGAATTTTGCAAAAAGCCGTAGCCACGATTGTTTTTTGGTAGAAAATTTCATACAATCAATTAGTGATTGAAATAGCTAAAAGCCGCTTTAAAGGCTAAAAAAGGCCTAAAAATAAAAATATTATCACAAAACACATTTTGTTCTTGACATTTCGTGCCTCAGAACTTATATAGAAAGTTCATGTGCGAGGTATTTTGCCTTGATCTGTTCAAGTCAAGAAACGACGTTTTCATAACGAACGTTTTATGGCCGCTTTGGTCAGAAATGAGGGCAGTAAAATGATGGGGGAAACAAACTTAAAGACTTCTCTGTTAATATCAATATTCTTTCTTGGAATGGCCTGCACCGCTGCTTCGGGAAAGACTGTCTACGTTGATGACGATGGGCCTGCGGATTTCAGTACCATTCAGGAGGCAATCGACGATTCCAACGATGGCGATACTATTATTGTCCAACCGGGTCTATATCTTGAATATGTCAGGTTTGGCGGCAAAAACATTACTCTCATTAGCACTGAGCCCACCAACTTCAATGTTGTGGCTAGGACTATTATTGACTACGGTGTCGGGTTTGTTGGGTCCGAAGAGCCAAATTGTACGCTTAACGGCTTTAAAATTAACGGCTTGATCAGTGGCAGTCACACCCACGCGACCATTAGTTACTGCTTGCTTGTTGACTGCTACCGTGTTTCCGACGGTAGGGTAATTTTGGCGTGTGATGGGACAATCAATAACTGCGTGATAGTTGACAACTGGCCTACCGGTGATGTTATAAAGTATGCAATTCACGGATGTCACGGCTTGATTAAAAACTGCACTGTCGCGAACAACATTAGAGGTATAAGGGTCCTTAATGGTGGCACGACGGCGATAGAAAACTGTATAAATTATAATGGCATTTGGCTCGAGGGTGGGGCAACGGTGAATATCATGTATAGCAATGTTTGGTGGGTTTATGGCGGAGGAAACGTTAATTGGGGCCCTGGAAACATCGTTGCAGATCCCTGCTTTGTTCGAGTCCGAGACCCGTTCGTAGCATTAAATGGTGACTATCATTTGAAGTCTCAGGCGGGCAGGTGGGACCCAAACGAGAGACGATGGACGAGAGACGACGTGACGAGCCCGTGTATCGACGCAGGTAATCCTGATAGTCCCATTGGCCTTGAGCCGTTTCCTAATGGCGGAATAATTAATATGGGAGCTTATGGCGGAACACCTGAAGGAAGTAAATCATACTTTGGTCGGCCGATTTGTGAGACGATTGTCGCCGGGGATATAAACGGCGACTGTAGGATAAATTTTCTCGACTTTCAGCTTTTGGCTCTCCATTGGCTGGGAGGAAAACGGTACATACCGCCCATACCGAACATACCGCCAGTCGTGGATATTACGAAACCCCCGAATGGGGCCTCCTTTTACGAAGACGTGACAGTCGAAATCGGAATCGAAGCAGATGCATCTGACGAAGACGGCGTAGTGGTAAAGGTGGAATTCTTCGCCAATGGAAACAAAATAGGCGAGGACAGTGATGGGACCGACGGCTGGAAAATCAACTGGCTGGATATCACGCCTGGTATCTACAATCTTACGGCCAACGCGATAGACAATGATGAGGCAGAAACAATCTCAGCCCCGATAGAAATCACGATAAAGTCGGGTGGCCCGCCGCCACCACCGTAAATCGTTGGGAAGACCGAAAAACCGGCGGTGGCTTGATTAATGTTCGTGTGTTGAGAAGTACCGATGAGAAGAGTTAATCGTAGTTCGGTTATTAACAGCGCAGACAAAGCAAAGGTAGAAGTCCAAATGAAGAAAACACGATTATATAAAAATGTCAGTTTGTGGTTATTAGCTGTGTTCACCGCATGCCTGGTTCTAACCGTTCAATCCGGCATAGCACAGGACGAGGATGATAATGACAACAACATCACGACCAGGATCATTCCCTACGATTACATCGACGATAAGGGAGCATTGAAAGGTGGCACGGCCGAGATCAAGGTTGACTTAGATCGCCAGGCACGTGCATTAGATTCTTATCCTGAATGGCCCTTCGAGACAATCATCGACAACGGAGACCCGAACAATCGGGTCGATTTGGTCATTGTAGGGGACGGTTATGACGTTAATGACATTAACGACGGCATCTATAAAAGCCATGTCAACAGCATAATAAATCGCTTCTTCTTAATATATGGCTTCTTCTCACAATCGCCGTTAGATGAATACGCATCATTTTTTAATGTCCATCGGGTGGACGTAAACTCTGTAGACTCGGGCGTAAGCTACGACCCGTGTGACTGTAACTGCCCCCTCGCCGACTAAAATCAAGGATGAAAAAATGCATAATTTTCTTACTTTTGTGTTGACAGAAACTACTCCAAGCGTGTAAAATAAAATATAGTGCTGATAAGCCCACGAGATTTTGCACCTTTTGAAACAGGCCAAGAGATAGTGTTTTCATTACGAACGCTTAATGACCGCTTTGGTCAGAAATGAGGGCAGTAAAATGATGGGGGAAATAAACTTAAAGACATTTTGGTTAATATCAATATTCTTGCTTGTAATGGCCTGCGCCGCTGCTGCTGGGCGAACCATTTACGTTGATGACGATGGGCCTGCGGATTTCAGTACCATTCAGGAAGCAATTGACGATTCCAGCGATGCTGATACTATAATTGTCCAACCCGGGCTGTACAAAGAATACATCTCCTTTTACGGCAAAAATATCACTCTCACCAGCACCAATCCCGGCGACTCCAATGTTGTCGCTGCGACAATCATTGGCGGCGGCGTACGGTTTAATGGGACGGAAGATGCCGATTGTACCCTTAGAGGTTTTAAGATTAACGACGGCATCAGTGGGGGTAAAAATCATACTCATGCCACGATTAGTCACTGCCTGCTCAGCGGCAACATCACTTATGGCGGTACAGTAATTTGGGGCTGTGACGGGACAATCAGCAACTGCGTTGTAGTCGATAATAAGACTAACAGTGATGTTGTAGGCTCGGCAATTAGTGAATGTTACGGTCTGATTAAAAACTGCACTATCGCCCACAACGCGGAGGGTATAGACGTCCTGGAAGGGGGCACGACGACGATAGAAAATTGTATAATTTATCACAATGGTTATGGGGGGCAAGTTTGGGTCATCAGCAGGTTCGGCAGCGGAGCAACGGTGAACATCCTGTACAGCGATGTGCAGGGCGGTTTGGAAGGTATCTTCCTATGGGATGAAGATAGTATTGTGAATTGGGGCCCGGGGAATATCGACACAGACCCGTGCTTCGTTCGAGTAGGAGACTTGTTCGGAACATTCGAGGGTGACTACCATTTGCTGCCCGATTCACCTTGCATAAACGCCGGCGACCCGAATTACATAGCTGAGCCCAACGAGACGGATTTAGACGGAAAGCCGCGCGTAATCGGTGGCCGAGTCGATATGGGTGCTTATGAATACAGGTTTACAATATCGGCCGAGGCCAGAATTATCCCCCGTACCATCAATCCGGCCAGCCAAGGCAGATGGATTACCTGCTATATTTGGCTTCCCGAAGATTACAGTGTTGCGGAGATAGAACCTGACAGCATACTGCTTGAAGGAGAGATTGATGCAGTTTGGACCTGGTTCGATGAACAAGAGCAAGTTGCGATAGTTAGGTTCAACCGCTCAGAGGTCCAAAGTATCCTCAACATTGGCCGGGTCAAGCTAACAATCACCGGCCAATTAACCGACGGAACCGTGTTTGTGGGGACAGATGTAATCAGGGTGCTAAATAAAGCCGGCCGAAAATCCGCTAAGTAGCGGGAACGGATTGCCTGCAAAGGCCTGAACGTTAAAAAAAATGATTGGAGACAAAATTATGAAATCCCTTAACACAAGGATGTTGGTTTTACTGCTGGCGATGGAGTGCACGGCTGCTTCGGGAAGGACTATATATGTTGATGACGATGGGCCGGCGGATTTCAGTACCATCCAGTCGGCAATCGACGATTCCAACGATGGCGATACAATCATTGTCCAGCCGGGTCTGTACCAGGAACTCGTCGAGTATCACGGCAAAAACATTACTCTTACAAGTACCAATCCCGGCGACTTCGACGTGGTCGCTGCGACAATCATTGACTACACTGTAGCGTTTGTTGGGACGGAAGACGCAAACTGTATATTGACCGGATTTAAGATTAACTACCGTATCAGCGGGCATGGTACACATGCTACGATTAGTCACTGTTTACTTTTCGGAAACATCGTTTCCTGGGGTACAGTAATTCGGTCGTGTGATGGGACAATCAGCAACTGCGTGGTAGCTGACAATATACCTGCAGGTGATGCTATAGGCCCGTCAATTGAGGGATGCCACGGGTTGATTAAAAATTGCACTGTTGCGAACAACATCAGAGGTATAAGAGTCCTGAGCGGGAGCACTACGACAATAGAAAATTGCATAATTTACGGAGGAAATGGTATTCGGGTCGAGGGCGGAGCGACTGTCAACATCCTATACAGCGATGTAGAAATAATTTACGGGGGAGGTTCCATCAATTTGGGTCAGGGAAACATAAATACAAATCCATTGTTCGTTCGAGTTAAAGACCCGTTCGTAGCATTCAATGGTGACTATCATTTAAAGTCTCAGGCGGGCAGATGGGATGCAAACGAGGGACGATGGACGATAGACGAGGTGACGAGTCCCTGTATCGATGCAGGTAATCCTAATAGTCCCTTAGGTTACGAGCCATTCCCGAATGGCGGTCGGATTAATATGGGAGCATACGGCGGTACGATTCAGGCGAGTAAGTCATACTTTGGCCGGCCGCCGTGTGAAATCATCATTGCCGGCGATATAAACGGAGACTGTAGGATAAATTTTCTCGACTTTCAGATTATCGCTTTGCACTGGCTTCGAGACGAAAGCCAGTAACGACCCCACGGTTGTTGTCAAAATGAAAGGTAAGACCAGATGAAGAAAATAAGGTCATATAAATATATTAAAATGTGGTTATTCGGTCTGATGGGTTTGTGCCTGGTTCTGACCAGCCAAAACGGCATAGCACAGAACGAGGATGATAATGATCACAGTGACATCAAGACGAAAATCATTCCCTACGACTATATTGACGATAACGGCGTATTGAAAGGGGGCACGGCCGAGATCAAGGTTGACAAGGTCCGTGATGTACGTGAATTAGATTCTTATCCGGAATGGCCATTCGAGACAATCATCGATAACGGACCAACATGGAACCGGGTCGATTTGGTCATTGTAGGGGACGGTTACGACGTTAATGATATTAACGAGGGCATCTATAAAAGCCATGTCAACAGCATAATAAATCGCTTCTTCTTAATAGATGGTTTCTTCTCACAATCGCCGCTGGATGAATACGCTTCATTCTTTAACGTTCATCGCGTGGACGTAACCTCTCAAGACTCGGGCGTAAGCTACGACCCTTGTGACTGTAACTGCCTGCGAAATACGGCGTTGAGTATGAGATTTCACGAAACGACAAGACGGTTGCTATATATCCCGGAAGCAAACGAGGGAGCGGTACTGTATGCCTTGGGCCGGGCACCCGACTATAATGTGGGTTTGGCCTTGGGAAACACGACGACGTATGGAGGGTCAGGTGATGAACCGGCGTGCCTGTCCGGCGGCAACGATTGGAGAGTAGAGCTTGGCCTTCACGAGTTCGGCCATTCATTCGGCGATCTGGGCGACGAATACGACTACATGTATGACCCGGACGACCCCAATGATGGGAACTCACCCTACCCGGATGAGGAACCGATCGAAAAAAATATCAGCAAGGACTACGCTACTGATATGAACGATGACGGAGAAAAGTGGTTCCGCTGGCTGGACTGGGGTCCTGAGC
Source organism: Planctomycetota bacterium (assembly GCA_019456145.1). Taxonomy (GTDB): domain Bacteria; phylum Planctomycetota; class Phycisphaerae; order Sedimentisphaerales; family Anaerobacaceae; genus CS2-K091. The sequence continues at coordinate 13,529 of VRUL01000055.1, forward strand.
CGAAGGATGTATGGACGTATGAAGGGGCCGACCACTATAAGATTGGAATATATCGACCCACCGACAATTCGAAGATGCGGTCGTTGGGGCGGCCATTTGAGCAGGTCAACGCAGAGCAGTTAATATTCAGAATCTACGAGCTGGTCAATCCCATCGACTATGCTACGCCGGCGGGGACGTATGCTATAGGTACACAGTTCTTCGTCCAGCCGGTCAAGCCGGCTACACATTCCCTCGATGTTCAGTGGTATTTAGACGGCAACACGATCCCGGGGGCAACAGGAACCGAGTTCGATTCCTCCTCGCTGGACTTACCCACGGGCCAATACACCCTCGATGTGAATGTTGTTGACAATACAACAATGGTCAGGGACGCAAATGAGCGGGAACGTTTGATGACCGATTCGAGAACCTGGACGCTCGGAGAGGCCGCCCACTGGAAGTTTGATGAGGGCGAAGGAACAATAGCATACGATTCCATCGGTGACAATGATGGAAACCTCGTTGGCGACCCGAACTGGGTCAACGACCCGAACCGAGGCTGGTGTCTGTATTTTGATGGAGTTGATGATTATGTTTCTTTTTCTTCTATGGATGCGTTAGAAGACAGTAACGCAACTATAGCCGCATGGATAAAAGCAGAAACCCTCGGCATTGAAGATACTGATTATTACACTATCCTTATACAACGTAGTGGATCTAGTGGCTATCATTTGTATATAAATGGTGACAAGCCTGGATTTTTCCTGGATAACAACTGGATACAATCAACAGAGGCAATTGAGGAGGGTAAATGGTATCACCTTGCCGCAACATATGGAAAATATGGTACTGCTGGCATTTGGATGAGACTCTTTGTCAACGGTGAGAGAAAAGCCCGTAAGTCCGTAAGTGGATTGACCGGAGTTGAAACTATTGGCTATATTGGGGTTCTTTTCGATGGCAGGATCGATGATGTCCGTGTTTACGACTGGGCGATGGACCAGGCGCAGATTTGGGAGATAATGTATCCGGGCAAGTCTAAATTTAGCGTAAAAGATAATTCAGGTGTGCTCATGGCCTGGTTTGACGATTTGGGCAACCTTTTCTTAAGAGGAAGCCTGGAACAGGGTGATCCACCCTCGATAACATATAATGATGGTTTCAAGTTCAAAAATGCAAGCGACGCTAATCTTGCGATGATTGATGACACTAACGGCAATATGTACATTAAGGGATCATATACGGAAGGCGTTTGGCCGGGCCCGGGGCCTTCTGCGGGAGATAATAATTTCATCATCAAAGACGGCAGCGATAACGCAGTTGCTTATATTGACGACCCAAATGGCGACCTGTATCTCAAAGGCAAATTATTTGACAATCCGGATTAGAAAATTGGACCGGGAGATAACTAAGAAAATGAAAGGAAAAAGGTGCTTAACATGAAGAAGGTATTAAGAAAAAGAAATTTAGTTGTGGGCGTTTTGATTTTGATTGTAGTTTGTTTGGGAATTGTCTTTGCGTCAGATGGTATAGTCAAACAGGGAGTCATAGAAGGTGTGAAATTTAAATCCACAGGCAGCACCGCGACCGGACTAAATGCAGTGGCGCTTGGGTACGAGACAGAAGCGACCGGAGCGTACAGCTTTTCGATGGGATACGAGACAATAGCAAGTGGCTCGGGCCTCAGCACTGCGCTCGGCTGCTGGACAGAAGCAAGCGCACCCTGCAGCACGGCTATGGGGTTTCAGACAACGGCAAGTGGATACTACAGCACTGCGTTGGGCTCTGAAACAACTGCAAGCGATTATTACACCACAGCGATGGGATATAACACGACGGCAAGTCAAGATTACAGCACAGCGATGGGATATGCCACTGACGCAAATGGAGGCACCAGCACAGCAATGGGCTTTCAGACAACGGCAAGCGGAAGCATCAGCACAGCAATGGGATATAAAACAAAGGCAAGCGGAGACTACAGCACAGCGACAGGATACTCGACAACGGCAAGCGGGGATTTCAGCTTCACGATCGGAGGCTTTACATCAGCTACTGGGGATTACAGCGTAGCGATGGGATCTGGGGTAGGAGCAGGTTCGGCAAATTACACTACTGCGATTGGAAAAAGTTTTATTAACAATGTGCAGGATAGTTTTGCGGTTGGATTCGGGCAGATGGATTTTAGAGTTGAGAGCGGAAAGGTTACTGTAGGGGACCGTGACGCAAATAAGGGCATTTTGGTCGTTGGAAATTATGTTGATGCTAATGATTATCTTACACACTCGAGTTTTTATGACAAAGATACTTATGGAAACGCATTAGATTATTCACAAGATAGCTCAAATACAATAAAACTAAATGCCGCAGGTCAAAATGAATACGACCACGAAGCCGACCCCGAATTTGTACAAAGATGGGTTACTGTAACAGATTATGATAACTATACAGAGCATGAGGTCTGGGATGAGGCGTTAGAGCGAAATATAACCAGACGTACTTATCAAACGCATCAGGAATTAAGAAGCAATTTAAGTATGAAGGTAGCCTGGTTAAGACAATGCGTTTTTGAATTGAAACAGGAAAATCAAGTCCTCAAAGGCGAAATAGCCAAACTTAAAACAGCAGTTGGTATAGAGTGAAATATACAGGCTAAGTGCGGATATCGTATAAACTCAAAAATAAACCGCCGATCTGAGCCTGCTCATCGGAAACCTTCTTCCCGGACAATCGGTTACCCGTGCTCCGGGAGTGCTTCCGTGACCGTAAACGAGTCTTTTCTGAATCCTGTACCGGCCCTGCAGAAACCGGACTAATTTCACAAGAGACTGCATCTGCCGAGTAGTAGGCGATGTGTTGTCGAAATTACCCACAAGGCAAATTCCTATCCCTTTTTCGTTCCCCCAGTTGTTAGGTGTCTTACAATGTGCCCCGGTAAGCTGCCCTCGCCAGCGAAACGTAACCTCAACCTGGCCGTTACCGCTGTCGGTTCCGTTACCTATAACAAAATCGTATGCGATTCCTTGCCAATTTTTCTCTTCTCTGTGCTGCTTGTCAAATATCGCTGTATTTCCATTACTCGTTGCCGAGTGATGTATTATGATAGCTTTCCATTTCTTTTCCAACTGTGATGGTGGATACCAGTCTCTGGGGACACTTCTATCAATATTTCTTGGGGTTGGCCTCGGCCTTATTACTGTAGGTTTAGCAAGTATGAGTTCTGTATTAGGATTATATACTATCCTGGCCGTAGGCTCCTCATTGATTACACACCCGCTCAAACCAACTAAACAACTGAAAATGATAAATACTCTTCTAAACATCTTATAATCGCTTCTCCTAATCCTTTATGGAGCTGCCTTTGATGTGTGCGTATATAACTCCACTGTTGTCTATGTCTGTGTTGGGTCCTCGCTTGTCGGATTCAGCTTTTCTTTATATTTGACCATACATACACTATTACCGCGCTCGTTGAAATTAACCTCATCCATGTATGAGCGCATAAGAAACAATCCCCGCCCTTCGGGCTTGTAAAGATTTTCACCAAATCGAGGGTCCGGCACAGCATCCGGGTCGAATCCGTCACCCTCATCCGTAACAGTAATTTCTACCTTGTCCGAGCCAACAGAATAGTCTATTTTAACCTCTTTGGATGCATCCATTTTACTGCCGTGCCTGACCGCATTGATAAAAGCCTCCTCTAATGCCAGATGAAGGGCAAAAAGATCCTCTTCATCGAAACTGTTAGCTTTGAGTTCAGAGAGAATCATCTCACGAACAGAAGTTACAGCTGAAGAGGTACTTTCAACAACCGTTGAATGACTGATCGGTGTTTCTGACGCCATAAACCTGTTCCATCCCGAAAAGCTTCTGCAATGGGCCTACAAAAGTAAGATTATACCTCAAATCATCAGCAATCCTTTACTCCGGGTTATCGGACAATCTTTACTATTGTGAACAATGCAAAAAGCCTTCACCTAATCCGTGCTAAGAAGACTTTCGGTTGCACTTTTAACATTTTCGTATATATCGAAGATTTTGTTAAGACGCGTTATTTTAAAAATCTCGTAAATCTTTGGGCTTATGTTACAAAGCCGTAATTGGCCATCCTGCTCATAAACCTTTTTACTGATTCTCATTAAAAGTCCCAAAACAGCAGAGGACAGAAACTGGACATTGCAAAAATCCAAAATCAGATTTATCTGCTTCGCCTCATCGATCACAGACATAATCGACTCCTGAAGTGAATGAATGTCCATCTCTTCGAGGATTTTCTCGTCGACAAAAGCAACTATCGTTGCATTCTCAGCATATTCGACACTTATTCTTGGCTTAATCACAGCCATTGACCGTCTCCATAGAAAACTGTAGTCCTGAGTAAAATCCTATGTTAGAACTCCGCGGATGTCAAGCTTTTTACTCACTTGAAAAAATTTTTACATATTTTCCTATTTTAGGCATTTTATAGAGGAAAATCTCTGTAATTTGGGGTACATAATAGAATATTATTGAGCAAACACGTAGAGAAAAAGCCAGTGTTCGCCCCGGACGGGCATACATAGCAAAGCTCTCAAATTTAATCGAAAGATAGAATATAACATATAGCGGATAGTTTTTCCCGTCGGTTGTTGACGGGAGGTTGTTTTGTATGCGCTGTCATTATCTGAATTAAAGATGCATATTAGCGAATTTCAACACATAATCGCCCGGAAATACGGTGAACGAGACCGCCAGAGAGGTATACCGGCCACATTTATGTGGTTTATTGAAGAGGTCGGAGAGCTCGCTACTGCCCTGGCTTCTAATGACCAAAAAAACAAAGAGGAAGAATTTGCTGATGTATTTGCCTGGCTCTGCACACTGGCAAACATATCTGATGTCGATTTGGAAAAGGCCTGTGATAAGTACACCGGTAAAAGCGTCAAAGGCTTCAAACCCAAGTAGCGAATAGTTATAATTTTGAGTTTTTGGTCTTGAGTCCCGGCTTAAGATCCTTTACTCGTTTGCCAAGGCGCTGGCCCAGACGAACGAGTGCCGGCGAGATATCGTATGGGTCGAGGTCGACCTCAATAATGCTGAAGCTGTCGCGATTGGCCAGCGATTCCTTGAGGGCTTTGCGCACATCGCCAACAGTGTGTGTGACGAATCCCAATCCACTGCCCAGTAACTGGGGCACTTTGCTGAAATTCCAATTCAGGATGTCATTGAAGGGTCCGTCCATTATCTGCCGCTCGGTGCTGTAGCCGTGGTTATTGAGTACTACTACTACAGGATTGAGGCCAAGGCGTACCACTGTGGAAAGCTCTAAGCCGGTCATCTGGAACGCTCCGTCGCCGACCAGTACTAATGGCCTTAATGATTTGTCTGCCAACTGGGCGCCAAGTGACGCCGGCACACCAAATCCCATAGAGGTGTAGTAAGCGGGGCTTAAAAACTCCGTCCGCTTGTGAATCTTGAGATCGACTGCGCCAAAAAGACAGTCACCAATGTCCGAAATGACCACCATGTCGTCGGTGATGAAGTCGTTAAGCAGCGAGAAGAGAAGGCGCGTAGTGATTCGTTCGTCGTCCCGGGGATTGGAATCCAAAGCCGATTCCGGTTTCGGAATCTCAGGTTTGCGGCGACGTTTCAGGTCCGCATTAAGCAGGGCTTTGAAGAAACTACGGAAAGGCACATTCTCAAAGGAATGACGCCGAATCGAGGTTTTTTCCGAGGTTGCGTAAATAGTGCGGTTCGCATCAAGATTGGCTGTGTACACACCCAGGTTGATGTCGGTCATAAAGCAACCTAACATAAGAACACAGTCGGCAGACTCAACATACTTCTGGACCTCAGTGCGTCCCATGGCACCTTCGTAGACGCCCAAACAGAGAGGATGGGCCTCGCTAATGACGGATTTGCCTAAGATTGTAGCGGCGACCGGAATGCGTGTTTTCTCCACAAGCTCAACTAATGCGTCTTGTAATCCAAAGCGATGGACCTCCACGCCAGCAAGAATCACGGGATGCCGGCTCTGATTGAGCATCGTCGAAGCTTCTGCGATACATTCCTGCAATGCAGCGGTATCGGTCAACTCATCCAGACTTTTGTCGCTGTGTTTGTGGGTTCTAACGACATCAACCATATCCGAAGGCAGTTCGATATACCCCGGCCGCTTGTAACGCTCAACGGTGTGAATCACCCGGTCGATTTCGTGATAGGCCGTAAAGGGGTCCTCAAGCGATGTGCTGGCGACCGTGATACGCGAGAAAATTTCTCGTTGGGTTGCAAAATCGCGTACAAGATGATGAACCAGCGGATTACGCTCACGCCCCTTTAAGCTTGGGGCGCCACTGATGACAATGACGGGAGATTTTTCGGCATATGCCCCCGCCACGGGATTCGTAATGTTTAGTCCGCCGACGCAAAAAGTCACACAAACTACACCCATGCCTCTGATCCGCGCGTATGCGTCGGCAGCGAGACCGGCTGAATCTTCCCTGGTGGTTCCGATGAGATGGATGGGGCTTTTTTCGATGAGACTGTAAAATCCAAGGATATAGTCTCCCGGCACGCCAAAGATATGCCTGACACCGTGACGGTAGAGTTGGTCAAGCAAGTACCGCCCGATAGATAATTTCTTAGTCATGAATACCTACTTCCCTCGCAAAAAACGCACTCGAACTCAACACAAAAACACACGATCTGTGCCATTGGTGTCATCGCAATCGGCTAATCTGCCGTTTCGTCGCCGACTTCGTCTGGATGCTGAATCCCTTTACCTGCATTAGCCGCTAACAACGCCCGGTAGAAACACCACGCCAAACCGCCGATGATGATTAGAAACACCGCCCCAAGGATTATATACGAAACTCCGCTCAACTTGTCCCGAATAGGCATTGTTTCTTCACTGATTTTCACGCCGCCCTTGAGGCCAAGCAGTATCACCGCGATAAACGCGCTCACATCCACCGTTGCCAATATACCCGCCCATCGCGCAAACCATGATACTTGACTACTGGATGTATTATGCTTGTCCACAAGATGATTGCTGAGCCCCATCGCAATAATCCCGACCGCCAGCAATAACCAGAACACCGGATTCCCCAGCTTGCTCTCAGCTGCTTCCGGGATTGAGGAACCGAGCAAAATAACCAGCAAACCGACTGCCGGGATTAACGCCAGCAAAAATGCCACCACCCCGCCGTACCTGCCCCTGGTACTAAAATCCGCCTCTTTAGAACTCGGCTGCTCAACATCACGACGGCCTCTGACCAAACTCAAAATGACCGCAAAGACAGGTACAAGCGCCACAATAAACAGCCCCACGCAATTCGGAAGCTTCCACTCGCCTCCTGGAGTCCTCAGGAAACCACCCTCACTGTTGTAAACGTTTAGCCTACCCTCCTCTTTCATAAGAAGAAGGTACTTGTTCTCCTCATCAGTAATCAACCAGCTCATACCAGCCTGCTCAACCGTGAAAGTGGCATCTTGGGAAATTACGCTCCCCTTATCTTCAAAATCCTTCCGCAGCTCTTCAGAAATCACGCTTTCATCCAGGGAACTCTGGTATTCTGCCTCAATCCTGAACAGAAATCCGCTGCTGATATCATCGAAAAGCTGCCAGAAGAAAAGCGTACCGAGCAATATCGGAATCACCAGGCGAATCAGATAATCCCACCATCTGCCCAACTGCCAGTCGCTACGGCTGTTAGCGTGACGCCTCAACGTCCCGATTCGCCACAGCCAGCCTAAAACAATGCATTCCAGCAAACCCATAAACGCAATACCCCACGTCCCGTTCACAAATCCGTCGATAGTATCAAGCCAGTTGAATCCCCCTTGAGTCACATAAAGCAAACCAAAACTCAGCCCAACAAGGCTCAACACCGGCAGAACGATACTCCTTCGCCATCCTGTCTTATCAACAATGCTCGCCAGAATGGATTCGGTCATCGAAAACGCCGAATCAATACCGAGAGTAACAAGCGCAAAGAAGAAAATGAAGCTGAACCACGCCGAATACGGAAGCTGCGCCAACGCATAAGGAAACGCAACAAAGGCAAGCGATGGCCCCGACTCAGCTACGTTCTCCACTCTTACAGGATTACCCGCCTGCTGCGTCACGAAAGCCATCCCGCCTAACGTCGCGAATACCGCCAACCCCGCCACAAAACTCGTCGCAAAATCAGCGATACTGATAATTAACGCATTGTTATTCAAATCGCTTTTCCTGTGCAGGAAACTCGCATAAGTAATCATAATACCGTACGCAAGACTCAGCGAAAAGAAAACCTGCCCGACCGCGTATCGCCACGTAACAGGTTTGGCAAGTTCCGACCACACAGGATCCAGGTAATAAGCCAGCCCCTGCATACTGCCCTCAAGCGTCAGACCTCGCACTGTAAGTATAAGCAACATCAGCCACGGCAGAGGCACAGTCAGCCAAACAATCTTGCCTACAAGCCTGACTCCCTTGAATATGCAAAAGTACATTAACACCCACGCAATTATCAAAGGCCACACAATATTCCACCGAATACTGCCAAGTGCCGTACCCTCCTGATGACCCAAATAGTCCTTGAAAAAGAAGTCATGCGCGTTGGTAACGCCTTCGATTCCCTTTCCCGCCCAGGGAAGATCACCACCGTTAAAAATGCCCAGAATACTGTACCCCAGAAAGCTGATACAATACGCAAGGATGACCGGATAATAAGTAATAATAACAAAGGCTAAAACAATCCCCCACCAGCCAACAATCTCAAAACGTTTGTGCCCACGCTTGAAAGCGTCCGGAGCCGCACGCTGGGTATAATGGCCGATACTGAACTCAAGTATCATTATAGGAATACCAACCACAACCAGGGCCAATATGTAAGGGATCAAAAACGCACCGCCCCCATAGCTGTAAAGTTTATATGGAAATCCCCAAAGATTACCCAAACCTACCGCCGAACCCACCGCCGCCAGTACAAATCCGCCTCGCGATCCCCAGCTTTCCCGTTGCTCTTCCAGAAGCTCTGGTTTCATATTTTATTTTTCGCAGTCCTTTTGCTCTTGTGCTCTGTTGTTTGCGCGACATCTTCTTCTTCGGTTGTGCCCTTATCTTTTATTCCGAGCAATTCAAGCGTATCACGCTCGATGATGTTTTGAATATTGCCTCGCGGGACAGTCGGCAAATTCGTATCGGCTAAAAGCATATTGAAGCCAAGCAACGTCTCAATGCACCCTCCCGCGTTACCGGCGGGGAATCCGCTGCCGAACAGCAGCTTATCCATCACTCCGAGCTCGTATGCCGCCACTACTATATTGTAAACCTGCCAGACATTACTCGGCCTTATTGTCAAATCCGCATACACATTTTCGTGTTTCGCAACCATTGATAATGTCTGCTCGACAAATGGCACACCCATAGTTCCAATAACGATTTTCAGGCTCGCAAAGCTCCGGGCGACCTCGTCGAGAAGGTAAGGCTGAGCATAGTCAAGAACGGCCTCTGCCTCTAAAGAGGCTCCACCATTATGAAAGAAGACGGGAAAACCAAGTTCTTCTGCCGATTCGTAAAATTTCATCGCCCTGCTGTGTGTCGGGTGAAAACCGCATCGGCTGCAATACAGAACAGCCCCTTTAAGTCCAAGCTTATCTCTCATAGATGTCAGATTTTTAACACTGACGTTATCTTTGCTCGCCTCGACTACCGCAAAACCAACCATCTTTTCTTTATGTCTGCCCACATAATCGGCTAATTTCTTATTGACCTCTTCACTCGATTCGGCTGCGTTAGCCAATACTATGCAGGCATCCACCGTCTCTGCCGCCTCCAGATGCTCCGATGCCGCAACCTCGTCGTCGGCCGCAAAGTTTATATGTGTGTGACAGTCAACTATCATTTCCCTGTCCCTTTAATTTTTAGCCGCCATCCGTAGCGGCCAATATAATCGGCGGTTATATTACACACCACCATATCCAAACGTCAAGTAATAACATCTTTCCCGTTGAAACCGCATCTCAAAAGTTTTTTCATAAAATTTTGGGTAATAACAGGCCTCTTTCGATACACATCTATTCTCTGCCCTTACTTGAAGGATAGGCTCAGTTGGTCACATGACCTCATAAATATAGATTTTTTCGGACATTCCTTCAAGTCTTACTTGAATTTAACCTCATAATTTAAAATTCCCTGATTTTCAACAAAAAATATCGCAGCTTTTTCTTGACCTCACAGCCCCGCAACGGTAATATTACCAACGGTCGTTAGCTCAGCAGGTCGGCTCAAAAAGTTGGCCATTGGCCCTTAATTGAGTCTTGGGTCTTTAATAATGGATTGCCCGGTTTGCAAAAACGCGATGATTACACTTGAGCTTCAGGAAGTCGAAATCGACCACTGCACTGAATGCGGCGGTATCTGGCTTGACGCAGGTGAACTCGAAATGCTGCTCGGAGAGCCCCAAAAGGCTCAACAACTGCTCGATTCTTTCAAAACCGGAAGTAAGTCCAAAGAAATAACCAGAAAATGTCCAATATGCCTGAAAAAAATGAGAAAAATCATCGTCGGTTCCTCAAAACCACCACTGTTGATAGACAAATGCCGTAGAGGCGACGGCCTCTGGTTTGACAAAGGTGAATTGCAGGACATCTTTGACAGTGCCCAGTTGGACAAAGACAATAAAATCCAAAAACTGTTGGCCGATATGTTCGGCTCCGAACAAAATAACGACAATCAATAACTTATTTTAAATAAGGAGATAAAACCATGGATTTAAGCTTAATTCTTGCGATCGGAAAATGGACCTATATACTTGGGGGTGTTGGCATCGTTATTCTCGTCATCGCGCTTATACTAAAGAAAAGCCAGTCATAAAAAAAACAAAACCGAAAAAAATTAAATAAAGAAAGGGGGAAAGTATGATTGCGATCTATATTATCGCAGGTGTACTGGTTCTGCTTGTTATTTTTGTAATTGGCATATACAACGCCTTGATTCGGCTGCGCAATCAGGTCAAAAATGCTTGGTCCCAGATCGATGTCCAGCTCAAACGCCGACACGACCTGATTCCAAACCTCGTCGAAACCGCAAAGGGATACATGAAGCACGAGCGAGGGACTTTTGAGGCCATAACAGAAGCACGAAGCAAGGCTATGGGGGCTAACACCGTCTCCGAAGCCTCAAAAGCCGAAGGTGCTCTTGGAGAAGCACTCAGCAAGTTTATGCTCGTCGTCGAGAACTATCCCGAACTAAAGGCAAATCAAAATTTCCTCGCGGTTCAGGAAGAGCTCACCGGAACAGAAAACAAAATCTCATTCTCCAGGCAGAGCTACAATGACCAGGTCTTGTTCTTTAACAACAAGATTCAGATGTTCCCTTCAAACATCATTGCCAATATGTTCAATTTCACAAAACGCGATTTCTTCGAGATTGAAGTTGAGGCCGAACGCGAAGTGCCGAAAGTGAGTTTCTCTTAAAGATAAGGCTGACCAAAACGTCCCGAAGAAATGAATTCGGTTGACAGTTCGTGATAATTGGTCGTTAAACAAGAGCCATAAGCCACGAACTACAAACTACGAACTAACGATGTGGGAACTGATTAGAGTAAACAAACGGAACTCTATCCTGCTGCTGCTGGCAATGGCCGTCTGCCTGTTACTGCTCGGCTTCATCATTGGCATGGGCGTCTTTGGTCTTGAAGGCGGCTTTTTCGGCCTCATTATCGCCACGGTAATCTGGCTCATCCTCACCGCTGTCAGCTTCTCAAAGGGCGACCAAATATTCTTACTCGCCAGCAAAGCCAAACCGGTCACCCACAAGGTTCATCCGCAGCTATTCAACGTCGTCGAGGAAATGAAAATCGCTGCCGCCCTTCCGGCAATGCCGAAAATTTATATCATCAACGACCCCGCCCCCAACGCCTTCGCGACAGGCCGAAGCCCGAAAACCGCCTCCGTCGCCGTGACCGCAGGCCTTCTGGCCCGCCTCAATCGTGATGAGCTCCAGGGCGTTATCGCACACGAAATAAGTCATATCCTCCACCGTGACATCCTTTTCGTTACGCTCGCAGGCATAATGCTCGGCTCAATCGTCTTACTTTCGCAAGTCTTTCTGCGAGGCATGTTCTACAGTTCGATGGGCTCCAGCAGAAGGTATTCATCCGGCGGCAAAGGAGGGGGGCAGGCCCAGATTGTTATGCTCGTCATCGCAATAGTTGTTGCAATTCTCGCACCCATAATGGCATACCTGCTTTATTTCGCACTTTCGAGAAAGCGAGAATACCTCGCCGACGCAGGTGCCGCCCGCCTGACACGTTACCCGGAGGGACTCGCCAGCGCCCTGGGAAAAATCGCAAATGACAAATCCCCGCAATTAGCTTCCGCCAACAAAGTTACCGCCCCGATGTATATTGTCAATCCCTTCAAGAAAAAGAAACAGATGAAATTATCGGACCTGACCAGCACTCACCCGCCCATTTCCGAACGGATACGAATACTGCGTAATATGACCCACGGTGCATCTTTCAAAGACTACTCAAACTCTTTCAGTGCCGTTACAAAAACCAAAACGGTCGTCCCCCCTGCCGCTCTTACTAAAGAGGACATCGCCCTGCGCGAAGCAAGCACAGAAGCCAAAAAGAAAGAACGCCACGAAACCCAGATGCGTCAGGTTGGCGACATTATGCGAAGGGTCAACCAATTCGTTTTCTTGACCTGCCTATGCGGCCTGAAACTAAAAATACCGCCAAATTACAAGCCCGATAAAGTCAAATGCCCACGCTGTAAAAGAAACTTGGACTTACCCAGGAAATAAAGTTGTCATTGCCGATCCGCCACAAGGCCGCCTGAAGCCCAAAGAAATCTCAAAAATCACCTAAACCAGGAATATAGCCCATAATTCACTTGATTCCCAGACCCTAATTTGGTATAAATAAGGATTGGCTCAATAGTTAAGTTCTGTCCTTTCAACTATGGCAGCGCTCTTTTTGGGCCTTTTTGTTGTAGGAGACTTGTGGTGATTAACTTGTTCTTCAGTCCGGTTTTCATCTAACGGCACCTTTTCTGAACTCAAAACACGTTCCCAGGATGGAAAAAAATATGAAAGTGACTTTTCGTCTCTTAGTCGCGGTTCTACCCCTTGTTATGCTCTCCGCCCTACCGGCCCCGGCCCTGGCGCAGACAGGTTCATTGCACGTCACAATCTCTCCACAGGCGGCCATCGATGCCGGAGCAAAGTGGAAAGTCGATAGCGGAAGATGGCGAGACAGCAACTATATAGAAACTGGTCTTTCGGTTGGTTCTCACACGGTTTGGTTCAAGGAAGAAATCGAGGGCTGGAACGAGCCCAACAGCCAGACAGTCCAGATTATCGATGGTCAGACGACTACCACCACTGGAACCTATACGCAGCAGTTCGGCTCGCTGCAGGTCACAATCTTACCGCCCGCAGCTGTTACCGCCGGCGCTCAGTGGCGCGTAGACGGCGGCCTCTGGCGGGACAGTAACGACACAGAGCCAAATCTTATCGCAGGAGATCACGAGGTTGAGTTCAGCATAATCACCGGCTGGAAGGAGCCAAACACCCTTGATGTCTTTGTTAATGAGGGTCCGACAACTAATACTTCCGGAACTTATACTGCAATAGGCGGCGGTTCACTGCAGGTTACTATCTTGCCACAGGCCGCTATCGATGCCAATGCCCAGTGGCGGGTCGACGGCGGAACATGGCACGATAGCAACTACACAGAACCCAATCTCACCGTGGGTTTTCATACCGTTGAGTATAAGTCCATCACAGACTGGAAGGAGCCGAATAGCGAAACCGTTCAGATCTTTGACAATCAGACAACAACCACTTCTGGAACGTACCTCCAAGCAGGTTCGGTCCAAGTTACAATCTCCCCGCCCGCGGCTGTTGTTGCAGGCGCACAGTGGAGGGTAGACGGCGGCGCATGGCGCGATAGTAACGATATAGAATCTAACCTTGCGATTGGTTTACATACCGTTGAGTATAAGCCGCTCATTAACTGGAAAGAGCCCAACAGCGAAACGGTCTTGATTAATTTTGCTCAAACGACCACTACTTCCGGAACATACACGCAGGCAGGTTCCCTGCAGGTCACAATCTCGCCGCAGGCGGCCATAACCGCAGGCGCGCAGTGGCGTGTTGATAGCAGCGCCTGGCAGGATAGTAACAACATCGTAACTAACCTTACGTTAGGCTCCCACACCGTTGAGTACAGTGTAACCGCCGGCTGGAACGAACCAAACAGCGAAATAGTCCAGATCAATTACGCTCAGACAACGACCACCACTGGAATTTATACAACCCAGGCAGGTTTACTGCAGGTCACAATACTGCCGCCCGAAGCTGTTACAGCAGGAGCGCAGTGGCGGGTAGACGGCGGAACCTGGCGTGACAGTAACGATACCGAGCCCAACCTGGCAGTCGGCCCTCACACGGTCGACTACAGAGTAATCGCCGGCTGGAATGAGCCGAACAGCCAGATCATTCAGATTAACGATGGCCAGACAACGACTACCACCGGAACATATACAGCGCAGGCAGGTTCCTTACAGGTCACAATACTGCCCCCCGAAGCTGTCGTTGCAGGAGCACAGTGGCGCGTAGACGGCGGAACATGGAGGGACAGTAACGATACAGAACCCAACCTGGCAGTCGGCACCCACACAGTCGATTACAGCGTGATCGCCGGCTGGAACGAACCCAACAACCAGATCGTCCAGATTAACGATGGCCAGACAACAACCACTACCGGTACTTATATCCAGCTCCAGCAGGCAGGTTCACTTCAGGTCACAATACTCCCGGCCGAAGCTGTCATCGCAGGCGCACAGTGGCGGGTAGACAGCGGCGCATGGCGCGATAGTAACGATACCGAACCCAACCTGGCAGTCGGCACCCACACAGTCGATTACAGCATAATAGCCGGCTGGAACGAACCAAACAGCCAGATAATCCAGATTAACGATGGCCAGACAACAACCACTACCGGTACTTATATCCAGCTCCAGCAGGCAGGCTCGCTTCAGGTCACAATACTACCGGCCGAAGCTGTCGTTGCAGGCGCACAGTGGCGGGTAGACGGCGGAACATGGCGTGACAGTAACGATACAGAACCCAACCTGGCCGTTGGCACCCACACGGTCGAGTACAGCGTAATCGCCGGCTGGAACGAACCCAACAGCCAGATCGTCCAGATTAACGATGGTCAGACCACAACTACCACCGGAACTTATACAGCCCAGGCAGGTTCACTTCAGGTTACGATCCTGCCGGCCGAAGCTGTTGTCGCAGGCGCACAGTGGCGGGTAGACGGCGGAACATGGAGGGACAGTAACGATACAGAGCCCAATCTGGCAGTTGGCACCCACACGGTCGAGTACAGCGTAATCGCCGGCTGGAACGAACCAAACAGCCAGATAATCCAGATTAACGATGGCCAGACAACAACCACAACCGGAACTTATACCGCACAGGCAGGCTCGCTTCAGGTAACAATACTGCCGGCCGAAGCCGTCGTAGCAGGAGCCCAGTGGCGTGTGGACGGCGGAACATGGCGCGACAGTAACGATACAGAGCCCAACCTTGCAGTCGGCACCCACACGGTCGATTACAGCGTAAT
>VRUL01000056.1 GCA_019456145.1 Planctomycetota bacterium
CGGTCTGGCGCTGAAGTTCGGGCCAGATATATTCAAGGTCACCGCGAGTATGATTAAGCCGGCATTCGAACTGCTTTACTGGTCACTTATCGCCGCTCCGGCCTTTTGTGCGCTTTCAGTTTTCGTGCCGGCAATGGCCGCCGTTGCCCAGGATCCGGCCTTAATACTGAGAGAGGAGTAATCATGCTCCGCCTTGAAAAAGTGAGCCGAGTATACCGGACCCGGCGGGGTGATGTCAAAGCCCTTGACAAGGTCAGTCTCAATGTTAATGATGGCGAGTTTGTGGTCGTCCGGGGACCAAGTGGGAGCGGGAAAACAACCCTGCTGCTCTCCATCGGCGGAATGTTGCGCCCTACCGAAGGGCAGGTCATAGCCGATGGAAGCGATATCTATGCAATGAATGAGCGGGATAGGGCGAGGTTCAGGGCCAAGAACATCGGGTTTGTCTTTCAATTGTTTCATCTGGTGCCCTATCTGAATATCATCGAAAACGTATCCTTGCCTGCCGGTGTGGTGAAAAACAGGTCTGGGCCAACAGATGTGGGAGAATTACTAAAACGCCTGAACTTGTCGGAACGGGAGTGCCACAAGCCATTAGAGCTCAGTGCTGGAGAAAAGCAGCGTACAGCCATAGCGCGGGCGCTGCTCAACCAACCAAGAATTATCCTGGCGGATGAGCCCACAGGCAATCTGGATCCTGAAAACGCAGATCGGATTTTCGGGTACCTGGCGGAATTTAACCGCAGTGGTGGTATGGTAATTGTTGTAACCCATGGAATGGCAGCGGATCGGTTTGCCGACCGTATAATTCATCTGAGAAAAGGTTGTATCGAGGAATCACTTGAGAATGAATAACTCAAAGGAGTCCCACTAATGAAAGATCAGAGCATAGCGTCCAGGATAGTGCAGCATCTGGGCAAGAACTATATTATCTATACCATCGGCGATACAAAGAACCTGATCAGGAGCTGGTAAACTCCGCTGCCAGGGCGTACGTCGCGATCGCCAACAATACGGCAAAGACAGATAAACAGAAGTCTATCAAGATGCTGAACTGGGCCTTGACGATTGCCGATTCGGTCATTCACAAGGAGGTGGTCGCCAGCCTTGAGAACCTCGGCGTAAATATCGACGATAATGCCGTGAGGTAAGGTTTCTTCATTGGTTGTCATTCCATTGGACTATTCCACCGGGATTTTGGGGGCAAGGCGCCTGAAAAGCTTCTTCGGCCAGAATCAATCTACTCTAGGAACGCTTCCCTTAAGTGCCCTGTCTCGAAGGACAGGCCCCTGGGCATATTCTTTTGGGAAAAAATGAAGCCTAAAACAACGCCGTTGGTATTGCTGTTCAGGATTCATGCCGTCCCCACATTACGCTACGGGTGGGGAAGGTTCAAGGAAAAGAATGCCCCGCTGGTGTCTTTAGAGCCGGGCGGGGATGAACGTTGTCCTTGACTTTCTTCCGCTACCGTTGTATTCTCTCACTGCCCAGGGTTCGTATCTGTAGGCCCCTTGTTGGAAGATCGGGCATGGTTCTATTAGGTGCTGAATCCTGGGCACTCTTTATTCTTGAGATTCCCGCCACTACCCCAAAAAAGTAGCATGTACAGACACATCTCCGTTTAGGCATACCTGGGGGATACCTTAGGCCCTGTTTTTTGCTAGAACCCCCTGTAGGACACTGAGGGAGACAAAAACCGCATTCTAGCGGGTAGTCTCTGGTCTCTTGGGTGGTGTTGGAAGAGTTCAAGGAAAAGAATGCCCCGCTTGTATCTTTAGAGTCTAGCAGGGATGCAGGTTGTCCTTGACTTCTTTCCACTGTCGTCGTACTCTTTCGATGCTCAGGATTCGTATCTATAGGCCCCTTGTTGGAGGATCGCTCATGGTTCCGTTAGGTGCTGAATCCTGGGCCTGCTTGCCCAGGGTTCCGGTTTGCTGCTTCAGGGTATACCCCCTTTAGTGGGTAAGCTGGCTATTTACCACCGGAACCTTGGACACCCCATTAAAGGAGGAATCCATGCCAAAATCCCCCGAAAGTGAATCCGTCTCACTGGAAGACCTGGTTTATTCCAACATGGTACAGGTCTAGGCAGTTACCCGGTTGCTGGTGGAGAAGGGCGTTATCACGCCGGAAGAACTAATAAACGAAGTGAAAGCCGTGAACGCTGAACAGCATCAGAAAGCCGGTGGAGTGGGGATAAGTTGAAGGAGAGGAAGATGGTACCAGATTCAGTATTCATTCCTGTTGAGCAACCGCAATCCTTTTGGTCACTCAATTATCAATGGATTTCATTGATAATCCAGGGATTAATAGCCTGTGGCGCGATATGGGCGGCTACCTATGCAACGAGGGCTTTTTCTCTAAGCAGGGCATCAAGGCGGGCTCTTATGGCACCATCGGATACACCTGGGGGTATTGAGGAGACAGGGAAAGGTTCTCGCCTGACAATTAATCTTAGAAATTATGGAAATAATCCAGCATTTGAGGGCCGGGGATCAGTCATCTTATATGACAGAAAGTATCAAGTGATAGATTCCAAGTTGAAAGAAGGATTTTGGTATAACCCTATCGCGGCAAACACAGAATGGAGATTACACTGGGGTTTTGAATTAGGATTTGATTTAGAAATAATGTACATACGCATGGATGTAGAATATATGGATCAGGCGCTAAAAGAGAAATTTATAGAACATCCTTTTTTCTGGAAGGTCGCTGAGAATCGTATGCTGAATGAACCGCATATTAAAGACATTGATGAGTTATTAAAGGCGAGAGTTAAGACGAAGAACACTCAGGATCACACTGCCTAGGCCCCATGTCCAATATCCACAAATCACGTCGGGACTTTGGACATTAGTTATTGCGATAAGTTGACGGATCAAAATAAAGACATCGGCCCCCGTCTCCGTCAGATCAGGGAACACCTGGGAGAGACTTAGACAGTGTTTGCTGAGCGGTTCGGGCTGTCCAGGCAGGATATAGCCAAATGATTCCATTCCAAGGTTTGATTGCATCTGTGATTGGCATAGCAGCACTTATTTTAGCCTGGCAGCGGCCAGTACCAATATTATGGTATGTCATCTTAGGATTACTAATAATTGATTTTGTATTTAAAAAGACTGTTCGTGAATCCATGGGAATATACGGATTGAAGGATAGTGCAACCATTGCTTGGGGCATTATCACTACAGTGAATCAAGTGGCAATAATTGGCCTTTCAGTATATGTAATCTTCTTTTAATATGGGGTCATTGGAAGCCCCGAAAAAGGGGGAGATATGGCTAAAGAATCAAAGAAAAAGACTCAAAATCCACAACAGACCGAAAGCCTTGAGTCTTTAACAGCAAGGGTTGAAGAACTGGAAAAACAAGTTGGCATAGACCGTCCTGAAAGCCGGATAATAGAGGCAGGAGCTATTATTATCCTTGATGGGAACGGACAGAAAAGGGCTGAGCTCAGCGGTCTACCTACTGCGGATTATGCCCTTTCTTTCTATAATAAAGATGGAAGAAAAACAGTTCGGCTAGGAGAACAGATGGGCCAGCAGACAACCCTCCAACTCGGTGATGGAGATGAAACAATACAATTAAGTCTGAATGTTTCGCCTCTTGGATCCTATCTAGGTTTGAGAGATGCAAATGGAAAAAGGCGAATACAGTTGAGTGTGAGCAAAGGTATCCCCGGCCTAATGATGTTAGATGAAAACGGCAAGCCGAGAATTCTCCTGACGCTGACAGAAGAAGGGCCTAATTTTACTTGCCTTGAGATTGATGGGGAAACGCCCACCTTTTCGATACCTTAACGAGGAATTTCCATCTATGCTAAAAGCAGTCGCATTCTATGAGCTGGGAAGGTGTGATATTCCTACGAGAGTGCTGGCGGAGCTGGATCGGATGGGGTATAATGTGAGCTGGGTGTTGAATGGGAGTGTAGAGATGTCACTAGAAAGCAGAAAATAAGCTCTGGACTCAAGATCAGCGGGAGAAGGTTAAGCAGAAAATGGTACTAATAAGGCGTCAGCTAAACCTTGGAAACGCAGAATGTGTCTCTTAGTTTTTAGCCCCAAGTGTCCAAAATGCTTTGAACTGATACACAAATGGGATAACCAATGGAGAAATATATAATTAATAAATACTTACTAATATCACTATTACTATTCAGTCTTGGATGTTCTCAAAATAATGCTGGTCTCCAGATGCAAGCATATAC
This sequence comes from Planctomycetota bacterium, assembly GCA_019456145.1. GTDB lineage: Bacteria > Planctomycetota > Phycisphaerae > Sedimentisphaerales > Anaerobacaceae > CS2-K091. The sequence goes on from VRUL01000056.1 coordinate 4,210, forward strand.
CGATAATCTGGTACAGATGAAGGGTGGTAAGATTGTAATTGAGAAAGGCTATTTAGCTTCTAATTTTGAGAAACCCCCATATTTTGACGAACCCCCATATATACATATTTATCTTTACAATCCTGATGGGAGAGTAGTAGAGTCATCATACTTTGTTTCAGGAGGGAAATATTATATGAGAACAATCCATGAATATGATATGAATGGGAAAGAAATTGAAAATGTATCATATGATCCTAAGGGAGTATTATTAATTAGATGGGTTCCTAAATATGATTCCAATGGGAATAGAGTGGAGTTATCGATATATGACTCCAAAGGGGAATTACGAGAGTGGACTACGACCACGTTTAATTCCTCTGGTAATGAGATTGTAAAGTCAAGTTATTATAAAGCTGATGAAGTGGTTGTGAGGATTGCTACTAGCTATGATTCCAACGGGAAGAAGATTAAGGATATTAGTAGATCATCCGGAAGTGATATAACAACCGTAACTACCTACAAATATAACTCCAGTGGGTATGAGATTGAAAAATCAACTGATCATTATGAAAGTGTATCTGAGAACAAAACGTCCAACACAAATAGTTCCAACAGGGATGATTTTGAGTATTCAGTTGATAGATCAGAAAATAATATACTCTATTACGAAAATACTATTCACAAATATGATGATGAAAATCAAATCATTGAAGATGTTCGGTATCTTTATCAATTCGAATCCGGTCAATGGAAAGAGTATCCCAGGATGAAAACTACCTACGAATATGTTTACTATGAAGAAGGATGATAACCTCCTCTGGTAGGAAAAACAGAATGATGTCACCGACGTGAGGTAGTAACTATCACTTGACATCCCTAAAATATAAATATACCATGAACACACCGGAGTACGCCAACTCCATCAAGATGCTTCTGCTGAAATAGGGGGACTACAAGATGGAGCCAAAATCGAGCCTCTTCTCGCTCCACTTCTCAATGAAAGCCTGGATAACGTCCGTGCGGCTCACTGGAGGCCCGCCGTCAATCAGCCTGGCCTCCAGGCTCTAGTTCCGGGATTGCGCCGTCGAGATAGACCCACCCGTCTTTGGAAGGGTGGAATCTATCTGAAAATATTGGGGATGCGCCTGAAGCTGAAATAAATAAATGCTATGTGATCAAATGCGCTATAGCAAAGCTGCAGCAATCCTTCTTTGGTGGTGTATTGCCGGACAGCTCTGTCTGGCCGCCGCGCAATCCGGCAGCCATACCCGTGAGGAAGCTTTACGGTTTATAAGCATTGCTGACACCGTACTTAAGCCGGCTTACGGGCCGTTGGCGGAACAGATTGTGAATGAATACAACCTTGTTGAAAGAGAGGGGATTGGGATTGATCTGGGCAGCGGTCCCGGCCACCTGATAGTAGAACTTTGTAAAAGAACCAGGCGGGTGCAGTGGATAAATGCCGATATTAATCCCCACTTTTTCCCATTTTTCTCAAAGGCCGCTCAGGAAGCCGGTGTGGAGCACCGTGTCAGGGCCATATTCGCTGATGCTCAGGCTTTGCCTTTCGAAGATAATTATGCCGAAATCATCGTCTCACGGGGCTCGTTCCAATTTTGGGAAAACAAGCGGCTGGCGTTCTCCGAGATCCATCGTGTTTTAAAGCCGGGCGGTGATGCCTTTATTGGGCGGGGATTCTCGGAGAACCTCCCCGTGGAGATTGCTCAAAATATTCGGTCCAGGCAGGGTGAAAATGGCAAGGGGCCTCAATATAACATCGCCAGGACTGCTGCTGAGTTACAGGAGATTATGCTTGCCTTGGAGATTAACGATTATCGGATTAGAATCCCAAAACCACTAGGCAGCGAAGGGGTGAACTATGGTATCTGGATCGAGTTTCACAAACCGGCTTCCCAGGAACATCGTTTAAACAACTCCGAAACGGAGGGTGCAGAAAATTCGTATATAAGGAACAGAATGTACGTGAAGGCTTCAGATACTATAACTGCGGGGTCGACCGGCAAAATTCAGGGAACCATAGTTGATTCTGAATCGAAAGAACCTCTGCCTTCTGTAAATGTGGTAATAGAGAGAACAACATTGGGAGCTGCGACTGATGAAGAGGGATATTTCCTGATTACTGATGTACCACCAGGGACATATTCATTGAAGGCATCGATGGTTGGCTATGCTCCGGAGACAAAAGAGAAGGTCAGGGTGTTTGCTGGAAGAACTACGACGGCAGATTTCTCATTACTGACTTCGGCCATTGCGGGTGAAGAGGTAATGGTGAGAGCTATACGCTTACGCAACGTGATTGAAGAGCCGATGTTAGAGTCACCTGGACTTGAGCTCTCAACCACCGTTGTAAGTAAACTCGAAATAAGGAAGCAGGGTGCCAAGAATATTATTGATGCTATGGAATATGTCCCCAGTGCGTTGGTTGAAACACGCGGACGAAAGGTGAAGCAGTTTTTTTCGGTCCGTGGACAGAGATACCCTTATCCAGAGTATACGGTGGATGGTGCCTGGCAGCGTGAGTTTCACGAGCTTCCGTACTTTTTTTCCTCTCCCGACATTGAACACATTGAGATTGTCCGCTCCAGCGCGGCGCTTCTGAAAGGTCTTTCGGGTCTGGTGGGAATTATCAATATCATCCCGAGGGTATATAGGGAGCCGGAGACTTCGGCCGAGACCGAATATGGTACCTATAACACATATCGTCTCCATTTGTCTCATGGTGCAGCGAAGGGAAAAGTATCTTACGCTGCTAGTCTGGGGCAGGAACATACCAACGGACCAGATGAAAAGAACGCCGGCGAAACCATGGCGAACTTTCGTGGAAGTCTACACTGGCAGCCTATGGCCAACCTGTCTATAAGAACCAATATTTTCCACCTTGATGGAATGAGAGAGCTTAGAAAAGCAGAGCCTCCAGCCGATTCAAAGTTCCAAAATACTTCCGAAAAGTTCGATCCATTTCGGGCGACCCTCATCAACTTGAAAGCCCATTACCGTCCGAGCAAGAGAACTTCGACGGAACTCCTTTTACACTATACCGACCGGGATCACAACTTTATAAATGCTGGTACCTCTCCCCATACAAGCAGTCATGAATACGACTACGAATGGGGCCTGAACGTAATTCAGTCAATATCTCTTTCGGGAAGAAATGTGCTCCGGGTGGGTGGGCTTTATAATCACTGGATTGCGCCTAATGGCAAACGTTTTTTCGTTGGAAGGCGCTCTGATCTGGAGACTTACTCGGCAGTTGTCGTAGACGAGCACCGATTTGGCTCCATGATAGTGGATGCAGGGCTGCGTTGGGCGCAGAATCATATAAAAGAATACGGCGCATTCAATATAAATGGGAGTTCAGGGGCATTCAGGAATGTAACTCCTGTAATTGATGAGTGGGAGCCGTCTATAATCAACACCAGTATTGGTGCGGCATACTATCCCTCGCAGCACCTCTCCCTCCATTTCAACTGCGCGTCGGGATATATCCGGCCTAGAGTTGGAACGCTGGATGTAAACATGATGGAGCCGAAAAATGAGCGGCGGGTCAAGTTAGATATAGGCATTCGACCAACGCTTGAAGGAATTGGTAAACTCTCTGTAGTCGGCGTCTTCGTTCAACAGCGAGACGCTATCGTTCTCAGTGATCAAACGGTGACAACACTGGATAATCGGACCATGGAGCTCTATTTGAACCGGGATCAGTACCAGCTCGGAGTAGAGTTTGAAGTCCGGTCTACACTGCTGTATAATACTGCAAGTTTCTTCATCAACGGTATGGCGATGAACTCGCAAGCGGAATCCGAAGGGGGAATGAAACGCAACCGGGAACTTCCCCAGTTTAACATGGGCGGTGGAATTTTCGTATCGAAGTCAAAACTCGACCTTAACATTTTCTGGAAATATGTATCGTCATACGAAAGCACCCGCTTCGTAGCAAGCACGAGTGGTCCTCAACAGCTTGGAAATTTTTTCGTACTGAACGCTACCGCCGGTTGGTCTTTCGGTGAAAGACATCATACGAGAATTTACCTGGAGGCCACAAATCTCACGGATAAAAAATTCTTAACAGTGGTCGGATATCCTGACTACGGGAGGAGGTTCAATTTCGGCGTACGCCAAACTTTTAAATAAGCTTTAGCGCCATACCCCAGGACCCCGGATGCTCCCTATCACCCAATGATCCAGGATAAGATCGAGCGGTACCACCAGTCCATTAAGAATGTAGTGAAACGATCGCGCGGCTGCCGGCCGTGATGGCTGCAGCCCGAGATTTTCCGGTTCGTGGGGTATTACAAGAGCGTGCGCTGCCACCAATCCCTGGATAATTCGAGGCGGGTGGGTGTGTACGAAGGACGTGGCAGGCAGGTCCTGGATCAGCGGGCGTCACAGATAGATGACAGTAAGGTCGATTTGGGGAGTTCCCCCGAAATAATCAACCCTTCTTTTCCCAACGGCTAATCGTGAGGCTCTGTGCCGCTTTTAACCTCACCCCCTTCCCGACACTGCGGTCGGGATGCCCCCTCTCCGTTCGACGGAGAGGGGGAAAGGGGGTGAGGTAGCAAAAGGAGCCCTATCCCAAAGGGAAGCCTCCGGCTCAGGCCGGGAAAAAAGCCTTCTCCACTTGTCAGCCTCCATATCTCTCGCTAAATCAAAAGGTTATAAACTCAAGAGTCTAATTTTCGGGGGAACTCCTCTAAGGTCGATTTATCTTGACAGAAGGAGGGCTGGTTAATTAGATTACCGCTGTCATTAATTAGATTACCGGTGTTCTGTGAGGTTAGCTTTTAACGCACACGTGTGCAAGAGGTGGGTTAAGGTGAAAGGCAAAATTCTATTTCAAGTGCACACATATGCAGCAAACGTGACTTTTGAGCGTTATAAATGAAAAATAATCAGACAACCATTAAAGATATCGCTCGAAAACTCAATCTACATCATGCTACTGTTTCACGTGCATTACGTGATCATTATGGTGTCAGTCCCCAAACAAAAGAAAAAGTTAATGCCCTAGCAAAAGAGTTAGATTATAATCCCAATTCCATTGCTCAAAGTCTTAAGAATCAAAAAACAAAAACGATTGGGGTTGTTGTACCTAAAATTAGTCACGACTTTTTTTCCACAGTAATAAGTGGTATCGAAGATGTAACATATAAGGCGGATTACTCCATCATGGTCTGTCAGTCCAGCGAAGACTATGAACGAGAAGTGTTAAATACCTATAACTTAGCCTCGAATCGCATCGCCGGATTGCTTGTCTCGATCGCGCAAAATACTAAAAACACTCAACACTTCGGGAGTTTATTACACCAGGGCGTCCCCATCGTATTCTTTGATAGGGTATGTGATAATATCGACGTAAGTAAGGTAGTTGTTGATGATTATTGTGGTGCCTATAAGGCGGTGGAACATCTGATTTTGAAAGGTTATAAAAGAATTGCTCATCTGGCCGGCCCCAAACATTTGACTATTTGCAGGAATCGATTAGAAGGTTATTTATCCGCCCTTAAGAAGTACTGTGTGCCATTTGATGAAGATCTTGTCGTATATGGTGAATTCGACCGGGGAAGTGGAATTGCCGGTATGAAGAAATTACTCCAACTAAGTGATCCGCCAGATGCTATCTTCGCTATTAATGATCATGTCGCTGTTGGCGCAATTATGCATGCTAAAGAAAATGGCTTAAAAATCCCTGATAATATAGCATTTGTAGGTTTTGGTGATGACATTATCAGCACTGTCGTTGATCCCCCATTAACAACTGTCGCGCAGAATCAGTACGAGATTGGAAAAACCGCCGCGGAATTGCTATTAGATCAAATCGAAAATGGTCAGGATACTATTGTTCCTATATCCAAAACACTGAAAACCGAATTGATAATAAGGCTATCAACCTGATAATTCAAAAGATGAGTAAAAATTGATCAAGGCGGTCGTGATCAGGAAAATAACGAGTATCTTTGGCAATTCAGGCAATTGACAGGCTTAATAATTAGAAACGCTTTAATAACATCAGGAGGTGTGTCATGCAAAAGATGATCAGGAAAATGTTTATTTCATCAATCTTCCTGTCTTGCGTCGTTTCGATGGCTCTGGCGGGCACAACGGGCAAAATCGCCGGCCGTGTTACTGATGCCGCGACAGGCGAACCCCTGGCCGGCGCCAACGTGATGATTGTTGGAACCACCTTGGGAGCTGCGGCGGATGCTGAAGGTGACTACTTCATCATCAACGTGACGCCTGGAACTTATGAGGTACAGTCAACGGTGATCGGCTATCAGGCTTTGACGCTGACCGAGGTCATCGTCCGACTGGACCTCACTACTCGCCTCGATTTCAATCTGACCTCAACGGTCATTGCCGGCGAGGAGGTGACGGTTACAGCCGAGAGAGAAATAATTAAAATGGATGAATCAGCCAGTGCCGTCTATGCCGGTATCGCGGATATCGAATCAGTGCCGATGATGACCGATATACGGCAGTACATCAACTTGCAGGCCGGCATTGAAGGTGACATGATTCGAGGTGGAGGATTAGACCAGACTCAGTTTATGGTGGATGGATTGATGGTGGTTGATAACCGAGCTAATGCACCTATGATGATGGTTAATCTCAGTTCGATAAAGGAACTTAGCATCATCAAAGGAGGCTTCAATGCAGAGTATGGTAACGTTCGTTCCGGACTCATTAATGTCGTTACCAAAGAAGGTTCTGCGTCTGAATATCATGGTTCGATTGATTTTCGGATAAGCCCGGCCCGCCAAAAACATGACGGACTATCCCATTTTGATAAAGATAATTTCTATTTGCGACCCTATCTTGATCCTGGCGTTAGAGATGTAGGTACTATGAACGGAACCTGGGATGAGGAGATGCAAGAGCAATACTATCCGTTTATAGGATGGGATGCGGTCGCTGAAAAGATCGAAGGTATGGATGCAGAGGATGCCAGGAATTTATTTATTTGGCGGACTTTAGCTGAAGGAAGTGAGGAACTTGGGCAGAAACAGTGGGAGTACGGTCATAAGCCAGACTGGAATGTGGATGTAGGTCTTGGTGGCCCGGTGCCTTTAGTCAGTAAGTATTTAGGCAACTTGAGTTTTTTCGCTTCTTATAGAAATAATGCGGAAATGTTTGGCCTCCCGGTTTCCAGGGAATACTATAAGGAAGAAAATCTTTTTCTAAAGCTGACCTCTCGTATATCCCCATCTATGAAAATAACGGTCGAGGGATTGTATGGAGAGATTAATTCAGCTGCAAAGGGCAGTGGTGGAGGTATGAATTACTGGCTTAAAAGCGGAGATGATGTGTTTTATAACATCCATGATGCCAGAAAACTGTACTGGCCAGCTGTCCGGCTTCCATTTAATGTCTATAGGTCTATGCAGGGCATATCTTTTGATCATGTTTTGAGTCCCAGTACGTTTTATAATGTTAGAGTTAGTCATATTCGCCTAAAGAATTTTTGCGATTTTCCCGGTAGTGAAGTCGGGTGGCGAGATACAACCAAAATACGTCAGTTTGGGAATCATTGGGTTGATGAGGAACCATGGGGATTTTGGTTTTTATCCGGAAGACTGGAAACGGAAAATGACCAGGACTATAGTGGCGCGGGTGCTAATACTCGGGATTGGTCGGATCTGAACACGCTAAATGTTAAATTTGATCTGACAAGCCAAGTCAATAAGTATAACCAGGTAAAAGCCGGTTTGACGATTAACTATGATGACATTAATTCAGACTATATGCAGCTAGTACTGTATTCTCCGAATAATGGTTGGAAAATGAAGTGGGAGCAATCTCCGTACCGGATTGGTGCTTATGTGCAGGACAAACTTGAGTTTGAGGGAATGGTTGCTAATTTCGGTTTGAGGTTAGATTACAATGACCCTAATACTGACTGGTACACGGTGGATAGATATAGCCAATATTTTAACATCAAGGAGAAAGATGATTTCACTGAAGTTACACCAAAAGAACCTGTAACAGGTAGGCTAAAAATTAGCCCACGCTTAGGCGTATCTCATCCAATCTCAGCCGACGCCAAACTCTACTTTAATTATGGTCATTTTTATTCGATGCCGAAATCCGACGATATGTACCGAATTAGGTACCGACCGGGGACCCAACTAGGGGTTTCTCATATAGGCAATCCGTCTGCAGATTTGCCAAAAACCGTGGCTTATGAATTAGGGTTGGAGTACAATATCGCTGACCTGTTCCTGGTCCATTTATCTGGTTATTATAAGGATGTGGGCGATCAAACAAATTGGGTAAGTTATGTAAATCGTGATCGCAGCGTTAATTACCAGACTGTTGATAATAATAGCTATGCTGATATCAGAGGCTTTGAGCTGAGAATTGATAAGCGTTGGGGACGATGGATTACTGGATGGCTTAATTATAACTATATGGTAACCACAGAGGGATATGTTGGCCGAGAAGTATACTATGAGGACGAATGGGATGCGAGACTATATGGATTACAGAATCCATACCAGGAGAGGCCACTTGCACGTCCACTTGCCCGAGCTAATGTTCTTATCGCGAGTCCCAACGATTTTGGACCAACTATAAGTAGAATAAATCCTTTTGGCGATATTCACTTGAGTGTGCTTTTTAGTTGGAAGGCAGGTGAGTATGTGACCTGGGATCCATTGGAGACTTATGAATTAAGACAAAATTTGCAATGGGAGGGTAGATATAATTTTGATGCAAGATTAAGCAAGTTAGTGAGATTTGGGAGATATAGCGTTACCCTCTTTGCAGATATCGAAAATCTATTCAATAAAAAATACCTCTTTGAAGAAGGTTTTGTAGATGGTGAAGATGAGAAGAGATATTATGAATCGCTGCACCTGCCCATGTATGAGGGTCAAGATTATCAGGAGGCAGGCTTTATATCCGGTGATGATAAACCAGGAGATGTTAAGAGCGATGATAAACCTTATATAAATATGCCAAATCGTAAATTCCTTACCTATATTGGCTTGAGAACCATCTTTTTTGGACTAAAATTTGATTTTTAACAAGGAAAAAACTAAATAAAGGGAAGGAGTATAATTATGAAAAGGACTTATTTAATGGGGCTCTTATGCCTTATGTTTTCCCTACTTATTTGTGACTTAGCATATGCGGCTATTGCTAAGCATATAAGAGTAGGAAAGTATCACATGTGGGTAATTGATTCTGCTGATGAAGGTAAATCAGTAATCTCTACAAATGGGTATAATTACTATCATGGTTTTACTGATTACCAGTTTTATCGTAGAGGATGGGCAATCGGTGCCAGAGACTGGAAGGATGAAAATGGCAACCTTCACGCTGTCAAGGTAACCGTTGATGGCACTGAAGTGTGTGACGAGTTAATTAGCACAATGCCTGTGCCAGATAGCGAGGGAATAACCATTCGTAGATATAGGAGATACCAGCCTCCTCTTGTTTCTGTTGATGGCTTTAGGGTGAGTGAAGCATTTCCCATGGACGAAGAATCCGATGAAGTAGCCCCCGATAAGATACCGGGAACGGCAGATATAATGGTCGAAGCATGGATTAATACATCCATAGGAGTTACCATTCATCACAGGGCGCTTGCCTGGAGTCAAACGAATCATGATGATTATATAATATACATTTGGACGTTCAAAAATACAGGAAATATTGACTCTGATCCTGAGATTGAACTTCCAACTCAGACCTTAAACGATTTTTACTTTCTAAGGACGAATAGGTCCAATAAGCACCATGGCAGCCCGCGGGGGACTAACTGGCACAGTGCGTATGGGGAACATGTCGGAGATTTGTTGAGGATAACGTATGCTTATTCTTCGAGAGCTCCAGCGGCGACTTACGATTCCTTTGGTAATATTGAATCTAAATCGGTTGGATTTCTTGTAAATCCGGAGTATACTGGTGAGGCCATGCTTCATGTTGATACATCCCCGTCTGATGACACAGACGACCCATCTCAACCGCAGATGACTGATACAGGGAATTCTGAAGTACAAGCCTTTAAAAACGCATCCAGTATGCTAAATCCAGCGCAAGTTCTTTTAGTATACCAAGTAATGCAGAATGGCTTTGTGGGCTACTATCCAGAATGGCAGTACATGGACGATCCCGATATATATCCAGGGACACACCATGCAGTAAGATTAGAGGACATAGGCTTTAAATTTCCAGACGAGCCCTGGGGGCGTGGGCATAACAACAGTTTTACTGCCAGTGGACCTTACACTTTAGCACCTGGAGATTCTATTACAATAATTTGGGCTTCAGTAGTGGGATCTATTTCGCCTGAGAAAGGCTGGGAAGTAGGTAGGGCATGGGCAAATGGAACAGCTACACCGCCACCAGGCTTTACATGGAATGAGGGTGTACCCATTGATAATTTACCTCCTCCATTTAAAATGTTTCCGGAATATTATGAAAATAGTGAAAATAATTGGGCTAAAGATTGCTGGGTAGCTACAGGCAAAGATTCAATTTTTCAAAATGCATGGGCTGCTCAATGGGCAGTTAGAAATAATTATGATGTGCCAATTCCACCACCGTCTCCATCTGTTGAGATAGAATCATTGCCTGATAAGATAAATATAACCTGGGGTAATGAGTCCGAGTCTGTATCTGATTTCGCTGGCTACAGGGTTTATAGAGCTTCTGGGTCGCCGTATTATAGTGAGGAGGGTGCTGTCGTTGTTGGTAAGTGGGAGCGCGTATTTGAGTGTGGAGCAGGTACGGGAAATGCGTTGACCAATGAATTTGATGATACTGATGCTACTGGTGTGATACGAGGTGTTGCATATTATTACTATGTCACTGCATTTGATGATGGGACACATCCTGAAGTTAGTGATCCTGTTGGTGTTAAAGGCGTGGCCGAAAGTCTTGAGAGCGGACAATATCTAAATATGACTACTCGTCCTGCACATCTAACCCGGGAACCAGGAGCGACTCTGTCTGACATTAGGGTGGTTCCAAACCCGTTCAATATTACTGCTAGAACTCTGCAGTACCCGGGCGAATTGGAGAAGGATAAGATCATGTTCCTGAACCTGCCCCTGGAATGCACTATAAAAATCTATACCGAGAGTGGCGATCTAGTTAAGACCATTGAGCACTTTGGTTCCGGTGACGAGTCGTGGGGAGTTCTGGCCGAGGAACACTCAGCGACCGAGACCGGCCAGATCATTGTAAGTGGGATTTATATCGCTTACATAGAGACTCCTGAAGGTGAGAGCACCTTCGTAAAATTCGTTGTGGTGCGCTAAGCAGGACAATATCTATCACCTGAGGATTTCTAGTTAAAACCTCGTAAAAAAAGGATGGTGGTTCAAATGAAGAAAATAATTAGTTACGTGGCTATCGTAATGCTCTCGCTTGTTTTAGTAGCGCCAGCCCATGCCGTTATAAAGAAAACCGCTCAAACGGGACTTCAGTTCCTGAAGTCTGATATGTCGGCCCGATCGGCAGGTATGGGCAGCGCATTTGTCATGGTGGGCAACGATGCTACTGCCATGTTCCATAATCCTGCGGGTATAGCCAACATCACGTCCGGTTTTGATGCTTTTGCTACCATGACGCAGTGGATAGCTGATATCTCTTATAGCGCCGGCGGAGTGGCATATAGCCTGGGCAATCTGGGCACTGTAGGCCTCAATTTCGTCTCCGCCGATTACGGTACGATTATAGGCACAGTAGTATCGGATGTCGAAGCGGGCTATGAAGAGACGGGGAATCTGGATGTGGGCGCCCTTTCGGTAGGTGCTGTGTATGCCCGGCAGCTAACCGACAAGTTCACCGTAGGCGGGCAGGTGAGATATGCTTACCAACACCTGGGCAGCAGCACCATTCCCACTGCCGTAGCAGGAGAAACTGAGGAGGTTGAAAACGAAGTTACGGGTCTGGCTTACGAGATAGGAACTATCTTCTACCCCGGATTATTCAGTAGTCTTAGAATGGGCATGAGTATCAAGAATTTTTCACCGCAGTTCAAGTACCAGGAGGAAGCCTTTCAATTGCCGCTCACGTTTGTGATGGGCGTTGCGGTGGATGCTTTTGAGATTCTGGGTATGGGAGGTAGTAACTCCTTACTGCTAGCGATGGATGCGATTCATCCCCGCGATTATACTGAAAGGATCCACCTGGGCGCAGAATTTGTGTTCTTGAATATGGTTGCCCTCCGAGCCGGCTATAAGTTCAATTATGATGTCGAAAGCTTAAGTCTGGGTGGGGGCATAAATTATTCCCTGGGTGGGATAGGCCTGAAAGTAGATGCTGCCTATTCGCTTATGGAAGATTTTGATAATGTCATGAGATTCACGATTGGAGCTTCCTTCTAGGGTAGTTTTTATTTGATATTAAAGTCTGATTTCCATCAGATATAATAGGAGATTATGGTAGATAGTGGCGGTGTCAGGGTCATCATCTGATAATCTCCTATTTCTGTATTCAATATATTCAATGATCCCGGGAGGGATATTCAGCCGGTGCAGATTACATTTGCTATACATAAGGCATTTTAAACCAGAGCAGGCGGTGGGATAAGTAATAAATGGAGCTGCTACGAAGATGAAGGTATCTTTGCTCAAACGCATTTGGCTTACGATGTTGACGGTGGGCCCAGGCATATTCTGTATCGGATATACCATCGGGACAGGAAGCGTCACGTCGATGGCCAAGGCGGGGTCGCAATTTGGGATGCAGCTCTTATGGGTATTAACGCTAAGTGCTTTGTTCGCGTGGATTCTGATGGAAGCTTATGGTCGCTACGCTATAATCACAGGTGGCACCTCGATATATAGCTTCAGGACCCGTTTGAAATTTGGAAAGGTACTTGCTATTCTGATCATCATAGGTGTGATCTGGGGCCAGTGGAATTCACTCACCGGCATCCTGGGGATTTCAGCCAACGCGATTTACGAAGGATTGCAGCTTTTTATCCCCGGTCTGCCAGCTGAGAGTTATTGGCCCGTTTTGGGCATTGCCATCGTGATCATTGTAATTATGTACGCTCTACTCTTAGTTGGGAATTACTCGTTCTTCGAAAAAATCCTGGTATTTTTTGTTACGCTAATGGGAATCTCTTTTATCATTTCAATGTTTGTTGTATTGCCTGCGCCGGGAGAGATTGTTGCGGGTTTTATTCCACGGATTCCAAATGTTGAAGGAGCAAAATTAATGACCGCCGCCTTTGTTGGCACCACAATGGCGGCCCCGACATTTATCGTTCGCCCCCTGCTGATGAAGGGAAAAGGTTGGACAGCAGTAAATACCAAAGAACAAAGCCGGGATGCTTTGGTTTCAGCTATAATAATGTTTCTCATTAGTGGTGCAATCATGGTTACAGCCACCGGCGCGTTGTTTCACCAGGGTCTGGTTATTACCAAAGTTCTGGATATGGTGTACACCCTGGAGCCGATCGCGGGCCGGTATGCCGTGGCACTGTTTTTGGTCGGTACAATAAGTGCCGGTTTATCGTCCGTGTTTCCTATTCTGATGGTTGCCCCGTTGCTCATTGCCGATTATCGAGCAGGTGAACTTGATACAGGGTCTAAACTTTTTCGCATTCTAGCGGCTATAGCCTGCCTGGTTGGACTAATCATACCCATTCTGGGCGCCAATCCTATCCTAGCCCAGATTGTTACCCAGGTACTTAATGTGTTTGTGTTGCCCCTGGTCATTGGCGGTATCATTTATCTCGTCAATCGCGAGGAATATATGGGCAAACACAAGGCGGGAGTACTGCTTAACATAGGTATGTCTGCTGCGTTTATTTTCTCATGCATCATAGCCTATACAGGAGTTCTGGCTCTGATAGAATTAATTAGTTGAATTCGCATCAATGTTTGCAAATCACCATAGAGTTTAACTGACGATATGGGCAGGCACGGTATTAAATCAAATGGTCCTGCGTAAGGATGGTCAAGAACCACCCGGAATGTGGTTATGCACCTGGTCAAGGAATGGATGGAATGTCTAAGAGGCCGCAGTCACCAAAAGAACGCAGGGTGGATTCACCGCTGGTGCAACCCGTTTCCTGCATTAAAAGAAGTATGTATATATGTGAGGAGGTAGGTGATGGAATTGAAAGGTAAAATCGCTCTGATTACAGGTGGGCTCAGTGGTATCGGAGCGGCGACCGCGAGCGAATTGGCAAGACTTGGGGCGGATATAGCCATCGCGGGTAAGGGTGCTGGTGAGGAAAAGAAAGTAAAGGACATAACGTCCAAAATTGAAAAATTTGAAAGAAAATGCTTCGTCGTAGAAGGCGATTTGAGTATTCCCGACGATGCCAGCCGCATTGTCGACGAGGTTGTTGAGGTATTTGGTGGCATTGATGTTTTGATTCATTGTGCCGGTGGGCGAGTTCCCGGGGGGCTTATTGAACTCACACCAGAGGCTTGGTACAAGGCCTTTGATATACACGTCCACGCTGTTTTTCATCTTTGTCGTGCTGCTGGGCCTCATATGCAGAAGCGCGGAGAAGGTGCTATCGTGCTTATATCTTCAGCGGGAGGTTTGCGTGGATGTAAGGGGGCAATCGCCTACGATGTTGTGAAGGGTGCTATCCCTCAGTTTACCCGTGATCTTGCTCGTGAATTCGCAGACGATAACATCCGGGTCAATGCTGTGGCACCCGGCATCATCCGAACGCCTTTTCAAGATTATCTCACTCCTGAACAAGTTAAAAATAATATTGAGAACCGAATTCCGCTTCACCGGGAAGGCAAGCCGGAAGATGTTGCTCAATTGATTGCCTTATTAGCTACGAACGAATTTATTACCGGTGAAGTCGTAACCATCGATGGTGGTATGGCTATGCGAATCGTGTAAGACACTATGCTGTGTTGTGCGAGGAACTTGCCCCTAAATGTAATGACGGGAAAAATAGTGGGTAATGATAAAGCGAACAGTCTGGTAAAACGAACCTATCGAAAACCGTTTGATATACCTGAGAAAGTCTGATATCAAAATAGGATCGTTATTAGGTTTTTGGAGTAATCCCTAATTATAAAAGGAGAGTCAAATGATCAAAAATACATTATTCTTATCAGCAATGCTAATTGGCAGCATCTTAATGAGTGCCTGCGGTGAGAAAGGACCATTCAAGGTTGTCTTCATATCAGGTTCAAACGAGTATTTTTCTGATATTTCTCTTCTAAAATATAAGGAGTATCTGGAGAATAATTATGAAGACGTAGAGGTCACTCTTCTCCAAGCCGGCGGCGAATTGAATCAAAAGCATGAATATTCAGACCTGCCTGGACTGGAAGCGCTGGAAAATTGCGATTTATTGCTGATCTTCACACGCCGTCTGACCATCCCTGATGAGCAGATACAGCACGTGAAGAATTATGTCAATTCCGGTGGCCCCGTGGTTGCATTACGGACGGCAAGCCACGGATTCCAGAACTGGCTGGAAATTGATAAAGATGTGTGGGGCGGTAATTATCGCGGCCATTATCCAGGCAGCCCAGAACAGACGGCCATCGATGAGCAAGGAAATCGTTATCCTGAAGGAGAGGTTACCGGCCCGACCCTGAAGGTCAAGATCAATCCAGATGCCAAGGATCACCCGGTATTGGATGGTATCACTGATTTCCGTTCCAGGTATAGTCTGTATAGAACCTCACCGGTGGCCCCGGATGTGGAGGTATTGATGACGGGCACTATCCCAACAGGTGAATCCGAACCTTTGGCATGGACTCGTAAATACAAAGGCGCTCGCGTGGTTTATATCGCCATCGGCGGATTACAGGATTGGGAGAATTCCACCTTCAAACGATTGGTGACGAACGCTCTGTTCTGGGCGGGTAAACGGAATATTCCACCTGAAGTTCCCGCCACGGTGAAGCAGCGGCCTCAACCAAAAGGGAAAATAATGCTCTCTGCGCGGAGTCGGGTAGAGAGAGAAAAGGGAAGTGACCAATGGGAAGAAACGACGGTTGCCGAGGAACTTTTTATTGGAGAAACAGCCATAATCATCTGCGACATGTGGGACAAGCACTGGTGTACCGGGGCAACCAAGCGTGTTGATGAGCTGGCCAGGAAGATGGCACCGGTGGTCAACGAGGCAAGAGAGAAAGGTATACAAATCATCCATGCCCCCTCTTCCACCATGCCCTTTTACGCGGGCTGGCCACAAAAGCAGCGCATGATGCTTGCTCCGGAAGTTCCCAAGCCGGAGCCTCTGGATTTACCAGATCACCCATTGCCCATCGATGATTCTGATGGAGGATGTGATACCGATGATGAGTCCCATAGTGCCTGGACGCGGCAGAGTCCTCACATAGAAATCAGCGAATACGACGGTATTTCAGATGACGGGAACGAGATTTATAACTTCTTCAAGGAACAGGGCATTAAAAGAATCATCATGATGGGCGTTCACACCAATATGTGCGTGTTGAATCGCTCCTTTGCAATTAAACAGATGAGAAGATGGGGAATTGACTGCCTGTTGGTGCGTGATCTGACAGATGCCATGTATGACCCGAAAGATGCACCATATGTAAGTCACGATGAGGGGACAGAGCTGGTTGTGCAGCACATTGAGAAATATTGGTGTCCTTCAATCCTCAGCAAAGATCTGGTTGCTGCGTTAGATAAGCTATAAGCAACCCACCCCCCTTTCCCCCCTCGCTTTAAAGGGAGGGGGGCCTCGGTGTAGCCTACGGCGAGCCGCATCACAAAGTGAAGGGGGATGGGTTAAGATAGGCAATTCGTCATAGAAAAACAGGTTGGAGCGTTATCCTGAGAGGCACGGAAGAGTAATTCAAGGTAACAGTTCTGCCAAGGCTAGATGTTAAAATGACGGAATAAATAAGATGGGTGGTAAAAAATATTTCGATCTGACGGGCAAAATCGCCCTCGTGACCGGGGCCAGTCGCGGGTTGGGGCAGTATTTTGGTCGCGCACTGGCACGCGCAGGCGCTGATTTGGTTATTACAAGTCGGAAGTTGGAATCACTCAACGAGTTCAAAGCGGAGATCGAAGCGCTGGGCCGTAAAGTACTGCCGTTACCATTGGACGTACTGGATTATGACAACATCCAAAACGTGGTTGACGCTGCTTGCGATTACTATGGCAAAATCGATATTCTGGTGAACAACGCCGGGGTTAACATCCGAAAACCAGCCCTGGAGGTTACATGGGATGATTGGAACACTGTCTTGAATACCAATCTTCGCGGGGCGTTTTTCGTGGCCCAGGCGGTGGCCGGGAAGATGATCCCCCGCCAGCAGGGAAGAATCATCAATATCGCTTCATTTGCCAGTGTATCCGGGAGCGCCAACCTGGCAGCTTACTGTGCCAGTAAAGGGGGCATAAAACAACTTACAATGAGTTTAGCTGACGATTGGGGCAAGCACAGTGTGACGGTTAATGGAATCGCTCCGGGATACCTCAAAACTGAGCTCAACAAGGTACTGTATGAAGATAAGGAGTGGGTTGAAAGGATACTGGAGCGGATCCCTCTTAAACGCACCGGCCGGCCAGATGACCTTGAAGGTCTGGTGGTCTTTCTGGCTTCTGATGAGAGCGCATACATCACTGGACAAACGATCTTAATTGATGGAGGAATCAGCACGGGTGCCGTCCGTTCTGCGGGTCAGAAAACGTAGGTATACATTTTGAAATTGGAAGAGTTTCTCATGAAAGCATTGGTGTTGACGGCGTACAATCATTTTGAATATAAAGATGTAGCAAAGCCAACGATTGGGTCAGATGAAGTGCTTATCCAGGTGAAGGCATGCGGCATCTGTGGCAGCGATGTGCATGGTATGGATGGCAGCACCGGCCGGCGGCAACCCCCAGTGGTGATGGGACACGAAGCATCAGGTGTCATTGTTGAAGCGGGCGCCAACGTCAACGAATGGAAAGCAGGTGACCGCGTGACGTTTGATTCTACGGTCTATTGCGGAAAGTGCTATTTTTGCCGACGCGGACAGATCAATTTATGTGACAACCGCAGGGTGTTGGGCGTGTCCTGTGATGAATATCGCATGCACGGGGCGTTTGCCGAATACGTGGCAGTGCCGCAACACATCCTGTACCGGTTGCCCGATAATCTTCGCTTCGAGCAGGCGGCCATGGTAGAGACGCTTTCAGTGGCCTTTCACGCCGTGGAGCGCACAAAGATATCCCTTAACGACACTGCCGTGATCGTTGGTGCTGGTATGGTGGGGCTGTTGGTTGTCCAAGCTTTGAGGATAGCGGGATGCGGGGAAATTATCGCTGTTGATCTTGATCAGGGCCGGCTGGACCTGGCCTGCAAAGTCGGCGCCGACGTTGGCCTGAAATCTGATGACTGCGATGTCGCCCAGGAGGTATTTACATGGACCGCTAACCGGGGAGCGGACGTGGCTTTTGAGGTGGTGGGAATTCCGTCCACAATAAACACCGCCGTAGCGGCTTTGCGAAAAGGGGGCTCCCTAACTATGATTGGTAACCTTTCCCAAACGGTGGAAATGCCGCTGCAGGCCCTGGTGACCAGGGAAATTTCGGTTTACGGGTCTTGCGCGTCCGCCGGGGAATATCCAGCCTGCCTGGACATGATCGCTCGCGGGACAGTTGATGTTGATTCCCTGCTGAGCGCCACTCCCCCCTTGTCCGACGGCGATACGTGGTTCAAACGACTTTATGACCAGGAACCGGGATTGTTGAAGGTGGTACTAGTGCCATAGGAATCATGGTAATCGGTCAAACCATTTGCCCTGAGGGTTAAGATGAAAAAGGTCAACGTTGGCATTATTGGCTGTGGGAAAGTCGCGCACTTGCATGCAGCCGCACTAAACCGGCTGCCGGAAGCGAACTTTACCGCTGTCACCGATAGGTCCCCTGAACGGGCCCAGGCCTTTGCAGAGCGGTATCGTGTTAAGGCTTTTTCGGATATACAGGACATGGTATCTGCCGCGGGGATTGAAGCTGTTATTGTCTGCACCCCCCATCCCGTCCATGCAGAATCCACCATCCAGGCTGCTCAGGCTGGTGTACAGGTTCTCATAGAGAAACCCATGGCGTCCTCCCTGGCAGACTGCGACGCCATGCTCAACGCAGCAAACGATGCCGGAGTGAAACTGGGCATGATATCTCAACGCCGGCTGTACGAGCCGGTTCAGAGGGTGAAGCAGGCCATTGATGCCGGAAAGATCGGCCAACCTATACTGGGAACGATCACTATGCTTGGCTGGCGTGATGAGGCCTATTATACCAGTGATGCCTGGCGAGGAACCTGGAAGGGGGAGGGCGGCGGTGTATTGGTCAATCAGGCGCCGCATCAGCTCGATCTTCTGCAGTGGTTCATGGGCCCCATTGACGAACTTTTCGGATGGTGGGGTAATCTCAACCACCCTTACATTGAAGTCGAGGACACCACCACAGCCGTCATCCGTTTCAAGAATGGCGCGCTGGGTAGTATCGTCGTCAGCAACTCCCAAAAGCCCGGCATCTACGGCAAAGTACAGGTACATGGCAAGAACGGTGCTTCGGTTGGCGTACAAACGGATGGCGGTGCCATGTTTATCGCCGGCATGTCGGAAATTGCGGAGCCACCGGTCAATGATCTATGGTCGGTACCCGGTGAAGAAGAGATGCTTGAAAAATGGCAGGCAGAAGATAGCGCTTTTTTTAACAGCATTAACGCCACCGAGCACTATCACCAGCTGCAGGTTCAGGATTTTCTCCAGTCCATCATCGAGGGAAGGGACCCCATGATCACCGGAGAAGAAGGACGCAAGACGGTTGAAATATTCACGGCAATATATCGTTCTCAACGCACGAATAAGCCGGTGAAATTTCCATTGAAGCCTGAGGCGACGGATTACGGCAGGGACCTGCCATGAAGGGCGCGATTCTAAGGGGTCAGGGTGAAGATAGGCAAAACTCGAGAGAACTCAAGTTGAGGAGCATAACCCGTGCTATTTCCTAGAAAAAATACGCTCCCATTGCTGGCCGTAACCCTGCTTATCGCGGCCTGGTCCGGATGCCTGGCCAGAGCTGAAAGAGACGCTGAAGATGATTCGTAGCCTTCAGCCGGAGGTGATGCTGCGCTACCGTGGTATCGCTGCATGGGGTGATTATTTTACGCCAGAGGGACGGCATCCGGATGATTTGTTCGACAAACGAATTTTCAACCAAAAACCCTGGTCTGTCATTGGGAGTACAGGGCTGCATCCCGGCTATTCTTTCCCTGAAGACCAGCGGTATCCATCTGTTGAGTCACTTGTTCACAAATTAATCACCATCGTTTCGGTGGGCGGAACTTTTCAGTTGGGTTTTGGACCTGGACCTGATGGTAAGTTTGATCCCGCGGCCGTAATGATAATGGAGCAAATAGGGGACTGGCTTCGTATCAACGGCGAAGGCATTTACGCAACACGACCCCGGATGGTATTTAGAGAAGGTGAGCGCATCCGTTTCACACGTAGTAAGGATAGAAAGACGGTCTACGCCATAAGTATGAACTGGCCTGGAAATGATCTGACGCTAGAGAGTGTGCGGGCTGTTCCCGGGTCAGAGATTCATCTGCTCGGTGTAGATGAGCCGTTAAACTGGTACCAGCACGACAAGGGATTGGTTATTGAGATCCCCCCATCGCTCCAAGACGCCCAAAACCGGCCATGTGAGCATGCCTACGTGTTCAAGATTAAAGCCCAACACGTCATGGAGCAGGATTATTAGTCGGACTATGAAGTTGAATAAACCGAAGTGGTCGGCAAGAACTTACAGGCATCTTCATCGTATAGCTGATGCCCCCTTCGTGTGCCATGAGCATTAAGTTAATGCTGGTGATATGGTGAATTAGGCGAGAGGGCACTTCAGTAGGTCCGGCCGAAGGTCCCGGTACTTACCCCGAGGCCTCTGGAGGGGCGCAGAGTGATAAAAGGAGGAACCAGGTGCTGGAATTTTTACTGCCACAGAGTAAAAATGATGTAAGTTGCCTTAAGTGAGTCGGTGAGATAAGATGAGACAAGGTTAGATAGAATAGTCTCCACTTTTCATCCATAAACAACCATGGAGGGAATCGTATCATGAAGGAAATCACAAGAAAGCGTTTTCTATCTCAGTCCGGTAAGGGTATTGCCGGGGCCGCCTTGGGGGGGGTCGTGTTGTCAGGCGTAACTCCCTCGCGCGTGCTGGGTGCTAATGACAGAGTAGTTCTGGGATTGATTGGCGCCGGCGGGCGTGGAAAGGTCGATGCCAAAGGCCTGGCCGAACAGGAAAACGTTGAGTTTAAATACGTCTGCGATGTCAACGATTTGCGCGGCCATGACTTCATCAAGGACATGAAAGAAAAGCAGGGGTACGCGCCCAAGCGCGTCATTGAAATGCGCGATATCTTCGACGATAAGGATGTCGACGGGGTTCTCATCGCCACACCCGAGCACTGGCATGCCTTGGCGTCGATTTGGGCCTGCCAGGCCGGCAAGGATGTCTACGTTGAGAAATGTCCGACGCTGACCATCCACGAGGGGCGCAAGATGGTCGAGGCCGTGCGCAAATATAAACGCATCCTTCAGATCGGCACGCAAAACCGCAGCGGCGCCTACGGCTATTCGGCGCGCGAGTATATCCAAAGCGGCAAACTGGGCAAAGTGGTCATGGTCAAGTGTTATAACACGTTGAATGGCGGGCCGTGGTCGCCCAAGCCCGACCAGCCCGCGCCCAAAACGCTGGATTGGGACCGCTGGCTGGGACCGGCGCCGTACGTACCCTTCAATCCCGGCCGTTGTTCCAGTGGAGCGAGAGGCCGCGGCTGGCAGCAGCATTGGAACTACTGTGGGGGGCAGCTGGCCGACGATGGCAGTCACGTTCTGGACCTGGCGCGCCTGGCTATCGGCGATCCGGGCCAGCCGAAATCGGTTTTCTGCGCCGGCGGGCGCATCGCCTACAAAGACGAGCGTGAAACGCCCGACGTGCAATCCATTATTTATGATTACGGCGATTTCGCCATGACCATGGATTGCACGGAATGCATCCCGTATAACAAGAAGTCGAACAATGAGGTACGCTACGGCGATAAATTCCCATACTGGCCGCAGAACTCCACCCGCATCGAGATCTATGGTACCAAGCGCATGATGTACCTGGGTCGTCACGGCGGCGGTTGGCAGGTCTATGAAGAAGACGGCAAGGTGGTCGATTTCGATTACGGCTACAAACCCGATAAAGTCCACGAAAAGAACTTCATCGATTGCATTCGTTCGCGCAAAGACCCCAACGGCGTCGTCGAACAGGGGCATCTCAGCGCCTGTGTTGTGCACCTGGCCAACATCTCGCTGCGCGTGGGCAACAAGCAACTCTATTTCGACGCCGAGAAAGAACGCTTCACCAACAACGAAGAGGCCAACAAGCTCCTCAAGCTAGCATACCGCGAGAAGTTCCGTATACCCGAACGCGTGTGATGGTTGAGTTAAGATAGGTATCCGTATCCGGCAACCGGTAAACTGCATGGCGATATGCAGTGATAGTGGCGCCGCCGCTGGGGGCGGATAGCAGGTAAAACAGCCATGGCCGGCAGGGTAGAGGGTGAAGTTCTGCACGGCGGCTTATCTTCGACGGATTACAGCAGGGACCTGCCATGAAGGGCGCGACTCTAAGGGGTCAAGGTGAAGATAGGCAAAACTCGAGAGAACTCAAGTTGAGGAGCATAACCCGTGCTGTTTCCTAGAAAAAATACGCTCCCATTGCTGGCCGTAACACTGCTTGTCGCGGCCTGGTCCGGATGTAGTCCCCTATATAATGGTCTCGCATCGAGCCACACGCTCGGGGAAACTCTACTCCCGGCATCGTCAACCCTTCCTGCCGGGCCGGTACCCCTTGTTCGAGCTCACGCGCACAATGACTACGAACACGACCGTCCCCTGCAGGATGCACTGGAACAGGGTTTTACCAGTGTCGAGGCCGATATCTATCTTATCAACGGCGAGCTGCTGGTGGCCCACGACCTGGAAGGAGTGCAGCCGGATCGAACCCTCCAATCACTCTACCTTGATCCACTGCGTGAGCGCGTGAACCAGAATGGCGGGCAGGTCTATGTCAATGGGCCGCAGTTCACACTGCTGATCGATATCAAATCGGAAGCCGAGGCGACCTACACAATGCTGCGCGAAACACTTAAGGAATATGAAGTTATACTATCCACCTCTGGACCTGACGGCCCCAAGGGAGGACCGGTGATTGTAATTATCTCCGGCAACCGCCCGCGGGAGGTCATGGCAATCGAGACAGTCCGCTACGCGTATTTCGACGGCAGACTTAAAGATTTAGGTTCCGATGCCCCGGCTACCTTCATCCCGCTTATCAGCGACAGGTGGTCTGCCCACTTCACCTGGAGCGGCGAGGGAGCTATGCCGCCGGAAGAGCGAAAAAAGTTGATAGGAATCATCGACGCGGCACATGCGGAAGGGCGACGGGTGCGCTTCTGGGCCACGCCGGATAAGCCTTCACCGGCACGCAAGGCGGTTTGGCTGGAGTTATTGGCGGCCGGCGTCGATTTGATCAACACCGACGACCTGGAAGGGCTACAGCAGTTTTTGCTTGAACACGACCCTATCTTATCCAGGGACGGCATCGGGTGCCAAATAATGCATCGTTATCCTCCCGGGAAAAGACATTATCCTGTCGTATGGTGTCTATGGTATCGGCGGTCTCTGCCTCGTCAGCGGTCCGGATATAACTATCCACAATGGCCTTCATCAGCTGATTTTGGGCCCCAATGCTCCGCAGGGATTCAAACAGTTTGGCTATCCGTACCTGGATGGCTTCCACGATCTGGGTTGCCTGCTTGAGGTGCTGGGGGTTGATGGGAGGCTGATGTTTTACCTCACCCCCGGCCCTTCGACCCTTCGCCTCCGCTCAGGACAGGCTCCGCTCAGGACGGGCCTTACGGTATTGCCTGGAATAACCCACTCCCCTTTCCCCCCTCCCTTTGAAGGGAGGGGGCTTCGTGAAACGAAGGGGGTGGGTTCTATCCAGCCATCAGCGCCTGAAACCGCGGGTGCTCCCGGAGGGGGTCCCACACGGGATCGAGCCTGAGGAGCGGCACGGTTATCTCGCTGGGAATGGATAACAGGAGCTCGAGTTGGTCTACCGCCGCGTCCTGCTCGCCCAGCATGGCGTAGATTCTTGCCAGGTCCAATATAAAATGAGGCCCATAATAGGCATCCCTGGAGAGCGGCAGGATCTCAACGGCCAGTTTGCCCTCCCTGATGGCCTCCTCCCGGCGTCCCAGACCGGCATAGGCGATACCAAGGTTCGAGTGGGCTACGTAATCATCCCGATCTATCCTGACCAGCTCTTCTTGTTCCACTCTCGCCGAGTCGTAGTAGGTTGCCGCCTGCTCCGGCTGGCCCAGATACCGGTAGATGTCTGCCTTCCTTAAAAAACCTCCAGTTCTGGCCTTTTCTATGTCCAGCGCTTTCTGATAGTCCCGGGCGAGTATTTCGATATACGAGCGCTGGTTAATCAATATATCAGGGCGTATATTTTCAAGTGCCTCCTGATAAACACCCCGTGCCTTCTCAATATCACCATTCGAGAAGAGATAAACTTCAGCCTTTCGGTCATAAGGCATATCGTCTCTGGGGATAAGGAATATACCGAGGTCGGCAAAACG
>VRUL01000057.1 GCA_019456145.1 Planctomycetota bacterium
ATGGACAACCAGGGCACTATCACTGCCTCCAGGGTCTATCTTATAGGCTCCCAGGTCCTCAACAACGGCACTATAAATGCGTCGGATACGCTGGTGATGGCTGCCGGCGATAAAATATTTCTTACCCACGAGGGTAGCAAGGTCTTGATTAAGGTACCCACAGATTTAGTGACACCCAACCCTGCTACCAATAAAGTGGATATTGACGCCACCAGTACAATCAATGCGGGGCAGGTCGTTCTGGCTGCCGGTGACATTTTTGCAGCGGCTCTGAATGTAGGTTCCCTGGCAGCGACGGCAAACAGAGATATCACAATTCAAGGCAGCATATACGCCAGTTCCGATGGCGGTTCTGATGCCGTTGCCACGGTTGTCCTTGACGCCGGTCGTGATGTTACTGTAAATAACAACATAAACGTGGATACTTATATTTATGATGAAGACCAAGACACCCACGCTATCTCCACTATCGAAATTACCGCCGGTGGAGACGTGGAAATCAATGCTAAGGTTAAAGCCAGGGCCGAGGTTGATTATGGCTCAGGTAACGCTACTTCTGATATCAAGATTACCGGTATGGATGTCAGTATCAATGACCAGGTCACTAGCAGAGCTATCTCTCTAGATGGTTCAGGTAACGCTAAAAGCGATATTGATATTGACGCCAGCGGAGATGTGACTATCGATGACAGGGTTAAAGCCCACGCTGAGGCTACGGGTAACTCAGGTAACGCTACTGCCACTACTAAGATTGTCGGTACTGAGATTACCATAGAAGGTAGTGGTGGTACGGACAATTTGAGCGTAGCGGCCCTAGCTGAGACTGAGTATGAGTCAGGTGATGCTTCCGCCACTACTGAGGTTACCGCCACCGATGGCGACCTTCTATTGGAGAACGAGAGCACAATAGAGGCCCGGGCTAAGAGTTATTCTTCCGCAGGTCACGCAACAGCCACTGTTGATATTGATGTTGATGGTGATCTTCTTGTGCAAGACTACAGCTTTATAAATGCATCCGCCAGGGCTGATGCCAGGTTTGATGCCAGTGGTGAGCGGGAAGTAGAATTTACCGGTGAGGCTACAGCCAATACCGATATTACCGCTGGCGGAAGCGTTGATGTAATAAGTGGCGAAGTACAAGCTTATGCTACTACTTTCATGGGTTCATCGGTCGACCCCACGACTGCAACCATGACTGTTAATGCTGGTGGTGATGTTACTGTAGGGGACAACGCCAGCGAGAGCCAGGGCAGTATAGGTGCTAGTGCTTCTGCTAACCAACTTCCGGGTGATGCCATCACAACGACTACCATTAACGCTGATGGTGATGTTACTGTAGAAGGCCCCGAGAGCTACGTATGGGCTAATGCTGATACTATGAATAATTCGGGTAACGCAGAGGCAACGACTACTGTTGACGCAGGTGGCGAAGTTAGTGTAAACGGCATGCTTATTGTATACGAGGAAGAAGAAGGAGAAGGAGGAGAAGAAGAGGGGGCCCTCGCCTCCATATCTGCCGGCGCTATGACCCTGGGTTCAGGTAACGCCACAGCCAATCTTGAGATTGATGCTGTTAGTGATGTTTTTGTTGGCAACTACGGCGAAATAACGGCTGATGCATATGTTGTCTTTTATAACCAGCCAAGTGACAGCGGCGCCTCTGTTGATATTCAAAGCTGTGCAGACGTTATTGTTAACGGCCTGCTCGGTGCCTATGCGGGAGTATCTAATGAATCTGATTCTGGCGAGGTATTGACTACCGCAAGTGCCGATGTCATTGTTAAAGCTTTTAGTGATGTTATTGTAAACAGCGAAGCAGATGAAGAGCCTGAGCAGCCTGGGCCGTTGGATGGTCTGCAGGTTAACGGTAACGGCGGGTCAAACGGCCAAATCGAGGCTGTGGCTCACGGAGGTTTTGAAAACATCGCCGATATTACGATCCTCGCCAAAAATGACGTTATTGTAAACGACGGTTACCAGGGAGAAGGCCGTGAGAGTCCTTTCTTGAACAGCCAGGAGGAGATAAGGGCTGCGGCATACGATGGGCACACAAACACCGCTCACATTGGCATTGCAATCCGTGATGGAGATGGTCAAGGAGACGTTATAGTGAGCGGGCAAATAGGTGCTCGTACCTGGAACGCATGGGACAGATGGGAAAGCGAGCTTCATATAAATGGCGAAAACACCTCCACTGTTGAAATTAGCGCCGCTCGTGATGTTATTGTCAACGGTGGATATGCTTTGTATGGTAAGGGCGACGGCCTGCAACTCCTTGAGAGCGAAGAAGGCGGCCAGATATTTGCCGGGGCACGCAATAACCAAGGCTTCGCAAACAACACCGCCGATGTTGAGATTTTCGCCGGTCGTGATGTCATTGTACACGGAGCTGAGATTGAGTTTACAGAATTAGTAAATGGCTTTCTTAACGGCATTAATGGCGGCGGTTTCTACGACGGCGGCCAAATAATAGCTCGTACTGGCTGGAGTGATGATAGCGAAAACACATCCACTATCGGTATCTTCGCCCAGCGTGATGTTGCTATAAATGGTGCGACGATTACAGGTGAGCCGCCGCTGGAAAATGGCTTTGGTGAAGGCACCGGCGGCGAAATACTCGCTGGGGCACATGGTGATTCCAGCACAAACATCGCCGAGATTGATATCGGTGCTCAGGTCGATGTAACTATAGACGGCGAAGTAAGGGCCACGGCAGGCACAGGCATTAATGGGGTATTGCACTCTGCCAATATTACAATTACCGCTGGTAGTGAAATTGCTGGAAGCGGCGAGATAACCGCTGATGCAGATGAAAACGCTGCGGTCGTGGAAGCCAGTGTTACGTTTTTCGTCACTGACGTGGATAATCTTCTTTTTGACGGGGAGGCCTCTGCTAATGAGGATGAGGTAGGACCAGATGACATAGTAGTTGGTCCTGTGGACATCCCGGAAAGTGACTTCGACTGGATCGACTGGACCTGGTGCGAGGACTGCGAGCAAGGAGAGCCAATTCCGCCGACTCCGCCGATTCCGCCAACTCCGCCTGCGCCTCTCTTTTGGGAAGCTGGTCAGCCTTTAGAGGAGCAGTTATTTGCACAGGGCGGCTGCCCTGCTCTGATGGCATGGTTGGCTGCTGAAATTGGCGTCCCCGAAGAGGATATTGATGTGGTCGTAGCAGATGTTTTTGCACTTGATACCGATGTTCAGCCCTGCGATGCCTGCGCAAGACTTGTACAGGCCTCCAAAATCCTCCAGGATGCTGAGGGTACGCAGATCGCGGCTCTGACCCAGGTAATCAATGAATTTGTTACAACACCCGCACCTCCTTCACCGGAGCAGATGACTTCGATTGCCTCGGCACTGGCAGAACATGTCGGTGATGGCACACATTACGCTTCGGCAGGACAATGGATTGATGCGATTGTGGCATACGTCGGCACCATGAACGCCGATTTGGGATACTCGGCAAGTGATTCCGTGGCATTTGCTGAAAAATACATGACACCCGTAACAGAGGCCGGCAACGCGGCTCTAACTGCTTATGTCCAGGCACGACTGGCAGCTCTGGGTGGCTGATGATGCAGCACTGAATTGAAGCAACAAAGGCTGCCCCCTTCCAAAGGGGGCAGCCTTTTACTTTGGCTTTCGTCTAAAGCGCTGGTTGGATATTCCAGCATTACAACCATGCAGAAATACTATCTGCAAGTAGATAACTATCACAGGGCTAAAGCAGCGGCAATGATAGAATCTTTGGTATCGGGTGCCAATGGATTTGAAAATACTGGCGCCAGAATGACGGCGGAAGGCAGTTTTACCCAGAAAATCGGCAGAGGGCAAAGCTAACAATGGGGGCAAGTACTTATATATTTGATACTTAAGCAAATATCCACCGGTTGAAACCGGTGGCATTACCGTATTCGGGCATTGCCCGTCCGCCTGCGGCGGTTGTTTCCATCCACCAGTTGAAACTGGTGGTATTAAAATCGGAAGAATAAATGAGAGTGCTAGGGCTCGAACCTAGGACCTACGGCTTAAAAAGCCGTAAGCCGGAAAACTTAACCTCCCTAAAAACAACAACTTATACACCTCCAAAAAATCTATCGACCGCTAATTCGACCGAAAACTCCGCTAAGATACGAGAAGATTTAGCAAAGGTCATCAATCGCTGGCCTTTATTACTACCGAACGTAAAAGCTGCAATTATGGTTTTGATAGGAGAAGATGAGTATGGGGATAGGTAAAGCTGACCGAAAAGCGGTAAACCCTAACCGCCTGCCCCATACCTTTTTACAACAGGGTGTCGTTGAAGGGAATCGACATGGCAAAGAAGAAAAAAAAGAAGAAACGTAAGAAACAGAAACGCTGGTCTATTATCATTCCTGTACCAGAGTTAGATAAGCTCCAAAAACTACCTACACCTCATAATACCAACTGCATAGCCCTGTATGCCTTTTACTTGAAGACAGCCATCAAGCAGAGAACTAACAGGATATGGTGTGAAGACCGTTTTGTATCTGGTGTAACAGGAGATGACGGAGAGCGGTTAGGCTTGAAGTGGTCTATAGACAGAGTCAAAAGAACCAGACAACAGCTTATGGAAGTCGGGCTTGTCGAAATCGTCCAGTCACGTGATGAGGATGGACGCTTTGGCAAAAAGTATATCAAGCTCCCATTTTATCCTAAGAAAGAGACTCTTGATAATGAAGAACTCCGGCGCATTCTGGACGAGCGGACAGAATCTTTATGTAAGTTTTTACTCGCCTATGATGCTCAGCGAGTGAAAGATGAGGTAACTATATGGAAATTGAGGAAAAAGATTACAGAACTGGAGGGGCAGCTTGGGATTAAGAGCACCGAGAGTAGTAATTTACTACGGTCGGTAAAAAGCACGGAGAGTAGTAATTTACCGACGTCGGTAAAACCGGGAGTAAATGCTTATAGTAAAGGAAAGAGAAATGCTTATAAAAATAGAACTGTCACCAGACGAACTGGTGACGGGGATAAGTTCGACAGGATATGTTGTGCCAAGTTATACCGAGCACTCCGAGCCAAAGATAAAATATTTAGAAAAGTAAATAAAAAGCAATGGATATGCCAGTTTGAAAAGTTACGCACTTCAGACG
The DNA here is from genome assembly GCA_019456145.1 of Planctomycetota bacterium. Lineage (GTDB taxonomy): Bacteria > Planctomycetota > Phycisphaerae > Sedimentisphaerales > Anaerobacaceae > CS2-K091. The sequence continues at coordinate 5,124 of VRUL01000057.1, forward strand.
GTGTAAAGAAAAAAGATATCAAAAAAGTTTTGCTTTGGTACATAGACCATGTGGGGGAGGATTACATGCCAGAGGCTTTTTCAGCTAAATCTTTCCGAAGTAAGTTTGAGCAAATCGCAGCTGCCATGAAGAAAGCTATAAATAAGCCCAACAATAATGAGGAGGAGGATTTTAATGTGAGAGCTTTAAGAGATGATGGAAATGAGTATGAGTTTGAAATAGATTACTAACCTATCATTCATTAGGAGAACTCCAATGCAATAGCTTTTATCTCATCACATTCCCTCAGTTGACTTACAAGCTAAGAGGGAATCCAGATAACGTAGACCACTTAGACTACGCCAAAAAGGGGTAGACCTCTACCCCGAAAATTTTATGAAAGGAATATATTATGGGTAAGAGAAAAGGCTCAAGAAATTATGTCTTGATAGCAAAGCTTACACGAGAGGCCAACGAACACCATCGAGAAGTTAAGCGCCATTGTCAAGGATTACTTAAACACGCTTGTCGGTGCGGAGATGTGTTGAGCAATATCCGGTGGAAAACAGCTAACTGGAAAGTTGAAGGATGGAAAAGTTGGTGCAACAGTCATTTAGACTTCTCCTATGAGACTGCTAAAGTCTATATGCGCATATCCAGCACGTGGGGAAATCCTGAAATGAAAGAGGCCAGAGAAAAAGGAGGTATAACTTCCATCGCAGCTTACATTAAAATCCTCAGTGAGCTACGAGCCAGTAAAGACAAACCGATGGAGCCCATTCGACAATTAGCCTCTATGCGCCGTCAGTATTTGCGGAAACAGGTGACGGATTGGTTGAGTAATAAGAGCCCAGAGGAGTCAGAAGTGTTGGAAAGTAATATAGATTGTTATTTGGGGATATGGGATGAAAAACTATACGATGATACCTCCGCTTATTTGGATGGTGACTTGGATGAGCACTTGTTTTGGAAAGTAAAAGAGAAATTGGAGGAGTGGGAGCGGAAAAATCAAAAGAAGCGAAACCCGTGGTGGAATCCTCCAAAATGGGTGATAGATGCTCATATGAGACAAAACAGAGTTGAGGAAAGAAAACGAGCCAAGTACGAAGCAAGGCGAAAATGTATTAAAGCCGTCAACAAATCAGCATAGACATAAAGGAGCAAAAAATAAAGATATAAATATAAAAATAATACAACGTTCTGTCGTTAGACAGAACCTGAAATGTTAATGTTTAATTCATTTATCAAGGAATTATAAAAATTATGGTGTTGGAACGTAGCCCCATTCCTGTATTCTCACCTAAAGGCAGGGGCAATCCAAACCGAATCTGCAATTTTATACACATTGTTGTAAAGGAAGTTTTCCCAGTTAATTCTATTTACTGTACTGGGTGTGTAAGAAGCTTTAACTGCTACGCTTTCCTCCGAATTTCCATATACATCCGAAAATGAAAAGGTACCAAAAATGGCAACTTCCGAATAACGATATCCAGAAGATTGAACTGCTTTGAGTATCTTTATGATATCTATTTTGGCACCGTCTTTAACCCAGCCATTTGTAAGATTATCATCGATTGAAAAAACTATCTTAACATTCCTACGTGTCTCTTCAATCTTATATATTTTTGCTATGCCTCTGTTAGAACTACCCAGAACTCGTTTTATTTCATACTGCAATTTTTCAAATGTTCCACTTCGAGGGATAGAAATTGTGGTTGGCTTAGGTGGCTTTTTTTGCGCAGCGGTTTCTTTGCTTTTTGCGACACTTTGGTTTGTTGTTACTTCCTCTTTTTCCTGATTGACAGTGTTTCTTGATGGCTGATGTATGTTAGTTTCTGTTGATAGATTTTGTCCCTCTTGTGATCCAACTTTAACACCTATAATAACTAATCCGATGAGACAAAGGATACCTAAGAGACAAATTTTGAATAAAAACGAACAAAGCCTCCAACTCAAAGAACGCTTCTTTTTGTCTTTAGTTCCCATTTTTTCTCTCCTACTAAAAACATCGATATATTTACTTTTTTGGACTTAGCCGGAGAAGTGGGGTACAAAAAGTGGGAGTGTACCCACACGTCTGCAATCTAACAGGTTCGCCAGAACCCATTCCACCACATAGCGTAAGCGACACTCCCATAAAGGCGAGGTGTCGTTACGCTTGCTCGACGGTGGAATACAAATAACTGGCGATTCGTTAGATAGTCTCACAAGCTAAACTAAATTGTCCACGTATGCCGAAAATACGACAATACGATATAGTATATTATATTGCCGGATAGTGTTATTACAACTCTAAATCCCTATATATCACCACGAAAATCAGCGTAAACACAGCTATAACGTGCGAACTCGCTCCGAGCCACATCTAACTACACCCGGACTTCGGTATCACAGCTTAAAATTGAGATTTGAGCGGTGAGGTTTTTCCGAATAAATATTGTTGTTGACATAAGCGGTCGGTATAATGGCTGGATGAGTTTTGTTACTTGTAATGAAAGACGCGGATAGACCAATAAACAAACATGGCCAAAAAGAAACCTAAATATGATGAATACAAGAAGTGGCTGAAGGATATACATGACATTGAAATTATTAATACAACAAAATTATATTACGAGCGAGTGGCAAACAAGATTAAAGGAGTCTTTGAAAAATCTAACTTGTGGAAAGGATTAATTTCCAATTATAATTCTTATGGTGACCAATTTTACATTGACTCCCGTGGTTATCATTTATGGTCGAATCCGATTGAACCAGTAGAGTTGAAAATAAAGTCTTTTGATTCTTTTCTACTTAAGACTTATAGAAAAAATATCTTAGATAATAAAGATTGGCCCGAACCACCAAAAGGAGAGTGGATATTACCTAACAATTGGTTTTCCAAAATAAATGATATTGTTAGGACCTCTTTTGTAGTTAAGTATCTCGATGGCGTAGAATATGTCACAAAACATTTTCAACTTTTGTGTAAGGAATTCAAGGTTACAAGCACGGTTGATTATGAAGCGAAAGAAGAAGGTTATTACGCTGCGCACATGTATGTCACTGATAATTTTGAAATTCCAAAAATTGTATTGGGCACTGTTTTTGTGAATGTTAGCATTGAATTCCAAATAACAACTCAATTACAGGAAGTCATAAAAAAGTTGTTACACAAACATTATGAGGAAAGACGAAAGAAAGAAAAACTCAAAGGTAACATAAAGTGGCAATGGGATTATAAAAGTGATGAATTTGCAACAAATTATTTAGGGCACATTCTTCACTATGTCGAAGGTATGATTATGGAACGAAGAGGAAGAATTGGAGGTAAAAAAACATGAAACCCGAATTCAAACAATATCTTAACAAAATAGGTGCAACACAACCAATTCAAGAAAGAGTTGAACATTTTTGGCACTTATGCAGTCGTTTAGCTTTTCAACCACTGATGGATATTTTTATAGATGAATACCCAAATCAAGATAAAACAAGAGTGTATGATGGATTAATGTTTTATTCCAGATATTATACTTTTGCAATTCCATACTTTTTAACATCGGAAGACATTACAATATTGGCTCATTATAATCTCCAAGACGAAATTCGGATAACAGTAAAAAACTTTGATTTCAGAAAAACTAACAAAGATTCACTTATGAATGTTGAACTATCATATGAAAAACAAACTACAGGAAGTTATAAAGCATCACAAGAGAATTGTATACATCTCGTAAAAATATTAAGGAGATATGTAAAGCCATATTTGTATAAAACGTGAAATTTAAGTTAGCCCAAAAAACAGGAAAGAATCCCAGTAAAATAAAACACTAAGATACGCTATATGACAGACCTATCCCGTAGACATATCATGAAGAAAAACTACGGAAACAATACCCGTAAAAAGCCCTAACTGGTTTAGAGCATACGGGAACATATATCGAGTATAAGTTAGAGGTAGGAATTGGCAATGTTATACATTCATTCCCTCCCACTGATAACCTAATGCACTCTCGAACTCAAATAAAATAACAAACCAAATATCTTGCGGCTCAATATCCGAAAAAATACCCCGATTTTCATGCTTACAACCTAAGTTTTTTTCACACTTTTCACCTTGTCTATAGTGTTTAATTGAGACGCAACAAAAAAATATATAAAATCTTTCAAAAAAGTTTACCGCTTGCATGTACCTAATCCGTAGAATAAAGTAGACGTGTCACGGGTACACGATACTGGCAAAGTAACTTTATTTGAAAGGACAAGAAAGATGGCAAAGAAAAAGACCCAACCAACCAAAAGTAAAAAGAGCCGATTAGTAATTGCAACCGAGTATCTACGAGACTTAAAGAAACCTGTCACCGTAGATGAAGCCACCAAACTTACTAACCGGACGTATCTGAAATCCGGAGGCAGTGACAACCTGCGAGAGCAAAAGTATTACATGCACCAGACTATCACCGTGATGGAAACTCTCGGAATGCTCAAACGTGGCGAAGATGGAGCGATTACGCCAGTTCGCAGAAAGAGGTAGTTAGACACCCACCAGAGCCTTATCACAGCAGGGGACGCCAGCTACGTGTGTGGAATATTGTCGAAAAGGAGAATATCATGAAGTTTACCGCAATTTACCTCCGAGTTTCTACTTCCAATCAGAAACTCGATAGTCAAGAACTCGAACTAACTCGATGGATAGAAATGCATCAACCTACTAAAGTCCGATTTTATCGGGATACTTTCACCGGAACTTCTATGAACCGTCCAGCTATGGATAAGCTACTGGATGACTTGCATCGTGGTCGATTAGATGCGATTGTAATTTACAGGTTGGACAGGCTTGGCAGGACTGCGTCTGGGCTGACCAAACTATTCGATGAACTCCGTAGATTCCGATGCAACCTTATCTCCCTGCGAGATAATTTAGATTTGAGTACTCCATCCGGTAGGTTAAACGCCAACATCATAGCAAGTGTAGCAGCTTATGAAACGGAAGTCCGAGCCGAAAGAGTAAAGGCAGGCCAATCAGCAGCCAGAGCATCCGGTAAACGCTGGGGTGGTTCGGCTAAAGGCCGACTATTGAAATTGAAGTCCGAGCAAGTCCAAGCTATTGTAAGGATGAAGGCCAGCGGAGAGAAAGTTGGCGTCATTGCCCGGACTGTGAACGTAGACCCTACAACTGTTTACCGAGTTTTGCAAAGAGTAGAGGACGGGGATATTAAAGTTGCCTGAGATGAAGACAAGACAAATATCAATTCCAGCCTATGGCCGGGGAGTGAGTGGGGATGCCCTGGTAAGAATGTCTGTCCAGTGTTTGGAGTGTAAGCACCTCTACAAAGATGTTATGAGATGCAAGGCTTTTCCTAAAGGCATTCCTGATGTTATTTTTAGTGGGGGATTTGACCACCGAAAGAAATATCCGGGAGATAAGGGGATTCGGTTTGAAAAAAGAAAAAAATAAATGTGTGAAAATTAGGTATAGCACTTTCAACCTAAGTCCAAACCTCCGTTCACATTCCCTCCATAGCTGTATACCTAAGTTGCTCGTAATGTTTTCGGGAGGCTCTTTTTTTGTGCCTTTTTCTCTCGCTTTGGCTGTGGGCAAAACATTATAGTTTTTTTAGCTTTATTATTATGTTTGGAAAGATTGATTATGAAAAAAAGAGCATACACCAACGGAGCTACGAAGCGGTTGGAACTGCCTCACAAGTTTGTACCAGGATTTATCGAACAAATCGACAAACGCACTGTCATCTACGATTTGCTCAATACCTCTTACTGTGAGGTAGTTGGTGACATGGGTGGAGCGGAGGGTATGAGCCATGTGAAACAAAGTTTAGCGGAGCGGTATGTGTTCATGGAGTTTTGGCTCCGGACTTTAGAGAACAAAATATTAAGCAATCCCAAAAAGACCGTGGCGTTGGTAGGCCGATGGGTGCAGGCCATGAATACCTTTATGGGCTTGAGTAAAACTTTAGGATTAGAACGCCGAGCCATGCCCGTAGTTTCCTTACAATCCTACGTCAAGAGTAAAAAGAAGAAAAAATGAGTAACAACGGTAACCATTACATTATGGTCAAGACCGAGCGAAAGCAGGGCCAGGCATTTAAGCGGTGGTGCAAGGCTCAGGGTATCTCTATGAACCGAGCTTTTAATATTATGATGCAAAAAGTCATCAACGGTAACTTTATTTGTAAGCACTCTATCAAGAGCAAAAAATGAATATTCTAAATGCCATCACTGACCGCAATTTGTTCCGGAGCTTTTTAGCTGACCGAAACAACAAGCTGAAAACGTGGACGAATTGGGCTGTAGGTATATCTGCATTGTATGGTTTACCTATCCGAGCTAAGTATGCATCGTTGATCCATTCATGCACAGGCCGAGATATAAACCTATTGCCAGTTGACGGTTTTGATTCGGCTTTATTTTTGACGGGCAGACGTAGTGGTAAAAGCCGAACAAGCGCAGTGATAGGAGCTTATGAGGCTTGTTTCTCCGGCAAGGAAAAACTACTGGCTCCAGGCGAAACGGGGATGGTAGCTATATTGGCTCCCACTGCCAAGCAAGCCCGAATCGTCAAGAAATACCTGCGGCAGATATTTGAAAGCTCCGATTTGCTCCGCTCTCAAATCGTCTCAGAGACTAAAGAGTCATTTACCTTAGCCAATGGCGTGGTGATAGAAATACTGGTTGGTGACTGGAGGACGGTTAGGGGATATACGCTGATTGCTGCGATAGTGGATGAGGTTTGCTTTTTCGGATTAGACCCAGACAGCAAAGTTCGCTCCGATACCGAATTGATTAGGGCACTCAAGCCTTCATTAGCTACTATCGGAGGTAGATTGATTTGCATTAGCTCTCCCTACGCCAAACGTGGCTGGGCTCATAGCACCTTCAAAAAGAACTGGGGTAATGATAATGGTTCTGTTTTGGTTTGGAACTGTGCCTCCCGTGTAATGAATCCTACGTTGCCGAAAAAAGTAGTGGATGAGGCTTTGAAGGAGGATTTAGCATCCGCCAAGTCGGAATATCTCGGAGAGTTCAGGGATGATATAGCGATATGGCTGCCGATTGAAGTTATCGAATCGGTGGTTCACAAAGGCCGCAGGGAATTACTACCCAAAAACCATTATAGATATTTTGCCTTTGTTGACGTGAGCGGTGGCCGTAGTGATGACGCTGCTTTGGCCGTAGGCCATAGGGAGGTCAACGAAAGCGAAAAGGTGGTCGTGGTGGACTGCCTCCGGAGGTATGCCGCTCCGCATTCTCCATTTCAAGTTATTGGCTCGATGGGTGAAACGCTGCGCAAGTACGGAATCCGGAAAGTATTTGGTGACAATTATTCGGCTGAGTTCGTTGCCGATGCTTTCCGCTCTCGTGGATTCCGGTATGAGAAAAGTGCATTGAATAAATCGGCTTTGTATCTGGAATTACTACCGACCATTTGTAGTCGTGGGATTGAACTGTTGGACGATGAAGTTTTAATCAAACAGTTGGCCGGATTAGAACGCCGAACAAGGAGCGGAGGTAAGGACGCTGTAGACCATTGTTCGGGAGGAAAAGATGATATAGCGAATAGTGTAGCTGGCCTAAGTTTTATAGCTGCCAAAGGTAAAAAGCGTGTTGGGGCGATGCCCCGTGGTAGTTCCGAAGAAACAAATATCATACGGATAAGAATGGCATGGGCAAGAATGGCCCGTGTAAGTTGAAAGGATTAGTTATGAGTGAATTTATAGTAGGAAAAATATATGAGTTCAACGAAAACAACAAACGCCCAGACGGAACTATAGACCCATTTATTTTGAACGGAGTTTATAAATGCACTACTGTTGAAGAGGATGGAAAAGCTTATTTTTCTAAAATCCGCAGCCATGCCCCAAAACTCAATCTCGAAGATGTCTTTAACCCGACTCATGGAGTAGTTGACGAAAACGGGTATCGACATTTCGCTGACGGTAGCGTCATGAAAAATACTGGGTACAGTCACAAACCTCCCGTAGACCCACTGCAACGACAAACGAAAATCGTTTACTTTTGGATGACGAAACTGAATCTGGCTCTGGATGAGTTTCAGCATTGTAAACAAGGATTGATAAAGACGGTCGAAGCCAAACTCAAAATGGGCCACGCTCCACCAGATTCGACCGCTATCGATAAGCTCCAGTTCATTAAGGCAAAAGTGGAAGTGCTTAGTAAGAAGTTGAAGGAGGAGGAAACCAAGCTGGAGGAGTTGGAGGCACCTAAAACCATCAGAAGTTACGAAGCCGAAAATAAGGAAGTTAAAGACATAATCATGTCAATAGAGGTTTGATTTGAAAGGATAGAAATTATGGAAGATACAGAACTGAAAAAAGGAATGAAGTTTATTTTGAACAACGGAAAAGAAGTTGAATTTGTCGGCAACGGTATTTTTAGGGATATCAAGACGGGCAAAAAATTCCTTGAGGATGACATCATCGGTAAAATCAAATGGGGCCTCAAGGCTAATAATGAGGAGCTTGTACTTAACGATAGTGATGAAGAACCGCTGGGACTTCCCGTTGTAAACTTCGATGAAGATGAAGATAAAGAGCCAGTTGCCGCTAATGCCGGAAGCGAAGCTCCGCTCGGTACTCCGAATTGGGAATTTTAAGATGATTCGATATAGTATGGCATATCTCCTAAATAAACGTGTGGGGATGTTACGCATGTCCCCGCACGTTTTTGAATCAAGGCCTTTTTTCACAACGGGCTGGGAGGTTTTTTGTTCAGCCTCCCAGTCCTCATATTGTGCGAGGATGTTAGGACGATGATGGTCGTAAATTGACGGATTTCAGTTTTAAGGTGTATGAATGTTGTGTTTGTGTAGTATCGAGCGTAGATTTGTCTTTCGCAGCAGGAGCGCACAGATAGGCAGCAAATATTTTGCGTACGAAGTCGGTTTAACGGCCAAAAACGCAGGAGCGGAAAATATTTTAGAATTTTTCTCAGAATTTTTTCCAATCTTGACAAGAACTTCCGATAATATATATAGAACAAGAAGGATAGGGCCAACCAGAAGCGAGAGAAAGAACAAGAGAAAGGACAAGAACTATTTGGGCGGTGCAGCTTAGGCTTTGCAACCTAAGCTGGACAGTTCTATCGACCGGCTGTCAAGCCGCCCATTTTTTAGAATACGGTCGATTGGTTGATAGGTCGAAAGGTCGAAACAATGAATGCAAAAACAATACCTAAGAATGACATTGAGTTCCTAAAAGCACGTCTAAAATGTAAGCAAAAAGATTATCTCGATATTCAGGAACTTTGCCCAGAAGATTTCGGTTCTCCACCCGGTGATACGCCCCTTGATGATGAAGAAGAAGAACAAGAACGTCTTGACCGTATTAAAAAAATTGCTGAGTATGAAAAGATAGAGGAGCGTATCGCACGACTTGCCGATGCGAATAAGCTTAACGGCAATTTGTTTAGAAACTTAATACCCAAATCGGAAGATGAACCAGTAGATACTTATAGAATGCTCAAACAGCTTGAAAAAGAAATCGAAGTCATACCCAAGATTATCGCAGCTATCCAAAAGCCAGTTGACCGTGGGGTGATACCGGACGGAGCGGAATTACTAACCATCCCGCAGGTAGCTCGGAAATTACTGTGCGCTGAAAGTATGGTGCGTCAGTGGGACAATAAAGGACTGTTACCTATCCCTATCCGCATAGGTGGTAAAATACAGTGGCGGAAAAAAGAGATAGAGGACTGGATTGCTGTTGATTGTCCTGCTCGTGAGAAATGGGAACAGATTAAAAAGGTAGGAGGTGATTGATATGGCACGACTGAGAAAACCATACAGTGTTCGGAAAAAGCAGGAAAAAAACGGGCCATCCCGTAAATACCATATCTTTTTCCGAGACCACTTAGACATCGAGCGAAAACTTACTGGCACTACAGACAAGGCAACTACTGAATACATCGCTAAGAATATCTTTGCCATTGTGAACATCCAAGCCCGTGGTGAGCGGTTGACTTCGGAGCTAAGAGACTTCATCGAAAACCGTCCAACTAAGCTAAGAGAGAAATTAGCCGAATGGGATATTTTAGACGCCAACACCAATGCAGGATTTGAGCCTTTGATGGTCTATACGAAAGTGAAAGCCAAAAACTCCAAACTTACGATAATTGATGTTACTGGCGGTCATGTATTTGGTTGGAAAGAGAGTATGAAAGATAGAGGGTATAGTGTTCATCATATACGAGAATCAGTTGCTAAGGTTGCTCGGATTAGCATAGATTGTAAGTTTGCCGTACCCTCCGATATCAATGAGGCGAAAGTCCTAAGCTGGATGGCAGAGACGAAAGATAAAAAGAGCGTAGGAGTAGCTAACGGTCACTTGAAAAGCTTAAAAGTTTTTTGCCGTTGGATGCTTACAAAAGAAGCCATAACCTCAAACCCCCTACAGCACTTGAAGCCTCTAAAAAAGACGGACGACAAGGTACGTCCACGCAGAGTTTTTACAGTTGATGAAGTAAAAAGACTAAACGCAGCTACAATCAACGCACCCGAACATCACGGTTCAACTGGACTCCAGCGTTCTCTTAGTTATCGTATCGGTTATGGTACTGGATGGAGATATAATGAGATTCTTACTACCGAGCGTAAGGATATAACTTTGGGTAGAAAACCGAGCATAACCGTTCGGGCCATCAACGCTAAAAACAAAAAGACCGACACTAATCCCCTACCACCGAAACTGGCTAAAGATTTAGAGCAGTATTTCAAAGACAATCCCGCTATGCCTCATACCAAAGTTTTTCCGAGAATGCCCATCGGTAAAGGAGCGGCAATGATAAAAGAGGATATGAAGTTAGCGGGCATTCCATACAAAACCGATGAAGGCACAGCCGACTTTCACGCCCTCAGACATACTTATGGAACTTGGCTCGCACTCAGGGGAACTCTAATACATATAACTAAAGAGCTAATGCGACACGAAGACATAAATACTACTAATAAATACTACGTGCATATCAGCGAAGCTGATAAAGCAGCAGCTATTAGCGAACTTCCCGACATAGACATTGCAGAGCAAATACTCGTTAAAACGGGCACTTTCGATGCACCAGAAAAGTCGACCGCGAATTCGACCGAAAACCCCGCTAAGATACGTAAAGATACGGTAAAATCCGGTAAAGCGGGAACTGACACAAAGGCGGAGTCATCAAACGTAAAGCCCAGTAAAAGTAAAGACTTACCACAATCAAGTTCAATGAGAGTGCAAGGACTCGAACCTTGGACCTACGGCTTAAAAAGCCGTTGCTCTGCCAACTGAGCTACACTCCCAGAGTTTTCTAAGTTGCTGCAATATAATGCTTTCCTACACGCGATGTCAAAACCTTTTTACTCACAAAATGAGGGTGCGTGCCAAATACGTGCCAACTTTTCGGCGTTAAATTGCCGTTTCAAAGATTCTGCAAGAGGGTTTTTGTAAGAGTCATGCCTCCGGTCATTTTTAAGGTCATCTACTATTTCGGTGATTCTCCAATATTTCAGTAAACAAAACGATCTGCAAGAGGGTTTTTGTAAGAGTCATGCCTCCGGTCATTTTTAAGGTCATCTACTATTTCGGCGATTCTACAATATTTCAGTAAACAAAACGATCTGCAAGAGGGTCTTTGTAAGAGTCATGCATCCGGTTATTTTTAAGGTCAGCTACTATTTCGGTGATTCTACAATATTTCAGTAAACAAAACGATCTGCCAGAGGGTCTTTGTAAGAGTCATGCCTCCGGTTATTTTCAAGTCGTCTACTATTTCGGCGATTCTCCAATATTTCAGTAAACAGAATGATCTGCAAGAGGGTCTTTGTAAGAATCATACCTCCAAATCATTTTTAAGTTCATCTACTATTTCGGTGATTCTCCAATATTTCCGTAAACACAACGATCTTCCACAGGATTTTGTAAGAGTCATGCCTCCGGTTATTTTTAAGGTCGGCTACTATTTCGGTAATTCTCCAATATTTCAGTTAACAGAACAATCTGCCAGAGGGTCTTTGTAAGGGTCATGCCTCCAAATCATTTTTTCAGGTCATATATTATTTCGGTGATTCTCCAATATTTCAGTTAACAGAATGATCTGCAAGAGGGTCTTTGTAAGGGTCATGCCTCCGGTTATTTTTAAGGTCATCTACTATTTCGGTGATTCTCCAATAACTCAGTAAACAGAATGATACGCCAGCGGCCGTGGGCGTTGATTGTTTGGTCATTTTGTTAGAGACTCTGAATCATCTTGTTTCGGCGATTTTTGCAACGGCCTGGTCTAAAACTCCGCCAAGGTTGGCCCACTTGTATCGCTCCATTAATCTTACCAGTCGGTTAGAATCATCTCTCCACAAACTACCTTTCTCCAGGCGCTGTGCCAAGGCTGTTAATCTATCAGCCAACGCAGCCACACTATTATCATAAAAAAAATCTTCTATACCCTCTTCTTCACCAAGCCTTAGAATTTCAGGATATGCCAATCGCTTCGGTACGAGAAGATAAGCTCCGGCGAGAGCCGCTTCAACAGCACTTATCCCAAAGAATTCATGGTCGGCTGTCGAGACAAACACATCCGCCTGCTTCAATGCATTTTTGTATTCAGCCCGGTTTTGCTGATAGCCCCACCGATCAATGTGTCCGTCAAAATGTCTTCGGGCCCATGCAAAGACCTCAGGGGCTTCTCGAAACTGTTCTCCGATTACACTGAGACGAAAGTCAAAGCCCCTGGTTTTTAAAATCTTCAATGCTTCAAAGAAATCTTCCGGATTCTTATCATGTTCCCAACGAGCCGCCCACAGTATTCGCAAAGGCCCTGCTTTGCGGTTGCCGCGCTTAGGAATTCCGTTAACACCCGGCGGATAAACAAGAGCCTTACTCCTGATCCGTTCGGCTGCATCTATCGGCCGACAGTCCGGCATTTTTCCAAGAAACGCCACCAATGCCTCAAGAAACGAATCTCTGTGAAACGCCGAATTAAACCAAACGCTTTTGGCAGCCAGAGCGGTTGTCATATTTGTCATTGCAAACTGATAGTCCCGTTCGCTTTCAAACCGCACCGGATAGGTCAGTTGGTTCTCATGAAAATATACGACAGCCGGCAACTTTTGCACAGCTTGTGGCGACAGTCCCAGGAATTCGGCCAGGTTCAACATATCCGAGCAGAAAATCAAATCCCACTGGTGCCCTTTTGCAACACATTGTCTGATTTGATCGGCAAACGTAACGGCCGAGTGCCGCATCCGCCATTTCCATTTATACGGAGCCAGCTTAAACAGAGACCAGTTATGCCTGCTTGCCGCCTGCCAACCATCCACAAACGCCTTATGGCTTCCACCATAATAAGGTTCAAGTGCCAGGATTCTCATATACCGTTTCTCTTGTATTACGAAGATTTCGCATTATTTTATTTACCAGCAGCCCTGGACGTCTGTGAAGCGATGTTTCCACTGGCCCTCGTATTGATAGTATCCCGTAAATGTGCGGGCTTTGCATCTTCTATTTGGCCGGTGTAGGAGCCAAACGGCTTACGCCGGGCGTTAATTGTCAAACGCAGCAGCATTTTTTGCCTCTGAAATTGGGTTTGTTTGTGTTCGTATTGGGTTTGTTTTGGCATTTTATTGGCTTTAATTGGGTTCGTTTTGGGTTCGTTTTCACCAAGTGTCCAATTGGGATTATTTTCATATTCGGTTGTTATTACTTTACTTACGTTCATTAGGTCATCCGGGAAATTGGGTTCGTTTTGCATAAAAAGGGAGCAGATTTGTAGAGATCTCTCTACAGTTGTAGAGAACAGACGATAGACGACAGATGATAGACGACAGACGATAGAAGCTTGTATAGCGTATAGCGTACTGCGTATAGCGTATAGAACATACATAAAGCACCATTCATTAATGAGTAAATTTGACTTGGGCCTGCTGGCCCGAAGTCCTTGCTGCGCTGCAGCTTACGACATGCATACTGAAATGTCATCTTCGCCTACTGGCGATTGTAATTATACCAAACTCCCACCAAATGTTCAATGAAAATCGAACTTTTTTTCAACTTTTTGCTATTTTTCAACTAAAGCTGGAACGATACATAAGAGGTGTAAATAATAGTGGCAATAATTATCTGGCAGGCAGGGTATTTTTTACGATGTTGAGAAGTATATTTTGATGGCAGTGATTAGTAGGTGGTGGCAGGTGTAGATGGTGGCAATGGGCGGACATCAAACCCAGCATATTCACAATCAGGGTCTACAGTAAGAATATGTTCCCGTATGCTCTAAACCAGTTAGGGTATTTTACGGGTATTGTTTACGGAGTTTTTCTTTTTGTTTGACCGCTGGCATACATTTATTGCTACTACGGTATTGGTGCGTATTATCTTTGGGATACTTTTGCTTTTTTTTAATCTAAAGCCTTGACAAGAGGGCTGGGAAAGTCGTATAATGATTATAGCTTTATGGAGATTTGCTTATGATTAAAAAAGCGGAAATTTTATTATCTCTAATGTTAGTTATTTCGATGGCTTCGTCGGCCAATGCGGCGATGGTGTTGGAACTACGGCACGGAGATGGAGATACATTGGAAATATATGCGACCTCAGGCTATACGATTGGAGACGATATTGACTTCTATGTTTTTGGCCATACCTCAGAAGTAATGGTCAGCGGCGGTACAGTGGGTGTTTTAGAGCCTATTGGACCTGTCCCAAAAGATACCGAGGTTTACGATGATGTGCCGTTCCCGCCTCAATGGAACGGCTTTTGGGGTTGGATCGGCACTACTGCTCCGACTACTTCGGCCGGAGTAGGGACCTACATTCTTAATATCGACTGGAGCTTGGTAGGTGGTGCAACTGAAGCTGAAATAAGACTTTGCGGTGCTCCGGATAATATAAATTTTTATACGCTCAGTACCATTACTGTTCCTGAGCCAGCTACTGTTTTGCTGCTCACTCTCGGCAGTCTGCTCTTAACCAGACGGCGGCGATAAAGAAGTAGAAATTTCCCGCTCATATCATCCCACCATTTTAACGATTGCCGCTGGGTGTCCCGATTTACTTATTGTTTTGCTCGTCATCACAAAAACCAAGTGCAAGCCATTCAAGAAACTTATAAATAAGCCAAATAATAATAAATCCAATTATCACTCCCACCAAAGCCGCCAAGGTATATACTCCAACTAAACTATTTTTTGATAAATTGACACAAAATCCATTTTCCAGTTTGTCCAACTCGACCTTTGCTTCCATTGCTCCTGAGTCTTCAAGAAAATTCCTTTGCTTTTTAAGAAGCTCCTGTAGCCGTTGTCGTTTTTCTGGAGCAAGACTGGTGTATTCTTCAATCGGTTTTTCGTTTTGTAAAGCCTTTATCGAATCTTCGTGTTCTCCGTATTTTTCCTTAAATTGATTTTGTTTCCATTGTAAATTGATTTGTGCATTACTGTGTATTAGGTGAACCAGAACAACAGATAAACCTGCGCAGATAATAGCAATAAATATGGCAGAGGCAAAAGCGAGTCTTCTAAAACCTTTTTTCAAGTTCACAGGTTTACCTTTCAACCGTTGCTCGAACTTCAAATATTTACCAAACTTATCTGTAGCTCCTCCAACTTGTCTGCCTAACCAATGCATTAGATCAGTTATTTCTCTTGCTTTTTTATTTCTTTCATCTCCACGGGGCATGTCCTTCAACTCCTCCCTGGTAGCCCAGAAATCAAAAGCTTTTTTCCTAACCGTTTCTAAGTAGGACACAATATCATTGTCAAAAAGAAAAACGTCTTCTTTGGATTCTTTCAAAAATTCGTTAATATGCTGAGGTTCTATTTTTCCTGTCCGTTTCATACGTTCGAGCAGTTTCATTAAGCTGTAAAAAACCTCATATCTTTTGTTGTATAAATCCAAACGGAGTTTATCACGGTTTGTTTTATGTTGCTGATAAGCGATGTACACAGCAATACAAGCTATAACAGGAGTAAGAAGACCTTGCAAAATTCTAAATGCTATATCTATTGTTAAAATCATAATTTCCATCCCACCATTTTAACGATTGCCGCTGGGTGTCCCGATTTACGTATTTTTTAATTATATCAACAAAATAGTTGATAGAAAACACATCCAGTTGCAATACCAAAAGCTATGATAGTAAGTAAATCAATCGAAACATCAATCCAGAACCAAGTAGATACGCGTTCAGCAATTTGGTAAAGACGTGATTCTTGAAAATCTTGGTTTTCCTCGCCCCAATATATATACCAGTGAATCCATTTATTTAGCATAGCGAGCAAAATTTGCAATGCAACTCCAGAAATAAAAGAAATGACAATCGCTATTTTTATTGGCTTATTAAACTCTTTGAAAATCGCCGCTTTATCGCTAACAAATAAAATGCACCCCCCAACGCCAAATACAACAAACCAATTTCTTAAAGCAGAACAATAACTCCAGTACACTTCAAAGTATTCTTTAGCACCGAAATTAACTTGTTTAGGCTCTTCTTTCTTTTTCATAACATCTCCTTTCATAGAGCTGCCCGCTCATTTCATCCCGCCATTATACCGAGCGCACGCGTCTACAACAATATTTTATTTGGGACAACCTCACCGCTCGAATTTCAATTTTAAGCTGTGATATCGAGTTAGGGCGTAGTTAACAGTCTGCCGGAGATACAATGTCAAAGTTGTTGTATTGTTCCCTACGGCCAAGCTCAGTGTAAATTCACGAGAAGAGTGTTTTGATTAAGATTTTCCGCGTGTGCAAAAACGAATTTTGCACACCCTACCCGGCTCAATTTTAAGCTTTGATATCGAGTTAGGGTGTAGTTAACAGTCTGCCGGAGACACAATGTCAAAGTTGTTGTATTGTTCCCTACGGCCAAGCTCAGTGTAAACTCACGGGAAGAGTGTTTTGATTAAGATTTTCCACGTGTGCAAAAACGAATTTTGCACACCCTACCCGGCTTATTATTGATAAATGATTATTGTTGGAGATTGCCGCGTCGACCTTCGGCCTCCTCGCAATGACATTTTCTTATGGATTTGAAGCTTTCGCGGGAATGACAGAATAAATGATTAATGATGAGTGATAATTGATTAATTGTTGGAGATTCTTCTGTGCGCTCAGAATGACGATACATATTCGGGCGACCACATGGGGTCGCCCCTACGCGGAATGACAACCCCCAACGATGCCGGAGGAGAATACAAAAGAAATCCCTTGCCGTGCAAGGGGCTAACAACCCCGCCCACAGGTGGCGGGATTAGCCGATATTGAAGCGACGAGAAACGTCGCGGTTTTTATAAGTAAGAATGGTGGGGCAAGCCCCACCCTACCGTTTTCGCGGGAATGACAGAATAAATGATTATTGATTATTGATTAATGATTAATATTTGAGATTGCCGCACTGCGCTCGCAATGACAAGGGGTGAGATTGCCGCGCTGCGCTCGCAATGACAGACGTGAAGTTGTTTACATGCTGTGGCCAGATTTCTCCACTCCGTCCGCCTTCGGCGGGCTTCGGTCGAAATGACATTGAATGATTATTGATTAATTTTTTGAGATTCTTCACTTCGCTTTGCTCCGTTCAGAATGACAGCAAAATGGTGTGCGGTGCACACCCTACCCCTGTGGTGACGCAGGCACAGGTGCGAAAGCAAGAACGGGGACTTCGCTGAGAATGACAGCAGGTGGAGCAAGTACGGCCCCAAGGAAACTGCCCTTCTGACCAATGCCTACCTGAGAACCATCCGGGCCTTGCGGCCGATGATCTATATGGGACTGTCTGCCGCAATTTACACCCCTATTTGCGCTTGACAAGGGCAATAGGTCAGTTATTATAATCGCGTTGCTGTCGGTGAGCACGTCAGACTGTCAGCAAATTGGACAGTTTTCTACGCTTAAAGTGTTTGGTGACTTGACTTGAGAGTTGTTTACTGAGAAATTTCGCAGATATAAAACACTTGGTTTAATATTAGATATAAAATATGAAACGCCTGGTTATGTGTGGGTTATTCTGTTGGTTGATTGCCGGGGTGTCCGGCTGCAAAAAGTCTGTCGAAATCATCGCTCACCGTGGGGCATCATATCTGGCTCCGGAGAACACTGTTGCCTCGGTTGTACTCGGCTGGGAAAAAGAAGCTGATGTCGAGATCGACGTCCATTTGTCGAAGGATAATCGCATTGTCGTAATCCATGATGCTTCGACAAAGCACATTACCGGAATAGACTTGAAAGTCAAGGAAACTACATACCGGGAGCTGCGTAAACTTGATTTTGGAAGTTTCAAAGGGGAAGAATTTGCCCAAGAACGGCTGCCTTTATTGGATGATGTCCTCAAGACAATCCCGCCTAAAAGAAAACTCTACGTTGAAATAAAATGTGGAAAAGAGATTCTCCCCTTTCTCAGGCAAACCATCATTGAAAGCGGCAAGATGTCTCAAATCGTTATTATTGGATTCGACATAAAGGTAGTGACAAGCTCTAAGGAACTGATCGATGTTCCAACATATTGGCTTAAAGGGACTGACAAAGTCAAGGAAACCGAAGAATGGATCCCGCATGATCCTAAACTGGTCCAAATGGTTAAGGATAGAGGGCTCGATGGCCTGGACGTTCATTATGCAGGCGTTACCAAGGAATTTGTCGATACAGCCAAAGCTTCCGGGCAGAAACTCTACGTCTGGACAGTGGACGATCCCAAAGAGGCAAACCACCTGGTTGAACTTGGGGTAAGCGGTATTACTACCAATCGTCCCGCATGGCTCAGAGAGCAGATCAATGACTAGAACCCATCCCAAAACCTCTTTCGGCTACGATCGGCTGCAAAGTCCGTGGCTCTGCGTTGTCGGCGAAACAAGGTTCTCGACGTGCCTTAGCACGCCTCCGAGCCTTTTTCACCTCCGGCCTTGCCCACGAACTTTTCGCTCGATCTCGTTACAAAACAGGTTTTGGGATGGGTTCTAATCAGGTGTCAGGCAATCACTGCCCATCACCAACTTTTTGAATCTCAGCGACAGGAGAAACAGCAAGTGGACATGCTTCGAGTCTGGCCGATTATTTGCCAATTTGGCATTGGAGCTGTTTTGTGCTTCGTTGGAATCTGGGGTGGTCTGCGCGGCAGATACCTTGACCTTAAAATCGCAGAAGACCGCCGTCTTTTGATAATTCTCATCGCAGGTTTCCTTTTGATGCTGGCCGTCGTGTGCATCTTTACTTTCCTGGCACCCGGATGGGCAAGCGGAGATTCACTATGATTGCTCAAGCCATCGGAGGAAATCTCGACTACGCCGTTATGCTGGGCTATTTTGTTGCGGTGCTGGGATTCGGTCTGTACTTTGGTCGGTATACCTCCACCACGAAAGAATTCTTTTTCGGTGGGCAGAGGTTTTCGTGGTGGCTGATTGCCTTTTCCTGTGTTGCCACGGTTGTTGGAAGCTACAGCTTCGTTAAATACAGTGCAGCCGGATTCAAATACGGAATCTGCAGCACGCAGTCCTACCTCAACGATTGGTTCTGGATGCCAATCCTGGTGCTTATCTGGATACCAATTATATATTACAGGAAAATTCAGTCGGTACCCGAGTATTTGGAAGCTCGCTTCGATAGAAAAACGCGCATCGCCGCCACGTTCATTATTCTGTTCTACCTCGTTGGATACATCGGTATCAACCTCATTACCCTGGGCAGGACCCTGCACACGCTGCTGGGTTGGGAGGTAATGACCGGGGCGGTTGTAACGGCTGTAGCCGTGGGCATGTATGTCTACATTGGCGGGCAAACCGCGGTTATTATGACAGATCTTGCCCAGGGGCTGATATTGCTCATTGCTGGTCTGGGCCTGTTTATTGCCGGCATTTATCACTTCGGTGGCTTCGAGGGGTTCTGGTCACTGCTCCCGCAGGAACATAAGTACGCTTTTTCGGATTTCAACTCGCCACCAACGTTCAGCTTCGTCGGCATCTACGTTCAGGACGGACTGGCCAACACCGGAGCGCTTATGCTGATGCACCAGGGTTTTATCATGCGATTTCTCTCACTTAAAAGCGTCAAGGATTCGCGGCGAATGGTTGTCTGCTGGATACTCGTTCTGGCTCCGTTGGCCGCGGTCGCTACAAGTTGCGGCGGATGGATTGCCAGAGCACTCGTTAACAATGGTGAGATGACCACCGACGCGTCC
Source organism: Planctomycetota bacterium (assembly GCA_019456145.1). GTDB lineage: Bacteria > Planctomycetota > Phycisphaerae > Sedimentisphaerales > Anaerobacaceae > CS2-K091. Next base: position 25,251 of record VRUL01000057.1, read on the forward strand.
GATTCCTTTGTCAAGGTCGCTCATTTTCTCTGTGCTCCGGGGATTTTCGGTTTCGTTTTGGCGGCTTTGACGGCGGCGTTGATGAGTACCGCCGATTCACTTATCAACGCTGTCAGTGCAATATTTGTCAACGATATCTGGAGGCTGTACGTCAAACCGGGTGAAAGCGACAAGCACTATCTGCGGGTGGCGCGAATCTCAAGTCTGTGTGCTGCTGGCTTGGGACTGGCGCTGGTTCCCATTTTCATGAAAGACACTATTTACGGTGCGCACAGTATGTTTACGGCCGCGGTTACTCCTCCGGTCTTGATGGCGATACTCCTGGGAATTACCTGGAAACGCTACACTCCTGTGGCCGCTTTTGTGACCATTGTAGGCGGGGCCGCCCTGATAGGCCTGTCTTTCATCTGGTCGGATACACTCGTAGGACCTTTTGACTTCGGAATGGGGCCTGACAGTTACAAGTTCATGCGGGCCTTGTATGGTCTGTTGGCGGCAGGTGGGCTCGGTGTCTCTGTAACATGGTTTACAAAGCCCAAGCCCGAGGCGGAATTGAAAGGACTCGTTGCCGGGACCCAAAGGGACGCCATGTATCAGTTTAAAGGAAGTCGACCGAATCGACGACCGGGCGAAAAAGTGCGACTCCAGACAAAACTTGACCAAAGCCTCTCAGGGGAAAATACGGTTGTCCTGTCCCAATCAGCACTGGACAAAATGGCCGCCGAACCGGGCGATTTGCTCTACGCCAGTCACATCCGCTGGTGGTACGGTGGACTGCGGTCCGTGCACGTAAAGGCCGGACCACCTGCTGCCTCTAAGGAAAGTGAACTGCTGATGATCAGTCCGGAAGATGCCGCCACCGCACACTTTGCCGAGGGACAACAGGTGATTGTTGAAAAGATTATGTAGCACCAGGCTTGCGAATGCGGCAAATCCGACTGACAGGAAACTGTCCGATATATTGACACAATAAATCCCATAGAGCTACTCGGCAGGACCTTATCTATGCACAGGTTGCCCTATAGCGTTTATCGTTTTCAGCACACTCATCTTGACCAATTCATGCTAATTATGGTAGTATCTTCTGCGGTGTCCTGATTTGCTTTTGCGCACGATTCCTGGAAATAAACGAGGACGCAATACACATTAGATACAGGAGACATTATGCATCCAAAAAAGACTCTTGTCGGTTTCTGGATAGTGCTTACCGGCTTATGTGCAATCCACACTATGATATGTTCGGCACCGGCGGCGGAATCCGACACAATCACATTTGAATCACTTCTGGAAGAAATGGTCAATCGGGACAGCATCGCCCGGCTGCCAAGGCCGGCGTATACCTGCAGGCAGTTCAGCAGTTATGACCGCAATTCCACTGAACCCGGTTCTCCCACCTGGTGGGCCAACTGGGATCGAAGCTACTTTGTCCGAATTGAAGACAACAATGGCAGGAAGGAACACGTGTTGATGGACGCCGACGGTCCCGAAGCAGTCGTGCGTTTCTGGGCTACATGGCATGAATCCGGACACTCTCCTCGATACTTTTTTCTAGGTTTTTTAGTCATATTGAAAAAATATTAGAAAAAGGCATCAACATTCTTCACTTCAGGAACGCCATATTAACAGATACTTTTGATATTCTTTGATGGTCCGGCATAATCTCAAGAACGTTGCAGGGCTTGGTTTGGCGTAAGCCTTTATGATACAGCGGTTTATAAAACGTCAAGATTCTGTATTTTTGCTTTACAGGGTGGCTCGTTTTTGATTGATATTTTATTTTCTTTTGACGCCGTGAAAAATATACTGTAATTTGTTATTGCGACAAAGAAAAACAACAACGGAAGAACAACGACGCGGTAAAATTAATATTTAATTTACGGGAGATAAGCGATATGTCTACGAAAACACTTCTCATATCATTCGTTCTGTCTGGAGTTTTGTTGATTATGGCGGCTACCGAGTGTCTTGCAGATGCATCGGCTGAAACGGTCAGTGCAGCAGCCCCCAATCCCAGCGGCTTGGTAGCACACTATGAGTTTGAGGGTGATGCCGTCGATACTTCCGGCTTCCAACAACCAGCCGAAGGCACCCTCGTCGGCAATCCAACATTTGAGGCCGGTGTATTGGGTCGGGGGATTAATTTAGACGGCGAGTCCGACTATGTGAACTGCGGAAATAAATCTTCCTTCAACCTGACTAACCAACTCACAGTTGCAGCCTGGATAAAGGTCAACGAGTTTGACAAAAAGTACCAGGCCATCATCACGAAGGGTGACAATTCCTGGAGGCTGGGACGGGCAGGTAGCTCAAACAATATCGAATTTGCCTGCAATGGTACCGCTATTACAAGATGGACAGGCTGGGGCGTGGTTCCCTGGTCCGTTTTGGGAACGACGAGTGTGAATGACGGTAAATGGCATCATATTGTGGGAGTGTTCGATGGGACAGGACTGTTCTTGTACATAGATGGAGGACTGGAAGCTGCAAAGGGCGCTGGGAACTCCATAGACATCAATAGCCACGACATGTATATTGGCGCAAACGCCCAAGTACCGGGGCGTGAGTGGAACGGCCTTATCGACGACGTGCGGATCTATAACTATGCTCTATCACAGGCTGAGATAGTGAGCATTATGGGCAGAAGCGAGATATATCTGCAGGAGTCGGAGCCGGCAACACTTTACAATATTGCAAAAAGATACGATGGTTTAAAGAAATTTGAAGAAGCGAAAGGCGTTTGTCAGTTGATATTACAGCAGCATCCTGATAGTTCGTCCGCGAGTGGTGCCCAAATATATATCTCTAAGAGAAATATTGTATCCTGTATTGAATCGAAAAATTTTAACCAGGCACAGAAAGAACTTGATAATTTAATTGCTGATGTTAATGACCACCCGGATTTGCCCAAAGCGTTGCTTACTATCGCGGTAAGTTATGGGTGGGCTAAA
>VRUL01000058.1 GCA_019456145.1 Planctomycetota bacterium
ATAGTTTACCCAAACAGGGACTCATAAGATTAGTATACAAGGGCGCTTACAGAGCGCCAGAAAAAAATTTCACACCCATTCTGGGCGACTTTGAAACGCGGGCCACTGGCGGGCGCCGGTAAATGGACGCATCAGTATGCCGAGCCGGGAAATACAGCTTGTAGCGATGATCGAATCCTCAGCGGACCGCTGGGCCTGCTTTGGTTTGGCGAGCCCGGGACCGCCCCGATGGTCAATCGTCATAACGCTGCAGCTTCACCGCTTGCTGTCAATGGTCGACTGTTTATCCAGGGCGAGAACAATGTCATGGCCTACGATTCTTATAATGGTACCTTGCTTTGGAAACGTACACTCCCCGGCGCGATGCGTACACGGCTCAAGAAAATAGAATGCAGCAACCTGGCCGCTTCAGATGATAGTTTCTTCGTTGCAGTAGGCGATAAATGCCTACGACTTGACGCCGAAACAGGCCGTACTCGGGCAACCTACAATCTACCTGCCGGGCCCGAAGGTGCCTGGCCTAAGTGGGGATATCTCGCCTATGTTGACGGCATCCTGTTCGGGAGCACGTTTACACAAAGGGGTATCTCAGACTCGGTTTTCGCTATTGATACGCGAGATGGAAATCGGCTCTGGAGCTACAAGGGTAAGAATATTGCTAACCTTAGTATTGCCATTGGGGACGGCTGGGTATTCTTTATCGACAGTTCTTTGACATCGGAACAAAGGGATGCATTGCTGCGGCAGGACAAGTCGCATCTGAAGAATCTGAGCGGTGAGGAGGCAAAGAGAGCTGAGGAGAGAGCAAAAAGACTTGACGCTCGTCTGGCCATTGCCCTTGACGCTCGAACGGGAGGGAAACTCTGGACAAAACCGGTCGACGTGACCGATTGCAGCAAAATCGGAATTGGCGGCGGTGAACTTACGGCTATGTATCGCGACGGCATTCTGGTCTTGTGCGGCGCAAATGCCAACGGCCATTACTGGCGACAGTTTCTTTCAGGTGAGTTCTCGCGCCGGAGGCTGGTGGCACTATCGGCAAAAAATGGCGACAAGCTGTGGGCCCTGGATGCCAACTACCGCCATCGCCCTGTTATCATCGGAGACACGGTTCTTGCAGAGCCCTGGGCCTTTGACTTGAAGACCGGCGAACAAAAGATGCGGCGCCATCCACTGACTGGTGAGCAAACACCGTGGCAGTTCCTACGGCCGGGGCATCACTGCGGTGCGATTTCGGCGTGTCCACAAATGCTTTTGATGCGTTCAGGATTCACCAGCTACTATGATTTGCGTGATGACAGCGGAATTCGTCATTTTGCCGGTCATCGCCTCGGGTGCTGGATTAACGCGATCGCCGCCGATGGACTTTTCCTGGCACCTGAAGCCAGTGCCGGGTGTTTATGCCTCTTTCCCATAATGTGCACGGTCGCTCTTGAACCACGTCCGGACAATCAGCGATGGGGTATCTACAGTGCTGATGGGTCCAATACGCCGGTTCGACACCTGGCCGTCAACTTAGGCGCGCCGGGCGACAGACGGGACGCCGACGGAGCACTCTGGCTTGGGTACCCACGCCCTGCACTACCCGGAGACCGCGCGGCGATGGGCTTCTCGCTCAAACTGAAAACGGAATTTCTCGATGGCGGTGAATATATCCGCCGAAACAGCGTAACTGAATCCGTGGCTGGAACCGAGAATCCATGGGTGTTTACTTCCTGTGGACGCGGGCTCAAACGCTGCGTCCTGCCGCTCCTGGGTAAGGAGGACGAACCAGCCGAATATACCGTCCGGCTTTATTTTGCGGAGTTGGAAAACGAAAAAACAAACAAGCGGATATTCGATATCAAGCTGCAGGGCGAGACTGTCCTTGGTGGATTCGACGTAGTGAAGGAAGCCGGCGGTTCGCACCGAGCGGTCGTGCGCGAGTTTGAGGGAGTTCAGGTCAACAACAATCTGGAAATCGAACTCGTCCCGAAAGGTGAGAATCCTTCGTCGATGGACGGGGCACCGATTTTATGTGGCGTTGAAGTGACACATACGAATTAGAAAAGACAAGGCTATTACCGGATAGATTTGGTGGATTTATTATTGTATTGAGAAAAGCCTGTCTCAATTATAAAGGAGGACACAATGAATCAGCGCAGTCATAAAACCAGAAGGAAAATGAAACCACTCCATTGCGTGTTCTACATTAGTCTGCTTGCTGCAATTATCGTATGCAGCAATACAAAGGCTGGGAAAGCCAAAGATTCTCAACTTAGTGAAGGCGGCACATTGCGTCTGGCATCCATTAAACCGACCGTGTTCTTCATCAAAGATAAAGACGCTCTGCTGCAGGTGGTGGAAATCAATATCGAAAACAAGTCTGAGCCCGTCGAAGCCAGCCTGGACGTCAGGCTCGATGGCAAGCAAACAATCACAACTCTCGGCAAGGTGAAAAAGGGTAAGACAACTTTCCAAGTCCATATTCCTGATATAGCTGAGCCGAAGCCGGTTGAGTTCGTCCTCAAGACAAATGGGAAAGTGCGGGACCGCCGCAAGTCAACATGGCAACCTAAACGACACTGGCAAGTATATATAGTTCCTATCACACACCACGACCTCGGTTATACCGATACAATCGAAAACGTTCTAAACTTATATGATGGCTTCTATGACAACGTTCTGCGTTTCTGCGAAGAAACGGATGATTGGCCTGAGGATTCGAAGTACAGATATACGCTTGAGGGGACATGGTCAATGCAACATTTCATAGAGAACAGACCGAAAGAGGTCGTTGATAAGTTCGGAAAGTATATTAAGAATGGCAGGATTGAAGTTGGGGCGCTCTTCGGCAATGAGATAAGTGCGCTGTGCAGCCATGAGCAGCTTGTCCGTTTGATGTACCCATCGTTTCGATTAAAGCGAAAATACGGTGGGCAAATTCGTACAGGTTCGATTACCGACGTTCCGGGTTTAAGCTGGGGTTTGCCGACTGTGCTGGCCGGGGCAGGCGTGAAATACTTCTTTGCCGGCCTGCCGACATATTTCGAGTGGGGCAGAAGCGATATACATACATTCTGGGATGAGTCGGCAATATTGCGACACGGCAGACCTGACGCATTCCGCTGGCAGGGGCCGGACGGAGAAACGGTGCTTGTTTATTACCAGGGCAGTTACGGATTCTTTAAGGCAGTAACGGGCCCTCACACTTATAAGTACGTAAAGGACAATCTGCCCGGCATGCTCGAAGCAATGGAGAAACAAGGTACACCGTTTGATGTTGCTCGTTACATACACAACGGCGTGGATAACTACCCTCCGGACGTCAAGATAAGTCATATTGCGAAGGAATGGAACAGTCGGTGGGCTTACCCTAAAGTGATCGTGGCGACAAATTCGATGTTCTTTGAAAAACTCGAAAAACAATGCCAGGACGTTCGCACATTCCGGGGCGAACTGCCTCATACAGATTATGTCGTCGGCGCCGTCTCCACCGCAAAGGAAACAACCATAAACCGCCTAACTCACGACAGATTACACTCGGCGGAAAAGTTTGCCACAATTGCCTCTTTAGCCAGCGACTACAAATACCCGGCCGACAAAATCCGCGAAGCTTATGATAATGTTTTACTATATGACGAGCATACATGGGGTAAAGATTATCCGGCAGGGAAATTACAAGACTGGGCGTGGAATGAGAAAAGCCACTATGCGTATAAGGCAGCCGGGCTGACAAAACCCATTTTGTCCGGAAGTCTCGATAAAATCGCCAACAAGATTGAACTAAAAGAGCAAGGACGTCACATAGTAGTCTTTAATTCACTCTCCTTCCAAAGGACAGATGTTGTAAGGCTGACCCGCTTTGATGTAAAAGAGCCATTTGACCTCATCGATGAGGAAACAGGACAGAAAGTGCCCTACCAGATTGTTGAACTGGATAGCCCACAGGACCCTGTGCCGTACGCAGCCTATCGGTATGCCAGAGGGCAATTCGAGCGTCGAGAGCTTTTTGAGCTGGCTTTTGTTGCAGAAGGTGTTCCATCCATCGGCTACAAAACTTATCGGCTCCAAGTAAAAGAGAAAGCTGCTGGCTTTTCAAGTAGTGTTGTAGTAGGCCAAAGCAGCCTGGAAAACCGTTTTTTCAAGGTCACACTCAACTCCCAGACTGGTGCTGTAGAAAGCATCTACGACAAAGAACTTTCACGAGAAATCGTAGATAAGCGGGCGCCACACAAACTGAATCAGTATGTAGCACGATGGGTACAAACGGGTAAGCAGGAAAGTCCGAAGAAAGCGAAGATTCGAAAGGGACAAAGCAACCCTGTCTATGGAAGTCTTGTGGTGTCCAGCCAAGGCGCCGGCTGCCCGCAGCTTACCCAGGAGATTATCCTGTACGACAAGATTAAGCGAATCGATTTCGCCAATCGGATTCTGAAGGATTCCACGCCCCTTTTGGAGCTTTATTTTGCTTTTCCATTCAACACGACAGGAAATCCTGATTTTCGGTTCGAAGGCTCCAACTCAGTCATCAAACCTTTGCGCGACCAATTCCCCGGTTCGAACTCCAACTACTACGCCGTACAGCACTGGGCGGATGTCTCCGACGGAAAGGTTGGCGTGACATTGTCCTGCATAGACTCACACCTGTTAGAGTTTGGCGGACTGTGGCCCTGCTACGTTTCACAGGCCCATCACGGTGTGACGCCCCCCGGTTTCGGGAGTGAGTTTGTCAAGCAGAGCCAACTTACAAAGGGCTATATGTACTCTTTTGTTTTGGACAGTAACTTCCGCACAAACTTTCAGCCGGTCCAGCAAGGTGATATGCTATTCCGCTATTCTATTACGACGCATGAAAAAGGATGGAAAGAAGGACGCTGCCGTGATTTTGGCTGGGCGATATGTAATCCGCTCATTCCTGTGCACGTGAATGGCAAAAAGAAAGGGACGCTTAATAACAAAATGAGCTTTTGCCAGGTCGATAAACCAAATGTCTTTCTATTGACGTTAAAACGAGCCGAGGATGGAGATGGAATAATCGTTCGGCTCATCGAAACCGAGGGCAAAGATGCCACGGCCACGGTGACACTTCCTCATCTGACCATCAAAAAGGCGTATCGCACAAATCTTGTGGAGGAAAATGAAGGAAAAGCAACTTCCACCGAACATAAAATCACAGTGCCTATCAAGGCCTTCGGGATAACCACGATTCGTCTTCGAACATAGCTTTAAATTGGCTCTCAAACACAAAAAAGGATGTTTTCCGAGACCCTTGACAATAGTCCGCTTTTAGCATAGAATTCAGACCGGCAAAAATCTATTAGGGTGCGCAGATTGCGTCCGGTACCAATTGTCCAGGCCAATTGACGCGTGATTCTTGAAAGGTAGGAAAATGGTAAAAATAAAGATGTTGATATTAATAGCAAGTCTCAGCATCCTGCTCTGTCAGCCGCTTATCTGTGTGGCGCAGGACAGGCCGATTCTCGACAGAATCGGCGTCACAAGTGGAATCTGTGTAGTGCTGGGTGATACGAAGTGCGAACTTGCTCTCAAACTCGCACGCCAAAGCGAACTGCTGATATATGTCCAGTTATCGAAAGCAGCGGATGTGGAGTCAGCGCGTAGAGCAGCCGACGCAGCGGGTCTTTACGGTACACGCGTCTTCGTCGAAAAAGGCAAGTTAACGAGAATACATCTGGCCGACAATATCGCTGATGCATTAGTAGCTGTAGGTGATGCAGTTGGGATTTCCAGGGCCGAAGCACTCCGAGTCATGCGTCCGCAGGGAAAAGCTCTACTGGGACGAAAAGTTCTGATCAAACCGTTTCCCAAGGGTATGGATGACTGGAGCCATCCATATCACGGCCCGGACAACAATCCTCAATCTCAAGATCAAATCGCCCTGGCACCTTACCTGACTCAGTTTCTTGCCGGGCCTCGATATGCGCCAGTGCCCCAGGTGGCTGTCGCCTCGGCTGGGCGCGTATTCAAGGCGTTCGGGCACGTGGCGTTCAAAAAGCGAGAAGAGCCTCTCCTTAATAAGCTCGTAGCGTACAACGGTTACAACGGCACAATCCTGTGGAAACGTGACCTGACCGAAGGCGTTATGATTCACCGCAATACAATGATAGCAACGCCCAGGATCCTTTACGTTGGCGATAACAAGTCCTGCAAGCTTATTGACACGGCAACAGGACGATTAACAGATGAGATTGTTCCCCCGACAAAACGTGCTGGAGGTACGTTCTGGAAGTGGATGGCCCTGGAAGATGGTGTACTCTATGCACTTATGGGAGAGCAGGAGCAACGAGATCCAACAAAGCGATGGCAGCGAAATAATCACGGTTGGCCGTGGAATCCAATATCAAAAGGATTTAACCAGCCCGATCATCCGTGGGGATTCGGTCGAAATATATTGGCTATCGACCCAAAAACGAAAAATGTCCTGTGGAGCCATCGAGAGGATGAGTCCATTGACAGCCGGGCTATGTGTATGAAAAACGGGCGAATGTATATCTTTCGATTTGGGTCGTACCTTGCCTGTCTGGATGCGAAAACAGGTAATGCAATTTGGCGAAAGACGCCGGACAATGCACCCAAACTTTTCGAGTCACTTGGTTCGTATTCGCATCGGCAGGATTGGCGTACAAACTGGCGAACAACGGCTTATCTCAAGTGCAGTGACAAGGCATTGTATTTTGCCGGTCCTCAGATTGGTAAGCTTCTTGCCGTATCGACACAAGATGGCAGCATCCTCTGGGAAAATGCCTACAATAACTTTCAGTTAGTTTTACAAGATGATGGGCTTTATGGCATTAGTGGGGAGATTGACAAACACCCCAGTAAAAAGTTTGATCCTCTAACCGGACGTGTATTGGCCGAGATTAATCAGCATCGTCGTGCCTGCGCTCGTCCGACGGGTTCTGCCGATGCCGTCTTCTTCCGGGCCAGGGGAGGTTCAGTCCGTTTAGATGTGGCCAGTGACCGTCTACAGTGGATATCACCTATGCGTCCCCCCTGTCATGACGGGGTTACAATCGCTAACGGTCTGCTATACTGGTGGCCATTTGTGTGCGACTGCCAGCTCACAATCTATGGTATCACTTGTCTGGGACCGGCAGGCGATTTCGACTTCAGCCCACAGACTATTGAAGCACAACGTTTGGAAAAAGGTTCCGGGGATTTGAGAAATATCGCCAGTCTGTCAGAATCAGAAGTTGACTGGTCTACTTTTCGTGGTGACAACACCGGCAGTATAACGACTAAAGCGACGATTCCTGACAAGAGCAATTTACTATGGCGGTTTACGCCGAAGACGGCTGCCTATCCGACGGCTCCGGTTACGGCTGGCGGCATGACATTTATAAGTGGTCAGGACGGTATAGTGCGGGCCCTGGATGCAACAACCGGTAAGCTACGATGGAAAGCTTACACAGGTGGTGCGGTTCGCATTCCGCCAACCATCTGGAACGACCGGGCTTTTGTAGGCTCCGGCGATGGGTGGGTTTATACCTTTGAGGCACGTACGGGCCGATTGCTCTGGCGGTTTCGAGCGGCCCCCGTCGAGCGTAAAATACCTGTCTATGGCTCTCTGCTCTCCACCTGGCCGGCCGCGAGTGGGGTGCTGGTCGAAGACGGCATTGCCTACGTTTCGGCCGGTATCGTTAACTATGATGGCACTTATGTCTATGCGCTCGACGCCGAAACCGGGAAAATCAAATGGCAAAATAATACGTCTGGTCATCTTGACCAGCAGGCCCGCACAGGGGTAAGCGTTCAGGGCCATCAGCTACTCCATGACGGCAAGCTTTACCTGGCAAGCGGCACTTCTATCTCACCGGCCGTCTACAATCTCACAGATGGGAAATGCCTTAACGACCCGAAACCTCTTGCCAACTGCGTATCACAGAGCCCGCGAGGGTGGGAACTTTCTCTGCTTGGAGAGCAAGTCGTGGCTTGCGGCAGACCCTTCTATGCACACAATGTCTTTGACAACACCGTTTTCAACAAAGTCTTTCTTACATCGACCGGCGACCGGGACATTGTCTGGGTAAGCAACCAGAACAACAAAAAACTTTTCTGTTTCGGCCGTATCAATAGACAGTTATTACGCCAACGTATGGCAAATCCAGGCAATCGGTTTAATATTGACTGGAAAAAGTTTGGCATTAAGGATAAACCGCTGTGGAACTATAACTGTAAAGAAAGCGTGGCTATCGCAGTATGCAAAAATGCTGTCGTGATTGCCAATAAAACAGAGATTGTCGCATTGGGTCTTAAGGATGGCCAGGCACTCTGGTCCCAGCCATTGCCGTCACCCCCAGTTCCCTGGGGCCTGGCTGTGGATCGTGAAGGTCGTATAATAGTTACTCTTGAAGACGGACAGGTCCTGTGTTTTGGTCGTCGGAAGCAAGCATGAAAAAAAGAGAAAGATACTTATCTGTCGCGGTTGTTACGATACTATCTGCTTTTATGATTGCAGGCTGCAGCAAGGATGAGTCTAAAGGCCAAGACAAGGAGCTTGTGGTTCTCTGCGGCAATTCATTTGTCATGCCGATGAAACAGTTGTGCCTGGAATTCACCGCGAAAACGGGTATTAAGATTATCACTACCAGCGCCGGCAGTGAAACCCTTTTGCCTCTAATCAAAGTCGGGCAAAAAGGTGACATCTTTGTTACCCATGATCCCTATTTGGATTATGTACGTGAGGCCGGCGTGTTAGCCGACCATACCCACGTGGGTTTTGTGGCCCCTGTACTTGCGGTGCAGAGAGGTAATCCCAAAGAACTACTGCGTGTCGAAGACCTGACCCGGACCGGCTTGAAAGTGGGCCTGACCGATCCGGGATATTCCACCTGTGGCGAGATGGTTTTTCAGCTTTTGGAGAAAAAGGGCATAAAAGACGCGGTGATGAAAAATGTAGGGAACCGCCTGATGAGGGGACACAGCGACGTGGGGAATTTGTTAAAAACCAAGACAGTTGATGCGGTTATTATGTGGAATGGTGTGGCTCATACCTTCGCCGACAGCTTAGAGGTTGTACCGACACCATATGAATACGATGAAGAAAAACGAGTTCATATTATGGGGTTGAACTATTCAAAAAAGCCGGATTTGCTAAAAAAATTCTGTGACTTCGCCCACAACAGGGGTGAGGCAGTCTTTAGCGAACATGGTTATGTGAAATGAACAAAAGGGCAAATATAATAAAGCAGCTATTTTTTGCATCAACTCTTGCCACAGTTATTCTACTGACCGGCTGTGACCGGAAAGGGCCGACAAAAAAACAAGCTGCAGGAAAAGAGCTGCTGCTATATTGCGCCGCCGGCATTAGCCCACCTGTTGTCGAACTAACGGAGGCGTTCAGGCGTGAGCATAGCGTTAAGATAGTCACTGATTACGCCGGCAGCGAGGTGCTTTTATCCAAGATAAGGCTTATCCATCGCGGCGACCTGTATATTCCAGGTGATAAGCACTATATCGAACAAGCCCACCAGGAAGGTATGATTCTTTCACACCGGCCGGCCTTCTACTGGGTTCCGACCATTCTGGTACAAAAAGGCAATCCGAAGAACATCTCCGGATTGGAGGACATACTTGAGCCCGGCTTGAAATTGGGTCTGGGCGACCCAAATGCCTGCGCCATAGGGAGAACAACCCGACAAATACTTGCCAGGAACAACATCACCTGGGAGGAAATAAAAAAGAATGTGGTATACCAATCGCTTACGGTCAATGAACTGGGGATGCAGATACAGGCAAAGTCACTCGATGCGGTTATTGTCTGGGATGCAATGGCCCAATACTATAGTGAATACGGCGATGAGGTATCTATAGCGCCTGAGAAAAACATAGTTTCCACGGTGGATGTGGGTGTGCTGAAGTTCACCAAAAATAGAGAGCTGGCTGAAATGTTTGTGGATTTTATAACCTCTGAAAAAGGCCGGGAAATTTTTAAAAAACATAACTATAGTACCGAAGCCCCGGAATAAATTTGAATCCGCCGGGAGTAACACTCTAAGTTCCAATTCGAGGCAGCGTCTGTAAGTATTTTTATTGTAAATAGTAATGTGACTGGTTATACTGTTTGCGGTAAGGGCCAATATTGGGGCCGTCAGGAATATTTTGGAGATCAGTTATGATCGGCCAGTTGTCGAATCCGTGGTGGGTTTTTGTTTTTTTGGGTATCTGTGCGGGCATCCTGAGCGGATTGTTAGGATTAGGTAGCGGGATAATACTTATACCGACGCTTGTGTTACTTTGTCGCTGTGAGCAGAAAAGTGCCCAGGGGATGGCATTAGCTGTAATGGTGCCCATGGCCCTGGTCGGGGCACTGCGGTACTGGAAGAATCCCCAGATTGAGATGGATTGGGCAATTATTGGATTGATTATATTAGGCGCTCTGGCTGGTGTATTGGCGGGGACGGAATTGGCGTCCAGACTTCCGGGCCATATACTACGGAAGGTATTCGCTGCTGTCCTGCTAATAGTGGCTGTGAAAATGTTTGTTACTTCGTTGAAGCCGAAACAAGGCGGTTTTGACGGTAATTTGACAAACCAGAGAATGGTAAATTCAACTCAAAACGGAGACGTAAACAATGACACAACAAAACAGTAATGGTACTGTACGTATTTTCAGTGCCAGGGCGTGTGCGGCTCCCCTGGAAAAAGCCGCCAAGTTGTTTGAAGAACAGACGAATATCCACGTGGAAATCAGCGTGTGCAGCCGCCACTGTGCCCAACCTGTTGCTGAAGAGGCTACAGGAGAAACCGGCGGTGATGATTTTCTGCTGGAAATTGCCGATGCCGGCATACATGACCTTGCCATAGCAGGGGCCGAGTATCTGCTTGATGACGGCGAAGTAAGAGGAATTGTGCAAAGGCATCAGCGCCGCACTATCGCGTACCGTCGTTCGGCTATTATTGTGCCTGCGGGCAATCCCAAGAATATACGCAGCGTGGAAGATATAGCCAAGCCGGGTGTACGAATAGGTGTGTCGGTCATAGATTGCCTGAAAGGATTGTGGGAGGATATCAGCGGCCGCCTGGGGCTTTTGGATAAAATTCGAAGAAACATCTGTTATTATGCTAATGGCTGCATAGCTATCATTGAAGCGGTGGCGACCGATGAGATTGACGCGGCATTTGCGTGGTCGGCTTTTCAACATTTGGAGCCGGAAAGGATAGAAATTATTGAAATGCCCAAAGAACAACAGGTATTGAGGGGAACAGGCGTGGGACTGTTGTCTTTCGCTAAGAAAACCGAGGCCGCAAAACAATTTATGGACTTTCTGACAAGTCCGGAGGCACGTGAGTTCTACAAGGAATATGGATGGGTTATTACAGAAAACTAAACAGCAGCTTGTCATTCTATTTTGGCGTCAGCCATAAGAATAGAAACTTGAGGCCTGATAAGACTTGTCGAGAAAATGGTAACGAAAACTTTATCCGAACATCCTATCATCATGTACAATAAGCGGTGGGAGTGGGTGTTTTCGCTTCTGTTATATGCAGGGATTTTTTTATTCATGTGGAAATATCATAGATGGAGAGACAGGCCTTATTCACTTTTTACTGCCAATAAGGCACTGGCCATCGCTTCAAGTTTACTTTTCTCTTTTTCCCTCGCTCTGGGACCGTTATGCCGGTTAACGGGAAAATTACACAGGAGTCTCCGGCTGCGACGGCCACTTGGTGTGACCGCTTCAGTTTTTATTGTTTTACATATTTTTGTCTCACTTTGTGCGATTGAGAAATTTGACATGGAATATTACAGGCAACATTGGCTGTCGTTAGTGTTCTGCACGGTATCGCTGATTGGTTTTCTGCTGCTATCGGCAACCTCTTATAAATGGGCCCTCAGGAAACTCGGACCAGGCAGGTGGAAAGCCCTTCATTTCACAGGATATTTTTTTCTGGCATTTATCATATTACATATATTAGCGCACGGCAAATTCCCCAACTGGATTTTGTGGTTCCGCACATTCAATCAACCTGTGCCGCCGGGAACTATGGTTCCCTCTTTCTTTGCCGTGATTACAATTCTGCTGAAAGTAATCGAACGCGTAGTTTCTGGGAGAACGGAGCTATTATGCTGAAAACAGAACCAAAAGCACCGGTGAAAAGTTGGCGCAGTCACCTCTTTGCCGCAGCAGGTTTTGTCTTTGTGATCGTTTTTGTCGCTTTCGTTCTGCTGCTGATAATTGCCGACATTTTCTACATTGACAGTAAAGCGGTTCTGACGGTTCTCACTTCTCGCTTTATTCGTCACGCTCTTTGGATGAGTATCTGGACCAGCATTATGACGGTGTTGCTGTCGTTGATTTTTGCGATACCGATTGGATTTATATTGAGTCGATTTCGGTTTCGTGGTCGCTTTTTGGTTGACACTGTCGTGGATTTGCCTATCATTTTCCCGCCACTGGTGGCCGGTCTGACCCTGTTGGTGTTTTTTTCTCAGACCGGTTTCGGCAAATGGATTCAGGAAGATCTGGGAATTGAGTTTGTTTTTCAGCCCAAAGGGATTGTGCTTTGTCAGTTTTTGGTTTCTGCCAGCTTTGCCATCCGTTCAGCGAAAACCGCCTTTGATGATGTTGACCGTCGCTTCGAAAATGTCGCGTTGACCCTGGGTTGTAGCCAGTGGGGCAGCTTTGGGCGTGTGTCTCTACCGCTGGCCGCTAATGGTATTATCGCCGGCGGTATTCTAACCTGGGCCAGGGCGTTTGGGCTTTTCGGGCCTTTGATAATTTTTGTGGGTTCATTCCGCGGGCGCACCGAAGTTTTAAGCACGACCGTATTCCTGGAGCAGTCCATAGGCAACCTTGAGGTCGCATTGGCAGTTGCGCTGCTGATGATAGTTGTGGCTCTTATAGCGTTGACAATTATTCACTTAGTTGGAGGCACCGTTCAGGTAAAATTATGATTCGTGCAGTTCGGCTTTCATTCAGTATCGGCGACTTCCGGTTAGACCAATTCAATCTCGAGGTGGCACACGGTCAGTACTTTGTCATGCTGGGCCCGCCCGGCTCAGGAAAAACCATCTTACTGGAGTGCCTTTGCGGTCTGGCGAGGATTGCATCAGGACAAATTTATATTGACGGAAAAGACGTGACCAACCTTGAGCCTCGCACGCGCGGGATTGGATACGTCCCACAGGATTACGCGCTCTTTCCGAACTTGTCTGTCGAGCGGAACATTGGCTTCGGCTTACGCGTTAGAGGTTACAGCCGCCAGGTAATTACCAGCAAGGTCATGCAGGCAGCAGAGATGCTGGGTATTGTACACTTACTAAAACGCAGTATTTACGGTCTCAGCGGCGGAGAGAAACAGCGGGTGGCATTAGCAAGGGCACTGGTTATGCAACCTAAGGTGCTGTTGCTTGATGAGCCGGTCTGTGCTCTGGACGAAGCCACACGTCAAGACATCTGTGCCCAACTACACAGTGTCCAACGCCAGCTCGGTCTAACTACTATTCACGTCAGTCATAACCTGGAAGAAACATTCTCGGTAGCAGACAGGGCCGGGATATTATACCAAGGCAACTTACAACAGGTCGGCTCAATGAATCAGTTGCTGCGCGAGCCGCGAAATGAATTTGTTGCCCATTTTATGCGTTGCAGGAATATATTCAGCGGTGAAGTAATGGCTGTCAAGCCCGCTGATGGATCTCAACCTGCAAGCACAAAGTTTCGAGCCGGGGGTGTTGACTTGGTGGTGCCAGGAAAACACAAGGGACAAATAAAGTTTATAATACGGCCGGAAAACATTCTACTCAGCGGTAACCCGGAAAGCGGGTCTGTTGATAATAAATTGCAGGTTAAACTGGTTCGCTCACGTGACTGCGGCAACTATATTCGAATAGAATTGAATGGTCCTCTCAATCTAGTGGCCCATTTGTCACACGCAGCTTTTGCCGATTTGGCCGCCAAACCACAGTCCGACTTGATTGCCGTGCTACACCCAGAGAATATACACGTGCTGCCTGAATAGCTGACTTTGCCTTTCTTTCGCCGCGTATATATTGTATAATATATGTTTGAAGCAACTTACTGAAATCATGATAAACAAACTTGCAGCCTTTTGAGACTTGAGAGTTTGCGATGATTAGACGATTTAGATTTACCATAGTACAGAACCACCACAACAGAGCGATTTTGCGTTTGGCAGCTCTGGTTTGTATGCTGGTTTGCTTACATACTCACCTTACATTTGCCTGCAGATATAACGTTCGGGAGACCGGCTTTGTCGACCTGCAGATTGAGCCGTATTATCTTTTCGGCTATATCGGTGATGAAACCGGCGCAGATATCGTCTCCGGTTTCGAACAGGCGATAGATGTCAGCCTTGAGAACAGCAACATCGAATTTGAAATAATTAATACCGACAAACAAAAAGACCATCCAGCAATGAAATACCTTGATTTAAAGCAGGTAAAATCTTTGCCCTCCATGGTACTGGTCTCTCCAGATGGACAGTTATATCCCGTGTCCATTGCAGAACGTGACCGGCCCATTGAAGAGGCGGTGCGGTCGGCCGTTGAAGAGATTTTGTCCTCACCGAAGCGTGAGGAAATCCTACGGCAGGTCATTAAATATTATGGTGCTGTACTGTTGATTGAAGGAACCGATGCCCAGGAAAATAAAAGAGCCAGGGAGGCTGCCACTGGCGCCATTGAGTTAGTAAGTTCGCAAATGGAAATGATGCCTAAACCTATTGCCCATCCCCCTGTGTTGATCGTGATGGACCGGAAGTCTCTTTCCGATGAAGAAATTCTACTTTGGAGCCTGGGTCTGGATGGTGGAAAATTAAGCGAGCCGCATGCAGCGGTGCTTTATGGAAGAAGTCGCTGGATGGGACCACTGTTCAAGGGAGAAGAAATAAACGAGAACAACCTGGCCAGTGTCCTTTTTGTAATCGGTGATGACTGCGAATGTGGACTTGATTATCGATGGCTGCAGGGCACTATGTTGCCGGCCAGATGGACTAATAAAATGCAGGCCCAGGTGGCGGAGAACTTAGGATTTGACCCTGAAAACCCTATGATAAAGATGGAGATGAGTTCGATAATAAGAAGGGGTTCTTATTCATATCCCGGTGTGCCATTGGGATACCAGGAATTAGTGGTCGAATCTGATTCTGCTTTAGAGGCCGAGCAAAATTCACCCAATGAGGTTGAAAGGGCTCTGCAAACACGAAAAAACGTGTTTGTGGGTTCCGAAGACATCTCGATGCCTAAGTCTAACCCGGTGAAACCGACTTCAGAGCCCTACTCTTTAGGTGAGGCAAACTCATCGTTGAGCAACATAATATTTCTTCTTGTCGGATTATGTGTTTTGGTTTTGACCTCCGGCATTGTAATACTCGTCAGGGCAAAAAAAACATGAACAGATATATTGCATGCGCTTTTTTCTCTGTGGTTTTTGTCCTCTGTGGCCCAGTTTCAGCTGAGGATTGGCCTACCTTTGGG
Source organism: Planctomycetota bacterium (assembly GCA_019456145.1). GTDB lineage: Bacteria > Planctomycetota > Phycisphaerae > Sedimentisphaerales > Anaerobacaceae > CS2-K091. The sequence goes on from VRUL01000058.1 coordinate 15,446, forward strand.
CATGACAATCGTAGAAGCTGCGTCACCGGTGAACAGCTTCAACTGCCTTTGAAGGAATTCTGGGTATTCAAAGCAACACGCCCGCCACAACCCGCCTGGCCGGCACCGGCAAAGCAGGATTTCTTCCACCGTCTTTACAATCTGAGACCAACAGTGACTTATGACCATGCGTTTGGCGTGGTTGGTGAAGGAGATATCGTGTACTTCGGCTCGTCGGCCGACGACAAAGTATACGCCATCGACGCGATGACGGGTCAGATGCGCTGGACATTCTTCACAGAAGGGCCTGTGCGACTGGCACCAACCGTCAGTGCCGGCAGAGTGTACGTCGGTTGCGACGACGGCTGCGTCTATTGTCTTTCCGGTGATAATGGCTCGCTTGTATGGAAGTACAGAGTAGCCGAGCAAAACCGCATGATACCAGGCAATGGGAGAATGATATCGACGTTGCCCGTGCGGACCGGATTGGTAGTAGACGAAGGAAAAGTTTATTTCACGGCGGGATTGTTTCCAAACCAGGGAACATATTTAATTGCACTTAATGCTGAAGACGGAACAGCATTGTGGAAGCAAAAGACGAATATTTCGCCGCAGGGTTATATGCTGGCTTCAGATGAGCGGCTGTATGTCCCGACGGGTCGAACAGGCCCGGCGATGTTTGCACGTGCGGACGGCAGATCCCAGGGCCAGTTCCCCAGCGCCGGAGGAACATACGTGCTTCTGACAGAAGACGTGCTGGTAACAGGGCCCGGCCGTGGCCAAAAGGAACTTAATGCAAACGATGCAAAGACGAAAGACAGAATCGCAACGTTCGGCGGCTTGCGGATGCTTGTAAACGATACAATGGCGTATATGCAATCAGAAAAGAAGTTGTCGGCATTCAATCGAAAACAGTATCTCGAACTGTCAAGACGAAGAAACAGCTTGAAGCAACAGCACGAAAAAATCGAGAAACAACTCAAAAAAGCAGGTAAAGACACTCCGCAAGCACAACAACTGCAGGAGGATTTACGCAATATCAAGGCTGAACTTGGAGAGCTGCAGAAGAAATTAAGAGATTGCTACCTGTGGACGGTGGAGTGCGAACACCCGTATTCGATGATTTTAGCAGGCGATGTTCTTTTTGCAGGGGGTGAGAATAAAGTGTCGGCATTTAGCACCAGGGACGGCAAAGAGATATGGAGAGCACCTGTTACCGGCACCGCGCAGGCTTTGAGTGTAATAAATGGTGGTTTGTATGTCAGTACAGATAAAGGACAAATATATTGTTTTAGAGGTGGTGTAAAGGGTAAGAGTAAAGTAATAACAGCGGGAATAGATACTAATCCGTATCCGCGGGATGCCCTTACAGGACTGTATGCCGAGGCAGCCGGACATATTGTCAAACAAACGGACATTAGAAAAGGCTATTGCCTGGTTCTGGACAGCGGTAAAGGACGGCTTGCATACGAATTGGCCCAGCTAACTGATTTGAAAATCATTGGGGTGGAAAAAGACGCAAATAAAGTTGCTATCGCTCGAAAAGCCCTCGATAAAGCAGGACTCTATGGACAGGTCGTTATTCATCAAGGCTCTTTTGAAACACTACCCTATACCAAATACTTCGCTAATCTGATAATCTCGGACGAGACACTGCGAGGCGGCAATCTCCCTTGTTCTGCAGAGGAAATCTTTGAACTCGTCAGGCCTTATGGTGGAGTCATTGCTTTTGGTCTGCCGGCAAACAGGCAAAATAAGAGCAGACTTACAAAATGGGTGCAAAAAACTACTGCCGGCTGGGAAGTGTACGAACGTAAGAAAATAGCCTGGGCGGTAGTGACTCGGAAAAAGCTGGAAGGCGCAGGTGAGTGGACGCACATGTATGCCGAACCTGGTAATTCAGCCTGCAGCAGAGACGAGCTGATTAAAGGCAAGATGGCCATACAGTGGTTTGGCGGGCCCGGACCAAGGGAGATGATTGACCGTCACCATCGCAACGTGCCACCTCTTTTTAAGGACGGCCGCCTTTTCGTTCCGGGTGACAGTGTCGTCTTTGCAGTGGACGCCTATAACGGGACGATTCTATGGGATGCTGAAATTCCAAATTCACGTCGGCTTGGCGCATTCCTTGACTGTGGGAGTATGGCCGTGGACAAGCAAATGCTGTACGTCGCAGCCGAGGACAAGTGTCTCGGCTTCGATGTTCAGACCGGCCAGCGCCGAATCACATATACGATGGCGCAGCTCATCAAAGACGAGCCACGTGAGTGGGGATACATCGCCCATAGCGGCGATGTTCTGTTTGGAAGTGGTCGCAGGAAAGGTGCTTCTTATAACGAGACGAGCTACGATGCCGACATCGCACTGTGGTACAGAAATATGAAGCTCGTTGTAAGTGATTACTTGTTCGCTATGAAGAAAACCAGTGGAAAGCCGCTCTGGAAATATAAGGACGGTCTCATTGTGAATACAACTATTACCGTCGCCGGCGGACGGATGTACTTTGTCGAGACTCACAGCCCAAAGGCCCTGGCCGACAAGGTTGGCCGTATGCCGGTGAAAACACTGTTCGACGGCGGCGAGAAGTATCTGGTTGCTCTGGATATGCAAAACGGACGGATCGTGTATAAAAAGAAGATTGATGTCAGCAATTTCGAGGAACCCGTATACCTGACCTATGCCAAAGAGATACTCCTGTTGAGTGGGTCGAAGTTGGTCGGAAATTCTATTCGTTATTACTACAATGCATTCGATGCCCGCTCGGGGGAAATCCGCTGGGATGTACATCACGACAGCGGCCTTGCTAAGGACGGCGGCCACGGCGAATATAACCGTCATCCGACAATCATTGATGATACCATCTATTCGTGGCCCTATGCTTATAATCTAAAAACAGGGGAAAAGGCCAGCGAATGGAGATTCGATCGGCGCGGGCACGGCTGCGGTGGTGTATCGGCATCGGCACAGTGTATGTTCTGGCGAGGCGGCAATCCCTGGATGTACGACCTGGGGCTAAATGGCGGACCAACTCGGCTCAATAGCGTTACGCGGCCGGGTTGCTGGATCAATATTATCCCAGCCGGCGGGCTGGTGCTTATTCCAGAGTCCAGTTCAGGTTGTACCTGCGGCTTTGCCTTGCAGACGTCCCTGGCCTATATTCCAGTTGAAAGCCTCAAGTCAAAGTCTGGAACCGAATGAATTGTTGGGCCCAACCCAAAGCAAGGTACAAGAATATATGACAATACTCGGCCTTATCTTTAAAGAAATAAGCCACCGAAAGATAAATTTTGCACTTGGTTCGCTTGCTGTGATGATGGCGGTAGCGCTGTTTATATCATTTTTCACCGCGGCCAAAGCATCCAATCGTGAAACTGCTCGTCTAATGCTCTCTATGGGCTTTAACCTGCACATCATATCAAAAGACACGGATATGAATGAGTTTCTGCTCACCGGTCTTCCCGATAAGACAATGCCGGAGCAATACACAGAGATACTCGCCTCCCAGAAGCAAATTTCCTATAACCACCTTCTGGCTACACTCCAGAAGAAAATTACCTGGCGGGATTTTGACGTGGTTTTGACCGGCCTGGCACCCGAGGTTAGTCCACCGGGGAGAAAAACGCCGCCTATGAGTTTCCAAATTGAACGCGGCAGCCTGTACGTCGGATATAGGGTGGCAAAAGCCCTTGGACTAAATGAAAGTGATGTCGTACAGATAAAAGGTAAAACACTTAAGGTGGCAAAATGTTTGTCTGAATCAGGGGGAGTTGATGATATTCGAATTCAGTGCCATCTGCGTGATGCCCAGGAGATTTTGAACCTGCCCGGTCGAATCAGTGAGATTCGAGCAGTGGATTGTCTCTGTTTTACACCGACCGATGACCCTGTGTCTATCCTGCGAAAGGAAATTGGTCCCCTGCTGCCCGAGGCCCAGCTCTTCCACACCAGAGCCATCGCCTCAGCCCGAGCAAAAACAAGGCAAATGATAAGAAATCTGTTTGCCGTTATCGTGCCTTTTGTTGTCATTGCATGCGGAGTGTGGATTGGTGTACTGGCAATAATGAACGTCCGGGATAGACAGCAGGAAATTGGTATTATGCGTGCTCTCGGATACGGGACAGGCCAAATCACTATTCTTTTTCTGGGCAAGGCATTAACAACCGGTCTTGTCGGAGCACTTTTTGGTTTCCTTCTGGGGACAGGCCTGGCTTCGATATTCGGGCCGAAAATATTTGAGATAACCGCTAAAACGATGACAAAACCAGAACTGTCTTTGCTGGCCTGCTCACTTGTCTTTGCACCTGTATTTGCTGCGGTCTCCAGCTTCATTCCGACAATGATTGCCGTGACTTATGACCCTGCAGTTACGCTAATGGAAGAATAGATATGATTTGCCTTGAAAATACTGTGAAAACTTATCGAACTCGCAAGGGTGACGTCAAAGCACTAAACAATGTAAATCTCCGAATTGAAAAAGGCGAATTTATAGTTATCTCCGGACCCAGCGGCAGCGGAAAGACAACTTTGCTAATGACTATCGCGGCGATGCTGCGCCCCACCAGCGGAATAGTTTCCGTGGAACAAAACAACCTCTATGCTATGAGTATACGGGCAAGAGCTAAATTCAGGGCTGAGAATATTGGTTTTGTTTTTCAAATGTTCCACCTGGTGCCCTATTTGAATATTGTGGAAAACGTCCTTCTTGCAGGTGGGACAGCAACCGATAACAACAAGAATGCCAAAGCCCTTGAATTGATAGAACAATTTGGCCTGGCAGGGAGAAATTATCACAAACCCGCTGAACTCAGTGCCGGCGAGAAGCAGCGCACTGCTATTGCAAGGGCATTGTTCAATCGTCCGAAGATTATCCTCGCTGATGAGCCTACCGGCAATCTGGACGCTGATAATGCAACCTCAGTGCTCGGATACCTTTCAGAGTTTCATAAAGCAGGTGGCACACTAATCCTTGCAACTCATGGCGTCGAGGCCGAGCGGTTTGCAGACCGAACAATTAATCTACACAATGGTAAAGTTGCTAATCCGGACAAATCCTGAATTCTATTCGTGGCGATAGACTTCCCAGCCCATGTAAGTATCAAGGGCTTGGGCAATAGGATCAGCTTTTTCCGTCAGGCTAACAGCAACGTGATGTTCAAAACCCATTTTGCAGATGTATTGCATTAGAGGCTGTAGGTTAGAAACCTTCATCACACCGTAACCTCCGAAAGTATCAAGTTTGTCATTTGTGAATTTACCTTCGCCCACATAAGCGCTGATAATACCAGCGGTGTCATCGGTAGTGGTTCTGCAGAAGGTTGCTTTGCCGGCGGCTATCCTGCCATCGATAGTGCCGTAAGCGCTTTCCTTTCCCATAGCTCCTGCGATAATCTCCTGGAAGTGCATCTTTAAAGTCTTGAATATTGACTTGGGTAGATTGCTGCAGTGAAAGACAATACATTTGTCAGGGTCAGAGCCGTAATTGTTGTTCCAGTCCAGAAGAGCGCTCGGCATACCACCGGCCAATTGGAGAATATACATCCCTAACACGCCCGTAATATCAACCTCACAGGCACTGGGCAGCAAGGTCTCGCTCATCATACTCATAAGTGTACATGGCACTATTCCAAAGAATTCCTCCAGACTCGTCCAGCACTGCACTGCTGTGCCGTCAAGCTCCATATCCTTGACCCACCGGTCTATCACGAGACCGAACTTTGCCATCTTCAAAAGGCTGTCGGCGGGAACTGATTTGGTCGAAATGTATTTTTTTATGGCCTCTAACTTGCGTTTGACAGCTCTATCGTTATCGGAAAGCCGTGCGACTCTTCCAAGGATTTCAGATAAATCGATGGTCTCCACGGATATACCTGAAAGCTCGAGGATTTTTTCACTATAACGAACTGTATTAAAAGCTGCGGGGCGGGCACCAATAGCGCCAAATCTGGGATTCTTCAGGCCGTTAACGATTCTGCAAATCGAAGCAAAATCTTCCAGGTCTTTCTTGAATTCAGCGGATTCGACTTTCACCGTGTGTGAGCTGGTCAGCGTATAGGGAATAGCTGCCTGTCTGAGATTATTGCAAACACTAATCTTGCCGCAAAAAGAATCACGCCTGTTCGATGCGCTCATTTTACCCTGAGTATCCGGCTCAGCGTGAATCAGGATTGGCACGTTAAGGCCGGAGCGTTTAACTGTTTCAGCCACTGCTTTTTCGTCACCGAAGTTGGGCAGCGTTACAATTATGCCGTTAATCTTCTCGGCGTTTTTCGCAAAAAGTGCAGCGCATTTCTTGGCATCGGCAAAAGTCTCAACGGCACCGTATTTCGTTTCCTGCATTGACAAAGCAACTGAATTAAAACCGTTCTTTTGTAGTACCTCAAGTATGCTTTTTCGCCCTTGTTTGGCTAATATGTCAGGGAAGAATCCCCGGTTTCCAACGATCACTCCAAATGTGGTTTTCTTCATGTTTCATCTCCTGTGAATAGGTACTTCTATTGTCTTGCTGGGTTCTGCTGGCCATAATAAGCCTCTTTGCCGTGTTTACGCAAATAGTGCTTATCAAGCAGTTCCTCGGCTATCGGGCCCTGCTTGGGTTTTATCGTGATAGTACCAAGAGCCATTGTTGCTATCTGCTCCAACACAACCGTAGCTTCGAGGGCTTCAGCGGGGGCCCTGCCCCACGTGAACGGGCCGTGATTAGCTACCAGAACCGCCGGTATTTTCATTGGGTCAATCTCTGCAAATCGCCTGACAATAACTTTGCCCGTGTTCAGTTCATAATCACTTTTTATTTCATCCGGTTTCATTACTTCGGTGACAGGCACAGAGCCATAGAAATAGTCGGCGTGAGTAGTGCCAAAGCAGGGGATTTCCTTACAGCTCTGCGCCCACATAGTTGCACTCAGCGAATGAGTGTGACATATACCGCCAATGGCTTCGAAATTTCTGTAAAGCTCAAGATGTGTTGGCGTATCTGACGAAGGATTCAGGTCTCCTTCGACAAGGTTTCCTTCCAGGTCAAGTAATACTATTTTGTCTGCTGTTAGCTCATCGTATGCCAGACCGCTGGGCTTGATGGCCACAATACCTGCCGAGCGGTCAATTCCACTAACATTGCCCCAACTGCAGATGACGAGCTGTTGTTTGTGCAATTCAACATTTGCATCACAGACGGCTTTTTTCAGTTCTTCGTACATAATATCGCCTTTAAGGCTTCACGCTGTCTTTGATATTCAAAAGATCTTTCATAACATTGGCCAATTTGCCGGATGAGTCTTTCAGACCGAAAGCATCATGCAACTGCCTGTAAAGAGCATATAGTTGTTGGTAAGCCGTGTTGTTTTCGGGAATAGGTTTATAAGTGACGTCTTTTATGCCGCACATAGCGGCCTGAGCATCAACGAAATTATCATAGCCGCCGGATTCTCCACCCGCTACAACTGCACCGGTAATACATGCACCCAGGGCACAACTCTGGGCAGAGCGGGATATTTTCATTTCCCTTCCGGTTACATCAGCGTAAATTTGCATAAGCAAAGGATTCTTTTCAGCGATTCCGCCGCAATTTATCACTTCTGAAACCTTGACGTCATACTCCTCAAAGCGGTTAATTATGGTAAGAGCTCCAAAGGCAGTTGCCTCAATCAATGCCCGGTAAATCTCTTCCGGCTTTGTGTGCAGCGTCTGGCCTATCAACAATCCAGTCAGTCTTTGGTCAACAAGAATTGTTCTGTTGCCGTTGTTCCAGTCGAGAGCCAACAGGCCGGACTGACCCGGCTTCAACTTTGCCGCCCCTTCGGTAAGAGCCTCATGCGAGCGTGGCACGGCCATCTTGGCCGTGTTTTCACGGGCTGGAAGCCCGTGCCACCCTCCGCCCGGCTGGATGTAATTGACAAACCAATTGAAGATATCACCCACCGCAGATTGCCCCGCTTCCAGGCCGAAGAAACCCGGTAAAATAGAACCGTCAACTATACCACATATCCCGGGTATGTCGGCCAACTGGTGGTCAGATTCAGCCACAAGCATATCACACGTGCTGGTGCCGATTATTTTGATCAGTTTGCCGGGGGCAATACCGGAACCGACGGCACCTAAGTGAGCATCAAAGGCCCCTACTGCTACTGGAATACCGGCGGGTAATCCGAGCTTTTCCGCCCACGACTGTGCGAGCTTCCCCGCCGACGTCTGGATGGTATAGGTTTTTTTGTAAAGCCGATCGCGAAGCTCACCAAGTTTAGGATCAAGTTTGGCAAGAAAATCTTTAGCGGGCAAGCCTCCCCACTGGTCATTAAAAATAGCTTTGTGACCGGCAGCACACCTGCTTCGTTTGATAATATCCGGCTTCTGTCTCTCCGTCAAAACCGCCGGGATATAATCGCAGCATTCAACCCAGCTATAGGCCGCATCGAAAACGTAAGGGTCGGTTCGTAAACAATGAAGTACTTTGCTGAAAAACCATTCGGATGAATATGTCCCGCCGCACTTGGCAAGGTACTCGGGGTGTTCCTTTTCGGCCAGTTGGGTGATCTCAGCAGCTTCAGCGTGACCGGTATGGTCTTTCCACAGCCAGGCGCAGGCGTTTGGATTACCTCTGAATTTAGCTAACATACTCAAGGGTCTGCCGTATTTATCAACAGGAATTGGCGTTGAACCGGTTGTATCAATACCGATACCTATAACCTGACTCGCGTCAAAATCCTTATCAGAATTCTCTGCTTCAGTAACTGCCGCTTTGACGACAGCCTCGGCGCCTCTTAGGTAATCAGCCGGGTTCTGCCTTGCCAGATTGTGGTCAGCCGAGTCAAGAATGATACCCGCTTGGCCGGTTTCATATTCGTGTACCGCTGTCCCCAGCTCATTGCCGTTAGCAACATCGACTATCACGCATCGAACTGAATTCGTGCCGTAATCCAAGCCAATTGTGTAAGCCATATCAGTCTGTCCTATGTTCAAAAACCTCTGAAATACACATAAGCCGTCAGAATGAGCAGAATGACGATTACCGAATTGATAACATCCCATTTGTTCCAACTGGCCCTCGATTTTTCTTTGTCCTTGGCGGCGGTTGTGGCATAGGTCAGGCCCTCGATTTGCTCTGCCGAGGGCTTTTTGGTCAGCAAGCTGACCACCACAATCAATGCCACGCAGACAGCAAAGAGGATCAGGCAGAAATACAGGAAATTGATGTTTGCAAAGCCGTACAGGAAAGTACCTTCGAGGTGGCTTTTGGCGACCTCTGCTGCCAGACGGGCCATACCGATAATGGAACCACCGACGAGACCGGCCATACATCCGGCCGAGTTAACACGTTTGATGAACACACCGAGAAAGAAGACAGCGAAGATAGGCGGGGCGATATATGCCTGGACACTCTGCAGATAGACATACAGGGAACCTGAAACGTATTTCATAAAAGGTATCCAAAGCAGTCCGAGGACGACCATCGCAGCAGTCGCGGCTCGGCCAACCCAGACCAGCGTCGATTCCGAGGAATCGGGCTTGAGTTTTTTATAGATGTCGATCGTGAACAACGTGGAACAGGAATTGAAGACCGATGAGAGCGAGCTCATCAGCGCAGCGAGCAGACCGCCGACTACAAGGCCGCGAAGGCCCACCGGCAGCAACTCACGCACCATCAGCGGAAATGCCTGATTGGATTGACCCTCTTGAAGGATTACGCTATCCAGCTTGCCGGTCTTTGCCAGGGCATAGGCGATCATTCCCGGTACGATGAACAACAAGACAGGAGTGAGTTTCAAATAGCTGGCGAAGATCGTAGCTCGTCGGGCGGTCTTTTCATCGGGGGCGGCGAGTGTTCTCTGGACGATATACTGGTCGGTGCACCAATACCACATCCCGACGATTGGTGCTGCAAAGAGCATACCGAACCAGGGGAAGTTTGGGTCATCAATGGGCTTCCAGAGGTTGAACATTTCGCTGCCGCAGATTTCTTTCAATTCGCCCCAACCGCCGAGCTTATGCAGGCCGATGATAGTGACCACGGCCGAGCCGACGATAAGGACGACGGTTTGCATGGCATCGGTATAGACGACGGCCTTGAGGCCGCCGAGGACGGTGTATATACCGGTAAAGACCACGATAAGAATCGCACCGAGCCAGAAGTTGCTCACCCAGGGCAGGAGGTCCTGCTGAAAGAGGGTCTTGAAGACGATTCCTCCGGCGAACAGTGAGACCGAGACCTTGGTGAATATGTATGCGACAAGGCTGACCAGAGACAGGAACCATCTTGCGGCGGGTGAATAGCGTCTTTCGAGGAACTCGGGCATAGTAAAGACTGCGCTGCGAGAATAGAATGGGACGAGCACCCAGCCGAGGACCAAAAGGCACCAGGCATGCAGCTCGTAGTGGGCCATAGCGACGCCGCTGTCTGCGCCGGCGCCTGCCAGGCCGACGAGGTGTTCCGAACCGATGTTGGAGGCGAACAGCGATGCTCCAATTACGAACCAGCCGAGGTGCCGGCCTGCGAGGAAGTAATCGGCGGTGGACCTCTGCCGCTGCCTGATTACCCACACTGCGATGCCCATGACTATGGCAAAATACAAAGCTATCACAATCCAGTCTAACGCTGCAAAACCCATTTTTTCTCCTTATATTAGTCCTTGCACTTTCTCGATTCTCGATGCCGGATTCTCGATTCTCGACGAGTATCGAGTATCGACTATCGAGTATTTATTTTGTTGTCAGGGCGGTATTGTATAGAAAATCAGGAGAAATGCAATTCGATAATATCTTTGTTATTTAAGCCCGGATTTCCCGGATTAGAGCACTTTAATATTTTCTGTTCACATTTAGGCCGTCGTGAGGACGAGGCTGGCAAAGAAGATTGCACCGCGATATTGAAATATTGCGAGTAAATCTGATGCCGCCAGCCGAAGCCGCAACAGGCATAAAGCGAAAACGAAAAATTAAATTGTTCTAAGTTGTGCAAACCAAACAAAATTTGTTAGAATATCCACGAAATCAGTTAATTTTTCCATTAAGGCGGTTTACTTTATGCAAAAGTAGGCTTTAGCTATGAAAAAGTAAGAGCTTATCCGAATAACCGGGGCGTTATGAGGCCGAGCGAAAAGTTCGAGGCCAAGGCGGCAGGCCAAAAATGCTCGGAGGCGTGGTTTTCTCCACGTTGAGAACGTTTTTGGCTGACAACGCAGGCATCGGGCTTTGCAGCCGGCCGCAATAGAGCGGGTTATTTGGATACGCTCTAAGTGTGATATGCCATATATGAAGTCTAATCTTGTGGCACGGACATCCTGCCCGTGTGTAATAAATAAGGCTTAGGCACTCTAACAAAACCTAATTTGTCATTCCCGCCAAAGCCTGCCCCTACCTGATTGGGGGGACGGGAATCCAAATTGTTTAGCCACAGTGTTAG